>NZ_JADFFK010000009.1 GCF_015223355.1 Salipiger mangrovisoli | reverse complement strand
TTGTCGACGCAGACCACCTCGTGGCCGAAATCCGAGAAACAGACCCCGGAGACAAGCCCCACGTAGCCGGTGCCGATGATGGCAATCTTCATCTTAAAAATCCTTAGAATAACAAAACAATACGTGAGGTTTATCGCTTCCGGGGTACGACTCAAAGCAGTTTCGATCCGAGAAGGCGTCTTGCCGGGCCAAGCGCGCGCCAAAGGATCTCTGACAGGCAGCGACCCGCGTTTTGCCTGAACCGATCAACGCTTCTTCAGCCGGGTGTAGACTGGCTTCACCACGGCCCACTCGAGCTCTGCGAAGCCCGGATGGCGCGCCTTGAGCAGGCGGCGGCGGTGCAGCAGCCGGGTGAGCCGATCGGGGTGCACCCCGGGCGGCAGCGGCATGTCGAAGATCTCTTCAAGCATGAGCATCTGAAGATCGAAGGCGAGGCGGAAAGCGCGGTCGCGCCGCAGCCCGAGAAGCCAGGGCCAATCGAGACCCGCCGCCTCCTGCTGGAGCTGCATCCGCAGCGGCAGCAGGTAGCGCAAGCTGATGCCGCCCCTGGCCAGCCCGGTGTGATGCAGCATGTCATGGCTGATATTGATCAGCAGCCGCAGAGAGGGATCGGGGACGCGGAATCGCAGCCCGTCCTTTTCGCAAAGAACACGCCGCCGCTGCCAGTCGTCGCCCTGAAGGAACCGCGCGATTCCCGATTGCAGGCCCGCGTGCAGATCAAGCGTTCCGAGGTAGCCTTCTTTCCAGAAGCTGCCGGGCGAATGCTCATACTCGCTGTCCTCGAGCACGGTGAACCCGGCCTCGGCCAGAAGGCGCTGCGCGTGTTCGGCCTCGTTCGGCTCGACAAGCATGTCGACGTCGATCATCAGCCGGTAAAATTGCGCGGGATCGTCCTGAAGCGCCATCTCGCTGGCGCCCTTGATCAGGGTCGGCACGATGCCCGCGGCATTGAGCAGCCCCGTGCAGTCCGCGACCATGGCCCAGAGGCTGCGATTCCGACGACAATTGAGGGAATCGAGCTCTCCGAGGTAGGCCATCGCCTCGGGTTCGGCGGACGGAACATCTCCCTGGCGCAGCCGGTGATACAGGGCTGGCGTGACGAATTCGTCATTGGCCGTGCCGATCAGCCCTGCCCAGTCGGGCACATGACCAAGGTCGCCGCACAATGCGCGGCCAAGGCTTTCCAGAGGGGAAGTCGCAGTAAAACCTGCTCTCATGTACCCATTCCATTGCCGTTAAAAAATGGCGAAACGCGGTCACAAACCTGAACGCGGAGACGCAAAAAAAATTCTGAAAAAATCACTTACAGACAATCACTTCCAACTTGAATTCCCAGGAACACCTCCGCTTTACACGTTCATTCCACGTCACAGAACCGCGACACCTCGACGAGGGCACGCGGCAAATCCGAATACGTCAGCCGTCCGTGGCGCGCGCCTTGCAGACATCCTGCCATCGCGGCGAAGACTTCGGGCGACATGGCCTCTTCGCCCGACCAGGCGGCCGCAAGCATGGCCGAGAAGACCTCGGACAGGCTCAGATCCCTGATCGAAGCCGCGCCTTCGGACTGGCGATCGAGCTTCAAGACCCAGCCCACATCCTTCCAGCCACCATCGCCTTTCAGCCCCAGGTAGCGCACGTTCAGCGCATCCGGGCGCAGGTGCTGTCCAGCGCCTTCGATCTCTTCACGGCGGTGTCCGAGCAGCGTCCAGGAGCCCTCTTTCAACGTCACCGGAAATGGCAGTGCGGCGACCTCGCCGCTCCGCGACAGCAGCACGATGTCGTCGCTCAGCAATGAGAAGCCCGCTTCTTCGAGCGCGGTGGCAAGCGTGCTCTTGCCGGCACCCGCGTCGCCGAGCAGCAGCAGGCATCGCCCCTGCCGTTCAAGCTGGGCGGCATGCAGCATGACGTCATGGGTGTGGTCGAACAGGACTTCGGTCAGCTTGATCTTGAGCAGCGGCACCGCCTCGTGCGGTGCCACCCAGTCGATATCCTCGTCGCGGCGGGCGATGCCGATGAGCTCGCCCTGGCGTTGCACGACGATATGATCGTCGCCCCGGCTGGGCGGCACGCCAAGATGCGCGAAACAGGGCATGAGCTCTGCGCGAAGGTTCTCGTCCTCGAAGGCAAGGCCGACACGCAGCCCCGCAAGATCAAGCGTTTCGGAACAGCAAACGCGGGCCGGTCCGCTCGTCGTGGCCAGCGGCTCCAGCGCGCCGATCTGTATCAGGTCCGCAAGAATGCCGCCGCCAGTCGCAGCGGCGGCATCCGATGTCACGGACGCAACGCCAAGTTCGAACCCTGCCCAAGCCTCGGCCACCGGGGGAGTGGCCGAAAACAGAAGCTCCTTCTCTGGGACTAAGAGAAGATGCTGACGGTTCACTTCCGCCAGCGTGACCCCTGCTGCGGGGAGGACAAAAAGGTTTTCACTCAACGAAAAACGTCTTCTCAAAATGAAGAAAATCAGGAGACCGAAGAACGCCGGCCCCCGGCGGGCTTAGTGCTTATAGTGGCCGTACTTCTTCTTCATCTTGTACTTTTTCTTGTGCTTCATCCCGCCAGAACGGAAGATGCCGCCGGCATCAGCCTTCATCGAGGTGGAGAGAAGCGCGGTGACTGCAAGCGGCGTAACCGCTGCGTATTTCCCGGCCTTGCCAAGCAGCTCGCGACGGCCGGGGGATTCCAGGGAGTCACCCTGAGGTGTCTTATCAGTCATGCTAGAAAACTCCTTTTTTCAATGAATCAGACTATAGCAAAGCGCAGATACTCTGCCAATTATCTTTAAGGCTGCATTAACCTATACCTCACAGACATTTTAAGATGCCCTTCTAAGGGCGGAATGTAATCCATTTTACGCATAGGACTAATATACATTGTTTTCAGGTAGATAGGTGAAAATTCATTGGAAGCCTGCGCCTGAATTTAATGGTGCCGATGCGGGAAATCCGCTCATTTTCCGGGCAAGCCTCTGTTTCCGGTTGAGCAACATTGCCGATACGGCTGCATCCGCAGCATCGTCTTGGCATGGCGCCTGGTCAAATCACGCTGCCGCTCGCTCGAATCGCCGAACTCGGGCACCCTCAGCGAGCACCGCCGCCCGACACCCGCCATGGCTTCAACCCGCGCGCTCGCGGGGGATGTCGCCGCTCGAATGTGCCCTGACAGGCGGAGCACCGAGCAATGGCTGCCTTGAGACAGAAACCGCTTGCCTTGCAGCCGGGCAGCCCACAAGAACTTAGATATTTTTTCTTGAAATGATTTTTTGTTAGGAGTTCTTTGATGCGCACCGCTTTGGTCACTGGCTCTTCAGGCTTCATAGGTTTCCACCTGTGTCAGCGGCTCCTAGGCGACGGGTTTCGCGTCGTCGGGGTCGACAATCTCTCCGAATACTATGACGTGAACCTCAAATTGCAGCGTCAGGCGATGCTGCGAGAGTCGCCGGCCTTCTCTCTCTTCAACGCGTCTGTCGAGACCGCAGGCTTCCTCCGGGAGCTGTTCGCAACCGAGCGGCCCGACATCGTCGTGCACCTTGCGGCGCAGGCGGGCGTACGCCACTCGCTCGAAGACCCCCGCAGCTATCTCGACAGCAATATGATCGGCACCTTCGAACTGCTCGAAGCCGCCCGTGCGGTTCCGCCGGAGCATATGCTGCTCGCGTCGACGTCCTCGGTCTACGGCGCGAACACCCGCATGCCCTACGCCGAGACCGACCGGACCGACCACCAGATGTCCTTCTATGCCGCCACCAAGAAGGCCACCGAGGGCATGGCCCACAGCTACGCGCATCTCTACGGTCTGCCGGTGACGATGTTCCGCTTTTTTACCGTCTACGGGCCCTGGGGTCGGCCCGACATGGCGCTGTTCAAGTTCACCCGCGCGATTCTGGGCGGCGAGCCGATCGACGTCTACAACCACGGCCGCATGATGCGCGATTTCACCTATGTCACCGATCTGGTGCAGGGCATCCGTCTGCTGATCGACGTGGTGCCGCAGCGGCCTGCCGACGGGGTTGTCCCTCCGGGCGACTCGCTGTCGCCGGTCGCCCCCTGGCGCGTGATCAACATCGGGAACTCGCAGGCGGTGCCGCTTGGCGACTTCATCGCGGCAATCGAACGGGCGACCGGCCTGAAGGCGCTGCGCAACCCGCTGCCGATGCAGCCCGGAGACGTGCCCGCAACCTGGGCCGACGCCAGCCTGCTGCACGAGCTGACCGGCTATCGCCCCGATACGAGCCTGCTCGAGGGTGTCCAGTCCTTCGTCGAGTGGTACCGCGAGTACTACGGCGCAAACGACTGGGCGCGGGACTCGCTCAGCTCTGGCGACCTGCGCCGCATCTCCTGAGTTTCCGAGGCACCGCGCGCGACAGCGCGGGGTGCCTCGACCAAGATGTCACGCCCCCTGCGAAGGTCAGCGCAGCACGTGCACCGCGCAATGCGCATGGCGCACCACAACGGCGGCGGTCGAGCCGAGCAGGTAGTCGCTCATCGCCGGCTGGTGCGAGGCGATGATGATCAGATCGCAGCCGTTCTCCTCGCCGTATTCGAGGATGGAGCGTCCGGAGTGGCCCTCGATCACCATTCCCTTGGCGTGGGGCAGCTTCGCCGCCATGTCACCCAGCTCTTTTTCGAGCGCGGCACGCGACTGTGCCAGATACTCGGGCGGCATGTAGGTGATCGCATAGCCGGGAATGTGCTCCATCACGTGCAGCAGGGTGATCTTTGCGTCCGGGTCCGCAAGCGCCTGCGCAACCTCGATGGACTTCAGAGCCTTGGAGTCGCTGTCAAAGGCGATGGGCACGAGAATGTTCTTGTACATACGAGGCCTCCTTTCCTGACCTTGCGGCATCATGGGCTCTGCGAAGGTATAGCGCCTTGATACAAATCATCCTCGCCCGCCCAAGATGCCAACACATTTCGGGCACAATTGGGCGGTACCTCTTGGAACGGGCCGCAGAACGCGCCGCCCTCCCCCGACGGACCCGGATGGGCTCACGGGATGGCCCGGTTACCCGGCAGACCTGCAAGAACGGTCACCCTCGCCCCAATCGAACGGACCCGCCGTCGGCGCCCACGCCCGCGGTGCTTAGGAGGAGCTTGCCCATGCGCTACCTGATTGCTGAAACCACCTGGAAAATGATGAGCCTCGGCCATGCGCTGTCGCAGACCGGCACGCTGCTGACCCGTTGCGAAGCAGCCGAGGACATCGAGGAATTTCACCGTATCGGCGCGCATGATCTTCTGGTGGTCGATGCCGGCGTGCTGCGCAGCCACACCACCCTCGCCCATCTGCGGGACCTCAACCCAGAGGTGCCGATCGCGCTGATCGCCCGCGAGTCCGACGGCGCGCAGATCGCCGCCTGGCTGATGGCCGGGGCCGACACCGTGCTGTCCTCGGACGCGGCGCCCGAAGAGATCATCGCACGGCTCGCCGCGGTGGCCCGCCGCGCGCATGGCGTCTCGCTGCCGGTCAGCGACTGCGGCCCGCTGCGCTTCGATCTGGAACGGCGCCGGGTGCATTTCGGGGCAACCACGCTTTCGCTGTCGCCAAAGCTCTACGAGATCCTCGAATTCCTCGCGCTGCGCCCCGGTCGACTGGCCACGCGCGAGACGCTGATGAGCCACGTCTACGGCTTCGAGAACGAACCCGCGCCGCGGGTCTTCGATGTCTACATGTGCAACCTGCGCGCCCATCTCGCCCCCGTCGAGGCGGCGCTGTCGATCGAGACAGTGCGCGGCGAAGGCTACAGGCTGCGGGTCACCGAACGCCGCGGCACCGCCCGCACGCTGGCGGCGTGATCTGCGCCCCTCGGCCTGGCAGAGACCCCGCGCGCGGCGTCAGTAAACCGCCGCGACCTCGTAGAGCACCGGTTCGAAGCTGCGGCTGAGATCGTTGAACCTGCGATTCCACGCGCGCATCTCGGGGCTGCGCAGCATCGCCAGGAAGTCCTCGCGCCGCTCCCACTGCGAATAGTTGGCGATCCGGGTCTGCGCGTCATTGACGTGCAGACCCGCCCCGACGAACCCCGCCTGCTTCGATATGAACTCGTCATAGGCCGCCTCGAGCGCCTCGAGCAGGTCCTGGCAGGTGCCGGGGCTGGTCTCGAAGGTGGTGATGACCGTCTGGGCAGAGCTTGGATGGGTGATGGTGGGCATGGGATCCTCCTCCTGTGCCCCGTTTAGTCTGCCAGAAAACCTCGCGCTGCCAAAGTCTTCCCTTTCCCAATGGGCGACATCGCCACAACCTGCGGAAACACGCCTGCACCCCGAGAAAAGGGGGCGCAATCGGCAGACGGACCTGATAGGCTTGGCCACAAAACACGGATCACCCGGAACAGGCACGGACAGACCGGAACAGGCATGAGCAGTCCCCGTATCGACGAGACGCTGCGCGAGCAGCTGCTCTCTCGCCCCGACATGATTCTCGATGACCGCGACCTGATGCAGGCGCTCATCGCGTCCAACGAACGCGCCATGGGGTCCAATATCGTGGACCTGCGCGGCATTGCCATGGAGCGGCTCGAGTCGCGCTTGGATCGGCTCGAAGACACCCACCGCAGCGTCATCGCCGCCGCCTACGAGAACCTTGCCGGCACCAACCAGATCCACCGCGCCATCCTCAGGATGCTCGACCCGGTGGCCTTCGAGCCCTTCCTGCGCGACCTCAACGGCGAGGTCGCCGCGATCCTGCGGGTCGATATCATCCGGCTGGTGCTGGAAACCGGCCATCCCGACGACACCCGCGCCGTCAGCAAGCTTGGCGAGGTGCTGTCGCTGGCGGAACCCGGCTTCGTCGCCAGCTACCTGACCGAGCGCGTGGACGCGCCGCTGCGGCAGGTCACGCTGCGCCAGCTCGGCACCGGAGACCGGCGCATCTTCGGCCCGCGCGCAGATCTGATCCGCTCCGAGGCCTGCCTCAAGCTCGACTTCGGCCCGCGCCGCCTGCCCGGCCTGCTGGTCATGGGCTCGGAGGACCCGCAGATGTTCACGCCGCAGCAGGGCACCGATCTTCTCGCCTTCTTCGGCGGGGTGTTCGAGCGGACCATGCGTCGCTGGCTGTCGTGAGCCTTGCGCTTTCTCCGGCGGCGCGCGACGCGCTGCAAGGCTGGCTCGACCACGCTCGCGCGCTGAAGAATGCCTCGGAGAACACCATCACTGCCTATCGCGCGGACGTCGCCGAGTTCATCACCTTCCAGACGCTGCACCACGCCGAACCGCAGGGGCTGAAGCCGCTCGCCCGCGTCACCACGCCCGACATGCGCGCCTTCATGGCGCATCTGCACGGCAATGGCTGCGCGCCGCGGTCGATGGCCCGCAAGCTCTCGGCGGTGAAGAGCTTCTACCGCTGGCTGGCCGAGCGCGAGGGCTTCGAGCCCACCGCCGTGCTCTCTGCCCGCGCGCCCAAGTTCCAGAAGAAACTGCCCCGGCCCCTGACCGAGGACGCCGCCCGCGCGATGATCGACACCGTCGAGATGCAATCGCGCGAGGGCTGGATCGGCGCGCGCGACGCGGCGGTCATCACCCTGCTCTACGGCTGCGGGTTGCGCATCTCCGAGGCGCTGGGGCTGACCGGCGCCGACTGGCCCTTCGCCGAGTCGCTGCGCATCCTCGGCAAGGGCGGCAAGGAGCGGATCGTGCCGGTCATCCCCGTGGCCCGCCGCGCGGTCGAGACCTACCTCAAGCTCTGCCCCTTCGAGATCACGCCTACAAGCCCGCTCTTCCGCGGCGCCCGCGGCGGCAAGCTGAACCCGCGGCTGATCCAGTCGGTGACCGAGAAGGCGCGCATGCAGCTCGGCCTTCCCGCCAGCGCCACGCCGCACGCAATGCGCCACAGCTTCGCGACGCACCTGCTCTCGGCCGGTGGCGACCTGCGCGCCATCCAGGAGCTTCTTGGCCATGCCTCGCTGTCGACGACGCAGGCCTATACCTCGGTCGACAGCGTGCACCTGATGAAGGTCTACGAGGCAACGCACCCCAAGGCGCGCTGATCTTGCCCTGCTGCGCCAGAGGGCGCAGAACACCGGCATGACTGGACCTGATACATCTTTCGAGTCGCCCTTCTGGGCGGGTGGCGCGCTGGTCGCCGGGGTTGACGAAGTTGGCCGCGGGCCGCTTGCCGGGCCGGTGGTCGCCGCCGCGGTGATCCTTGATCCGGCGCTGATCCCCACGGGGCTCAACGACTCCAAGAAACTCACCCTCAAGCGCCGCGAGGCGCTGGAGCCGATCATCCGCGCGCAGGCACAGGTCGGGCTCGGCGTGGCCACGGTCGAGGAGATCGACGAGATCAACATCCTACAGGCCACCCACCTCGCCATGCGCCGCGCCGTCGCGGCCCTGCCCGCGCGACCGGCGCATCTGCTGATCGACGGCAACCGCCTGCCGCCCGATCTGCCCTGCCCCGCCACGGCTGTGGTTAAGGGGGATGGTAAGTCTGTGAGTATCTCGGCTGCTTCGATCGTCGCGAAGATTTGGCGGGACGCTCTGATGCGGGACTTGGCGCAACAGTACCCGCATTACGGGTGGGAAACTAACGCAGGGTACGGCTCCAAAAAGCACATGGATGGGCTCCGAGATTTCGGTGTGACCCCACACCATAGAAGATCCTTCGCACCCATACACAATATCTTGTATCAAGACGCAAACGTAAGGTCCTGATTTAAAAAAACAAATTGACCCCGATTCGCTGTTCCCCCATTTTATCCCCAATCCAAGAGCGCAAAAATGCGCCGGGGCAGAGGCAGAGAATGACAGCGATGACCAAAACGAAGGGCGCAACAGCGCTCCCACTCAACACGATTCTTTCCGGCGACTGCATCGAGCAGATGAACGCCCTGCCGGAGGCGTCGGTAGATCTGATCTTCGCGGATCCGCCTTACAACCTTCAACTCAAAGGCGAACTTCACCGTCCCGACAACTCGCGCGTCGACGCCGTCGACGACCATTGGGACCAGTTCGACAGCTTCGCCGCCTATGACCGCTTCACCCGCGACTGGCTCAAGGCCGCGAAGCGCCTTCTCAAGCCGAACGGCGCGCTCTGGGTGATCGGGTCCTACCACAACATCTTCCGCGTCGGCGCGGCGCTGCAGGATGCGGGCTACTGGATCCTCAACGACGTCGTGTGGCGCAAGTCGAACCCGATGCCGAACTTCCGCGGCAAGCGCTTCACCAACGCCCACGAGACGATGATCTGGGCCTCGAAGAGCGAGAATGCCAAGTACACCTTCAACTACGAGGCGCTGAAGGCGCTGAACGAAGGCGTGCAGATGCGTTCCGATTGGGTGCTGCCGATCTGCAATGGCGGCGAGCGGCTGAAGGATGCCAACGGCGACAAGGCGCACCCGACGCAGAAACCCGCCTCGCTGCTGCACCGTGTGCTGGTCGGCTCGACCAACCCCGGCGACGTTGTGCTCGACCCGTTCTTCGGCACCGGCACCACCGGCGCCGTCGCCAAGATGCTGGGCCGCGACTTCATCGGCATCGAGCGCGAGGCGGCCTACCGCGAAGTCGCCGAGAAGCGCATCGCCTCGATCCGCCCCTTCGACCGCTCCTCGCTGGAAGTGACCCGCGCCAAGCGCGCCGAGCCGCGTGTGCCCTTCGGCCAGGTGGTCGAGCGCGGCATGCTGAACCCCGGCGAGATGCTGGTCTCGTCCTCGGGCAAGAGCGCCAAGGTGCGCGCCGATGGCACGCTGATCGGCGCCGAGGTGAAAGGCTCGATCCACCAGGTCGGTGCCCAGCTCGAGGGCGCGCCCTCGTGCAACGGCTGGACCTACTGGCACTTCAAGCGCGAGGGCAAGCTGGTCCCGATCGACGTGCTGCGTCAGCAGATCCGCGACGAGATGGCCGACCGCCCGAACTGAGTTCCAGGGACAAGAACGGTTTCACGACCGCCGGTGCCTGCTTCGGCAGGCACGAACTCGCCCCGCCGGCTCGTCTGCCTGGCGGGGCTTTTTCTTTCTGCTTCAAGCAGGGGAAAGGTGCCGGACACCAGCAGCGCCGGTCGTCTGTGCCAGAGGTCTCCGCGCGGCCGTTGTGCCCTCAGCGCCGCCCGGCCATCTTGCGCAGCGTGCCGTCACGCCAGAGGCTCTCGTGCACGCCCACCATGGCGATATGGCCGAGGATCAGCACCGCCAGCACCCAGCCGAGCTCGCCGTGCAGCAGGTTGGCAAGGCCGGTGGCCCAGGCGATCTCGGCCTCGCGGGGGGCAAACACCTCGATTCCGAAGGGCGCAAAGCCGCGCGTGCCTCCCCAGGCGCGCAGCAGCGCGAGAGAGGGGATGGCGATCATCAGCGCATAGAGCAGCCCGTGGCCCGCTGCCGCCGCCTTGGCGACCAGCCCGGTGCCATGCTCGGGACGGCGTTTGCGGCTTGCCAGCGCCCAAAGCGCCCGGACCACCACCAGCCAGAAGATGACAAATCCCACCGGTTGGTGGGTGCCGACGAAGAAGCCGACGAAATCGTTGCGCCCGAAGATCAGCTTCAGCCCCATGCCGAGGAATTGCCACAGGATCAGCACCGCCACCGCCCAGTGCAGCAGCCGAGAAATGGCGCCGTAGCGCTCCGCGCTGTCCAGAATCTGCATCATAATCTCTCCTGAAAATCAGGGCTGCGAGAGCCCGTCCACCATGACCATCACGCGCCCTTCAGAGCAGCGTTCGACCCGTGCCTCGATGCCGTAGACCTGTGACAGGCTCTGCGGCGTCAGCACCTCTGCCGGCGCGCCAGAGGCGCGCAGCGCGCCGCCTTCGAGCAGGACCACCCGGTCAGCCCATTGCGCCGCCAGCGCCAGATCGTGCAGCACCGCGATGACGATGCGCCCCTCGCATGCGAGCTTGCGGGCCTCTGACAGAAGCTGGAACTGCCGCGCCAGATCGAGCGCCGAGGTCGGCTCGTCGAGCAGCAGCAGCTTCGGGTCGCGGATCATCGCCTGCGCCAGCCCCACCGCCTGCCGCTGCCCGCCCGAGAGCGCCGCCATCGGCCGCAGTGCCAGATCGGCAAGCCCGAAGCGCTCCAGAACCTCCAGCGCGTGACGCCCGGCGGCGGGGCCGCGCAGCGCCCGCCCGGCCAGCCCGCCGCCCGCGTTCATCGCCACGGTCAGGCTGTCGAGCACCGTCAGCGCCGAGCGACTTTCGAGGCTCTGCGGCATGAAGCCGATGAGCCGCGCCATCTCGGCGCGCGGCAGAGCGTGCAGCGGCTGCCCTTCCAGAAGGACCTCGCCCGTCGAGGGGAGCAGCCCGGCAATCGCCCGCAGAAGCGTCGACTTGCCCGCCGCGTTCGGACCGGCGATCACCGCGAACTCGCCCATTGCAAACGTCGGCAGGGTCAGCCCGTCGATCACCTTGCGCGTCCCGCGCGCGACCGTCAGGCCACGAATATCGAGGCTCATCGCGCGCTCCCCCGCAAGATCAGCGCGAAGAACACCGGCAGGCCGACCAGCGAGGTGACGATGCCCACCGGCAGCAGGATGCCCGGCACCAGCAGCTTCGAGGCGACCGAGGCCAGCGACATCAGCAGCGCCCCGGTGAAGAGGCTGGCGGGCAGCAGGAAACGGTGATCCTCGCCGACCGCCATGCGCGCGATATGCGGCCCGGCGAGGCCGACGAAGCCGATGACGCCGACCATCGAGACCGAGGCCGCGGCCAGCAGGCTCACCCGCACCAGCGTCCAGCGCCGCAGGTGCGCCACGTCGAGCCCGAAGCCCTGCGCCTGATCAGCCCCGAGCCGCAGCGCGGTCAGCCGCCACGAGGCGGCCAGCGAGAACGGCAGGCAGAGCGCCAGCACCAGCGCCAGCACCGCGATGCCCTCCCAGCGGGCGTTGACGAGGCTGCCCATGGTCCAGAACACCAGTTGCTGCAGCGCGTCCGGCGAGGCGACGAATTGCACCAGCGCGAGCAGCGCCGCAGCGGTGAAATTCACCGCGATGCCCAGCAGGATCACCACTTCGGAGCCGCCGCCGCGCAGTGCCGCGGCAAGTTGCAGCAGCCCCAGCGCGAGCAGCGCGAAGAGGAACGCATTGGCCGAGACGGCCCAGAGCGCCGGAATGCCGGGAATCGCGAGACCCAGAACGATCGCCGTACCGGCACCAAGCGCCGCCGACGCGGAGATGCCCAGAGTGAAGGGCTCGGCCAGAGGGTTGTCGAGCACGGTCTGCATTTCGGCGCCCGAGAGCGACAGCGCCGCCCCGACCAGCAGCGCCATGACCGCCACCGGCAGGCGCACCTGCCAGACGATCACCTCGGCGGCCTTCGGCACCTCGCCGAGGCCGGTCAACGCCCGCAGCACCTGCCCGAGCGGCAGGCCGGAGGGCCCCGAGACGAGGTCGAGCAGAACCGAGGCGAGCGCCCCAATCGCAAGCAGGGCAACAAGTTGCACGCGGCGCTGGCTGCGCCGGGTCTGTTCGGCAAGGATCGCCTCCACCGCGCTCATTCGGCGGGGGTCCAGTAGCTGCCGCTCATCGGAACCGGCGAGAAACGGTCCTCGAACTCGGCCATGGTGGCCATCGGGTCGAGGTCCGGGAAAAGGTCCGGGTGGAAGCGCTTGGCCAGCGCCTCGATCAGCGCGATATGCGCCGGGAAGTCGTTGAACAGGTGCCAGATGCCGATCGCCCGCCCTTCCTGAACGGCGCGCAGGTCCGCGAAGCCGGGGGTCGCGGTCAGCGCGGCGAAACTCTGCTCCGCCGTCTCCGCGTCGATGCCTGCGCCCAGCACCAACCCGCCCCGCGCCGCCATATGCGCGCCGCCCGTGGCAAGGTAGACGTCGGGATCCGCGGCCAGCAGGTTCTCGAGCCCGACGTTGCCCATCACCCCCGGCACGCTGTCGCGGCCGATGTTATAGCCGCCGGCCGCCTCGACGAACTCGTCGAAAACACCCGGCCCGACGGTGGCGCAGCAGCCGTTCGGCGCCGCGTGCACGTGGATGAACACACGCGGCGGTGCGGGCTGCGTGGCCTTCAACGTCAGGCGCAGGGCATCAAGGTGCTCCTGATAGAATTCGGCAAAGTCCTCCGCCCGCGCTTCGGCCCCGGTCAGCGCGCCGATCAGACGCAGGCTCGGCAGGGTGTTGTCCAGCGGCGCCGTGAAGAAATCTACGAAAGCCACCGGGATTCCCGCGGCCTCGAGCTGGCGCAGCGGCATCTCCATCTGCGGATCGCGCGCATCCATGAGACTCAGCAGCACGAGATCCGGCATCAGCGCGATGGTGCTCTCGACCGAGAGCTGCCGGTTGCCCGCCCCCACCGCCGCCACGTCGGCCAGCGCCGGGAACTTGGCGAGATAGGCCTCATAGGTGGCCGGGTCGAGCCCCTTGTCCTGCCGCCAGCCCGCCAGCAGCGCCACCGGATCATCGTGCAACATCCCCAGCACCGCAAGGTGCCGCCCCTCGCCCAGCACGATCCTTTGTGCCGGAGCCTGCAGCACCACGTCGCGTCCCGCCAGATCGGTCACCCGGATCTCGGCCCGGACCGGCGCGGCAGACAGCGTCAGGCTCGCAACAACCAGCAGAAGGGCAAACGGGAGCCAGCTGGCCCAGAGGGTTCGCGGATGCCTGAGACGCAGAGTCATGGGAGTCCTTTCTTCGGCACGATCGGCCATTGCAGCCGGCGCCAAGGGAAATTACTTGAGTGGTATTGTCAACTAATAAGCCCGAGAGCGAATGTCATGTGCGAAACAGCCCCGCAGGCCCCCCTGCCACCGCATCGCGGGCGCGAGGCGACGCTGGAAATCCTTTCGGTGCCCGTTGCTTCGCACGTCCTGAGTAGCCGCGTCCTGCCACGCGCAAGCTGTGGTCCCGACGACCCCGAGGCACCGGCTGTCCGGCTCTTCCTCGCGGTGCCGAAGGAAGGCGCGCCCGCCAGCGGCTGGCCGATCCTCTACATGCTGGACGGCAACGCCGCCTTCGATTTCCTGACCCCTGCGCTGCTCGAATCCGCGCCGGGGCTGGTGCTCGCGGGCATCGGCTATGACACCGAAAAGCAGTTCGCCCGCGCGCACCGCATCTTCGACTACTCGCCTCCCGTCTGCGCCGGAGCCGCACCTCGCCCGGACCCGCATCACCCCGAGCGCCTCGCGGGCGGGGCCGAGACCTACCTCGCCCGGCTCACCGGCAGCATCCGCGCCGAGGTCGAGCGTGACCTGCCTGTCGATCCGGCGCGGCGCACGCTTTGGGGACACAGTTTCGGCGGGCTCTTCACGCTCTATAGCGCACTGACGCGCCCCGAGAGCTTTGCCCGTTTTGCCGCGATCAGCCCCTCGGTCTGGTGGGATGAAGCGCTGGTGGCGCGGCTCGTGGACACCCGCAGCATTGCCGAGGGGCGCGCCCGGCCGCTCCATTTCGGCATGGGCGACAGGGAAAAGCGCACCGGCAGCGCCGGCCCGCAGCCGGACGGCCCGCCCGCCGCGACGCTGCGGGCGATCGAGCGGCTGCGGGCCAGACCTGCAGGGCTGGAGATCTCGGCACAGGTCTATCCCGGCGCGGTGCATATCGCCGCGCTGCCCGCCTCGCTGCCGGGTGCCCTGGCACTGGCCGCCCGCGCCTGAGCCCCGCACCGCGGCTCAGGCGCGCAGCACCTCCGTCAGCTGCCCAGCCTCTGCCGCGACCATGCGCGCCGAAAACGCCGGCCCCAGCGCCTCGGCCGCCGCCTGCGAGACCATTTCGGGGTGCAACAGCGGCAGGTCGATCGCCACCACCTGCGCCGCATGAGGCGCCCAGAGCCCCGCATGCAGGTCGCGGCCCGCGTGATCGCGCGCCGCGCGGACATGGGTGAGCACGCCGTCGTAGCGCCGATGATGGTGCCCCCGGATCAGCCGGTTGGTGCCGGTGACCAGCTGCACCACCGCATCAAGCACCGCGTCCGGCAGGCTGCCGAGCGGGGTGCCGCCCTGTTTGAGAAAGCCTACCACTGCGGCGCGGCTGTCGAGATCCGGGTGGCGGTCAGGATCGTGCCCGGCAATGGCCAGAAGCGCGCGCAACGCCTCGGCGTCGGTCAGCTCGGGCTCGGCGCGCCAGCACTCTGCCGGATAGCTGTCGAGCATCGCGACCAGCCCCAGCGCGCGGCCACGCGCCGCGAGCTCCACCGCGACCTCCTGGGCGAGAATACCACCCACTGACCAGCCTGCGAGATGGATCATCCCGCGTGGTGCCTGCGCCTCGATCCGGTCCGCGTAATCCGACGCCAGCGCGCGAAGAGCACCGGGCAGCGGTGCGCCGGTCAGCATCGGGGATTGCAGGGCAAAGACCGGGCGCGGCGCCGTCAATGCCCGCGCCAGCCGCCGATAGCCCCAGCCCAACCCGCCCGCCGGGTGCAGGATGAAGAGCAGCGCCCCCTGCCCCTCGGCCAGCGGCAGCAACGGGGCGAGACCCGCGCGGGCCGTGTCCGCCATCTCCAGCGCTCGTGCGAGCTGGGCAAGACCGGGCGTTTCGAAGATCTGCCCCAGTCCCGGATCCTGCCCGAAGATGGCTTCGATGCGGAAGCTGAGGGTCAGCGCCGTCAGGCTGTCGCCGCCAAGGTCGAAGAAATCCGCCTCGCGCCCCGGCGCTTGCGGCAGGTGCAGCACCTCGGCATAGAGCGCCGCGAGACGTTCCTCGACCGGGCCGACCGGCGGCGTGCCCTTCGGCATCGACAGCACCGGCGCGGGCAGCGCCTTGCGGTCCAGCTTGCCGGAACTGGTCATCGGCCAGCTTTCCAGCGCGACCACCGCCGCGGGCACCATGTGCGCGGGCAGCGCGGTCGCCAGGTCGGCCAGCAGCGGCGCGCTGTCGAAGGCCGGGCCGGTCAGCACATAGGCCACGAGTCGCGGCTCCGCGCCACCGTCGGCGCGGGCGATGACCACGGCGTCGCGCACCAGCCCGGTGACCCTGATGGCCCCCTCGATCTCACCCGGCTCGATGCGCATCCCGCGGATCTTGACCTGATGATCGGCGCGGCCCGCGTAGACCACCGCCCCGTCGGGCCGCATGAAGGCCACGTCCCCCGTCGCGTAGAGCCGCGCGCCACGGCGGAAGGGATCGGGGACGAAGCGTTCCGCCGTCAGATCGGGTCGCCCGAGGTATCCCCGCGCCAGTTGCACCCCGCCGAGGTAGAGCTGCCCATGAACACCCGGCGGCACCGGGCGCATCCGCGCGTCGAGCACATGCACGCGGGTGTTCCAGACCGGGAAGCCGATGGGCAACGGCTGACTCTCGTCCTCGGGCGCGGCGTCCCAATAGGTCACGTCCACCGCCGCCTCGGTCGGGCCATAGAGGTTGTGCAGCTGCGCCTTGACCCGCGCGTGGAAGCGGGTCCTGTGTTCGGCGGTCAGCGCCTCGCCAGAGCAGAAAACGCGCGTCAGTTCGAGCCCTTCCGACGCCGGGGCCTCGAGGAAGGCCGAGAGCATCGAGGGCACGAAATGCATCGTGGTGATGCCCTGCGCACGGACCAGCCGCGCGATGGCCGAGGGGTCGCGATGCGCGCCCGGTTCGGCAAAGACCAGCGTGCCGCCGCAGAGGTAGGGCAGGAACAGCTCCCAGACCGACACGTCGAAGGTGATCGGGGTCTTCTGCAGGATGCGGTCCGCGGTATCGATACCATAGTGGTCGCGCATCCACAGCAGCCGGTTCACGATGGCGCGGTGCTCGATCATCACCCCCTTGGGCTCGCCGGTCGAGCCGGAGGTGAAGAGGATATAGGCCAGATCGTCCGGCGTGGTGCCGGGCTCGGGCGCTTCACCGGTCTCGGGCCATGCCTCGGGCGCAAAGGGGGCCATGCCGCCGGCGTCGAGATCCGCCTCGGCCAGCAGCGCCACAGCGCCGGTACGCTCGAGCAGCGCGCCGAGCCGGGCGGGCGGGTTCTCGGGATCGAGCGGGACATAGGCCGCCCCGGCGCGCAGGATTGCCACCAGCGCCACCGCAAGGTGCTCGGAGCGCGGCAGCGCCGTGGCCACCACCTTTCCCGGCCCGGCCCCTCGTGCGTGCAGCGCCGACGCGAGGGCGGCGGAGCGCCGGTCCAGTTCGGCATAGCTAAGGGTCGTTGACCCGAAAGCCACCGCAGGCGCGTCCGGCGTGGCACGCATCTGCGCGCATATGAGATCGGTGAGCGTGATCTCGGGGACCGGATGATCCGTGGCATTGACCCCATGCACCGCCCACCGCTCTTCCTGCGGCGTCAGCGTCGGCACGTCGGCGAGCCTTTCGCTGCCGAGCGCCCCCATCAAGAAGACTTCCAGACGCGCGAGGTGCGCCCGCGCCTCCGCCTTGGAATAGAGCGCCGGGTTGCTGTCGATCTCGAGCGACAGCGAGGCAATCGCGTCGCCCCGGAAGGTGGCGGTGATGTCGTCCACCGCCCCCGCGCCGAGGATGTGCAGATGCGCCTCAAGCCCGGCGAAGCGCGGCGGCATGTCGAAAGGCTGCACGTTGATCAGCGGACCATAGAGACGGGCATCGATGGCGGTGCGGCGCAGGTCCCGGCGCAGCTGTTCGGAGCGGTAGCGCCCATGTTTGCGCAGGCTGCCGAGCCGCCGCGCCTCGGCCTGCAGCAGCTCCGGCAGCGGCGTATCCTCATCCGGGTCGCAGCGGTAGGGCAGCACGTTCATCCACATGCAGGGGACGCGGGCGGCCTTCGTGCCCATGCGTCCCATGAAGGGCAGGCCGAAAACCCGCTCGCCGGTCCCCGAGACGCGCGAGAAATAGGCGGCGGTCAGCACCGTCAGAACGTCGGGCCAGCCCACTCTTGCGGCCTTCGAGACGGCCATCAGCCTGGCGCGAAACTCCTGCGACAGTTCGGCACGCGCCCGGTCCAAGCGGGTCGAGGTGACCGCCCGACCCTCGGCGGGACCTGCCACCGTTTCCAGTCCGCGCATCTCGCCCTGCCAGAAGGCGGCCTCCGCCGCGCGGCGTTCGGAAGCCCGGTAGGCGGCGTCTTCCTCGAAGACAGCACCGAGCGCCGGGAACGGCGCCGGAGGCTTGCCGGTCTCTTGCGCCGAATACAGCTCTCCGACACGGTTGGTCAGAAGCACGATGCCGAAGCCATCGGTGGCGAGATGGTGGATGCGCTCGTACCAGAAGGCGCGGTCCCCGCTCAGAAGATAGAGCGCGAAACGGCTGGCCTGCTCCTCGGCAAGGTCGATGGCGCGATCATTGTCGGCCCACATGCGCGCCAGCGCCTCGGCCTCGGGATCCCCGGCATTGGCCAGATCGACCACCTCCAGCCGCGGCCCCGCTTCGGCCAGCCATTGCCGCGGCGCGCCGCCTTCCATGCCGAAGCGCAGGCGCAAGGCAGGGCTCTGCGCCACCGCCGCGTCGAAGGCGCGGGTGAAACGCGCGACGTCAAGCCCGCCGCGCAGCTCGATGTACTGGCCGCAGTTGAAGATCGGGTTCGCGCGGTCGAGCGCCTGTGCGTACCACAGGCCCTCCTGCGCCTCGGTGAGCGGGAAAGCCGTGCGCCCCGGTATCATGTCAGACCCCGACCTTCTGGGCCGCGACGACACCCCACCAGCCGGCAAAGGTCTGATGCTCCCAGATCTCGGAGAGATCCGCGTCCTCGGCCTCGTCCTGCCAGCCCATGACCAGCAACATCAGCCGCATCGAGTCGAGCCCGAGGTCGAAGAGGTTGGCCTCGGCGGTGATTTCTTCCGGCGCGATCTCCAGCGCCTCGGCGATGTCGGCGCGCATTTTCTCCTGCGTCAGGCTCATGCGGCGTCTCCTTTGTTCAGGTAGGTGTCCTTAAGCGCGGCGCGCAGCGCCTTGCGGCTGACCTTGCCCACGGCGGTGGTCTCGAAGGCGGGGACAAAGACGATCTGGTCCGGCACCTTGAACTCGGCGATGCCGCGGTCGCGGACGAAGGCCTTTAGGTCCTTCGACTGCACCTCGCCCTCGGCGCGCACCACGAAGGCGCAGGTCTTCTCGCCGAGGAACTTGTCGGGCAGCGCCACGACGGCGGCATCGAAGACGCCCTCATGCGCGATCAGGTGGTCCTCGACCTCCTCGGCCGAGATCTTCTCGCCGGCGCGGTTGATATGATCCCCGGCCCGGCCCCGCACCTCCAGGTAGCCGCCGGGCAGGCGGCGCACCACGTCGCCGGTGCGGTAAAAGCCGTCGGGGGTGAAGCTGCGGGCATTGGCCGAGGGCTCCTCGTGGTAGCCGCGGATGGTGTAGGGCCCGCGGGTGTAGAGGTTTCCGGGCTCGCCCTCGGGTACCGGATTGCCGTCGTCGTCAAGCACCAGAACCTCGTCGTCGGGGCTGATCGGGCGGCCCTGGGTGTTGATGATGATGTCTTCGGGATCGTCGAGGCGGGTGTAGTTCACCAGACCCTCAGCCATGCCGAAGACCTGCTGCAGCGTGCAGCCAAGCGTCGGGCGGACCCTGGCCGCCGCCTCGGGGATGAACTTTGCGCCGCCGACGCCCAGCACCTGCAGGCTCGAGAGGTCGTGCTTCGAGCGCGGCGCGGCCTGCATCCAGAGCAGCGCGAGGGGCGGGACGAGGCCGGTGATCGTCACGCCGTGCTCGGCGATCAGGCGGAAGGCGACCTCGGGCTGCGGGTTCGGGCTCATGACCACGGTGCCGCCCACGTGCAGCACGCCGAGGTACCCGGGCGAGCTCATCGGGAAATTGTGCGCGGCAGGGAGGGCACAGAGGTAGACGCTCTCGGCGTTCAGCCCGCAGATCTCGGCAGAGGCGCGGACGCTGTAGAGGTAGTCGTCATGGGTGCGGGGGATCAGCTTCGGCAGGCCCGTCGAGCCGCCGGAGATCTGCAGGAAGGCGACCTCGCGCGGGTTGCGCGGAACAGGGGCAGTCAGCCCCTGGTCTCCAAGGCCGTCGAAGGCGGTGAATTCCGCCGCCGCGCCCGCCACGATCACATGGGCGACGCCCGGCACTTCCGCCAGCACCTTGCGCGCCAGCGGCAGGTAGTCGAAGCCGTCGTGCCGGTCGGCGATCACATAGGCCCGCGCCCCGGACTTGGCGGCGAGATGCAGCACCTCGGTCTCGCGGTGGGCGGGCAGCGCGTAGACCGGCACCAACCCCGCGTAGAAGAGGCCGAAGACAGCCACTAGGAACTCCGCCCGGTTCGGCAGCTGCACCAGCACCCGCTCTCCCGGCGCGAGCCCCAGACCCGCGAAGCCCTCGGCCGCGACGCGGGCGCGGCGGGCAAGCTCGGCGTAGCTCCAGCGCGCCTCGCCGGCGACAAGCGCGAGACGCTCTCCGAAATCGGCTTCCAGCCGGTCGAGCATCCGGCCAAAGGTCTCGCCCTGCCAGTGGCCGTTCGCGACGTAGAGCCGCTCGAAGGATTCAGGCCAGATCTGCCGGGGAATGCTCATGGTCGTGTCGCCTCTGACTGTTCCTGCACCGCGTGACCGGCGGCGCTGTCCTTGCGCTACCAATCACTACAAAAACAGTCAACTTACAAGACCGTGTCTTTCAGTCGGAATTGCGCGCGGCGCTTCGCCGCCCCTACACCCCGGCCGTCGGGCCTCAGTTGCGGCGGCTCAGATAGACCCCAAAGAGGATCAGGACGACGCCCGCGAGTTGCAGCGCCAGCATCGCATCCACGCCACGCAGAAGATCCAGCGCCACGCTCGACAGCATCTGCCCGGCGACCAGCAGCCCGCCGGTGAGGGCGGCGCCCAGGCGCGGAATGAGCCAGCTGCCGCTGGCCACGAAGACCACCCCGATCGCCCCGCCCACCCAGGCGAACCAATGCGCGCTGGCGGCTTCGGCGGGCCAGAGACTGCCCGCCACCAGTGCGCAGGGCACCAGCACGGCAAACCCAACGGCATGGTTCCAGAAGGACGATTGCATCGCCGAGGTCGACAGCGCGAGCCGCCCGTTGAGCTGCCGCGACAGGGTCACCAGCATGCCGGACCCGATGCCGAGAAGGATCATCCAGATCATGCCGCGCTTCCCCGTGCGAAGATAATCAGCAGCGTCCCGGCGATGATCGCCGCGAGCGCCAAAAGGTCATTGCGGCGCGGCAAGCGCCGCTCCATGCCCAGCGCGCCCGTGGCGTCGAAGATCAGCGCCAGCACCACCTGCCCCGCCAGCCCCAGCGCCATCGTCCCGGTCAGCGCCAGCGACGAGTTCACCACCACCGTCGAGACGACGACGGTGAGCGCGCCAGAAATCCCGCCGAGATAGGCCCAGAGCGGCGCGCGGGCACGCGGCGCTTTCGGACCTTTGTCAGCGCGGAGCCAGAACAGCGCAAGCAGCAGCACCGCCACCGCCGTTCCGACGCCATGCGCGGTCAACGAGGCGAAGATGGGTGTCGTATGCGCCGCCATCATCCCGTTGCTCAGCAACATGAGCGTCAGCAGGGACCCGGCGCAGAGCGCCGCGCAAATTTCCAGAGGGTTCGGCCTGCGGGGTCCTGCGACACCGGACGTTGTGGCGGCCATGGCAGCTCCTGCAACCTAGGGTAAACTTTCCCCTGCATAGCCTCCACGCGCGGCGGACGTAAGTGTTTCAGACAGAGTTGTTTCACGTTCTTAGGTTTCCGAAGGATCTAGCCTTGCGCGTCGAAGAGTGCTGCTGGTCCGAGATTTTCGCATGGCTGACAGGCTATTCCCGACCTCGAGATCGCAAGCGGGTTTCCAGCCGCGAAAGGCAAGACCCGTCGATGAGCTGACCCTTTCGGCAACCTGAACAGGGGTGAGACCGGAGCGCGCGGCGGGCGATCAGGTCCAGTCCCGATGGCGCCGCGGCTCGGGTCGAACTCTCGTCACCAGAACACCGGCGCCGTCATGCGGACGTTACGAATCGACGATATCTGGCTGTGGAAACGTTTCCAAATGAGGGCCCGACATGGCGCGCGGCACGAAGATCACGATACGGGACGTCGCGGCCCGCGCAGGGTGCAGCGTGGCAACGGCAAGCCGCGTGCTGAACCGCTCCGGAGCGACCAGTGCCGACAGCCGGGCACGTGTCGAGCGCGCCGCTGCGGACCTGGGGTTCGCCTTTTCCGCCATTGGCCGCGCCCTGCAGAGCAGCCGGTCGATGACGGTGGGCGTGCTGGTGCCCTCGCTGGCAAACCCGGTTTTCGCGGAGGCGGTGCAAGGCGCTCAGGAACAGCTGCGCGATGCGGGCTATCAATGCCTGATCGCCAGTTCGACCTATGACCCAGAGCGTGACGCCGAGGCGCTCCGGGTCCTGACTGCAAAGCAGGTCGACGGGCTGATCGTCACGATGGTGGCACCCGAAGACAGCTCCGAGCTGGGCGCGGCGCGCGCGAGCGGCATTCCCGCCGTGTTGATGTTCCACGATCCGCGTGCGGGGCTGCTGTCGGCGCATGTCGACAATGCCGCCGCCGCCCGAGAGGTCGCGCGCCGATGCGCCGATGCCGGTCACCGCAACACCGGCTTTCTCGCGCTCAGGTTCTCGACCTCGGACAGATCCCGCGCGCGGTTCACCGGCTTCATGCAGGGTTGCGCTGCGCTCGGCATGGCCGCCCCCGTGCTCGTCGAGGTTTCTGAGGACGAGGCTGCCAGCCCGGCCGCTCTTGCCCGGACGCTTTCTGCCCACCCCGGCCTGACCGCGATCTTCGCCTCGAACGATGTCCTGGCGATCGCGCTGCAACGTGCGGCGCGCGAGCTCGGGCTGCGGGTGCCGCAGGATCTGTCGGTGATCGGCTTCGACGGGATCGAGATCGGTCGCCACCTGGACCGCCCCCTGACCACGGTCGAAACAGACCCGGAAGCGATGGGCCGGCAAGCGGCCCGCCTGCTTCTCGCCATGCTGCGGGGAGAGATGCCGGAGCCGCCGGCCCCCCTGCCCTTCACCTTCCGTCCCGGAGCCACGCTTGGCGCCCCGGCGGAGGATCGCGACGACGACCGGGCGGCCACCCGGTCGCCGTCAGCCCATCCCGACCAAAATCCATCGTTCAAACGAACCTGACAGGACGAACACATGTCTCATACCGCCCGCGTCGCCTTTGTGACAACAGCTCTCGCAACGCTCTGCCTTGCCGCCCCGGCCATGGCAGAGGACGCCGTGTGCTACAACTGCCCGCCGGAATGGGCCGATTGGTCCTCGATGCTCGAGGCGCTCGACCACGAGATCGGCGTGCAGATGCCGCATGACAACAAGAACTCCGGCCAGACCTTCGCGCAGCTGGTCGCCGAGCGCGACAACCCGGTGGCGGACGTGGCCTATTACGGCGTCACCACCGGCATCAAGGCCGGGGCCGAGGGGCTGGTGCAGCCCTACAAGCCCGAAGGCTTCGAGGACGTGCCCGAGGGGCTGAAGGACCCCGAGGGCAAGTGGGTCGCCGTCCACTACGGCACCATCGGCTTCTTCGTGAACGTCGACGCGCTTGGCGGCGCGCCCGTGCCGCAGTGCTTCGCCGATCTGACCAAGCCCGAGTATCGCGGCATGGTGGGCTATCTCGACCCGTCGTCGGCCTTCGTCGGCTACGCCGCCGCGGTGGCCGCCAACCTCGCCTTCGATGGCGATCTCGACAATTTCGATCCGGCGATCACCTATTTCTCCGAACTGGCGCAGAACGATCCGATGGTGCCCAAGCAGACCTCCTACGCGCGGGTGGTCTCGGGCGAGATCCCGATCCTCTTCGACTACGACTTCAACGCCTATCGCGCCAAGTACCAGGAAGACGGCAACTTCGAGTTCGTCCTGCCCTGCGAAGGCTCGATCCGCGTACCCTACGTGATGGGCCTCGTGGCTGACGCGCCGCACGCCGAAACCGGCAAGAAGGTGCTCGACTTCATCCTGTCGGACGAGGGCCAGGCGATCTGGACCAACGCCTACCTGCAACCCGCCCGCCCGGTCGAGCTGCCCGCAGATGTCGCCGAGAAGTTCCTGCCCGCCTCCGAATACAAACGCGCCGTCGCGGTTGACTACGCGCAGATGGAGGCGGTCCAGCAGGCCTTTGGCGAGCGCTACCTGTCAGAGGTGAAGTGACGCCGCGCCCGGAGGAGACCCCTCCTCCGGGCACCCAAACCGCCGAGGCCACGCGCGACAGGGCGACACCGAGCGTCCTCCCAGCGGGCCGTTGGCCCCATCCCTCCCCAAGCGGGCCGACGGCCCGGAAGTCCCACATGTCCATACGCTTCTTCTCTCTGGCCTGCCTGCTGCCGCTGGCGAGCTTCACGCTGGCCTTCCTGGCGCTGCCGCTCACGCGGCTGGTGCTCGGCGCCGCCTCGGGCGACGACGGCTGGGGGGTCTACTGGCAGATCCTGCAGACCCCGCGCTATATCTCGGCGCTGCTGCAGACCATCTGGATCTCGGCGACGGTCACCGTAGCGGCGCTGGCGATCTCCACCACGGCGGCGCTCTTCCTGCAGCGGAACCGCTTTCCCGGCCGCAGCCTGCTTCTCTCTGTGCTGACCTTGCCGCTGGCCTTTCCGGGGGTCGTCGTCGGCTTCATGATCATCCTGCTCGCCGGGCGTCAGGGGCTGGTCAACCAGCTCACCCCCGGTCACACGGTGTTTGCCTATTCGTCTTTCGGGCTCTTTCTCGGCTACCTCTACTTCTCCATCCCGCGCGTCCTGCTGACGGTCATGGCCGCCGCCGAGAAGATCGACCCCGCCCTCGAAGAGGCCGCCCGAACCCTCGGCGCGCCCGCGTGGCGGGTGACATGGGACGTGCTCCTGCCAGCGCTGCGCCCGGCGCTGATCGCCGCCGGGGCCATCGCCTTCGCCACCGCCATGGGGGCCTTCGGCACCGCCTTCACGCTGGCCACCGACATCGACGTGCTGCCGATGGTCATCTACACCGAGTTCACCCTGTCGGCGAATTTCGCCATGGCCTCGGCGCTCTCGGTGGTGCTCGGGCTTGTCACCTGGGGGCTGCTGCTGACCGCGCGCAGCCTTTCGGGCGGCACCATCGCGGCGGGGGGCTGAGATGCGGATCGCCAAGGCACTGCAACTCACGCTCACCCTGCTGGCCTGCGCCTTCCTGCTGGTGCCGACGATCCAGTCGGTGCTGGCCGGGGTCACCGCGAACTATTTCCGCGGGCTCTCGTCGGGGCTCACGCTGAAATGGGTGGCCGAGGTCTGGTCGCTCTATTCCGGCAGCATCTTCCTGTCGATCGGCCTGGCGCTGGCCTGCCTCGTGGTGACCACGCTGATCGGCGTGCCCGCCGCCTACGCGCTGGCGCGCAGACCCGGCCGCGGCTCGCGGGTGATCGAGGAGTTCGTCTCGCTGCCGCTCGCCATTCCGGGCCTCGCGCTGGCGCTGGCGCTCCTGCAGCTCTACGGCAGCCTGCAGGGGTTCCGCGCGCATTGGAGCTTCATCCTCGTTGGCCACGTGCTCTACACGCTGCCCTTCATGCTGCGTGCCGTGCTCGCCGTACTGGCGGCGATCGATCTCAGGAGCCTTGAGGAAAGCGCCGCCACGCTCGGCGCCGGGCCATGGCGCCGCTTCATCGACGTGGTGGTGCCCAACGCGCTGCCCGGTGTGCTCGCCGGGGGGCTGACGGTGGTCACCCTGTCGATCGGCGAGTTCAACCTGACGTGGATGCTGCACACCCCGTTCCTGAAAACCCTGCCGGTGGGGCTGGCCGACAGCTACGCCTCCATGCGGCTCGAGATCGCCTCGGCCTACACGCTGGTCTTCTTCGTGATGATCGTGCCGCTGCTGATGGCAATGCAATGGGCCAGCTCCCGCGCCCAGAGGATGTTCCGATGACCCTGACGCTCTCGAAGGTCGCCAAGACCTTCCCGGATGGCACACGTGCCCTGAACCCCACATCGCTGGAGATCGCCGAGGGCGAGATCCTCTCGCTGCTCGGCCCCTCCGGCTGCGGCAAGACCACGCTTCTGCGGATCATCGCCGGGCTCGAGAGCGCCGATGCGGGCGGCACGCTCAGCTTCAACGGCGAGGATGTGACGCGCCTGCCCGTCGAGCGGCGCAAGATCGGCATGGTGTTCCAGAACTACGCGCTGTTCCCCAACATGTCGGTGCGCGGCAACATCGGCTACGGGCTGAAGATGGCAGGGCTGCCGCGTGCCGCGATCGCCGCACGGGTTGCAGAGGTGGTCGCCCTGTGCCGCCTCGAGCCCTACGCCGACCGTGCGATCACCGCGCTCTCGGGCGGCCAGCGCCAGCGGGTCGCGCTGGCCCGCGCCGTGGCGCCGCGCCCGCGGGTGCTGCTGCTCGACGAGCCGCTCTCCGCCCTCGATGCCGCGCTGCGCACCGACCTGCGCGACGAGCTGGCCGAGCTGCTGCGCGCCGTCGGGACAACCGCCGTCTTTGTCACCCACGACCAGGACGAGGCCATGGCGATCGCCGATCGGGTCGCCGTGATGAGCATGGGAAACATGCTGCAGATCGGTGCGCCCGAGGCGCTCTACCGACGCCCCGCCGACGCCTTCGTCGCGCGCTTCGTCGGCAACGCGATGCCGCTCGGCGGGCGGATCGAAGGCGACAGGCTGCTCATCGACGGGGCGGTCTTGCCGCTGGCGCAGCCCGCGCATGGAACCACTGCCTGGGTGCGGGGTGAAGACATTGCGCTCGACGATGCCGGCCCCCTGCCCGCGACCGTGGACGCGGTGACCTTCCTCGGCACCCACTACCGCATCAAGCTGACCACCACCGGCCCGGCGCCTCTGTTTTCCCTGCACCACGGCCATAGCGCCCCCCGCCCCGGCGACACGGTGCGGCTGTCCATTCCGCCGCATGCGATCCTGACCCTGCCCGCCGCAGCCTGATTGAAAGACCCCCATGACCTCGATCATCGTCCTGTCCGACACGCATATCGTGCCCGAGGGTGCCCTCGCCTACGGCCATTCCGACACCGCCGCCGCGCTGATGTCGGCGATCACCACGATCAACACCCGCCTGCCCGAGCTGGGGCCGGTCGCCGGCGTTCTGGTGACCGGCGATCTCACCGATCACGGCACCGAGGACGAGTACCGCCGCTTCGCCACGATCATGCAGCGGCTCGCCCTGCCCTGGTGGGCGATCCCCGGCAATCATGACCGTCGCGCGCCCATGCGGACGGTCTTTGCAGGCACCGACTGGCTTCCGGCCAGCGGTGAGGTGAACTGGCAGCGCAGCTTCGAGGATTGGGACCTGATCGCGCTCGATACCCTGCGCGAGGGTGCACACCACGGCGAGCTGGGTGAGGAAGGCCATGCCTTCCTCGATGCCGCGCTGACCCGCATCGGCAGCCGGCCCGCGCTGGTCGCGACGCATCACCCGTGGATGGCCTCGGGCATTGCGGCGATGGATGCCGACAACCTGCACGATGGTGCGGCAGTCCTGCGCCGGCTCGAAGCCCATCCGGGCCCGGTTCGCATGATTTCGGGTCACGTGCATCGCACGGCGAGCGCGCAGATCGGAGCCGTGCCCTGCCAGATCGTCCCGGCACCCTGTCACGCGGTGCATCTCGACCGCCGCGCCGATGCCGAGAATTGCCTCACGCTCGAGCCCGGCGCGCTGACCCTGATCAGCCATGCGGCCGACCAGGGCTTCACCTCGATGCAGATCCCGGTCGGGCACGTACCCGGGCCCTGGCCCTTCGGCGAGGTCTGAAAGCTTCGCGATCGGACC
Source organism: Salipiger mangrovisoli (assembly GCF_015223355.1). Lineage (GTDB taxonomy): Bacteria > Pseudomonadota > Alphaproteobacteria > Rhodobacterales > Rhodobacteraceae > Salipiger > Salipiger mangrovisoli. The sequence goes on along the minus strand of NZ_JADFFK010000009.1, from coordinate 221,324 downwards.
CGACGTCTCGACAAGCGAGGCGGAGACGCCTGGGCAACCATCACGGCGGAGAGCCACACGCGCCTCCGGCCCCTGAACAGGGCAGCCAAGATCACGGCGCGCTTGAGCCACTCGTCCCGGCACAAGCGCGCTTTGACCGGGATATTGCCCTGCTTTCCGCCGGGACTCCCGGCGCACCCCAAGTGCCTGGCGGCCTGGCGATTGACCGATCCCCGGCACCGCAAAATTGTCTCGGCTCCTCAAGGGATCCGCTGGCAGGCCGAACCTATACCCAGGCCCCGCCGAGCATGTGACACGCGATGCGCATGACGATGGACGCCAGCATCACGCATGGAGGGCGAAGCCCAAGGCAGCCCCGGTGATCGAAATCATCCAGGACAACACGACGGTCTCGGAGGCGCGCCGGACGTGCGACCCTGCACCGAACGAGGCACGGTCGACCGCGTCCGCCCGCATCTGGACCGCTAAGGACGGATGGTGATCGACTGCCCCACACGCGCGCTGCGGGGCTGGCACCTGTCGAAATCCGGCAGGACCACGACCGCCAGCGCCGTGCGACCGAGGGTGTTCGCCGGAGAATCCTGAGCCGAGAAGGGCGGCAAAAGACCGAAGCCAGACATCCACGCGCTTCCGCGGCACTCTTCATGTCACCGCGAAAGTTTGACCGGGATGGCCTCGTTCCCCAAGCTTGGAACCGAGTTGGATCACTTTCTGATCGAGCCCGAGCGATACGCTCGGAAGCTTTTGGACGACCGCCGCAGCGGAAAGTCATTCCCCCTCTTCCCGCGCGTCAATCAAATTTTTCTAAGCAACACAATAGCTTGCCGACAACCTCGACTGAGCGATGGCATGGTTGATCGCAGCGAGGGTCAAAGCCTTCGGTATTCGACGACCCGCGAGCGCGCCAGCGACAGCCGGACTCGGTCCGGGGCGAGCCGCGTCAGGCAGATGCGGCGCCCCATGGCGGGAAACAGCCATCGTCCATTGCCCAGCGGCGTCAACGCCACGTCTGTCGCACGCGGCCCCGCGCCCCACCGCAGGCGGGTCCCGCGGATGCCGAGCAGCGCACCGTCACCAATCCAGTGGCCATCGAGTTCGGGCGCTTCCGCCTCGCCGTTTCCGGCAGAGACCGGCAGAAGGCGCACCGGCTTGTGGAACATCTCTCCCACAATCGCGCCATCCGTGCAGCGCAACCGCATCATGGACTGCGGCGCGGCGCTCTCGACCCAGCCATCGGACGCGGCGAACAAGGCCTCCTCGGCGTCACGCACGGAAATCGCGCCGGGCTTCACTTCGGCCCAGAGATCGCCGCCCGGGGCCGCGTAGAGCCCCGGCGGTGCCCAGGTGCCCACCGCGTCGCGGCGCAGCCGCGTGCTGCGCATCCGCGCCCAGACGCGCGCCGCGATGCCGGTGGCATCGCCGTCGTCGCGGTTGCTCAGCACGACCAGCGCCCGCGCTTCACCCGGAGCGCAGAGAAACCCGGCGCGATAGCCCGGCTGTGCGCCGCCGTGCCCGGCCACCATCTCGCCGCCGATCTGCAAGAGCCGCAGCCCAAGGCCGTAGCTTGTCGCCTGTCCAGACGCCAATGGCAGCGGTCGGGACATCCGCGCAAACTCCGGGCGCGGCATAAGATCGGCGAGCCAGAGCGCCAGGTCTTCCGCCGAGCCCGAGAGCGAGCCCGCCGCAGACAGGTGCATGCCCTGTGCGCCGTGGCTCCAGCCGGTTTGGCCGACAACATGGCCTGGCACGAGGCCGGGCACCGGATCGCTCCAGTGCTCCGAGGCGTGCATCCCGAGGCCGAGCCGCCCTGCGCGTGCCGCGACCCATTCGGCAAAGACCACCCCGCGCCGCGCAAGGGCCGCCTCGAGCAGGCGGTAGCCGCCGTTGGAATAGGCGACCTCCGTGCCCGGCTCGGCGTTCAGCCGGTCAATCCCGGCGGACCAGGCCAGCAGCGCGGCCGCATCGGTCCGGTCGAGCGCGTGAAAGCCAAGCAGCGTCAGGCTTTCGCGCGTGTCCGGCAGGCCGCCCTGCATGGCAAGCGCCTGCGCGACGGTGACGGCGGCAGGAGCGGGCGCAAGCTCCGGCAGCGCCGCACCGAGCGGCATCTCGAGCGGCAGCACGCCGCTCTCGAGCAGACACGCGGCAAGCACATGCTTGGTGACCGATGCCCAGCGGAACACGCTGGTCCCGTCGAGCGCCGCCCCGCCGCACTCGGCCCGGCCACGGGCGGCCAGCAGTTGCAGCCTGCCCCGCTCGATGCCGAGCACAACCGCACCCGGCCCCTGTTCGTCCCAGCGCTCGAGCTCTTCCTCTGCCGCCGCCTGCGCCGCGGCCCAATCTGCGTCAAACATGCCGATAGCGCTTTTCCATCCAGAAGCCCCATAGGGTGCCGACCACGATCAGCAACGCGCCCCCCAGCGTGGTGAGCGTTGGTGCCTCGAGGAAGAAAACCGCTCCGATCAGCGCCGAATAGACCAGCCGCAGGTAGTCGAAGGGGGCCAGTGCCGTCGCCTCGCCGACGCGGAAGGCCAGGAAGTTGAGGCTCTGCCCCACGGTCGACAGCGTGCCGATGCAGAGAAGCAGCAGCCATTGCTCGAGCGTGGGCGCGACCCAGGACATCGCCGCCGGGATCGCGAGGATCGCACCGACGCCCACCGCCTGATAGGTGATCACCGTGCCCAGCTTCTCGCTCTGCGCCAGCTTGCGGACGATCACCATGATCATCGCCACCGCCGCCGCCGCAAGCAGGGCCAGCAAGGTGTATCCATCCACCTCTGCGCCGCGCGGATCGGTGATGATCACCACGCCCAGGAATCCGGCGATGATGCCGATCCATCGGTGCGCCCAGACAATCTCGTGCAGGATCACGATGGCGAAGATCGCCACGAAGAAGGACCGCGAAAAGCTGATCGCCACGGCATCGGCCAGCGGCAGGTGGACCATGGCCGTGAAGCCGGCGGTCATCGCCACGGACGACAGCCCCACCCGCGCCAGGTGCAGCCTGGGGCTGGTGGTGTGGAACGCGTCACGCGGATCGCGCAGGATCCGCGGCAGCATCGCCGCGGTCATCACGATCTGGCGAACAAACAGGATCTGAACTACCGGGATCGTCGAGCCGACGGTCTTGATGAGCGCGGTCATCACCGTCAGGACCAGCCCGGCCATGACCACCCAGACCGCGCCTTGCAGGTTGGCCGGCAGCGCCGCGATGCGCAGGCGGAAGCGTTCCGCAAAATCCTCGGCGAAGTTCACGAAAGGGTCTCAGATTGAGGCGGAACGGCCAGATTGCATCCAATAAAACATGCGTTCGGCATCCAAAAAGACTCCCAATCCGAAATATTGCGCCATCACGGGAGTCCTACGCCCGAATATTTCGACTTACAAGACGGATTGGATACAATTCAGGCCGTGATCAACCTGCGACGCGCCTTCGTCCTTGCGCCGCGCCGCCCGCTGGATACAAAAGACCGAAAACGGAGAGAGCGATGTCGACACGCGGCCAGCAGGTCATGCGCCATATCAGGGAGGGGATCGCCGAGGCGCGATATCCCGGCGGCAGCCGACTGAATGAAGTCGATCTTGCCGAGCGCATCGGCGTATCGCGAACCCCGGTACGCAATGCGCTCTCGGCGCTCGCGGCCGAGGGGCTGCTCGACTACACGCCCAACGCCGGCTACACGGTGCGACGCTTCACGGTCGAGGACATCGCGCGGATCTTCCGCGTGCGCACAGAACTCGAGGGACTGGCGGCGCGGCTTGCCGCCGAGAACGGGCTGTCTCCCGCCGCTGAGGCCGAACTTCGCGACCTGCTGGCGCAGACCGGGGCACTGGTGCGCGAGCGGCGCTGGGACGACGAGATCCGCGATGCGTTCCTGCCGATCAACCGCCGCTTCCACGACACCATCCGCGCGGCGGCACAGAACCCATTCCTTGCCGACTTGGTGCGCAGGGCCAACGAAGTGCCGCTGTTCAACCTGATCCGCTGGCGCTGGTTCGACGCTGACCTGCTGCGCCAGTCGCAGGACGAGCACCTCGAATTGTTCGATGCGCTGCTGGAGCGCCAGCCGGAGCGCGCCTATCGCATCCAGGCCGAACACACCTACCGCTCGGGCCGGCGGATGATCGACAACTGGTCGCGCACCGAAGACGAGATCCGCGCAGGCCACGCCGCCGGAACCCGCTGAACCAAGGCAGCCGCTGCCGCTGCCGCTGCGGCAAACTATGCCGGATCGGACTTGAATCTTTCCAAACAGTTGTTGGAAACTCGGCCCCGTATCGGGTGGACTTTTGCTGGCCACAGGCCGCAGCAGACAGGAGCCCCGATGAACAGCCCAAGCCCGGTCGCCCCCGTTTCCATGTCCGACTACGTCGCCCTGCCCGAGGCCAGCGGCGCGTCTCTCTCTGCCGACGGCACGCAGATGGCCTTTCTGTCGAACGAGAGCGGGCTGAACCAAATCTGGCTGTGCGACATGCAGGACGGCCGGCCTTCGGGGCCACCCCGGCAAATTACCGACCTGTCCGAGCGCGTGGTTTCCATCGCCTTTGCGCCCAAGGGGCGCGACCTGATCTACACCACCGATTGCGGGATGGACGAGCGCTACCAGATCTGGCTGATCCCAGGCGCAGAGGGCAGCCCGCGCCCGCTCACCACTGCCCGAGGGCGGGTGCACGTCTGGGGCTGCTGGTCCGCCGATGCCACGCGGATCGCCTTTGCCAGCAACGAACGCGACCCGCGGCTGATGGACATTCACGTGATGGACCTCGGGACGTTCGAGCGGCGCCGCGTCTGGCAAGGCGCGGGCCATGTCGAGCCTTTGGCCTTTGCCGGCGACGACCGCTTGCTGCTCCGGGACTGCCGGCGCTCGATGCGCGACCAGGATCTGCTCTGGCTCGCCCTCGGCACCGGCGTGGCGACGCCGGCCCTGCCGCACGCCGGCCCGGCGCAATACCTGTCGGTCAAGCTCGACCCGGACGCCTGCGGCGCGCTGGTTCTGACCGACCAAGGCAACGATGTGCCCCGGCTCTGTCACGCCGACTTCTCGGCGCAGACGCTCACACCGCTGCACGAAGCGCCGGGTTGGGAAATTGAGAAAGCCGTGCTTGCGCCCGACAAGACAAGCGCCGCCTGCGTGGTGAACCGCGAAGGTCTGCTGCGCATCGAACTGGTCGATCTGGCAACCGGCACGGCGACCGACCTGGGGGCGCCGGCTGGCGGCGTCATCGGCGGCCTGGCCTTTGCCCCCGAGACGCGCCAACTGATCCTCGATTTCTCCAGCCCTTCCGAGCCGACCGCACTCTGGGGCTGGTCCGCCGAGGACGGCTTTACCCGGCTCTTCGCCGCTGCCGACACCGGCCCCGTCACCAGCCATTGTGCGCCCGAGGTGCTGCGCTTCGACAGTTTCGACGGGCTCTCGGTGCCCTATTTCCTCTACACTCCCGCCGGCACCCCGCCCGAGACCGGCTGGCCAGTGCTGTTCCTGGTCCACGGCGGCCCGGAATCCCAGTGGAAGGCGCAGTTCCGCGCCGATATACCCCACCACCTGCAGAACGGCATCATGGTGGTCGCTCCGAACGTGCGCGGCTCGTCGGGCTATGGCCGGCGCTATTGCGCGGCGGACGATCTCGAAAAGCGTATGGACGCGGTGCAGGATCTCATCGCCCTGCGCGATCACATAGCGGCCCGTGAAGACACCGACGCCGCGCGCATCGCCGTCGCCGGGCAAAGCTACGGCGGCTTCATGACGCTCGCCGCGATGACCGAGGCGCCGGAAAAATGGTGCTGCGGCATCGACATCTACGGCATCTCGAACTTTCCGACGTTGATGATGACCACCGGCCCCTGGCGGCAGGTGCTGCGCGCCGCGGAATACGGCGACCCGGTGCAAGATGCCGAACTGCTCCGCCGCATCTCACCGATCGCCCGGATAGCGCGGATCACCGCGCCGCTGCTGATCGTCCACGCCACCGACGACCCGCGCGTTCCGATCGAACAGGGCGAGCAGGTGCTCTCGGCCCTGCGCGGGCTCGATCGCCCGGTCGACTACCTGCGCATCGAGCATGAGGGCCACGGGTTCTCGCGCCGCAGCAACAAGAGCCGCGTCTTCGAGACCATAGCCGCCTTCCTGGCGCGACACCTCTGATCCCGCAACGAAAACAAGCCCCGACAGGAGAGATCTCATGCAGTTCAGCCCCCTTCTTGCGGCCAGCGCGCTTGCGCTTGGCGCGGCGGCAGGCGCTCAGGCCGCGACACCTGACAGCGCCCTGGTCATGGCCTACAACATCGACGCGATTTCCAGCTTCGATCCGGCGCAGATCGCCGAAGTGGTGACCGACGAGATCATCATGAATGCCTGCGACGCACTGGTGGACTACGACCCCGAGAACGAGGCCGAGTTCGTCCCCAGCCTCGCCGAGAGCTGGGACGTCTCCGAAGACGGGCAGACCGTCACCTTCCACCTGCGCGACGGCATCGTCTATCCCGACGGCACGCCGGGCTCGGCCGGCGATCTTGTCTGGTCGATGAAGCGCGTGGTCGAGTTGGGCTTCGGCAACTCGGCCTCGCTGACCGAATATGGGTTCACACAGGACACGATCGACAGGCTGATCAGCGCTCCCGACGATCGGACCGTGGTGATGCAGCTCGACAAACCCTACCCGGTGAACCTCCTGCTGGCCTCGATCGCCGCCAACCGTGTCTCGGTCATGCTCAACCGCAGCGAAGTCGAGGCGCATGAGACCGACGGCGATCGCGGCAACGCCTACCTGCAGGACAAGAGCGCCTGCGTCGGCCCCTACAGCGTCGCGCAGTGGAACCCCAGCGAAAGCGTGCTGTTGCAGGCCAACGAGACCTACACCGGCCCGAACACGCCCAACCTGCCGCGCGTGCTGATCCGCCACGTCGCCGAACCCGGCACCCAGCGCCTGCTGCTCGAGAAGGGTGACGTTGATGTCGCGCGCAATCTTACCGCCGAGGATCTCGACGCGCTCGAGTCTCAGGACGGTGTCGACGTGGTGCGCACGCTTGTCCCCTCGCTGTTCTACATGGGCATGAATGTCACCAAGCCCCCGTTCGATGATCCCAAGGTGCGCCTCGCGATGCGCCATCTCATTGATTACCAGGGCTTGGCGGACTCCGTGATGAAAGGAGTCGGCGTGCCGCGCGCCTCCTTCGTGCAGCTTGGCGCCTTCGGAGCGCTGGACGAGAAAGAGGGGCAGCCCTTCAAGGTCGATGTCGAAAAGGCCAAGGCACTGCTGGCAGAGGCAGGCTTCCCCGAGGGCTTCGAAGTGTCGCTGATCATCGGCTCGCACCCCTACGGCAACCCGATCGCGCAGTCGGTACAGGAGACCGCCTCGAAGGCCGGCGTCACCTTCAAGATCGAGCGCATGGCCAATGCCCAGCTCTACGCCCGGAACCGCGCAAGGGATTTCGACGCGGCGCTGCTCGGCTTCAAGACCAATGTGCCCGACGCCAACGGCATGGCCTCGCGCTTGGTGATGAACCCGGACAATGCGCTCGAGGCGAAACTGACCCAGTACCCGGCATGGCGCTCGGGGTACCAGGACGAGGAGATGAACGCGCGCGTCGAGGCGGCGCTTTTCGAGCGTGACCCGGAGCTGCGCGCGCGGATGTACCACGCGTTGCAGCAGGACATCATGCAGCAGGGGCCGATGGCGTACATCATGCAGACGATGAGCGCCGCCGGAAAGCGCGACAGCCTGCACGACTGGACCTGGAACGGCTTCCGCATCTACTACGGCAAGGCCACCAAGTAATCCATTGATATCAATATCCTGCCGGGCCCGCTCAACCGCGGGCCCGGCGCAGTAAGAAGGGAAGGACTTGCCGTGACAGGCATCGAAAGCAACCCCGGCGCGACCTGGCAGAGCTTTGACAGCCCCGAGGCCGCGGGCTGGAACGGCGCGGGCGTTGCCCGCCTTCACGAGGTCCTCGCCTCGCAGAACTCCGATTGCCTGATGGTGGTGCAGGGCGGGCGCGTCGTGTTCACCCATGGCGACATCACCCACAAGTTTCTCTGCCACTCGATCCGCAAGAGCTTTCTTGCCGCAATGATCGGAGAGGACGTGGCGGCCGGGCGGATCGACCTGACCGCGACGATGCAAAGCCTTGGAATTGATGACCACGACCCGCTCAGCCGCGTCGAACGGCAGGCCACGGTCCACGACCTGCTGATGGCGCGCTCCGGCATCTACCACCCCGCGGGCTACGAGACCGAGTGGATGCAGCTCATCAAGGAAAAGCGCCACAGCCACGCGCCCGGCACCTTCTGGTGCTACAACAACTGGGATTTCAACGCGCTTGGAACGGTCTTTACCCAGTGCATCGGGCTTTCGGTCGCCGAGGCCTTTGCCACGCGGATCGCGGCGCCGCTCGGGATGCAGGACTTCTCGCTCGCGGGCGACCGCCCCGATGCCTGGACCGAGCCCTTCGAGGTTTCGCGCCACCCGGCCTACCCATTCCGCATGAGCAGCCGCGACCTGGCACGGTTCGGCCAGCTTTTCCTGCAGGCCGGGCGCTGGTCGGGACGGCGCGTGCTTCCAGAAGATTGGGCCGAGGAAAATCTGCTGCGCTATTCCGACGCGGGGCACCGCGGCGCCTATGGCTACTGCTGGTGGCTTGAGCGTGACGGCGTCTTTGTCCCCGGCGTGCGCACGCCGGCGGGATCCTACGCCGCGCAGGGCGCGGGCGGGCATTACTGCATGGTCATCCCCGAACTCGACATGGTCCTCGTGCATCGAGTCGACACCGAGCAGAAGGGCCGCGCGATCAGCAAGCACGAGTTCGGATACGTGCTGAAGGCGGTGCTCAGGGCCGCGCGCGGCTGACATCGCGGGCAGCCGCCCAGAGCCTACGCAGTCGCTCGGCGAGAGCCCCCCTTTTCGGGGGCTCTTTTCTTGACAGCTCCATGACAAAACTCACTCAATGGTTGCAGGATGTCCTCCGCCGCAAAGGTCGCGCCATGGAACTCAAACTGCTCGAGGATTTCGTCTGTCTCAGCGACGTCCGGAACTTCTCTCGCGCAGCCCAGATGCGCAATATCACGCAGTCGACCCTGTCCAAACGTATCCGCAGCCTCGAGCATTGGGTCGGCGCGCCGCTGATCGACCGGTCCAGCTATCCCGTACAGCTCACCACCGAGGGCAGAGTGATGATACGCCAGGCGCGCGACCTGGTGCAGCAGTTCACCAACCTGCGCTCCTGCATCCGCGGCGTGTCCGAGCAGCCGCGTGATCAGGTCAACATCCTGGCCATGCACACGCTCAGAGTGACATTCCTGCCGGACTGGAAGGTGGCGATCGAGGCCGAGATCGGCAAGTTCGCCGAGGCGCCGATCCCGGCCAACGCGGCCTATTGCGACACCATCCGCATGTTCAACAATGGCGAGAGCGACCTGTTGCTGACCTATGTGCATCCGGCGGTGACGATGGGACTCGACCCGCGTGATCTCGACCGGATCACCCTCGGAACCGAGCGCATCCTGCCGGTCAGCGCTCCGAATGCCGACGGTCGGCCGCTGCACAATCTCGACAGCGGCGACGTGGTGCGTTTCCTCAGCTACGGCACGCAGAGCTTCTTCGCCCAGGTCCTGGCGCCGCTGCTGCGCGAGAAGCTCGTGGCGATGAACGTCGTGGCCGCAAACGCGATGAGCGTCGGACTGCACTCGCTGGCGTTGGTCGGCGCGGGCCTCGCCTGGATCCCGGAAAGCCTGGTTGCCGAGGACCTGCGCAGCGGCCGGCTCGTGCTTGCGGGCAAGCAGGACTGGATCCTCGAGGCCGAGATCGCGATGTATCGCAAGAAGGGCAACCATCGTCCGATCGAGGGGCGCATCTGGGATGCCGCCGAGCGGCTTGCCGGTGCCTCTCTGCACCGGCAGCTCGCGAATGGCCCCGTAGCGCCTGCGCGATTCAGCGCGGCGCGGGATTAACCCGCGTCGGCCAATTCCGCGGCGCGGCTCTCAAGGAGTCCGCAGAGCCCCGTCAGGCTGGTTTGGTCGTCGATATCCGACAGCAGCGCCAGACCGGCATCGTCGAGCACCAGCCCGGCGTAGTCGAAGCAGTCACGCAGCTTGGCCACGCGGGTCGCCTCGTCGAGCGGGTCGTGCAAAGTGCCCCGCGCATGCGCCAGCGCGGCGCTGAAGCTGCGACCGTCCTTGAGGGTGATCTGCGCGCGGTGCGCCGGACGCAGCTGCGCAATTTCCTCGTCGAGCGGCATGACCTCCATCTCGATGCGCGGCAAGAGCGCGCGCACATGCGGTCGCGCCACCGCCTCGGGGCTGAAGTCCGACAGCGACAGCATGTCCTGGGTGAGCGCCAGCGCCACGCAATATTGCATCGAAAACCGCGCCTCCATCTGGGTCACCGGCTCGGGATAGGCAAGGTTGCGGTAGTTGGCGCGCCCGACGGTCAGCACCACCTTCTCGACCGCGTCGGCGGCAAATCCATGCTCGGCCCGCAGCGCCTGCACCATGTCGACCGAGTTGTGGGTCGACCCGCAGCAGGGGTGGATCTTGGGCATCAGGCCCTCGGTCTCGATCACATGCGGAGCGCCCGGCTCGGGCAGCGCCCAGACCGCGTCCTGGCCGCCGCTCATCAGCGCACCAAATCCCTGCGCCCGCTCGAGGATGTCGGCACGACCGTAGAGCCCTGCCGCCGCGAGCTGTGCCGCCTCGACGGCATTGCGGGCCGCCATCCCCGCGTGGAACGGCTTGGTCGGCGTGCCGAACTGGCCCTTCATGCCCGAGGCCATGCTCACCGCCAGCGACATGGCCTGGACAATGCCGTCGCGGTCCAGCCCGATCAGCGCCGCACAGCCTGCCGCGGCCCCGATGGTGCCAACAGTTGAGGTGCCGTGCCAGCCCGCCACGTAGTGCTCGGGCCGCACGCCGAGCCCGACCAGCGCCTGCGCCTCGAGACCGGTGAGATAGGCGCTGACCAGCTCGGCACCCGTGGCACCATTGCCCTGGCCAATCGCCAGCAGGGCCGGGACAAGCACCGCAGAGGCATGGCTCATGCCGGGGCCGAAGTTGTCGTCGAAATCGAGCGCATGACCCGCAGTCGCATTGATCATCGCCGCCTGCGGCGCGGCGGCGCTGCCGCCGCCGACCAGCGTGGCGGGGCCCGATGCCCGCGCCGCGCCGGTGCCACGCCGAACCGCAAGCGTGGCAATATCCCCCTGCCCGCCGACGATGCAGGCCAGAGTGTCGGCGATGGCGTGCTCGGCTGCGCGCCGGTTTGCCGCGGTCACGGGGGCGCCGCCCGCCGCCCGAGAGGCGATTGCTTCGAGAAGTGTTGTCATGGGAGTTCCGTCCTTGTCTGTCTCAGCCTGCCCGAACCACCGCCGGGGCGGAGGCGGCCAGGAAGTCACTCGTATAGGCCTCGGACACCGCGCCGTTGCGCAGCTGCTCGGGGGTCAGTTTCTCGAGGATCCGCCCGTCCTTCATGATCGCCACGCGGTCGCACATATGCGCAACCACCGCGATGTCGTGACTGACCATCAGGTAGGTCAGCCCGCGCTCGCGGCGCAGCCGGTTCAGGAGGTTGAGGATCTCTGCCTGCACCGACACGTCGAGCGCCGAGGTCGGCTCATCGAGGAGCACCAGTTCTGGTTCGACGATCAGCGCGCGCGCGATCGCGATGCGCTGCCGCTGCCCCCCCGACAGCTCGTGCGGAAAGCGGAAGCGGAAGCTCTGGTCGAGCCCGACGTCACTCAGGATCGTATCGATGCGCTCCTGCCTGCGGTCGAGCCCCATGATCTGCAGCGGCTCGATCAGCACGTTCTGCACCATCTTGCGCGGGTGCAGCGAGGCATAGGGATCCTGGAAGACCATCTGAACCTTTCGGAAGAACTCCTTGCTGCGGCGGCGCGGCAACTCGAACCCGTCGATCAGCAACGCGCCCTCGTAGTCGGGGTTCAGGCCTGCGACGGCGCGCAGGATCGTCGATTTGCCGCAGCCCGACTCGCCGATCAGCCCGTAGCTTTCGCCCTTGCCGATGCCGAAATTTGCCTGCTTGACCACCTCGACCCGCGAGGAGCCCTGCCCGAAGGCGATGCTCAGCTGCGAGACCTCGAGATTGGGTGTTGTCATGTCGCGTTCCTCTCTCAGGCGGCGGGCGCGTCGAGCCAGGCCGGGTCGCGCACCGGCACCGCAAGCTCGTCGCAGGGGTGATCGAGACGCGGCAGGCTGTCGAGCAGGCCGCGAGTGTAGGGGTGACGCGCCTGCCCGAGCGCGGCCGCGGGCAGGTTCTCGAGCACGCGGCCGCGGTACATCACCAGCACCCGGTCGCAGAAATCGGCGACGAGGTTGAGATCGTGGCTGATGAAGATGAGGCTCGCCCCGGCGCGGTCGACGAGCTCCTGCAGCACGGACAGCACCTGCCGCCGGACCGTCACGTCGAGCGCCGATGTCGGCTCGTCGGCGATGATAAGCTTGGGTTCGGCGATCAGCATCATGGCGATCATGATGCGCTGCCCCATACCGCCCGAAACCTCGTGCGGCAGCAGCTCGTAAACCCGCTCGGGGTCTCGGATATGTACGCTCTCGAGCATTGCCATGGCGCGGCTGCGCGCCTCGGAGCGGCCGACGCGGTGATGCATGCGGTAGGCCTCGGCGATCTGCTTGCCGACCTTCATCAGAGGGTTCAGCGAATACTTCGGGTCCTGCAGGATCATCGCGATGTCATTGCCGCGGATCCGCATCATCTGGCGCTCGCTGGCGCGCAGCAGGTCGATCCCACCGAATTGCATCCGCTCGGCGGTGATCTCCGCCGAAGGCGGAGAGAGGCGCATCAGGGCGCGTCCGGTCTGGCTTTTCCCCGATCCGGACTCGCCGACGATTCCCAGCTTTTCGGCACCGAGGTCGAAGGACACACCGCGAACAGCCTGCGTGACGCGGCCCTCGCTGCGGAAAGTGATGTTGAGGTCGCGCACGCTCAGGAGCGGGTCTTGGATCAATGCAGTCTCAGTCATGGCGCGGGTCCAGCACGTCGCGCAGGCCATCGCCTACGAGGTTAAAGGCAATCGAGGTCAGCAGGATCGCCATGCCGGGGGCAGCTGCGACAAAGCCGTTCGACAGGATGAACTGGCGCGCGGAGGACAGCATGGCACCCCATTCCGGGCTGGGCGGCTGTGCGCCGAGACCGAGAAAGCCAAGGCCCGCCGCCGAGAGGATGATCGACGCCATATTCAGCGTGACCCGCGCGATCACCGAGGGCAGGCACATCGGCACCACGTGCCGCGCGATGATCCGCAGTGCCGACGCGCCCTGCAGGCGTACCGCCGAAATGTAGTCCGAGCGGCGGATGATCAGCGTCTCGGCCCGTGCCAGCCGGGCGATCGGCGGCCATGCGGTGAGCGAGATGGCGATGATCGCGTTGTTGATGCCCGGCCCGAGCGCCGACACGAAGGCCAGCGCAAGAACCAGCGACGGGAAGGCAAGGAAGATCTCGGTGACGCGCATCATCACCGTATCGACCCAGCCGCCGAAATACCCCGAGACAGCCCCCACCAACAGCCCGATCGGCGCCGAGATCACCGCCGTCAGTCCGGCGATGTAAAGGGTGATGCGGGCGCCGTAGAGCAGCCGCGAGTAGATGTCCCGGCCAAGTTCGTCGGTGCCGAACCAATGCTCGCCCGAAGGCAGCGCCAGCCGATTGCCGAGGTCCTGCGCAAAGATGTCATGTGTCGCCAGCAGCGGCGCGAACAGCGCGGCCAGCGCGATCACCAGCAGGATCGCCAGGCCCAGCAGGGCAGAGCCGTTGCGCCGCAACTTTCGCCACATGCGCCAGCTCTGGTGCAGCCGCGCCTGCAGGGGCGAGGTCGGGTTGGGATCGCGCAGCCAGGTGCCCAGCGAGCCGGACCGCGGCGGAGAGGAGATGTCGGTCATGTCAGTTTGTCCTTTCCGCCTCAGCGGGTGCGCGGGTCGATGACGCGGTAGAGGATGTCGCAGAACAGGTTCAGCACGACGAAGATCACGCCGATCACCAGGGTGCAGCCCACCACCGAGTTCATGTCGCCCGAGAGCAGCGAGTTGGTCATGTAGCGGCCGAAGCCCGGCCAGGCGAAGACGGTCTCGGTCAGCACCGCCCCCTCCAGAAGAAAGGCGTAGGACAGCGTAACCACCGTGATCACTTGCACCGCCACGTTGCGGAAGACGTGGGTCCAGACGATGCGCCAGCGGCCGATGCCCTTGGCGCGGGCGGCGATCACGTATTCCTGCTCGAGCTGGTCGATCATGAAGGTGCGGGTCATGCGGCTGACATAGGCCAGCGCGCTCAGCGCAAGGATCAGCGCGGGCAGGATCAGGTGGCTCAGCACGTTGCCGAAGACGTCCCACTTTCCGGCCAGGGCCGAGTCGATCAGGAAAAAGCCGGTCACGGGCTGCAGGTCGAACTCGTAGATCATGTCGATGCGTCCCGGCCCACCGACGATGCCCAGCACCGAGTAGAACACCACAAGCCCCATCAGGCCGAGCCAGAAGTTCGGCGCCGAGTAGCCCAGCAGCGAGACGATCCGCGCCACATGGTCGATCGGCGAGTTGCGGTACACCGCGGCCACGACGCCGAGCGGCACGCCAATGCCGGTGCCGATGATCATCGCCAGCGTCGCAAGTTCCATTGTCGCCGGGAAGACCCGCGCGATCTCATCCGCAACCGGGCGCCCCGAGAGCAGCGAATTGCCGAAGTCGAAATGCAGGATGTTCCACAGGTAGTCGGCGAACTGGACCAGCAGGGGTTGATCCAACCCCATCTTTGCGGCCATCGCGTCATAGGCGTCCTGCGTGGCATTGTCGCCGAGCACCGCCAGCACCGGGTCGATGGGCAGCATGCGGCCGATCATGAACGTCAGCGCGGCGAGGCCCAGCAAGGTGACCAGTACCGAACCGAGCGTCTTGAGACCTCCGACCAGACGCGGCAGGACGATGGTCCTGCCGCGGCCGGTGGCGGAGAGCGACTTGGTCATCGTCCCCGTGTCCGCCATTACTTGCTCGCCATGCCGTAGTAGACCTGGAAGCCGTTCCACGTCCAATCCTTGAGCGTGTCACGCGCCGCGGCGACGAAATAGGTCTGGAACATCACGGCCATCTCGCCATTGTCCATCCAGTCCTTCTGGAGCTCGGCGTACATCTCCTTGCGCTTCTCGACGTCGGTTTCGACCGCGGCAGCGGTGACCAGCTCGTTCATCGTCTCGTCATAGAAGGACGCGCGCCAGGACGGGAATTGCGTGGCCTTGGCCTCGTCGCTGTTGTCCGGGTTGAACACGAGCCGCGAGGCGTTGCCATGCGCGTCTGGAACGCCGGTCTGCCAGGCCTTGATGCCGGTCTGGAAATCACGACCGCGGACCTTGGCAAAGAACTGCGCGTTGGCCATCTGCTCGATGTTGAAGGTCACGCCGATCTTCGCGGCATTCTGTTGCACGTGCTGGCCCAGCGGCGCCGACCAGGGCAGCGAGCCGACGTAGATGGTCGCTTCGAAGCCGTCGGGATATCCTGCCTCGGTCAGCAGAGCCTTGGCCTTGTCGAGATCGAGCGAGAACGGGGTGGCCTCTTCCTTGGGCAGCGCGCCAAGCGCACCGGACTGGGCGAAGCTTTGCCAGGGGGTTCCGAGGTATTGCATCACCGTGTCCCCCAGCGCGTCGTAGTCGATGAGGTATTTCATCGCCCGGCGCACCTTGGGATCGTCGAAGATCTCGTCGGCGGCATTGAAGGTCCAGAAGATCAGCTGCGGCTTCAGCGCCGAGGTGACGTAGACGCCGTCCTTGGCCTCGAGCTCGCGCAGGTCGTCCGGCGTCAGGTCGCGGGCGATGTCGACGTCGCCGTTCTCGACCATCAGGCGTTGCGTGCCGGTCTCGGCCACATGGCGGATGAACACGCGGCCGAGCTTCGGCTTCTCGCCCGCGTATGTCTCGTTGGCTTCGAGCACCACCGATTGCCCCTGGTTCCACTGCGCAAGGCTGTAGGGGCCATAGCAGGCGGTCTTGTCCTTGAGGTACGCGTTGCCGAGATCGCCGTCCTGCTCGTGCTCCATGATGAGCTTGCTGTCGAGCGTGCCGGCCACGCGGTTGGCGGCGATGGCCTGCATCAGAAGCGAGGTCGGGTAGACGTCGCCGAATTTCAGCACCAGCGTCGTGTCATCGGGCGCGGTGATGCGCTCGTCCATGTTCTCTTCGGTGAAGCCGTAATCCGTCAGTTGCGCCGCGTTGCCGTAGCCGAGCGAGATGACGCGCTTGAGGGACCACATGGTGTCCTGCGCGGTCACCGGATTTCCCGAGGGGAACACCGCTCCCGACTTCAGGTGGAAGGTGATCGTCTTGCCATCCTCGGCCACATCCCAGCTCTCGGCGAAGGCGGGTCGCACCTCGGCCTCGTCACTCGGCACGCGGGCGACCAACTCTTCGCAGGTGTTCTGCAGCAGCTCGTTGGTCACCACCTCGCCGACCTGGGCCGGGTCGAAGGTCGAGATCGAGTCGATGTTCCACGCCATGACGAGCGCGTTGGCCGGTGTCTCGGCGTTGACGGCAGGGACGGCCAAAGCAGTGGCAAGGGCCGCCGATGACAGGAGGCGTAAGTTACGTTTCATGGACCAAGTTTCCTTTCCTGTTGGGGATGGCCGGGTGTTCTTTGGCCCGAGCCACGGAGTGGCGACGCCTTGTGCCGGCGCCGCCAGAGTCACGCGCTCACTCGGCCGCGGGACGCGGCTTGAGCGGCGGAAGGACGTCTTTGGGGATCGGGCAGACGTAGGGCTCGGCACCGAGCCGGTCACGGTGATCCTTCTTGGCGCGGGCCAGCAGCGTCTCGTCGGAATAGAGCATGCGCGCGGTCGCCCCCATCACCTTGGCGGCGTAGACCATCCCCTTGTGCGCTGCGGGCGCCTTGCCCTGCGCGGTGATCTGCCAGCTGTGGCCGGGCGTGCCGATGGCATGCGTGGCGACGCGCGCCTGCACCGTCGGCACCGCCCAGGACACGTCGGCGACGTCGGTCGAGCCCATCATCTTCGTGCCGCGGTTCTCCATCGGCACGACGTAGTCGCAGAGCGGTTCGTCGCTGCGCGGCTTCAGCCCCACCGAGCGGTAGTTCGACGCGATGTCCTCGGCGCTGAGCGTGGCTTGGATCTCTGTGGCGTACTGGCGGTCCACGTCATCGAAGGGCACGCCACCGAGCCCGTCCATGGCCTTCTGCATGGCTTCCTCGAGCGGCGTGTTGCCCAGCATGTTCGAGACCGCCGACATCACCGAGATGCAGACCTCGGTGTCGGTCATCATCGCCGCGCCGCGCGCGATCTTCTGCACCCGCTCGTTGAGCGCGAACATGCCCGAAAGCGTGGTCGAGCGGATTGCGTAGCGGGTCTTGGCCTTGCCCTGCACGACATTGGGCGCGGTGCCGCCGGCATCGAGGTAGGCGTAGTGGATGCGGCTTTCCTGCGGAATGTGTTCACGCAGGTACTGCACGCCGACGTTCATCAATTCGGCAGCGTCGAGCGCCGAGCGGCCGAGATGCGGGGCGGCGGCGGCGTGGCTCGACCGTCCGGTGAACTCGAAGTCCATCCGCGTGTTGGCGAGGCTCTCGGCCTCGTCGACCTTGGTCATCGAGGCCGGATGCCAGGTGATCGCCGCGTCGACATCGTCGAAGGCCCCCTCGCGCACCATGAAGGCCTTGGCAGCGCCGCCCTCTTCCGCCGGACAGCCGTAGTAGCGCACCCGTCCGGGCAGGCCATTCTCGGCAAGCCAGTCCTTCAACGCGCAGGCGGCGAGCAGGGCCGCCGAGCCCAGAAGGTTGTGACCGCAGCCATGGCCGTTGCCACCGGGCACGATCGGGCGCGGCTCGGCGATATTCGCCTCCTGACTGAGACCGGGCAGCGCGTCATACTCGCCCAGAATGGCAATCACCGGGCCACCCTCGCCTGCCTCGCCCATGACCGCGGTCGGGATCCCCGCGATCTCTTCGGTCACCTTGAAGCCCTTGGCGCGCAGCACCTGCGTGTGCTCGGAACAGGATTCATATTCGGCATAGAGCGTCTCGGGCATTCCCCAGACACGGTCCGAAAGCTCTACGAGGTCATCCTGATGCGACTCAACGTGGGCCCAGATCGGTTCGGCATTCTGCATTGTAGCTTCCGCTTTCAGTTCTACTCTGATGAAAGCAGTCTCTGAGCAGCCGGTCGGACCTGTCCAATGACGAAGCGCGAAGATTTCATTCGCGTTTGGAATAAAGAAAGCCCGGCGCGTGCCGGATGGAATTTCCCGCATATAGAGAGGGCCTCTGGCGCCGCAGGGATCGGCAGGCGCGTCCGGATCGCGATCGCATGGAGGGTCGGCCGGTGCTACGCTGCGCCTAAGGATTAGGCGAAAGCGCTCGGTGCCAACCAGTCCTGTCCAGGGATGGCTCTCGAAAGATCGCCGAAGTTCACTCCTATGCGCCGCCGCGCCGCTCCCGCGTCCTGGCTCATGACCGAGCTGACGGTGTCAGTGGCCCACTGGGCGACCAGACTGAAATCGGAATGTGGGAGGCGTCGGGCCTGTCTGCCACCCGCGGCTCAACCGACGCGCTCTCCGTCACCAAAGTGTTCGAGGTCCGGAAGACTTCGCTCTGCAAGCCGATACCGGCGCCTGCGTCACCGGTCAGGCCGCAGGGGCACCCTAGGCAGCTCAGAAATTGAAACTGTCGATGTCGCGGATATAGGCCTCGAAGAAGTCGGTGAAGGTCCCGACCAGCGGCGGCAGTTTCTCGTAGGGCGGATAATAGAGCATGAGGTTGAGTGGCGGCAGTTGCCACTCGGGCAACACCACCTCGAGAGCGCCTGAGGCCAGCCCCTCCCGCACCAGGAAATCGGGCAGGTTGACCATGCCGTTGCCTGACAGCGCCATCTCGTAGAGGAATTCGCCATTGTTCGACGTGACATCGGTCCCGGCGCGCAGCGTCCGGCGCTGGCCGCCGCGGGTGAAGGTCCAGGTTTCGGCGGCGGCTCCATGCCCGTAGGACAGGCAGTGCTCGGGCCGCAGGTCGTCGGGAGCCTCCGGGCGCGGGATGCGATCGAAGAGCGCGGGCGAAGCGACCACCTGCCGCGGCACCTGGCAGATCCGCCGCCAGATCGTGGATTTGTCCGCCGGAGGGTCCGAGATGCGGATCGCAAGATCGCAGTTCGCCTCGAGGATGTCGATCAGCACATCGGTCAGATGAATATCGAGCGCAATGTGCGGATAGGCCAGCCGGAAACTCGCCACCAGACCCGGCATCAGCCGCATGCCAAACGACATCGGCGCGTTGATCGCCAGCCGTCCGCGGTCGGGCGTCGTGGTGCGCGTGACCTCCTCGGTCACCCTGTCGAACTCTTCGAGCACCGGGCGGTAGCGCGCCGCGACCATCGCCCCTGCCCCGGTGAGCGAGACCTGCCGCGTCGTGCGCAGCAGCAGTTGCTGGCCGAGGTCTTCCTCGAGCTGGGCAATGATCCTGGTGATCGAGGCCGGGGTCATCCGCAGGCTGCGGGCCGCGCCGGCGAAGCTGCCCTGCTCAACGACTTCCAGAAAGACGCGGATCGGTTTGATGGTCTGCATGACAGCAAATTGTTACGATCTATCGCAATAGTAAATGCCGCTTTGTTTCTATTCTTAAAAATTATCTCAGCGCCTACCTTGGATGCACCAGACACCCCTTGATGGAGATCGAGATGATCACGGACATCAAAGGGCTGCACCACGTCACTTCGATGGCGGCGGATGCGGCCGAGAACAACCGCTTCTTCACCGACACCCTCGGCCTGCGCCGGGTCAAGAAGACCGTCAACTTCGACGCGCCCGAGGTTTACCACCTCTACTACGGCGACGAGATCGGCACCCCCGGCTCGGTGATGACCTACTTCCCCTTCGGCCAGATGCCCCGCGGCCGCCGCGGCACCGGTGAGGTCGGCGTGACCGAGTTCGCCGTGCCCGAGGGCGCGCTCGGCTACTGGAAGGACCGGCTCGCCGCCAAGGGCGCGACCGGGCTGACCGAAAGCAGCTTCCTCGGCGAAACCCGGCTGGCGTTCGCCGGCCCCGATGGCGACGGCTTCGCGCTGGTGGAGAGTGCTGATCGCGGCCGCACCGCCTGGACCGGCGCCGGCGTGCCCGAAGAGGCCGGCATCCTCGGCTTTCACGGCGCCCGGATGCGGCTGCGCGACAGCGCCGCCACCGCCGAGCTGCTGACCTTCATGGGCTACCAGAAGGACGAGACCGACGGTGCCGTCACCCGCTACCGCATCGAGGGCGGCAATGCCGCCGACACCATCGACCTCGAGACCGTAGCCGGTGGTCAGACCGCGGCGCAGGGCGCAGGATCGGTGCATCACATCGCCTTTGCGGTCGAGGACCGCGCGGCGCAGCTGCGGGTGCGCGAGGCGCTGCTCGACACCGGCTACCAGGTGACCCCGGTGATCGACAGGGACTACTTCTGGGCGATCTACTTCCGCACCCCCGGCGGCGTGCTGTTCGAGATTGCCACCAACGAGCCCGGTTTCGACCGGGACGAGGACACCGCGAACCTCGGGCAGGCGCTGAAGCTGCCGAGCCGATACGAGCCATACCGCGGCCAGATCGAAGAGCTTCTGCCCGCAATCGGAGCCTGATCATGACGCAGACCCTGAGCTACCATGCCCGCACCCGTTCCCCCGATCCGGGCGCCCCGCTGATCTTCGCCTTTCATGGCACCGGCGGGGACGAGAACCAGTTCTTCGAGCTGGTGCGGCAGATCCACCCCGGCGCGGGCATCGTCTCGCCCCGAGGGGACGTCTCTGAAGGCGGCGCCGCACGCTTCTTCCGGCGCACCGGCGAGGGCGTCTACGACATGGACGACCTCGCCCGCCGGACCGAGCGGATGGCCGCGTTCGTCGCCGCGCACAAAGAAGCCAATCCGGGCGTTCCGGTCTATGGCTTCGGCTATTCCAACGGTGCCAACATCCTTGCCTCGGTGGTGATGGCGCATCCCGAACTCTTCGACCGGATCGGCTTGCTGCACCCGCTCGTTCCCTGGGAGCCCGCGCCTGTCGATCTCGGCGGGCGGCATGTGTTGATCACCGCCGGGCACCGCGATCCGATCTGCCCCTGGGGGCTGAGCGACAGGTTGGTTCGATGGTTCGGCGCGCAGGGTGCAGAGTTGCGGACCGAGACCCATGACGGTGGCCATGAAATCCGCCAGGGCGAGCTCTCGGCGCTGGCAGACTTGCTGACCGGCTGACCGCCGACCTCATCGCGCTGCCCCGGGCCTATGGCCGCTGTGCCTGTCGCGGGATCGCCGGGCTGGTGCGACGAGTTGGCCCTCCGGAGTCTCAACATCCTCGACGAATACCCTTGGCAGCAAAGACCGCCGACATCGCGCCGGAGCTGCCAAGGGAGAAAGGCTGCCGCGAACCTCGGCCGTGACATCGATCATATTCCCTGACGGCGCGCGTGCGGGATCAGCCGCTCCAGTCGCCGAGCGCCGAGCTCGGTCGGTTTCGAATGGCGAGTCCGGAACTCTGGAACAGAAGAATTGCGGAATTTCGGCGCGGTCGCCGTTGGGGCCGGAGGGCTCTGACACCGTGAAATCGGCTCCTGCCGGACTGAACACCATCTGTTAACGTGAAACTCTCTTAGCCTATCTGCATATTTCGGCCCCCGAAGGTCACCCGTGATCGGCGCAATGCCAAATTGCCGATGGCCGCTTCAGCGATCCAAGGGAGCCCTGTCCCTCATGTGCAAAATTCTGTATTGATTTAGTCAGGTATTGAGCATCGCTTGCGTTCGTGACACATAGGGCAACAATGGAGTCATATCTCCCCGTGCCTGCCAGCCTCCGGACCCCCGAGGGCAAGCCTTTCCAGCCAAAGTCAGGAGACCTTGTTTTGCGTATTCTCCGCATAACCCTGCCGCTTCTCGCGCTGCTGCCGCTGCCGCTCGCCGCCCAGGAGACCGGCGCCGCCGGCGTGCTCTCGCTCGAACTCAACGCCACCAAGAGCGTCGAGTCCGGATGCCAGCTGAGCTTCCTCATCCGCAACGGCCACGACACCGACATCGACGCGGCGGTCTACGAGACCGTGCTGCTGAACACCGAGGGGCAGGTCGATCGGCTGACGCTCTTCGACTTCGGCAGCCTGCCCGCGGGCCGTCCGCGCGTCCGGCAATTCGTTGTCCCGGGCACCGGATGCGACGGGCTTGGACAGATTCTCATCAATGGCGCCAACCGCTGCGAGGCGGGCGGCGCCGAGTCGGACCTCTGTACCAAGGGTCTTGAGCTGAAATCGCGCAGCGACGTGGAGGTGATCGGATGATCGACATGATCCTGGACGGCATTCGCCGCATCGCGGACCTTGGCGGGCCGGTGGTTCTGCTGCTCGTCGCCATCTCCCTGCTGACGCTGGCGGTGGTGCTCTACAAGTTCTGGCAATTCGCCGCCTCGGGCGTCGGACGTCATGCGGCGCTGCGCGAGGCCGTCAACGCCTGGGACCGCGGCGACCGCACCGGCGCGCGCGAGGCGCTGAACCGCTCGCGCTCCTACCTGCGCCCGGTGATCGACATGGCGATGTCCGGCCAGACCGACCCGGCACGGCTCGAAGCCGAGGCCGAGACCCGCTTCGCACGGCTTGAAAAGGGCTTCCGTCTGCTCGACTCGGTCTCGCAGCTGGCGCCGCTCCTGGGCCTTTTCGGCACGGTGCTCGGCATGATCTCGGCGTTCCAGTCCTTGCAGGACGCGGGCAGCCAGGTTGATCCGTCGATTCTCGCGGGCGGCATCTGGGTGGCGCTGCTGACCACCGCGGTCGGCCTCGTCGTCGCCATGCCGACGGCGGTGATCCTGAGCTGGTTCGAGGCGCGCATGGAATCCGAGCGCGTGCTGGCCGAGCGTGCCGTGCACACCATCCTGTCGCCCACCGGCACCTCCGCCGAGGCGCTTCGGCCCAAGGGTGCCGCGCGCCATGCGTAAGATCCGCCGGCGGCGGAAGCTGTCGATGACCTCGCTCATCGACGTGATCTTCCTGCTGCTGCTCTTCTTCATGCTGACCTCGACCTTCACGCGCTTTGCCGAGGTGGAGCTCGCCGCGGCCGGCTCCGGGGCCGCCGCCTCGGACACCCGCCCGCTGTTCCTGCAGCTCGGCGCCGAGACGGTTCGCCTCAACGGCACCGAGCTGACACTCGACGAGCTGCCCGCCAAGCTGGCGGAGACGCGCGGCGAGCCCGCCGCCGAAGACGCGCCGCAGCCGCTCATCGTGGCGCTGCGCGGCGAGGTCAGCGCGCAACGGCTGACGGATCTGCTGGTGACCCTGCGCGGCGTCAGCGGCTTCCGCGCCACGGTTCTTGGAGCCTCCTGATGCGCCGCAAGAAACAGAAAACCGAGCGCGAACCGACGATCGCGCTGATCAACATCGTCTTTCTGATGCTGGTCTTCTTCCTCGTCGCGGGCACCGTGGCGCGTCCGCTCGATCCGTCGCTGAACCTCGTGCACACCGCCGATCTCGAGGGCGCGGCGCCGGCCGACGCGCTGGTGATCGATGCCGACGGGTCGATGACCGTCCGCGGCCAAGCCATCGCCGCGCCCGAAGAATTCCTCGAGGTGCTGGGCGAGGAGGCGATGACGCTGGCCCGGCTGGTGCCCGACCGCGACCTGCCCGCCGCGAAACTGGTGGACATCGGCCGCGCCCTGCGCGCCGCCGGAGCCGAGAAGGTGATGATCGTCACCGAAAGGGGGCTGGAATGATTGCATCCTCGCGCAAGGTGAAGCTCGCCGCTGCGGTGCTGGCACTCTCGGCGCATGGCGGCGCGTTGCTGGCGGTGATGCCGCCCAAGATGCAGGCCGAGATGGAAGGCATGTCGGGCGGCAGCGACCTCGCGCTCGGCACCGATTTCGCCGACATGGCGATGGGCACGATGTCCGCCGATCCGGTCGAGGAAACCGCCGAGACGGTTGCGCCGGAGCAGCCGGAACCGGTGCCGCCGCAAGAGGTCCAGCAGGCGCAGCCGGTGCCCGTCACGCCGACGCAGCCCGAGCCGCTCGACCCGCAGATCGCCGCGCTGCCCGTCGTGCCGCCGCTGGAGGCCGAGCCGGTGGTGCCGGTGGCACCGGACGAAGAGGTGGTGCGCGAAGAGCCGCCAGAGACCCCCGAAACCGTGCAGCCCGAGCCAGAGACGCTCACCGCCGAGGCCACAGATCCCGAAGTGCTGAAGCCCGAGGAAGAGGCGCCCGAGGAGGTCACCGAAGCCGCGCCCGAGCAGTCGCCGCGTCCCAAGGAGCGTGCCCCCGAGATCGCGCAGCGCCCGAAGGAGCCCGAGCCGCAACCGCAGCCCAAGCCGACCCCCGAGCCGCGCCAGCAGGCAGCGCGTCCGCAGGGCAATGCCGAGCAGAACGCCGTCGCCGGGGCCGCCACCGGCCGCGCCGGTGGGGCCTCTGCCACCGCCGGCAACGGTGGCCGCGCACAGGAGGCGGGCAATGCCGCCGCAAGCAACTATCCGGGCCAGGTGATGCGCAAGCTCTCGCGCGTTCCGAAACCTCGGGTCAACGCCCGCGGCGCGACGGTCGTCGCCTTCCGGGTGTCCGGGAGCGGCGGCCTTGCGGGAGCCTCGGTGGCGCAGAGTTCCGGCTCGTCGGCCCTCGACCAGGCTGCCCTGCGGGTCGTGCGCAGCGCCGCGCCCTTCCCGCCGCCACCCGCTGGGGCCCAGACCAGCTTTACCATCCAGATCAAGGGACGCTGACGTCCGCCGTGGCGCCAAGGCGTCACGGCGCGGCACCCGCTAAAGCGCGATTAGGCCCCGCGCCATCGCCAGGGACAGCGCCTGCTCGGGGGCGGCAACGCCCAGCGTCCGGCAGGCGCTGCGCAAGGTCCAAGCCACCTCTTTCTCGGTCATGGTGAAGCGCTCGGCCAGCTCGTGCAATTCCAGCCCAAGCGCGAGATAGCTCAGCACGTCGCGCTCGCGGGCGCTCAGATGCGTCCAGGGCGACTCGCAAACCCATTCCTGCGTCGCCTGATCGCCGGGCGGCAGGATGGCATCGCTCATCATCGCCGAGACCGCCCGGAAGGCGCGGTCGGTGCCCGGCCCGTAGAGATCAAGGGGGTCGTTCTCGCAGCCGAGGACAATCGACCGCTCCGTCGCGCCGAAGCCCCAGGTCTGCACAATGAAGTAGCGATAATCAAAGTCGATCAGGCATCGGTACATGTCCCGGCGCCGCGCCCCCGTCGCCGATGTCAGCTGGTTCCGGACGTCGAGAAACTGGTGAGGCGTTCCGGCCTTGCACCCGGCCAGCACCGCGTCGATTTCATAAAAGCGCGCCTGATGGTACTGCCGCAGCCATCTGATATCCATGGAACTGCGCAGCCACGCCAGCTCGCGCGTGTCGCGCATGATGGCCCCGCAGTTGACATCCTTCGCTCCGATCCGGCGGCCGATCGTCACCGCGGCATCCCATTTTTCCTGGGGTGTCCGTGCCTCGGCCAACGTGTCTGCGGTATCGATCAGGAGCTTCGCGTAACGAGTCGAACCCATGTCACCCACGTTTTGATTTGCGTATCCCACTACAATGGGAACACGGGTTTGCATCAAAGGCCAGCGCGAATCCCGGCCATGCAATCCGATCATAGGTTGCGGCGGGAATCTGCCCACGCATGGCGGCGAAACATGCGCTCCGCGGACCGGCGGCACGGGGCGGCCGGTACCGCTGGCCGCGCCGTGCCCTAGCGGATGCCGAAGGTAAAGCTCATCTCCGCGCGGCGCAGCTCTCCCGGCCGCAGCACCGGGCTTTGTGCGCCCCAGCTTTCGGGCATGTTGATCGCATCGGGCCAGATCTGCGGCTCAAGGCAGATCGCGTCGTGCTTGCGGGCCGCGTAGCCGCCCTTGGCCGGGACCGAGCCGTCGAGGAAATTGCCCGTGTAGACCTGCAATCCGGGAAGGTTGGTGGTCATCCGCATGAGCCGCCCGCTGACGGCATCATGCAGCTCTATCTCGCCGGGATCGAGGCAGAGGCAATGGTCGTAGCCGTCGAGCGCGCCGGAGCGCACGGCGGTCAGCGGCTGCCGCCCATCGCGGAAGTCGAAGGGGCTGGCCCCGACCGGCGCAACGCCGGTGGGGATGAGCTTTTCGTCCACCGTCAGGTAGCGCGCGGCGGGCACCTTCAGCCGGTACTCGAGCGCCGAGCGTGGGCGATCGGGCAGCGCCGAGAGCCCGGCCAGCGCGAAGAAGCTGTGGTTGGTCATCGACACCAGCGTCGGCGCGTCCGTCTCGGCCTCGTAGGTGAGGCTCAGACATGCCCCTGCGGGGGTGGCGCGCAGCGCATAGATCGCCCGCGCTGTCAGCGTGCCGGGAAACCCCTGATCCCCTGCATGGCTGACCATCTCGAGTGTCACCGCGCCATCACCAAGCTCGGACACCGCCCAGTTGCGCCGGTCGAAGCCATCAGGTCCGCCGTGCAGCGTGGTCTCGCCCTCGTTCTGCGCCAGCTGGTGGTTTCGCCCGTCGAGGGTGAACCGCCCGCCCGCGATACGGTTCGCGACGCGCCCCACCGAAGCGCCGTAGAACATGCGGTTGTCGAGATAGCCCCGGAGGTCGTCAAAACCGAGCACGATGTCGTCGAGCCGTCCCTGCCGGTCGGGTACCCGCAGCGACATCAGCGTCGCGCCATAGGTGAGCACCTCGGCGCTCACCTCGCCGGCGCGCAGCACGATGCGCTCGACCGGTGTGCTCGAGCGCACGTGTCCGAAGGGATGGCGCTCAGGGATCGTCATGGAATGCCTCGACACGGGACTGGGCGCCCAGCAGGAAGGCGTCGGCGACAAGCTGGAGCGGCGCGAGATCGACATCGGACTCGCCCGCCGCGATGAGCTCCGCGAAACGGACATAGAGCCGCCGGTACTCGCGGTCCTCGGCGGCGATCCTCTCCGCGCCCCCGACGAAGAGCTTCGCCCCGCCCTCGCGCAGCAGCACCTCGGGGCCGTCGCTCTCGACGCGGATGTCCCAGGTCTGCGGCCCGGTCTGGCGCCAGTCGAACTCGGCCTCGACGGGCGCGCCCGAGGCGGTCTGCATGTCGAGCTTCGCGGCGATCGGGGCCTGTTTGTTCTGCGGCACCTCCAGATGCGCTGCCACGGGGTGCACCGGCTCGGGCAGGATGCGGGTGAGGATCGACAGCGCGTTGATGCCGGGATCGAAGACACCGAGCCCACCCGGCTCCCAGATCCATTCCTGCCCCGGGTGCCAGTGGCGCACGTCTTCCTTCCAGGTGATCGTCACCCGCCTGATCGCGGCGGAAGTGAGCAGCGCCCGCGCCTCCTCGACCGCCGCCGCCTCGCGCGAATGCCAGGTGGCGAAAAGCGTCACCCCCTTCGCCCGCGCCAGCCGCGCCAGCCCTTCGACCTCGGAGACGCTGGCACCCGGCGGCTTTTCCAGCATCACGTGCTTGCCCGCAGTGATCGCCGCCACCGCCTGCGCGAAGCGGCCCTGCGGCGGGGTGCAGAGCGAGATGGCCTGCAGGTCCGGAGACTTGGCCAGCATCTCGTCGATATCATGGTAGGACGGCAGCGTGTCGTGCCCGGCGTGACGGCTCGCAATGGCGGCAAGGCGCAGCGCCGGGACCTCTGCCAGCGACGGCAGGTGCTGGTTGCGCGCGATGGTGCCGAGGCCGACGAGGCCAAGCTGGATCGGATCGCTCATCAGGCGTCTCCCGTATCGAGTATGAACGCGGGCTCCGCGCGGCCCCGGCCCGCGCCGAGCTCGACGAAGACCGCGCCGGACATCGGGGCCTCGGCCAGCGCGTCGGGCCCAAGACCCTGTGTTGCGCTGGTGCAGTAGAGCGTGGAGAATTCCGGCCCGCCGAACGCCGGACAGGTGCTGTGCGGTGCCGCCATCTCGTGGCGCGACCCAAGCCTGCCCTCGGGCGAGACCTCGATCACCGCCCCCTCTCCCCAGAGCGCCAGCCAGAGAGTCCCGGCGGCATCGGTCACCGCGCCGTCGGGGTTGAGCCCGGCGTGGGTGAAGTCGACCAAGACCTCGGGTGCCTCGGTGGGCCAGCCGGTCTCGTCCAGCGGCACCCGGAAGAGCAGCCGCGCATCGGTGTCGGCGAAGTAGCCACAGCCCCGCGCCTTGTCGAAGCAGAGCGCGTTGGGGATGGTGATGCCGTCGACGATCTTGCGCAGCACGCCGCGGAAATAGCGGTAGATCGCCCCCGCCCCCGGCTCCGCGTTCTTGCCCATGGTGCCGATCCAGAAGCCGCCCCAGGGGTCCGCCCGACCGTCGTTCGAGCGGGTCACGGCATTGTCCTTCTCGAGGTCGGCAAGATGCCCGAAGGCCCCGGTTGTGACGTCATAGGTCCAGAGCCCGGTCTCGGAGGCGACCAGCAGGCGGTCGTGGTCGATCCAGGCCGCCGCCGAGCACAGGTCGGTCAGCGGCACCGCGCGGGTGTGGCCCGAGGCCGGGTGATGCGACATCAACCGCCGGCCGGTGATGTCGAACCAGAAGAGTTCTTCGCGCAGGGGATGCCAGAGCGGCCCCTCTCCCAGTGCGCAAATCCGGGCGTCGAAGACCTCCATCAGTGGCTGTCCTTGCCCACGTCGTTGCCCCGACAGCCCTTGAGGAAGTCGAGATCGGCGCCGGTGTCGGCGCCCTCGACATGGCTCTGGTGAAGCCAGGCGTAGCCGGAGCCGGGCAGGTCATGCGTCGGGGCCCAGGCGGCGAGGCGCGCCTCCAGCTCTTCGTCCGGAATGTCGAGGTGCAAGCGGCGGCTGGCCACGTCGAGCTCGATCATGTCGCCGTCGCGGACCACGGCCAGCGGCCCGCCCGCCGCCGCCTCGGGCGAGGTGTGCAGGATCACCGTGCCATAGGCGGTGCCCGACATGCGCGCGTCGGAGATGCGGATCATGTCGGTGATGCCCTTCTTCAGCACCTTCGGCGGCAGGCCCATGTTGCCGACCTCGGCCATGCCCGGGTAGCCCTTGGGCCCGCAGTTCTTCAGCACCATGATGCAGGTCTCGTCGATGTCGAGCGCCTCGTCGTTGATCTTTGCCTTGTAGTCGTCGATGTCCTCGAAGACGACGGCGCGGCCCTTGTGCTTGAGCAGGTGCTCCGAGGCCGCAGAGGGCTTCAGCACCGCGCCCTTGGGCGCGAGGTTGCCCCGCAGCACGGCGATGCCGCCCTGCTGGGTCAGCGCCTTCTCGAGCGGCAGGATGACGTCCTCGTTGTGGTTCACCACGTCCTTGACCTCGTCCCAGATGCTCTTGCCCGAGACGGTGAGCGCGTCCTTGTGCAGCTGCCCGCTTTCGCCGAGGCGCTTCAGCACCACCGGCAGGCCACCGGCATAGAAGAACTCTTCCATGAGGTACTTGCCCGAGGGCATGAGGTTGACGATGGTCGCCACGTCGCGGCCGCAGCGGTCCCAGTCGTCGAGCGTCAGGTCGATGCCGACCCGGCCCGCCAGCGCCAGCATGTGGATCACCGCGTTGGTCGACCCGCCGATCGCGCCGTTGGTGCGGATGGCGTTCTCGAAGGCTTCCTTGGTCAGGATGTCCGACGGCTTCAGGTCGTCCTTCACCATCTGCACGATGCGGCGGCCCGAAAGCTGCGCCATCACGCGGCGGCGGCTGTCCACCGCAGGGATCGCGGCGTTGCCGGAAAGCGCCATGCCGAGCGCCTCGGCCATCGACGCCATCGACGAGGCCGTGCCCATGGTGTTGCAGGTGCCCGAGGAGCGGGAC
Source organism: Salipiger mangrovisoli (assembly GCF_015223355.1). Lineage (GTDB taxonomy): Bacteria > Pseudomonadota > Alphaproteobacteria > Rhodobacterales > Rhodobacteraceae > Salipiger > Salipiger mangrovisoli. The sequence goes on along the minus strand of NZ_JADFFK010000009.1, from coordinate 191,639 downwards.
ATCGACTGCTCCGCCTCGAGGAACTCCTCCTGCGTCATCTCCCCGGCCTTCACCATCTCGGAGAACTTCCAGAGGTGCGTGCCGGAGCCGACGCGCTCGCCCTGGAAATAGCCGTTCAGCATCGGCCCGCCGGTGACGACGATCGAGGGCACATCACACGACGCGGCGGCCATCATCAGCGAGGGCGTGGTCTTGTCGCAGCCGACCATCAGCACCGCGCCGTCGATGGGCTGACCGCGCAGGGTCTCTTCGATGGCCAGCGCCGCGAGGTTGCGGAACATCATCGCGGTGGGGCGGAAGGTATTCTCGGAGGCCGAGAACACCGGCACCTCGACCGGGAAGCCGCCGGCCTCCCAGACGCCCGCCTTCACCTTTTCCGCCAGCTCGCGCAGGTGGCCGTTGCAGGGGGTGAGATCGGACCAGGTGTTGAGGATGCCGATGATCGGCCGCCCGTCGAACAGGTCATGCGGGTAGCCCTGGTTCTTCAGCCAGCCGCGGTGGTAGATCGTGTCGCGCGAGTTGCCCGAGTACCAATGGGTCGAGCGCAGCTTGCGCGGCCAGGGGGCGGGGGTGAAATCCTTGGCGGACATGGTCGGTCTCCGGTGAACTGCTCAGAGGGCTTGTTTGGGGGCCGAGCGCGTGGCTCAGCCCTGCTTTGACTTGTTGTAGACGTCGAAGATCACTGCGGCGAGCAGCACCAGACCCTTGATCATCTGCTGGTAGTCGATGCCGATGCCCATGATCGACATGCCGTTGTTCATCACGCCCATGATGAAGGCGCCGACCACCGCGCCGACGATCTTGCCCGAGCCGCCCGCCATCGACGCGCCGCCGATGAAGACCGCCGCGATCACGTCGAGCTCCATGCCGAAGCCCGCCTTGGGGGTCGCGGTGTTGAGCCGCGCAGCGAACACGAGACCCGCCAGCGCCGCCAGCACGCCCATGTTGACGAAGGCGAGGAAGGTCAGACGCTCGGTCTTGATGCCCGAGAGCTTGGCCGCCTTGCGGTTGCCGCCAAGCGCGTAGATGCGGCGGCCGATCACCGTCTTCTGGGTGATGAAGGCATAGATGATGATCAGCACGCCCATGGTGACCAGCACGTTGGGCAGACCCCGGAAGGTGGCGATCTTGTAGGTCAGGAAAAGCAGCGCGCCGCAGACGATGGCGTTGCGCACCCAGAAGAAGTTCGCGGGCTCGCCCTCGATGCCATAGGCCTTGTCCCGCGCGCGCTCGCGCAGGCCGAGCCAGACGATGGCGACGGCGGCGATGATGCCGACGGCCATGGCCAGCAGGTTGAAGTTGCGCGACCCGGCGATCTCGGCCAGCCCGGCGGTCATCGCGGCCGGGAAGAGGTCGGGCACGAAGCCGGTCGAGAGCATCTGGAAGCCCGGCGGGAAGGGGCCGACGGACTGCCCCTGCAGCAGCCAGAGCGAGGCGCCGCGGAACACCAGCATGCCCGCCAGCGTCACGATGAACGAGGGGATCGACCAATAGGCCACCCAGTAGCCCTGCGCCGCGCCGATCAGCCCGCCGACGATCAGGCAGGTGATGATGGTCAGGGGGACGGACCAGCCCCAATGCACGATCATCACCGCCGCCAGCGCGCCGATGAAGCCCAGCACCGAGCCGACCGACAGGTCGATGTTGCCCGAGACGATGACGATCAGCATCCCCAGCGCCATGATGATGACGTAGCTGTTCTGCAGGAACAGGTTGGTGATGTTGACCGGGCGCAGAAGCGTGCCGCCGGTCACCGCCTGGAAGAACACCATGATGGCGATGAGCGCGAAGAGCAGCCCGTATTCGCGCATGTGGTTGCGCAGGTAGTGCTTCAGGCCCTGGCTTTCAGGCTGCCCTGCGGTTTCTGCCGTATGAGTGGACATGTCCCCTCCCCTCTCACTCGCTGACGATGAGCGACATGATGCGCTCCTGGCTGGCTTCCTCGGCGGAGAGTTCCCCGACGAAAGCGCCTTCGTTCATGACATAGATGCGGTCGCACATGCCCAGCAGTTCGGGCATCTCCGACGAGATCATCACGACGGCTTTGCCCTGCGCGGACAGCTCGTTGATGATCGAGTAGATTTCGTATTTCGCGCCGACGTCGATGCCGCGCGTGGGTTCGTCGAGGATCAGCACCTCGGGCTCGGTGAACAGCCACTTGGCCAGAACCACCTTCTGCTGGTTGCCGCCCGAGAGGTTGCCGACCTTCTGCATCACCGTCGGCGTGCGCGTGGCCAGCGCCTTGCGGTAGCGCTCGGCGACATCGGTCTCCTCGGCCTCGTTCAGCACGCCCTTGTCGGAGACGCCATTCAAGTTGGCGAGGGTGGTGTTGAAACGGATGCTCTCGTCGAGGATCAGCCCCAGCGACTTGCGGTCCTCGGTGACATAGGCCAGCCCCGCGTCGATGGCGCGATCGACCTTCGAGACGTCGATCGGCTTGCCGTGCAAGCTCACCTCGCCCGAGATGCCCCTGCCCCAGCTCTGGCCGAAGATCGACATGGCCAGCTCGGTGCGGCCCGAGCCCATGACACCGGCGATGCCGACGACCTCGCCGGCGCGGACGTTGAAGCTGATGTTCTTGATGACCTGCCGCTCGGCGTGCTCGGGGTGCCAGACGTTCCAGTCCTTCACTGCCATGACCACCTCACCGGCGCGGCGGTTGCGGTCAGGGTAGCGCTGCGACATGTCGCGGCCCACCATGTCCCGGACGATGCGGTCCTCGGACAGGCCCTGCGAGGCGTCGAGCTCCGAGACCGCCATACCGTCGCGGATCACGGTAACCGTGTCGGCGACGTAGCGCACCTCGTTCAGCTTGTGGGAAATGATGATGCAGGTCACGCCCTGCGCCTTCAGCTCGAGCATCAGGTCAAGCAGCTTGCGGCTGTCGTTCTCCTGCAGTGCCGCCGTCGGCTCGTCGAGGATCAGCAGCTTCACGTCCTTGGACAGCGCCTTGGCGATCTCGACCAGCTGCTGCTTGCCGACGCCGATACTGTCGACCAGCGTGCCCGGCGCGTCGCGCAGGCCGACCTTGGCCAGCAGTTCCTCGGTGCGGCGGAAGGTTTCCTGCCACTGGATCACGCCGCCGGTCTGCCGCTCGTTGCCGAGGAAGATGTTCTCGGCAATCGACAGCTGCGGCACCAGCGCGAGTTCCTGGTGGATGATGACGATGCCGCGTTCCTCGCTGTCGCGCAGCGTCTTGAACTCGGCGAGATGGCCGTCGTAGTGGATTTCCCCGTCGTAGCTGCCCACCGGGTAAACCCCGGAAAGCACCTTCATCAGGGTCGACTTGCCGGCACCGTTCTCGCCGCAGATCGCGTGAATCTCGCCTTCGCGGACCTGGAGATTCACCTGGTCGAGCGCCTTCACACCCGGAAATTCCTTGGTGATACCGCGCATCTCGAGCAGAAGAGTCATGACCCGTACCTGCCTTGTATGAAGTGAAGGTCGGGGGAGGCCCGAGGGCCTCCCCCAATGCAGCGCCCCGGGAGCAAATGGGGCGCTCGGGAGGAGTGCTTACTTGATCTGGTCTTCGGTATAGTAGCCGGAGCCGATCAGGATCTCTTCCCAGTTCGAGGCGTCGACGGGGACGGGCTCGAGCAGGTAGGACGGAACGACCTTCACGCCGTTGTCGTAGGTGGAGGTGTCGTTGATCTCGGGCTCGGAGCCTTCCATCAGCGCGTTGACCATGCCGACGGTGACGCGGGCCAGTTCGCGGGTGTCCTTGAAGATCGTCGAATACTGCTCGCCGGCGAGGATCGACTTCACCGACTGAACTTCCGCGTCCTGACCGGTGACGATCGGCATCTTCAGATCGCCGGAGCCGTAGCCGACACCCTTGAGCGACGACAGGATGCCGATGGACAGGCCGTCGTAGGGGGCGAGTACGCCGTGCACGTCCTTGTCGGTGTAGTTGGCCGACAGGATGTTATCCATGCGCGCCTGCGCCACCGCGCCGTCCCAGCGCAGCGTGCCGACCTTGTCCATGCCCATCTGGCCGGACTGGACGACGATGTCGCCGCTGTCGATCAGCGGCTGCAGCACCGACATGCCGCCGTTGTAGAAGAAGTAGGCGTTGTTGTCGTCCGGCGAGCCACCGAAGAGTTCGACGTTCCAAGGCTTGCTGTCGGGGAAGCGCTCGTTCAGGCCCTCGACCAGCGAGGTCGCCTGCTGCACGCCGACCTTGAAGTTATCGAAGGTGGCATAATAATCGACGTCGCCGCTGTCGCGGATCAGGCGGTCATAGGCCACGATGCGCACGCCCGAGGCGGCGGCGTTGGCCAGCGCGTTCGACAGGGTGGTGCCGTCGATGGCGGCGATCACCAGCACATCGACGCCCTTGGTCACCATGTTCTCGATCTGCGCGAGCTGGTTGGGAATGTCGTCCTCGGCGTATTGCAGGTCGGTGCCGTAGCCGGCTTCCTCGAGCTGCTTGACCATGTTGTTGCCGTCGTCGATCCAGCGCGCCGAGCTCTTGGTCGGCATGGCGATGCCCACGGTGCCCTTGTCCTGCGCGAAGGCCGCGCTGGAAAGCGCAATAAGGCTTACCGCGAGCGCACCCGCGAGTTTCGTCAGTTTCATCGGTATCCTCCCGTTGAAGGGGGCGTCTCCCGCACCCCGCTGGTCCCCCCGGACTCCGAATGGACTCCCGTGGGGACGTCAAAAGTCCTACTTAATCGTGACATACCGAACAAATACCATTATTGGTGATCTGCATAACAGTTAAGGTATGCTACGTGTCAGAGCTTCTGAGGAACCTGCGCCCCGCGCAAATCCGTCTCATCGCGGCGATATCCGAGCACGGGCAGTTGCAGGTGGCCGCCACCTCTTGCCGGATGACCCAGCCCGGAGCCTCCCGGATGCTGGGCGAGCTGGAGCGTGCCATTGGCGCGCGTCTGTTCCAGCGCACGCCCAAGGGGATGGAACCGACGCCCACGGGCGCGCTGCTCGCCCAGCACGCGCGCCGCATCGAGCATGACCTGCGCCGCATGGCCGAAGATTTCGACGATCTGCATTCCGGCCTCGGCGGCACGGTGCGGGTCGGCGCGGTGACCGGCCCGGCGCTCGGCCAGCTGGTGCCGCAGGTGCAGCGGCTGAAGGCGGTGTCCAGCTCGATGGACATCTCGATCGAAGTCGCGCCCTCGGTCGCGCTGGTGCAAGCGCTGGAACGCGGCGAGCTCGACTTCGCCCTCGCCCGCCTGCCGCCGCAGTTCGACGAGCGCGACTTCATCCTCGAACCGGCGCGCGACGAGATCGTGCAGCTTCTGGTGCGCGACGGGCACCCGATGCTCGGTCACAGCCCTGTCGCCATCGCTGACCTGCACGCCACGCGCTGGATCCTGCAACAACGCGGCGCGCCGATCCGCGCGGCGATCGAGACCGCCTTCCACGACGAGGGGATGACCGCCCCGCCCGACGTGATCACCACCTCTTCGCTGCTGGCGATCATCGCGCTTCTGAAGGACTCCGACGCCGTCGCGCCGATGTCGCAGGAGGTGATCGACCTGATGCTCGAACCGCCGGTCTCGGCCGACCTGCGGCGACTGCAGCTGAACCGGCTGTTGACGGTCGAGCCCTACCTGATCATCCAGGCGCGGGGACGGCACATCTCCAAGGCGGCGGAGCGGCTTCTGGGGATGGTACAGGACAGCATCCGGCACTTCTGACGTGCCCTTCCCGGATTCGGGAAATTCTCTCGGGTTGATTTCAGCCCGCCCGGCGCACGCCCCCAGCCGGGGCATCCATCACCACCTTTTCCATGCAGGCGCGGGCGCGGTCGGGCATTCCGGCGCGGATCGCATCGACGATGGCGCGGTGCTTTTCCACGCTGCGGGCAAGGTCGCCCGGCTCGCGCGCTTCCTCGGCCTCGGCGATGAGCTGCGAGTAGAGCGCCGCCTGCACCAGATCGCCCAGCGACTGCAGGAAACGGTTGTCGGAGAGATGCAGGATAAGCTTGTGGAACTCGAGATCCGCCATGGCAAAGGCCGTCCGGCTGGTGGCCTGAGCCAGCGCATCGCAGCTTGCGTCCAGCCTTGCATGTTCGGCCGGACCTGCCCGCTCGGCCACCAGCGCCGCCGCCGAGGGCTCGATGATCAGCCGGATCTCGTTCAGGTCCGCCACGAAACGCCCCGGCGTCTTCTGCTCGGAGTGCCAGCGCAGCACGTCGGGGTCGAACATGTTCCACTCGGACGAGGGCTGCACCCGCGTGCCGACCTTCGCCTTCGAGGCCAGCATGCCCTTGGCGATGAGCGTCTTCTTCGCCTCGCGGATGACCGTGCGCGAGACGCCGAACATTTCCTCGAGGTCGGGGTCGAGCGGGATCATCGCGCGCTCGGGGTATTCCCCGGCGACGATGGCCAGCCCCAGCTGGTCCACCACGTGGGTGGTGTGGCTCTGGGCGCGGTCCGAAAACCCGCCGCCCGCCGTCAATGTCATGATCGCGCGTCTGATGCGGTCAGAAGCCTTATGCGCGCCGTCGTTGCCCAACCCAGTCCCTTTTGCAGCATGATGAAGGCGAAGAGCAGGCCCCCGATCACGATCTTCGTCCACCAGCTCGAGAGCGTGCCGTCGAAGACGATGTATGTCTGTATCAGCCCCATGATCAGAATGCCAAAGAAAGTGCCCGCGACAAATCCGCTGCCACCGCTCAGGAGCGTGCCTCCGATGACCACCGCGGCGATCGCGTCAAGTTCCACGCCGACGGTCGCCAGCGAGTAGCCCGCCGAGGTGTAGAGCGTGTAGACGATCCCCGCGAGCCCGGCCAGACCGCCCGAGACGGCGTAGATGCCGATGGTCGTCCGCGCCCGCGGCACCCCCATCAGCTGCGCCGTCTGCGCCGAGCCGCCGATGGCATAGACGTTCTGGCCGAAGCGCGTGCGGTGCAGCACGATCATCGCGGCCACATAGGTCAGCAACATCAGCGCGCCGGTGATGCGGAAGCGCCCGCCGCCGGGGGCCTTCCAGTAGAGCGACTGAAGCCAGTCGTAGAACTCGTGGGTGATCGGCACGGATTCGGTCGACAGCACGTAGGCCAGCCCGCGCATCAGGAACATGCCCGCCAGCGTGACGATGAAGGGCGGCATCTCGAGGTAATGGATGATCCCGCCCATGGCCGCACCGAACCCGGTGGTGATCAGCAGCACCAGCGCGAAGGCGACCAGCGGGTGAATGGATGTGTCGCGCAGGATCACCGCGAGGAAGACCCCGGTGAAGGCGATCACCGAGCCGACCGAGAGGTCGATGCCGCCCGACAGGATCACGAAGGTCATGCCGACCGCGGTGATGCCAAGGAAGGCATTGTCGGTCAGCAGGTTGGCGACAACCCGCGTCGAGGCCATCGCCGGGTACTGCGCGGCGCAGAGCACGAAGGCCAGCACGAAGGTCGCGAGGGTGATGTAGAGCGGAAGCTTGGTGGACTGGCTCATGACTGGCCCTCCTCTTGGCGGGTCCGCGGGGCGGTCCGGGCCGGTCGGTCTCGCAGCACCGGACCCGTCGAGGCGCGCAGCAGGTAGAGGCTGTGGCGCACGCGCGGGCTCTGGATGACGAGGATGGCGATGATGATCAGCGCCTTGATGACGAGGTTGAACTCCACCGGCATGCCCGACAGCAGGATCAGCGCGTTCACCCCCTGGATGATCAGCGCCCCGAGCAGCGAAGCCGTGATCGAAAAGCGCCCGCCCAGCAGCGAATTGCCCCCGATGACCACGGCGAGGATGGCGTCGAGTTCCATCCACAGCCCGGCATTGTTGGCATCCGCGCCCTTGATGTCGGCCGCGACGATGACCCCGGCCAGCGCGGCGCAGAGGCCGGAGACAAGATAGACCGCCCAGAGCAGCACACGCGAGTTGATCCCGGCGAGGCGCGAGGAGGTCTCGTTGACGCCCACCGCCTCGATCAGCAGGCCAAGCGCGGTGCGGCGTATGACGAAGCCGGTGAGGCAGGCGACGGCGATCCACAGCCAGATCGGCGTCGGCACGGCGGCGATGGTGCCCGCGCCGAGCCGGATCAGCCCGGGATCGTTGAAGGTGAGGATGGCGCCCTCGGTCAAGAGCTGCGCGATGCCGCGCCCGGCGACCATGAGCACCAGCGTGGCGACGATGGGCTGGATGCGGAAGATCGCCACCAGCAGCCCGTTCCACAGGCCGCAGGCCGCGCCCGCCGCCAGGGCCATCAGCAGCGCCAGCGTCCAATGTGCGCCGCCGGTGACCGCCGAGGCCGCCACCGCCCCGGCGATCGCCATGACCGCCCCGACCGAAAGGTCGATGCCGCGCGTGGCGATGACCAGCGTCATTCCGGTGGCCAGAAGCGCCGTCGGCGCGCCCCGGTTGAGCACGTCTATGAGGTTGCCGAACAGCCGCCCGTGCTGGAATTCGATGTGAAAGAAGCCGGGAAACACCAGGACATTCGCCGCCAGCACCAGCGCCAGGATGATGATCTGCGGCATCACCCGTTTCAGCGTGGATTTCATCATGCCGCGTCCTCCGCCGCGATGGCCTCGACGATGGACTTGGTCGAGATCTCGTGACCGGTCAGTTCGCCCACCTGCCGCCGGTCGCGCAGCACGACGATGCGGCTGGAATAGGCCACCAGCTCCTCCATCTCCGACGAGGCGACGATCAGTGCCATGCCCTTCTCGCGCAGGTCCTCGATCAGTGCGATGATCTCGGCGTGCGCGCCGACGTCGATGCCGCGCGTCGGCTCGTCGAGGATCAGAAGTTCAGGTTCGGTCGCCAGCCAGCGCGCCAGCAGCGCCTTCTGCTGGTTGCCCCCAGACAGCAGCCGGATCGGCATGTCGAGCGAGGCGAGGCGAATGTCGAGCGCCTTCACGTAGTGCTGGGCGATCTCCTCGGCTCTGGCGCGGGGAATGGGGCGGTGCCAGCCCTGCCGGGCCTGCAGCGACAGGATGATGTTCTCGCGTACCGACAGATCCCCGACGATGCCGTCGGTCTTGCGGTCCTCGGGGCAGAGCGCAAAGCGGTTGCGGATTGCCTCGCGCGGGGTGGCGATGCGCAGCGGCCTGCCGCGCAGCTCGGCCTTGCCCTGATCCGCCGCGACCACGCCGAAGACGACATTCGCGGTCTCGCTGCGGCCCGATCCGAGCAGCCCGGCAAGGCCGATCACCTCGCCCTCGCGGATGTCCATGTCGAAAGGCGCGATGCTGCCGCGCTTGCCGTATCCCCTGAGAGAGAGCAGCAACTCGCCCGGTTCGGAGCGGGCACGGTGGTGCGTCGCCTCCTCGAGCGCGCGGCCGAGCATCAGCGTGACGATCTCGGTCTGGCTGACGTCGGCGAGCCGCCGGGTGCCCACGACGCGGCCGTTGCGCAGGATCGTCGCGCGGTCCGAGATGGCGAAAACCTGATCGAGGAAATGGGTGATGAAGACGATGGCGAGCCCCCTGCCCTTCAGCCGCTCGATCACCGAAAAGAGCAGCTGCACCTCGTCGTGGTCGAGGCTTGCGGTGGGCTCGTCGAGGATCAGCACCTTGCCGGAAAGCTCGACGGCGCGGGCGATGGCGACGATCTGCTGGATGGCAATGGAATAGCTCGACAGCAGGCGGGCGGGGTCGATCTCGAGCCCGTAGTCGCGCAGCACCTCGCGCGCCTCGCGCTTCATCCGTCGGTGATCGACCATCCCCCAGCGCATCGGCTGCCGACCGAGAAAGAGGTTCTCGGCCACCGTCAGGTTGGGCAGCAGGTTCACCTCCTGGTAGACCGTGCCGATGCCGAGCGCCTGGCTGTCGAGCGGATCGCGCGGGTCGATCTCGGCGCCCGATAGCGCGATGGTGCCGCCGTCGCGGCTGTAGGCGCCGGTCAGGCACTTGATCAGCGTGGACTTTCCCGCGCCGTTCTCACCCAGAAGCGCGTGCACCTCGCCGGGATAGAGCGCCAGTTCGACGTCGTCGAGCGCGATGGCGCCCGGAAAGAATTTGCTGATGCCGCGCGCGTGCAGCACCGGTTCTGGCATGGCCATCCCGCGTTCCCTTCCCCCTCCACAGGGCTTTGCGCCCCCCGGCCCCTGCCGGAAGGCGCCTTCGGCAGGGGCCCTGCCCCCGCCGCGCAGCGTCAGTATCCGAGATCCTTCTTGCTCTCGTAAATGGCCGCGTTGTCGTCGTCGCTGGTGTAGAGCTTCGACTCGGTCTGGATCCATTTTGCCGGCATCGTGCCGTCCTTCCAGTAGGCCGCCAGGACGTCGAAGGCCGGACCGGCCATGTTCGGCGTCAGTTCGACCGTCGCATTGGCCTCGCCCGCCTTCATCGCAAGGTGGATGTCGGGCACCGAGTCGATGGACACGATCTTGATGTCCTCGCCGGGCTTCAGACCCGCTTCCTTGATCGCCTGGATGGCGCCGACCGCCATGTCGTCATTGTGCGCATAGAGCGCGCAGATGTTGGCGCCGCCCTCGGACTTGAGGAAGCTCTCCATCACCACCTTGCCCTGCGCACGGGTGAAGTCGCCGGTCTGGCTGCGGGTGATCTTGATGTTCGGCGCGTCCGCGATGGCCTCTTCGAAGCCCTTCTTGCGGGCGATCGCCGGCGACGAGCCGGTGGTGCCCTGCAGTTCGACCACGGAGCAATCCTCGCCCGCAACGGCCTCTTTCAGCCAGTTGCCGGCCACCATGCCCTCGTGCACCTGGTCTGAGGTCACCGCGGTCATGTAGAGATCTTCCGGTGCGTCGATGTTGCGGTCGAGCAGGATCACCGGAATGTCGGCATCCTTGGCCTCTTCCAGCACTTCCTCCCAGCCGGTTGCGACCACCGGCGCGAGCAGGATCGCATCGACGCCCTGCGCGACAAAGCCGCGGATCGCCTTGATCTGGTTTTCCTGCTTCTGCTGCGCGTCTGCAAACTTGAGGGTGATGCCGCGCTCCTCGGCCTGTTGCTTGGTGACCGTGGTCTCGGCGGCGCGCCACCCGGATTCCGAGCCGATCTGGCTGAAGCCGACGGTTTCGCCCTCGGCCATGGCAATGGCGGGCACAAGGATAGCGGCGCTTGCGAGCAAGCCTTTAAGAATGTTCATGATGTCCTCCCATGGACCTCTCCTCAGGTCCTGGCGATATTAAGTATTACTTTATTACTATTGTAAAGCGTCCTGTGAACACGGGGCGTCATGTCAAAATGCATGAATTTAATCAGACCTTTATCAAGATAACACGGCGCTGCTTCCCGCCGCTCGCGCGACTCATCGCAGCGGACGGGCCCCAGCCCAAACACGCGGGGCTCCGCCGCCGTCACCGACAGTGCGGCGACCCCCAAGGGATATTGCGACCTGGAAGAAAGAGGCACTCAGCCGGTGATCTCGATACGCCGCAGGCCGGGGAACTCCTGCGCCGCCATGCCCTGCAACGGCCGCAGATGGTGGGTGAGCACGTATTGCGCGGCGAAGGCGGAGGGTGCCTTCAGCATCAGAAGACCCTGCTCGAAACTGTCGAAGGCCAGCCCGGAGAACCAGCTGCGGTGCAGGCCGGGATCGCTCTGCGCCAGGCGCGACAGTGTGCGCGGCCAGGGGCCACTTGCGGCGTCTGCCTGCACTGCCGAGGCAGGCTCGGCGGCGCGGGCCCCGAAATCGACGCGGACAACCTTTTCGCCGCTGGTCTCGGGTGCCGGCTGCTGGACCTCCATGCGGGCGGTGAAATCGGGGCCGACGTTGTCCCAATGCGGCGCGGAAAGCCGAAAAACCTCTGCGAAATTGAGCCGGTAGGCGGCCACCCTGCCCCGGACGCCGGGCCGCAGCTGCAACAGGATCTCGGTCTTGGTCAACCGCTTGATCTCGCGCTTCACCGTGCGTTCGTCGACGGACCAGAGCCGGGCCATCTCGCGCTGGCCAACGGTCAGCTCGTCGGTGCGCCAGTTGTAGCGGGCCGTGACCAGCGCCACGAGCCGCAGCATCGAGGTCTGGAATCCCGGTGATCCGTTCAGCCCGGCCAGGGCCAATGCCGTCAACAGGTCGTATTTCTGGGAACCCGCCTGAGGTCCCGTAAATCGTTTGAAGTCCATGATCGTCTGCTTTGCCGCTCGCTGAGGGCCGGCTTCTTTGGCCGATTCCCCGATGGCTTCGAGACTGCTCGATTTTCCCGTCGTTTGTCAATGTGGACAAAAATACGGGAGCGGTCCCCTAATCCAAATTTATTTGGAAAAAATCGGTTCATTGGTAATGGGTGACAACCATGGTGACACCATTTTAGGGGGTGTTTGTCACCTTATCCACCGTTTTGGCCCCAGGTGTGTCACGAAATTCGTGTCCGGCCCGCAGCAGAAATCGCGTAATCCTGAAAAACTGCGCAGAAAAGCGAGAAATCGGAACTTGGGGTTTTGCCCTTTCCGTCATTCGCGTTATTGAAAGCACAGTAGCAGAAAACACGAGCAGGCTCATGAGAGACCATTCCGACCTTCAATCGATGAACGAACGCAGCCTTGCGCAGCAGGCCGCGGTGCGCCGCGCGACCTTTTCCCCGGCCGAGGAAAAGATCCTGCGCCCCTTCTCCATCTGGGAGATCAGCCACTTCATGTTCGACGTGCCCGCGGACACGCTCCGCAAGAAGCTGGCGGATGATCCGTCGCTGCCGCAGGGCATGGTCGAGGAGGATGGGCGCCAGCGCTGGTTCTCGCTGCAGGAGATCAACGAGCTGCGCCGGCGGCTGCGCTTCCGCGGCAAGCCGCTGCTGCCGCATCGTCCGACCGGCCGCGCGATGCGCGTGGCGGTCTCCAACTTCAAGGGCGGCGTCGGCAAGACCGTCGTGGCCCAGCACCTGGCCAATGCCGCGGCGCTCGACGGCTACCGCGTTCTGGTGATCGACTTCGACCCGCAGGCGACGATGACCCACTCCATGGGTCTGACCGAGGTGAAGGAGTGGAACACCGTCTGGGGCATCATGTGCCGCGACCTATGCCGCGAGGCAGACCGGATCGCCGCTGCCTACGATGACCCGGCCGACTGCCCCTACCCCACCGCCGACGAGCTGCCCGAGGACGTGCAGTCGATCGGCGCGCAGCGCATCCAGGACTTCATCCAGAAGACCGCCTGGCCGACCATCGACATCATCCCCTCCTGCGCCAACGCCGCCTTCGTCGAGTTCGCCTCGGCCCAGTACCGCGCCATGCATAAAGCCTGGAGCTTCTTCGGCTGCGTGTCGCGCTACCTCGACGAGCTGCCCGAGGACCAATACGACCTCATCATCTTCGACTGCCCGCCGGCCATCGGCTACCAGTCGCTGAACGCGGCCTTCGCGGCGGACATTCTCTATATCCCCTCGGGCCCCGGCTACTGGGAGTATGACTCGACCACCAGCTTCCTCGGTCAGCTCGGCGATGCGCTCGAGGACATCTCGGACGGCTTCGCCAAGGTCGCCGAGGATGCCGGCATCCGGCTGCCCAAGCGCTTCGATGATGTGCGTCTGCTGATGACCCGCTTCGAGCAGTCCAACCCGCTGCACGTCGCGATGATGGATGCCTTCCGCAATGTCTTTGGCGCCGACGTCTGCAAGCACGCCATCGAGATGACCCGCGCGGTCGAACAGTCGGGCCGCTTCCAGCAGTCGGTCTACGAGCAGGACTACCGGCAGATGACCCGCGAGACCTGGAAGCGCGCACGGCAGAGCTTCGATGCCGCCTATGACGAGTTCAAGGAGGTGGTGCTGCGCGCTTGGGAGGCCAAGAACGCCAAGCAGGAGGTTGAGGCATGAGCGGCAAGAACAAGTTCGGCTTCGGCCCGATCGAGACCGCCGAGGTGAAACCGCGTCGCCGTGACGTGGGTCCGATGGGGGCCGCGGTGCGCGAGGCAGCCAGCAGCATGACCGAGAGCACCGAGAACCTGGTCGAGCAGCGCCGCCAGAACGCCACGGACGCCAAGGCCTATCGCCAGGCGCAGGATGAGGGCCGTGTCCTCGTCGCCATTCCGCTGGACGACATCCGCACCGACGATCTGCCGCGCGACCGTCTCGACCTCAGCAGCGTCGCCACCTCGGACGAGATGGAAGAACTGAAGGCGTCGATCCGCGAGCGCGGCCAGAAGGAGCCGATCGAGGTTTACCGTACCGAAAGCGGCTACCAGCTGAAGAAGGGCTGGCGCCGGATCACCGCGTTGCAGCAGTTGCTGACCGAGACCGGCGATGAGCGCTTCGGCAAGGCGATCGCGCGGGTGGCGGAGGAAGCGGGTACGCGGATCGACCTCTATATCGACATGGTCGAAGAGAACGTGATCCGCGAGGACCTCAGCTTCGCCGAGATGGCACAGGTTGCGATCACCGCGGCGCAGGATGCCGGTCTCGACGGAATGGGCGCGGAAGAGCTCGTCGGCCGGATCTACGCGTCGCTGCACAAGATGAAGCGCTCCTACATCCGCAGCTTTGTCTATCTGCTCGAGCTTCTGGGCGAGGCGCTGCCGTATCCCAAGGCGGTGTCGCGCAACCTCGGCGTCGACGTGGCGCGCAAGCTTCAGGCCGCGCCAGAGCGGGCAGGGGCCCTGCGATCGATCCTCTCCACCGTGAATTCGGTCGAGGAGCAGGCGGAGGTCCTGAAGAAATTCGTACAGACCGCGGAACGTGCCGAGAGCAAGGCGCAGGATACGCCGCGCCAGCGCAGCGTGAAGTATGAGTTCCACGTCGGACTGTCGAAAGTCACCGCGCGCAAGGGCGAGTGCCGTATCCTCTCCGAGATCGATTTCTCCTCGGTGGACCGCAAGCGTCTGCAGCGCGCGGTGGAGGCGTTCGAGGCGGCGCTGCGCGACGGGTAACCCGCGGGTTACGGGCCGGCGGAAGGTAACCCGGCCTGAAAACAAAGGGCATGTGAGGCCGGTAACCCATGGGTTACCGGCCTTTTGCTTGGCCGTTGGATGGATGGCCGCGATGCCAAGGATTGGGTGCCTGGCGAGCCACCTCAGCGCTTCAGCCTTCGGGTGTGAGCTTCGCGCTTGCGGACGGAGGGCGCGCCGCGCGGCCCGTGCGAAAGCTCAGGGGGCCGTTGGTCTGGGGCGCGACTCTGGGTAACCCACGGGTTACCCAGAGTCGCCGTGCAGAAAGGGGGGGGCGACGTGGCCCTGACGCGAAGGCGGAGGCGCGTGCAGAGCGCATCCCGCGCGCGTCGCACGAGGCATTGGAGCGCGATGCGAAGGCAGGGCGCTTCAACGTACTGGGCCCGCGGTTTCCATGCCTGACGCGATTGAAGCGCCGCCCCAGCGCCAAGCGCGTTCGGTGGAACCTCGGGAGTCCAAAAATCGGGAAAATCGGGGTGATTCGGCGCAATTTCCCTGCGAATCGGGTAATTTTCGCCCGAAAACCTCAGCGAATCGCTGCTAAATCCATGACTCGGAACGAAAAATCCCGGCAGATTTCTCTGCCGGGACGGGGATTTCTCTGCGTGCGTGGGATCTTGCGCGGATCAGACGATCCCGCCGCCTGCGCCGCTGACCTCGGGGCGCTCCGCCGAGACCTTTGCGCGGTACTTCGACGCCCGGTAGGTCGCGACGGGATCGATGGCCGCCCCGGCCTCGAGCCGCGCCATCGCGAGGATCGGTTCGACGTCGACCCGATAGGCGGCCTTCAGCGTCGCTGCGGACATCAGGGCATCGTTCTCTTCCTGGAAGCCCTTGAGCGCCGCGCGGTCCACCAGAAGCGCCTGCGCATAGGCCCGGCGCACCTCGTTGGCCGAGGACATCAGGCTTTCGATCGGGTCCGTCACGTTGTGCGACTGGTCGAGCATATGTGCCGGGGCAAAGCCTGCCTTGCCCTCGGCGGCAACCAACTCGTTGAACACCAGGAACAGGCGGAAGGGGTCGATACTGCCGGTGTCGAGGTCGTCGTCGCCGTATTTGCTGTCGTTGAAATGGAAGCCGCCGAGCTTTCCGAACTGGATCAGCCGCGCCACGATCATCTCGATATTGGTGTTGGGCGCGTGGTGGCCGAGGTCCACGAGGCAGAAGGCGCGCTCGCCCAGCTCCTTGGCGATCAGGTAGTTCGTGCCCCAATCCTGCACGACCGTCGAATAAAAGGCGGGTTCGAACATCTTGTGCTCGCTGAACAACCGCCAGTCCCCGGGCAGACCCTTGTAGATCTCCTGCATCGCCGAGAGATACCGTTCGAACTGCGCCGTCAGGTCGGTCTGGCCGGGGAAGTTCGAGCCGTCACCAATCCAGACCGTCAGAGCCTTGGAGCCCAGTTTCGAGCCGATTTCGATGCATTCGAGATTGTGCTCGACGGCCTGCGCCCGCACCGCTGGATCGGTGTGCGACAGCGAGCCGTACTTGTAGCTCAGTTTCTGGCCCGGCTGGTCCTGGAACGTGTTCGAGTTCATCGCGTCGAACCCCAGCCCCAGGGAGGCGGCCTTTTCCAGCAGAGCGGCGGGGTCTTCCTTGTCCCAGGGAATGTGCAGCGAGACCGTCGGCGTGGCCGCGGTCAGTTGGTTGATCACGCCGCAATCGTCGAGCTTGTCGAAGATGCCGCGCGGCTCTCCGCCGCCGGGAAAGCGGGCAAAGCGGGTGCCGCCGGTGCCGACGCCCCAACTCGGCACGGCCACGCCGTAAGCGCCAACTTTCTTCTTGATAGTGTCGATATCCACGCCGCGCCGCGCCAAATGCGTGCCCAGCATTTCGTAGTCAAACTTGAGCGCCTCGGTGCGCACCGCGTTCTCAGCCGCGATCAGATCGCTGTCGATCATGAAATCCTCCCGTGCCGCCTCTCCGTGGCGGTGTGAAAAAGGCGGCATGAGGCTCTCACGCCGCCGGAATAGGGTCTTATCGCGTGAAGGCTTCCTTGTTGCCCGCATCGACGTTGAGGATGTTGCCGGTGGACTTGGCCGAGAGGTCGGAGGCCAGGAAGTAGGTGGCCTCGGCGATATCTTCGGGCAGCACCGACCGCTTCAGCATCGAGCGGTTGCGGTACATCTCTTCCAGCCCGGCCTTGTCGGTGCCGTAGGTCGAGGCGCGCTGGTCGAGCCATTCGCCCTCCCAGATGCGAGAGCCGCGCAGCACCGCGTCGGGGTTCACCACGTTGACCCGGATGCCCAGCTCGGCGCCTTCCAGAGCCAGGCAGCGGGCGAGGTGCAGTTCCGACGCCTTGGCGGTGCAATAGGCCGAGGCATTGGGCGAGGCCGCGAGGCCGTTTTTCGACCCTATGAAAACGATCGATCCGCCCATGCCTTGTCTGCGTAGAAGCCGGAACGCGTCGCGCGAGACAAGGAAATAGCCTGTGGACAGGATGTCCATGTTGCGGCTCCAGAGCGCCAGCGAGGTGTCCTCGACCGGCGCAGAGGAGGCAATGCCCGCGTTCGACACCAGGATATCGACCCCGCCATAGGCCACCGCAGTCTCTGCATAGGCTCTTGCAACGGCCTCCTCGCGCGTCACGTCGACGGCGACAGACCGCACAACATCCGCAGAATAGACACTGGAAAGCTGCTTCTCGACCTTCTCCGCCGCGGCAAGATCAATGTCGGCCAGCACCACGCAGGCACCCTCGCGCAACAGGCGCTCGGCCGTGGCCGCGCCGATGCCGCCGCCGCCGCCGGTGACCATGGCGACACGGCCCGCCAGGGACTTCGGTTTCGGCATGCGCTGCAGCTTGGCCTCTTCGAGCAGCCAGTACTCGATGTCGAAAGCCTCCTGCTCGGGCAGCCCCTGGTAGTCGCTCACTGCCGAGGCGCCGCGCATCACGTTGATCGCGTTCACGTAGAATTCGCCCGAGATGCGCGCTGTCGCCTTATCCTTGGCGAAGGTGATCATGCCGACGCCGGGCACCAGATAAACCACCGCGTTAGGGTCGCGCAGGGCAGGGGAGTCGGGCCGCTTGCAGCGCGCGTAATAGGCGGCGTAGCTGTCGCGATAGGCCTGGACCTGGGCCGGGAGGCTGGCCAGGACCGCGTCCAGATCCGGTGTGTTAGGGTCGAAATCCACCACCAGGGGCGCGATCTTCGTGCGCAGGAAGTGGTCCGGGCAGGAGGTGCCCATGGGCGCCAGGGTCTCCAGCGCGTTCGAGTTGACGAAATCCAGCACCGCGTCCTGATCGTCGAAGTGGCCAACCATGTGCTGGTTGCCCGAGACCATGCCGCGGATCGCCGGCATCAGCGCCGCAGCCACCTCGCGCCGGGCCTCGGGAGCGAGGCTCTGCAGCTTGGCACCGCCGAAGGCCGGTTTGCCCTCGGTCTTGGCTTCGAGCCAAGCGATGGCCTCGTTGATGATCTCGATGGTGGTGGCATAGCAGCTCTCGGCCGTGTCGCCCCAGGTGAAGAGCCCGTGGCTTTCGAGAACCACGCCGTCGGCCTCGGGGTTCTCGAGGCAGTACGTCTCGAGCCAGAGACCCAGCTCGTAGCCGGGGCGCTTCCAGGGCAGCCAGCCGATGCGATCTCCGAAAATCTCCTGAGTCAGAGCCTTTGAATCCTTCGAAGCGGCAATGGCGATGATCGCGTCGGCGTGCATGTGGTCCACATGCGCGCGCGGCACATAGGCGTGCAGCGGCGTGTCGATGGAGGCGGCGCGCGGGTTCAGGTTGAAGGTGCAATGCGGCAGGTAGCCGACCATCTCGTCCTCGAACTCGAGCCCGCGGTAGACACCCTTCAGCGCGCGCAGCTTGTCCATGTAGAGGGTCGAAAACCCGTCGAGCTTCATCGAGCCGACATCGCCGCCCGAGCCCTTGACCCAGAGCACCTCGGCCTGCTCGCCGGTCAGCGGGTCGCGCTCCATGACCTTGGCCGAAGTGTTGCCGCCGCCGTAATTGGTGATTCGCTTGTCCGACCCCAGAAGGTTGGACCGGTAGAGCAGCTTCTCGGGCTCGCTCATCCCCGCGGCCTTGCCGCTATCCCACAGATTTTGCAGGCGGTCCTTGGCCTTTGTCAGCATGGTGATCCTCCATAGTCGCGGTCCGGATTGGCCGCCTCCTCGCCCTGAAAGCTGCGGCTGGACCCGCGATCTGTCAACCAGAAACGATCAAAACCAATCATGCGGCGGCGCAGCATGATTGAAGATGAAAAAACATGATTGACTTGATCGGGGATTCGTCCAATCTGAACCGAACGGGAGGACCAGATGCACGAAACGGAACGCCACAGGATCATTCTTTCCGCCGTGCAGGAGCGGCCAATCGTGACGGTCTCGGAACTCGTCGCGCTGACCGGCACCTCCGAGGCGACGATCCGGCGCGACATCGCCACGCTGCATGGCGCCAAGCGGCTGCGCCGGGTGCGCGGCGGCGCCGAGGCGCTGACCCCGCCGCCGCTGCCGGGGCTGGCCGGGCGGCCCTTCGCGGTGAACCAGTCGATCAACATCGACCAGAAGCAGGCCATCGCCCGCGAGGCCGTGGCGCTTTGCGACGACGGCGAGGCGATCATCATCAACGGCGGGACGACGACTTTCCAGATGGTCCACCCGCTGGCCAACCGCCGGCTGCAGGTGCTGACCAACAGTTTCCCGATCGCCGAGCACCTGCTGAAGAATTCCAAGAACACGGTGATGCTGCCCGGCGGCGCGCTCTACCGCGAGCAGAACATCATCCTGTCGCCCTTCGCCAATGACATGACACGTCACTATTACGCCAAGCGCATGTTCATGGGTGCCTACGCGCTCGGGCCGATCGGGTTGATGGAAGCCGACCCGCTGCTGATCCAGGCCGAGGAAAAGCTCATCGACCAGGCCGACGAGCTGGTCGTGCTGGTCGACAGCACGAAGTTCGACAACCGCTCGAGCCTCGTGCTCTGCCCGCTCGAACGCATCGACATCGTCATCACCGATGACGGGATTTCCGACCGCACCGCCTCGATGCTGGAGGCAGCCGAGATCCGGCTGATCGTGGCGCAGACCGGACGGGCAAGAACCGCCGGGGCAGGGTGACCGCCCGGCACGATACGTGAACGCTCATCAATCAGGGAGGATACCATGGGCATTACGAGACGACTTTTCGGAGGGACCGCGCTGGCCGCGATGATGCTGGCCGGGGGCGCCGCGCAGGCGCAGGACAACGTGCGCATCGCGCTGGTGGTCAAGGCGCTCGGCATCGGCTTCTTCGAGGCCGCCGCCAAGGGCGCCGAGGAGGCCGCCGCCGAGCTGGGCAATGTCGAGGTGATCTACACCGGCCCCACCGACACCACCGCCGAGGGCCAGATCGAGGTGATCAACGCGCTGATCGCGCAGAACGTCGATGCGATCGCCGTCTCGGCCAATGACACCGACGCGCTGGTGCCCGCCCTGAAGAAGGCGATGCAGCGCGGCATCACGGTGATCTCCTGGGACAGCGGCGTCGCGCCCGAGGGCCGTCAGCTGCACCTCAACCCCTCGTCGAACCCGCTCATCGGCAACATGATCATCAAGCTGGCCGCCGACAACCTGCCCGAGGGCGGCGAAGTCGCGGTGCTTTCGGCCACCACCACCTCGACGAACCAGAACACCTGGATCGACGAGATGAACAAGGTGATGGGCAACTACCCGGGCATCAAGGTGGTGGGTACGGTCTACGGCGACGATCTTGCCGACAAATCCTACCGCGAGGCGCAGGGCCTGATGCAGACCTACCCCGATCTCGACGCGATCATCGCGCCGACCTCGGTGGGCATCGTCGCCGCCGCCCGCGCCGTCGAGGATGCCGGCAAGGTGGGGCAGGTGAACGTGACCGGGCTCGGCCTGCCGTCCGAGATGGCCGGCGCGATCGAGAGCGGCGCGTCGAAGAGCTTCGCGATCTGGAACCCGATCGATCTGGGATACTCGGCAACCTATCTGGCCTACGAACTGGCCACCGGCGCCGCCGAGGCCGCCCCGGGCGCCGAGATCCCCATGGGCCGGATGGGCAAGCTGACCCTCGACGACAACAACGAGGGGGCGATGGCAGATCCCTTCATCTACGACGCCAGCAACATCGACGAGTTCAAGAGCATCTTCTGATCCGCTCCTGACCTGAGCCCCGGCGCGCTTGCGCCGGGGTCCCACCCAACCCACCTATCGGGGGCCTCGATGCAAGTCAGCCTCACCACCCCGCCCGTCGCCGCTTCATCCAGTGGCGCGACGGCCGATGCTGCCCCCGTGCTGCGGCTCGAGGGGATCACCAAGACATTTCCGGGGGTGAAGGCCCTCGATGGCGTCACGCTCGAGCTCTACCCCGGCCAGGTCACCGCGCTGGTCGGCGAGAACGGCGCGGGCAAGTCGACCATCGTGAAAACGCTCACTGGGATCTACCAACCCGATGGCGGCACGATTTCCCTTGCCGGGCAGCCGGTGCATTTTGCCAGCGCGCAGGACGCCACCGCCGCCGGGATCACCGCGATCCACCAGGAGACGGTGCTCTTCGACGAGCTTTCCGTCGCCGAGAACATCTTCATCGGCCACGCCCCGCGCGGGCGCTTCGGGCTGATTGACTGGTCGAAGATGCGCCGTGATGCGCAGGAGATCCTGTCGCGCATCGACGCCGATCTCGATCCCGACATGCCGCTGCGCGAGCTCGGCATCGCCTCGAAGCACCTCGTGGCCATCGCCCGCGCGCTCTCGGTCGACGCCCGCGTCGTGATCATGGACGAGCCCACCGCCGCGCTCTCGCACAAGGAAATCGAGGAGCTTTACGAGCTGGTCGAGCGGCTGCGCGCCGAGGGCCGGGCGATCCTCTTCATCTCGCACAAGTTCGACGAGATCTTCCGCATCGCCGACCGCTACACCGTCTTCCGCGACGGGCAGCACGTGGGCTCGGGCCTGATCGCCGACGTGGACGAGGCCGAGCTCGTGCGCCTGATGGTGGGCCGCTCGGTCGACCAGATCTTCCCGCAGCGCGCCCACAACATCGGCGACGTGGTTCTGAAGGTGGTGGGCTACGCCCATCCCACCGAGTTCGACGAGATCAACTTCACCCTGCGCCGCGGCGAGATCCTGGGCTTCTACGGGCTGGTCGGGGCAGGGCGCTCCGAGGTCATGCAGGCACTGTTCGGCGTGACGAAACCCTCCAAGGGCGCGGTGCGCATCGACGGGCAGGTGCGGGTGATCCGCTCGCCCGCCGAGGCGGTGGAGAACGGCATCGTCTACGTCCCCGAGGACCGCGGCAGGCAGGGCGCGGTGATCGGCCTGCCGATCTTCCAGAACGTCACGCTGCCCTCGCTGGCGCAGACCTCGCGGAGCGGCTTCCTGCGCCTGTCCGAGGAATTCGCCCTCGCGCGCGAGTATACCGAACGGCTCGACCTGCGCGCCGCGGCGCTCGATCAGGACGTCGGCAACCTCTCGGGCGGCAACCAGCAGAAGGTGGTGATCGCCAAGTGGCTGGCGACGAAGCCCAAGGTGATCATCCTCGACGAGCCCACCAAGGGCATCGACATCGGCTCCAAGGCCGCGGTTCACGGCTTCATGGCCGAGCTCGCGGCGCAGGGCCTCTCGGTGATCATGGTCAGCTCCGAGATCCCCGAGGTGCTGGGCATGTCCGACCGGGTCATCGTCATGCGCGAGGGGCTGATCGCCGCCGAACTCGAAGGCGGCGCGCTCACCCCGGAAAACCTCGTCCGCCACGCCGCCGGCATCGGAGCGCAGCCATGAGCCTCGGTATCCAGCCGTCCCCTTCATTGTTCCGAAAATACGCCGGGGGTGAATTCGCGCAGCGAAGAGGGGGCAGCGCCCCCATCCGCCCACGGGCACAGGGAGCCGCGACATGAAGACCTTCCTGAAATCCCGCGAGGCGATCCTCTCGGCCGCGATCCTCGCGCTCCTGGTGCTGATCGCCAGCCGCTTCCCGGCTTTCGTCGAGCCCGGCAACCTCGCCCGCGTCTTCACCGATACCTCGCCGCTGATCCTGCTGGCGCTGGGGCAGACGGTGGTGATCCTCACCCGCTGCATCGACCTCTCGGTCGCGGCCAACCTCGCGCTCACCGGCATGGTCTGCGCCATGCTCAACGCGGCCTATCCCGGCGTGCCCATGGCGGCGATCCTTGTCCTTGCCCTCGCTATGGGCGCGGTGATGGGGATGATCAACGGGCTGATGGTCTGGAAGCTGAACATCCCGCCCATCGTCGTCACGCTCGGCACGATGACCATCTACCGCGGCCTCATCTTCGTCCTCTCCGGCGGCGCCTGGGTCAACGCGCATGAGATGAGCCACGCCTTCACCGGTTTCCCGCGCGCCGAGCTGCTCGGCCTGCCGGTGCTGGCCTGGATCGCCATCCTCGTCACCGGGCTGTTCTTCCTCGGCATCGCCCGCACGCCGCTGGGCCGCGCCTTCTACGCCGTGGGCGGCAACCCGCATGCGGCGGTCTATACCGGCATCGACGTCGGCCGCACCCAGTTCATGGCCTTCACCCTCTCCGGCATGCTGGCCGGGCTGACCGGCTATCTCTGGGTCGCGCGCTACTCGGTGGCCTATGTCGACATTGCCGGCGGCTTCGAGCTCGAGGTGGTGGCCGCCTGCGTCATCGGCGGCATCTCGATCGCCGGCGGAGCGGGGACCATCCTCGGCACGCTGCTCGGCGCGCTCTTCCTCGGCATCGTCAAGAACGCCCTGCCGGTGGTCGATATCTCGCCCTTCTGGCAGCTCGCCATCTCCGGCACGGCGATCATCGTCGCGGTGGCCTTCAACACCCGCTCCGGCCGCAGCAAGGGCCGCATCATCCTCAAGCGCGCGGAGGGCCACGCATGACCGAGACCGCATCCCATGGGCAGGCGCCCCGCCATATTCCCGACCGTTTGCAGGGCCCCGGTGCGCGGCTGCTGAAAAGCTGGGAACTGCTGCTCTTCGCCGTCGCCGTGGCGATCTTTATCGCGAACAGCTTCGCCTCACCCTATTTCCTCAACGCCTGGAACCTCAGCGACGCGACCTTCAACTTTACCGAGAAGGCGATGATCGCCTTCGCCATGGCGCTGCTGATCATCAGCGGCGAGATCGACCTCTCGGTCGCCTCGATCATCGCGCTCGCCTCCACCGCCATGGGGGCGGCGGTGCAATACGGCGCGGGCACGCCCGAGCTGGTGCTGATCGGCCTTGCGACGGGGCTCGCCTGCGGCGCCTTCAACGCCGTGCTGGTCACCAAGATGGGGCTGCCGTCGATCGTGGTGACGATCGGCACGATGAGCCTCTTCCGCGGCATTTCCTACATCGTGCTGGGCGACGGCGCCTACCGCGGTTACCCGGCGGAGTTCGCCTACTTCGGGCAGGGCTACGTGTTCTGGGTCATTTCCTTCGAGTTCGTGCTCTTCGCGCTGCTCGCCGTGCTCTATTACATCCTGCTGCACCGGACCAACTTCGGCCGCATGGTCTATGCCATCGGCAACAATGCCACCGCTGCCAGCTTCTCCGGCATCCGGGTGGCGCGGGTGAAGTTCATCCTCTTCCTGCTCACCGGGCTCATGTCGGGCATCGCGGCGATCTGCCTGACCTCGCGGCTCGGCTCGACGCGGCCCTCCATCGCCTTTGGCTGGGAGCTGGAGGTGGTGACCATGGTGGTGCTCGGCGGCGTGTCGATCCTCGGCGGCTCGGGCTCGATCCCCGGCGTGGTGATCGCCGCCTTCGTCATGGGGCTGGTGACCTTCGGTCTGGGCCTTCTGAACGTGCCGGGCATCGTCATGTCGATCTTCATCGGCATGCTGCTCATCGGGGTCATCGCCCTGCCGCGGCTCTGGGCGATGTGGAGGCGCTGATGGAGAAATACGCCTTCCGCATGGAGCTGAACCCCGGCTGCGCCGAGGAGTACAAGCGCCGCCACGACGCGATCTGGCCCGAGCTGGTCACGCTGCTGAAGGAGGCCGGGGTCGAGGACTACTCGATCCACCTCGATCCCGAGACGGGCCATCTCTTCGGCGTGCTCTGGCGGCGCGAGGACCACGGCATGGATGCGCTGCCGCGGACCGAGGTCATGCAGCGCTGGTGGGCGCATATGGCCGACATCATGCGCACCCATCCGGACAACGAGCCGGTGGCTCTGCCACTCGAGCCAATGTTTCACATGAAATGAGGCCGAGATGACCACGCCGCCCTGCCCGAACCCCCGCCACGTCGCCGTCTGGGACATCGGCAAGACCAACGCCAAGATCGCCGTGGTGGACATGCACAGCATGTCCGAGATCGGCGTGCGGACCCGCCCGAACGCGGTGCTGACGAGCGGACCCTACCCGCATTACGACCTCGAGGGGCTCTGGGCCTTCCTGCTGGACGGGCTGACCGAACTTCAGGCCGAACACGGCATCGACGCGATCAGCGTTACCACCCATGGTGCCTCGCTGGTGCTGCTCGACGGGGCAGGGGCGCTGGCCTGCCCGATGCTGGACTACGAGCACGACGGGCCGGATGCGCTGATGGCGCAGTATGATGCCATCCGCCCGGAGTTCGCGCTGACCGGATCGCCGCGACTGCCGATGGGGCTGAACTCGGGGGCGCAGTTGCACTGGCTGCTGGAAACCCAGCCGGGTTTGCGCGAGCGCCTCGCGCAGGTGGTCACCTATCCGCAGTACTGGTCGGGGCGGCTGACCGGACGTTTCGGCTGCGAGTATACCTCGCTCGGATGTCACACCGATCTCTGGCAGCCGCGCGAGGGCACCTTCTCGCCGCTGGTCGCGGCGCTTGGGCTGGAGGGCAAGATGGCCCCGCTTGCCCGAGCGGGCGACGTGGCCGGGACGCTGCTGCCGGAGATCGCCGCGCGCACGGGGATCGCGCCCGATACCCCCGTGCTCTCGGGCATCCACGATTCCAACGCCTCGCTGCTGCC
This sequence comes from Salipiger mangrovisoli, assembly GCF_015223355.1. Taxonomy (GTDB): domain Bacteria; phylum Pseudomonadota; class Alphaproteobacteria; order Rhodobacterales; family Rhodobacteraceae; genus Salipiger; species Salipiger mangrovisoli. The sequence continues at coordinate 166,009 of NZ_JADFFK010000009.1, read as the reverse complement.
GCACCTCAAGGCGCTGCCGCAGCCCTTTGCCGTGGTCTCGACGGGCACCTGGGTGATCTCCATGGCGGTGGGCGGCGCGCAGGTGCCGCTCGACCCGGCGCGCGACCTGCTGATCAACGTCAACGCGCTTGGTGGGCCGACGCCCTCGGCCCGCTTCATGGGCGGGCGCGAGTACGAGATGCTGAAACCCGAGACCGGCCCCCACTCCGAACGCGACGTGAGCGCCGTGCTGACGCGCAAGGCGCTATTGCTCCCTTCGGTCGAAACCTCCTCGGGTCCGTTCCCCGGACGGCACGGCGACTGGACCGAGGCGCTTTCGCCTGGCGAGAAATCGGTCGCGCTGGCCTTCTACCTCGGGTTGATGACCGCCGAATGCCTGTCGCTGATCGGCGCTGGGGGGCCGGTGGTCGTCGAAGGGCCGTTCGCGCGCAACGCGCTGCTGCTCGACATGCTGGCCGTGGCGACCGGGCGCGAGGTGGCCTGCTCTGCCTCGGCCACCGGCACCAGCATCGGCGCGGCGCTTCTGGCGGCAGGCGAGTCCCCGGCGAGCGCGGTGCAGCCGCATGAGCTGAGGTTGGACCGAGGCGCGCTGGACCGTTACGCGGCGGCATGGCGCGCGGCGGTACGGGGCGATCCCTCCGAGGGGTCTTTCCCCCGCCGCGCAAACGGCTAGGGTGCGCGCAAGCGAGGCGGCTTCCGCCCAGCCATGCGCGATTTCCCGAATTCGAGAGGTTTTCCCATGCCCTTCCCGACCAACCCCCAGACCGTCGCCGTCATCGGTACCGGTACCATCGGCGCCAGCTGGGCGACGCTGTTCCTAGGCGCAGGCCTGACCGTCCGCGCCAGCGATCCCGGCGCGGGCGCCGAGGCGAAGCTGCGCGCCTTCGTCACCGCCGCATGGCCGTCGCTGGAGGCGCTCGGGCAGACCTCGGGCCGCAGCGCCGAGGAGGCGCAGGCCGCGCTTTCCTTCTTCGCCACGCCCGAGGAAGCCGCCACCGGCGCCGAGCTGGTGCAGGAAAACGCCCCCGAGCGCATCGAGATCAAGCGCGAGACCTACGCCAAGCTCGAATCCGCGCTGGCCCCCGAGGTTGTCATTGCCTCATCGACCAGCGGCATCATGCCCAGCGAGTTGCAGGCCGAGATGACACATCCCGAGCGGCTGGTCGTCGGCCACCCGTTCAACCCGCCGCACCTCGTGCCGCTGGTCGAGGTGGTGCCGGGCAAGCTGACCTCGGCAGAAGCGGTCGAGGCCGCGATGGCCTTCTACACCTCGGTCGGCAAGGTGCCGATCAAGCTCAACCGCGAGATGATCGGCCATATCGCCAACCGCCTGCAGGCCGCCGTGCTGCGCGAAAGCGTCTACCTGGCGCGCGAGGGTGTGGCCTCGATGGCCGACATCGACCTTGCCGCCTCGATGGGGCCGGGGCAGCGGTGGGCCTTCATCGGGCAGGGCAAGATCTTTGCGCTGGCGGGCGGCGTCGGCGGCATGGCGCATTTCCTCGATCACCTCGGCGAGGCGGTCGAGACCTGGTGGGACGACCTCGGCGATGCGCGGCTCGACACAGAGACCCGCGCCATGCTGGTCGAAGCCTATGGCACGCCGACCGAGGAGAGCTTTGCCAAGGATATCGCCTATCGCGACGCGGCGCTGCTGCGCCGCCTCAAGGCGCTGTCGGACGACACGCAGGGCTGACCGGACCCCAAAGCCGGGCGGCCGACTGCCCGCCCGGCCCTATCCGGCCACATGCGCCAGCAGCAGGCAGCTTTCCGAGTTCAAAACCCCCGGCACTTCGCGGATCTCGCGAAGCACCCGGTCGAAGTTGACGAGGCTGTCCGTCCGGATTTCAACCACCAGATCCCATGCCCCGTTGGTGGCATGGATGGTCGCGACCTCGGGGATCCGCGTCAGCGTGCGGATCACGTTGCGCGACAACCGCCCCTGCAGCTCGACCATGGTGATCGCGCGCACCTCTCCCTCGACATCCTGGTCCGTCTCGATCGTGAAGCGCCGGATCCGCCCCTCGGCCACCAGCGCCTCGAGCCGGGCGCGGGCCGTGGTGCGCGAGATCCCGACGGTCTGCGCCAGCTGGGTGATCGACATACGCGAGTCGCCGCGCAGCGCGGCGATGATGGCACGGTCGGTGGGGGCAAGCTGGGTCATGCTGTGCTATTTGACTTCTTGAATGATCAAAGTGGACAGCTGATATGCCGATCTGGTCACATTGACGAGCGGAAAAGTCATCAGATCGGTGCATGATGCTGCAAATTCAAGTGGAGTGACCATGTCCAGAACCTGTTCCCTTCTCGGCGCCCCGGTGCAGACCGGCGCGTCGCAACCGGGCTGCCTGATGGGCCCCGCCAGCCTGCGCACCGCCGGGCTCGAGCCGACCTTGGCCGAGCTCGACTGGCAGGTGACCGATCTTGGCGACCTGAACATCCCGGTGCTGCCGCCGCAGGACCACGCAAACGGCGTGATCCACAACCTCGCCGAGACCATCGCCTGGATCGAGGTGCTGGAAGCCGCGGCCTACGACGCGGCCAGCGCGCATGACCTGCCGATCTTCATGGGCGGCGATCACTCGATGAGCGCGGGCACCGTGGCGGGCATGGCGCGCTACGCCAAGGAGCAGGGACGTCCGCTCTTTGTCCTGTGGCTCGACGCGCATCCCGACCTGCATTCGCTGGAAACCACCACAAGCGGCAACCTGCACGGCACCCCGGTCAACTACTTCACCGGCCAGACGGGCAATGACGCCTACCCGCCGCTCGCCGCCACCGTGCCGGTGGAGAACATCTGCATGATGGGCATCCGCTCGGTCGACCGGGCCGAGCACAAGCTGATTTCGGAGAAAGGCATCGAGGTGCACGACATGCGCGCCATCGACGAGACCGGCGTGCTGGCCCCGCTGAAGACCTTCCTTCAGAAGGTCCGGGCGGCGAATGGCCTGCTGCACGTCAGTTTCGACGTCGATTTCCTCGAGCCCGGCATCGCCCCCGCCGTGGGCACCACCGTGCCCGGCGGCGCGACCTTCCGCGAGGCGCATCTGATCATGGAAACCCTCGGGGACAGCGGGCTGGTGCGCTCGCTCGACCTCGTCGAACTCAACCCCTTCCTCGATGAGCGCGGGCGCACGGCAAAGCTGCTCTGCGACCTGACGGCAAGCCTCTTCGGCCGCCGCGTGCTCGACCGCATGACCCGGAGCTTCTGATGATGGCCGTGAAACCTTCGACTCTCAAACCGTCCGCATTGGCCTACGTGCCCTTCGTGTCGGTCGAGAACATGATGAAGCTGGTGCACGCCCATGGCGTCGAGGCCTTCATCACCGGGCTTGCCGCGGTGATCGAGGAGGATTTCAAGCGCTGGCCCGAGTTCGACAAGACGCCGCGCGTCGCCAGCCATTCGCGGGACGGGGTGATCGAGCTGATGCCGACGGCGGACGCCGAGAACTACGGCTTCAAATACGTGAACGGCCATCCCAAGAACATGCGCGAGGGCTACCAGACGGTCACCGCTTTCGGCGTTCTGTCGTCCGTGGCCAACGGCTACCCGATCCTGCTGACCGAGATGACCCTGCTGACCGCGCTGCGCACGGCAGCGACCTCGGCGCTGGTCGGCAAGTACCTTGCGCCAAAGGGGGCCGAGGTCATGGCGATGATCGGCAACGGCGCGCAATGCGAGTTCCAGGCGATGGCCTTCCGCGCGCTCTGCGGGATCAACAGGCTGCGGCTCTACGACGTCGACCCGGCGGCGACCGACAAGGCCGAGCGCAACCTTCTGGCGCAGGGCTTCGAGGTGGTGCGCTGCACCAGCCCGGAAGCAGCGGTCGAGGGCGCGCAGGTGATCACCACCTGCACCGCCGACAAGCAGTACGCGACGATCCTGACCGACAACATGGTCGGCGCGGGCGTGCACATCAACGCCATCGGCGGCGACTGCCCCGGCAAGACCGAGCTTCACCGCGACATCCTGCTGCGGTCGGACATCTTCGTGGAATACCCCGAGCAGACCCGGATCGAGGGCGAGATCCAGCAGCTCGAGCCGGATCATCCGGTGACCGAGCTATGGCAGGTGATGCGCGGCGAGGTGGCCGGGCGGCGCGACGCCAAGCAGATCACGCTCTTCGACTCGGTGGGCTTTGCCATCGAGGACTTCTCGGCGCTGTGCTACGTGCACGGGCTGATCGCGGACGGTCAGTTCTGCGAGATGCTCGACCTGCTGGCCGACCCGGACGATCCCCGGGATCTTTTCGGCATGCTGACCCGCGCGGCCTGACCCGCGCGACCCGGGCTGAAATCGAGGCGCCCCGCAGGGCGCCTCATGCCTTGTAAGCGGCCAGGAACACGCGCACCGCGTCCTTCGCGACGCGGGTGATCTCTTCCTCGGTGGGCGCGTCGGGGCGGCGGCCGAAGAGCCGCGGGCGCCAGGTCAGCGTCGTCGAAAGCTCGATGAACTGACCGGCGGCCAGTGCGGTATCGGGCACGTTCAGGGTGCCCGCGTCGGTCTCGCGCCGCAAAAAATCCTCAAGACAGCCGAGGAAATGCTTCGCCCCCGCGTCGTAGAAGCGCATCCCGAGCTCGGGCATCCGCTCGACCACGCTGATCACGATGCGCTGCGCGCGGATGACATCCTCTGAATTGAGCTGCGTCGAGAGACCGATGGCATAGGCCAGCAGCCGTTCCTCGATCGTGCCCGCCTCGACCAGTCGCGCGAAGATGCCGTCGAAGAAATCCTTCCGCTTGTCCTCGACCAGCGCGACAAAGAGATCCTCCTTGTTCTCGAAGTAGACATAGAGCGTTCCCTTCGAGACCCCTGCCGCCTTGCAGATGCTGTTCATCGAGGCGGCGTCGAATCCCTGATCGACAAAGACCCTCCACGCGCCGTCGAGGATTTGACGGCGTTTTTCAGGGTCTTCGCCCGCGGCGTGGCGGCGCTTCTGCGCGCAGGCTGTGGCCCGCTCAGTGATCATGTCGAGTTTCATACCGCTCATATAATCGAACCGATCGGTTCGATGAAGTCTTGATTTCGTAACGGCACCCGCCTATGTGCAGTCGAACCGAGCGGTTCGATCAGCGAATCCCTCCTCCCATCTGCATTCGACCTCCAAAGGTGACCTCCATGTCCCGCCACGACCGCATCGAACCCACCGCCCCCGAGACCCGCCCCGCGACGGCTCCGCAAGCCACCACTCACGAAACCGCGGAGAAGCCGCCGAAGAAGTCCGGCCGCAAGAAGCGCATCCTTGGGGGGATCGCGCTGATCGCACTGCTGGCGGGTGGCTACGAAGGCTACGGCTGGTGGACGGACGGGCGCTTCATGATCGAGACCGATGACGCCTATGTTCAGGCCGACCTCTCGCTCGTGTCGTCGAAGCTGCAGGGATATGTGGAGGAGATCCCGGTGCAGGCGAACCAGCATGTGAGCAAGGGCGACGTGCTGGTGCGGATCGAGGACGGCGACTACCGCATCGCGCTCGAGCAGAAGCAGGCACAGCTGCCGACGCTTGAACGGACGCTGGCGCGGATCGATGCCGAGACCGCCGCCGCCGAGGCCAGCGTGACCCAGGCCGAGGCCGAGCTGTCGGCCGCCGAGGCCGCGCTGCGCAGCGCGCAGACCGCGCTGACCCGTGCCGAGGGGCTGGCCGCGCGCAAGGTCACCTCGCAGGCTGATCTCGATGACGCGACCGAGGCGCTGGAGACGGCCAAGGCCAACCGCGCCGCCGCCGCCGCCGCGATCAAGGGCGCCGAGGCGCAGGTCGAGGTGCTGAAGGCCGAGCGCGCCGAGACCGAGTCGAGCCGCCGCGAGATGGAGCTCGACATCGCTCAGGCGCAGCGCGACCTCGATCACACCGTGCTGCGCGCGCCGTTTGACGGCACCGTCGCAAATATCGCCATCGAAGAGGGCGAACTGGTCAGCATCGGCGCGCGGCTCGCCGCCGTGGTGCCGGATCACGGGCTCTACGTGGAAGCGAACTTCAAGGAAACCCAGCTCGCCAATATCCGTCCCGGTGAGACCGCCAAGATCAGCATCGATGCCATGGAGGGCCATGAGATCGAGGGCCGCGTCGTGTCTGTCGCCCCGGCCACCGGCTCGGTCTTCTCGCTGCTGCCCGCCGACAATGCCACCGGCAACTTCACCAAGATCGTGCAGCGGGTGCCGGTGCGCATCGAGCTCCCCGAGGGCACGCCCGGCCTGCGCGCCGGCCTGTCGGTCGTGGTCGAGATCGACGAGCGCACCGCGCCCGATGGTACGGAGCTTGCGGGGGTCTCGAAATGAGCACCGCAGCCCAAACGCCGGCCGCAGAGCCCGAACTTACGCCGCGCAGGGTCGCGGCGTTTTTCGTCATGGTCTTCGGCATGTTCATGGCGATCCTCGACATCCAGATCGTCTCGGCCTCGCTGCCGGAAATTCAGGCGGGACTCGGCGCCTCGTCGGACGAGATCAGCTGGGTGCAGACCTCGTATCTGATCGCCGAGGTGATCATGATCCCGCTCTCGGGCCTGCTCGGGCGGATGATGTCGACGCGGTATCTCTTCGCCATCTCGGCGGCGGGCTTCACCGGGGCGTCCTTCATGTGCGCGACCTCGGGCTCCATCAACGAGATGATCCTGTGGCGCGCGGTGCAGGGCTTCCTCGGCGGCGGCATGATCCCCTCGGTCTTCGCCGCGGCCTTCACGCTGTTCCCGCCGTCGAAGCGGGCGATCGTCTCGCCGCTGATCGGCCTTGTCGCCACGCTTGCGCCCACCGTCGGCCCGACCGTCGGCGGCTACCTCAGCCACGCGATGAGCTGGCACTGGCTGTTCCTCGTCAACGTTCCCGCAGGCATCCTCGTCACCATCGGCGCGCTGTCGCTGATCGATTTCGACAAACCCGAGTGGAAGCTCTTCGACACATTCGACTGGATCGGCCTCGGCGCGCTGGCCTGTTTCCTCGGCGCGATGGAATACGTGCTCGAAGAAGGGCCGGGCAACGACTGGTTCCAGGACGAGATCGTTGCCGTGCTCTTCGTGGTCATGGTGGTCGGCGGGGTCGTCACCTTCTGGCGGGCCTTCACGCTGAAGAACCCGGTGGTGGATTTCTCGGCCTTCGGGAACACCAACTTCGCCGTGGGCTCGGTGTTCAGCTTCGTGATGGGCATCGGGCTTTACGGGATGACCTACCTCTACCCGCTCTACCTGTCGGCGATCCGCGGCTACGACAGCCTGATGACCGGCGAGACGGTCTTCGTCTCGGGGCTTGCCATGTTCGTCTCGGCGCCGCTGGCGGGGATCCTGTCGTCGAAGATGGACCTGCGGCTGATGCTGATGATGGGCTTCATCGGCTTCGGCATCTCGTCGTGGATGCTGACCGGCATGACCGCCGACTGGGATTTCCAGGAGCTGCTCTGGCCGCAGGTGCTGCGCGGGCTGTCGCTGATGATCTGCATGGTGCCGATCAACAACCTCGCGCTCGGCACCTTGCCGCCGGACAAGATGAAAAGCGCCTCGGGCCTCTACAACCTGATGCGCAACCTTGGCGGCGCGGTGGGGCTGGCGCTGATCAACACGGCGCTGACCGATCGCGGCGCGCTGCACACGGCGCGGCTGAAAGAGGCGCTGAGCTGGGACAATCCCGAGGCGCTGCGGCAGCTTCAGATGATGGGGCAGAACCTGACAGCGCAGGGCATCGACGGCGAGCGCGGTGCGCTGCAGCAGATGGCGGGCCGGGTGGCAGAGCAGGCGATGGTGCTGTCCTTCATCGACGTCTTCCTGCTGATCACCGTGCTCTTTGCCGGGCTTGCGGTCATGGCGCTGGCGATGAAACCCCCGGCCAAGGGGGCCGGCGGGGCGGCGCACTGACGCGCCGCGCCTCGGGGGCGCCATCCTCTGGCAAGACATGAAAAAGGCCGCCGGATCATCCGGCGGCCTTTTGTTCTGGTCCCGCGGGATCAGCGGCGGGAAACACGCCGCCGGTCATCCCGGCGGCGGCTCGGGTCACTGACCCTTGCGGTGCTTCTTGGGGGCGGCCTTCTTGTGGGCGCCGTCGGTGTCCTTGAAGGACTTCTTGGCACCGAACTTGCCCTTGGGCTTGTCGCCACCCTCGGCACGATCGCGGCGCGGGCGCTCGAAGTCGCCATCCTCGGACTTGCGCTTGAAGCCGCCGGGGCCGCCGAAGCCCTCTTTCTTCTTGAAGCCGCCTTCCTTCTTGAAGCCGCCGCCCTCCTTACGGAAGCCGCCTTCCTTCTTGAAACCGCCTTCCTTGCGGAAGCCACCCTCTTTGCGGAAGCCACCGTCTTTCTTGAAACCACCGGGCTTCGGGCCGCGCGGCGCGCTCTTGAGCTCTTCGGGCAGGCCGTCGACCTGCTCCATCACCAGCCCCTGCGCCACTTCCATGTCAGGGCCGAGCGCCTCGAGGAAGCCCTCGACCGCGCTTTCGGAGATCTCGACATAGGTCAGCTCTTCGGCGATGCGGATGGCACCGAGCGCCTCGCGGGTGATGTTGCCGGCGCGGCAGATCTTCGGCAGCAGCCAACGCGGGTTGGCGTTGCCTTCGCGGCCGACGGTGACGGTGAACCAGCGGCTCGCGCCGAAGGGCTCGGTGCGCGGCGCCTTCTCGGCGCGGGCATCCACCGGCAGCAGCTCCTCGGGGGCCGAGCGTAGGCTGCGCCACTGGCGCACCATCGCCTGGGCGATTTCCTCGGCGCTGTACTTCTCGGTGATCTGGGTCACCAGCGCGGCATCGGTCTCGGGCGAGGGGTCGGTCCAGAGCGGATCGCTCATCAGACGCGCCTCGTCCCGTTCCAGCACGGCGTCGGCGCTGGGGGCTTCGCCCCACTCGGCCTCGACCTTGGCGAAACGCATGATGCGCTCGGCCTTCTTGCGGTCGCGCAGCGGCACGATCAGCGCCGAGATGCCCTTGCGCCCGGCGCGGCCGGTGCGGCCCGAGCGGTGCAGCAGCGCCTCGTTGCTCTGCGGCAGCTCGGCGTGGATCACCAGGTCGAGGTTCGGCAGGTCGATGCCGCGGGCGGCGACGTCGGTCGCGACGCAGACGCGGGCGCGGCCGTCACGCATTGCCTGCAGCGCGTGGCTGCGCTCGTCCTGGCTCAGCTCGCCCGACAGGCCGACCACGGCGAAGCCGCGGTTGGTCAGGCGCGACACCAGACGCGACACGGTGGCGCGGGTGTTGGCGAAGACGATGGCGTTGGGCGCCTCGTGGAAGCGCAGCAGGTTGGTGATCGCGTTCTCCTGGTCGCCCTGGGCGACGATCACCGCGCGGTATTCGATGTCGGAGTGCTGTTTGGCCCCGCCCTGAACCTGGATGCGCTGCGAGTCGCGCTGGTAGCGCTGCGCCAACTGGGCGATCTGCGGCGAGACGGTGGCCGAGAAGAGCAGCGTCTGGCGCTCGGGGTTCGAGGCCTCGAGGATGGTCTCGAGGTCTTCGCGGAAGCCGAGGTCGAGCATCTCGTCGGCCTCGTCGAGCACCACAGCCTTGACCTGCGACAGGTCAAGCGCGCCGCGGCGCAGGTGGTCGCAGAGACGGCCGGGGGTGGCGACCACGATATGCGCGCCGCGCTCGAGCGCCCGGCGCTCGGTGCGCGCGTCCATGCCGCCGACGCAGGAGGCCATGACGGCACCGGCTTCGGCGTAGAGCCAGGAAAGCTCGCGGCGGACCTGCAGGGCCAGCTCGCGGGTCGGGGCGATGATCAGCGCTTCCGGCGCGCCGGCGGCGCCGAAGCTCTCGGCGTCGCCGAGGATGGCGGGGGCAATGGCAAGGCCGAAGCCCACCGTCTTGCCCGAACCGGTCTGCGCGGAAACCAGCAGGTCGGCGCCGGCGATCGCCGGGTCGGCCACGGCTTCCTGCACCGGGGTGAGCGTTTCGTATCCGCGGGCTTGCAGAGCGGCTGCGAGGGATTGTTTCAAGGTCTGAGATCCGATCCAAGGACTGTCGGCGGAGGATGTCGGTTCGAGGAGTCAGACCGAGTCAGGGCGCCGGGAAAGGGTGCGCTATATACCCTGCACCCCGGCCCGTAAAGCGCCGATTAAGCTCAGCCGAACAGCGCGGCGATCAGTAGGAAACAAAGCGCCGACAGCAGCGCCGAGGCCGGGACGGTCACCAGCCAGGCGGCGATGATGGTCATGAAATGCGAGCGTCGGACCAGCTTGCGGCGCTGGCGCTCCTCGATCGGCATGGGTTTCGCGGCGCGTTTGGGACCTGCGCCGGTGCTGGCACGGCGGGCCACATACCACTCGCGGAAGAAGCCGACGCCGAAGACGCCCCCCACGGCAATATGGGTCGAGCTGACCGGCAGCCCGAGCCAGGAGGCGAGGATGACCGTCAGCGCCGCCGAGAGGGCGACGCAATAGGCCCGCATGGGGTTGAGCTTGGTGATCTGGCTGCCGACCATGCGGATCATCCGCGGCCCGAAGAAGACCAGGCCGCAGGAGATCCCCAGCGCGCCGATCATCAGCACCCAGTAGGGGATCACGCTCATCTGCGCCGCGGTCTCCTCGGATTGCAGCGCCCGGACGATGGCCCCAAGCGGACCGACGGCATTGGCGACATCGTTGGCACCATGCGCGAAGGACAGCAGCGCCGCCGAGATCACCAGCGGCAGGCGGAACAGCACCTTGAGCGAGGCGTTGCGGTTTTCCATCCCGCGCGACTGCCGCCGCACGAGCGGCACAGCGGCGAGCCAGCACAGCAGGCCGGCGCCGAGCCCGATCAGCGCGGCCTCGCGCAAATCGAGGTGGATCACCTGCCGCAGGCCCTTGAGCGCGAGGTAGCAGGCGAAGGTCCCGGCCATGACCCCGATCAGCACCGGCAGCCAGACCCGCGCGGCGGCGATCCGGTCCGGGACGTACATGATCTTCCACTTGATGAAGGCCAGCACCGCGGCGGCGATCACCCCGCCCATGATCGGCGAGATCACCCAGCTTGCGGCGATGGTCCCCATGGTCGCCCAGTTGACCGTGCCGAAGCCCGCGGCGGCGATGCCCGCGCCCATGACGCCGCCAACCACCGCATGGGTGGTCGAGACCGGCGCGCCCATCCAGGTCGCGGTGTTGATCCAGATCGCGGCGGCCAGCATCGCGGCCATCATGGCCTGAACGAAGTGCACGCTCCCGGTGATCTCGGATTGGGCGATGATGCCGCTGGAGATCGTCGAGACGACCTCGCCGCCGGCCAGCAGCGCCCCGGCTGTCTCGCAGACCGCGGCAATGGCGATGGCCCCGGCCATCGACAGCGCGTTCGCGCCCACCGCCGGACCCATGTTGTTGGCCACGTCGTTGGCGCCGATGTTGAGCGCCATGTAGGCTGCGAAGGCGGCGGCGAGGGCGATGGTCAGCGTGCCCTGAAGCCCGCCGGTGGCGAAGGCGACGATCGCCGCGACCACCGCGATGAACAGCAGCGAGATGCCGACCCCGATGAGCGGCCGCGAGGTGTAGATCGCGGCGGACTCGATCAGCGACATGCGCCCGAGGTCCTTGTCCAGCGTCGGCCAGTCCTGGGAGTGCTTCGCGGACTCGGGCCGCGACGCGGGCCTTGCCGCGCGATGCGAGGGCTCTGTCATGGGCGTCAGCTGGTCTCGGGCAGGGGCAGAAGGCTCGGAACGCGGGCCAGAAGCATTTGCAGGCCAGGCTCGTCGACCATCGTGGCAGCCTCGCTTGGCGGCACCCAGCGCCGTTCGCGCTGGCCCGCCTCGGGGTAGTCGTCGCGCAGCTCGCTCACCTCTGCGGCATAGACGAAGACCACCGTGTCCATCGGCAGCCCGCCATCGAGACGCTTGTCGTAGCGGTAGCTGCCGATCTCGCGGGTCGTGGCGTCCGGCGCGACGACCCCGGCCTCTTCCCAGGCCTCTTCCATCGCGGTGCCGGCGGAATCGAGCCCGGCCTTGGGCCAGCCCTTCGGAAGCACCCAGCGCCTGGTGTCGCGCGAGGTGATCAGCAGGACCTCCAGCCCATCGGCGCAGTCGGCCAGGCGATAGCACATCGCCGCGACCTGAAATCGCGGCGGCCGCCGGAAAGCCGGGCCGATGATCATCTGCCAGAGGTTTCGAAACATGGCAGGTCTCCTAGCACCGAAACCGGGCGATCTTCAATCTGTCTTGAGACCGGGGACCCCGACTGTGGCAGTTTCACGCGAGGTCACTCTGGCGGGCGGGCGCTTGACTGTCCTGGCTTGCAGGCCCAGCTTTGGCCGCAACAGACAAATTCAGGAGCTTTGCATGACGTCCACCCCCATTGACCCGACGCTGATCGACCGGCTTGCCGAAGTGGCGGTGCGCACCGGCGTCAACATCCAGCCCGGCCAGCAACTGGTGCTGACCGCGCCGGTGTCGGCCCTGCCGCTGGTGCGCGCGGTGACCCGTGCCGCCTATCGCGCCGGGGCGTCGCTGGTCACCCCGCTGCTGTCGGATTCGGATGTGGCGCTGGCGCGCTTCGAGGCTGGCCAGGACGACAGCTTCGACACTGCCGCGGGCTGGCTCTACAACGGCATGGCCGAGGCGTTTGGCGAGGGTGCGGCGCGCATGGCCATCGTCGGTGAGGATCCGATGCTGCTGGCCGGGCAGGATCCGGCGAAGGTTTCGCGCACCGGCAAGGCGAACTCCCGCGCCTACAAACCGGCGATGGAAAAGATCACCAACTTCAACATCAACTGGTCGATCTGTGCCTGGCCGGGGGTGGCCTGGGCCAAGCGCATGTTCCCCGAGCTTTCCGAACCCGAGGCGCAGGCCAAGCTGGCCGAGGCGATCTTTGCCGCCTCGCGCGTCACCGGCGATGATCCCGTCGCAGCCTGGGCCGAGCACAACGCCGCGCTGCGCGCCCGCACCGAGTGGCTGAACGCCGAGCGCTTCTCGGCGCTGCATTTCACCGGGCCGGGCACCGACCTGACGATCGGGCTTGCCGATGGGCACGAGTGGCACGGCGGCGCCAGCACCGCGCAGAACGGCGTGACCTGCAACCCGAACCTGCCCACCGAAGAGGTGTTCACCACGCCGCACGCGCAGCGCGTCGAGGGCACGGTGCGCTCGACCAAGCCGCTGTCGCATCAGGGCAGCCTGATCGACGGCATCGAGGTGCGCTTCGAGGCGGGACGCATCGTCGAAGCCAAGGTGTCGCAGGGCGAAGAGGTGCTGCGCGAGCTGCTGGCCACCGACGAGGGCGCGGCGCGCCTCGGCGAGGTGGCGCTGGTGCCGCACAGCTCGCCGATCTCGCAGTCGGGGCTGCTGTTCTACAACACGCTGTTCGACGAGAACGCCGCCTGCCACATCGCGTTGGGACAGTGCTACTCCAAGTGCTTCCTCGACGGCGCGTCGCTGACGCCCGAACAGGTGGCGGCGCAGGGCGGCAACGCCTCGATGATCCATGTCGACTGGATGATCGGCGGCGCGGAGACCGACATCGACGGCATCCGCGAGGATGGCACCCGCGTGCCGGTCTTCCGCAAAGGCGAGTGGGCCTGAGGTTTCGATCTGCCCAAGGTTGATTTCAGCCCGCGCCGCGCCGGAGGAATCCGGCGCGGCATTCAGGTCGCATTTTAGGCAAAAGCATTAACGAGGCGTTAACTTAGGGGATTGTCCACAGGCCGACTCGGGGTACACTTATTCCGCTGCCACGCGAGTATGAGGGGGGTCGGTTCATGCGCAAGACAGAGACAGTCACCATCAGCGGCGAGATCCTTGCCTATGCGGAAGGACTCGTGGCGCGCGGTGAATATCGCGATATCGCCGCCGCGATCGAGGGCGAGCTGCTGAAGGCCCGCGCCCGGCGCACCGGCAAGATCAGCCCGTTCCAGAACGAACTGCGCGCGCGGCTGGTGATCCAGCCCGATCAATGGGACGCGATGGGCGTCTCGGCCGAGCCCTTCTTCGGGGACGACCCGGCGCTGGCGCGGATGATCGAAGACCGCAGCTGAGACATCACGGGCTCAGTCGTGATCGTCGCGCGGGCGCCCATGCTCGACCAGCGCGGCGATCAGGGCTGACAGCACCTCGGCGCGGCTCGTCGTCGGGCGCTGCACCACGCCGAGTCGGCGGTGAATTGGCGGCGCGCCGAAGGGAAACCAATCGAGCGCGGCGGTGATCGAATCCTGAAGCGCGACGTAGGGGATGATGGCAAAGCCCATGCCCGCCCGCACGCAGCCCACCACCGCCGTCATCGTGTTGACCGAAACCACCTGCCGCGGTGCGACTCCAACCCTGGCGATCTCGGTATCGATCTGGCGCGCCAGCGGCACCTGCGTGCGGTAGCGGATGTAGGGCACCCGGCGCAGCAGGTCGGGGATCGTCAGCCCGCCGGTGCCGGGCGGGGTAATCACCACCAAGGGCTCGCTCAGCACCTCTGTCCAGCGCAGGCTCGGGGGCACGGCCACATGCTCTGCCACCAGCGCCGCGTCGAGCTGGCCAGAGACCACCTCGGCCATCAGCTCCTCGGACATGCCGATGCGCAGCCGGTAGGTCAGATCGGGATAGCGTTTCTGCAAGCTTGCCAGCGCGTTCGGCACCAACGAGTTCGCCCCGGTGCGCAGCGTGCCGAAGGCCAGCGTGCCGCTGACGTCGCCGCCGGTGACCGAGGCCTTGGTCTCGGTCACGATGCGCAGGATCTGCCGCGCCGAGCGCAGCATCTCGGCGCCCTTGGCGGTCAGCACCGGCGGGCGGCGCGTGCGGTCGTAGAGCTGTACACCCAGTTCGGCCTCCAGGGCAGAGACCTGCTGGCTGACTGCCGAGGCGGTCAAGTTGATCGCCTGCGCCGCCGCGGCGAAGCCGCCGTGCTGCTCGATGGCCAGAAGGGTTTGAAGCTGACGGGTGTCCATGGATATAAGTTAAGCAATACTGAAAATGATGGCAATAACTTCGCGCTTTGTGTGGCTAGGTCTTGTGTTACTTCGAGTCCACGAACCAGAACTCTCGGCGGCCAAACCGCCGACTTGCCAGCATACAGGGAGCCTCCCAATGAAACTCCGCACGGGCCTTGCCGCCCTTCTTGCCGCCGCCGCGCTGATCGCCGCGCCTGCCAGCGCCGCCGACTACCCCGAGCGCCCGGTCGAATTCATCGTGCCCTGGTCGCCGGGTGGCGGGTCGGACACGCTGATGCGCCTCATCGCCGGCAACATCGCGCCCTTCCTCGGTGCCGAGATGCCGATCATCAACATGCCCGGCGTTGGCGGCACCGTTGGCCTGCGCGAAGCCTCGCGCCGCGCCAATGACGGCTACACCATCAGCCAGGTGCACGAGGGCCTGCTGACCGCCACCGAGACCGGCATCACCGACCTCAGCTGGGAAGACTTCGAGCCGATCGCGCTGATGACCGCCTCGCCGCAGTACCTCGTGGTGCACCCGACCGAGGACTACTCGGACTTCGAGGAATTCGTCACCTATGCCAAGGCGCATCCGGGCGAGATCACCATGGGCGTGACGCTGGCCGGCGTGCCGCATCTGCACGCGGCGATGATCGAACAGGCCTACGGCCTGCAGTTCCAATACGTCGGCTACGAGGGCACCGGCGAGCGCGTCCGTGCGCTGGTCGGCGGCAACCTCGACGCCGCGATCGGCGACATCTCGTCGTCGAAGCAGTTCGTCGACAACGGCGACCTGCAGTTCCTTGCCGTCGGCTCCGCGGAGCGCGTCGAGGAAGCGCCCGAGGTGCCGACCTTCAAGGAACTCGGTGCCGATCTCGAACTGCAGGTGACCCGCGGCATCGTCATGCCCAAGGGCGCCCCGCAGGAGGCCCGCGACAAGTTGGAAGCGGCGCTCGAGGCGCTGTCGCAGGATGCGACCTACATCGAGCAGACCAACAACGCCGGCGCCTCGGTCGATTTCCGCGGCCAGGAGGGCTACCGCGCCTACCTGTCGAAACTCGACGAGACCGTGAAGTCGCTGGCCGAGGTGCTCGCACCGTGAGCGACGCCGGCTACGACAAGCAGCAGGCACGGGAGGCGGGCGAGATCGCCCGCCTCCTGAGCTACGTGCTGATCCTTTTCGCCTCGGTCGGGCTCTTCGTCTCGGCCATGGGGATCCCCACCTCGCGCTTCGAGAAGCTCGGCGCGGGCGCCTTCCCGAAGATCGTCTTCGCCGGCATCGCGCTGGTGGCGGTCATCGCCATCATCGACGCGCTGCGGAAAATTCCCGCCGGCGCCTATGGCCGCTTCGCCTGCCAGACCGTGGCCTGGGCCAAGCGCCGCCATCTCGTCTTCGTCGTGCTGGGGGCGCTTGCGGTCTACCTGCTGGCGATCCCGCTGCTGGGCTTCCAGATCGCGAGCTTCCTCTTCATCCTCGCGCTCGAGCTGGTGCTGATGCCGCGCAGGCCCGCGACGCTGCTCATCGCGGTGGCCGTGGCGGCGGTCTTCTCCTTCGGGCTGAACTGGCTCTTTGCCGAGGTCTTCACCGTCTTCCTGCCGCGCGGGGTGCTCTGACATGGACAGCTTCCTTTCCGGCGCGGCGCAGATTTTCACGCTCGCCACGCTGATCTACATGCTTTTCGGCTCGCTGGCCGGCATCATCGCCGCCGCGATCCCGGGCTTCACCGTCACCATGGCCATCGTGCTGACCCTGCCGCTGACCTTCACCATGGAGCCGCTTCAGGGCATCGCGGTGATGCTCTCGGTTTACGTGGGCGGCTATACCGGCGGACTCATCTCGGCGGCGCTGCTCGGCATTCCCGGCACGCCCTCGTCGGTCGCCACCACCTTCGACGCCTTCCCCATGGCGCGCCGCGGCGAACCCGGACGGGCGCTCTCGCTTGGCGTCTGGGCCTCGTTCTTCGGCACCATCATCTCGACCGTCGTTCTGATCGTCGCCGCGCCGCCGCTGGCGATGTTCGCGGTGAAGCTCGGCCCGTGGGAATATTTCTCGCTGATCGTCTTCGCGCTGACCATCGTCGCCAGCCTCGTCGGCGACAGCGTGATCCGCGGCCTGCTGGCGGGGTTCATCGGCCTTGCGATCTCGACCGTCGGAACCGACCCGATCATGGGGCGGCCGCGCTTCGACTTCGGCATCGAGATGCTGGAGACCGGGCTGCCCTTCCTCGTCGTGCTGATCGGCATCTTCGCGATCTCGCAGCTGACCTCCGAGGTCGAGGACGCCAAGTCCGTGCGCTCGGGCAATGCGCTGGTCACCGGCGCCATCGACTTCCAGACCTGGAAGGTGATGAAGGAGGTGCTGCTGCGGCCGGTCAACCTGATCCGCTCTTCGATCGTCGGCGTTCTGATCGGCGCGCTGCCGGGGGCAGGGGGCTCGATCGCCAACCTCGTCGCCTATGACCAGGCCAAGCGCAATTCCAAGGATCCGGAGAGCTTCGGCAAGGGCAACCCCGACGGTGTCGTCGCCTCCGAGGCGGGCAACTCGGCCACCGCCGGTGGCGGTCTCATCCCGCTGATCGGCCTCGGCATTCCGGGATCGGCGGTGGACGCGATCCTCATGGCCTCGCTGATGGTGCACGGCATTTCCGTCGGCCCGCGGCTGATCATGGACCACGCCGACCTGGTCTATGGCATGTTCATCGCGATGGCGGTTGCCTCGCTGATGATGCTCTTCGTCTCGGTGGTGTCGATGCGGATGTTCCTGCGCGTCGCCGAGGTGCCGAAATGGCTGATCGTGCCGGTCGTCATGGTCTGCTGCGTTGTCGGCTCCTTCGCGCTGAACAACCGGGTGACCGATCTGTACCTGCTCGGCTTCATCGGGGTGGCGGGCTACGCGCTGCGCGCGCTCGGCTACTCGCTGGCGCCGCTGGTGCTGGGCGTGATCCTCGGCCCTATCGCCGAAACCAACCTGCGCCGGGCGCTGATGACCGACGGCGATCCGTCGCTGTTCTTCACCCGCCCGATCAGCCTCATCTTCCTCATCGCGGCCGTCGTCTCGATTGCCTGGGCAATCCGCGGCCACCTGAAACAACGCAAGACCTCCGGGAGGAGTACCGATGCGCCTGCGTCATGATCCCGTCTACCCGTCGCGCCGCTCGCCTGTCCTGGCCGAGAACGTCGTGGCCACATCCCAGCCGCTCGCCACGCAGGCGGGGCTGACCATCCTGCAACAGGGCGGCAACGCGGTGGACGCCGCGATCGCCACCGCTGCGGCGCTGACGGTGGTGGAACCCACCGGCAACGGCCTTGGCTCGGATGCCTTCTGCATCTTGTGGGACGGCAAGCAGCTGCACGGGCTCAACGCCTCGGGCCGCGCGCCCGCCGCCTGGTCGCCCGAGCGCTTCCCGAACGGCATGCCGCAGCACGGCTGGGATGCGGTGACGGTGCCCGGCGCGGTCAGCGCCTGGGTCGAGCTTTCGGAGCGCTTCGGCAAGCTCGGGCTGGCGACGGTGCTGGCGCCGGCGATCCGCTACGCCGAAGAAGGGTTCATCGTCTCGCCGGTGATCGCCGCGCTCTGGGCGAAAGGCGCGCAGACGCTGGGCAAGCAGCCCGGCTTCGCCGAGACCTTCATGCCCGGTGGCCGCGCCCCCAAGGCGGGCGAGCGCTTCCGCAACCCCGGTGCCGCGCGCACCCTGCGGGCGATTGCCGAGACCAAGGGCCGTGCCTTTTACGAGGGCGAGATCGCGGAAGAGATCATCGCCTTCTCGAACGCCAATGGCGGCGCGATGACCATGGCGGACCTCGCGGCGCAGAAGCCCGACTGGTGCGGCACGGTCAGCCAGTCCTTCGACGACGTCGAGCTGCACGAGATCCCGCCGAACGGGCAGGGGATCGCCGCGCTCATGGCGCTGGGGATGTTGCAGCACACCTCGATCCGCGAACATGGCCCGGACGATCTGACCGCCGTGCACTTGCAGATCGAGGCGATCAAGCTGGCCTATGCCGACCTGCATGCCTTCGTCGCCGACCGCGATCACATGACCGATGTGGACGAGACCGCGCTGCTGGACCCGGACTACCTGAAATCCCGCGCCGCGCTCATCGCCGAGGACAAGGCCCAGGACTTCGGCCCCGGCGCGCCGAAGCGCGGCGGCACCGTGCTGCTCAACGTCGGTGATGCCTCGGGCATGATGATCAGCTTCATCCAGTCCAACTACGCGGGCTTCGGCTCGGGCGTGGTGGTGCCGGGCACGGGCGTGTCGATGCAGAACCGGGGCTTCGGCTTCACCACCGAGGAAGGTCACCCGAACCGCGTGGCGGGGGGCAAGCGGCCGTTCCACACGATCATTCCGGGCTTTGCCATGAAGAACGGCGAGCCGCTGATGGCCTTCGGCATGATGGGCGGGCCGATCCAGGCGCAGGGCCACATGCAACTGCTGCTGCGCACCGAGCTCTGGGAGCAGGACGTGCAGACCGCCGCCGACGCGCCGCGCTGGCGGATGATCGAGGGGCTGGATCTGGCCTGCGAGCCGAGCATGGCCCCCGAGCTGCTCGACGGGCTGAGGGCGCTTGGTCACCGGATCCAGATCGAGGCGCCGG
Organism: Salipiger mangrovisoli; assembly: GCF_015223355.1. Classification (GTDB taxonomy): domain Bacteria; phylum Pseudomonadota; class Alphaproteobacteria; order Rhodobacterales; family Rhodobacteraceae; genus Salipiger; species Salipiger mangrovisoli. The sequence goes on along the minus strand of NZ_JADFFK010000009.1, from coordinate 146,634 downwards.
ACAATGCCTTCGGCTTCGGCGGGGCACAGCTGGTGCATCGCCTGCCCGAAGGCGGCTTTGCGGCGGGATCGGATCCGCGTAAGGATGGGCAGGCTTCAGGGTTCTGAGCCCGCCCGGCGGGGGCGTGTCACCCGGCGCGCCGCCGCCTTCCGAGGGATCGGCGCACGCGTCGGTGAGAGGAAAGTACAGGAGAAGAGATGAGTTATCTCAAGCGCATCGGCATCGACACTTACATGCTGCTGCTAATCGCCACGGTTTTTCTTGGCCTGCTGCTGCCGGCACAGGGCCTCGCTGCGACCGGGCTGAAACAGGTGACCTTCTGGGCGGTTGCGCTGCTGTTCTTCCTATACGGCGCGAAGCTCGACCCGAGCGCGGTGCGCGCCGGGCTGCTGAACTGGCGTTTGCAGGGCCTGACTTTCGCGGCCACCTACGTCATGTTCCCGCTGATCGGCCTGGGGCTGGCGGCAGTCTTCGCGCCCGCGCTCGGAGCGACGGTCACGCTGGGGCTGCTGTTCCTCGCGGTGCTGCCCTCGACCGTGCAGTCCTCGATCGCCTTTACCTCGATTGCGGGCGGCAACGTGCCGGCGGCGATCTGTGCCGCCTCGCTGTCAAATCTCGTGGGGGTCGCGCTGACCCCGGCGCTGGTGGCGCTGCTGCTGCATCAGGGCGACGGTGGGGTGAGCTTCGAGTCGGTGCTGAAGATCGGCACCCAGATCCTGCTGCCCTTCGTCATCGGCCAGCTGGTCCGCCCGTGGGTCGGCGGCTTCGTCAAGCGACACAAGCTCCTGACCATGGTGGTCGATCGCGGCTCGATCCTGCTGATCGTGTATTCGGCGTTCAGCGCCGGCACCGTCTCGGGGCTCTGGTCGAAGATCCCCACCGCGAGTCTGATCCTGCTGATGCTGGTGGTGCTGCTGTTCCTGGCCATCGTCATGCTGCTGATGCTGGGGACCGGAAAGCTTTTCCGGATGCCCTATCCGGATCAGGCGGTGCTGTTCTACTGCGGCTCGACAAAGAGCCTTGCCTCGGGGCTGCCGATCGCCACGGCGCTCTTCGCCGCCGACCAGGTCGGCGCGATCGTGCTGCCGCTGATGATCTATCACATGAGCCAGCTTCTGGTCTGCGCCTTCGCCTCGCAAAAGGCGGCGCGGCGCGAGCAGGGTGGCGCGGTTCCGGCGCGCTGAACCTTCCCGGCACCACAAGGCGATTTGGCCCGGCACCTGCCGGGCCTTTTGCATTGGGGCTGTCGCACGGTTAGGGCACCGGGTGCCTCCGCGACGCGGCCGACCCCGCGCGCAGGCAGTGCGCATGACGGGTCGACTCGTCGCCAGCCGTGGACAGCGGCGTGGCTTAGGTGGAGCCAAAGCAGCGGCGAAGAATTTCGTAATTCTCCCGAAGGTGTCCTGGGGGTACACAGGGGGGTACGCCTCGGTCAAAGAAGGACTCGCCATGCCCGTTGAAACCATCGACACGCTCGTGATCGGCGCAGGCCAGGCCGGGGTTGCCATGAGCGAGCACCTGGAGCGTGAGGGCGTACCGCACCTCGTTCTGGAAAAGGCCCGCATCGCCGAGCGCTGGCGCAGCGGCCGCTGGGATTCGCTGGTGGCCAATGGCCCGGCCTGGCACGATCGTTTCCCCGGCATGGAGTTCGACGGCGATGGCGAGGCCTTCCCGGCCAAGGACGAGGTGGCCGATTACTTCGAACGCTATGCCGCGAAGTTCGGCGCGCCGATCCGGTGCGGCGTAGAGGTGACCCGCGTGCGGCGGCTCGACGGGCGGCCGGGGTTCCGGGTGGAAACCTCCGAGGGCGTGATCGAGGCGCGGAATGTTGTTTCGGCCACCGGCCCGTTCCAGAAGCCGGTGATCCCCTCTGTGGTGCCGCAGGATGCGCCTGTCACCCAGTTGCACTCGGCCGATTACCGCAATCCCGAGCAACTGCCCGAGGGGGCGGTTCTTGTGGTCGGCGCGGGCTCTTCGGGGGCGCAGATCGCCGACGAGCTGAACCGTGCCGGGCGCAGGGTCTACCTCTCGGTCGGGCCGCACGGACGCCCGCCGCGGGCCTATCGCGGGCGCGACTACTGCTGGTGGCTGGGCGTGCTCGGGCTCTGGGACATTCCCGCCCCTGCGCCGGGAACCGAGCATGTGACCATCGCGGTGAGCGGTGCGCAGGGTGGCCGGACGGTGGAATTCCGCCAGCTCGCGGAAGAAGGCATCACGCTCGTCGGGCGCACCGAAAGCTACGCCGAGGGCCGCCTGCACTTCGAGGACGACCTTGCGCGCAACATCCGCCGGGGCGACTCGGACTATCTCGCGATGCTTGACCAGGCCGACGCCTATGTGACCCGCAACGGGCTCGATCTGCCCGAAGAGCCCGAGGCCCGGCAATTCTTGCCGGACCCGGCCTGCATGACCGAGCCTTTGCGCGCGCTCGACCTTGCCGAGGCCGGGGTGACCACCATCCTCTGGGCCACCGGCTATGCGCTCGATTACAGCTGGCTGGAACTCGACCTGCTCGACCAGACCGGACGCCCGCGCCATGAGCGCGGCGTGTCTCCCGAGCGCGGCTTCTACTTCCTCGGTTTGCCGTGGCTGTCGCGCCGCGGGTCGAGCTTCATCTGGGGTGTCTGGCACGACGCCCGTTACATCGCCGATCAGATCGTGATCCAGCGAAGCTACAGCACCTACGACGACAAGGCCCGCAGCGCGACCTCCGCGCGGGCCGCAGAATAACCCCAACGGAGCGCCAGATGGCCCATACCCGCATCCGCAAGTTCAACACCAAGGACACCTATCCCGAGCAGAAGCTCGACAATGACCTGTGCCAGGCGGTGGTCGCCGAGGGCAAGATGGTGTTCCTGCGCGGCCAGTGCCCGCAGAACCTCGACGACGCCAAGAACATCGAGAGCCACGATCCGGTCGAGCAGACCCACAAGGTCATGCAGAACATCCGTCAGCTGATGGAGGAATGCGGCGGCGCGATGGAGCATGTCTGCCGCGTGCAGGTGTTCCTGACCGACGTGCGCAACCGCGAGGCGGTCTACCGGACCATGGGCGAATACATCAAGGGCGTGCACCCGGTGTCCACCGGGCTCGTGGTGACCGCGCTGGCGCGTCCCGACTGGCTGGTCGAGATCGAGGCAACCGGGGTCATTCCCCACGACTACAAGGCCTGATCGCTGATGACCTTCTCTCTCGTCGCCCGCTGCCCCGAGACCGGCATGTTCGGTCTGGTGATCTCGTCGTCTTCGCCCGCCGTCGCGGCGCGCTGCTCGTTTGCGCGCGCCGGGGTGGGGGCGGTGGCTTCGCAGAACGTCACCGACCCCTCGCTCGGCCCGCTGGCGCTCGACCTGATGGAAGGTGGGCTTTCCGCGCCCGAGGCCATCGCAGAGGTGCAAAAGCGCGGCAAGTTCATCGAGTACCGGCAGGTGCTGGCGGTGGATGCCGCGGGGCGCACGGCGATTCACTCGGGGCCGAACTCGCTGGGCATCTGGACGCAGGCGCAGGCCGAAAACGCCGCCTCGGGCGGCAACCTGCTGGCCAATGGCGGCGTGCCGCAGGCGATGGTCGATGCCTATCTCGGGGCGACGGGCCATATCGGCGACCGGCTGGTCGCGGCGCTGCGCGGGGCGCTTGCGGCAGGCGGCGAGGCCGGACCCGTGCATTCGGCGGGGCTGAAGATCGTCGACAAGGTCAGCTGGCCTGTTGCCGACCTGCGCTGCGACTGGACCGAGGACTGCCCGATCGAGGCCGTGGCCACGGCCTGGGAGGTCTACAAGCCGCAGCTGGACGCCTACGTGCAGCGCGCGCTCGACCCGCGCGAGGCCCCGTCCTACGGGGTGCCCGGCGACGAATGAGCGCCTAGGCCAAAAAGAATAGGGCCGCGTCCGTAGGGACGCGGCCTTTTGGTTTTGCCGCCCGGGGTCAGCCGACGATGAGCTGCTTGAGCTTCAGCGCCTCGTATTCCAGCGCGGTCAGCCGGTAGTTCACCACGTCGCCGATCGAGATCATGCCGATCAGCTGGCCGTTCTCGAGCACCGGCATGTGGCGGAAGCGCCCGTCGGTCATCCGCCGCAGGATGCGCACCAGCGTCTCATCGGCGGTGCAGGTCTCGAGTTTCGAGGTCATCAGCTCGGCCACCGTCTGCGGCAGGGTGCGGCCCGGCGTGTCGGCGAGTCGGCGGACGATGTCGCGCTCGGACAGGATCCCGACCAGCTCGCCCTGCGGGTCCTTCACCAGAAGCGCGCCTATGCGCTGGTCGCGCAGCACCTCGACGGCCTTGCCGATGGTTTCATGCGGCTGAATCCAGAAAAGGTCGCCGTTCTTGCTGTCCAGCACGTGGCGCACCGTTGCCTCGGCCGCCGAAAGGTTGGTTTCGACTGTCTGGCTGTGGCTGCGTTCGTGCTCGTCGTCGTCGCGGGTATGAGGTTTGTATGAAGCTGGCATCGCGTTACCCTCCCTTGAACCTCGTTCAGGTTAGTGCAATCAGCGCACGAGTAAACGAATTCCAGCACAGAGGTCTGAATCTTGCCCGAGTTTTCGCTGTCCCCCGCCAGCGCCACGGTGCTCTTCGTGATCGCCTGCCTTGCCGGGTATCGCTACCGCAGCGTGTGGAAGGCCGAGGGCCCGCGCTGGCAGCTCTGGGTGTTCGGACTGATCGCGGCGGTGGTGCTGCTGGTACTGGGGCTGACGCCGCTCACCGGGGGCTGAGGATACGGCCGGCTCGCCTTGCTTCCGGGCGGGAGGCGAGGGTCACAAACGCAAACGGCGGCCCGAGGGCCGCCGTTTCGCATTCGGAGAAGCTGCGCTGATCAGGTCGCCGCGCGTTCCTCGCGCTCCATCTGCTCGAGCATCTTGCGCGCCTTGGGGCAGTGCAGACGGTCGCGCAGCGGGCTGTCGGGATCGACCTCTTGCTTGCAGACCACGCAGCGGTCTGCACCGGCGATGGCATTGAGCCCGCCGCAGCTGCCCTTGATCGTGCGGCCATTGAGAATGACGCCGAGCGCCATGCCCAGCATCACGATCATCAGCAGTCCGAAGGCAAGGATGAAGGTCGACATGGCGTCCCCCGTTCAGCGGTTGCGGCGGTTGGCGATCAGGCCTGGAGCGCGGTGAAGCGGTCGCTGGCGGTGATCTTGAAGCCCTTGTCGCCTGCTTTGCCGCTACGCTCAATGAAAAGCGCGGCCATATCACGCTGATTTGCAAGCTCGAGACCACGCTCGCGGCCGAGCACCAGCAGCGCGGTGGCCCAGGCGTCGGCCAGCATGGCGTTCTCGGTCATCACGGTCACCGAGGCGGTGTCATGGGTGACCGGGCGGCCGGTGGTGGCGTCGATGATGTGCGAGTAGCGCTTGCCTTCGAAGTCGAAGTAGTTGCGGTAGTCGCCCGAGGTTGCCATGCCCATGTCCGACACGGCCACGACCTGCTGCACACCACGGTCGAAGGCTTCGGGCGTCTCGATGCCGATGCGCCATGCCTGACCATCCGGGTTCTTGCCCGCGGTGTAGAGATCGCCGCCGACTTCGACCATGTAGTCGGTGATGCCGAAGCTGGCGAGCGTGCGGGCCACCTGGTCGATGCCGAAGCCCTTGCCGATGGCCGAAAGGTAGACTTCCGCCTCGGGGCGCATCTTCTGAAGCGCGCGGTCGCTGACACCCACCGACTGGGCCTGGCCACAGCAGGCCAGCGCCTGCGCGATTTCGGCGTCGCTGGGCATGTCGCTGCGGGTCTTGCCCGAGCCGAAGCCCCAGAGATCGATCAGCGGGCCGACGGTGACGTCGAAACGGCCGTCCGTCGCGGCGTTGATCTCGTGCGCTGCATTCATCACATGCGCAACCTCGTGAGACACCGCGAAGCCATCGGTAGCGCCGGCAGCGTTGAAGCGCGAAATTTCCGAGCTGGCATCCCAGTTCGACATCTGCGCGTTCACCTGTGCCAGGCTCGCGTTCACGGCCTGCTGGAGCTCGGCCTTGTCGATCTTGTTGCTGTGGTCGATCGCGGCGATCGAATAGCTCGTGCCCATGGTGAACCCGGCGAGTTCGAGGACGGACCATCCTTTCTTGCACGCGGCCAGAGCGAAAGGCATCACGAGGAAGCTACGGCGAGAAAAGGTAAGAGGGTTCATCCGGTATCTCCGCAGGAAGCTGTAGGGTCGACGATGAGACAAAGGGCTTCTGAGCGGTTTTGCCGGGTGATTCAACATTAAATTCGAAACTTTCTCGTCAAACTCTTCCAAACTGCGGCGTTGCGGCGCATAAGGCTGCCGGAAAAAGGACAGGACGAAGCGACGTGCAGCAATATACGTTGAGAAAAGGTCTCGATGTCCCGGTTCTGGGGACACCCGTAGGCGGAATCGAAGACGGTGCAGCGGTTCGGACCGTTGCGGTTCTGGGGCAGGATTACATCGGTTTGAAACCGAGAATCGCGGTGCAGGAGGGCGATGTGATCGCCGCCGGCGCGCCGATCCTGGCCCATAAGGATACGCCTGAAGTTCAGGTCACTGCACCGGTTTCCGGGCGAATCAAGGCGATCAACCGCGGTCCGCGCCGGGTGCTGATCAGCATCGAGATCGAAGTGGATCCGAGCGCCGCAACGCCCGTGGACTTCTCTGCCGTCGGCGATGCGTCCACCACTGAAGGCCTGATCGCAAAGCTCTGTGCCTCGGGTCTCTGGACCTCGTTCCGTACCCGTCCTTACTCCAAGGTGCCCGCGCCCGAGTCCAGGCCCGCAGCGATCTACGTCACCGCGATGGACAGCGAGCCGCTCTGCGGTGACGCCGCGACGATCATCGCCGAGGACGCCGAGGCCTTTGCCCGCGGCCTGCAGGCGCTGCCGCTGCTGACCGAGGGCAACGTCTACCTGTGTCAGGAAATCGGCAAGGAGGTGCCCGGCGCGAACCTTCCCGGCATCACCGCCGCAGGCTTCTCGGGGCCGCACCCGGCCGGCCTTGCCGGCACGCACATGCATTTCCTCGAGCCGCCCTCGGCGTCCAAGACCGTGTGGACCATCGGCTACCATGACGTGATCGCAATCGGGAAACTGCTCGAGACCGGCCGTCTGGACGGCAAGCGCATCATCGCCCTGTCCGGCCCGATGTGCAGCCGTCCGCGGCTGGTGCGCACGCTCGCAGGGGCCTCGATGGAGGAGCTCTGCGCCGAGGATCTGAACGCCGACAAACCTGTCCGGGTCATCTCGGGTTCGATCCTCAGCGGCCGCATGGGCGCGGGCGAGACCGCCTTCCTTGGCCGCTATGCTCGGCAGATCACCCTGATCGAGGAAGACCACAAGCAGATCCCGATGGGCTGGATCCGCCCGATGGGTTCGAAGTTCGCGGTGCAGCCGGTGCTTGGCTCGGCCTTCACCAAGAAGCTCTATGCGTTCACGTCGAACCTCAACGGCGGCCGCCGCGCCATGGTGCCGCTCGGCACCTTCGAGGAGCTGATGCCGCAGGACTTCCTGCCGACGCAGCTGCTGCGCGCGCTGCTGGTGCTGGACACCGACCAGGCGCAGGCGCTGGGGGCACTCGAGCTGGACGAGGAAGACCTCGGGCTCGTGGGCTTTGCCTGCCCGGCGAAATACGAATACGGCATCGCCCTTCGCGACAGCCTCAGCAAGATCGAAAAGGAGGGCTAAGACCTTGGGTCTGCGCAGTTTCTTCGATCGGATCGAGCCCCAATTCCTGAAGGGCGGCAGGTTCGAGAAATACTTCCCCATGTACGAGATGGTGGAAAGCTTCATCTACACGCCGAAGACGGTGACCACCGTCGCGCCGCATGCCCGCTCGTACATCGACATGAAGCGGATCATGACCTACGTGGTGCTGGCGACGATCCCCTGCATCCTCTTCGGCATGTACAACACCGGCCTGCAGACCAACCTTGCGATCGCCGAATACGGTGCCTCGGGCTGGCGCGCGGCGATCATCGAGGGGCTCGGGATCGGCTTCAACGCCGCCAACCCGCTGGCCAACATCCTGCACGGTCTGCTGTATTTCCTGCCGATCTACATCGTGACGCTGGTCGCGGGTGGCATCTTCGAGGTGATCTTCGCGGTGATCCGTCGCCACGAGGTCAACGAAGGCTTCCTCGTGACCTCGATGCTCTACACGCTGATCATGCCCGCCACCGCGCCGCTCTGGCAGGTTGCGCTTGGCATCATCTTCGGCGTGGTGATCGGCAAGGAAGTGTTTGGCGGCACCGGCAAGAACTTCCTCAACCCGGCGCTGGTCGGTCGTGCCTTCCTGTATTTCGCCTATCCGGCGCAGATGTCCGGTGACAGCGTCTGGACCCCGGTCGACGGGTTCTCGGGCGCGACCGCGCTGGCCATCGGCGCCAGTGACGGCGTTGCCGCGCTGCCGCAGCACGGCATCAGCTGGATGGACGCCTTCGTCGGCACCATCCAGGGCTCCTTCGGCGAAACCTCGACCATTGCCTGCCTTCTGGGCCTTGCCTTCCTGCTGCTCACGAAGATCGCCAACTGGCGCCTGATCGTCGGTTGCCTTGCGGGGATGATCGGCTTCTCGTCGCTGCTGAACATCATCGGCTCGGACACCAACCCGATGTTCGCCATGCCGTGGTACTGGCACCTGGTGATCGGCGGCTACGCCTTCGGCCTGGTGTTCATGGTGACCGAGCCGGTCTCGGCCAGCCACACCAACGTTGGCCGCTACATTTACGGCGCGCTGATCGGTTTCATGGTTGTGATGATCCGTGTGATCAACCCGGCCTTCCCGGAAGGCATGATGCTGGCGATCCTGTTCGGCAACGTCTTCGCGCCGCTGATCGACTACTTCGTCGTCCAGGCCAACATCAAGCGGAGGGCCAAGCGCAATGTCTGACACCAACGCAAGCAAGGGCTTCATCCGCCGCTTCCTCGACATGCCGCCGGATTCCACCGTCAAGACGGTGACCGTGGCGGTGGTGCTCTGCCTCGTCGCCTCGATGGTGGTGTCGGCGGCGGCCGTGTCGCTGCGCCCGGTTCAGGACATGAACCGCCTGCGCGACAAGCAGCGCAACGTTCTGGAAGTCGCCGGCGTCTACGAGCCGGGAATGGACATCGCCGAGGCGTTCAGCAACTTCGAGCCGCATGTGCTCGAGCTGGCAACCGGCGCGTTCACCGACCAGTACGACATCGCGACCTTCGAGGAACTCGCCACCTCCAACGATCCGGCGATCGTGCGGGCGCTCGACGAGGACCCCGCGGGTCTCGGCGGCAAGCAGCAGATCTTCCAGATGGTCTATATCCTGCGCGACGACGCGGGCGAGATCGACAAGGTGGTGCTGCCGATCGAGGGTTACGGTTTGTGGTCGACGCTCTACGGCTTCATCGCGCTGGAAGAGAACGGCAACGACATCTATGGCCTGCAGTTCTACCAGCAGGGCGAGACCCCCGGCCTTGGTGCCGAGGTCGACAACCCGCGCTGGAAGGCGCTCTGGAACGGCAAGAAGCTGCGTGACGAAGACGGCACGCTGCAGATCACCGTGGCCAAGCAGGCACCGGCCGCCGGCCAGGACTACTATATCGACGCGCTGGCAGGGGCGACCCTGACCTCGCGCGGTGTCGACAACCTTGTCCGCTTCTGGATGGGTGAACAGGGCTACGGCCCGTTCCTCGAGCGGCTTAAGGCAGGAGAGATCTGATGGCCCAGCAGACCCGCAAATCGCAGCTCGTCGATCCCTTGATCGACAACAACCCGATCACCCTGCAGGTGCTGGGCATCTGTTCGGCGCTGGCGGTGACCTCCTCGCTGAAGGTCGCGCTGGTGATGGCCATTGCCGTGACGCTGGTGACCGCCTTCTCGTCGATGTTCATCTCGATGCTGCGCAACCAGATCCCCAGCTCGATCCGGATCATCGTGCAGATGGTCATCATCGCGTCGCTGGTGATCGTGGTGGACCAGATGCTCAAGGCCTACGCCTATGAGATCTCGAAGACCCTGTCGGTCTTCGTCGGCCTGATCATCACCAACTGCATCGTGATGGGCCGCGCCGAAGCCTTCGCCATGAGCAACCCGCCGGTGGCGAGCTTCGTCGACGGAATCGGCAACGGCGCGGGCTACGGGCTGATCCTGATGGTCGTCGGCGTGATCCGCGAGCTCTTCGGCTCGGGCTCGCTGTTCGGCATCACCATCCTGCCGACCGTGAACAACGGCGGCTGGTACGTGCCGAACGGCCTGCTGCTGCTGCCGCCCTCGGCCTTCTTCGTCATCGGCCTGCTGATCTGGGCGATCCGCACCTGGAAGCCGGGTCAGGTCGAAGAGCGTGAATACAAGATCCAGAGCGTGGAGGCGCACTGATGGAAGGTCTCATCTCTCTCGCGGTCAAGGCGGTCTTCGTCGAGAACCTCGCCCTGTCCTTCTTCCTGGGGATGTGTACCTTCATCGCCGTGTCGAAGAAGATCTCGACAGCCATGGGTCTCGGCGTGTCGGTGATGATCGTGCAGGCGATCACCGTGCCCGCCAACAACCTGATCCTGACCTACCTGCTGGCGCCCGGCGCGCTGGCTTGGGCGGGCTTTCCGGACATCGACCTGACCTTCCTCGGCCTGATCTCCTACATCGGGGTGATCGCCGCGCTGGTGCAGATCCTCGAGATGGTGCTCGATAAATACTTCCCGCCGCTCTACAACGCGCTCGGCGTCTACCTGCCGCTGATCACGGTGAACTGCGCCATCCTCGGGGGCTCGCTGTTCATGGTGGAACGGAACTACGACTTTGCCGAAAGCCTCACCTACGGCGTGTCGTCCGGCTTCGGCTGGGCGCTGGCGATCACCGCGATGGCCGGTGTGCGCGAGAAGCTGAAGTACTCGGACATTCCGGCCGGGCTTCAGGGGCTCGGCATCACCTTCATCACCGCGGGTCTGATGGCCATGGCCTTCATGTCCTTCAGCGGCGTGAAACTCTGAGGCAGGAGGACTAGGAACTCATGGAAACTTTCAGCCTCGGCGTCATCCTCTTCACCCTGATCGTGATCGCGCTGGTGACCATCATCCTGATGGCGCGCGCACGTCTGGTGTCGACGGGCAACGTCAACATCACCATCAACGGCGAGAAGACCATCTCGGTCCCCGCGGGCGGCAAGCTCCTGCAGACCCTCGCCGGACAGAAGCTCTTCGTCCCCTCCGCCTGCGGCGGCGGTGGCACCTGTGCGCAGTGCCGGGTGCGGGTGCATTCGGGCGGCGGGTCGATCCTGCCCACCGAAGAAAGCCACATCACCAAGCGCGAGGCCGCCTGCGGTGACCGCCTGTCCTGTCAGGTCGCGGTCAAGCAGGACATGGAGATCGAAGTCCCCGAAGAGGTCTTCGGCGTCAAGAAGTGGGAATGCGAGGTCATTTCCAACGAGAACGTCGCGACCTTCATCAAGGCGCTGGTCCTCAAGCTGCCCGAGGGCGAGAACGTCAACTTCCGCGCCGGGGGCTACATCCAGATCGAGGCGCCCGCGCACAAGCTGTCGTACAAGGAGTTCGACGTCGCCGAGGAGTATCGCGGCGACTGGGACAAGTTCAACCTGTGGCAGTACGAGTCGACGGTCACCGAGCCGATCGAGCGCGCCTACTCCATGGCGAACTACCCCGAGGAAAAGGGCATCATCATGCTCAACGTCCGCGTGGCCTCGCCGCCGCCGGGCTCGACCGGCATCCCCGCCGGGCAGATGTCGTCCTACATCTTCAACCTCAAGCCCGGCGACAAGGTCACCATCTCGGGTCCGTTCGGCGAGTTCTTCGCCCGCGAGACCAAGAAGGAAATGGTGTTCATCGGCGGCGGCGCGGGCATGGCGCCGATGCGCTCGCACATCTTCGACCAGCTCAAGCGGCTCGAGAACCGCGACCGGAAGATCTCCTTCTGGTACGGTGCCCGCTCGAAGCGCGAGATGTTCTTCGTCGAGGATTTCGACCAGCTGGCGAAGGAATTCGACAACTTCGAATGGCACGTCGCCCTGTCGGACGCGCTGCCCGAGGACGAGTGGAAGGGCTACACCGGCTTCATTCACAACGTGCTCTACAACGAGTACCTGAAGAACCACCCGGCGCCCGAGGACTGCGAGTTCTACATGTGCGGCCCGCCCATCATGAACCAGTCGGTGATCAACATGCTGCTGGATCTGGGCGTGGACCGCGAGGACATCATGCTCGACGACTTCGGCGGCTGATCCGGACGACGGACACGAAAAAAGGGGGGCTTCGGCCCCCCTTTCTACATCTGGGCGTCAGCCGAGCCCGGCGCGTGCCTACCAGGCGTTGTAGCCGAGGTACTTGCCCGACATCTCGATCTTCACCCGGTCTCCCTTTTCGTGCGGTACACGGGTCACCGCCATGTCGAAGTCGATCGCCGACATGATGCCGTCGCCGAATTCCTCGTGGATCAGCGCCTTGATGGTTGGCCCGTAGACGCCGACGATCTCGTAGAGCCGGTAGATGCAGGGATCGGTGGGTACGGTCTGGCTCCAGACCTTCGTCGGGCTTTCCGAGAGCACCTCGGCGGCTTCCTCGGGCAGCTCGAGCAGGGCGACCAGCGCGGCGGCCTTCTCGGGCGGCATGGCGTTCATGCCCACGCAGGCCGAATGGGTCCAGACCGGCGACATGCCGATGGCCGAGGCGATGCCCTCCCAGCTGAGACCGGCGCGCTTCTTCGCGGCAAGGATCAGCGCGGCGACGTCGTCCTTGGTCAGCTCCTGCGGGATGAGTGCGTCTTTCATGGCAGTTCTCCTTTCGGGGTAGGTCAGCCGCCCAACTGTGCGGCGAGGAAGAGACAGAGCGCCGCGAGCAAGGCAGAGACGGCCTGCCAGAAGCGGACGGGATTGCGCGCCGCGAGCGGGCGGCGGTGCGCCGCCTGCCAGCCCGGCGAGGGGCGGCGCAGGCTGGCGAGGAATTCGGACAGCGCGTCGGGGCGGCGGACGGGGTCGGGATGCAGGGCCCGCTGCAGGGCCTCGTCCATCCACAGCGGCACCGCGCTCTTGTCGTCGCAGGCCGAGCGGTAGGCGAGCCGCATCTGGTCACGGCGCGAGGCGATGCGCGCCACCTGCGTGCCATAGGGCAGCAGCCCGGTCAGCATCTCGTAGGCGATGACCGCCAGCGCGAACATGTCCGACCGCCAGCTCACCACGTCGCCCGAAAGATATTCGGGCGCGGTGTACTGGTAGGTGCCGGGCATCGCGCCCATGAGGCCCGGCGTCGCCTCCTCGACCCCGGCCACGGCGACCGAGCCGAAGTCGAGAATCCGCACCGTGCCACCCGCGTCGATCAGCAGGTTCTCGGGGCGGATGTCCTGATGGATCATCTCGCGTCGGTGGATCGCGCGCAGGCCATCGGCGACCTGCGTGACGATGCCGCGCACCTCGTCCAGCGAGGGCTTGGGGTGATCGGTCATCCATTGCCGCAGGGTGATCGCTTCGACATATTCCGTGACCCCGTAGAGCGCGCTGCGCGGGCCGGGCAGGGGAGCGGCGCGCAGCACATGTGGGCTGTCGATGCGCCGCGCGACCCAGTCTTCGAGCAGGAAGCGGCGGCGGGCCTCGGGATCCTCGACGATTTCGGAGGCGGGAATCTTCAGGGCCACTTTGCTGCCGCTCGGGGTGGCGGCAAGGAAGACGTGGCTGCGCGCGGAATGGTGCAGCGGGCGCAGGATGCGGAAACCGTCGATCTCCTGACCGGGCTTCGGCAGGGGGGGAACGGGCAGCACCGCGGCCTCGTCGCCGAGCGCGGCGCTGCCGGGCGTGGGCAGCGCGTCGATCCGCAGCACCTGCGCGGTGAGGTTGTCCCGCGAGCCGCGCTGCAAGGCGAGGCCGACGAGGTGCTCGGCCACCGCGTCAAGGTCGGTGCTGCGCGCCAGCGCCGCGTGCAGGTCGCGGCCGGTCACATGCGCATGCACGCCGTCGGTGGTCAGCAGGAAGACGTCGCCCGCGTGCAGCGTGATCCGCCGGTGATCGAGCCGCAGCTCGGCAGCGACCCCCATGGCGCGCGAGAGCATCCCGCCGCTCACGTGGTCCTCGGTCAGCGGCTCCAGGCTGTCGCCGGCAAGCCGCGAGATCCGGCTGTCGCCGACGTGGAAGAGATGCGCCTCGCGCCCCTTCAGCACGATGGCCGAGAGGGTGCAGACGAAGCCCCGGTCGGGATCGCCCGGCGCCACGGCACGGCTTTGTCCATGCAGCCAGGCGTTGGTCGCCGCGATGACCCGCCCGGCGGCGGTCTGCACGGTCCAGCTTTCGGGCGTGTCGTAATAGTCGGTGACCAGCGCGCCAACGGCCATCTCGGCGGCGGCGCGCGCGTGCGGGCTGGTCGAGATGCCGTCCGCAAGAGCTACGACCGCACCCTTCAGCGCAAGCTGGGTGCCTTCGGGCAGCAATGCGCCGTGGAAGTCCTGCATCTGCGGCTTCATGCCCTGACGGGCGTGCTGGCCGATCGAAAGGCGCAGGCCGGGGGCGGTGCTCTGGGTCATGACGCTGTCGCGGGGCATCGCGGGCTCGGGAAAGGGAAATGAAAAGAGGCCCCGCACGGTGGCGGGGCCCAAGGCGAGGTCAACGCTTATTCGGCCGGGACACGCACCGCATCGTCGTTGCGGACGGCGTTGCGCTTCGGCGATTCACGGAAGTGGGTGGCGTAGATCATGCCGCCCACGAAGGTCAGCCCGCCGACGAGGTTGCCCAGAACCACGGGGATCTCGTTGTAGACGAAGTAGTCGACCCAGGTGAACTGACCGCCCAGCATGATGCCCGAGGGGAAGAGGAACATGTTGACGATCGAGTGCTCGAAACCGAGGTAGAAGAACACCAGGATCGGCATCCACATCGCCATGATCTTACCGCCGGTCGAGGAGGACATCATCGCCGCCACGACGCCGGTCGAGACCATCCAGTTGCACATCACGGCGCGGACGAAGACGGTCAGCAGGCCTGCGCCGCCGGCGGCGGCATAGCCGAGTGTCCGGGCTTCGCCGATGGTGCCGATCTTCTGACCGACGGCATTCGGCTCGGTCGAGAAGCCCATGGTGAAGATCACCGCCATCATGACCGCGGTGGTCATGGCGCCCGCGAAGTTGCCGCAGAACACCAGGCCCCAGTTGCGCAGCACGCCGCCCCAGGTGCAGCCCGGACGCTTGGCGATCACTGCCAGCGGCGCCAGGGTGAAGACGCCGGTCAGCAGGTCGAAGCCCATCAGGTAGAGCATGCAGAAGCCGACCGGGAAGAGCAGCGAGGCGACGAGGAAGTTGCCGGTGTTGACCGCGATGGTCACCGCGAAGGCCGCGGCAAGCGCAAGGATGGCCCCGGCCATGTAGGCGCGGATGAGCGTGTCCTTGGTGGACATGAAGATCTTGGATTCGCCGGCGTCGACCATCTTGGCCGCGAATTCCTTGGGAGCGATATACGACATTTGCGTATCCTTTGCTGAAGGGTTCGGAGCCTGGGGTCAGGCGCCCTGTTGGAGGTTCAGGTAGATGTCCCGACCGTCGAGACGGACGGGGAAGGAGGCGGTGCGGCCGTCGTCGGCACCGGTGGCGGCACCGGTTTCCAGCGAGATCACCCAGTTGTGCAGGGGGCATGTGACGCAGCCGCCGTGCACGATGCCCTGGCTGAGCGGCCCGTTCTTGTGCGGGCACTTGTCCTCGAGCGCGAAGATCCGGTCATCCGCGGTGCGGAAGACGGCGATCTTTGTCTCCCCGTTCTCGACGCAGCGCGCGCCCTGGCTGGGGATGTCGTCGATGGAGCCGATGAGGCGCCATGCATTCGTGTCGCGGGTGAGGGCGTTCATTCTGCAGGCTCCACATGGGCGGTTGCGGGGGCAGCCTCTTCGCCGAAGACGGCGAGCGGCTTGAACTCGTGCTTGTCGACGCCCGAGACGCGCTCGGACCACGGATCGGTCTGGGCAAACTGCTGGCTGAAGACGAAGCGCTCGTAATAGGCGCGGCGGCTGTCCGTATCGTTGAGGATCGCGGCCTTGACCGTGTCGTAGCCGACGCGCTCGGCCCATTTGTAGATGCGCTCGAGGTAGAAGCCCTGCTCGCGGTACATCTGGGTCATGGCGGCGGCGATCTCGATCACCTCCTCCTCGGTCTTCACCATGCCGAGCTTGGTGGTGCCCTGGATGTGCAGGCCCGCGGCGCCGCCGTAGACGATCTCGTAGCCGCTATCGACGCAGATCACGCCGATGTCCTTGCAGGTCGCCTCGGCGCAGTTGCGCGGGCATCCGGTCACGGCGAGCTTGACCTTGGCCGGCGTCCAGGAGCCCCAGAGGAACTTCTCGAGCTTGATGCCGAGGCCGGTGCTGTCCTGCGTGCCGAAGCGGCACCAGGTGGAGCCGACGCAGGTCTTCACCGTGCGCAGACCCTTGGCATAGGCGTGGCCCGAGACCAGTCCCGCGGCGTTGAGATCGGCCCAGACCGCCGGAAGGTCTTCCTTTTTCACGCCGAGAAGGTCGATGCGCTGGCCGCCGGTCACCTTCACGTCGGGGATGGCGAACTTGTCCACCACGTCGGCGATGGCGCGCAGCTCGTCCGAGGAGGTCATCCCGCCCCACATCCGCGGCACGACGGAATAGGTGCCGTCCTTCTGGATGTTGGCGTGCACGCGCTCGTTGATGAAGCGGCTCTGCTGGTCGTCCTTGTATTCGCCCGGCCAGTCACTCAGCAGGTAGTAGTTCAGCGCGGGGCGGCACTTGGCGCAGCCGTGCGAGCTCTTCCACTCCAGCTCCTGCATGACCGCGGGGATGCTCTTCAGCCCCTGCGCCTTGATCAAGCGGCGCACCTCACCGTGGCCGAGGTCGGTGCAGCCGCACATGCCCTCGGCCTTCTTGGCGAAGGTCTCGCCGAGGGTCAGCGCCATGACCGACTCCACGAGCCCGGTGCAGGTGCCGCAGGAGGCGCTGGCCTTGGTGTGGGCGCGCACTTCTCCGAGCGACGTCAGCCCCTTGTCATTGATTGCCTGTACGATCTTGCCCTTGCAGATGCCGTTGCAGCCGCAGATTTCCGCGTCGTCAGAGAGGTTGGCGACAGCAGCCAGCGGATCGGCGGCCACACCGCCGCCCTGATGCGCCTGCCCGAAGATCAGCGTGTCCCGTATGTCGGACACGTCCTCGCCGGACTTCAGCAGCTCGTTGTACCACATGCCGTCGGCGACATCGCCGTAGAGCACGGCGCCGATCACCCGGTTGTCCCGCAGGATCACCCGGCGGTAGCTGCCGCGGGCGGCGTCGCGCAGCACCACGTCCTCGCGGTCCGGGCCGTCGCCGAAGTCGCCCACCGAATAGAGGTTGATGCCGGTGACCTTGAGCTTGGTCGGCGTCTCGGCATGGGCAAAAGCGGCTTCGGAGACACCGGCAAGATGCCCGGCCGCGACCTTGGCCATCTGGTAGAGCGGCGCGACGAGCCCGTAGACGCGGCCATCCACCTCGGCGCATTCGCCGACGCTGAAGATATCGGGATCCGAGGTGCGCATGGCCAGATCGGTCCGGATACCGCGCCCCACGTCGAGCCCGGCGTCGCGGGCCAGATCCACCGAAGGCCGGATGCCCACGGCCATGACCACCAGCGAGGCGTCGATGACGGTGCCGTCCTCCAGCTCGACGCCTTCGACCTCGCTGTTGCCGAGGATCATCTTGGTGTTGGCACCGCAGCGCACCTCGATGCCGCGGCTTTCCAGCTCCTTCTGCAGCAGGTAGCCGGCGGCGGGGTCGAGCTGGCGCTCCATCAGCGTCGGCATGAGGTGCAGCACGGTCACCTCCATGCCGCGCGATTTCAAACCGGCGGCGGCCTCGAGACCAAGCAGGCCGCCGCCGATCACCACGGCACGGCCACCCCTCGAGGCCGCCCGCAGCATTCCGTCCACGTCGTCGAGATCGCGGTACGCCAGCACGCCGGGCAGCTTGTGCCCCGGCACGGGGATGATGAAGGGCGAGGAGCCGGTGGCGATCACCAGCTTGTCGTAGGCAGCGGTGATGCCGCTGGCGCCGGTGACCACGCGGGCCGCACGGTCGATGCCGGTGACCTTCTCGCCGCGGTGCAGGGTGATGCCGCGCTCGGCGTACCAGTCGTCGCCGTGAATGATGATGTCTTCGAAGGTCTTCTCGCCCGAAAGCACCGGCGAGAGCATGATGCGGTCGTAGTTCACCCGCGGTTCGGCGTTGAAGATGGTGACGTCATAGGCATCGGGGGCGGCCTCGAAGAGGTGCTCCAGAAGGCGGCCGGGGGCCATGCCGTTGCCGATGATGACGAGGCGCTGTTTGGACATGAGGGGACTCCGGTTTCAGCGAGAAGCGGAACGGGAGATCCCGGGCCGCGGCGATTTCTGTCAGGGAAAACGGAAGGTTGGCGCTTGCGTAAACCCACGGACCGACATGTGTCGGAGCGAAGATGCAGCGCCATTGCTGCCTGCCCTCTGGGGGCTCTTGACGGAAATTGCCGCGCCGTTGCGGCTAGGGTCGCGGACTGTCGCGACCGGGGGTACTCATTCGTTACGGTCGAATGATATTCTGGCGCAAGCGATCTTTTGCGGCGCGGGGCGGATATTCCGAAACTTGCCCCGCGACCGCGATGTGCGGCGCATCTCTTGCGCAGTCACGGCCCATGATGCGCGCATTTTCAGCAAAATTGTGATGCGGCCCCGCGGGATTGCAGGACGCGGAACCGGCCGTGGTTGCGAGTCGCGCTTCGGCTGCGGCGTCTGGCCATTTGCCCGGACGCCATCCTTGCGCGGGCGGGGCTGGGGTGCGGCAGGGGCGCTGCGCGTCGACGGTGACCTTCGATGGGCGCATCGCCACGCCTCCTCCGCTCAGATCTCGTAGAGTTCCAGCGGCAGCCCGTCGGGATCGGCGAAGAAGGTGAACTGCTTGCCGGTCAACGGATCGACCCGAACCGGCTCGACCTCGACGCCCTGCTCCTCCAGCCAGCGCTGCGCATCGGCGATGTCTGCGACGCGAAAGGCGAGGTGCCGGAGGCCCTTGGCCTCGGGATGAGAGGGACGTTCGGGCGGCTCGGGAAAGCTGAACAACTCCAGCTGTCCGCCCCCCGGCACGGCAAGGTCCAGCTTCCAGCTGCCGCGCTCGGCGCGATGGGTCTCGGCGATCACTTCGAGCCCCAGAAGATCGACGTAGAAGGCGCGGCTGCGCGCATAGTCACCGCAAATCAGCGCCACGTGGTGCAGGCCTTGAAGCATGAGAGATCCCTTTCAGTTCCAGCCCCTCTTATGGCGCTGCGCGCGGATCGGTCCAATGCGAAAGAGCTTGGCGGGAGATGTTTACCTCCCGTTCAGCTTCGGCGCGCAGGCTTGGCGCAAAGGAGCCCCTGCCATGACCCTTTCGAGTCCGTCCGACCTGACCCAGAGCCTGCCAACCCTTTTCGGCAGCCTGTCCCTGACGCTGATGCGCGCCAGCGCGGGGGGCAGTGGCGCCAGCGCCGAGATTGGCACCGCGTCGGTGAGCACGGCACCGGTGAGCACGGCGGGGGACGCCGGGGATGCCGGGCGGCAGGCGGCCGACTCGCTGCTGCGCACCGCGCAGGGCCGCATCGAGGCGCGGAGCCGGTCGCAGGCCGCGGCGCGCAATACATCGTCTGGAACCAGCCTTGCCGACGCGCGCGAGCGCGGGCTGTCGCGCATGCGCGCCCGCATGCAGCATATGGCCAAGGCGCTGGAGCGGCTGGGCGCGGGCGGCGTCGCGATCTACTCTGGCGCCACAGCGGCCAGCCATTCCGGCCCAGAGGGTCAGGCCAGCTTTGCCAGCTACGGCGGCAATGACGCATTGTCGGTCTCGGCGCGGGCGCTGTCGAACGTCTACACCGGCACCGGCCATGACGCGCTGACGCTGTCGGCCAAGCGGGTCGAGGGGGTCTATACCGATGTCTCTCCCTTCGGGCGCGGGCAGGGCGGCAACGACGCCGTCGCGATCCAGGCGAACGACGTGTCGTCGATCTATACCGGCGGCGGCAACGACGCGCTGGCCATCGCGGCGCGGACCGTGCGCGGCATCTACAGCGGCTCGGGCAGCGATGCGGTCAGCATCGCGGCGGATCTGGTGAGTGGGATCCATACCGATCCCGGCCCGCACGCGCGCCGTGCCGGTGGCGACGACACGGTCACGCTTCGGGCGCGGCAGGTGTCCTCGGTCTATACCGGTGGCGGATCCGATGCGGTCACCATCGATGCCGAGAGTGTCGAAAGCGTCTATACCGGCAAGGGTGCCGACGCGGTGACCCTCTCGGCGGGGCTGGTGGGCGGTATCTACACCGGGGCCGGGCGCGATGCGGTGACCGTTGATGCCGTGGTGGGGCGCTCGCAGCTGTCGCGGCTCAGCGACGCGCCCTGGACCGCAGGCGAAACGCCGGAGGCACGTCTGCTTGCCGCGCGCGGCAATGTCGCCGACATCGACACCGGTGCGGGCGATGACGCGATCACGTTGAACGTGGCCGAAGTGATTTCGCTCGAGGCCGGGCGGGGCGACGATTCCATCACGCTCGGCGGGGGCACCGTGGCGCTGCGCTATGCGGCAGGCGACGGGAATGACACCGTGCGGCTGGCGCCGGGCGCCGAGGTCCTGGTGCAGTTGGGCGAGGATGTCGCCGAGTGGTCGCTCACGCAGGAGGGCGACAGCCTGTTGCTCCAGATCGGCGAAGGGTCGATCCGCTTTGAAGGCGTGGGGGCGAGCGGGGCGATCGGCATCATTCGGCCCGATATGCCGGAGGTCGAGCTGCTGCACGTCCAGCTGCCCCTTGATGCGGTGGCCTGACCCGTCGCGTCAGACGAACTGCTCGCGGATCAGCCGCTCTTCGAGCCCGTGACCCGGATCGAACATCACCCGGTGCGCCACGTCCGGTGCCGAGCGGATATCGACCCGCACGACGTCGCGCACGGACTCGCTGTCCGCCTCGGCCATGACCGGGCGCTTTTCGTGTTCGAGCACCTCGAAACTGACCTCGGCGGCCTTGGGCAGCAGTGCGCCGCGCCAGCGCCGGGGACGGAAGGCAGCCACGGCGGTCATCGCCAGCACCTCGGAGCCGATCGGCAGGATCGGGCCATGCGCGGAGTAGTTGTAGGCGGTAGAGCCCGCTGGCGTAGCCAGCAGCGCGCCGTCGCAGACCAGCTCGGGCAAGCGCAGCTTACCGTCCACGTGGATCGCGAGGCGCGCCGCCTGCGGGCCGGTGCGCAGCAGCGAGACCTCGTTGATCGCCAGCGCCTCGTGCACCGTGCCGTCAACCGTGGTGGCGCGCATCGACAGCGGGTTGATCACCGCCTCCTCGGCCTCTTCCAGGCGCTCTTCCAGCCGGTGCTCGGAATAGGCGTTCATCAGGAAGCCGACCGTGCCGCGGTTCATGCCGTAGACCGGCACGTTCAGCTCCTGCGTGCGGTGCAGGGTTTGCAGCATGAAGCCGTCGCCCCCAAGCGCCACGATCACGTCGGCACCGCGCTCGGCGTGATCCCCGTAGCGGTTCGTCAGCGCGGCGTGGGCCGCCTGGGCGATCGGCGCGCGCGAGGCGCAGAAGGCAATTCTCAGCGACATGGAGTTCTTCGATGGTCCTGCGGTTTCCTGTCCCATCCGGGATGTTCCGAAACAATCACAAGTCTTCCCGCGCCGCCAGAGACGCCGGAAGAGAAACACAAGCTGTCGCTTTGGCATCTTTGCGTTACGCGCGCTTTCCAGTACTCAGGCGCCGGAACTCGAATCCTTGACCCCGGAGACTGCCCATGACCGCCGCGCCCAGCGACACCGGCTTTTTTACCGAAGAGCTTTCCTCCCGCGATCCCGAACTCTTCGCGTCCATCACCGGCGAACTCGGCCGCCAGCGCGACGAGATCGAGCTGATCGCTTCCGAGAACATCGTTTCGCGTGCCGTCATGCAGGCGCAGGGCTCGGTGCTCACCAACAAATATGCCGAAGGCTATCCGGGCAAGCGCTACTACGGCGGCTGTGACTGGGTCGATGTGGCCGAGAACCTGGCCATCGACCGCGCCAAGCAGCTCTTCGGCTGCGAGTTCGCCAATGTGCAGCCGAACTCCGGCAGCCAGGCGAACCAGGGCGTCTACCAGGCGCTGATCCAGCCCGGCGACACCATCCTCGGCATGAGCCTCGACGCCGGCGGTCACCTGACCCACGGTGCCAAGCCCAACCAGTCGGGCAAGTGGTTCAACGCCGTCCAGTACGGCGTGCGCAAGCAGGACAACCTGCTGGACTACGATCAGGTCCAGGAGCTGGCCAACGCGCACAAGCCCAAGATCATCGTTGCCGGCGGCTCGGCCATCCCGCGTCAGATCGACTTTGCCAAGATGCGCGAGATCGCCGACAGCGTTGGTGCCTACCTGATGGTCGACATGGCGCATTTTGCCGGCCTCGTGGCGGGCGGCGAGCATCCCTCGCCCTTCCCGCACGCGCATGTGGCCACCACCACCACGCACAAGACCCTGCGCGGTCCGCGCGGCGGCATGATCCTCACCAACGACGAGGACATCGCCAAGAAGGTCAACTCGGCGATCTTCCCCGGCATCCAGGGCGGCCCGCTGATGCATGTCATCGCCGGCAAGGCCGTGGCCTTCGGCGAGGCGCTGCGCCCCGAGTTCAAGGCCTACGCCAAGCAGGTCATCGCCAACGCGCAGGCGCTGTCGGACCAGCTGATCAAGGGCGGGCTCGACACGGTGACCCATGGCACCGACACCCACGTGGTGCTGGTCGACCTGCGTCCCAAGGGCGTGAAGGGCAACGCGACCGAGAAGGCCCTGGGCCGCGCGCACATCACCTGCAACAAGAACGGCGTGCCGTTCGATCCGGAAAAGCCGACCGTGACCTCGGGCATCCGCCTGGGCTCGCCCGCTGGCACCACCCGCGGCTTCAAGGAAGCCGAGTTCCGCAAGATCGCCGATTGGATCATCGAGGTTGTCGATGGTCTCGCGGCGAACGGCGAGGACGGCAACGCAGAGGTCGAGGCTAAGGTGAAGGCCGAGGTCGAAGCATTCCTCAAGGGCTTCCCGATCTACCCGACGCTCTGAGCCTTCGGACAGCAAGACATCAGGAGCGGGCCGAAGGGCCCGCTTCTTTCTTTTCGGGGAGGGCCCCGGTTGCCTGGCGCGCGATGCTCCGCGTGGGCTTGATCGGAAAATACATGCAACTGGCATCTATTTTCCCGCCGCCCCCTTGGCGACACGCGGAAAAACCGCTCTACCTTGGCGGCAGGCCCCCTTGCTTCCGTCGCTCCCGCGGGCCGGCGACCAGCCCCCGAGCCACATGCCGAAATCCGCGTCGCCCCTCACCGTCCTGAGAATCCATGCCTTCCGGGCACGCTGGACCGCCTCGATGGCCTCGAACCTCGGGACGCTGGTGCAATCGGTCGGTGCCGGCTGGATGATGACGCAGATCTCGGACAGCGACGCCATGGTGGCGCTGGTGCAGGCCGGTGTGACGGTGCCGACCATGCTTTTCGCGGTCTTCGCGGGCACGCTGGCCGACAACCGCGACCGCCGTCAGGTGATGATCGGCGCGCTGCTATTCATGATGGTTGCCTCGGCGCTGCTCTGCGCGCTGGCATGGCTGGACATGCTGACGCCTTGGCTGCTGCTGGTGCTGACCTTCCTGATCGGCACCGGATCGACCTTCTTCAACCCATCGTGGCAGGCCTCGCTGGGGGATATCGTGCCGCGCAGCGACCTGCCCTCGGCGGTGGCGCTGAATTCCATGGCCTTCAACGCCATGCGCTCGATCGGCCCGGCAATCGGCGGGATCATCGTCGCCCTGGCCGGGGCGGCGGCCGCCTTTGCGCTGAACGCCGTCAGCTACCTTCCGATGATCGCCGTGCTGTGGCGCTGGCAATCGCCGCCGCCGGACAGCACGCTGCCACCGGAACCGCTGCGGCTCGCGGTCGGCTCGGGGCTGCGCTACGTCGCCATGTCGCCGAACCTGGTCAACGTCATGTCGCGCGCCTTTCTGTTCGGCTTCGGCTCGGTGGCGGTGCTGTCGCTGTTGCCGCTGATCGCGCATGAACGGCTGGGCGGCGACGCCTCGACCTTCGGCATCATGCTGGGTTGCTTCGGCGTCGGCGCGGTGATCGGTGCGCTGAACAACGCCCGGCTGCGCGACCATTTCGACAACGAGCACCTGGTGCGCTTTTCTGCCGCCGCTGCGGTCACCGGGACGGCGATCCTGGCGATCGCCCCGACCCTCTGGGTCTGCATCCCGGCGTTGATGCTCAATGGCATGGCCTGGACCGTGGCGCTGTCGCTGTTCAACGTGACGGTGCAGCTCTCGACTCCGCGCTGGGTGGTGGGCCGGGCCATCGCGCTCTACCAGTCGGCCAGCTTCGGCGGCATGGCCGCGGGCAGCTGGGTTTGGGGGACGGTGTCGGACGGATGGGGGCTGCCGGCGGCGCTCACGGGAGCGGCGGTGGTGCTGGCAGTGGCAGCGCTTGTCGGCTTCAGGATGCCGCTGCCGGAGTATGGCGACCTCGATCTCTCGCCTCTCGATCTTTTCAAGACCCCGGCGCTCCAGATCGACATGAAGATGCGCAGCGGTCCAATCGTGGCGGTGACGCAGTTCGAGATCGACCCGGAGGATGTGCCGGAATTTCTGGCCATCATGGCCGAACGCCGACGGGTGCGGATCCGTGACGGCGCGCAGAACTGGGTGCTGATGCGCGATCTGGAAGACCCCCGTATCTGGGAAGAGACCTACCACGTGCCCACCTGGGTCGAGTATATCCGCCACAACACCCGCCGCACCAAGGCCGATGGCGGCACGTTCGAGCGGCTGATGGCGCTGCACCGGGGAGAGGAGCGGCCGCACACCCGCCGGATGATCGAGCGTCATTCGATCCCCCGCCGCAGGGGCGGGGTCTATGATTTCAACCTCTGAGCGCCCCTGAGCTTCGTCAGGTGGTTTCCGATTCCTCGTCGTCGCCCTCGTCGCCGGCGCGGAACGAGGTCACCCGGTCGTCGCGGGCGTAATAGGGTTCTGCCTCGTCGGCGTCCCTGGGCGCGGGTTTGCCCGGTGCGCCCTTGCCGGTGTCGCCGAAGGCCGCCGCGGCGGCGGGGGCGGCCATGTGCACATGCATGTCGGCCTGCGGGAAGGGGATGGAGATGCCCTCGCGGTCAAAGGCCTCCTTCACCTGCCGGGTCAGATCCCAGTAGACCGTCCAGTAGTCATCCACCTTGGTCCAGGGGCGACAGATGAAATCGACCGAACTGGCCCCGAGCGCGTTGACGCGGATCACCGGTGCCGGATCATCGAGGATCAGCGGATGCTCGGCCACCACCTGTTCCAGAACCTCCTGCGCCTGCTCGATCGAGTCGCCATAGCCGATGCCGAAGGTCAGATCGACCCGCCGCGTGTCGCTGGCGGTGGTGTTGGTGATCACGTCGCCCCAGACCTTCGAGTTCGGAATCACGATCACCTGGTTATCGGGGGTCACGACGGTGGTCGAGACGATGGAGACCGATTTCACCGTGCCGCCGGTGCCCGCAACGGTGACATAGTCGCCCTCGTCAAAGGGGCGGTTGATCATGATCATCAGCCCCGCAGCGAGGTTGCCCAGCGTGTCCTGCATGGCGAAGGCGATGATGAAGGATGCACCGCCGACCAGTGCGAAGAGCGGCGTCACGTCGATCCCCAGCGCGCTCAGCACGATCATGAGGCCAAAGGCAATGGTCACCCAGTAGATCGCCATGAGGATGAAGGCCTGCAGCAGCTTCGACAGGTCAGGCACCCGCGACAGGCCCCGGCGGGCCACGCCGCGCACCGTGCGCGCGAGGATCAGCAGCCCCAGCAGCGCGGCGACGATGACCGCCACGCGCAGCGCCAGCTTGATGCCGCCGTCCTCGTCCGTCGCCCAGTTCGCCGCCTGCGCCAGCAGCGTGCGCCAGTCGGCGCGCTGGGTCTCGTCGACGTGGATCGCGGCGCGATAGGCGCGGAACTTGGCAACCTCGGCGGCATCGCCCCCCTTGGCCTCGAGCCCGTCGACCACGGTAGAGAGGTTCTCGAAGGCGTTGTTGCGCAGCTCCACCAGCTGCGTGAGACGTTCGCGCGGAACCTCCTGCTCTCCGCCCCGCTCCTTGGCGAGCACGGCAAGCTGCTCCTCGACCACGGCCTTTGTCATGCCCTTTGCCATGTTCTGCCAGGCCAGCGCCAGCTGACCCATCTCTTCGGCCGTCAGCGGCAGCGAGCGGATCGCAAGCTCTTCGGAGGGGATGGCCGGGGCGGTGAGCGCGGCGATCAGAGCCGCGTCGCTTTCGGCGGGCAGCGGGGCGTCAGAGGCCCCCTTGGCGCCGATCACGTCCGGGTTGGAGGTGATCGCGTTGCGCCCGCGCTCCTCGGCGCTGTCGATTGCCGCTTCGGCGGGGGTTGGCGGACTTTCGGCCGCGCTGCTTTCGGCGGAAGCGGCGGCGTCGGCGGTTTCCTGCGCGGCCAGGTCGGTGGCGGCGTGGACCATCAGGAGCACAAGCAGAACGCGGAGAAACGGCAGAAGACGGCGCGGCATGGAGGCCTCGTTTAAAATAGGATTTTCAAAAGGATAAATGTGGTTTGGTCTGTCTCGCCCGAGTTTAGCAGGTCAGCAGCGGGATGGGCACCACCCAGGCGAGAGGGGCGGGGGGCGGCTGCTCCCTATGGCCGCTGCGCGCGGAGCCCGGGCAAAACGAAACCACCCGCCGGTTCAAGGCGGGTGGCACAAGGTCCTGGTCGGCGGCGCTATGGGCCGCGGGCCGGGTCAGCCGGGGTTCTTGGCGAAGCGCAGGTAGGGCAGCTTGATGTCCAGTTCGCCGTACTTCTCGGCCGCCTGATCGTTGTTGAGCGACAGCGCGACGATCACGTCCTGGCCGACTTCCCAGTTCGCGGGAGTGGCCAGCGGCTGCTCGTAGGTGCGCTGGAGGCCGTCGAGCGCACGCAGCACCTCGGCAAAGTTGCGGCCGACCGACATCGGATAGGTCATCATCAGCTGCACCTTCTTGTTCGGTGCGACGATGAAGACCGAGCGCACGGTGGCGCTGTCCGCCGGCGTGCGGCCGTCGGGCAGGTAGGCGTCGGCGGGCAGCATGTCGAGCGCCTTGGCCACCTCGAGCCCGTCATCGGCGATGATCGGGAAGCTGGCATCGGCACCGGCCACCGCAGCGATGTCGCCTTTCCACTTCTTGTGTTCGGCAACGCCGTCCACCGAGATTCCCATCACCTTGGTGCCGCGCTTGGCCCATTCATCGGAAAGCTGCGCCACCGCACCGAACTCAGTGGTGCACACAGGGGTGAAATCCTTGGGGTGCGAGAAGAGGATCGCCCAGCTGTCGCCGATCCAGTCGTGCAGGTCGAACTCGCCCTGGTCGGTGACCACGTGGAGGTTCGGAAGCGTGTCGTTGATGCGCAGAGCCATGGCAATTTCCTTTCCTGTCCGAAATCATCGGCTTGAGGTCTCGGGGAATAGATACGAGCCCGAGTCACGATGTAAAGAGCCAGCTTGCGGAGGTCGCGGAGCGGTGACACTGTGACGCGAGAATAATTTGATCAAATCCTGACGAGCGGAGACCATCATGATCGAGAAGCGCCAGTTCTACATCGACGGGCAATGGGTGGACCCGGTCGCCCCGCGCGATCACGCGGTGATCAACCCGGCCACGGAAGAGCCCTGCGCCGTCATCTCGCTGGGCGATCAGGCAGACACCGATGCCGCCGTCGCCGCAGCCAAGGCCGCGCTGCCGGGCTGGATGGCCACCCCGGTCGCGGAACGCATCGGCTACGTCGAGAAGCTGCTCGAGGTCTACAAGGCCCGCGCCGAGGAAATGGCGCAGGCGATGACTCTCGAGATGGGCGCGCCGATCTCGCTGTCGCGTTCGGATCAGGTCGGGGCAGGCACCTTCCACCTCACCAACTTCATCCGTGCTGCCAGGGAATTTCCCTTCGAGCATTCCCTGCGCGAGGACAAGCCGCAACACCGGATCATCCACGAGGCCGTGGGCGTCGCGGCGCTGATCACGCCGTGGAACTGGCCGATGAACCAGGTCACGCTGAAGGTCGGTGCCGCCGCCGTGGCGGGCTGCACCATGGTGCTGAAACCCTCCGAGGAAAGCCCGCTCGACGCCATCCTCTTCGCCGAGATGATGCATGAAGCCGGCTTCCCCAAGGGGGTCTTCAACCTCGTCAACGGCGACGGCGCGGGCGTCGGCACGCAGCTTTCGTCGCATTCCGACGTCGACATGGTCAGCTTCACCGGCTCGACCCGCGCCGGCCGGGCGATCTCGAAGGCCGCCGCCGACACGCTCAAGCGCGTGCACCTCGAGCTGGGCGGCAAGGGGGCGAACCTCGTCTTCGCCGATGCCGATGCCGAGGCGGTGAAGCGCGGCGTGCTGCACATGATGGAAAACTCCGGCCAGAGCTGCAACGCACCCTCGCGCATGATGGTCGAAGCGCCCTTCTACGACACGGCGGTCGAGCAGGCCGCCGCCGCGGCCGAGGCGGTGCAGGTCGCCGATCCCCGGCAGGAGGGCGGTCACATCGGCCCGGTGGTCAACGAGACCCAGTGGAGCAAGATCCAGGATCTCATCCAGACGGGCATCGACGAGGGCGCGCGCCTGGTGGCCGGGGGACTTGGCCGTCCCGAGGGGCTGAACAAGGGTTTCTACGTGCGCCCCACGGTCTTCGCCGACGTCACGCCCGAGATGACCATCGCCCGCGAAGAGATCTTTGGCCCGGTGCTCTCGGTGATGAAGTTCGAGACCGAAGACGAGGCGGTGCGCGTCGCCAATGACACGCCCTATGGCCTCACCAACTACGTCCAGAGCACGGACGCGGCGCGCGTGAACCGTCTGACCCGGCTGCTGCGCTCGGGCATGGTGCAGAACAACGGCACCGGCCGGGCCGCCGGCGCGCCCTTCGGCGGCATGAAGCAGTCGGGCAACGGCCGCGAGGGCGGATCCTTCGGCATCCTCGACTTCCTCGAGGTGAAATCGGTCAGCGGCTGGGCGGCCGAGTAAGCCTTTCATTGTTCTGAAAATACGCATGGCGCGGCGCTCCCCACGGGCGCCGCGCCTATCGTTTCTTCAGGACGCCTCCGGCGGGCGTACTTGTGGAACAATGAAGGGGCTCAGAGTCCCAGCTTCTCCAGCGCATCTTCCAGCGGCGCGGGGTCCTTGAACCGCAGGCGCACCGGCAAGCTGAGCACCTTGGGGCGGAAGCTCTCGGGCAGGCGCGCGGCGTCCTTCTCGGTGGTGACGAGCTGCGCCCCCAGCATCTGTGCCTCGCGCTCCAGCCGCGTGAGCAGCGCCGGGGTGAAGGGTTGGTGATCGTCCAGCGCCTCGGCCCGGAGAACGTCGGCCCCGAGCCCCCTCAGCGTGGCGAAGAACTTCTCGGGGTGGCCGATCCCGGCGAAGGCCAGCGCCGGGAGATCCTGCCAGTCCATGCCGGTCTGCAGCGGCTCGAGCGCGCCGCGCAGGCGGGGCAGGGAGATCTGCTGTCCCCACTGCGCGTCGAAACCGCGCTGCGCCTCATCGCCGCCGATCGAGAGCACGAGGTCGGCGCGTCGCAGACCCGTGGCAAGCGGCTCGCGAAGCGGGCCGGCGGGCAGGCAGCGGCCGTTGCCGAAACCGTAGCGTGCATCCACGACCACGATCGAGAGATCCTTGGCAAGCGACGGGTTTTGCAGCCCGTCGTCGAGGATGATGAGCCTTGCGCCGGCGGCGATGGCCGCGCGTGCGCCGGCGGCGCGGTCGCGCGCCACCCAGACCGGGCCGAAGGCCGCCAGCAGCAGCGGCTCGTCACCGACATCCGCCGCCGTGTGGCGGCGCGGATCGACCTGTACCGGGCCGGTCAGCCTGCCGCCATGCCCGCGCGAGACCACATGCGCCCCCGCGTCCCGCAGCCGTTCCAGCAATGCGATCACCGTCGGGGTCTTGCCGGTGCCTCCGGCGTTGATGTTGCCGACGCAGATCACCGGCACCGGGACCCTCTCGCCAGGCCCCTGCGCCACCCGGCGCGCGGTGGCGCGGGCGGTGAGCGCGCCGAGTGGCGCGAGCAGGCGGGCCTGCCAGGCGGGGGAGTCGGGGGCGGTCTGCCAGAAATTGGGCGCGCGCATCAGGCCGCCTCGTCCTCGTCGAGCCAGCGGCAGGCCAGCGCGATCATCTCGTCGGTCAACTCGGCACCCTGGGTGATAACGTCCCAGCCGGCGTGGGCCATGGCGGCGGCGCGGTCGGGGGCGACAAGCTGGCTGAGCGCGCCTGCAAGCGAATCGAAGTCGCGCACGATCCGCGCGGCACCCGCTTCGGCCAGTCGCGAATAGGCCGGCAGGTGCCGGCCGACGTTGGGCCCGTAGAGCAGCGCGATGCCATGCGCGGCGGCTTCCATCGGATCCTCGCCGCCGTGACCGCTGATCAGCGAGCCGCCAAGGAAGGCAACCGGCGCGAGCCGGTACCAGAGGCCAAGCTCCGAGGCGTCTTCGGTGACCACCACCTGGGTGTTCTCGTCGGGCATCTCGCCCGCTTCCCAGGCGCAGAGCCGCAGGCCCGAATCCCGCGCCACCTCGGCGATCTGGGGGGCGAGTTCCCGGGTCGCGGGGACGAGGATCAGCAGTAGCCGATGCGCGAGCCGCACCGCGCGCTTGTGAGCGTGGAGCACCTCTTCGGCCTCCTGCGCGCTGCGCAGTTTCGCCGCGAGCCAGATCGGCCGCCCGGTGAGTACGCCGGCCATTTCCTCGTAGAGCGCATCGTTGCAGTCGAGCGGTGGCGCGCTGTCGGTGAGGGCTCCCAGTCCGGGGATGGCGTGCTCTTCGACCCCGGCGCGGCGCAGGCGGCGGCGCGCGGCCTCGTCGACCGGGCAGATGCGGTCAAAGAACTGCAGCGTTGCAGCAGCGGGGTCGGGCACCCAGCTGGGTGCGGGGCTGGTCCAGGGCGCGTCGCGGGCATCGAGCAGCACGAGCCGCGTGCCCGCCTCATCCAGCTTCTGCAACAGCGCGGGGCGCAGGTCCTGGCCGGTCCAGAAGCCAAGCTGCGGTCGCCAGTGTTCGACAAATCCGGCCACCTCGGCGGGGTTTTCGCCCGGCAGGTCGCTGCGCAGCGCGCCTTCCGGGGCATGCTCGGGCTGACCGGTGACCAGCAGCGTCAGCTCGGGGCGCTGGATCTTCAGGCGTGTGGCGAGGGCGCAGAGCGCCCGCGCCGAGCCGGGACCACCGGCGTGCAGCCAGAGCAGCGGGCCCGCTGGGCGAGCCGCCGGCGTCGCCGTCGGTGTCGCCCCGCGGCCACGGGCATAGGCCAAGTAGGCCGAAAGCGAAAATGGCCTGCGCCCCACGCGTGTCAGCCGAGTTCTTCGGTCGCGGAAACCTCGGTTTCCTCGTCCCGCAGGCGGTGGATATGGGCGATGAAGTACCGCATGTGGGCGTTGTCCACGGTGCGCTGGGCCTCGGCCTTCCAGGCGTCATAGGCGGAGGCGTAGTCGGGGAACATGCCGACGATGTGGATGTCGTTCACGTCCTTGAAGACGGACTTCTCGGGGGTGACGAGCTCGCCGCCGAAGACGAGGTGGAGTCGTTGAGCCATGGGGGGTCCTTTCCCGTACAGACGCGGGCAACCTACTTTCTGCACCCGCAGCGTCAAGATTCTACCGCGGGTCAGCGTTACGCGACCCGTTCACGTCTCAGGGGGCAAGCGTCAGACGCCCCATGATGTCGCGGTGCAGCGCCGGGTTCGCGGCGACGACACCGGGGTGCTGCGGATGTCGCGCGTTGAAACGCAGCGGCCGCCCGAGCCGGTCGGTGACCGTTGCGCCGGCCTCTTGCAGCAGCAGCGTGCCCGCGGCGATGTCCCACTCCCAGGTCGGGCGGAAGGTCAGCATGGCGTCGAAGCGCCCCTCGGCGACCAGCCCGAGCCGGTAGGCGAGCGAGGGCCGGTGCGCGCGGCGGATCGGCGGCAGCGGCACGCGCCAATAGGGCGCATCGACCACCGGGCGCGGGGCCAGCACCTCGGCCTCTTCCAGCGTGGGTGTCGCGGTGGCACGGATCGGCACGCCGTTGAGCACGGCTCCCTGTCCCAAGGCGGCACTGTATAGCAGGTCGCGCTTCGGCAGGTAGACGGCGGCGGCGGTGACCACGCCGTTCTCGGCCACGGCGAGCGAATGCGCCCAGGTGTCCTCGCCGGCGATGAACGAGCGCGTGCCGTCGATCGGATCGATGATGAACACCTTCTCGGCCGCGCGCCGCGTGTCACTGTCGACGCTTTCCTCCGAGAGCCAGCCGTAGTCCGCCCGCGCGCCGCGCAGAAGCGCTTCGAGCCGCGCGTTGACGGCCAGGTCCGCCGCGGTCACCGGGCTGCCGTCAGCCGCCTTGTAGCGCACGTCGAGGCCGCCGCCCGCAAAGGAGAGCGCCACCGCGCCCGCCTCGCGCGCCGCATGCTCAAGCAGCGCGCGGTCACTCTCCGGCAAGCGTCAGCCCCTCGACCAGCAGCGAAGGCACCACGCGCGACAGCCACGGGCGGGCGTCGTTCGACGGCACCATGGCGCGCAGCATCTGCCGCAGGTTGCCAGCGATCGTGACACCCGAGACCGGGTAGGCGATCTCGCCGTTCTCGACCCACCATCCGGCCGCGCCGCGCGAGTAGTCACCGGTGTTGGGGTTGATCGTCGCGCCGATCATCGAGGTGACCACCAGCCCGCGGCCCATCTCCGCGATGAGTTCCGCGGGCGATTTCTCGCCCTGCGTCAGCGCGAGGTTCCAGGCGGTCGGAGAGGGTCCGGCGGAGGTGCCGCGCGCGGCGTTGCCGGTCGGCGCCAGTCCAAGCTTGCGGGCGGTTGCGAGGTCGAGCGTCCAGCCGGTCAGCACGCCGTCCTCGATCAGCGCGCGGCGCCGGGTCGGCAGGCCCTCGGCGTCGAAGGGGCGCGAGCCCGAGATGCGCGGGCGCAAAGGGTCCTCGATCAGCGAGATGCCATCCGGCAACACCGGCGCGCCGAGCGCGTCGCGCAGCCACGATCCGCCGCGCGCCACCGCCGCGCCATTGGCGGCGGCGACCAGATGGCCGATCAGCGACGAGGCGATGCGCTCGTCGAAGAGCACAGGGTAGGCGCCGGTCTTGGGCTTGCGCGGGTTCAGACGTTCGAGCGCGCGGGTCGCGGCGCGGTGGCCGATCTCGGCAGGGCTGCGCAGGTCGGACTGGAAGGTGCGGCTGTCACCGTCATAGTCGCGTTCCATTCCGAGCCCGGTGCCGGCGATGGCAACGCAGGAGGTCGAGCGCGCGGTGCGCGCGTAGCCACCGGCGAAGCCGTTGCTGGCGGCGAGAAAGATCCGCTGCGCGTCATAGGAGGCCGAGGCCGACTGCACCTGGGTGACCCCCTCGACCGCCAGCGCGGCCGCCTCGGCGTCCAGCGCGTCGCGTTGCAGCGCATCGGGAGCAGGGTCGGCCGAGGGATCGGCCAGCTCCAACGCGGCAAGGTCCCAGTCCCGCGCCAGCTGCTCGGGTCCGGCAAGACCGGCATAGGGATCCTCGGGCGCCTCGCGGGCCATGGCCACGGCGCGTTCTGCCATGGCGGTCAGCGTTTCGGGCTTCACATCCGAGGTCGAGACCACCGCGCTGCGGGTGCCGACCAGGACCCGCAGGCCGATGTCGGTGCCCTCGGAGCGTTCGGCCTGCTCGAGCGCGCCGCCGCGCACGTCGATGCTGAGCGACGTGCCGTCGATCGCCAGCGCATCCGCCGCGTCGGCACCTGCCTTGCGCGCGGCTTCGAGCAGCTGCGCGGTCAGGCTCTGCAAGTCCTTCGCCGCCGGGTCGTTGCGCTCTGTGCGGGTCATGTCGCCTCCGGTGTTGGTCCTGAAAGATTGGGTAGGCCGCGGGGCGCGGCAAGGCAAGGTTCCGCGACGGCCCCGGCCCCGTCTCTGGCGAGGGCCGCGGTGGCGCGGCTCACTCGGCGGGCACCACCACGCCGATGAGCGGACCCAGCGTCCGGCCGATGTCGGCCCGGCCGATCTGCGGCGCGAAAAGCCGCGAGACATTGCCGTCGAAGAACAGCGCGTTGGGCATCTTCAGCCCGTCGCGGAACAGCGTGCCAAACTCGTAGAAGCTGACCGGCTCCTCGGAGATGGCGAAAATCAGCGTCTTGCCGTCGGCAGAGGTGCCGACCCCGTTGCGGATGTAGCGCGAGGTGCTGTCGGGCAGGAAACGCGGGTGCAGCTCGCCGTCGATCACCAGCATCGGCCCCGATTGCGTGGCATAGCGGCAGTCCGGCTTGCGGGTGAGAAAATCACGGGTCTCGAAGACCTGCGCGGTGCCCTCGCCGATGCAGAGCACGCCATTGGGAAGCATCCCGAAGTTGCCCGGTCCGGGGCTGGAGATGACGCGCATCTCCTCCTGCCCGTTCTCGACGTAGTGGCCGACCGGGGCGCGGTCCTCGTGGTACATGCCGGCGTTCATCGCGAAGGCCAGCGTTTCGCCTTTTTCGCGCAGCGCCGCGTCGAGCGTCGAGAAATGCCCCCAGACGGTGCCGTCGGGCGCGCGCAGGAAGGTGCGCAGATCCTCGTCGGCACTGACCGTGCAGAGCGTGTAGCGCCGGCCCTCGTGGCTGGCGGCCTCGCAGCTGACCGCGCCGGCCTGCGTGGGGATCATCGACGGCAAGAGCGCCGCCGCCGCAAGCGCCAGCGTCGTGAGGGCGGCGCGAAGTGTCACGCGTCGTCGTCCTCGTCCGGGTCCTGCCCCTCGATGTCGCGGCGCACCGACTCCTGCGAGAACAGGCGGCGGGTCTCGTCGAGCCGGTCGAAGGTCTCGTCGAGGCGGAAGCGCAGGTCCGGCGCGTATTTCAGCGTCAGCTCCTTCGAGACCGCGCGGCGCAGCTCGGCCTTGTTGCGCTCGAGCAGCTCGAACATGTTGCCTTCCTGCTTGCCGCCGAGCGGCACCACGTAGGCGGTTGCGACCTTGAGATCGGGCGAGACCCGGACCTCGCCGACGGTGATCGAGAGCCGGTTCAGCTCGGGGTCGTGCACATCGCCGCGATTGAGCACGTCCGCCAGCGTGCGGCGAATGAGTTCGCCGACACGAAGCTGTCTCTGGCTGGGGCCGGAGCCCTCGTGGAATCTGTTCTTTGCCATGGCGCAGACATAGGCGCGTTGCAGGGGTTTGCCAAGAACGCGAACGCATAGCGTCGATGGCTTTGGGCGGTTCGGGCAGCGCGGCGCCGACATCGCCTTTGCCATCACGCCGCCGCCGGAGTATGCCCTGCGGGAAGCTAAAGATCGGAGAGCGAAATGTCGGAACTGCCGGGTGTTGTCGTCACGGGCGTGTCGGGACGGATGGGCCAGATGCTGGTGCGCGCGGTGCTGGCCAGCGACAAGGTGAAACTGGTCGGTGTGGTCGCACGCAGCGGCAACGACTGGGTCGGCCGTGACCTTGGCACCTGCATGGGCGGCACCGAGCTCGGGCTCACCGTCAGCGATGACGCGCTGGAGACTTTCGCCAAGGCGCAGGCCGTGCTCGATTTCACCACCCCCGCGGCAACCGTGCAGTTCGCCGAGCTGGCGGCTCAGGCCCGTGCGGTGCACGTGATCGGCACCACCGGGCTCGAAGAGAGCGATCTGCAGAAGATCCGCGCCGCCGCCCGCCACGCGGTGATCGTGCGCGCCGGCAACATGAGCCTCGGCGTCAACCTGCTGACCAAGCTGACCAAGCAGGTGGCCGCCGCGCTCGACGAGGATTGGGACATCGAGATCGTCGAGATGCACCACAACCGCAAGGTCGATGCCCCCTCGGGCACCGCGCTGATGCTGGGGGAAGCGGCGGCCGAGGGCCGCGGCGTGAGCCTGTCGGAAGCCTCGGACCGCGGCCGCGACGGCATCACCGGCGCGCGCGAGCGCGGTGCCATCGGCTTTGCCGCGCTGCGCGGCGGCGACGTGGTGGGCGAGCACGAGGTGATCTTCGCCACGGCGGGCGAACGCATCACGCTCAAGCACATCGCCTCGGACCGCGCGCTCTTCGCCCGCGGCGCGCTGAAGGCCGCGATCTGGGGGCAGGACAAGGCACCGGGCGAGTATGACATGCTCGACGTTCTGGGCCTCGGGGACTGATCGCGGGGTCGCCCTGCGCCGGGCGTGGTGTGAAGACCATGGCGCTGAAGTCCCCGCGGGACGAGGTTTCGATGCGCTCCCGCCCGGAGCTCCACGGGATCGAGACCCTTTCGGCACGGTACCGGACGCAGACCTTCAAGCCCCACGCCCATGAGGAATACCTCATCGGCGTGATAGACGGCGGCGTGCATTCGGTCTGGTGCCGGGGCGAGATGAACCGGGTGCCGCGCGGCTCGGTGGTCACCATGCGACCGGGCGACATCCACCACGGCGGCGCCGGCAGCGAGGCCGGCTGGCGGCAGCGGATGCTCTACATCCCCGAAGCCGCGATGCGCGCCCTGCTGGAGGACCTCGGCGGCCGCGCATTGACCGGAACGCTGGATTTCGGCGCGGCCTTCCACGCGCGGCCGGGTCTCGCGCAAAAGATTGCCGCGTTGCACGAAGTGCTGCATGCGTCGGAGCATCGGCTGGCGCGCGATGTGGCGCTCGACCGGCTGCTCGGGGCGCTGCTGGGGGAGCTTGCGCCGCAGGTCTCCGCCAACCGGGGCCCGGACAATGGGCGGATCGCCGAGGCGGTCGACTACCTCGGCGATCGCGTCGAGGAGGATGTCTCGCTCGACGATCTCTGCCGTGTCACCGGGCTGCGGCGCCGCCAGACCATCGAGGCGTTCCGGCGCGCCACCGGCCTGCCGCCGCACGCCTGGCACCTCCAGCAGAAAGTGCGTCTAGTGAAACGTCTGCTGCGCGCGGGTCTTGCCCCGGCCGAGGCGGCGGCGCAGGCGGGATTTGCCGACCAGAGCCACATGGGGCGGCATTTCCGCGCGATCGTCGGCACCACCCCGCGCGCCTACGCCCGCGGCTGACACCGCGTTTTCGTTCTATATCGCGCCGTGCCGGATGGCCTACCGCAGCCTGACCGAAACGGAACGGCAGGGGCGAGCATGGCTGCATCGGACAATTTCATCGCACGGCGGACGACGCTCTGGGCGGATCTCGCCGTGCTCGGCGTGGCGCTGGTCTGGGGGGCGAGCTACCCCGTCGCCAAGGGTGCGCTGGCGCATATGCCGGTGCTCTTGCTGATCTTCTACCGCTTCGCGCTGACGGCGGCGGTGATGGGCACGGTGGCGGGGCGCGAGCTGCGCGCGGCCAGCGGCAGGGACCTCCGGGCGGGCGTGCTGCTCGGCGCCATCCTCGGCGCGATTTTCCTGGCCGAAACCCGGGGCGTCGCGCTGACCACGGCGACGAACACCGCCCTGATCATCTCGCTGTGCACGATCTTCACGCCCTTCCTCGAGTTCGGGCTTCAGCGCAGGCTGCCCCCGGCGGGGGTGATCGCGGGCGCTGCGGTCGCGGTGCTTGGCGTCCTCGTGCTGTCGGGCGGCATGACGGCGCTCGGAGCCGGAGACCTGCTGGTCCTCGCGGCAGCGGGGCTGCGGGCGGTGATGGTGGTGGCGACCAAGCGCCTGATGGAGGGCAGCCGGCTCTCCTCGGTCGCGCTCACCGCCGTTCAGGCGCTCACCGTGGCCGCTCTGGCCATGGCGTTGATCCTGACGCAGTCCGGAGCCGGAGCGCTCTTCGTTCAGGCAGGTCCCGGCGGCTGGGCGGCGGTAGCCTTCCTGTCGCTCTTCTGCACCATCGGGGCCTTCTACGTGCAGAACGCGGCGGTGCGGCGCAGCAGCCCGACTCGGGTCGGCTTTCTCATGGGGACAGAGCCGCTGTTCGGCGTCGCGCTGGCCTGGTTGCTCCTGTCGGAGCCGATCACCGCGGTGTCGATGGTTGGCGCGGCGCTGATCGTCGCGGGAACCCTGCTCGGCGTCGCGGTCGAGCGCCGGCGCTGAGGGACCCGGCGGGTCCTCTCGCGCGTCAGCGTGTCGTCGCGCTCAGAAAT
This sequence comes from Salipiger mangrovisoli, assembly GCF_015223355.1. Taxonomy (GTDB): domain Bacteria; phylum Pseudomonadota; class Alphaproteobacteria; order Rhodobacterales; family Rhodobacteraceae; genus Salipiger; species Salipiger mangrovisoli. Next base: position 108,781 of record NZ_JADFFK010000009.1, on the reverse strand, counting down.
CGATCGCGATGCCTTTCTTCTCCCAGTCGCCGTAGCGCGCCGGATCGAGCCCGTCGCGGCCGCCGTATTCCTTGGCGCGGGGATCCGCCGCCAGCGCAGCCTCGGCGGCCCTGCGGCGCTCCGCGGCTTCGGCCAGCGCCCGCTGGGCGGCGGGGGGAAGATCGGCGGAAATCTCGGGGCGTGTCTCTTCGCTCATGGCATTGCCCTCCTCGGGCGCGCTTTCCTTGCGTGGGTCCGCTTGATATAGGCCCGTGGATCATGCGCGGGCAAGACCCGCAGGGTAGCGGAGTGGTCCCATGGCAGGCAAAGGCGCGGAAAAGAGCTCGAACGGGGCAGGGGCTGCGAGCCCGGCACGGGCGGCGGCGGTGGCGCTGCTGGGGCAGGTGCTGGGGCAGGGGCGGCTGCTCAGCGAGGCGATGCAGGGCGGACCCTTCGTCAAGCTCGATCCGGCGGAGCGCGCGGCGGCGCAGCGGCTTGCCACCGGCGTGCTGCGCAACCTCGGGCGCTGCGACCAGATGCTGAAGTCGCGCCTGCGCAAGGCGCCGCCGCTCTTCGTGCGCAACGTGCTGCGGCTGGGGACCTTCGAGCTTTGCACCGGCGGCGCGGCGCATGGCGTGGTCAACGACTGCGTCAGCCTGATCTCGGCCGACCGCAAGACCAAGACCATGTCCGGCCTGGTCAACGCCATCCTGCGCCGCCTGTCCGAGGAAGGTCCGGAGCAATGGGCCAAGCTGCGCGCGCCGCGCCTGCCGCGCTGGCTGCGCGAGCCGCTGGCCACGGCCTGGGGCGGCAAGGCTGTCTCGGCGATGGAGATCGCCCATGCCGCCGGCGCGCCGCTCGACATCACCGTAACGTCGGATGCCGAAGGCTGGGCCGGGAAGCTCGGGGCCGAGCTGTTGCCGACCGGCTCGCTGCGACTGGCGGAGCAGGGTCAGGTCTCGGCGCTGCCGGGCTTCGACGAGGGGGCCTGGTGGGTGCAGGACGCCGCCGCGGCGATGCCCGCCAAGCTGCTGGGCGACGTGGCGGGGCTGTCTGTCCTCGACATGTGCGCCGCGCCGGGCGGCAAGACCATGCAGCTGGCGGCAGCGGGGGCGAAGGTTACCGCGCTCGACCTGTCCGAGAGCCGCATGGCGCGGATCACCGAGAACCTGCTGCGCACCGGGCTGAAGGCCGAGACGGTCGTGGGCGACGCGCTGGAGGCGGAAGGCGACTATGACGCCATCCTGCTCGATGCGCCCTGTTCCGCCACCGGCACCATCCGCCGCCACCCCGACCTGCCGCATGCCAAGGGGGGCGAGGGCATCTCTGAACTGATCGGGTTGCAGGCGGCGATGATCGACCACGCACTCGGCCTGCTGAAGCCGGGCGGGCGGCTGGTCTTCTGCACCTGCTCGCTGCTGCCGGACGAGGGCGAGTGCCAGGTGGACGAGGCGCTGGCGCGCCACGACGGTCTTACGGTGCTGCCGCTCGAGGCGGAGTGGATCGAGCCGAAATGGCGCTCCGAGGAGGGCGGGCTGCGGCTGCGTCCCGATTTCTGGCCCGAGCGCGGCGGCATGGACGGCTTCTACGTCGCGGTGCTGCAAAAGCCCGAGTGAGTCCGTCATGGGCAAGCTGATCATCCGCGCCGCCGAGATGCGCGACTGCGTGCAGCTCGTGGCGATGGCGAACCTTCCGGGCTATCGCCACGGCACCCTGCGCACGCCCTTCCAGTCGGTGGAGTGGATGCGCAAGCGGCTCGAGTCATCCCCGCCGGGCCTCACGAGCATCGTCGCCGAGCTGGACGGCGTCGTCGTCGGGAACGCGGCGCTGCACCGTCTCGACGGGCGGCGCCAGCATGTCGGCACCCTCGGCATGGGGGTTCATGACGACCATCGCGGCAAGCGCATCGGCACGGCGCTGATGGCGGCGCTCGTCGATGCCGCCGACAACTGGCTGGCGATCGGGCGCATTGAACTGGTGGTGAACGCGGACAATGCGGCGGCCTCCGGCTCTACGAGCGCGCTGGGTTCGAGCGCGAGGGTCTCTACCGGGGGTACGCATTCCGCGAGGGGCGGTACATCGACGCCATCCCGATGGCGCGGATCCGCATGCCGGGCACGGCCTGACGCCGCCGCGCACCGCGTCGGGACGTTGCCCTCAGGTCGCAGCCGCCGCCGCATGGCATCGCGTTTCCGCGATTTCCGCCGGTTGCCCGGTGACTTGCCGCGCTGCGGGGGGTAGCCTTTCGGCAAAAGCCTCGAGGCGGGCAGAAGGGCAGGGCATGGTAGATATGGCAAGCTGGTCGGTCACCGCCACGCAGTTTCTCAACCGCGTGCATTCGCGGCTCGCCGCACGGGCGGGCAGCGCCACGGCCTTCGTCTCTCAGCCCCAACCGCGCACCACCGGGCAGTTTGCCCGCGGCAGACAGCTTTGCGCCGGCAACCTGATGTTCGCCGGCTACCTCGCCGAGGGCAAGGGTGCGATGATCTGGGACATCGAGGTTGACGACAGCGCCTGGCAGGAAGAGATCCACGCGTTCCGCTGGCTCGATGACCTGGCCGCGGTCGGGGATGCAGAGGCGCGGCAGCTGGCGCAGACGTGGCTCATGGGCTGGATCGCACGCTATGGCCGCGGCACCGGGCCGGGCTGGGTGCCCGAACTGGCCGGGCGACGGCTGATCCGCTGGATCCACCACGCACTCTTTCTGCTCCGCGGCATGAGCGCCGAGGACTCCGCAGCCTTCTACCGCGCGCTCGCGGCGCAGACGCGCTTCCTGGCCAGGCGCCGCGACGCGACCCTGCCGGGGCTGCCGCGCTTCGAGGCGCTGACCGGGCTGATCTACGCAGGGCTGTCGCTTGAGGGGATGCGCAGCCATCTCGAGCCAGCGCGGCAGGCGCTGGAGCAGGAGTGCAACCGGCAGATCGATGTGGCGGGCGGGTTGCCGACGCGCAACCCCGAGGAACTGCTGGAAGTTTTCACGCTGCTGACCTGGGCGCGGGCCGCGCTGGAAGAGGGCGACATCGAACCGGGCGGGGCGCATCTGAACGCGATCACCCGCATCGCGCCGACGTTGCGGGCGCTGCGCCACGCAGATGGCGGACTGGCGCGGTTCCACGGCGGCGGGCGCGGTGCCGAGGGGCGGCTTGACCAGGCGCTGGCGGCCTCCGGGGTGCGCCGCCGTCCGGTCGAGGGCCTGGCGATGGGCTACGCGCGGCTGAGCGGCGGGCGCAGCACGGTGATCGTTGATGCCGCGCCGCCCCCGCAGGGGCGCGCCTCGGCCGGAGGCCATGCCTCGACCCTGGCCTTCGAGCTGACCTCCGGGCGCCGGCCGCTGATCGTCGGCTGCGGCGCGGGGGATGTCTTCGGCGAGGAGTGGCGCCGCGCCGGGCGCGCGACGCCCTCGCATTCCACGCTGTGCCTCGATGGCACCTCGAGCGCGCGGCTCGGCCCGCGCCGCCGGATCGGTGGCATAGAGCGCGAGTTGATTGTCGAGGGGCCAAGGGACGTGCCTGTCGAATTGGCGCAGGAGGCGGCAGGCTGGCGCTTCGAGGCGGCGCATGACGGCTACAAGCGCGGCCACGGGCTGACCCATGCGCGCAGGCTCGAACTGACCCTCGACGGGCGGGTGCTGGACGGCGAGGACATGCTGTTCGCGCTCGATGGCAAGGACCGCAAGACCTTCGACCGGCGGCTCGACAAGGGCGGGCTGCAAGGTTTCCCCTACGAGATTCGCTTTCACCTGCATCCGGATGTCACCGCCGAGCTCGACATGGCCGGTGCGGCGGTCTCGCTGGCGCTGCGGTCCGGCGAGATCTGGGTGTTTCGCCCCGAACCGGGCGTTGAAATGGCGTTGGAAGACTCGGTTTACCTGGAAAATGGCCGACTTCGGCCCCGCGGGGCGCAACAGGTCGTTTTATCCGGCCGCGTGATGGAGTATGCGACCCGCATCCGCTGGTCGCTGGCCAAGGCGCAGGACACCGCCATCGCGATCCGAGACCTTGGGCAGGACGAGCCGGATGTGACGCTCTGAACCATCTGGGACCCTCCTCATGCCTGATCTCTCCCCCGTCGCCCGCGCCCTCATTTCCGTTTCGGACAAGACCGGTCTCATCGACCTGGCCAAGGCGCTGAGCGCAAGGGGTGTCGAGCTGCTCTCGACCGGCGGCTCCGCCAAGGCGATCCGCGAGGCGGGCCTCAAGGTGCGCGACGTGTCGGACGTGACCGAGTTCCCCGAGATGATGGACGGCCGCGTCAAGACGCTGCACCCGCGCGTGCACGGCGGCCTGCTGGCGCTGCGTGACAACCCCGCGCATGTCGAGGCGATGAAGGCCCACGGCATCACCGGGATCGACCTGCTGGTGGTCAACCTCTACCCGTTCGAGGAAACCGTCGCCAAGGGCGCGGATTATGACACCTGCATCGAGAACATCGACATCGGCGGCCCGGCGATGATCCGCGCCGCCGCCAAGAACCACGCCTTCGTCAACGTGGTGACGGATGTGGCCGACTACGAGGCGCTGCTGGCCGAGCTCGATGCCAACAACGGCGCGACCAGCTACGCCTTCCGCCAGAAGCTGGCGCAGGTCGCCTATGCCCGCACCGGCGCCTATGACGCCGCGGTCTCGACCTGGATGGCCGGCGCGCTGAACGACGACGCCCCGCGCCGCCGCGTGTTCTCGGGCGAGATCGCCCAGACCCTGCGCTACGGCGAGAACCCGCACCAGAAGGCGGCCTTCTACCGCGACGGTTCGGACCGTCCGGGCGTCGCCACCGCCGTGCAGCACCAGGGCAAGGAGCTGTCCTACAACAACATCAACGACACCGACGCCGCCTTCGAGCTGGTCTCGGAGTTCCTGCCTTCGGACGGCCCGGCCTGCGCGATCATCAAGCACGCCAACCCCTGCGGCGTGGCCAAGGGCGCGACCCTGCTGGAAGCCTACCAGAAGGCGTTCGACTGCGACCGCACCTCGGCCTTCGGCGGCATCGTCGCGCTGAACATGCCGCTCGACGCCGAGACCGCCGAGGCGATCACCGAGATCTTCACCGAGGTGGTGATCGCGCCCGGTGCCGATGACGCGGCCAAGGAAATCTTCGCCAAGAAGAAGAACCTGCGCCTGCTGACCACCGACGGGCTCGCCGACACGTCCGAGCCGGGCCTCGCCTACCGCCAGGTCTCGGGCGGGATGCTGGTGCAGGACAAGGACAACGGCACGATCACGCTGGACGACCTGAAGGTGGTGACCAAGAAGCAGCCGTCCGAGGCGGAACTGCTGGACCTGCTCTTTGCATGGAAGGTCGCCAAGCACGTCAAGTCGAACGCCATCGTCTACGTCAAGGACGGCGCCACCGTCGGCGTCGGCGCGGGCCAGATGAGCCGCGTCGACTCGGCGCTGATCGCCGCCAAGAAGGCCGAGCGCATGGCCGAGGCGCTGGGCCTCGACACGCCGCTGACGCAGGGCTCTGCCGTGGCCTCCGACGCCTTCTTCCCCTTCCCCGACGGTCTGATGGAAGCGGCGGCAGCCGGCGCGACCACGGTGATCCAGCCGGGCGGCTCGATGCGCGACAACGAAGTGATCGCGGCGGCCGACGAGGCGGGCCTCGCCATGGTGTTCACCGGGATGCGCCACTTCCGCCACTGAGCCGGCGCGACGCAGGAGATTTCGCGAGGCGGGCCCCGGCCCGCCTCGCTTTTGTTTGACCGCAGCCGGGCCGGGCGCGCCGACCCTCTCGGCCGGGGGCGTTCAATCGGGCAGCCTGTAGGCGATGATCGCGTCGGATACGCCGGTCTCCAGCGCGTGGTGCCCGCCGGCCGAGATCAGCACATATTGCCGGCCGTCCACCTCGTAGCTGATCGGGTTGGCCTGTCCGCCCGCTGGCAACGCGTCGGTCCAGAGCGTCTCTCCGGACTCGATGTCGATGGCGCGGAACAGGTTGTCCGCCGCCGCGCCGATGAAGATCAGCCCCGAGGCGGTGACCACAGCGCCGCCATTGTTGGGTGTGCCGATCTCGAAAGGGAGCATCGAGGGCAGTCCGAAAGGTCCACCGCGCCGCGCGCTGCCGAGTGGCCTGTCCCAGATCGGTTCTCCGGTTTGCAGATCGATCGCGGTGATCCCGCCGTATGGCGGCTGGCTACAGGGCAGGTCGGTCAGGCCCGAACGCCATCCCGCATTGGTTCTGGCCCCGTAGGGCGCGCCGACCTGCGGCTGCCCCCGGTCGCCGGCTTGTGCGGTCGGAGGCCGCATTCCCGCTGCGTCGGCCTCGGCGCGGGATACGAGACGGTTGAGGTTGGGGATGTCGTTGTAATTGGCGATCACCAGCCCGCGCGCCACATCAACCGCGACCGAACCCCAGTCGCTGCCGCCGATATAGCCGGGATACTGGATGTAATTCCGCGTCGAGGGCGGGGTCAGGTAGCCGTCGTAGACCGCTTGCCGGAAGCGGATGCGGCAGTAGAGCTGGTCGATCGGGGTGAAGCCCCACATGCGCTTCTCGGTCAGCGCGGGCTTGCGCAGCGTCGCCCAGAGCGACACCGGCTGGCTGTCGGCGACGAAATCGGGTTCGATCTTGCCCTGCGGCAGGTCGGTGATTTCGCCCACCTCGGTCAGGGGCGCGCCGGTCTCGCGGTCGAGGATGAAAAGATCGCCCTGCTTCGAGGCGAGCAGCACCGCCGGTCGTCCCTTGAAGTCGAGCAGCGTGGGCTGCGAGCCGAGGTCATAGTCCCAAAGGTCGTGCCGCACCGTCTGGAAATGCCAGAGTTCCTCGCCCGTGACCGCGTTCAGCGCGACCAGCGAGGTGGCGTAGGTGTTCTCGGCCTGCGAGCGGTTCGAGCCGTAGTAATCCACCGCGGAATTGCCGAGCGGCAGGAAGACGATGCCGCGCGCCTCGTCGGCGGTGGCGGTGGTCCACATGTTGGGCGTGCCGCGGGTGTAGGTCTTGCCCGCGGGCGGGCCGGCGCGCATCTCCTCGGGCGCCGCCAGATCCCAGGCCCAGACCAGCGCGCCGGTGACCGCGTCGAAGCCGCGCACCACGCCCGAGGGCGCGTCCTCGGCCTGGCCGTCCTTCACCTGCGCGCCGGTGACGATGATGCCGCGCACCACGGTGGGAGCGGCGGTGAGCGCGTAGAAGCCGGGGATCTTCTCGCCGATGCCGTCCCAGAGATCGACCTGCCCGCCGCTGCCGAACCCCTCGCAGGGGCGGCCGGTGGCGAAGTCCACGGCGATGAGACGGGCGTCGAGCGTCGTGCCGATGACCCGGCGCTTGCAGGGCGCGTCCGCCGCCAGATCCGGGGCGGTGTAGGTGGCGACGCCGCGGCAGGTGGCGCCATAGGGGATCGCCGCCTGCGGGACCTCGGGGTCGTAGCGCCAATTCTCCGCGCCGGTCGCCGCATTGATCGAGATCAGAATGTTCATCGCGCTGCACAACACAAGGCTGGAGCCGATCTTCAGCGGCGTGGTCTCGGGTGCGTAATTGCCGGCGGTGTCGCCCGGCGGCAGGTCACCGGTATGATAGACGAAGGCCCGTTCCAGCCGCGCGACATTCTCGGGTGTGATCTGGGCAAGAGGAGAGAAGCGCCGCGCCTCGGCGTCGCCTCCGTAATAGGGCCAGTCGGTGCCGACCTCGGACGCGGGAGCCGCGGCGGCGACGGAGGCTGTATCCTGCGCCAGGCCGGGGCAGGCCGCGAGCCCGATCAGGGCAGCCAGAACCGCACCCGGCAGGCCGGTCAGTCTAAGGGAGGCGAACATCGGCGGGGTCCTTGCTTTCAAGCTGGGGTCTGGGGCCGTTTCATGGAGGCGTGCCGCGGCAGTCAGCCACGGGCGCGCTCGGCGCGGGCCAACGCCGGGACGCAGGCCAGCATCAGCACGAGGATCACCGTCGGGGACAGCATCCGGGGCACCTGGGCCCACCAGTCGCTGCCGCTTTCCCACCAGGCCCAGGCCAGGGTGGCGCTCCAGACCAGCAGGTAGAGCCACAGCGCCTTCATGCTGCCGTGGTTGAGCAGCACGCCGGACACCAGAAGCCCGAGCCCCGCCAGCCCGTAATACCAGCTGCCGCCGAGAGTGATCAGCCAGATACCGCCGAGAAAGAGGAGGAGACCGAAAAGCACGCAGACCCAGCCAAGGAGCTTGACGCTCCAGCCAACCGGGCGCGCCGCAGAGGAGGAGGACGTTCTTGTCACAACACAGGCTCGCCAAAAGGAAAGGAAATAATGCAGCGGGTCTCAAATAGATTGACCCAGGGGCAATTATTCCCAAAGGGCGAATATATACGCAACCGTGCAGTGCATCGCGCCGCGGAATAATTTGTCGCAGGGGCGGGAAAGCAGGAATTTTGCGGCGCGGCCTTGCAACGGTGGCCGGAGGGGCGGTTTGCGGTCGCGGGACCTGCCGTGCAGGGCGTTCTGCGCGGTTCTGGGGATGCCGCGTTCGAAGTGGCCATCGCGATTCCCGGTCATCGGCCAATTCACCCGCGCCGAGATTTGTGGAAAGATGAGTCGCGGGGTGGTCGCCGCCTCCGAGCATTTGAGGGAGTGATTGGTGTGAAGGCATTCTTGTGGGCCGCCATTTCGGCGGTCATGGCCACCTGTCTTGCAAGTCCGTCGTCGGCGCAGGAAACCGATCGCGCGGTGCTCGAGGCGCTGCTGTCCGGCGGAGGCAAGGGGCTGGAGGTCACCGAGGACTTCGCGAAGGCGGTGCCGCAGGCCCAGCTCGAAGGGCTGGTCGAGACCCTGATCGCGCAGATCGGTCCGGTCGAGGAGATCGAGCTCGAGGACGGGACAGGCACCGTGCGCAGCGCGGGCTATCAGGTCCCGGTGCGGATCGCGCTGGACGCGGAGGGCAGGTTGGCTGGCTTGCGCTTCGGGACTCCCGAGCCGCTGGTTGCCGATCTGCGCACCGCGGTCGCGGCCCTGGCGGATCTGGGGGCCGAGGTCTCCTGGCTGGTGACGCGCGAAGACGCGGTGCTGGCGGCCGGCGGGGCGGCGCATCCGCTGGCGGTGGGCTCGGCCTTCAAGCTCGGGATCCTGTCGGTGCTGGCGCGCGAGGTGCGCGCGGGCAAGACCGATTGGGACAGGGTGCTGCGTCTCGGCGAGGCGCATCGGTCCCTGCCTGGCGGGCGGCTTCAGGATTTTCCGGACGCGGCTCCGGTGACGCTGCACACCGCCGCGCTGCTGATGATTGCCGAGAGCGACAACACCGCCACCGACCTGCTGCTCGATCTGCTCGGGCGCGAGATCGTCGCCGAGGAGCTGGGCATCGCGCCCGAGGTCATGCTGTCGACGCGCGAACTCTTCGCGCTCAAGAGCGATCCCGCTGCGGCGCATGCCTGGCTCGACGCCGACCCCAAGGAACGGCCTGCGATCGCGGCCGCGGCGGCGCTGCAACCGCCAGACCCGGTGCTCGCCTCCGGGATGTGGCTGCCGGGAATCGAATGGTATGTGCCGCTCGACAGGCTCTGTGCGCTGATCCTGCCCATCGCGGACCTGCCGATGCTTCAACTCAATCCCGGACCGGCACACGGCCTTGGCCCCGTCGCCTACAAGGGGGGCTCGGAGCCGGGTGTGCTGAATTTCACCGTCGTCCTGCGCGACGCCGAGGACCGTGCGGTCTGCGCCGCGCTCACGGTCAATTCTCCCGGAAGGATCGACGAACAGGCGGCCACCGGCGCCTTCCGCGCGCTGCTGCGGCGCGTCGTCGCGCAGCCCTGAGAGGGGCGGGGGTTTTCCTTGCAGCGTGCTGCCTGTAGACCGATCCGCAAAGCCGGCGCCTGGGCTCGGCAAAAGGAGACCTGATGCGGTTGGTACTGGTAACGGCGGCGATCACCTTCGTGGTGGATCAGCTTTCCAAATGGCTCGTGGTGCACGTGATGGGGCTCGCGCAGCGGCTGGCGATCGATGTGCTGCCGCCGGTGCTGAACTTCCGCATGGCTTGGAACCGGGGAATGAACTTCGGGCTCTTTGCCGATGACGCGGCCGCGGCGCGCTGGACGCTGATCGCCGTGGCGCTGGGCATCGTGATGTTCGTCGCGGTCTGGCTGCGGCGCGATCCGCCGGGCCGGCTCGGACTGATCTCGGGCGGGCTGCTGATCGGCGGCGCGCTTGGCAACGTCGTGGACCGGCTGGTCTATGGCGCGGTTGCGGATTTCCTGAACATGTCCTGCTGCGGGCTCGAGAACCCCTTCGCCTTCAACGTCGCCGACATCGCGATCTTTGCCGGTGCGATCGGCCTGGTGCTGTTCTCGGGCGGGGAAGCGGCCGGCAAGCGGAAGAAAAAGGCCCCGTGACGGGGCGTCCCGGATCGTATAGATCAGGGCCAAAGGCAAGAACCGGAGAATGGCCATGAAGCTGTCGCATCTCGTGCTGATGCTCGGAATGACCGGGCTCGTCGCCTGCACGACGAGTGATCGCACGCTGCACCAAATGCGCAACAACCGCGGGACCCCCGAGGAATTTGCCATCGTGCCGAACAAGCCGCTGGAAATGCCGCAGAGCTTTGCCGAGCTTCCGGTGCCGACGCCGGGCAGCGCGAACCGCACCGATCAGACGCCGCGGGCCGACGCGGTCGCCGCGCTTGGCGGCAATCCGGCGCTGTTGGCCACCGGCGAAGTGCCCGGCCGCGATGCGGCGCTGGTGAACCGCGCGTCGCGCTACGGTCGGGATGGCAGCATCCGCACCCAGCTCGCCGTCGAGGATGCCGAGATCCGTCGCAGCAAGTCGCGCTTCAACTGGAAGCTCTTCAAGGACGACGAGTACAACAAGGTCTACCGCGATCAGACCCTCAGCCCTTACGGTGCGCTGAACGCCTATCGGTCGGCGGGGGCCCGCACACCCTCTGCGCCCCCGGCCGCCGAGTAAACGCGCGTCACTTCACGAAAGCGCAAGCCCAGCTTGGAATGACTGCCCCTGACCCGTAGGTTGGGGGCAGATGTCGTTTCACCGAAGGATTAGGGCTTGCAGATGAAGTCATGGAGCGCGGCGCTGGCCGTGATGGTGCTGTCGGCGATGCCGCTGCGGGCCGAGACGCCGGAGAAGACGCAGGTGACCACCTTCTCGCTCGACAACGGCATGGACGTTGTCGTCGCAGAGGATCACCGGGCGCCGGTCGTCGTGCACATGGTCTGGTACAAGGCGGGCTCGGCTGACGAGACCGCGGGCAGCTCCGGCGTCGCGCATTTCCTGGAGCACCTGCTGTTCAAGGGCACGGACACGCTGGCCCCCGGCGAGTTCTCGAAGATCGTCGCGCGCAACGGCGGGACCGACAACGCCTTCACCTCCTATGACCAGACCGCCTATCACCAGCGCGTCGCCTCCGACCGGCTCGGGTTGATGATGGAGATGGAGGCAGACCGCATGGTCAATCTGCAGCTCGACGAGGAGGACATTCGGACCGAGCGCGACGTGATCATCGAGGAGCGCAACATGCGCACCGAGAACGATCCGGGCGCTCTGATGCGCGAGCAGATGAGCGCGGCGCTTTACCTCAACAGCCGCTACGGCGTGCCGGTGATCGGCTGGCGCGAGGAGATGGAGCGGCTCGATCTCGACGACGCGCTGGCCTTCTATCACCGCAACTACGCCCCCAACAACGCGATCCTCGTGGTCGCCGGGGACACCACGCCCGAAGAGGTGCGCAGGCTTGCCGAGGAAACCTACGGCAAGCTGCCGGCCAACCCCGAGGTCGGCGCGCCGCGCGCCCGCCCGCAGGAGCCGCGCCAGATGGCCGAGCGCCGGCTGCGCTTCGAGGACCCGCGCGTCGCGCAACCCTACGTGATGCGGCTCTACCTTGCGCCCGAGCGCGATCCCGGAGACCAGCAAGAAGCCGCGGCGCTGACCCTGCTGGCCGAGATCCTCGGCGGCGGGCAGACCTCGGTGCTGAACCAGAAGCTGCAGTTCGAGCAGCACAAGGCGATCTACGTCGGGGCCTTCTATGATGCCACCTCCTACGACGACAGCAGCTTCGGCTTCGGCATCGTGCCGGCGCCCGGCGTGACCCTCGAGCAGGCCGAGGCCGCGCTCGACGCCGAGCTTGCCGCCTTCCTCGAGACCGGCTGCGACGAGAAACAGCTCGACCGGATCAAGTTCCAGCTGCGCGCGTCGGAGGTCTACGACCGGGACGATGTCGCCAGCGTGGCGCAGCGCTACGGCAATGCGCTGACATCGGGTCTGGGGGTGGAAGACGTGCAGGCCTGGCCCGAGATCCTGCAACAGGTGACACCCGAGCAGATCGTCGCCGCGGCGAAGAAGGTGCTGGACAAGCGCCAATCGGTGACCGGCTATCTGACCGCCCCGGCCGATGTGCAGACCGCGCCCAGCCCCGAACCCGCGGCCGCGACGCTGCCGCAGACCGACGCCGAGGAGGTGACCCAATGAGCCTGAACTTCGCACTGGGGCGGGTCGTGACCGGCCCGCTGATCGCCGCGGCCGCCTCGCTCTGGCTGGCGCTGCCCGCCGCGGCCGAGATCGATGTCCAGCAGGTCGAGACGCCGCTCGGCTTCAAGGCCTGGCTGGTCGAGGAGCCGTCGATCCCCTTCACCGCGCTGGAGATCCGCTTCAAGGGCGGCGCGGCGCTGGACGCGCCGGGCAAGCGTGGCGCGACCAACCTGATGGTCGGCCTTCTCGAAGAGGGCGCCGGTGGCTATGACGCGCAAGGCTTCGCGGCGGAGTCCGAGGCGCTGGCCGCCAACTTCCGCTACGACTCGGGTCAGGATTCCGTCTCGGTCTCGGCCCGCTTCCTCACCGAGAACCGCGACCAGGCTGCCGAGCTGCTGCGCCAGAGCCTGATCGAGCCGAGCTTCTCCGACAGCGCGATCGAGCGCGTCCGGGCGCAGGTGATCTCGGGCATCCGCAGCGACGCCAAGGATCCCGATGCCATCGCCAGCGCCACCTTCTACTCCGGCGTCTTCGGCGATCACCCCTACGCCAGCGATCCGGCGGGCACGCTGGACAGTGTCGAGGCCCTGACCCGCGATGACATCCTCGCCGCCTGGAAGGGCGCCATGGCCAAGGACCGCGTCTATATCGCGGCCACCGGCGACATCTCGCCAGAGGCGCTCGCGACGCTGATCGACAACCTTCTGGGCGACCTGCCGGACGAGGGCGCGCCGATGCCGCAGGATGTCGATGTCGAGACCAGGGCCGGCGTCACCGTGGTGCCCTTCGACACGCCGCAGTCGGTGGCGCTGTTCGGACAGAAGGGGCTGAAACGCGACGATCCGGACTTCTTCGCCGCCTATGTGATGAACACCATCCTCGGCGGTGGCGGCTTCGAGGCGCGGCTGATGAGCGAGGTGCGCGAGAAGCGGGGCCTGACCTACGGCGTCTATTCCTACCTCGTGCCGATGGACCATGCCGAGCTCTATCTTGGCCGTGTCGCCTCGGCCAACGACCGCATCGGCCAGGCAATCGACGTGATCAAGGACGAATGGGCGAAGCTGGCGAAGGACGGCGTCACCGAGGCAGAGCTGGACCAGGCCAAGACCTTCCTGACCGGCGCCTACCCGCTGCGCTTCGACGGCAACGGGCCGATCGCGGGCATTCTTGTCGGGATGCAGATGGACGGGCTGACCCCCGACTACATCACCTCGCGCAACGCCAAGATCGAGGCGGTGACGCTGGACGACGTGAAGCGGGTCGCCGCCCGCGTGCTGCAGCCGGACGCGCTGCGCTTCGTAGTGGTCGGCCAGCCCGAGGGCGTCGAGAGCAGCGACGCCGAGTGATCGGCTCGCACAGGCGCGTCGCATCGACGACGCGCCACAGGCAAAACATGGAAAAGGCGGACCTGGAAGGGTCCGCCTTTGTCTTTGGTTTCACGGCCTGGACCGCTTCCGCCCTTTCTTCTAGGCGGAAATATCCCGGGGGTGCGGGGGCAGCGCCCCCGCGTCTTCCGCCGGACCGCGAGGCGTCAGGCCAGCAGCCCGGCGTGGCGCAGCGCCGCGTCGATGCGCGCGCGCACCGGCTCGGTCACCGGCACCAGCGGCAGGCGCATTTCCTCGCCGCACAGGCCAAGGCGGCTCATGGCGTATTTCGCGCCGCAGACACCCGGCTCAGCGAAGATCGCCTGGTGCAACGGCATCAGCTTGTCCTGCAGATCCAGTGCCTTGGCATAGTCTCCCGCCGTGGTGGCCGCCTGCATCTGCGCACAGAGCGCCGGAGCGACGTTGGCGGAGACCGAAATGCAGCCAACGCCGCCCTGGGCGTTGAAGCCGTGCGCCGTGGCATCCTCGCCCGAGAGCTGCAGGAAGTCCGGGCCGCAGGTGATGCGCTGCGCGCAGACCCGTGCCAGATCGCCGGTGGCGTCCTTGACGCCGATGATGCGCGGAAGCTTGGCAAGTTCGCCCATCGTGGCGGGCGACATGTCGACCACCGAACGTCCGGGGATGTTGTATATGATGATCGGCAGGTTCGCCGCATCATGCACCGCGGTGAAATGCGCAATCAGCCCGGCCTGGGTCGGCTTGTTGTAATAGGGGGTCACCACGAGCGCCGCCTGCGCGCCGACCTTCTCGGCGAACTGCATGAAGTGGATCGCCTCGGCGGTCGAGTTCGATCCCGCGCCGGCGATCACCGGGATGCGGCCGGCCGCGGTCTTCACCACGCAGTCGATGACCGCCTCGTGTTCCTCGTAGCTGAGGGTCGGGCTCTCGCCGGTCGTCCCCACGGGAACCAGCGCCGAGCTGCCCTCGGCCACGTGCCAATCGACGAGTTTCTTGAGCGCGTCGAAATCCACGACGCCGTCCTTGAACGGCGTGACCAGTGCTGGCATCGAACCTTTGAACATGACACGCTCCTTGAATGTTGATGTGTTCGCAGCGGCCCTCGAAAGCGCGGGTCTGGAGGGAATGTGAATTGGAACCCTCCCCGCCCCACGCTAATGTCCGCGGCGTGTCTATTCCTTTTCGTCAAGGAAATTGCAAGCTCATGTCGCGCCTCCGCGCCGCTCTCCTCCTGCTTCTTGCCCTGTTTGCCACGCCCGCCCTGCCGCAGGAGCGCCCGCTCGCCAAGGCGATGGCCGATATGCGTTCCGGCAACTGGGCGTCCGCCCTCATTGAATCGCGCGGCGACGGCCAGGCCGCGCTCGACGTGGTGCTCTGGCACTACCTTCGCGCGAGCCGGGGGAATGCGGCTCAGGTCATGGAGTTCTTGCAGCGCAACCCGGATTGGCCGGGAATGCCCTACCTGCGCGAAAAGTCCGAGATCGCCATCTCGGAATCCGACTTCGGCACGATCCGGCAGTTCTTTGCCGGCTACATGCCGCAGACCGGTGCCGGGGCGCTGGCGCTGGCGCGGGCGCATATGGCCGAGGGCGAGCGCGGTGCGGCGGAGGCCGACATCGTGATGGCCTGGCGCACCTTGCCGCTCAGTTCCGAAGAACGGGCGACCTTCCTGCGCGACTGGAGCGACCTGCTGAAGCCGCACCACGAGGCGCGGCTCGACATGGCGCTGTGGCAGGGCTGGGAGGACAATGCCCGCGCGCTGCTGCCACTGGTCTCGGACGGCTGGCGCAAGCTGGCCGAGGCGCGGCTGGCGCTGCGGGCGCTCGATCCGGGCGTGGACGCGCGGATCGAGGCGGTGCCCGCGGCGCTGGCGAACGATCCGGGGCTGGCCTACGAACGCTATCTCTGGCGCATCCGCAAGGGCCGCGAGGATGACGCGATCTCGCTCATGCTCGAGCGATCGGGCAGCGCCGAGGCGCTTGGCGAGCCCTGGGCCTGGGCCGAGCGGCGCGACGATCTTGCCCACCAGAAAATGCGGCGCGGCGACGCCGAGACGGCCTATGCCATCGCCTCGCGCCACGGGCTGACCGAGGGCGATCAATACGCGGCGCTGGAATGGCTGTCGGGCTTCATCGCGCTGCGTTTCCTGAACGACCCGCAGACCGCGCTGCGTCATTTCCGCAACCACGACGGGGCGGTGACCTCGCCGATCTCCAAGGGCCGGTCGGGCTACTGGATGGGCCGGGCGCTCGAGGCGCTCGGCGACACCGAGGGCGCGCGGCAGGCTTACGCGCAAGGCGCGCGCTACCAGACGTCCTTCTACGGGCTGTTGGCGGCCGAGCGTGGCGGCGTTCCGGCCGATCCGAAGCTGGCGGGCACCGAGACCTTCCCCGACTGGCGCGAGGCGCCGTTCACCAAAAGCAGCGTCTACAGCGCGGCGATCCTGCTGCTGGCCTCGGGCGAAACCTCGCTGGGCGAGCGCTTCCTCACGCATCTTGCGGAGGGGCTGGACCGGCAGCAGATCGGTCAGCTCGGGCAGATGCTGACGCAGATGCAACGTCCGCATGTCGAGGTCATGGTCGGCAAGCGCGCGGCGCAATATGGTATCGAACTGGCCGGGCCCTACTACGCGCTGCATCCCGATCTGCTGAAGACCGACTTCGCGGTGCCGCGCGAGATGGTGCTCGCCATTGCGCGGCGCGAGTCCGAGTTCGATCCGCGCGTTGTCTCCGGCGCGGGGGCGCGCGGCCTCATGCAGCTGATGCCGGGCACCGCAAAGGAGGTCGCGGGCTGGCTTGGCGTGCCCTACAGCTTCGAGGGGCTGCTCGACAATCCGGCCTACAATGCCAAGCTCGGCGCGCGCTACCTGCAACGGCTGTCGGAACAGTTCGACGGCAACCCGGTGATGATGGCGGCGGGCTACAATGCCGGGCCGTCACGGCCGGTGAGCTGGATGGAGGCCTTCGGCAACCCGCTGAGGGGCGAGATCGACATGATCGACTGGATCGAGATGATTCCCTTCACCGAGACCCGCAACTACGTGATGCGGGTGACCGAAAGCCTGCCGATCTACCGCGCCCGTCTCGGCCGCGGGCCGCATCCTGTGCCGTTCAGCGCGGAGCTGACGGGACATACGCTGCGGGTGGGACAGTAGGGGTTTCCTGCGGCAGGGGCCTGGCAAGGAGCGCTAGCCCTTAGCTCTTAGCCCTTGGCACCAAGCCCCAACTGCATCAGCGTCTTGCGCACGGATTTCACCTCGTAAAGCGCGTCCAGTGCCGTGGCGCGGGCGTCGCGCAGCAGCGGGTTCGACAGCATCGAGGCGCGGTTCAGCGCGGTGATCCCGGCGACGCGGGCGCGGATGTCGGGCATCCGCTTGCGGCCATAGGCATCGAGCATGGTCGGCTCGCCAAGCGTTTCTGGACGGGCCGCCGCCAGGTCGTGCAGCACCTTCATGTCGGCCAGCGACATGTTCAGCCCCTGCGCGCCGATCGGCGGCACCACATGCGCCGCCTCGGCCACCAGCGCCAGGCGCTGACCGGTCAGGCTCTCGGCGTGCTGCGCGATGATCGGCCAGATGGTGCGGCGCGAGGCCAGCTTGAGCGGCCCGAATAGGTGGCAGGACCGTTCGGACATGGCCGCCTCGAAGGCCGCGTCGTCCAGCGCCATCAGCGCCTCGGCCTTCGGCCCTTCTTCCATCCACACGACCGCCGAGGACGGCTGGCCTTCGAAATCGGGCAGCGGCACAAGCGTGAACGGCCCGCCGGTGCGGTGAACTTCCGTCGAGACGTTGCCATGCGGGATCGGGTGGGTGGTGGCAAAGGCCAGCGCCTTCTGACCGAAGCGGGTGGTCTTCACGCCGATCCCTGCCGCCTCGCGCATCGGCGAGTTGCGCCCGTCGGCGGCGATCACCAGCCGGGTGCGGATGCGGCGGCCGTCGCTCAGCGTGACGCGGGCCTCGGCCTCGCGGGTGAAAAGCGCAGTGGTCGCGGTGCCGGGCAGGAAGGTGACGCTGTCCATTTCGTGCAGATGCGCGGACAGCTCGCGCCGCAGCAGCCAATTCGGAAGGTTCCACCCGAAAGGCAGCTCGGAGATCTCGGCGCTGTCGAAATCCTTGACGACGCGCGGCTCGGGCAGCTCGCCGCCGGCATCGACGATGCGCATCACCTGCAACGGCATGGCGTGCGGGGCGAGGCGCTGCCAGAGGCTCGCCTCGGCGAGGAAGGCCTGCGCGGGTTGCAGGAAGGCGGTGCTGCGCAGATCGGCACCCTGCGCCTCGCGCTCGGTCACCGGCGGCGCCGGATCGACGCAGAGCACGGAGAAGCCGGCGTTGCCGAAGGCGGCGGCCGCGGTGAGCCCGGCGATGCCGCCGCCCGAGATGAGAATGTCGTAGTCCATGACCGCTCTCCTTTGCGCCCCTATCTAGGGCAGGCGGGCGGCCATGACCATGCGGCTTACTTGCCGACGGTGATCCACAGGATCATGAAGTAGCACACCGGCACCAACGCCAGCGCGGTCATCGACAGGCCGGCAAGGCCGAAGGCGACGGTGTTGACCACCGCGATACCCAGCAGCAGCGCGGCCACGAGAAACAGCACGGCCTCGCCACTGATCTTGCGGCTGGCGGGGGCGTGGGCGTCCTGAACGGTGGTGATGTCGGCAGCGGTCATCGGAATCTCCTGTCTGGGGTCGGGCAGGAGATAGGCAGGGAGCTTGCGCGCTCCCATGGCGAAAAGTGTCGCAGCCCCCGCGCCGCGGTGGTGAGGGGGCCGGACCGGCTCAGGAGAGCCGCGCGAGGAATTCGGTCAGGTCATCGGTATGATGCTGGATATGTTCACCTTCCGCGCGCTCGGGGGCCACGTGCACGGTGCGCATCCCCATGGCGTGGGGTGCGGCAAGATTACGCGGATCGTCCTCGAACATCGCGGCGCTGGCTGCGTCGGTGCCCGAGAGGGCGAAGACGGTCTCGAAGGCCAGCGGCTCGGGCTTGGGGCGGTAGTTCGCGTGCTCGACGCCGTAGATCGCGTCAAAGGCCGCCGCAAGCCCGCGTGCCTCGAGCACCCGCGCCGCATAGGGCGCGCTGCCGTTGGTGTAGACGATCTTGCGCCCCGGCAGGTTGGCGATCAGTTCGGCAAGACGCGGATCGGGCTCCAGCGCGTCGAAGGAGATGTCGTGCACCTCTGTCAGATAGGCCTCGGGGTCGAGCTGGTGGTTGGCCATAAGCCCGGCCAGCGTGGTGCCGTGATCCATCCACCAACGCTTGCGCAGCACGTTGGCCTCGGCCTGCCCGGTGCCCGTGACGCGCATGACGACGTCGGTCATCTTGCGTTCGATCTGGTCGAAGAGCCGCGCGGCGGGCGGATAGAGCGTGTTGTCGAGGTCGAAGACCCAGTGGCGCACGTGGGAGAAATGCTGCTTTACCATGGCTGCAACCTACGCGCGGGCGGGGCGGGCGGCAATGGGTGGCAGGGCCGCGCGGACGCAGCCAGGGACCTGCGACGATGCAGGGCGTTGATCAAGGGGCCATGCTACCGCTATCTTGCTGCATCACTTACGAAGGACCGCCCAAGATGAGCCAGATCCGGACGCCGAACAAGGACGCTTATACGCTGATCCTCGAGGCCATCGACCAGGGTGTCTATCGCCCCGGTGACCGGCTGGTGGAGAGCGAGCTGGCCGAACGATTCGGCGTGTCGCGCACGCCGATCCGCGAGGCGCTGCAGCGGCTCGAGACGCAGTCGCTGCTGGCGCGCGACGGGCGCTCGCTGATCGTTGCCTCTCTCGATCACAACCAGATGGCGGAACTTTACGTCGTGCGCACCGAGCTCGAGGGCCTGGCGGCGCGGCTGGCGGCGCGCCATGCCACCGAGGAAGAGGTGAAGGTGCTGCGCGACATGATCGAGGAAGATCGCGCGCTGCTCAATGATCCCGCCGCGCTGGCGCGGGCCAACCGACGCTTCCACCGGATGATCCAGCTCGCCTCGCACAACCGCTACCTCGTGCAGCAGCTCGACCTCGTGCACCGCTCGATGGCGCTGATGGCCACGACCTCGCTGGCCGCCGAGGGGCGCGGGGCCAATGCGCTGGTTGAACATGCCGCCATCGTCGACGCCATCGCCCGGCGCGACGAGGAGGCCGCCGACAAGGCGCTGCGCGAGCATATTTCGGTTGCCTTCGTCACCCGGCTCAAGCTCGACAGCCGCAAGACGGCCTGATCCGCTAACGCCTGTCGGTTGGCAGATCGGCCCCCACGTGGTCGGGGGCCGATCTGCCATGCGCGGTCTTGTCCCAGTAGAACGGCCGGTGCAGCATCTCCCACAGCGCCTTGTAGAGCGCGATCGTGCCCAGCGGGAAATAGAGAAACAGCGTCGGGACCCAGGGAAGCAGCCGAGGGTGCGGGCTGCGCAGCACGCCGCCTAACCCGACCAGGATAGAGACCGACTCGGCGCCGAGCAGCAGCGCGATCGTGATCCCCAGCAATGGGGCCGTCTCGGACCCGGCCAGCGGATGCGGAAGGCCCAGCAGGATGAGCCAGAACGACCAGAGCAGCGGCGCCAGCAGGAATTGCAGCAATCCGGTCAGAAAGATCACCTGCACGCCGAAAAAGCGCCAGGCACCGAGATCGCGGAACAGCCGGCGCGGCTGGCGCATGTGGACGATCCAGGTGATCAGGTACCCCTTGAGCCAGCGCGAACGCTGGCGGATCCAGGGCCAGGGGTGGCAGTTGGCCTCTTCGCGGGTGACCAGAGGCAGCAGCGCGGTGCGGTAGCCGAAGCGTGCCAGCCGCAGTCCGAGGTCGGCATCCTCGGTGACGTTGAAAGCATCCCAGCCGCCGACCCGGTCGAGCGCCTCGCGCCGAAAGAACACCGTGGTGCCGCCGAGCGGGACGGCAAATCCGAGGCGCGCGAAGCCGGGCAGCAGGATGCGGAACCAGGCCGCGTATTCGATGGTGAAGCAGCGCGACATCCAGTTGGCCTGCGGGTTGTAGAAATCGAGGATGCCCTGCACGCAGGCCTCGTTGGGCGGCGCCCGGCCGAAATGCGCGGCCGTCCGGCGCAGCTGATCGGGGGCGGGACTGTCCTCGGCGTCGTAGATGCCGATGATCTCGCCACGCGCAAAATTGAGGGCATAGTTGAGCGCGCGCGGCTTGGTGGTCACCTTTCCGGGGGGCACCTCGACGACGCGCACCCAGGGCGGCAGGTCGGCGTCTTGCAGCGCGGCGCGGGTGATCGCGTCCCCGGCCTCGAGCACCAGCAGCGCCTCGAGCTGGGACCGCGGATAGTCGAGCCGGTGGAGCCTTTCGACGAGCTTCGCCGCGATCTCCTCCTCGCGGTGCAGCGGGATCAGCAGCGAGACGGGTGGCGTGTCCTGCCCGCCGCGCGGGCCGGGCGGCAGCGGTGGAAGCCCTGCGATGAAGGCCGCAAGCTTGGCGATCTGGCCAATCGCCAGGTTGGCCGCGGTCAGCGCCAGCGCCGCCGAGAAAAGCAGGACAGGCCAGCTGAAGAGCAGGGCTGCAAAGAGCAGCGCGCAAAGTGCAAGCGCGCCCGCCCGTCGCCGCGTCAGTCGGTTGAGGTCGCGACAGCTGAAGGCGTCAGGCAGATCGCTTTCTGCCGCCGCCGCCAGACCCGCCCCGTGACGTTCGGCGATTTCCTCGAAGATGTCGTTTTCGGTCGCGAGCGCCAGGATGACATCTGTTTCGGCGGGTGGAAGCAGAGCTCGGACCCGTGCACTTTCCTCGGGATGCGCCATCGCCAGGACCAGCGCGCCGTCGCGCCGCATCCAGGGAAGCGCGCCGTGCCGCAGGCAGATGTGCGGCGGCAGCAGAGGGGCCAGCCGTGGGTCGGGTGGTGTTGTCTGCCGTGACAGTGCCGAGGCACCGTGATGCCGCGCCAGGGCATCGCGGAGCTGCTCGGGAGAAACCAGCCCTTCGGCGCGGAGCAGCCGCGACAACGAGCTGCCCTCGTGGCGGCTGCGGGCCAGCGTCTCGAGCGCCTGCACCGCATCCAGCGCGCCCTGGTCCATGAGCAGGGCACCGAGCGGTCGGCCGCGAGCAACTGGCCCGCCGGCGCGCCGGCGGGTCTGGAAGGTTGGGGGCAAGCCTTGCATGACAAGCTCCTGAACTCTCGAATGCGGAGAGTTCAGGGCAAGTCGGTAAATCGAATGTTAAATTGTGGCCTTCCGCGAAACAAATCGCGGAAAATCACATGTTGTTCACGAAGCGTTCGAACAGATAGAAGCTGTCCTGCGGGCCCGGGCTGGCTTCGGGGTGGTGCTGCACCGAGAACACTGGCCGGTCCGTCATGCGAATCCCGCAGTTCGAGCCGTCGAAGAGACTCACGTGGCTCTCGACCACGCCGGCGGGCAGGGTCTGGCCGTCGACCGCGAAACCGTGGTTCATCGAGGTGATCTCGACCTTGCCGGTCTCGAGTTCCTTGACCGGGTGGTTCGCGCCGTGGTGGCCGTGGTTCATCTTGATGGTCTTGGCGCCAAGCGCCAGCGCCAGCATCTGGTGGCCGAGGCAGATGCCGAAGATCGGCAGGTCGGTTTCGTCGAGGATGCCCTTGATCATCGGCACGGCATAGGCGCCGGTCGCGGCGGGGTCGCCGGGGCCGTTCGACAGGAAGACGCCGTCGGGCGCATGCGCCAGCACGTCCTCTTTCGTGGCGGTTGCGGGCAGGACGGTCACCTCGCAGCCAGCCGAGGCGAGGCAACGCAGGATGTTGCGCTTCGCGCCGTAGTCGATGGCCACCACTTTCTTGCGCGGTGCGGTCTGGGCTTGGTAGCCCTCGGGCCAAGCCCACCGCATCTCGTCCCAGCGGTAGCTCTGCGCGCAGGTCACGTCCTTGGCCAGGTCGAGCCCGGTCAGGCCGGGGAAGGCACGGGCGGAGGCGACCAGCGCCTCGACGTCGAACACGCCGTCCGGGTTGTGTGCCAGCGCCACGTGCGGCGCGCCCTGCTGGCGGATCGCACGGGTCAGGCGGCGGGTGTCGATGCCGCCGATCGCGATGCGGCCGCGGGCGGCGAGCCACTCGGAGAGTTCCTGCACCGCGCGCCAGCTCGACGCCTGCGTCGGCATCCATTTCACCACCATGCCCGCGGCGACGGGATCGCCGGTCTCGTCATCCTCCGGGTTCACGCCGGTGTTGCCGATGTGCGGGAAGGTGAAGGTGACGATCTGCCCGGCGTAGGACGGATCGGTCATGATCTCCTGGTAGCCGGACATCGAGGTGTTGAAGCAGAGTTCGGCCTGGGCCTGTCCGGTCGCGCCGAACCCCTGTCCGTAAAACAGCGTCCCATCGGCGAGCGCGAGGCAGGCGGTGGGCTTTTGGGGGGTGGCGAGCGACATGGCGCGACTCCTGTACGATCTGGGCGGGAAGCAAATCGCGCCATGCCTAAGGGAAGCGGCTGGAAGGGTCAAGCGCTGATTTCCCATAATAAAATCAACGAAATCAGCAACTTATGTGGCGGCACGGCGGGATTGCGCCCTTTGGCGGCTTTCTGTAGTGTCAGGCTTTGGAAACGTCAGGGGATATCCATTCCGATGGAATTGCGCGAACGCATCACGGCCGCCACCAAACAGGCCATGAAAGACAAGGCCTCCGAGCGGCTCTCGACGCTGCGGCTGATCACCGCCGCGGTGAAGGATCGCGACATTGCCGCCCGCGCCGAAGGCAATGACAACGGGGTCGAGGATGCGGAACTTCTGTCGATCCTCGCCAAGATGGTGAAGCAGCGCCGCGAGAGTGCGCGCACCTACGAAGAGGGCGGGCGTCTCGATCTGGCCGAGGCGGAGCTGGCCGAGATCCCGGTGATCGAGGAGTTCCTGCCCAAGCCGCTCAGCGACGAGGACGTCGCGAAAGCGGTGGATGCGGCCGTCAAGGAAGTGGGCGCCAGCTCGATCCGCGACATGGGTCGGGTGATGGGCGTGCTGAAGACGCGCTATCAGGGCCGCATGGATTTCGGCGCCGTCGGCCCGATGGTCAAGGACCGGCTCGCCGCGGCGGGCTGATCACGGCGCAGCAAGTTCCTTCGAAGGAACTTGCAACTCTCTTCGAAGAGAGTTGGTCCGAGCTCGGAAGCAGAACATCAGGGGGCGGGGAAGTCCTGCGCCACCTGTGACAATTCCTCCGGGTCGGTGATCCGGAAGCGTTGCACGAAGCGGGTCTTGAACCCGACGCGCCCGCGCCGGGCACCGAAGTTTTCCCCGTGATTGAGCACATAGAGCACGGCGGGTTTGCGGAACGGCACCGGTGCCCGCCCGGCGAGCGCCGCGAGGTAGGGAAACATCCGGTGCTCGTGCTGGGTCATCGCGCGCAGGAAGGTCCCGCTCTGCGGCAGGGCGGGATCATGGTGCAGCGCGATGCAGGAGCCGCAGAGCTTCCAGAACGGCTTGCGCAGCGGCATCGCGGCCGTCGGCGCTCCGGCCAGCGCGACATCGCCGGTCGCGTGGTCCATCACGTATCCCTGCTCGACCAGATAACCCGCCTCCTGCCGCGCCAGCATCTCGGCGACCGTGCCGTCGCGCAGCAGGTCGTCGGCGTCGAAGCTCATCACATAGGCCGGGACGGTGGCGATCTTGCCAAGGTGGTCGCAGAGCGCCGCCAGCTTGCGCCACTTGTCGTTGCCGGGCGTGGGGTCATCGAAGGGCAGCCAGTGGACGCGCGCGTCGTCCGCCAGCACGTCTGGAAGCGCCGGGCGCTGCTGGCAGCAGATCACCGCCTGCCAGGCGCCCTGCTGGCGCCGGAAGCTCTCGAGCGTCTGGGCCAGCCGGGCGATCACCGCCTGCCAGTCTCCGACGTGATGCGGACCGACCAGCGGAATGAGGAAGATCACCTCCTCGGCGCGTCGGCGCGTCTTTTCCCTCGACGCACTGCGCAGCGCCAGTGCGGCGGCTTCCGAGGCGACCGGCGAAAGCTTCTTGGCCAGCGCCGGGCTCAATGCAGCGGCGAGGCGCAGCGCGCGGCGCTTCATCTTCGGGGTGGCGGGAACCTGGGCCATGGGTACCTTTCGCGCGGTCAGGGCCGCGCAAGGAGCCGCAGCCGGTCGGAAAGCTCGTGATAGAGCGTCTTGCGCTCCTCTTCGCTCAGAAAGGCACCGATCTCAACCTCGCGTCCGCTGCCTTTGAGCGTGACATAGTAAGGCACAGGGCCGCCCGCCTCGTGCATCTGGGCGGTGACCCAGTAGGTGTTGCACTGCCAGTCCTGCGCCGGAGCGCGCGGGTTCTGCCGCAGCAGATGCGTGGTCTCGGGCGAGAGCGTCAGCACCTCGACGATTTGCCGGTCCCTCTCGTTGCGGCGCAGCGCGTACCAGATGCCCCAGAGCGCGGCCAGCATGAAGGGCAGCAGCGCCCAGAGCAGATGCGTGCCGAGCAGCGCGTAGAAGGGAATCAGCGCCATGAAGAAGAAGATCGCGATGAAGGTGACGAACCCCCTGGCCGAGAGCGATTGATGCGGCCAGAGCGTCAGCTCGCCGCCGCTGTCATCCGGAGGGCTCTTCCACCTGTACGGCATGGGCGGACTGTAGCATCGGCGGGCGCTCTGTCGACCGGATTTGCCGGTCAGCCGGCGATCCAGCCCGTCTCCAGCGCGTCGCCCCAGTCGTCGCGGCCGTGACGGCGGGCGAGGGCAACCATGCGCGTGGCATCGTAGGGGATGTGGTGATGGCTGACCCGCCAGGCGGAGCCCTGCCGCTCGAAGACGGCGTAGCAGGCTGCCGGGGTGCCGGTCTCGATCACATGCGGCACCGGCTGGGTGTCGGTGTAGCCGGGGCAGCCGACGCTGCCGGGGTTCACGATGGTCTGGCCGCGCCAGCAGACGATGCGGGGCAGGTGGGTGTGACCGCAGAGCACCAGCCCCTGCGCCACGCCATCGAGATGCGCCGCGACATGGGCCGCGCCGGAAGGGTGCACGGTGCCATGGCGGTCCACGTCATGCAGCCAGTAGCGTTCGTCCGTGCCGGGCGTGGCGTGACAGAGGAAGGCGCCTTCCAGTTCCAGCGTCATCGGCAGCGACCGCAGCCAGTCCAGCGCCTCGGCGGGAAGCTGGTCATGCGCCACGCGATCCGAGGCGCCCATCTCTCCGGGAGCCTGGGTGACCAGGTAGCGGTCGTGGTTGCCACGCACCGTGGGCATGGGCCGGGCTCGCAGGATCTGCCAGGTCTCCTCCGCCGCCAGCGGGCCACTGAACATGTCGCCGAGGTTGACCACCGTGCCGATGCCCGCGTCGTCGATACGCGCGAGCACCGCCGTCAGCGCATCGGCATTGCCGTGGATGTCGGCGATTGCGGCGAAACGGTCGGGAAGGCTCATGGCGGAGGTCTCCTTGCAGGGCCCCCAAAAGAGAACCGGCCCCAAGGGTTTCCCCGGGGCCGGTGCTTGTCAATCTCTGGAAGCGTCAGGCGCTCAATGCGCGTGGTGCTTGTCCCAGTCCTCGCGCTTCGGCAGCTGCTCGAAGGTGTGCTCGGGCGGCGGCGACGGCAGGGTCCATTCCAGCGTGTCCGCGTATTCGTTCCACGGGTTCGCGGCGGTGCAGGCGGCGCCTTTGCGCAGCGAGTGCCACATGATCCAGAAGAAGAACAGGAACGAGGCGAAGGAGATGATCGCGCCCCAGCTCGACACGTGGTTCCACAGGGCGAAGGCCTCGGGATAGTCGATGTAGCGGCGCGGCATGCCCTGGCGGCCCAGGAAGTGCTGCGGGAAGAAGGTCAGGTTCGCACCGATGAACATGACGTAGAAGTGCAGCTTGCCGGCCCACTCGGGGTACATCTTGCCGGTCATCTTGGGGAAGTAGAAGTAGATCCCCGCGAAGATCGCGAACACGGCGCCCAGCGACATCACGTAGTGGAAGTGTGCGACCACGTAGTAGGTGTCGTGGTAGGCGCGGTCGACGCCTGCCTGGCTCAGCACCACGCCGGTCACGCCGCCCATGGTGAAGAGGATCAGGAAGCCGATCGCCCAGAGCATCGGCGTCTTGAACTCGATCGAGCCGCCCCACATCGTGGCGATCCAGCTGAACACCTTCACGCCGGTCGGCACGGCGATGACCATCGTCGCCAGCATGAAGTAGCTCTGCTGGGTCAGCGACATGCCCACGGTGTACATGTGGTGCGCCCAGACGACGAAGCCGAGCGCGCCGATCGCGATGATCGCCCAGACCATCGGCAGGTAGCCGAACACCGGCTTGCGCGAGAAGGTCGCGATGACGTGGCTGATGATGCCGAAGCCGGGCAGGATCACGATGTACACTTCCGGGTGGCCGAAGAACCACAGGATGTGCTGGTAGAGGATCGGATCGCCGCCGCCTGCCGGGTTGAAGAAGGTCGTCCCGAAGTTGCGGTCGGTCAGCAGCATGGTGATCGCGCCGGCCAGAACGGGCAGCGACAGCAGGATCAGCCAGGAGGTGACGAAGATCGACCACGAGAACAGCGGCACCTTGAACAGGGTCATGCCGGGGGCACGCATGTTCAGGAAGGTGGTGATCATGTTGATCGCGCCGAGGATCGAGCTGGCGCCCGAGACGTGCACCGCGAAGATCGCGAGGTCGGTCGACAGGCCGGATTCGCTGGTCGAGAGCGGCGGGTAGAGCACCCAGCCGATGCCCGAGCCGAGCTGGCCGTTGCCGCCAGGCGCGAAGACCGAGCAGACCGCCAGCGTCGAGCCGGTCACGTAAAGCCAGTAGCTGAGGTTGTTCATCCGCGGGAAGGCCATGTCCGGCGCGCCGATCTGCAACGGCATGAAGTAGTTGCCGAAGCCGCCGAACAGGGCCGGGATGACCACGAAGAACATCATGAGGATCCCGTGGCCGGTGATCATCACGTTCCACAGATGCCCGTTGGGGGTACAATTCTCGACCGAAGTCGGGAAGAGGCGCGCGCCCTCCATGCACATGTACTGAACGCCGGGGCTCATGAGCTCCAGGCGCATGTAGACGGTGAAGGCCACGGAGATGAGGCCCACGAACGCAGCAGTGATCAGGTAGAGAATCCCGATATCTTTGTGGTTCGTCGACATGAACCAACGGGTGAAGAACCCGCGGTCGTCCTCGTGCTCGTGGCCGTGAATGGCTGCATCTGCCATTGCGTGCCTCCTGTTGGTCTTTATTAGGTACGTCCCTCGCAGGGGCGCGCATACTCCTCCACGCCCCTCGTCTGACAATCCTTTTAGTTGCCGACCAACGACCGGGCAATCATCTCCTTTGATCTAGATCAAAATTAATTGTCGCACCCCCCCCTTGCCATCCTTGCGCCGGTTTAAGCAGTGGCAAGGGCTTGCAGTCGGGTCGGGTATTCCTGACCTGCGCGGCGGGCACCAAGGCGCTATCTTGTGGATGTGCCGTTCTCCTCCTGCCGGGGTGTTCCCGTCCCTGACACCCCGATCCCCGGTCGGACCTGTGTCTTGCGCTCTGGATCACCGCCGGAACGGCACGGCGTGCCCGGTCCCCAGCTTGGCAACGCCATCCGCCCCTGCTCAGGCGCGCCGCCTCCCTGCGCGCAGCAGGGGCGGCTTTTCCAAGCTGTGTTTGAAAGGCGATCGGTCGGTCAGGCGGCGGGCCAGCGCGCCGCGAGCCCTGCCATCATCGCGCGATCCGCGTCGCAGAGCGGGCCGTCGGCGCCGGGCCGGAAGCGGTCGCGGAAGGATTTCAGCAGTGCCGCCTGTTGCTCGGGCGCGCAGCGGTAGCCGAAGCGCCGCGCGTCGTCGTGGAAATCTCCGGGCGCTGCGGGATCGGCGCTTACCGCCAGACCTTTCGACACCAGCCTTGCCCAGTCGAACAGGGGGCCGGGATCGATCTTGCGTCCGGGTGCCATGCAGGCATGGCCAATGACCCGTTCCGGTGGAATCGACCAGCGTGCAAGAATGCCCGAGAGCAACAGCTCGAGCGCGGCCATCTGCGGCTCCGGGAAGGGTTCGTCGCCGGTATTGGCGATCTCGATGCCGATCGAGCGGGAATTGACCTCTTCGACCGAGCCCCAGGCGCCGAGACCGGCGTGCCAGGCGCGCATCTCTTCGGTCACCAGCTGCCAGCAGGTGCCGTCATAGCCCAGCACGTAATGCGCCGAGACCCCCGAGTCGGGGTTGCACAGCCAGTCGCGCGCCGCTTCGGCGGTCTTCATGGCCGTGTAGTGCAGCACAACGAGATCGGGCCGCGCGCCAAGGCGTCGCGGCCCGAAATTGTCGGACGGGTGCCAGATCGGGGTCAAGGCCCGGATCAGTAGCCACGCACCGCGCGGAACGGCGCGGGATCCCAGCTGCAGGCAAAGCCGTCGCCATCGGGATCAAGCCCGTTGCGGTCCTTTTCGGGGCCGCCGCCAGCGAGGAAGGCTTCCTGCGCGCGGTCGCTGGTCTCGTACTTGGAGCAGTTGCGCATGCCCTTTTCCGCCGAGGCAAAAGCCGAACGGCTGTAGAGCGGCGTGCCGACCGGGTTGTTGGTCTGCAACGCGTAGGCCACGATGTTCGGCGCGTCGGAATCCGGGCGTGCAGGCAGGTCGGTCGGGGCGACGACCTCGTATTGCGCGCGGTTCTGCTGGATCAGCGTCTTGTCGTCCTCGATCGTGCGCTCGGCCGAGACCGCGTCAAAGCTGTTCTCTTCCGACAGGCCGGCGGAATCGCTCACCGACTGCGGTGCCGGGGTGCCGGCCGTGGTGGGCAGCGGCGCACCTGCGGGCGCATCCAGCACCGAAGTCGCTGCGGCAACCGCCGGATCCCCGCTGCTGCCCGCCGGGGGAAGCTGCGAGGCCGTCACGGCCGGGCTGTTTTCCAGGATCACGTCGCGTTGCGCGCGCTCGGCCTGGTAGCTGCCGTAATCGTTGAAGCCGGCCCCGCTGTCGGGGATCGGGGTGGTACAGGCGGCGAGGGCCAGCAAGGCCGCGCCACCAAGGAGAATGCGTGTCATTTCCGCTGCCCTAGTCATTCGTTGACGCCTTTTTTAAAGGGCCTTTACCACCATTTCGCCGGCTTCGCCACAAAACCTGCGGCTTGTTCCAGCGCATAGGCAGTGTTCAGCAGATCGCCTTCCTCCCACGGACGACCGATCAGCTGAAGACCGAGCGGCAGGCCCCTGGAGTCGAGCCCGGTCGGGACCGCAACGCCCGGAAGCCCGGCAAGGTTCAACGTCACGGTGAAGACATCCTGCAGATACATCTGCACCGGGTCCGCGGTTTTCATCTCGCCGATGCCGAAGGCAGAGGAGGGCGTCGCGGGCGCGAGGATCGCATCGACCCCGGCGGCGAAGGCATCCTCGAAGTCCTTCTTGATCAGCGTGCGGACCTTGCGGGCGCGGTTGTAATAGGCGTCGTAGAAGCCCGCCGACAGCACGTAGGTGCCGACCATGATGCGGCGCTGCACCTCGAGGCCGAAGCCCTCGGCGCGGGTCTTCTCGTACATGTCGTTGATGCCTTCGCCCTGCGCCAGCTTGGCGCGGTGGCCGTAGCGCACCCCGTCATAGCGGGCGAGGTTCGACGAGGCTTCCGCCGGGGCGATCACGTAGTAGGCCGGCAGCGCGTACTTGGTGTGCGGCAGCGAGATCTCGACGATCTTCGCGCCGGCATCCGCCAGCATCTTCGCGCCCTCGTCCCAGAGCTTCGAGATCTCCTCGGGCATGCCGTCGACGCGATATTCCTTGGGAATGCCGATGGTCTTGCCGCGGATGTCGCCGGTCAGCATCGCCTCGAAGTCGGGCACGGGCAGGTCGGCCGAGGTCGAATCCTTGGGGTCGTGGCCGCACATCGCCTGCAGCATGATCGCCGCGTCGCGCACGTCCTTGGTCATCGGGCCGGCCTGATCGAGCGAGCTGGCATAGGCGACGATGCCCCAGCGCGAGCAGCGCCCGTAGGTCGGCTTGATGCCGGTGATGCCGGTGAAGGCCGCGGGCTGGCGGATCGAGCCGCCGGTGTCGGTGCCGGTGGCCGCAAGGCAGAGGTCCGCCGCAACCGCCGAGGCCGAACCGCCCGACGAGCCGCCGGGGGTCAGCTGGGTGTCGTCGCCGGTGCGCTTCCACGGGTTCACCGCGGGGCCGTAGCAGGTGTTCTCGTTCGACGAGCCCATGGCGAACTCGTCCATGTTGAGCTTGCCCAGCATGACCGCGCCGGCGCCGAAGAGCTGGCTGGTGACGGTCGACTCGTACTCGGGGGTGAACCCCTCGAGGATCGCCGAGGCCGCCTGCGAAGGCACGCCCTTGGTGCAGAAGAGATCCTTCACGCCGATCGGCAGGCCGCACATGGCGGGGGCATCACCGGCCTTGATCCGGGCGTCGGCGGCCTTGGCCTGCTCCAGCGCGATCTCGGGGGTCTTGTGCACGAAGGCACCGAGCGCGTCCGCGCCCTCGATTGCCTTCAGGCAGGCTTCGGTCAGCTCCACCGAGGTCACGTGGCCCTTGCGCAGCGCGTCGCGGGCCTCGGCCAACTTCATCTTGGTCAGCTCGGTCATTCCACCACCTTCGGCACGGCAAAGAAGCCCTCGCGGGCATCGGGGGCGTTGGCGAGGATCTTGTCCTGCATGTTGCCGTCGGTCACGCCGTCGGCGCGGCGCTTGAGGCGCATCGGGGTCACCGAGACCATCGGCTCGACGCCCTCCACGTCCACCTCGTTCAGCTGCTCGATGAAATCGAGGATATTGCTGAATTCCTGTGCCAGCGCCGGGAGCGCCTCGTCTTCCACGCGGATGCGTGCCAGCTTGGCGACACGCGCCGCCGTCTGAATGTCGATCGACATGGGTTCCCCCTGTCCGTGAATGTCCGTCAAAGTCCCGTTGCCTTTACCCCCCCGTGCATCGCCCCGCAAGGCGCAGAGAGGGGAAGGGTGCGCGGCGGAGCGGCGGAACCGGCCCGGATTCGCGGCAAAGTCGCCCGGCGCCGCTCGACAGCTCTCCTCCGTCGCGCTAGGTCAGGCAAAGTTCCATTTCCCAGCAACAAGACCTCCCGAGCCGTGCCAAAGTTCCTCTCCCGACTCTCCGTGCTGCCGCTGCTGCTGGCCGCATCGCTCCTTTCGGCCTGCGCCAGCGTCCGCGACCCTCATGTGCCCGCGCCGCCGCCGTCCGAATATGCCGCGCTGGCGCAGTCGATCCAGGCGCTCGGCCCACATGTAGACCCCGAGGAAGCGCAGCGCATGGCGCGGATCTCGATCGACTACCCGCGCGAGCTTGCTCTGGCGTGGAACGTCACCGACCCGGCCTATATCCACAACATCAAGGTCAACAACGGCACCCGCCCGCGCGGCCTGTGCTACCAATGGGCCGATGACCTGCAGGCGCGGCTCGAGCAGGAGAATTTCCGCACCCTCGACCTGCACCGCGGCATCGCCAACGCGATGAAGACCTTCCGCATCGAGCACAGCTCGGTGATCGTCAGCCAGAGCGGCGGCACGATGAAAGAGGGCATCGTGCTCGACCCCTGGCGTTTCGGTGGCGAACTTTACTGGGGCCCAGTGGTCGATGACCACAAGTACCCCTGGGTCGAGCGGCAGGAGGTCTTTGCCACCAAGCGCGCGCTGCGGCTGCAGGAGGGCTGAGGCCTACTCTAGCGAATAGGGCAGGATGTCCCGGCGCTCGGGGTGGATGGAGATCCGCTTCTCGAGCGGCGGGACGGAGCGCTGGTGGCAATCGGTGCGCTCGCAGATCCGGCAGGAGATGCCGATCGGCTCGAAGGCCCGGTCGCGCCCGAGGTCCAGCCCGTCGGCATAGACCAGCGCCCCCGCGTGTTTCACCTCGCACCCCAGCGCAATGGCAAAGCGGCGGACCGGCGCGCCGAAGCGGCCTGCGGGCTTGGTGACATCCCGCGCCAGCAGCACGTAACGCACACCGTCCGGCGTCTCGGCCAGTTGCCTCAGGAACTGGTTCGGCGTCTCGAAGGCCTGGTGCACGTTCCACAGCGGGCAGGCGCCGCCAAAGCGGGCGAATTGCAGGCGCGTCGCGGAATGGCGCTTGGTGATCGTTCCGGCCTGATCGACGCGGGCAAAGAAGAAGGGGATGCCCTTCGCCCCCGGCCTTTGTAACGTCGAGAGCCGGTGTGCCACCTGCTCGACCGAGGCGCCGAAGCGCGCCGCCAGCAGCTCGAGGTCATGCCGGGTCTCCTGCGCCGCCTCGAGCAGGCGCATGTAGGGCATCATCACCGCCCCGGCGAAGTAGTTTGCCAGTCCGAGCTTGGCGATGGCGCGGGCGGTGTCGGACTGGAAGCGGGCCAGGTCGAGCGTCGCCTCCAGCAGTTTCTCCTGCCGCAGCAGCGCCACCTGGATCAGCATCTGGAAGGTCAGCGTCTCGGGCTGCGCCAGCGAGGACATGGTCAGCACCCGGCGCTCGGCGTCGTAGCTGCGCAGCGGGGCGGATTGCGAGAATTCCACAGTGATGCCGCGCTCGCGCAGGTGGGCGATCACCGCGGCGCGCAGGTCGGCGCCGCCCTGTCCGAGCCCGTGGGCGTAATGCTCGGCGGCGCGGTCCACGGCGTCGATGTAGTTGTCGCAATAGTGGAAGAAGTCGCGCACCTCCTCCCACGGTGAGGGCTGCATCTGCGTGCCCTCCCGTCCCAGCGCCTCGTCGAGCGAGGCCAGCCGCTCGTGGGTCTGCCGGTAGGCACGGTGCAGTTCCAGGAAGGCGCGGGCGAGGGCGGGGGCATTCGAGGCGGTGAGCCGCAGGTCCGCAAGCGGCGGCGCGTGCTCGCCGAACACCGGATCGGCCAGAGCCTCGCGCATGTCCGAGATCAGCCGCTCGGAATCGCCCTGTCCCAGTTCGGTGACGTCGAAGCCGAACTCCTGCGCCAGCGCCAGAACCACCGTGGTCGAGACCGGGCGGTTGTTGTTTTCCATCTGGTTCAGATAGGGCAGCGACACGCCGAGCTTGCCCGCGAAATCCTTCTGCGTCAGCCCCAGCCGGCCGCGCAGGTCGCGCAGCTTCGCGCCCGCGTAGAGTTTGCGTGTCGCCATGTTTGCACCTTTGCTCCCGCCTGGGAGTAGCTTTGCAAACTCACTCGGCGGCGTCCAGCCCCCCGAGGCGCCGCTCGCGGCGGATCACCAGCAGGATCGAGATCACCGCGCCGACGGCGGTGGCCAGCATGAGCCAGAGCAGCGGCCAGGCGCCGGTACCGGGTTTCAGCAGCGCGCCGGCCAGCGCCGAGAGCGCCGCGCCGCCGCCGATCATGATGGCCCCGCCAAGTCCCGAGGCGGTGCCCGCGAGATGCGGACGCACCGACAGGGTGCCCGCCGTGGCATTGGGGATGGTCATGCCGTTGCCAAGACCGACGAAGCACATGAAGCCGAAGAAGATCAGCGCCGAGCCGCCGGTGAGGGCAAAGGTGATCAGCGCCGCCGAGAGCCCGCAGGAGAGGATCAGCGAGCCCCAGAGGATCATGCGGTTGAGCCCGACCCGCGCCGAGAACTTCCCCGAGATCCAGTTGCCGAGGAAGTAGCCGACCGCCGGCGCCCCGAAGTGCACGCCCAGCGAGGCGGGGCTCAGGCCGAAGACCTCGGAGCCGACGAAGGGTGCGCCGCCGAGGTAGGAGAAAAAGGCGCCCGAAGAAAGCGCGCAGGCCATGGCATAGCCCCAGAAACGCGGGCTTTTGAGCAACTCGGGGTACTCGCGGAACTGCGCGGCCAGCGACAGGCTGCTGGCGGTCGAGGTCTCGCCCAGGTCGCGCCAGCTCAGCCAGAGGACCGCGCCGCCGAGCGCGAAGAGCATCCAGAAGATCGCCTTCCAGCCCAGCACTTCGCCGAGCGCGCCGCCGATCACCGGGCCGACCATCGGCACCACCGCGACGCCCATGGTGACATAGGCGATCATCGAGGCGGCCTCGTCCTGGCCGACCATGTCGCGCACCACGGCGCGGCTCAGCACCATGGCGGTGACGATCACCGCCTGGCACATGCGGAACAGCAGGAAGACCCAGACATCGGTGGCGAAGATGCAGCCCAGAGTGGCCAGCATGAACAGCGCGACACCCCAGAGAATCACCGGCCTGCGGCCCAGCTTGTCCGAGATCGGCCCGATCAGGATCTGCAGCGCGGCGTTGACCCCGAGGTAGATCGCCACCGAAAGCTGCATCAGCCTGTATTCGGTGTCGAAATACGCCGTCATCTGCGGCAGCGATGGCAGAAATACGTTCATCGCCAGCGCCGAAAGCCCGGCAAGCAGGACAAGCGTGACAAGATGCGGTGGGGTCGAGGGGTCGAGAAAGCGCCCGCGCGATGATCTATTCATGGTGTTTCCGTATGTCGGGACGTCTTCAAAGTCCACGCGTATCACCTGCGTGAAACGATATTTGCGGATTTGCTATTTGCTAATGAAGGTGTTTTCAGAGTTTGCAAATTTGCCGAATTTGACTTGAGCGGAAGGGCCTCCACTGTATGGTCCGGGCAAACGGAGAGGACTGGCCATGAAAGACATTCTTCACGAACTGGAGGCGCGTCGCGCCGATGCGCGTCTTGGCGGTGGTCAGAAGCGGATCGACGCCCAGCACGCCAAGGGCAAGCTGACCGCGCGCGAACGCATCGAGCTGCTGCTCGACGAGGGCAGTTTCGAAGAATACGACATGTTCGTCTCGC
Source organism: Salipiger mangrovisoli (assembly GCF_015223355.1). Lineage (GTDB taxonomy): Bacteria > Pseudomonadota > Alphaproteobacteria > Rhodobacterales > Rhodobacteraceae > Salipiger > Salipiger mangrovisoli. Next base: position 73,579 of record NZ_JADFFK010000009.1, on the reverse strand, counting down.
ACCGTTGCATCGATTTCGGCATGGAAAGCAACCGTCCCAGCGGCGACGGGGTGATCACCGGTTGGGGCACGATCAACGGCCGCATGGTCTATGTGTTCAGCCAGGATTTCACCGTGCTCGGTGGCTCGGTCTCGGCCACCCACGCGATGAAGATCTGCAAGATCATGGACATGGCAATGCAGAACGGCGCGCCGGTGATCGGCCTCAACGACTCCGGCGGTGCGCGCATCCAGGAAGGCGTCGACAGCCTTGCGGGCTATGCCGAGATCTTCCAGCGCAACATCATGGCCTCGGGGGTGATCCCGCAGATTTCCGTCATCATGGGCCCCTGCGCCGGCGGCGCGGTCTACTCGCCCGCGATGACCGATTTCATCTTCATGGTGAAGGACACCTCCTACATGTTCGTCACCGGCCCCGACGTGGTGAAGACGGTGACCAACGAGGTGGTGACCGCCGAGGAACTTGGCGGCGCGACCACCCACACCCGCAAGTCCTCGGTCGCCGACGGCGCCTTCGAGAATGACGTCGAGGCGCTGGCCGAGGTGCGCCGCCTCGTCGACTTCCTGCCGCTCAACAACCGCGAGAAGCCGCCGGTGCGGCCGTTCTTCGACACGGTGGAGCGGGTGGAAGGCTCGCTCGACACGATCATCCCCGAGAATGCGAACCAGCCCTACGACATGAAGGAGCTGATCGTGAAGGTCGCCGACGAGGGCGATTTCTACGAAATCCAGGAAGAGCACGCGAAGAACATCATCACCGGCTTCATCCGCCTCGAGGGGCAGACGGTGGGCGTGGTGGCGAACCAGCCGATGGTGCTCGCGGGCTGCCTCGACATCGACAGCTCGAAGAAGGCGGCGCGGTTCGTGCGCTTCTGCGACTGTTTCGAGATCCCGATCCTGACCTTCGTCGACGTGCCGGGCTTCCTGCCCGGGACCTCGCAGGAGTACGGCGGCGTCATCAAGCACGGTGCCAAGCTGCTCTTCGCCTTCGGCGAGGCGACGGTGCCGAAGGTCACGGTGATCACCCGCAAGGCCTATGGCGGTGCTTACGACGTGATGAGCTCGAAGCACCTGCGCGGCGATGTGAACTACGCCTGGCCCACCGCCGAGATCGCGGTGATGGGCGCCAAGGGCGCGACCGAGATCATCCACCGCGCCGATCTTGGCGATGCGGAAAGGATCGCGCAGCACACCCAGGATTACGAGGATCGCTTCGCCAATCCCTTCGTGGCCGCCGAGCGGGGCTTCATCGACGAGGTGATCCAGCCGCGCTCGACCCGTCGCCGGGTCAGCCGGGCCTTTGCGATGCTGCGGAACAAGAGCCTCAGCAATCCTTGGAAGAAGCACGACAACATCCCGCTCTGACCCGGAGGACGCGATGCAGGTGAAGGGATGGCACATGGCGCGCGAGGGCGGGGCGGTGACGCTCGCCCGCCGCAACCCGGCGCGGTTCGACCTGAAGGTCGAGACGCAGCTTCCCCCGGTCGGCCGCCTCGAACGGCTTGCGCATCAGGTGCGGCAGGATCTGTGGCGGGCGTTGCGCGATCTGCGCGGCTTCGCGCCGGTGGTGCGGGTCAGGCTCTGCGCCGGCGGGGTGACCGTCGAGGCGGGGGGCGAAGTTGCGGGGGCGCTGCCGCGCAAGGCGATCGAGGCGCGCATCGCCGAGGTTTTGGAAGATCGCGCCAACCGCGCGCGCTGGGTGACCTGGGCGGCCTGAGCCGCCGCGCAAGATGACGAATTGGGAGGTCCTTGTGACGGGGATGTGGAGAATCCGGATCCTGGCTCTGGCTTTCGCCATGACGCCGGGCCTGGCCACGGCGCTGGAGGAGAGCGCCGTGGCAGTGCCCTCGGGCATGTCCGTGACCTTCGTCGACTCGTCGATCGATTCCGGAACTTCGGCGCAACGCTTCCGATTTCTGGCGCCGCAGATCGGAGGTCCGAAGCCGCTGACCTACGATGAAGTTGCGCCCGACATGCAGCATCTTTGCGACAACTTTGCCCTTCCGCGCGCGACTCAGGCGCAGGTGATTCCCCCCGTAATCGTCATTTCGCTCATGGAAGAACCGCTTGAAGTTGGCGTTACGTCACCCGGAATCCGTCAATATTTCGAGGCCTATAGCCCCCAAAATGGGGTATGCCTCTGGGAGGCGTTCTGATGATGTTCTCAGCACGCGCGGAAATCCGCTCATATTTCTCTTGTTTTCGGGCCTTCGGCACGGAAAATCTCTCGGCGAAGCGAGTTACGTATTTCTTTTTCGTAACTTGCGCTATGTTGGGGGGTGATTGCACATCCGCAGTCGAAACACCCGAACGAGGGCAGTCCGGGCCGCGAGGTTCCGTAGGGCCCAAAGAATCTGACAGGAGAATAAGATGTCCAAGAGCATCCATCTGCTTGCAATGCTTGGCTTCGTCGCAACCCTTTCCGCTTGCGGCGGCCAGCAGGAAGAAGAATACGTGGTCGTGGATCAAGAGCCCGTTACCACCGAGCCCGTCTACACCGGCAAGTACAAGTAACTTGTCGTCGGGACGGGCCTTCTGGTCCGTCCCGCACTCCCGGCCCCTTGGGGCCGTATCTCACCGCCCGCTTCCACGGGCCCTTATAGAGGGGGGCCCGGTATGCTGAAGCACCGTGGCTTTCCGAGCCGACTTCCCGGCACGGACTTTCAATTCACCATTCGCCGAGCCAACCCCAAGGGGGTGACCGCCATCATCCGGCGGGAGCGTTTTCGCGACCGCAAGGCGGCGGACAAGCGCGCCGACCTGGCCTTCATGGCCTCGCTCTGGGCGCATTTCGGCAGCGAACCATTCGAACGCGGAAACCTCGATGCGGGGCGCCTGTCCTGGCTCTTCGGCCGCGAGGTGCTGCCCTATGACGACCCCTTTGATCCCGAGAGCTACGACGCGATGCTGGTGATCAACGAGGCCGCCGCGCGCGCGTCCTTCCCCGAAGCTTTCGACGAGAATGACGAATGGGCGTAAACTCGCCCCATCATTCGCGTTTTGCGCGGAAAGAGGCCGGTCAGGCTTATCCTTCGGGATATGGCTTGGTGGCGGCCGGCGAGTCATGCACTCTTTGGGTGTTGCGGGCAATGACGCAGCCAGCGGCTGCGCGCATTGCTCACCGTTACCCTTCCCCTCGCGGGCGTCGCGGCACATCCCCTGACCGCACGCCCGCTTCTTTTCTTAAATGTCACCACCAGCCCGATTTGGCGCCCCTCGGAGCCATCCGCGCGCATTCCGTCGCTGCCGGCGGACTTCCGTCGCGTCAGAGGTGGCGGAAATGGGCGGCGTTGCGCCCGTCTGGTCGGTCGCATCGGCGCTCCTTTGCCGACGCTTTCGAAAATGCGAAAGATGTATGGAACCTTTACCAATTTCGTGGCGTTGAAGATCAAGTTCGACTTACACAAATCGGGGAGTTTACCTCATGCAAAACGTTATCCGTATCATCGCCGTCCTGGGTGTCTTTGGCGTCGCCGCCTGTGAGAACTCCGACCTGCAGCGCGGCGCCATTGGCGCAGGCAGCGGCTATCTCATCGACCGCGCGGTCGGTGGCGACGGCATGGTTGGCGCAGCCGTTGGTGCGACCGCTGGCGTCGTCTGCGACGACGTCACCCCGCAGTACTGCCGCTGATCTGACGCCGCGCCGCGGCGGGCGCCGCGCGCAGCACCATACGATTTCCAGGGCCACCGGAGCTTCCCGCTCCGGTGGCCCTTTTTGCTGTCCATAGCCTGCAATGAGCCGAAGCCGCGGCATCGCCCGCCGGCCAAGAAACGCAACGAAAGGGAGAGACATGTTCGACAAGATCCTGATCGCCAACCGCGGTGAGATCGCCTGCCGGGTCATCAAGACCGCGCGCAAGATGGGCATCAAGACCGTGGCGGTCTACTCGGATGCCGACAAGCACGCGCTGCATGTCGAGATGGCCGACGAGGCGGTGCATATCGGTCCGCCGCCGGCCAACCAGTCCTACATCGTGATCGACAAGATCATGCAGGCGATCAGGGACACCGGCGCGCAGGCCGTGCATCCGGGCTATGGCTTCCTGTCGGAGAACCCGAAGTTCGCCGAGGCGCTCGAAGCCGCCGGCGTTGCCTTCATCGGCCCGCCCAAGGGCGCGATCGAGGCAATGGGCGACAAGATCACCTCGAAGAAGATCGCGCAGGAGGCGGGCGTTTCGACCGTGCCCGGTTACATGGGGCTGATCGAGGATGCCGACGAGGCGGTGAAGATCTCTGGCGAGATCGGCTATCCCGTCATGATCAAGGCTTCGGCAGGCGGCGGTGGCAAGGGCATGCGGATTGCCTGGAATGACGAAGAGGCGCGGGAAGGGTTCCAATCGTCGAAGAACGAGGCGGCAAGCTCCTTCGGTGATGACCGCATCTTCATCGAGAAGTTCGTCACCCAGCCGCGCCATATCGAGATCCAGGTGCTCTGCGACGCGCATGGGGGCGGCATCTACCTGAACGAGCGCGAATGCTCGATCCAGCGCCGCAACCAGAAGGTCGTCGAAGAAGCGCCGAGCCCCTTCCTCGATCCCGAGACCCGCAAGGCGATGGGCGATCAGGCCGTCGCGCTGGCCAAGGCGGTGGGCTACACCAGCGCCGGCACCGTGGAATTCATCGTCGACGGTCAGAAGAACTTCTACTTCCTCGAGATGAACACCCGCCTGCAGGTGGAACACCCGGTGACCGAGCTGATCACCGGCGTCGATCTTGTCGAGCAGATGATCCGCATCGCCAATGGCGAGCCGCTGTCGATCACGCAAGATGAGGTGCAGATCAATGGCTGGGCGATCGAGAACCGGCTCTACGCCGAGGACCCGTACCGCGGCTTCCTGCCCTCGATCGGCCGTCTCACCCGCTACCGCCCGCCCGCCGAGGGCGCGCTGCACGGCGGCATCGTGCGCAACGACACCGGCGTCTACGAGGGCGGCGAGATCTCGATGTACTACGACCCGATGATCGCCAAGCTCTGCACTTGGGCCCCGACCCGCGAAGAGGCGATCGAGGTCATGCGCAACGCGCTCGACAGCTTCGAGGTCGAGGGCATCGGGCACAACCTGCCCTTCCTTGCGGCGGTGATGGACCACGAGCGTTTCATTTCCGGCAACATCACCACCGCCTTCATCGCCGAGGAATATCCCGACGGTTTCGAAGGCGTCACGCTGGCCGAGCCGGCGTTGCGCGATGTCGCCGCCGCCTGCGCTGCGATGAACCGCGTCGCCGAGATCCGGCGCACGCGCATCTCGGGCACGCTCGACAACCATGAGCGGCAGGTCGGCGATCACTGGAATGTCACGCTTCAGGGCGAAAGCTTCGATGTCGTGCTGGCCGCCGACAAGCAGGGTACCACGGTGACATTCGCGGACGGCTCCGAGATCCGCGTTGCCGGTGACTGGACGCCGGGCAGCGCATTGGCGCACATGCAGGTCAACGGCGCGCCGCTGGTGCTAAAGGTCGGCAAGATCTCGGGCGGCTTCCGCATCCGCACCCGCGGCGCGGACCTCAAGGTCAACGTCCGCACCCCGCGGCAGGCCGAACTGGCCCGGCTGATGCCCGAGAAGCTGCCGCCGGACACCTCGAAACTGCTGCTCTGCCCGATGCCGGGCCTGATCGTGAAGGTGAACGTCGCGGCGGGTGACGAGGTGCAGGAGGGCCAGGCGCTCTGCACCGTCGAGGCGATGAAGATGGAGAACATCCTGCGCGCCGAGCGCAGGGGCAAAGTCGCCAAGATCAACGCGGGGCCGGGTGACAGCCTCGCCGTCGATGACGTGATCATGGAATTCGAGTGATGCGCCAGCCTCCGTACCAGGGCGCGGCCGCTGTCGGAGTGCTGCTCGGCGTTGCCGGGCTGGCATTCTGCGCGACTGCGCCCTGGCCGGAGGCCATGCGGGTCATCGGACTCCTGCTGTCCGCCGCCGTCACCGGTTGCGGCGCCTACCTCGCGCTGGCTGGCGCGCGCGGGCTGGTCTTTGCCAAGATGGTGCTACTGGTGCTGCTGCCGCTGGCCGGCATCGCGCTGCTGCTGATCGTGGCGGTGGTGCAGTTCCTGCCGCAGGCCGGGGCGGGAGCAGAGAAGATCACCCCCGCGATCATCGCCGGCATCGCGGTGTCTCTGGGCTGGATCGCCGGGCCGCTGGCGCAGGAATTGCGCCGCAACGACGAGCGCGAAGAGCGCCGACGCGACATGATCGAGGCCAGCGCCAACGAGATATGGCTGATCGCCAAATTTGCCTCGAACCTGGACTGCAAGGCGGCGATCCAGGAAATCTCGGAAGCCTTCGAGAAGGACGAGAGTTACGAGGTCTTCGTGTTTTTCCGTCGGGACTACGGCACGTTGAAGCGGCTGATCGAGCAGATCGAAATCCTGCAAAAGCAGCAGATCGGCCCGATGCTGGGCCTGTACCAAAGGCTGAATCAGCTCGACCAGATGGAAGAGAACATGGCCTCCGATCGGTTCCGCTTGCTGTCGCGCGTCCGGCGCGAGAAGGCGGTGAAGGTCTACTACCGGGTTCTGGACGGCATACCCGAGGAGGCGGTCGTCGCGCTGCACGCACTCGATCGCGGGGAATATGCGTCGAAGGTGGCGGCGCTGCGCGAAGAAAGGCTTGCAAGGTTCGCGGCCGCGCGCGCTGCCAAGGCGGAGCAGTCCGCCAAGTTGGCGTCAGAAGGTGATGCAGGCGCGGTTGACGGGAGCCCAAGCGATGACTAACCGTCCCCAAAAGGTCAGATCAGCGGGTTTTCCTCGCCCTCGACCGGGTCGCGCGGCTCGAATTCAGATTGAGCGGATCGCGTCATGGCGGTGCTCTCCCCATACCGTGTGTCTACCCCCAAGACCTAGGCTCGAAGTGCCGAAAAGTCAAGGTTTCCGCCCTTCCGGCTCACTGCCGGCGCAAGGCGTCGCGGCGGTCGCGGACCTCTTGCTGGCGCAGCGGCTGCTTGTCGATCGATCGGGAAATTTCGCGGACGTCCCAAGGGCTTGCCTTGCGGATGATGACCGATCCATCCTTTGCGAGCTGCATAAGCATGAAGCCGCGCGGGCGCATGGCGCGGCGGATGGGGCCGCGGGCGTCCGGGTCGGTGTCCGTAAGCACCACCACATCGCGCTCGACCAGCGCGTCGATGCGCGCCTCGATCAGCTGCATCTGCTGAATGTAGCGCGGATCGTTCGGCGTGTCGGCGAAGATCAGCAGCGGCCGCTTGGTCCAGAGGAATTCGTCCAGAGAGGCTTCTCCGGCAGGCCGGATAGGGGCGTCATCCTCGACCGGAGTCTCGGCTCCCTGGGCCGCGCCAAGACCCGCGGTGAGCGTGAAAAATCCTATCAGGGCAAGGACGGTACGGCGGATCATGTCCCCAGATATAGGCGCGCCGGACGCGGCTGCACAGACCTTGACGCCGGGCCGGGCAAATTTTTTGGACCGGGCAGAAGACACCCGTTCGTCGCGGCGCCGAATGCGATCCGCGGCGCGAAGAGCGATTTTGATCACCACACGCCCTGGGCGTGGGCAATGACGCGCGACAGGGCCATGCGCGCCGGGACCGCCCGGCAGCCGGCCCGCAGAGGAGAGAGGACCAGAGGATGACGGTGAAGAAGGGCGATTGGCGCCAGCTCGCGGAGAAGGAACTGCGCGGACGGACGCCGGAGGATCTCACCTGGCACACGCTCGAAGGGATCGAGGTGCAGCCGCTCTACACCGCCGAGGACACGGCGGATCTGCCGCACATGGGCACGCTGCCGGGCTTTGGCCCCTTCACCCGCGGGGTGAAGGCGACGATGTATGCGGGCCGTCCCTGGACCATCCGGCAATACGCGGGCTTCTCGACCGCTGAAGAGTCCAACGCCTTCTACCGCAAGGCGCTGGCGGCGGGGCAGCAGGGGGTCTCGGTGGCCTTCGATCTGGCCACGCACCGCGGTTATGACAGCGACCACCCGCGCGTCGTGGGGGATGTCGGCAAGGCGGGGGTCGCGATCGACAGCGTCGAGGACATGAAGATCCTCTTCGACGGCATCCCGCTCGACAAGATTTCCGTCTCGATGACGATGAACGGCGCGGTGATCCCGATCCTCGCCAGCTTCATCGTCGTGGGCGAGGAACAGGGCCACGACCGCGCCGTGCTCTCGGGGACCATCCAGAACGACATCCTCAAGGAGTTCATGGTCCGCAACACCTACATCTACCCACCCGAGCCCTCGATGCGGATCATCTCGGACATCATCGAGTACACCTCGAGCGAGATGCCGAAGTTCAACTCGATCTCGATCTCCGGCTACCACATGCAGGAGGCGGGCGCGAACCTCGTGCAGGAGCTGGCCTACACGCTGGCGGACGGGCGGGAATACGTGCGTGCGGCGATCAATGCCGGGATGGACGTCGACACCTTCGCCGGGCGGCTGTCGTTCTTCTTCGCCATCGGCATGAACTTCTTCATGGAGGCCGCCAAGCTGCGCGCCGCGCGCACGCTCTGGCACCGCATCATGACCGAGTTCGGCGCCAAGTCCGAACGCTCGAAGATGCTGCGCACCCATTGCCAGACCTCGGGCGTTTCGTTGCAGGAGCAGGACCCCTACAACAACGTCATCCGCACCGCCTACGAGGCGATGTCGGCGGTTCTGGGCGGCACCCAGTCGCTGCACACCAATGCGCTCGACGAGGCAATCGCCCTGCCGACCGAGTTCTCGGCCCGGATCGCGCGCAACACCCAGCTCATCCTTCAGGAAGAGACCGGGGTGACCAAGGTGGTCGATCCGCTGGCGGGTTCCTACTACGTCGAGAGCCTGACCAACGAGCTGATCGAGAAGGCCTGGGCGCTGATCGAGGAGGTGGAAGAGATGGGCGGCATGACAAAGGCCGTCGCCTCGGGCATGCCCAAGCTGCGCATCGAAGAGACCGCGGCGCGCCGTCAGGCGCAGATCGACCGCGGCGAAGAGGTGATCGTCGGGGTCAACAAGTACCGCAAGGACAAGGAAGACCCGATCGACATCCTCGACATCGACAATGCCAAGGTGCGCGAGAACCAGGTTGCCCGACTGGAGCATGTCCGCGCGACCCGTGATCAGGCGACATGCGACGCGGCGCTGGCCGAGCTCACGCGGCGCGCGAAGGAGGGCGGCAACCTGCTGGAAGCCGCGGTCGAAGCCGCCCGTGCGCGGGCCTCTGTCGGAGAGATTTCCATGGCCATGGAAAAGGAATTCGGACGTCACCGCGCCGAGGTGAAAACCCTCGCCGGGGTCTACGGCGCCGCCTACGAGGGTGACGAGGGCTTTGCCCAGATCCAGCGTGACGTGGAGCGCTTCGCCGAAACCGAGGGCCGCCGCCCGCGGATGCTGGTGGTGAAGATGGGGCAGGACGGGCATGACCGCGGCGCCAAGGTGATCGCCACCGCCTTCGCCGACATCGGTTTCGACGTCGACGTCGGCCCGCTGTTCCAGACCCCGGAAGAGGCGGCGCAGGATGCCATCGACAACGACGTGCACATCGTGGGCATCTCGTCGCAGGCCGCCGGCCACAAGACGCTTGCCCCGCAACTGGTGCAGGCGCTCAAGGAGCAGGGGGCCGAGGATATCATCGTGATCTGCGGCGGGGTGATCCCGCATCAGGATTACGACTTCCTCTACAAGGCCGGGGTGAAGGCGATCTTCGGGCCCGGCACCAACATCCCCTCGGCGGCCAAGGAGATCCTCGGCCTCATCGGGGCGCGCGCGGCGGAGTGACCGCGCCTCGGCTCACGCCCTGCGGCGTGGGCCGACCGGCTGCCGTTAGATGAACGGAACGAAGGGCACGCCGCAAGCGGCGAGTCCGAGCGTTGCGGCGAGCATCAGCAGGAGGGTGCGGGTCTTCATCGGGGTCTGTCCTTGCCTCGGGGCCGGTCGTGGGTGCCAGCCTTCGGGCGCACCCTAGCGGGGCGGTTCGGGATTGACCACTGCAAGACCGTTCCGACCGTGTTGCCGCGCTCGAAACAGGACGATTTCGCCATTGCACCCCCCGTGCCCCCGGCTATCGTGATGCGGATACACTCACATCGGAGGGATGATGCTCGAACTTGATCACGTGGCGGTTCTTGGCGAGACGCTGGCAGAGGCGGTGAGCCATGCCGAAAGCGCACTCGGGCAGCCGCTTTCGCCGGGTGGGGCGCATCCCGACTTCGGCACCCACAATTTCCTGATCGGGTTGGAAGACGAGCTGTACCTCGAGGCCATCGCCGTCGATCCCTCGGCCCCTGCGCCGGGGCGTGCGCGCTGGTTCGGACTCGACGGTTTCTCCGGGCCGGCGCGGCTCGACAAGTGGATCTGCCGGGTGCCCGACATCGACGCGGCGCTGGCGCGCTTCCCCATGGCGGGCGAGGCGGTGCCGGTGACGCGCGGGGCACTCAGCTGGAAAATCTCGGTCCCGCGCGACGGGCAGCTGCCCTTTGACGGCCTGTTTCCGGCGCTGATCGAATGGATCAGCCCGGTGCCGCCGGGGGTGTCGCTTGCCGGGGCCGGCACGCGGCTCGAAGCCCTGACCGTGGCGCATCCGGAGGCAGAGGCGCTGAAGGCGCTGATCGGGCCGGCGCTGGCGACCCCGCTGGTCGATTTCGCGGTCGAGGCCAAGCCCGCGCTGCGCGCCAGCTTCGCCACGCCCTCGGGCCAAAGGATCCTGCAATGATCATCCGTCCCGCGACCGCGGCGGATGCCGTCGCCGTCGCGGCGATCTGGAATCCGATCATCGACGAGAGCGCTGCCACCTTCACCAACCTGCGCAAGACCCCCGAGGGGCTGGCGGCGGATTTCGCCGCGCGCGGCCCGGCCTTTCTCGTGGCCGAAGAGGAAGGGCTTGTGCTCGGCTTTGCCACCTTCTTCCAGTTCCGCGGCGGGCCGGGCTACGCCAGGACGCTCGAACACACGGTGATCCTCGGGCCGGCGGCCCGTGGACGCGGCGTCGGGCGGACGTTGATGATGGCGCTGATGGCCGAGGCGCGTGCACAGGGGGCGCACAGCCTCTTTGCCGGGGTCTCGGGCGAGAATTCGGCAGGTATCGCCTTCCATGCGGCGCTCGGCTTTTCCGAGATCGCGCGGCTGCCCGAGGTCGGCTTCAAGTTCGGGCGCTGGATGGATCTGGTGCTGATGCAGAAGTTCCTCTGACGTCCGCGGCGTCTGCACGGGCGGCACACAAAGCTCACAGACCGCTGACGCAGGACAGAATTTTTCGTGACTTCTCATTGTCGCACTGACAGTTGCGCTTTGGCCGCGTAAACTGCCGACATGTCGATCTGGACCCGCATCTCCGAAGCCCTCGCCGCCCTTGCCAAGGGCGAGGGGCTGACGGCCGTCTTCGAGCGCCTGCGCCAGCCGCCCGAGCGCAGCGTCGCCTTCACCATCGCGGTCATCGCGCTCTCGGCCAAGATGGCCAAGGCGGATGGCCAGGTGACCCGCAACGAGGTCGCCGCGTTCCGCGAGATCTTCACCATCGCCCCCGAGGATGAACCGGCGGCGGCGCGGGTGTTCAACCTCGCCCGGCAGGACGTTGCCGGTTTCGAGGAATACGCGCGCCGCATCCGCCGCATGTTCGAGGGCAACGCGGAGCAGCTCTCGGACCTGATGGAGGGGCTCTTCTACATCGCCATGGCCGACGGCAACTACCACTCGGCCGAGAATGCCTTCCTTGAGCGGGTCGCCGAGATCTTCGAGATGCCCGACACCGCCTTCCGCGCCCTGCGCGCGCGCTTCGTGCCCGATTGCGCGCCCGATCCGTTCACCGTGCTCGGGGTGAACCCCGAGATGCCGATGGAGGAAATCCGCAAGCACTGGCGACAGCTCGTGCGAGAGAGCCACCCCGACGTGATGTGCGCCCGCGGTCTTCCGGAAGAGGCGATCAAGCTCTCGGAGCGTCGGCTCATCGCGATCAACCAGGCATGGGAAGAGATCTCGGCCCGCGAACAGGTCTGAGGCGATGCGCCTGGCGACCTACAACGTCGAGTGGTTCGATGATCTCTTCAACAAGCGTGGCGAGCTGCTGATCGATGACCATTGGTCCGGCCGCCGCGACGTGACCCGCGCCGAGCAGGCCGAGGCGCTTGGCCTGGTGTTCACCGCGATGGACGCGGACGCGGTGATGATCATCGAGGCGCCAGACACCGGCACCCACCGCGACACCCGCCGGTCGCTGAAGAATTTCGCCCGTTCCTTCGACCTGCGGACGCGCGAGGTGTTGGTCGGCTTCGTCAACGAGACCCAGCAGGAAATCGCGCTGCTTTACGATCCCGACCGGATGAGCGTGCGCCACGTTCCGGGGGACACCCAGGACGCGCCGCGGTTCGACCGCGAACTGCGCATCGACCTGGATTTCGATGACACGGAGGATCTCGTGGTCTTCTCCAAGCCGCCGCTCGAGGTCGAGCTGTCCACCACCTCGGGGCGGGTCATCCGGCTGATCGGCGCGCACCTGAAGTCCAAGGCGCCGCACGGGGCGCGGGGGCATGACCAGGTCATGCGGGCCTCGATCACCAATCGCCGCAAGCAGCTCGCCCAGGCGATCTGGCTGCGCCGCCGGGTCGATGCGCTGCTCGAGGACGGCGAGAGCGTGATCGTGATGGGCGATCTCAATGACGGTCCGGGGCTTGATGAATACGAGGCGCTGTTCGGGCGCAGCTCGGTCGAGGTCATCTTGGGCAAGGGCGACAGCGCGCTCTACGATCCCCATGCGATGCAGGCGCTGCGCGGGCGGCTCACGCCGCAACCGAGCACTGCGCGGTTCTACATCGAGCCCGAGAAGCGCTACCTTCAGGCGCTGCTGGATTACGTCATGGTCTCGCGCGATCTGCGCGAGCTGGCGCAGGGCTGGCGCATCTGGCACCCATTCGACGATGCCCATTGCTGGCAGGCGACGGACCTGTGCAGCGCGCTGCTCACCGCCTCCGATCATTTCCCGGTCACGCTGGATCTCGCCGTCTGAACGTCGGCTCCGGGTTTCGCTGTCGCGACTCGGCCAAGCCGCCTATAGTGCCGCCATGATCCGGATTTTTCCCTTTGCCCCGAAGCATTTCCTCGTGGCGTGCCTGCTGGCCGCGCCGCTCTACGCTCCTGCCTTCGCGCAGCAGGCCGAGACCCCGGAGGAGACACCCGACAGCGGCCCGAGCCTGATGGAGCGGGGCGCGGACATGTTCCTGCGCGGCCTGCGCGACGAGTTGGACCCGGCGCTTCAGGACCTGCGCGGACTGGCGGACAAAATGGGTCCGGCCCTGCAGAGCTTCGTGCAGGAAATGGGGCCGGCCATGGCGCAGCTCTCCGAGCAGATCGAGGACTGGACGCTCTACGAGGCACCCGAGATGCTGCCCAACGGCGACATCCTCATCCGCCGCCGCGAGAAACTCGGTCCCGACGCGCCGGGCGAGGACAGGATGCTGCCCGACACGGGGCCCGACTCTGGGCCGGACGCGGGGCCAGAAACCGGGCCGGGCGGCGAAGTCGAGCTGTGAGTCAGAGCAGCTCGCGCGGTGCCTCGCCGTCGATGTCCACCACGAGCAACTTGGCAGCGAGCGCCTTCGCCAGCGACACGAGCCGCGCCTCGGCGACTTCGCCGTAGAGCGCGGCGGCTTCCTCGGTCAGGTGCAGGCGGAGCCGAAGCTGCTCGGGGTCCCAGTCGAACTGCGCGCCGTCTTCCTTGCTGACATCGGACATCCACAGCATCGAGCCGAAGCGCATCGCCTTGCCGAGGATCTCTGCCTCCTGCGTGCGCGCCTTGTCGAGCAGCGTATAGAAATCCTCGAACCGCGTGCCCTCGCGCTTGTTGCGGTAGCGGTGCAGCAGCGCAAGGCCGAGATAGACCCGCTCGGGGTGATCCAGTCCGCCGAGGTTGGCGCGGGTGGCGTTGTCGAAGCAGGTCTCGGCGCGGTAGTCGGGGTGGGCCCGCCAGCTCACGTCATGCAGCAGGCAGGCGGCCTTGACGATGCGCAGCGAGGCGTCCGTCGCGCCGGGGAACAGCGGCAGCACGAAGCGGAAGAGCTTCTTGCCGAAGCCGGGCAGGCGCGCGTCCTTGGCCTCGGCAAAGCGGCAGGCCTCGATCAGCGGGTCGCGGTCGCGCAGCATCTGCGGCATCTGCTCGTAGAGCAGCCCCTCGCGGATGCCGTAGCTGGAGATGGCGATGCCGCTGGGCTGGAACACCCGCAGCAGCTCGGCCAGCACCTCGGCGGCATAGGGCACGAGGCTCATCCGCGCCGAGGAGATGCCGCAAGCGCCGCGCAGCGCGTCGAGGTCGGCGTCCTCGATGAACTTCAGCGTCTCCTGCGCCGACTCCGGGGTCATGCGGTATTCGTGCAGCACATGCAGCGGGTAGCCGAGGCGCTCCATGTCGATGCGCGCGATGGCACGCCAGGACCCCCCGACGAGAAACAGCGGCGCGGGCTCGGTGCCCATGCGCTCGGCCAGCGCCTCGATCGCCTTGGCGACGTATTTCTCGCGGGCCTTCTTGCCGCCCTCGAGATCCTTGAATTTCAACGGCCCCAGCGCCGAGGTGGCGCGTTTGCCGATCTGCCCGCCGCGGATCTCGGCGAGTTCCATGGACGAGCCGCCGATGTCGCTGACCAGCCCGTTGGCGCCCGGCCAGCCGAGCAGCACGCCCTGGGCAGACAGCCGCGCCTCTTCGTCGCCGTCGATCACCCAGATTTTCAGCCCGGTCGCCTCTTCGATCTCGGCGCGGAAGGCGGGGCCGTCCTCGGCCTCGCGCATGGCGGCGGTGGCGACGGCGGTGAGCGGCGGCAGCTCCATGCCGCGCGCCAGCGTCTGGAAGCGTTTGAGCGCGGCCAGCGCCCGGTCCTTGCCCTCGGGGTTGAGGCGCCCGGTCTCGGACATGCCGGCGCCGAGGCCGCACATGATCTTCTCGTTGTAGAAATAGGCCGGGCTGCGCGCTGCGCCGTCGAAGACCACGAGGCGCACCGAGTTGGAGCCGATGTCCACCACGCCGACCTTGGACAGGCGCCTTGCGCGGGGATCCTCGAAAAGCGGCCGCCCGAAAAGGCCGGAATCGCCCTGGCTGGAGTCGCCGTTACCGTCCATCTGCTCCTCCGGCATTGGTCTCGCCCCTTCCTCTAGCACGGGGTGGGCAGGGCGCAAAAGGGGTTAGGGCATCTCTGGCGGGAGGGAGCCGCGCCCGGGGGCTCCGCCCCCGCGGCACCTGCGTGCCGCTCCCCCGGCGTATTTGGAAAGAGAAGAGGCGGCGGTGCACGCCCCTTCGTCTCTCCGGAAATTCTCGCGCCGCTGGCGGCGCGGCCTCAGTCGCCGGCGTGGGTCAGCTTGGGGACGTCCTTGGCCCCGGCCGAGCCGCGCCCCGAGAGCGAGGGGTTTTCCATGAAGAACCGGTGGCAGTTGAACGAGAACGCGCCCTCCGGCACCGCGTGGCGGGTGAACTTGCCCGAGGGTTCCATCACCCAGCTCTGCGCCGTGTCGGCGAGGTTCGCCGCCATGATCTGGCTGACGATCTGCGCCTTCACCGTGGGGTTCATGATCTCGACCCCGGTCTCGATGCGGCGGTTGAGGTTGCGCCCCATCCAGTCCGCCGAGGAGATCAGCACCCGCGCCTTGCTGTGCGGCAGCCCGTGGCCATTGCCGAAGCAGGCGATGCGCGAATGCTCGAGGAAGCGGCCGACGATGCTTTTCACCCGGATGGTTTCCGACAGGCCCTTCACGCCGGGACGCAACCCGCAGATGCCGCGGATGACGCAGTCGATCTTCACCCCGGCCTGGCTGGCGGCGTAAAGCGCGTCGATCATGTCGGGCTCGATCAGCGAGTTCATCTTCAGCCAGATCTGCGCCGGGCGGCCCTGGCGGGCGTGCTCGGCCTCGGCCTCGATCAGCTCGAGCATCCGCGGCTTCAGCGTGTGCGGCGAGATCACCAGGTTCTCCAGCCCCTCGGGCATGGCGTAGCCCGACAGGTAGTTGAAGATCTTCGAGGCGTCCCGGCCGAGTGCCGCGTCGCAGGTGAAGAAGCTCAGGTCGGTGTAGATCTTTGCGGTGATCGGGTGGTAGTTGCCGGTCCCCCAGTGGGTGTAGGTCACCAGCCTGTCGCCCTCGCGGCGCACCACGCTCGAGATCTTGGCGTGGGTCTTCCAGTCGAGGAAGCCGTAGACAACGTGGGCACCGGACCGTTCGAGCCGCCGCGACTGGCGGATGTTGGCGGCCTCGTCGAAGCGCGCCTTCAGTTCGACCAGCGCGGTGACCGACTTGCCGTCCTCGGCCGCCTCGCAGAGCGCTTCAACGATCGGCGAGTTGCGCGAGGTGCGGTAGAGCGTCTGCTTGATCGCCACCACGTCGGGGTCGAGCGCCGCCTGGTTGAGGAAGCGCACCACCATGTCGAAGGTCTCGTAGGGGTGGTGCAGCAGCATGTCCTTTTGCTTGATCGCCTCGAACATGTTGCCTTCGTGGTCCTGCACCCGCTCGGGCACGCGCGGGGTGAAGGTGGGCCAGAGCAGGTCGGGCCGGTCGTCGAGCACCAGCTCCTTGAGGTCGGCCATGCCGATCATCCCGTCGAGCTCGATCACCTCGTCCTCGCCGACCAGCAGCTCGCGCATGACGATGCTGCGCAGCTGCTTGGGCGCGCCGGCGGTGATGGTCAGCCGCACCACCTCGCCGCGGCGGCGGCGCTTCAGCGCGACCTCGAACTCGCGCACCAGGTCCTCGGCCTCTTCCTCGACCTCGATGTCGCTGTCGCGCAGCACGCGGAACCCGAACTGATCCTTCACCCGGTAGCCGGGGAACAGGCTTTCGATGTGCAGCAGCAGCACGTCCTCGAGGAAGATGAACCGCTTTTGGCCCTCGCCGGCGGGCAGGGCGATGAAGCGGGCGATCTGATGCGGGATCGGCAGCAGCGCCTGCCGGGTGCGCCGGTCGCGCTTGCGCTCGAGTTCCAGCGCGAGGCAGTAGCCCATGTTGGCGATGAAGGGGAAGGGATGCGCCGGGTCGATGGCCAGCGGCGAGAGCACCGGGAAAACCTGTTCGAGGAACTGCCGTTGCAGGTACTCCAGGTCCTCGGGCAGCAGGTCGTCGCGCAGCACGAGGCTGATGCCCGCAGCCTCGAGTTCGAGCTGCAGCGCGCCCAGCACCTTCTGCTGATGCGCCATGAGCTGGCGCGCGTCCTCGTCGATCAGCACCAGCTGCTCGGCCGGGCTGAGGCCGTCGGCGGCGGGGGTGGTGTTGCCCGCGTGCGCAAGCTCGCGCAGGCCGGCGACGCGCACGGTGTAGAACTCGTCGAGGTTGGTGGCCGAGATCGACAGGAAGCGCAGCCGCTCGAGCAGCGGAACCTTGGTGTTCTCGGCCTCTTCCAGCACCCGCCAGTTGAAGCCGAGCCAGCTGAGCTCGCGGTTGAAGAAACGGCCGGGACCCGACAGGTCGATGTCGGGCAAGTCCTGGGGTTCGGGGATCGGGGCTTTGAGAAAATCGGCGAGTGTCATGGGGGGCATATGCGTCACGAATTGCAACAGCTTGATGAAAGGGCAAGGATGGCCGACCCGGACCGGGCGCGCAAGGCTCTCTAGCCGCGGCGCTCGAGCGAGAGCAAGACCTCGCGGGCGAGCGCGCGGGTGATCCCCTTGGCCCGCCCGAGGGCGCGGGCGTCGAGCTCGGCGGCGACGCGCTGCGCCATGGCGAAGCTGCGCGGCATCTGGCGCAGCAGGTAGGGGATCACGTCCGGTGCCGGGATGCAGTGGCGGTCGGCCAGCAGCTTGGCCAGCACCGCGGCGAGCAGCGCGTCGTCGGGCTCGCGCAGGGTTGCGGTCTGCGTGGCCTCCATGCGCGACTTCAGGTCCGGCAGGCTCAGCGGCCAGCGGCGCGGCGCGGTCTCGGCGCTCAGCAGCAGCGGCTGGCCCTGCGCCAGCGCGAGGTTGTGCAGGTGGAAGAGGGCCTCTTCGGCGGGGCGGTTGCCGGCGATCCGCGGCACGTTCTCGATGCAGGCCGGCCCGGCGGCGATTTCGGGGATGGGCAGGCCGGGCAGGGCGGTGGCGGGCAGGATCGTCGCGCCGCTCTCGGCTGCCCAGACGTGCGCCAGATGGGTCTTGCCCGATCCGGCGGGGCCGACCAGCAGCAGCTTGCCCGCCGGCCAGCCCTGCCAGCCGTCGAGCAGCGCCACGGCGAGGCTGTTGGAGGAGCTGACGAAATAGTCCTCACGCCCCAGCGCCGCGCGGACCGGCAGGGGCAGAGGCAGCTGCCGTGCCATGATCATCGGGTCTCCGGACCCGTCGCCAGGTGCTCGGGGGCCGCTTGGCCCGTGACGTAGCCGTCGGTCTCGAGCCCGCGGTAGAGGCGGCTGTCCTTGTACTGGGTGATCACGAAACGCATGATCACCCCCAGCGCCGCCGCCAGCGGCACCGCCACCAGCATGCCGACGAAGCCGAAGAGCGTGCCGAAGACGGACAACGCGAGGATCAGCCACACCGGGTGCAGGCCGATCGAGCTTCCGACCAGTTTCGGCGTCAGGAAATTGCCCTCGAGGAACTGGCCGAGGAAGAAGATCCCCGCCACCGCGGCGATCCAGTACCATTCGCCCCAGAACTGGAACAGCGCCAGGCCGATGGCCAGCGCGCCGCCGATGATCGCGCCGACGTAGGGGATGAAGGTCAGCAGCCCGGCGATCACCCCGACCACGAGGCCGAAGTTCAGCCCGACCAGTGCCAGCGCGATGGCGTAGTAGCAGCCGAGGATCAGGCAGACCGAGCCCATGCCGCGCACGAAGCCGGCGAGCGTGGCGTCGATCTCGCGGGCGATCTGGCGGATCACCGAGACATGGTCGCGCGGCAGAAGCTCGTCGATGCGCGCCACCATCCGGTCCCAGTCGAGCAGCAGGTAGACCGCCACCACAGGCACGATGACGAAGAGCATCAGGATGTTGATCACCGACATGGCCGAGCTGAGCGCGGTGTTCAGCAGCTCGGCACCGCGCTCCTTGACGGTGTCGCCGATCGAGGCCAGCGCCTCGCGCATCGGGCTGCCCTCGTCGACCAGCGTCGGGAAATGCGTGCCGAGAAAGTCGCGCAGGTCCTGGAAGAGCTTCGGTGCGGTCTCGATCAGGTCGGCCGCCTGGCGCACCAGCGCGGGCACCACCGCCAGCGCGAGGATGACGAAGATCAGGATCGCCGCGAGCGTGATCACCATCGTCGCCATGGCGCGGCTCAGCCCCATGCGCTCCAGCCGGTCGGCAACCGGGTCGAGGAAATAGGCGATCGCCCCGCCAAGGATGAACGGCAACAGCACATTGCCGAGGTACCAAAGCACCACGGCGAAGACGACGGCCGCCACGCCCCAGTACTTCATCTGATCGCGGACCGGCAGCGCCATGGGAATCCTTCTCCTTGCGTCAGACCTACATCGCCGCTTCGCCCTTTGTTTTCAAGTCCGAGACACTCTTGCGCCGATTCCGTGCTGGATTGGCGGGCCCGGGCGGTGCAAACTGACCGGCGTTGAATTTGAGTGACGAATATTCTGTCTGATTGTGAAGGAGCGGCCATGCTGCGCGGTCTTTTTATCTGGGTCTTTCTCCTCCTGCCGCTGTTTCTGATCCTCACCTCCCACGCCCATTCCGCCCTCGCCTGAGCGCCCGGACCGATCCCCCCGACCGACCGCGTTGCGCCGCCCCGCCGCTGTGCCGCACCGCAGGACTTCCGTGCCGGCTCCGACAGGGTCTCCGCGCTGGGCACTTGCCCTTGGCGCGCCCTTCGCCTAACCCGGTCGAAACGCCAATTTCCGGGAGGCCCGCATGCGTCTGAGCCGTTATTTCCTGCCCGTTCTGAAAGAAACGCCGTCCGAGGCGCAGATCGTCTCGCACCGCTACATGCTGCGCGCCGGCATGATCAAGCAATCGAGCGCCGGGATCTATTCCTGGCTGCCGCTCGGCTTCAAGGTGCTGCGCAAGATCGAGGACATCATCCACGAGGAGCAGAAGCGCGCGGGCCATATCCCGATGCTGATGCCGACCATCCAGTCGGCGGACCTGTGGCGCGAGTCCGGCCGTTACGACGATTACGGCGAGGAGATGCTGCGCATCCGTGACCGCCACGATCGCGACATGCTGTTCACCCCCACCGCCGAAGAGCTGATCACCGACATCTTCCGCAGCCACGTCGGCAGCTACAAGGACCTGCCGCTGACGCTCTACCAGATCCAGTGGAAGTTCCGCGACGAGATCCGCCCGCGCTTCGGCGTGATGCGTGGCCGCGAGTTCTACATGAAGGACGGCTACAACTTCGACCTCACGAAGGAAGACGCGCTGCACGCCTACAACCGTCACCTCGTCAGCTACCTGCGCACCTACGAGCGCATGGGCCTGCAGGCGATCCCGATGCGCGCGGACAGCGGCCCGATCGGCGGCGACGACACCCACGAGTTCCTCGTGCTGGCGGAGACCGGCGAATCCGAGGTGTTCTATGACAGCCAGATCACCGAGCTGAAGTTCGGCGACCGCGAAATCGACTACGACTCGGTCGAGCAGTGCCAGGCGGTGCTCGAGGAGTTCACCTCGCGCTACGCCCGCACCGACGAGACCCACGACGAGGCGGTCTTTGCCGAGGTCCCCGAGGAGCGCCGCCGCACCGCGCGCGGCATCGAGGTCGGCCAGATCTTCTACTTCGGCACCAAGTACTCGGAGCCGATGGGCGCCACCGTCGTCGACAACGAGGGCAACAAGGTGCCGGTGCACATGGGCTCGCACGGCATCGGCGTGTCGCGCCTGCTGGGCGCGATCATCGAGGCCAGCCACGACGACAAGGGCATCATCTGGCCCGAGGGCGTCACCCCGTTCCATTGCGGCATCGTCAACCTCAAGCAGGGCGACGACGAGGCCGATGCGGCCTGCGAGGCGCTCTACAAGTCGCTCACCGCGCTGGGGCTGGAGCCGCTCTACGACGACCGCAACGAGCGCGCGGGTGGCAAGTTCGCCACGATGGACCTGATCGGCCTGCCGTGGCGCATCACCGTCGGTCCGCGCGGGCTGAAGAACGGCGTGGTCGAGCTGACCTCGCGCCGCACCGGCGAGAGCGAGGAGCTGTCGCCCGAGGCCGCGGTCGAGCGCATCGCGCAGATCTACGGCGTGGTGGCGAAGGCCTGAAGGCGCGAGGGGGCGCTGCCCCCTCTTCGCCTGCGGCGAATTCACCCCTGGGATATTTCGGCCTAGAAGATAGGGCCGGTCGCGGAGGTCCGTGACCGGCCCTTTTCCTGCGCGCGCGGGGCGGTCAGCTGCGGACCAGGCGGGCCAGGACATCGGAGCAGAGCGCGAGCTGGTCGCGCGCGATCGACTCGTCGGGCTGATGGCCGTCGTCCATGGTGCCCGGCCCGCAGACCACGGTGGCAATGTCGAGCGCGGCGAAGAAGCCTGCCTCGGTGCCGTAGGACACCTTGACCGGCGCGGGCTCGGGCAGCAGCGCGGCAAGGCGTCGGATCGCGGGCCGGGCCGGGTCGGCGTCGAGGCCGGGATAGGCGCTGACCTCCGCGATCCCGATACCCTCGGGCAGTCCGGCGCGGATGCGCCGAAGGATGTCTTGCGGCGCTTCCACCGCGAGGTGGCGGATCTCGAAATCGACCTCGGCGCGCTCGGGCACGATGTTCAGCGCGACGCCGCCCTGCATCCTGCCGGCGTGTACCGTCGAGCAGGCAATGTCATAGGCGACGTCCTGGGCTCCCTCGGCGAGCAGACGCGCCTATTCCCTGCGCAACGCGGTGATCAGATCGGCGGCGAGGTGCAGCGCGTTGGTGAAGCGCGGCGCCATGGCGGAATGGCCGGGCTCGCCGTGGCAGCTGGCGCGGTAGCTGGCCTTGCCCTTGTGTCCCACGGCGAGGCGCATCAGGGTCGGCTCGCCGACGACGCAGAGGTCGGGTTTGCCGAGCACCGGGATGACGTGGTCGATCATCTGCGGGATGCCGCGGCAGCCCACTTCCTCGTCCCAGCTGAGCGCGATGCTGACCGGGCGCGCCGGGGGAGTGTCGCGGAAGCTCTCCGCCAATGCGAGCACGCAGGCGACGAAGCCCTTCATGTCCGTGGTGCCGCGCCCGTGCAGCCGGTCGCCGCGCGGGGTGAGGGCAAAGGGATCGACGGACCACTGCTGCCCCTCGGTCGGCACCACGTCGCTGTGGGCCGAGAGCAGCGTGCCGCCGTCTCCCGCGCCGAACTTCGCCAGCAGCCCGGCCTTGGGCGCGTCCCCTGCGGCGATCCGAATGACGGAGAACCCCGCGTCTTTCAGAAATTCCTGCACCCAGTCGATCAGCGCGAGGTTTGATCTGGCCGAAACCGTGGGGAAGGCGACGAGCCGGGCGAGCAGCTCTTCGACGCGGGGCGGCATCATGCCTCTGCCTCGTAGACGATCTGCCCGTCGCAGACGGTGGTATGGGCGCGGCAGGCCCTGTCGCTGCCGAGCAGGTCGCGGGGATCGCCCTCCAGCAGCACCACATCCGCCGCCATGCCCGCCTCCAGCTTTCCGCGCGACGCCTCGGCAAAGAGCGCGTAAGCGCCGCCCGAGGTATAGGCGTCGATCACCGCCTCGAAGGGGAGGCGCTGGTCGGGGACATCCTCGGCCCAGGGCTGGCGCGCCAGCGCCGAATGGATGGCGTTGAACGGCGAGAGCGGCGCGGTCGGCCAGTCGGTGCCGAAGGCGAGCCTGGCACCAGCGTCCCTTAGGGCCTTCCAGGGGAAGGTGTCCTTCCAGCGGTCGCGGCCCATGATCGAGACGGTCGGCTCGAGCGGCAGGCCGCTGGAGCCCGGCGGGTGCACCGGCTGCATCGAGGCGACCACGTCGAGCGCGGCGAAACGGGCCAGATCGTCCGGGTGCAGCATGTCGATATGCTCGACCCGGTGGCGCGCATCGCGCGGGCCATTGGCGGCGCGCGCCGCCTCGTAGCCGTCGAGCGCGGTCTTCACCGCCGCATCGCCGACGCAATGCACCTGGATTTGCAGACCCTTCGCGTCGGCGGCCTTGCAGATCGCCTCGAACCGCTCGGGGGTAAAGAGCGGTTCGCTGCGGAAGCCGGCGCGGTCAGGGTAGTCGTCGGTGCGATATGCCGTCCATGTGTCGAAGACGCCGTCGAGGAACATCTTGATGCGGCCGAAGGACAGCTTGTCCGAGCCCTGCCGGGTGGCGGCCTCGATCAGCTCGGCGATGCGCGCCGCGTCATGTGCAGGCGACAGGCGCATGGCCAGCGAGACGCGGGTCGGCAGTTCGCCGTCGCGCTCCATCTCCGACAGCAGCTCGGCCTGATAGAGGTTGCCGTCCATGTTGACGCCGGTGGTGATGCCATAGGCGGCGCAGGCCTGCAGGGCGGCGGCGAGCGCGGCCTTGTCGGCGGCGCGCTCGGCCTCGGTCACCGGGCCGGGCTCGTCACCGGCCATGGCGGCATTGTCGCGCCCGCCGTTGGCCGAGAGCTTGCCGACGAGGCGCATCGCGTTGCCCTCGCGCAGCTCGCCATTGGGCTTGCCATCCGGCCCGAGCACGATCTCGGCGTTCTTCACCTCGGGAACGTGGTCCATCAGCCCGGCGGCGGCGAGCGCGGCGGTGTTGGCCCAGGAGGTGTGCAGATCGACGGCGTAGATCACCAGCGGCTGGTCCGGCAGCAGCGCGTCGAGCGCGTGGCGGTCGGGGCGGGTGCCGGGGCCGAGGATCTCGTAGTTGGCCGAGATGGCGCAGAGCAGCGGGTCGTCCTCGCGGCCCTTGCGGTAGTCGCCAAGCGCGGTGGCAAAGTCCGCACGGTTGTCGAGGCCGAAGAGGTTCAGCTGGGTGAGGGTGATGCCGCCGGTGAAAAGGTGCAGGTGGCTGTCGCAGAGGCCAGGCGAGACCCAGAGGCCGTCGGCCTCGATGCGCCGCGCGTTGCCGGTAGCGTCGGGCATGTCACCCGGCGTGCCGATCCAGTCGATCACCCCGTCCTTCAGCCGCAGCGAGACCGGCTGCTGGCTGTAGATGTCGCGGGCGTTGTGGATCTCGATCGTCTGGGGGCTGGTCCGGGGCATGGCATCGGGTCTTTCGATCAATGGGAGGCGCCCGGCCAGAGCGGGTCCGGCCGGGCGGGGAACTTGCGGGCGCTGCGCTTACCGCAGCAGGTCGGTCCAGACCTTGGTCACCAGATCCTGCGCGGCGGGTGAGCAGGCCTTGGAGAATTCGACCGGCACGGTCGGGAAGAGCTCGGGGGCGTTCTCGGGGGTGTACTTGGCCTTGGTCAGGTCCAGCTTCACCGGCGAGGAATGCGCGTAGTAGTTGTACTGAATGGTCGCATTCTCTTCCTCCGACATGAAGTCGATGAACTGCTTCGCGCCCTCGACGTTGGCCGCGCCCTTCGGCACCACGAAGCTGTCGAGCCAGCCGACGAGGCCTTCCTTGGGCTCGGCGTAGACGATGTTCGCGCCGTCGTTGCGGGTCTTCAGCACGTTGCCGTCCCACCAGAAGTGCGCGCCGACCTCGGCGGTGCCGAGGCGGTTCTCGATGTTGTCCGAGCTGTAGGCCGCCACGTCGGGCTTCTGCGCCATGAGCAGGTCGTAGACCTTCTTCATCTCGGCCTTGTCCTCGGAGCAGAAGGGCACGCCGAGGTAGAGCTGCGCAGCCCCCACGACCTCGTCCGGGTAGGACAGCGAGGCGACCTTGCCCTTCAGGTCGGCTGGCGGGGTGAAGTAGACCTCCCAGCTGTCGACCGGGCCTTCATAGACGTCGCGGTTCACGGCAAAGCCGGCGGTGCCGTAGGCGAGGGGGATCGAGTAGGCGTTCTCGGGATCCCACCACTGGCCCTTCCACTTGTCGTCCACCTGCGCGTAGGCGGCGAGGTCCTTGGCACCGATGTCCTCGAGCAGCCCCTCGTCGATCACGATCTTCACGAAGTGCTGCGAGGGGGTGACGATGTCATAGCCCGACGAGCCCGCCTGCAGCTTGGTCAGCGCGTCCTCGTTGGACTGGAAGCCATCGGTGTTGATGGTCGTGCCGGTCTGCGCCTCGAACTTCTCGATCAGCTCGGGGGCGATGGAGTCGGACCATGTGTAGAGGTTGAGCGTGCCCTCTGCGTAGGCGGGCAGGGCCAGCGCGATGGCGGTGGCCGCGCCAA
Source organism: Salipiger mangrovisoli (assembly GCF_015223355.1). Lineage (GTDB taxonomy): Bacteria > Pseudomonadota > Alphaproteobacteria > Rhodobacterales > Rhodobacteraceae > Salipiger > Salipiger mangrovisoli. The sequence goes on along the minus strand of NZ_JADFFK010000009.1, from coordinate 48,550 downwards.
GCATGGTCTTGAGGTTCATGGATGTCTCTCCTGTTGGTTTTTTGTTCGGTGGTATCAGCCGCGCCGCATCGACCGGGCCGAGAGGACCAGCGCGAAGGTCGCGATGATGAGCGAGGCGAAGATCAGCAGCGTCGAGATCGCGTTGAGCTCGGGCGTGGTGCCCTGCTTGATCAGGCCGAAGATGTAGACCGGCAGCGTGGTGGTGCCGCCGGTGGCGAGCAGGTTCGAGGTGATGAAATCGTCCATCGAGATCACGAAGGCCAGCATCGCCCCGGCGAAGACGCCGGGCAGGATCAGCGGCAGCGTCACCCGGCGGAAGGCGGTGAAGGGCGCGGCGTAGAGGTCCTTGGCGGCCTCCTCGTAGTCGCGGCTCATGCCCTGCATCCGGGCGCGGATCGGCAGGAAGGCAAACGGCGTGCAGAAGGCCGAATGCGCCACGATCAGCCGCGCCATGCCGTTGGAAAAGCCCAGCTGCGAGAAGAGGATCAGCGAGGCCACGGCAACGACGATCTCGGGCAGCAGCAGCGGCAGGTTGACCACCGTCTCTGACAGGCGGCGGAAGCGCATCGTCTCGTTGCGGCTGAGGACCATCGCGGCCGAAAGCGCGACCAGCGTGGCGATGGTGGTGGCGACCACGGCGACGGTCAGCGACACGCGCAGCGCATCGAGCAGCGCGCGGTTCGACAGCGCGGCCTCGTACCATTTCATGGAAAAGCCGGTCCAGACCGAGACAAGGCGGTTCTCGTTGAACGAGAGCCAGATCACCACGGCGATGGGGGCATAGAGCCAGAGGAAGAAGACCCAGGTGACAAGCCCTGCGCCGGGGTAATGTCGAACGTTGTGTGCGGTGCTCATGCGCGGGCCTCCTTGCGTATCGACCTGCGCGCGTTGATCACCAGAACGATGACCACCATCGCCATCAGGACAAGCGCCACAGCCGCCCCGAAGGGCCAGTTGCGCGCGCCGCCGAACTGGGTCTGGATCAGCGTGCCCATCATCATCTGCTTGCCGCCGCCGAGCAGCATCGGCTCCAGCACCGTGCCGAGCGCCGGCACGAAGACCAGCACCGCCCCGGCGGCGAGGCCGGGCCATGTCAGCGGCAGGATCACCCGGCGCGCCGTGGTCCAGCGGCTGCCGTAGAGGTCGGCGCCCGCCTCGAGCAGCGCCGGGTCAAGCTTCTCGATCGCGGCGAAGACCGGCAGCACCATCAGCGGGATGTAGCTGTAGACCATGCCGACCAGCATCGCGCCGGGAGTGAAGAGCAATGTGCCCTCGCCGCCGATCCAGTGCCAGAAGCGGCCGACGAAGCCCTCGCTCCCGAGGATGATCAGCCAGGCGTAGACGCGCACGATCATCGACACCCAGAAGGGCAGGGTCACGAGGTAGATCAGCAGCGCCTTGGTCTTCGGCGGGCGGGTGGCGATCACGTAGGCCACGGGCAGCGCCAGCGCCATGCAGATCAGCGTGGTGGCCCCGGCCAAGAGCAGGGTGCGCCCGATGATCGCCAGGTACTTCGGGTCGAAGACCAGGTTGCCGTCCCAATCCTCGCTGAACAGGATCTCGCGGTAGGACAGCGGATTGAAATCCCAGGCAAAGCCGCCGTAGGAGCCGCGCTCGGCCACTGAAACGGCAGCGACGATCAGCAGCGGCACCATCAGCGTCGCCAGCATCAGCACCCAGGCAGGGACAAGCCCCCAGATGCGCGCGCCCCTCATCGCGCCAGAACCCGGACCGACTCGTCGCGGAAGCCGAGCCGGACTTCCTGCCCGACGGCGTAGCTTTCCGCCTGGCTGACCGCGTTGCGGCGCGAGACGCGCAGCGAGGCACCGCCGGTCTCGACGACGAAATGCGTGTAGCCGCCCATGTAGTTGCGCGACCGGATGGTGCCGGTCAGCACGTTGCCCGTGGCCTGCTCCTGCAGGCCGATCTTCTCGGGGCGCAGCGACAGGGTCGCCGGGCCCGGGCCGGACAGACCCTTCTGCGCCGCGTCGAACTCCAGCCCCAGCGGGGTGCGGATGCGGGCGCGGGCACCGTCGAGCGCGATCACCTCGGCGTCGAGGAAGTTGGTCTCGCCGATGAAGTCGGCGACGAAACGGTTCTCCGGCTCCTCGTAGATCTCGGCGGGGGTGCCGATCTGCTGCACCCGACCCTGGCCCAGCACGCAGATGCGGTCGGACATGTCGAGCGCCTCTTTCTGGTCGTGGGTGACGAAGATGAAGGTGATGCCGGTCTGGCGCTGAAGCGCGCGCAACTCATCCCGCATGGCTTGCCGCAGCTTCAGGTCGAGCGCCGAAAGCGGCTCGTCGAGCAGCAGCACCTTGGGCTCGGGGGCGAGCGCGCGTGCCAGCGCGATGCGCTGGCGCTGACCGCCCGAGAGCTGGTCGGGGCGGCGGCTGGCGAAGGCGGTCATATGTACCAGCTCGAGCATCTCGGCGACGCGGACCTCGCGGCGCGGCTTGTCCCAGCCGAGGTTCTCCAGCCCGAAGGCGATGTTCTGCGCCAGCGTCATGTGCGGAAAGAGCGCGTAGCTCTGGAACACCGTGTTCACGTGCCGCTTGTGCGCGGGCAGGCGGTCGATCTCCTGCCCAAACAGCACGATGGCACCCTCGGAGGGCGTCTCGAAGCCGGCGATCATCCGCAGCAGCGTTGTCTTGCCGCAGCCCGAGGGGCCAAGCAGGGTGAAGAACTCGTTCTCCTGGATGGTGAAATCGACGTGGTCGAGCGCCTGGTAGTCGCCGAAGCGTTTCGAGACGTTGAAGACTTCTACGGCCTTTCCGCGTGTCATGGTGAGATCCCTGTTGCTGGGGCCCGGCGCCGGCCTCCCCTCCGGCGCCGGACGGGGGTTAGGCGAGCTGCGTGACCTCGCGGCGGAACGGCAGCGCGTCGCCGATGTCGGGCATGTCGAGCTCGCGGGCGTAGCGGTGGCCGGCGTAGGTGGCCCAGGCGATCGGGCCCGGCGCGGCGGCATCGCCGATCAGCTTGACCGACCTGATGCCGGCGTCGGCCCAATCGGCCTCGCGCGCCTTCAGCTCGTGATAGAGCGCATCGTCGGAGATGCGCGAGGCGACCATAACCACGGCGTCGCAGCCGATGGCCGAGGTCTGCCCGGTGTAGGTGCAGTCGGTCACCACCTCGCCCGCCTTCAGTTCGGCGATGCCGGTGTTGAGCACGATCTTCACGCCCGCCTCGACGAGACGGCGGTGGATCGCCGCCTGTTCGAGCGTGTTCAGCGTCCAGTCCGAGACGTAGGCCGACGGCGTGACGAAGGTGACGGTGCAGCCCGCCTTGGCCAGCAGCTCGGCGATGACGCCGCCCATGTAGTAGTGATCGTCGTCGAAGAGCACGACCTCGCCCTTGGGCAGCTTGCCCGCCATGATGTCGTCTGGCGTGAACACCGGCATGGCCGGATCGGCGGGCATCGGCACCACGTGCTGGCGCGACACGCCATCGGCGCGCCAGTGCGATCCGGTGGCGATGCAGACGTTCTCGAAGCCGAACTCTAGGATGTCCTGCGCCGACAGGCGGCTGTCGAGATAGGTTTCGGCATTGGGCCGCTGCGACAGCTGGTAGGTGCGGTAGTCGGCCACGCGGCCCCAGGCGGACAGCCCCGGCAGCAGGCGCTCGCGCGCGACGCGGCCGCCCAGCTCGGTGCCCGCCTCGGCCAGCGCCACGTCATAGCCGCGCAGGCTGAGCGCCCGCGCCGCTTCGAGACCGGCGGGGCCGCCGCCGACGATGAGCACGTTCGAGCTGTCGCCCTTGGTGTTCATCTTCTCGGGGTGCCAGCCCTTGCGCCATTCTTCCATGAAGGTCGGGTTCTGCGTGCAACGGCTGATCGACATGGTCATGTCGCCGGTGATGCAGATGTTGCAGCCGATGCACTCGCGGATGTCCTCGATGCGGCCTTCCTCGATCTTCTTGGGCAGGAAGGGGTCGGCGATCGACGGGCGGGCGCAGCCGATGAAGTCGAGCACGCCCTGCTTCACCAGCCGCGCCATGACGTCTGGCGAGGTGAAGCGGCCGACGCCGACCACCGGCTTCGAGGTCAGCTCGCGGATGCCGTTGACCAGCACCTCCTGCGCCGCCTCTTCCTTGAAGCGCGACGGACCCGAGCAATCCTCCCAGGTGCCCTGCGCCAGGTCCCAGAGGTCCGGCAGGTCTGCGTTCATCTCGATGAACTCGCGCACCTCGGCGTTGGAGAAACCGAGCTGGCCGATGGTCTCGTCGAGGCTGACGCGCAGGGTGATGCCCATGGTGTCGCCCACGGCGTCGCGCATGTCGGCGATCACCTCGTTGACGAAGCGGGCGCGGTTCTCCAGCGAGCCGCCGTATTCATCCGAGCGCTGGTTGGTGGCGCGCGACAGGAAGTGCTGGAAGATGCCGAAGCCATGCGCGCCGTAGAGGCAGATCAGATCGAAGCCCGCCAGCTTGGAACGTTTCGCGGCGTTGACGAACCAGCGGCGCAGGTTGCGGATGTCGGTCTTGTCCATCGCGCGGGCCTGCACCGGGTCGTTGGTGAAGGTGCGGATCGGCAGCGCCGACGGCGCGAGCGGCACTTCCTTGGTGTAGAGGTTCGGCCCGTTGATCCCGGAATAGGCCAGCTGGATGCCCGCCAGCGCCCCCCTGGTCTTCATCGCGTCGGACATGCGGCGCAGGGCGGGGATGTCGGCGTCGTCCCAGAGGCGCAGCTCGATGAACGGGGTGATCTCCGAGGTGTGGTGCATCTCGGTCTGCTCGGTGAAGATAACGCCCCAGCCACCCTCGGCCTTGATGCCGCGCATCGCCGCCACGGCCGACGGATCGCGGTAGCCGCCGCCGTTGCAATGCGGCACTTGGTAGAACCGGTTCTTCGCGGTGAGCGGGCCGATCTTGGCGGGTTCGAAAAGGATATCGTAGCTGGGGTTTCGCACCGTCTTCTCCTTGGCGGCTTATTGTGTTGCCGGGCTGGAGTGTTGATCGTTCGGTGCGGGCTTCGCGTAAATTATACCTTCTGGAAGCTTGAGTTAGGCTCAGGCTAATGGCTGATTAAAGCGGCTTTATGCCAAGGAAATATGCGTTTCTGAATCGCGGGGGATAAACCGCGTCACGCAATCTTGGGCCGAACTTGCAGCCCCGGCGCGCGGGTTTCGGTGATCTCGGCCTGAGCGTGCTCGATGAAGGCGCGCACCGTGCGCGAGCCCCGCGCCCCCTCGCTCATCAGCAGCCCGAGGTTGAGGCTGCGCACCGGGCCGGTCATCGGGATGAAGCGCAGGCGGCGGCCATCGGGGGCAAGCTCGGTCGCCGGGTGGGTGTTGCCCATGCCGTAGCCGAAGCCATTGGCCACCAGCGAGCGCATGACGGCGATGTCGCGGGTGCGCTCGGCGATCATCGGGGTGATGCCGAGCTTGGTGAAGAACGACAGGAAATAGTCGCCGCTCATCGGCAGGTCGAGCAGCACCATCGGGTAATCGGCCAGCTCGGCGGGGGTGACGCTGTCGAGATGCGCCAGCTCGTGCTCCTCGTGGACGAGGGCAAAGGGCGGCAGCTCGATCAGGGGAATGAACTCGAGATCGGCGGGCACGTTCAGATCGTAGGTCAGCGCCACGTCGATGCGCGCCGAGCGCAGCGCGTCGAAGAGTTCCTGCTGGTCGCGCTCGAACTGGTGGAACTCGACCTCGGGCCAGGCGTCGACGAAGCTGCGGCGCAGCTGCGGCAGCACGATCTGCGCGAAGGTCAGCAGGCAGCCGACGTTGAGCGGGCCGCGCACCTGGCCCGAGATGTCGTTGGCCAGATCGCCGAGCGATGCTGCCTTGTCGAGCAGCTCCTTCGCCACGGTCATGAAGCGCGCCCCGCCCTGGGTCAGCGACAGGCCGTGGGCGTGGCGGCGGATGAAGAGCTGCAGGCCGAACTCGGCCTCGAGTTGCGAGATCGCCGCCGAGATCGACGGCGAAGATACGTTCACCTTCTCTGCGGCGAGCGCGATCGAACCGCACTCGCCCACGGCGACGAAATATTCCATCTGGCGCAGGGTAAAGCGTAAGGGCATGGCTTGCTCCGGGATGGGGTGCGTTAGGTTCCTCCTAATACACCCCGCCCCGCTGCGCCAGAACCCTCAGTAGCTGATCCAGACGGTCTTCAGCGCGGAATACTTGTCGAAGGAGTGGAGCGACAGGTCGCGGCCAAAGCCCGACTGCTTCATCCCGCCGAACGGCGTCATCGCCGAGAGCGCATCCACGGTGTTGACCGAGACCGTGCCCGCGACCAGCGCGTCCGAGACCGCCATGGCGCGGCTCAGGTCGCGGGTCCAGACCGAGGCGGCCAGCCCGTAGACGCTGTCATTGGCGATGGCGATGGCCTCGGCCTCGTCCTTGAAGGTCTGGATCGCCAGCACCGGGCCGAAGATCTCCTCGCGGGCGATGCGCGCGTCGCGCGGCACGTCGGCAAAGACCGTCGGCTGGATGAAGGCGTCCGAGCCGCCCAGCGTCAGCCGCGCGCCGCCGGCGATCAGGCGGCTGTCCTGCTGGCCCGAGGCGAGGAACCCGGCGACCCGCTCGGCGTGGCGGGCATCGACCATGGCGCCCATCTTGGTCCCGGGGTCGAGAGGGTTGCCCGGCACGATGGCCTCGGCGCGGGTCTTCATGCGCGCGATCATCTCCTCGGCGATGCTCTCGTGCACCAGCATCCGCGAGTTGGCCGAGCAGACCTCGCCCTGGTTGAAGAAGATGCCGAAGGCGGCCTTGTCCGCGGCGGCATCGAGATCGGCATCGGCGAAGATCAGGTTCGGGCTCTTGCCGCCGGTCTCCAGCCAGACCTGCTTCATGTTGCTCTCGCCCGCATAGCGCTGGAACATCTTGCCGACCTCGGTGGAGCCGGTGAAGACCAGGCAGTCGACGTCCGGGTGACGGCCGAGCGCCTGCCCTGCGTCCTCGCCGAAGCCGGGCACCACGTTGAGAACGCCATCGGGCAGCCCCGCCTCGGCGGCCAGTTCGGCAAGCCGCAGGGCCGAGAGCGGCGACTGCTCGGCGGGTTTCAGCACCACCGAGTTGCCCGCCGCCAGCGCCGGGGCCAGCTTCCACGTCGCCATGTCGAGCGGGAAATTCCACGGCACCACCGCGCCGACGACGCCGAGCGGCACGCGGCGGATCAGCGCCAGATCGCGCCCGCCGGTCGGGGCCACCTCGTCGTAGAGCTTGTCGATCGCCTCGGCGTGCCACTGGAAGAAATGCGCCGAACCGGGGGCATCGACGTTGACCGTCTCCCAGATCGGCTTGCCCATGTCGAGCGTGTCGAGAAGCGCGAATTCCTCGAGGTTCTCGCGCAGCAGGGTGGCGAGGCGCAGCAGGACTTCCTTGCGCTCTGCGGGTGTCTTGCCGGCCCAGCGACGGTCCTCGAAGGCGGCGCGGGCGGCGGCGACGGCGCGGTCGATGTCTTCGGCCCCGCCGCGGGCCACATCCGTCAGGACCTCGGCGGTGGCGGGGTTGACGGTCTCGAAGCGCGCGCCGGAGGCGGCTGGCACGTAGCGCCCGCCGATCCAAGCCTCCGTGCGGAAGTTCAGGGCGGCGGCGCGGGAGGTGTAGTGAGAGAGGGTCTGCATTGGGGTCTCCGGAGTGTCGGTCTTGCGGGCGGTTTTGGACCGTGCGGGTCGGACGGCAGTTCGCCCGGAAGGATGGAACCTTCCGGGCGCATGGCCGTCGGGGGAGGGTGGGTCAGGCGGGCTCGGTCACGGGCTGCCGTGTTGGCGCATAGGCGAGGTAGCCACGCTGCTTGGCGATATGATCGGCGACGTATTTCGCATCGTGCCAGACGCCCCAGATGAACGACGAGCCGCGCCGCGACTGCCAGGGCAGGCCAAGGAAATAGACACCGGGCACCGCGCCGACGCCGCGCTGGTGGCGCGGCTTGCCGCCGGCATCCACAGCCTCGGCTGGCAGCCAGCCGTAGTCGCTGGTGAAGCCCGTGGCCCAGAGGATCGTGGTAACCCCCGCCGCGGCAAGGTCCAGCGACAGCACCGGATCGGTCATGCAGGCCGGATCGGCGCCGATGACCCGCGCCTCGGGCTCTTCCGGCAGGTCCAGCCCGTTGGCGGCGACATAGGCGTCGGCCTCGTCGAGCAGCGACAGGTAGTTGGCGTCGCCCGCCGCGATGTTTGCCGCGAGGTCCTGCGAAAAGCGCATCGTCCCGGCCTCGAAGCCCTCGGTCCGGCCGAGCAGCACCATGCCGCGTGCGGCCAACCGGCGGAAATCGACCGTCACCCCGCCATGCGCGCCGCTGACGGCGATGGTGGTGTGCTCGGAGGCTGGGTTCGCCTCGGCGTCCCACTTGTTCAGAACACCCAGCCACCAGACGAAATCGCGGCCCCGGTAGGCCCGCGGCGGACGGTCGTGCGGGCCGACCGAAAGATAGACCTCGCGCCCCGCGGCCAGCAGTTCGTCGGCGATCTGCACGCCCGAAGAGCCCGCGCCGACCACCAGGACGGCGCCCTCGGGCAACTGCGCGGGGTTGCGGTACTGGCTGGAATGGATCTGCGTCAGCCCGGAGGTCTGCGGCACCAGCGGCGGGATCGAAGGAGTCTGGAAGGCCCCGGTGGCCGAGATCACCTGGCCCGCCTCGATCGGCCCCGCGCTGGTCTCGACGCGGAAGCCGGGGCGGCCAGAAAGTCGCGTGACGCGGGTCACCTCGACGCCGCAGCGCACCGGGGCATCGATCTTCTTCGCATAGGCCTCGAAATAATCGGCGACCGCCTCCTTGGGCACAAAGGCCTCGGGGTCGCCCGCGAAATCCAGTCCGGGGAAGCGGTCATGCCAGGCCGGACCATTGGCGACCAGCGAGTCCCAGCGCTCCGAGCGCCAGCGCTCGGCGATGCGCTTGCGCTCGAGCACGATGTGGCGAATGCCGTGAAGGCTCAGGTGCTCGCTGGCGGCGATACCGGCCTGGCCGGCACCGATCACGAGAACGTCGGTCTGTTCAATGGGCATCGGCATGTCCTTCCATGGGGTATCCGGCATCAGGGTCACCGGGAACCTGACGCCAGTTCGGGTAAGCGAAAAGAAATTCCTTCGACAGCATGGGATAGGATTTTCCTAACCCATTTGCCCGCCGAGGTGGCGCCGGGCGCGCAATCCGGCCCGAGCGCGCACGCCGAACATCGCGTCGCTTGACCGAAGGGGCGCGTGCAAGCTTCTGTAGGCGCAGCGCAAATCCGGCTGAAAAGACGCAAGTCCCGTCTTCGAGCCGACTCGATGGAGTCGCCAGATGACCCCCAATCCGCTGACCCTGCAATCGATCTGGGCCGCGACCGCGACCGCCGCCCCCGATCTGCCGCCGCTGCGCGAGAGCACCCGCGCGGACGTGCTGGTGGTCGGCGGCGGTTTCCAGGGCCTGTCGTCCGCGTTGCACCTGGCCGAGGCCGGGGCAGAGGTCGTCCTGCTCGAGGCCGAGCAGGCGGGATTCGGCGCGTCCGGGCGCAACGGCGGGCAGGTGATCCCCGGTCTGAAGGACGACCCCGACACGCTCGATGCGCTCTGGGGGCCGCAGGCGACCGCTTTCGCGGGCGGCACGGCAGACACGCTCTTTGCGCTGGTGGCGCGGCTCGGCATCGCGTGCGACGCGGTGCGCGGTGGCTGGATCCAGGCGGGCAACAAGACGGTGCACCTCGCCGGGCTACAGGCACGCATGGCGCAATGGCAGGCACGCGGGGCCGATGTCGCGTGGCTGGATGCGGCGGCGATGGAAAAGGCGACCGGCACGGCGGCATTCAAGGGCGGCTGGATCGACCGACGGGCGGGCAAGCTGCATCCGCTGAAGCTGGCCCATGGGCTGGCGCGCGCGGCGCAGGCGGCCGGGGCGCGGCTGCACGCGGGCGCGCCGGTCGAGGCGCTGACGCGCGCGGGCGGTCTCTGGCGCGCCCGGCTCGCGGGCGGGATCGAGGTCTTGGCCGAGCAGGTGATCCTCGCGACCAACGCCTACACACCGGGCGGACTCCACCAGGCGCTGTCGCGCGCCGTGGTGCCGGCGCACAGCTTCCAGATCGCCACCGAGCCGCTTTCGGAGGCGCAGCTTGCGCGCATCCTGCCCGGCGGTGCCTGCGTCTCGGAGATCCGGCGGGTCGGGACATATTTCCGCGTGGGACCCGAGAACAGGCTGATGATCGGCGGCCGCGGCAGTTTCGCCGCGCCGCGCCGTGCGTCGGATTTCGCGGCGCTGGAGGCGGAGTTGGCTGCGCTCTACGGGCCGGGATCTCAGGTCTCGCACCGCTGGTTCGGCCGGGTGGCGATGACGCCGGATCACCGCATGCGTCTTTGCGCCCCCGCGCCGGGGATGCTGGCCGCCACCGGCTTCAACGGGCGGGGCGTGGCGTTGTCGGTGTCGCTGGGCAAGGCGATGGCGGCGCATATGGCGCAGGGCGCGGCGCTGCCGGTTCCACCCTTGCCGGACATCCGGGCGCTGCCGTTCCACGGGCTGCATCCGATCTACGGGGGGATCGCGATTCACTACTACAGGCTGCGCGACCGGCTGGACCGTTGAGGCGCGGTCCGAGGTCTCTCGCGGTCGGTGTCGGCTTCCGCGGTTCGCAAGCAGTCCAGGGCATTCGCGCGCTGGGATCGCCGAGGGGCACCGTGAGCTGTCGAAGTTGCCACCGCCGGCGGCAGCTCGGGCAGCACAGGGCTGTCGCCCCTTCGGCTCGAGGTGAACGCCCCCGCTGCCTGGCAAGCCCCTCGCCGCCGGACGGCATTCGTCTCGGGTCGGCGTCTGAGCGTGGAGGGGTCCGGGACCGGCCAGTCCAGCCCTGCCATCTCGAAAGGGCCGGGGGCCATTGCTGTCGCCTGGCGGAGCGGCAGGCCGCATTGGAACATGCTGCCGGACGCCCCGGCCCGCCGCCTTTCGGCGCGCGCCAGGGCATGTTCCCGTCCGACCAGGGGAGCAGCGACCCGCGCCGCATCGGCGCGTCGTCACAGGTCTTGCCGGCCGTCGCGGGGTGGCGGGCAGATTCAGGCGTCATCTTGGGCCCTGATCCCACCGGTTTCACGCCGCGACTCCCGGATGCCCAGGAGTCTTGCAGCAACCGCCAACGACGCTCCAGTTGGCGTTAACGCACCAGCTTCGCGGTGTATTCGACCAGCCGTTTGGCCTGATGTGCGACGCTCGCCTTGCCGGCGTCATCGAACTTCCCTGCCACAGTGGAATAGCCGTAGGGATTGCCCCCGGTCGCGTAGATCGCGTCGCTGGTGAATCCGGGAGCCACGATGATCGCCCCCCAGTGCATCGCCGAGCCATACAGGGAAAGGATCGTCCGCTCCTGGCCAGCATGGACGTTCAGCGCGCTTGTGGTCGCGGTGATGGTCTTGTCTGCCAGCATGCCCTCGGCCCAGATGCCGCCGAGCGTATCGATGAACGCCTGCACCTGGCTCGGGATATTGCCGAAGCGGGTGGGCATGCTGAAGAAGTAGCCGTCGGCCCAGACCATGTCTTCCGGTGTCGCGACCGGGATTTCGGCCGAACGTTCGGCCTGCGCTTTCCAATGCTCCTGGGAATTCACCACCTCCTGAGGCGCGGTTTCGGCGATGCGCCGCAGGCGAACGTCCGCGCCGGCCTCGCGCGCGGCTTCGGCAGCGGTGAGCGCAATCTGATGATTGGTCCCGTAGGTCGAGTAGTAGAGCACGGTGATCTTGGGAGGTGTCATGATGGGATTTCCTGATGAATGGGGATGGCGTCAGACCCGGTCACGACGTCGCCTTGCCCCAGGGGGCCGGACAGGGAACCGAGACTTTGGGAAAGGGAGAGACTGCGCGGCTGCTCGTGCGGCAGGCGCGCATTGCTGCGTGAGTTTCAGGCCTGCGAGGCGGGCAGGCCCATGCTCTCGACCTTGGGATCGAAAAGCGCCGTGTTCGTGGCTTCGGCCAGTTCCGTGATGTAGCCGGGAGCGAGTTCCAGACGGCCCTGCGCCCCCATGATGTTCTCGGTGCGCGGCTGCAGGATGGGAATGCCCTTCGCGCGGGCGATCTCGTAGACCGCTTCGATCGAGTCCACGACATACATCATCTGCGTGTCGCGGATGAACGCCGGAAGCTTCTCGAAGTTTTCCGGTTCGATCACCACCAGCGAGACATGGCCCAGAACGGATTGCAGGCCAACCACGCGCAGGTTGAAGTATTCGGCGATCCGGAAGTCATATTCGACAATGCCGTCGTAGAAATCGATGTAGTTGCGGATGTACCGCCCTTCCTGACCCGGGGCGAGGAACACGCGCTCGTAGGGGCCTGACAGCAGATGGCCGGCGAAGATGGTGTTGTCGAGCTTGCTGGCTCTTGTGGACATGGGGTTCTCCAATTCAGGGGTATCGGCGGCCGCGTCGGGCCATCGGGTGAAGGGGATCAGAAGACGAGAGCGCTTTTGCCGCGGGTATGCCCCCCGAGGATCGCGCCATAGGCATCGGCTGCATCGCTGAAGGGGAAGGTCTTGCTGACCTCCCAGCGGAACCGGCCCGCCGCGACGCCATCGACGACGGCCTTCAGCTTGGCAGGGCTGCGTTTGGTCCAGAGGGCCTGGACCCGTTCCGAAGACGGGGGAGTGCCGGCGATGGAGCCGATCAGCCCATCCGGCCTGACTCGTGCCAGCGACGCCTGCGTCGCCTCTTCCGTGCCGGACATGTCGAGCGAGGCATCGAAGAGCGCGGGATGTACCGCTTCAAGGCGCGCGACCAGTCCGGGACCGTATTCAACCGGGGTCGCGCCGAGCTCAGCCAGGTAGCCCAGATTGCGTGCCGAGGCCGTGGCGACCACCTCGATCCCGCGCGCGCGGGCGATCTGGATCGTGATCGAGCCCACGCCGCCGGAGCCACCGTGGATCAGCAAGGACCGGACATCGCCGATCTCGTCCAGGATCGTCATGGCCGTCTGCGCGACCCCTGCAAGAGAGCCCGCCACGGGCCAGTCGATGTTCGCCGGACGCGCCACGAGATTGGAAAGCGGCACATCGATGACCGTGGCATGGGTGAAGCCGGCGCCGGACCCGAGAACCTCGTCACCGGTGGCCCAATGGCTGGCGCCGGCGGGCAGATCGACGATGACACCGGCAAACTCCGTGCCAAACCCCTGAGGCAGGGCGGCGTGACGAAACTCACCGGTCATCCGGCGGGCATCGATCGGATTGATCCCGGCAGCCTTGACCTTGATGCGCGCCATGCCGGCGGCAAGCTCGGGGAGCGCCTGGTCAAAGAATTCGAGGACGTCGGGCGTGCCGTATTCGCGGGCAATCAGGATCGTGCTCTGCATTGTCTCATTCCTCTGTTTCGACGGCCCAGAGCCGCGTTGAACGTGAGGATTATCTAAAATAGAGACACTGCTGGATAAATGGGGTGAAAAGGTCCACTCTGTCTTGAAAATGAAACACATGGGGTGGTCATGCGGAACCTGAATGCGTTGGCGGCCTTCAGAGACGTGGCAAGGGCGGGCGGATACGCGGCGGCGGAGCGCGCGACCGGCCAGTCCCGCGCAACTCTCAGCCGCAATGTCATCTCGCTGGAGGAAGAGCTGGGTGTCCGCCTGATCGAGCGCAGTCGGCGCAGCTTCCGCCTGACCGAAGCCGGGGCCGAGCTCTTCGCGCGGTGCGACGATCTTCTCGCGCAGATAGACGAAGCTGTGTCCATGGTCGATTCAGAGCAGCCGGAGCCTCGGGGGCTTGTCCGGATCGCGATCCCCCCCTCCTTGTTGCAGCTTGGATTGGGCGAGGCGATCCTCGAGTTCCAGATGCAGGCACCGAAGGTCCGGCTGCAGATGGAGGTGTCGAACCGCGAGGTCGATCTGCGCCACGAGTCGGTGGACTTCGTCATCCGGGCGCGGTCACGGCAGGATTACCCGCTGGATTTCGTCCCTGTCAGCCTCTTGCGGATGGAGCGCGTGATCGTCGTGCATCCGCGATGGCGAAAACATCTCGGCCCGACGCTGGAAGAGACGTTGAAGACGGTTCCGGCCATCGCCTGGGATGGGCTTTCCGGGCGAAGCCACTGGCGCCTGAGAGACGCCGATGGCGCCCTGCATGACCTGCCCCTGGAGCCCCGGCTGATCGCCGACGACATCTCGATCCTGCGCGCCTCGATCCTTGAGGGCCTTGGCATGGGGATCGTGCCCCGGACCTATGTCGAGGAGGATCTCGCCCTAGGTCGCCTCGATCTGGTGACCCTGGACCTCCGCCCGACCGAAAGCATCATCCATGCGGTGCACCTGGGGCGCCATGGGATGCGCCCGGCCGTCGCTCAACTGCTGGATTGGCTCAAGGGCGCGGCCAAACGCATGGCGCGGGGAAGCGGGACAAGTTGACTGGAGGCTCGAGGTTTTTCGGACGCTGCGCCACCTGGCCAGGTGTAGGCGGCAAGTCAACTATCGACGCCGTAACCGGATCGAGATCATGTTCGGCAGGCTCAGGACCCATTGATTTCGGGCAATTGTCATGGATTCAACCTCCGCAAGTAGACCTTGGCCATGAGCAATCTTTTCTGGCGTGCGTCGCGGAGGCCCGCTGGCCGAGCCTGTGGCTAAGGCCGAAGGTTGTGTCGGGCGGCGCGCACGTCCTTTGGCGACGTTCGGAACTTGCGAAATCGCGCTACGCGTGGGTGATATGAAGCCCAAGGGACGGCCAAGGCGGGTCGTATTGGCCGTTGTGGTGGCATAGGTGGGTGGTACAGGAAGCCAGCAGAGCACGGATTTCCGTAGGGAAAACAGCACCGGTCTGCGTGACAGAGGCAAATCCCCTGACAAGAAAGGCAGAACTGTCTGGCGTTTTTAAAAGGGTGATTGGTGGAGCCTAGGGGGATCGAACCCCTGACCTCTTGCATGCCATGCAAGCGCTCTCCCAGCTGAGCTAAGGCCCCAATCGCGGTGCTCTTTGCCTTGTCCGCCTCGCTCTTCAGAGCGTTTCGGCTTCGGTCCGGAGCGGTGTCCGCCGCGCCGTCTCCGGCGCTGTGCGGCGTGATCTATGGGATGCTGCGGGCGGGTTCAAGCGAAAAAATGACCGCCCGCAGAAAAAACTTCTAAGCTTACTCGTCGTCATCCCCGGGAACGTCGGTGATCTCGTCGAGCGAGACGTTGTCGTCCTCGTCATCGTCGAGAACATCATCGTCATCCAGTTCGACCTCGACATCATCATCCAGCAGATCGACGTCATCCGAAGTGTCGGTCTGGGCACGGCGCGGAGCGCCATCTGCCTGGTCGGCCGACAGCATGGTGCGCTTGCCGGTGTCGAGTTGCAGCACCTCGCCGGTGTACGGCGAGACGATCGGATCCTTGTTCAGGTCGTAGAAACGCTTCCCGGTGGTCGGGCAGACGCGCTTCGTGCCCCATTCTTCTTTGGGCATGGGTGGTCCCCTTCAGCTGGCTTGTACGGTCGACAATCTGCAGCCTCTGCCATAACACAAGGGCAGTGTCAAAACTTTTGGCCGATGCAGTCTAGAGGCGCAGATATGGGGCAGATCACCCTTCCCGGCAACCCGCCGATCTCGGTCACGCTGCGCCGCTCGGCGCAGGCCCGGCGGCTGTCGTTGCGGCTGTCGCAACTCGACGGCCGGGTGACCCTGACATTGCCGCGCCGGTTGCCCGAGGCGGAGGCGATCGGCTTCCTGCGCGAGAAGGAAGGCTGGCTGCGCGGGCATCTCGAAAGCCGCGGCGCGGATGTGCCGGTGGCCGTAGGTGCGCGCCTGCCCTTCGAGGGCCGGCTGCACGAGGTCCGCAGCGGGCAGGGGCGCAACGTCAGGTGTGTCGAGGGCGGGCTCGAGGTGCCCGGCGCACCCGGGCAGGTTCCGGCCCGGCTGATGGGCTGGCTGCGCGCCGAGGCGCGCAACCGCCTGGCCGAGGCCTCGGACCGCCATTCCGCCGCGCTCGGGCTGCCCTACAGCCGCCTGACGCTGCGCGACACCCGCTCGCGCTGGGGATCCTGCACCGCCGAGGGCGGGCTGATGTACTCCTGGCGGCTGGTGATGGCGCCGCCGCAGGTGCTCGACTATGTCGCCGCGCATGAGGTGGCGCATCTGGCCGAGATGAACCACTCCCCGGATTTCTGGGCGGTGGTCGAGCGGCTCTATGGCGACTGGCGCCCGGCGCGGCGCTGGCTGCGGGACGAGGGGGCCTCGCTGCACCGCTTCCGTTTCGGCGATTGACGCCAGCGCCGCGGCATTTCAGATTGCGCGGATCATGATCCAGCCCCAGCCCCGCCCGTCCGAAATTGCCGTTTCCGCCCATGAACGCGTCTACCGCGGGCTGCGCCAGCGCATCATGCTGGGCCAGATCGCGCCCGGCGAGTCGCTGACCCTGCGCGGCATCGGCCGAGAATTCGATGTCTCGATGACCCCCGCGCGCGAGGCGATCAACCGTCTCGTGGCCGAGGGCGCGCTTTCCATGTCGTCCTCGGGCCGGGCGTCGACGCCGGAGTTGTCAAACGAGCGGATCGAGGAGCTGGCGGCGCTGCGCGCGCTGATCGAGGTCGAGCTGGCCTCGCGCGCGCTGCCGCGGGCGCACATGGCGCTGATCGACCGGCTCCAGACGATCAACGGCACCATTTCCGAGATGATCCAGGCGCGCGACGCGGTGGGTTACATCCGCACCAACCTCGAGTTCCACCGCACGCTTTACCTGCGCGCGCAGGCGCCCGCGATGCTGGCGATGACCGAAACCGTCTGGCTGCAGCTCGGGCCTACCATGCGCAAGCTCTACGGCCGGCTGCGCCGCACCGAGGCGCCGCAATATCACCGGTTGATCATCGCGGCACTGAAGGCCGGGGACGAGCCGGGGCTGCGCCTTGCGGTGCGGTCGGACGTTACCCAGGGGCTGCGGATGCTCGCCGCCTGACACAGACCCGCGGGGAACCGGGACGGGGGCAGGGGCATTGAGGGGATATCTCTCAGCCAGCCCCGGAGGCCCGCCATGTCCCTTGCCGACTCGCTATCGCTCAATCCCGGCTCGCGCCGCGCCCGCCGGCTCGAGGATGTGAATCCCGAGGATTTCGCCTGGTCGATCCCGATCATGCGCGCTGGCTATGCGGGGCGCGGGCTGGTCTATCTGGTCGTCGCCGGGGTCTCGCTCTGGTCGATCCTGCACGGCGGGCAGGCCGAGGGCACCTCGGAGGCGATGCAGAGCCTGCAAGGCGGCTGGGGTACGGCGGTGATCGTGCTCATTGCGCTTGGCATGTTTGCCTATGCAATCTGGCGGCTGGTCGACTGCATCTGGGATCTCGAGGCCTATGGTCGGGGCGCCAAGGGCCTCGTTGCGCGGGTGGGGATGCTCGTCACCGGCGCAGCGCACCTCGGCATCGGCGGTCTTGCGGTGACCCTGCTGATCGGGCGCAGCGGCGGCAGCAGCGGGCGGCAGATGCTCGACACGGTTCTGCAAAATCCCGGCGGGCAGCTCGCCGTGGGCGTCGCGGGGCTGCTGACCATCGGGGCAGGGGGCTATTACCTGCACAAGGCGCTGACCGAGGAATACCGCGATCACCTGCGCGCCAACAGCGTCACGACCCATATGAACGGCGCGCTGAAGGCCGGGCTTGCGGCGCAGGGCGTGGTGATCGGCATCATCGGTATGCTCGTGTGCTATGCGGCCCTGCAGGCCAATGCTTCCGAAGCCGGCGGGCTGGGCTCCGCCTTCGACTGGTTGCAGGGGCAGGTCTACGGGCGGGTGCTGGTCGGGATGCTTTGCCTTGGCCTGCTGGGCTTTGCTCTCTTCTGCTTCGTCAACGCCGGTTACCGCATCATTCCCAAGGCGGCGGACCGCGGCATTGAATCCGTCGGGGCGCGCTTGCGGCAGGCGGCGCGGGATGCGGCAATATAAGGGCGGGTGCGCCCTGCGCCGCGGCGGCGGGGGTCCCGCCGCCACGCGGCGGATGAGGTTTTGGATGAAGCGGGCGGAAAAAACGACTCTCTGGCAATCACTTGCATGCCGAAGAACGTGGCCGCTCAGGCTTTGAGCGTGGCCTGTCGAGGGCGGTTCCGGCCCGAGGGACCCGCATTTTCCCGAGGGCGATTGGGCAAAATTGAGAACTTCGAAAATATTGAGAAAGCATGAAGCTCCAATTGGGGCGGATGCCGCGGATTTTGGAGATTGTGAGGCAGATTTCTTTCTGCGCGCGCGGCGGAGTCGGGGAATCTCGTGG
The DNA here is from genome assembly GCF_015223355.1 of Salipiger mangrovisoli. Lineage (GTDB taxonomy): Bacteria > Pseudomonadota > Alphaproteobacteria > Rhodobacterales > Rhodobacteraceae > Salipiger > Salipiger mangrovisoli. The sequence goes on along the minus strand of NZ_JADFFK010000009.1, from coordinate 30,439 downwards.
GCGGTCAGGAAATTGTCAGCTGACAATCATCCATCAAGGCAGGCCCAGATGTCGTCAAAATCCCCACCCGCTGATCGCGCCATCCGAAGGTGAATTGAGAGGTGCTCCTCAGGGATCATTGAAATTGTTTGAAAATCTTCGGAAATACGCCGATGAGGGCGCGCGGGTGCGCAGGCTCGCGGGCGAGCCTCGGGGGCGCAAGAGGCGGGGCACTTTGCAGATTTGTGCCGGGACGCGGGTCTTGCGCGGGACAAGGCGGAACAGGGTTTGAATAAATATTCCCATTCCGGCCATAAAGTTTCAATTTAGTTAATATTGGCGGGGCGGGTATAAGCGAGGCATCCCCTTTTGGGGCAGCCTTGACGGAAAGATGGCACCCCGCGCGGGCTGGCAATTCTTCACGTGATGCGAAAACAAACTGACCCCTAGGGGTAAATTAAACGCGCAATTCCAATTCTGTGCGCGATGGTCCTCAACTTTCGCCGGAACATGAAGAAGCCCCGGAATGCGGTGGCGACCGCGCTCCGGGGCTTCTTGTCAGGTGCCGGGATGAAGCTTAGGCGGCGAGGCCCTTCGACCCCATCGCCAGGAACTTCTGGCGGCGCGCCTTGACCAGCTCGGCGGGCTTCATGCCATCCATTTCCTGCAACAGCGCGGCGATGTTGGTGCCGACTGCCGCGATGGCCTCCTCGCGCGCGCGGTGCGCGCCGCCGAGCGGCTCGGGGATCACCTTGTCGGCGACGCCGAGCTTCAGCAGGTCCTGCGCGGTCAGGCGCAGCGCCTCGGCGGCCTCGCGCATCTTCTCGGCGTCCTTCCACAGGATCGAGGCGCAGCCCTCGGGCGAGATCACCGAGTAGACCGAATGTTCCAGCATCGCGACACGGTTGGCGGTGGCAAAGGCCACGGCGCCGCCGGAGCCGCCTTCGCCGATGATCACGGTGACCAGCGGCACGCCGATCTGCAGGCATTTCTCGGTCGAGCGGGCAATCGCCTCGGACTGGCCGCGCTCTTCCGCGCCCTTGCCCGGATAGGCGCCGGGCGTGTCGACGAGGGTGATCACCGGCAGGCCGAACTTGTCGGCCATCTCCATCAGGCGGATCGCCTTGCGGTAACCCTCGGGCCGGGCCATGCCGAAGTTGCGCTCGATGCGCGACTGGGTGTCATTGCCCTTCTCGTGGCCGATCACCACCACAGGGCGGTCGTTGAACCGGGCAAGCCCGCCCATCACCGCGTGGTCGTCGGCAAAGCCGCGATCGCCGGCGAGCGGCGTGTACTCGGTGAACAGGGCTTCGATGTAATCCTTGCAGTGGGGACGGTCGGGATGCCGCGCCACCTGGCACTTCCGCCAGGGCGTCAGCTTCTTGTAGAGATCCTTGAGCAGATCCTCCGCCTTGCGGTCGAGCGCGGCCGCCTCGTCCTCCACATGCATCTCTTCGTTCTTCCGCGCCAGGGCGCGCAGTTCTTCCGCCTTGCCTTCGATCTCGGCGAGGGGTTTTTCAAAGTCGAGATAATGCGTCATGCTCGGGCACTCTTGTTGGTCGCGGCCTATATGGCCCTGATGCCGCGCGGATGCAACAAAGCAAGCTCGATTGCCCTCGCCGCGCCGGGCGTGGACGGGGCCTCAGCCCAGCATCACCGGCAGCATCGAGGCGATGAGCAGCGCCGCCATGCTCCAGTTGAAGAGGCGCAGGCGGGCTGGATTGGTGAGCACCCGGCGCAGGCTGCCGCCGAGCACGGTCCAGGTGGTCGTCGAGATCGCCCCCATCGCCACATAGGTGGCCGAGACCATCAGGACGGCGGGCAGATCGCGGCTGACCGCGTAGAGCGTGATCGCTCCGAGCGCCATTGACCAGGCCTTGGGGTTCACCCACTGGAAGGCCGCCGCCTGCAGGAAGCTCATCGGGCGCGCGCCTGCTTGCGCCTCGCCCGGCGCGGCGGCATGGGCGATCTTCCAGGCGAGCCACAGCATGTAGAGCACCGACAGCACCGTCAGCGCGCCGCGTACCGCGGGGTAGGCCTCGAAGACGCGCATCGCGCCCATGCCCACCAGCAGCACCATGGCCGGGAACCCCAGCGCCACGCCCAGCATGTGCGGCACCGTCCGCGCGAGGCCGAAGTTGGCGCCCGAGGCGAGAAGCATGAGGTTGTTCGGCCCCGGCGAGATCACCGTGACAAAGGCGAAGGTCGCCAGCGCGAGGAAGAGATCCTGTGTCATGACACCCCAAATGCCGCGTTTTGCGCGGAGAAAGATTGCAATTTTCGGCGATTTACGGCTTTGATCGCAATTTATGAGCGATATTGATTACATCGACGACCGGATATTGCGCGTTCTTGCGCGCGAGGGCCGGATCAGCAACCTTGCCCTTGCCGAGCGTGTCGGGCTTTCGGCCTCGGCCTGTCTGCGCCGTGTCGCGGCGCTGGAGAAGACCGGGGTCATCCGCGGCTACCGCGCGGTGCTCAGTCCGGAGAAGACCGGCATCGGCTTCACCGCCTATGTCACCGTGGGGCTCGGCGTGCACACCAAGGAGGCGCAGCAGGCCTTCGAGCGGGCGATCACCCGCGCCCCCGAGGTGAAGGAGTGCCACAATATTACCGGGAACGTGGAATACCTGCTTCGTATAGAGGTGACCGATCTGGCCGCTTACAAGCAGTTCCACACCGAGGTGCTTGGCACGTTGCCGCAGGTGAGCGCCATAACCTCCTACGTGGTGATGGGCTCGCCGAAGGACGACAGAGCCTGAGCGGGCCCGATTCGAGCGGTGACCGGCCAGCTTGCGGGGAGCGTCGGAGCGGATGGGAGACTTTGACGGGAATATGACCGACGCGCAGGCGGGGGACTTCGACTACATCATCGTCGGCGCGGGGGCGGCAGGCAGCGTTCTGGCCGAACGGCTTTCTTCGGACCCCGACACGCGGGTGCTGCTGCTCGAGGAAGGCCGGGGCGCGGGCGGGCATTGGGCCAGCCGCGTGCCGCAGGCGCAGCCCTGGCTGCTGCGCGATCCGACGCGGGTCTACGGCTACCACGTCGAGCCGGGACCGCGAGGTCCGGCGGAACGCTGGCTGCGCGGCCGGATGCCCGGTGGCAGCAGCGCGGTGGGGGCGATGCTCTGGCTGCGCGGCGGCGAGGCGGACTGGACGCATATGGCGCGTGTCACCGGCAGCGCCGACTGGGACTGGCCCGAGATGGCGCGGGTGCTGCGCCTGATCGAGCATCACGCCTTTGGTGCCCGCGCGCTGCGCCGGGCCGGTCCGCTGCGACCGCTGATGCAGGCGGTGCTGCGGGCCGGGGCGGAGTCCGGCTGGCGGCTGCGCGCCGATTTCAACGAAGCCGACCCCGAGGGCCTGGGCCCCGCCACCTGGATGATCGACGACAAGGGCCGCCGGGTGACCGCCTGGACCGCCTTCGTGCGGGCGGCGAAGAGCCGTCCGAACCTGCGCATCGAGACCGGCGTGCGGGTGGACCGGGTGCTGATCGACGAGGGCCGCGCCTATGGGGTCGAGGGGCGGCGCGGCACCGCGCAGCTCGTGTTCCGCTGCCGTGGCGAGGTCATCCTCTGTACCGGGGCGGTGATCACGCCGAAGATCCTCATGCTCTCGGGCGTCGGCGACGGCATGGCGCTGCGCCGCGCCGGGATCGAGACCAAGCACCACAGTCCGAATATCGGCCGCGGGCTGCGCGACCACCTGGTGCTGGCGACCAACTGGCGGCTGCGCCACTGGCGCGACAGCGACAACCGCGCCTATACCGGCGCGCGGCTCTGGATGACCGTCGCGCGCTACCTGCTCTCGGGCGCGGGGCCGCTCGGCCAGGGCGGGGCCGAGCTGGTCGGCTTCATCGCGTCCGGAAAGACCGCCGAGCGCCCCGACCTCATGGTCACCGCGGCGGCGCATTCGCTCGAGGTCGCGCCGGGGATCGGCGGGCTCGAGCCGGAACCCGGCATGCGGCTCACCGCCCATGTGCTGCGCCCCGAAAGCTCTGGCTACGTGTTCGCCGCCGGGCCCGATCCCGACACGCCGCCGCGGATCGAGGCCAACTACCTTGCCTCCGAGCGCGACCGGCTGCGCGCCATCCTCGCCCTGCGCAAACTGCGCGGGCTGGCGCAGCGCCCGGCGCTGGCGGAGTTCATCGAGGGCGAGACGGTGATCTCGGCCTGGGCGAGAAGCGACGACGACATTCTCGATCTCTACCGCCGCTACAGCCGCTCGGCCTTCAACGCCGTGGGCAGCTGCGCCATGGGGCCCGACGAGCTCGATCCGCTGGATGCGCGGCTGCGGCTGCGCGGGGTGGCACGGCTGCGGGTCTGCGATGCCTCGATCTTCCCGGAGATGCCCGCCGGCGGCACGCTCGCCCCGGTCATGGCGGCGGCGCTGCGCGCGGCGGAGTTCATCCTGTCCGACGCCGGTCGCCACGACGAGGAGGCACCAGCGGCGGAAGCGGAGAGCCAGCCCGAGAGCGATGCCGCCGAAGCGGAGCTTGACCGCGCGCAGCGCGACGACGCGCTGGAAGCGCCGACAGAGGCGGGCGCCGCGCCGCCCGCCGCCAAATCCGCCGCTGGCTGATCGGCGTCTTGTTCCAGGTGACATACTCCGGGGGCGCGCCCCGCTGCCGGCATGGACAAGCCGCGCTGCGCCGCCTATTTGCAGGGCAGACCCCGCCAGCATCCCTCGTCCCGAGGCAAGGAGCCGCGCATGCCCGAACAGCTCGACGACCTGCAGGAACGCATCGCCCACCTGCAGCGCGCGGTGGATGACCTCTCCGAGACCGTGGCCCGGCAGGACAAGGACATCGCCCTGCTCCAGCACCGCGTGAACCTGCTGCTCGAACGCGAGGCCGCGCGCGAGAGCGATGGCGGCGGCGGGGTGGTCTTCGGCGACGAGCGCCCGCCGCATTACTGAGAGGGTGGCACCGGACCGGCTTCGGGCCGGTTCGCAGCAGGCCGGTCCGCAGCGGGCTGGCGGCTTCAGTGCTGCTCGATGGCGATGACCTGACCGTCGTGCAGCAAAAGATTGACGTAGGACGCGCTGCCGAAAGAGGGGTAGACGCTGACAAAGGCCGTGTCGCGGGCAAGCCGTGACATGGCCCGGCCACAGGGACGCCCCGCCGCGACGCCGCAGACCTCGGCCTTCACCGTCTCATAGGCGCCATCGACACGGCCCCTCGGCAGGGTGCGCCCGGCCAGCCCGTAGCGCAGCTGCTCGTGCAGTTCGGGGTCGCCGAAGAGCGCCAGCGCGCCGGTCACCTGTCTTGCGCAGCCATCGTCGAAGCCGGTGAGGTAGAGCGCGCGCGGCGCGCTGGTGCCGGGGCGGCTGTCATAGAGCACGTAGCCACGCCGGTTCTCGGGATATCGCGCCACCGGCAGGCCCAGTCGCCGCTCGGGCACACCGCAGACCCGGGCGATCTCGCCCTGCGGCAGGGGGGTGCCGAAGGGCACCTGCCGCGCGTCCGGTCCGGCGGCTTTCACGGCCGCCGCCTGCCCGCCGAGCCAGCCCAGCAGCCCGCCCTGCGGCTGGACCTGCGCGCGGGGCGCCGGGGTCTCGCGGCTGTCGAGGAAGCCGCCCTCATCCGAAAGCTCGGCCTCCGAGGGCAGGGCGGCGCTCTGCCCCGCGCCGTCGGCAAGCTCGACATCCGACAGGCGCGGCACCTCATCGGGGCTCGCGCAGGCGGCCAGCGCAAGCGCGGCAAGGCAGGACAGGATAAGATGCGCCCGCGCGCGGCGGGCCGGGTGGGGGCGTGGCACGAGGGGTCTCCGCAGAAGCGATCGTCGGAGGCTTTCGGCCCGGCACCGAGGATGCGGGTCGAAAGCTTTAATCTTCGTGTAACCTTTCTGCCGCGGCGGATCCACAAACCCTTGCCGCTGCGTCAAAAACCGGCGGGGGCCCGCTCAGAAATCCTCGACCGCCAACACCCCGCCCAGCGATTTCACCGCGCCCTTGATCTCCGGCGTCACCGGGAAGTCCTGCTGCAGGTCCATCTCGACCTCGCCCGGCAGCCCGTGGTCGGCAAGGCAGAGCCGCACCGGACCGCGCCCGGCCTTCGGCATCTGCTCGGCGGCACGCGACAGCACCGAGGCGATCTGGCTGATCGCGCTGGCGCCCTCGATCCAGATTTTCAGCCCGGTCGCCCCGGCCCCTGCCACCACCTGCTCGACCGGTCCCACCGAGCGCGCCAGCAGCTTGAGCTGGTCGGCCTCCATCGTCGCCTCGACGGTGATCACCACCTTCGAGCCGGTATCGAGGAACTCGCGGCTCTTCTCCAGCGTCTCGGAGAACAGCGTCACCTCGTAGGCGCCGGTGGGATCGGAAAGCTGCGCAAAGGCGAAGCGGTTGCCCTTTGCCGACTTGCGCTCCTGCCGCCCGGCCACGACGCCCGCGAGCTTGGCAACCATCGCTCCGGCGCCCGCCGCCTTGTGGTGCAGTTCGACCAGCGTCATGAACGAGCCGGTCTTGTCCGACCGCTTGAGTGCCGCCATGTAGTCGTCGAGCGGATGGCCCGAGAGGTAGAAACCGATCGCCTTGAACTCTTCCGAGAGCCGTTCGGCGGGCAGCCAGTCGGGCACCGGCGAAAGCCGCGGCTCGGGCAGGTCGTCGCCGGCCTCGCCGAAGAGCGAGACCTGCGCCGAGGCCTTCTGCTCGTGGATCGCGGCGGAATAGGCGACCAGCGCGTCGAGGCTGTCGAACACCCGGCGGCGGTTCTTGTCGAGCACGTCGAAGACACCGGCGCGCGCCATCATTTCCATCGGGCGCTTGCCGACGCGCTTCAGATCCACGCGCCGCGCCACGTCGAAGAGCGTGGCGAAGGGCTTGTCGCCCCGTCCCTCGACCACCAGCCGCATGGCATCGAGGCCGACGTTCTTCAGGGCACCGAGCGCGTAGACCAGCTCTCCCTCGACCACGTCGAAGCTCGCCTGCGAGCGGTTGATGCAGGGCGGCACGTAGGGCAGCTTCAGCCCGTTCTTCATCTCGTCGAAATAGACGGCGAGCTTGTCGGTGAGGTGGATATCGCAGTTCATGACGCCCGCCATGAACTCCACCGGGTGGTTCGCCTTCAGCCAGGCGGTCTGGTAGGACACCACCGCATAGGCCGCCGCGTGCGACTTGTTGAAGCCGTAGTTGGCGAATTTCTCCAGAAGGTCGAAGACCTCCGAGGCCTTCTTCTTGTCGACGCCGTTTTCGGCCGCGCCCTTCTCGAACTTCGGGCGCTCGGCGTCCATCGCCTCCTTGATCTTCTTGCCCATGGCGCGGCGCAAGAGGTCGGCGCCGCCGAGCGAGTAGCCCGCCATGACCTGCGCGATCTGCATCACCTGTTCCTGGTAGACGATGATGCCCTGCGTCTCGGCAAGGATATGGTCGATCGACGGGTGTACCGAGGTGATCTCGCGCAGGCCGTTCTTGACCTCGCAATAGACCGGGATGTTCTCCATGGGGCCGGGGCGGTAGAGCGCCACGAGCGCCACGATGTCCTCGATGCAGGTGGGCTTCATGCGCTTGAGCGCATCCATCATGCCCGAGCTTTCCACCTGGAACACGGCGACCGTCTTGGCGGCGGAGTAGAGCTCGTAGGTCTTGCCGTCATCCAGCGGGATGAGGTTCATCTGGTTCTCGGCACCCTCGGGCGGGTCGTAGAGCTCTGTGCCGTCGGCGGCGACATGGATCGGGCGGCCCGACTTCAGGATCAGGTTCACCGCGTTCTGGATGACGGTCAGCGTCTTCAGGCCGAGGAAGTCGAACTTCACCAGACCGGCCTGTTCCACCCATTTCATGTTGAACTGGGTGGCCGGCATGTCCGAGCGCGGATCCTGGTAGAGCGGCACCAGCTGGTCCAGCGGCCGGTCACCGATCACCACGCCCGCGGCGTGGGTCGAGGCGTTCCTGAGCAGCCCCTCGACCTGCTGGCCATAGGTGAGCAGCCGGTCCACGACCTCCTCGTTGCGGGCCTCCTCGCGCAGCCGCGGCTCGTCCTGCAGCGCCTTCTCGATCGAGACGGGTTTGACCCCCTCGACCGGGATCATCTTCGACAGCCGGTCGACCTGGCCATAGGGCATCTGTAGCACCCGGCCGACGTCGCGCACCGCGGCCTTCGACAGCAGCGCACCGAAGGTGATGATCTGCCCCACCTTGTCGCGGCCGTATTTCTCCTGCACGTAGCGGATCGTCTCCTCGCGCCGGTCCATGCAGAAGTCGATGTCGAAGTCGGGCATCGAGACCCGTTCGGGGTTGAGGAAGCGCTCGAACAGCAGCGAGTAGCGCAGCGGGTCAAGGTCGGTGATGGTCAGCGCATAGGCCACCAGCGAGCCCGCGCCCGAGCCCCGGCCCGGGCCGATGGGGATGTCGTTGTCCTTCGACCACTTGATGAAGTCGGCAACGATCAGGAAGTAGCCGGGAAAGCCCATGCCCTCGATGATGCCGAGCTCGAAGTCGAGCCGCTGCTGGTATTCCTCGACCGAGACCGCATGCGGGATCACCGCAAGACGCGCCTGCAGCCCCTCGTTGGCCTGGCGGCGCAGTTCCTCGACCTCGTCGTCGGCGAACTTCGGCAGGATCGGATCGCGGCGGTAGGCCATGAAGGCGCAGCGCTTGGCGATCTCGACGGTGTTCTCGAGCGCCTCGGGCAGGTCCGCGAAGAGCGTCGCCATCTCCTGCGGGCTCTTGAGATAGTGCTGCGCGGTCAGCCTGCGGCGCGGCTCCTGCTGGTCGACGTAAGCACCCTCGGAAATGCAGATCAGCGCGTCATGCGCTTCGTACATCTCGGCCTTGGGGAAGTAGACGTCATTGGTGGCGACCAGCGGCAGGCCCATCTCGTAGGCCATCTCGATGTGGCCGCGCTCGGCGATGCGCTCCTCGGGCGGCAGGCCGTTGTCGCCGGGGTGGCGCTGCAACTCGATGTAGAGCCGGTCGTCGTAGATCTGGTGCAGCCGGGTGAGCAGGGTCTGCGCCGCGGCGCGGTGGTTGTCGCGCAGGTGGCGACCGACAGGGCCGTCGGGGCCGCCCGAGAGGCAGATCAGCCCCGCGCCATAGGTCTCGAGATCGTCTAGCGTCACATGCGGCTCCTGCCCGTCACCGCGGAGGTAGAGGCAGGAGTTGAGCTTCATCAGGTTCTCGTAGCCCGTCTCGTTCTGCGCGAGCAGCACGATGGGGGCGGGGGGCTTCGGCTTCTCGCCGGGCACCGGCGTCACATAGAGCAGATCGAGCTGGCAGCCGATGATCGGCTGGACCCCCGCGCCGCTGGCGGTCACCGAGAATTCCAGCGCCGCGAAAAGGTTGTTGGTGTCCGTCACCGCAACGGCGGGCATCTCCATGGCCTCGCAGAGACCGGGCAGCTTCTTCAGCCGCACGGCGCCTTCGAGCAGGGAATATTCGGTATGGACGCGGAGGTGGATGAATCGGGGATCGCTCATGGCGCCGAGAGTATTGCGCTGCGCCGGGCGGCGAAAGCCCCCGCGTGGGCGACGCCGAGAGTGTGGCCGTGGGGCCGGGGCGCGGCGCGGAAGCGTGCATTTTCGCAGAATGTGATTTGAAGCCGGGCGCATGTTGGCGCAAACCTCACGCCGGGGAGAGCAGTGCGTGAACGGGTGACGGGGATGTGGATGCGGAACGAGTGGCAGGTTGAGGGCAGGGCAGGGGCGGCCGCGTCCCACCGTGCCGCGCCTGGGATGCGCCGCCGCCTCCTGCATCTCGCGGCCGCGCTGCTGCCGGGGCCGACCGGGCGCCTGGTGGCATGGCGCTATCTCAGCCCTGCCTCGCATCTGGATCCGGCCCATGCCGCCCGCACCGGCGCGCAGCTGCTTCCGCTCGGCGCCGATATGGCGGTGCTGCGCTACCCGGCGCGCCAGCCTGCTGCCCCGCGCGTGCTGCTGGTGCCGGGACATGACGGCCACGTCCGGCAGTTCGCCCGTCTGGTGCGCGAGCTGCGCTTGCAGGGCGCCGCGGTCGATCTGCTGATCCTGCCGGGGCACCTCAGCCGCCGCCGCAAGCGCTGCGGCCTGGCCGAGATCGTCCCCGCGATCCAGGACTGCGGCACGACCCACGGCCCCTATGACGCCGTCGCGGCGCACTGCGTGTCGGCGAGCGGGCTGCTCTTCGCCCTTGCCGAGGGCTTCGACTGCCCGCGCCTCGCCTTCATCTCGACGCCGATCGACCTGGGCAAGCTGTTGCGTCTCGGGGCGACGCAATTCGGGCTGTCGGGGCGGTGCCGGGCAGCGTTCGAGGCCCAGGTGATCCGGCAATGCGCCCCCTACGGCCCGGAGGCGCCGTGGCGCCGGGTGGCGGCGGCGCGCCGAGGCGAGACGCTGGTGCTGCACGCCCGGCACGATGTCGCGGCACCGCTCGAGGACGCCCGCGCCTTTGCCGAGGCGGTGCCGGGCGGCCGCTTCGAGGTCGTCGACGAGGCCGATCACAACGGCCTGCTGCACGTCGTGCCCGCCGCGCGCAGGCTGGCGCGCTTCCTGGCGGCGCGTTGAGCCGCGGGGGCCGAGGTCGAGGGCATGCGCATCTGCGCGGCGTGTTTGGGGCGCCTGCCTGACAAACGGGCAGTTTTTTCTTGCCAATCCGCGAAGCCGACGCCTAGCCTTGGATCAAAGAGATAAGAATCCGCGCGCCTTCTACGCCGCATCGAGGGCGCGCTGCGGGGAAACTTCAATGGTAAGGCGGCGGGTCATCAACATGGACATCTCCTTTCTTCTGAACGGGGAAAGCGTGGTGCTGCGCGGCGTGTCTCCCACGCGCACGGCGCTCGACTGGCTGCGCGAGGAGCGCGGGCTCAGGGGCACCAAGGAAGGCTGCAACGAGGGCGACTGCGGCGCCTGCACGGTCATGGTCACCGATGCGCGCGGCAGCCGGGCGGTCAACGCCTGCATCCTGCTGCTGCCGCAGCTGCAGGGCAAGGCGCTGCGCACGGTCGAGGGCATCTCCGGTCCGGACGGCGCGCCGCACCCGGTGCAGCAGGCGATGATCGATCACCACGGCTCGCAATGCGGCTTCTGCACGCCGGGCTTCGTGGTCTCGATGGCCACGGCGCATCTCAACGGCGACGCCGGCCATGACGACGCGCTGGCGGGCAACCTCTGCCGCTGCACCGGCTACGCGCCGATCGTGCGCGCCGCCGAGGCCGCGGCAAGCGCCCCGGTCCCGACGTGGATGCGCGGCGAGAAAGCTCTCCTGGCAGAAATATCCTCGGGGGGGCTCGGCGCAGCCGAGCGGGGGGCAGACAGCCCCCCTTCGGCGGGTGCCGCCCCCGAGACGTCGGACGAGTTGGCGCGCCTCTACGAGGCGAGCCCCGACGCCACGTTGGTGGCAGGGGCCACCGACGTCGGTCTCTGGGTCACCAAGCAGCTGCGCGACCTTGACGAGGTGATCTTCCTCAACCGCTGCGTCGATTTGCAGGAGATCTCGGAGACCGAAGACGCCCTGCGCATCGGCGCGGGTGTCACCATGGACCGCGTTCTGACGCTGATGAAGGACCATTACCCCAGCTACGCCGAGATGCTGCGCCGCTACGGCTCGGCGCAGGTGCGGGCGGCGGCCACCATCGGCGGCAATATCGCCAACGGCTCGCCGATCGGGGACAACCCGCCGGCGCTGATCGCGCTGGGCGCGACGCTGCACCTGCGCAAGGGCGACGCGCGGCGCGAGATGCCGATCGAGGACTTCTTCCTCGACTACGGCAAGCAGGACCGGCTGCCCGGAGAGTTCGTCGAGGCGGTGACAATCCCGCTCAAGGCGGACCGGCTGCGGGTCTACAAGCTCTCCAAGCGGTTCGATCAGGACATCTCGGCCGCCTGCGGCGCCTTCTGGATCGTGACCCAGAACGACCGGGTAACCGAGGCCCGCATCGCCTTTGGCGGCATGGCCGGAACGCCGAAGCGCGCCCTGCATGTGGAGCAGGCGCTGATCGGCAAGCCCTGGACAGAGGACACGGTGATGGCGGCCTCGGGCGCGTTCGACCAGGACTACCAGCCGATGAGCGACATGCGCGCCAGCGCCGGCTATCGGCTGGAAGCCGCGCGCAACATGCTGATCCGCTACCTGATCGCCGACCTCGGCGTGGCCACCGACGTGCGCGGGGTGCGGGCATGAGCGTCGCCAAGCCCCTGCCGCATGACGCGGCCCCGCTGCATGTCTCGGGCAAGGCCCGCTACATCGACGACATCCCCGTGCCGGCGGACTGCCTGCACCTCGCCTTCGGCCTGTCGACCATCGCGGCGGGCAAGATCACCGCGATCGACCTCTCGGCCGTCCGCGCCGCGCCCGGCGTGGTGAAGGTCTGGGAGGCGAAGGACCTGCCCTCGGACTGCGACTGCTCGGCTTCGCTGCACGACGAGCCGCTTCTCTCGGACGGCAGCATCCATTACCTCGGGCAGCAGGTCTTCCTCGTTGCCGCCACAAGCCACCTTGCCGCGCGCAAGGCGGCGCGGCTGGCGAAGATCACCTACGCGCAGCACGATCCGATCCTGACCATCGAGCAGGCGCTCGCGGCGGACAGCCGCTTCGAGGAGGGCCCGCGCATCTGGGAGAAGGGCAACGCCGCCGAGGCGCTGAAGACCGCGCCGCTCACGCTCGAGGGCAGCCTCGAGATGGGCGGGCAGGAGCATTTCTACCTTGAAGGGCAGGCGGCGTTGGTGATGCCGCAGGAAAACGGCGATCTCGTGGTGGCCAGCTCCACCCAGCACCCCACCGAGATCCAGCACAAGGTGGCCCATGCGCTGCACCTGCCGATGCATGCGGTGCGGGTCGAGACCCGGCGCATGGGCGGCGGCTTCGGTGGCAAGGAGAGCCAGGGCAACGCGCTGGCCATCGCCTGCGCCGTGGCGGCCTCGGAAACCGGGCGTCCGGCCAAGATGCGCTACGACCGCGACGACGACATGATGATCACCGGCAAGCGCCACGACTTCCGGATCGACTACACCGTCGGCTTCGACAAGGACGGTCGCCTGCAGGCGGTGGATTTCCGGCAGTACACCCGCTGTGGTTGGGCGCAGGACCTGTCTCTGGCCGTGGCCGACCGCGCCATGCTGCACGCCGACAATGCCTATGACATCCCGGCGCTGCGGGTCGAGAGCCACCGGCTGAAGACCAACATGCAGAGCGCCACCGCCTACCGCGGTTTCGGCGGTCCGCAGGGCCTCTTCGGCATCGAGCGGGTGATGGATCACGTCGCCCACCACCTGAAGATCGACCCGCTGGAGCTGCGCCGCCGCAACTACTACGCCGATCTTGTGCCCGCGGGGGCACGCCTGGCTCATGACGACGCCGAGGATCAGGCCTCGCGCGGGGCGATGGCGGAGATCGAGGGCGGTGCGGCCCCGCAGGAGACCCACTACGGCCAGCCGGTCGAGGATTTCATCCTCGGCGCGATGACCGCGAAGCTGGAAGAGACCAGCGGCTACGCGGCGCGGCGCAAGGCGGTGGACGCGTGGAACGAGAGCAATCCGGCGCTGAAGAAGGGGCTTGCCATCTCGCCGGTGAAATTCGGCATCTCCTTCACGCTGACCCACCTCAACCAGGCCGGGGCGCTGGTGCACGTCTACCAGGACGGCTCGATCCAGCTCAACCACGGCGGCACGGAGATGGGGCAGGGCCTGTTCCAGAAGGTCGCGCAGGTGGCCGCTGCGCGCTTCGGGGTGCCGCTGGAGATGGTGAAGATCACCGCCACCGACACCGGCAAGGTGCCCAACACCTCGGCCACGGCGGCCTCCTCCGGCTCCGACCTCAACGGCATGGCGGTCAAGGCCGCCTGCGACACGATCCGCGACCGCATGGCCGCGCATCTCGCCGAGCTGCACCAGGACCTGCCCGAGAACGTCCGCTTCGAGGGCGGCCGGGTGCATGTCGGCGGCACCGACATTCCCTTCGAGGAGGCGGCAGTGCTCTGCTACCGGGGCCGCGTGTCGCTGTCGTCGACGGGCTACTACAAGACGCCCAAGGTCGATTGGGACCGCATCCGCGGCAAGGGGCGGCCGTTCTTCTACTTCGCCTACGGTGCCTCGGTGACGGAGGTGGTGGTCGATACGCTGACAGGCGAGTACCGCATCCTGCGCACCGACATCCTGCACGACTGCGGCGCCTCGCTGAACCCGGCGCTGGACATCGGCCAGATCGAGGGCGGCTACGTGCAGGGCGCGGGCTGGCTGACCACCGAGGAACTGGTCTGGGACGACAAGGGCGCGCTGCGCACCCATGCGCCCTCGACCTACAAGATCCCCGCTTGCTCGGACCGGCCCGAGGTGTTCAACGTGGACCTCTGGGACGGGCGCAACGTCGAGGAGACCATCTACCGCTCCAAGGCCGTCGGCGAGCCGCCCTTCATGCTGGGCATCTCGGCCTTCCTCGCGCTGTCTGACGCGGTGGCCTCCTGCGGCGACGACTATCCCGATCTCGTCGCCCCCGCGACGCCCGAGAACGTGCTGGCGGCGGTGCGGAGGCTGCGTCATGGGGTTTGACCTTGCCGGGCTGAAGGCCGCGGTGGCGGCGCAGGGGCGGGTCGCCCGCGTGGTGATCGCCGAGGTCTCTGGCTCGGCCCCGCGCGAGGTCGGCTGCGCCATGCTGGTCTGGCAGGAGGCGGGCAGGCTGCGGCAGAGTGGCACCATCGGCGGCGGCGCGCTGGAGCTCATGGCCGTGGAGCAGGCGCTGCGCGCGCCGGGCCTCACCCGTCACCCGCTGGGGCCGGGGCTCGGTCAATGCTGCGGCGGCGCCGTGGTGCTCTGGACCGAGGTTTTCGACGCCGCGGGCGTCGCGGCGCTCGAGGGTCAGGAGATCATCGCGCGCGGGTCCGGAGAGCGCCCGCTCGCCGTGCAACGGTTGATCGACCGGGCGCGCGGGCAGGGCCGCCTGCCCGAGCCGCAGCTTGTGCAGGGCTGGATGGTCGAGCCGCTGGCGCGCCCGGCGCGGCAGCTGTGGATCTGGGGCGCGGGCCACGTTGGCCGCGCCATGGTGCAGGTGCTGGCACCGCTGCCCGATCTGGCAATCACCTGGGTCGACACCGCGCCCGAGCGGTTCCCCGACGAGGTGCCTTCGGGCGTCACGGTGCTGCCCGCCGCCGATCCGGCGCGGGTGGTGGCGCATGCGCCGGCAGAGGCCGAGCATCTCATCCTCACCTACAGCCACGAGATCGACCTCGCGCTCTGCCACGCGCTTCTGACCCATGACTTCGCCTTCGCCGGGCTGATCGGGTCCGACACCAAATGGGCGCGCTTCCGCAGCCGGTTGCGGACGTTGGGTCATGCAGACGCTCAAATATCTCGCATTTCTTGTCCAATTGGTCAAAAAACATACGGGCGACACCCACAGGCAATTGCCATCGGCGTGGCCGGGCAGCTATTGGGGCAGAAAAAAGGGGACGGGACGGCGTGGATACACTCCTCAGCATCCGGGGCCTGACCAAGGCCTATCCAGGTGTCGTGGCCAATGACGATGTCTCCTTCGACATCGGCAAGGGCGAGATCCACGCGCTGCTTGGCGAGAACGGCGCGGGCAAGTCGACGCTGGTGAAGATGATCTTCGGGCTGGTGAAGCCCGATGCCGGCGAGATGGTGCTGGACGGCGCGGCCTATGCGCCCGGCAAGCCGTCGGACGCGCGCCGCTCCGGCGTCGCCATGGTGTTCCAGCACTTCTCGCTCTTCGAGGCGCTGGACGTCGCCGAGAACGTGGCGCTCGGCATGGAAAACCCGCCGAAACCGCGCGACCTTGCCCGGCAGATCCGCGAGGTCTCGGAAACCTACGGGCTGCCGCTCGATCCCACGCGCACCGTCGGCACGCTCTCGGCGGGCGAGCGCCAACGGGTCGAGATCATCCGCTGCCTGCTGCAGAACCCGCGCCTGCTGATCATGGACGAGCCGACCTCGGTGCTGACCCCGCAGGAGGTGGACATCCTCTTCCAGACGCTGAACAAGCTGCGCGCCGAGGGCACTTCGATCCTCTACATCTCGCACAAGCTGGAAGAGATCCGCGCGCTCTGCGACGAGGCGACGATCCTGCGGCTCGGCAAGAACGTCGGCACCTGCACCCCGCGCGAGGTGACCGCCCGGCAGATGGCCGAGCTGATGGTCGGCTCGAGCTTCAACACCCCCGAGGCGCGCGCCGGAGAGAAGGGCGCGGTGCTCCTGCGCACCGACAAGCTCTCGCTGCCCGCGCCGGGCGCCTTCGGCACGCCGCTGCGCGAGGTCTCGCTCGAGGTCCGCGCCGGCGAGGTGCTGGGCATCGGCGGCGTCGCCGGCAACGGCCAGGACGAGCTTCTGATGGCGCTCTCGGGCGAGCGGCTCGCCCCGGCGGGCACGATCTTCTTCAAGGGGCAGGACGTCAGCCGCCTCGGCCCGGTCGGCCGCCGCGACGCGGGTCTGCTCTCGGGTCCCGAGGAACGGCTTGGCCACGCCGCCGCGCCCAACATGAGCCTGACCGAGAACGCCGTGCTCACCGGCGCGCGCCGCGAGGGGCTGGTGCAGGGCGGCTTCATCGACTGGGGCAAGTCGAAGGCCTTCGCCGAGAAGGTCATCGAGCGCTTCGACGTGCGCACCCCGGGCCCCGGCACGGCGGCGCGGGCGCTCTCGGGCGGCAACCTGCAGAAATTCGTGGTCGGGCGGGAAATCCTGCAGAACCCCGAGGTCTTCGTGGTCAACCAGCCGACCTGGGGTGTCGATGCCGCCGCCGCCGCGGCGATCCGCCAGGCGCTGCTCGATCTCGCCGCCAAGGGCGCGGCGATCGTCGTCATCAGCCAGGACCTCGACGAGCTGATGGAGATCTCGGACCGTTTCGCGGCGCTGAACGAGGGGCGTCTCTCGCCCGCCCGCGCCGTCGCCGAGCTCGACATCGAGAAGATCGGCCTGATGATGGGCGGGGCGCATGACATGGAGGTGGCCCATGTCGATGGCTGATCCCCGGCGCGGCGCTGGCTGGCTGGTGCCGGATATGCGTATTTTCGAAGAGAAGAAGCCGCGGGCTTCGGTCTTCCGCGCAGCCCTTTCCGCTTCTTCTCTTTCCAAATACGCACGGCGCGGCGGCGACACCCGCGCGGCGCCGGTGGGAGGCTCCCTATGATCCGCCTCGAGAAACGTCCCCAGCCCTCGCGGCTCTGGACCGTGGTGACGCCGCTGATCGCCGTGGTTCTGACCATGGTGGTGGGCGGCATCATGTTCGCGCTCCTGGGCAAGCCGCCGCTGGAGGCGATCCGCACGATCTTCTGGGATCCGCTGTTCCATCCGCAGTTCGCCGGCTATTCGCGGCCGCAGCTGCTGGTGAAGGCGGGGCCGCTGATCCTCATCGCCATCGGCCTGTCGATCGGTTTCAAGGCGGGCATCTGGAACATCGGGGCCGAGGGGCAGTACATCATGGGGGCCGTCACCGGCGCGGCCGTGGGCCTGGCCTTCTACCCCTCGGAAAGCGTGCTGCTCTTCCCGTTGATGGTGGTCGCCGGTGCGCTTGGCGGCTGGGCCTGGGCCATGATCCCCGCGGTGCTGAAGACGCGGTTCGGCACCAATGAAATCCTCGTCTCGCTGATGCTGGTGTACGTCGCCGAGAACATCCTCGCCTCGGCCTCGGCGAGCTGGCTGCGCAGCCCGGAGGGCATGGGCTTTCCCGGCTCGCGGAACTTCAAGCAATGGCCGGCGGTGCACAATGACGAGCTGATCGCGAACACCGGCCTGCACTGGGGCGTGGTCGCCGCGCTGATCGCGGTGATCGCCGCCTACGTGCTGATGGCGCGCCACATCCAGGGCTACAACATCCGCCTGACCGGCGAGGCGCCACGGGCGGCGCGCTTCTCGGGGGTGAGCCCGGCGCGCATCGTCTTTCTCTGCCTCGGGATCTCGGGGGCGCTGGCCGGGGCGGCGGGGCTGTTCGAGGTGACCGGCCCGGCCGGGCAGATCACCATCGACTTCAACTCGGGCTATGGCTTCACCGCGATCATCGTCGCCTTCCTCGGGCGGCTCAACCCGGTGGGCATCCTGCTGGCGGGGCTGCTGATGGCGCTGACCTATATCGGCGGCGAGCTGGCGCAGCTGATGCTCGGCCTGCCGGGCGCGTCGATCCAGCTGTTCCAGGGGATGCTGCTGTTCTTCCTGCTGGCGACCGACGTCTTCACCAATTACCGCATCCGCTTTGCCAAGGGGGAGCTGGCCTGATGGATCCCGTGCTTCTTGTCGCCTCGATCATGGTCTCGGCGACGCCGATCCTGCTGGCCGCCATCGGCGAGATGGTGGTGGAAAAGGCCGGGGTGCTGAACCTCGGGGTCGAGGGCATGATGATCACCGGTGCGGTGGTCGGCTTCGCGGCAGCGGTGAGCACCGGCTCGCCGGTGATCGGCTTTGCCGCGGCCGCGCTGGCCTCGGCAGTGCTGTCGCTGAGCTTCGGCTTCCTGACCCAGGTGCTGCTGTCGAACCAGGTGGCGACGGGCCTCGGGCTGACGCTGGTGGGGCTGGGGCTCTCGGCGCTGGTCGGCGCGTCCTTCGAGGGGGTGCGGGCGCCGGGGCTGGGCAAGCTGTGGATTCCCGGCCTTGCCGAGATCCCGGTGATCGGGCCGATGGTCTTCCGCCACGACTTCATGGTCTACGTGAGCCTCGCGCTGGTGGCCGGGGTCTGGGCCTTCCTGAAATACACCCGTGCCGGGCTGATCCTGCGCGCGGTGGGAGAGGACCACGAGAGCGCGCATGCGCTCGGCTACAAGGTGGTGCGGGTGCGGCTGGCGGCGATCTTCTTCGGCGGTGCCTGCGCCGGGCTCGGCGGCGCTTACGTCAGCCTCGTGCGGGTGCCGCAATGGACCGAGGGCATGACCGCCGGCGCCGGCTGGATCGCGCTGGCCATCGTCGTCTTCGCCAGCTGGCGGCCGCTCGGAGTGCTGATCGGTGCCTATCTCTTCGGCGGCGTCACGGTGCTGCAGCTCAACCTCCAGGCCGCGGGGGCCAAGGTGCCGGTGGAACTGCTGTCGATGTCGCCCTACGTGATCACCATCCTGGTGTTGGTGGTGATCTCGGCCCGCGGGGTGCATGGCGCACCCGGATCGCTGGGCCGCTCTTTCCACGCCTCGACCTGACACTCTCGGGCCGGGCGCAGAGCCCTTCCGGCGGGTGCCGGAGTTTCTTGAAGACAGTATGAAGACAGGGAGACTGACCATAATGAAACGCAGAACGCTTCTTGCCAGCGCCGCAATGGGCCTGGCGCTTGCCGCCGCCCCGGCCTTTGCCCAGGACAAGCCGAAGATCGCCTTCGTCTATGTCGGCCCGGTGAACGACGGCGGCTGGTCGCAGCACCACCACGAGGCGGCGGTGAAGATGAAGGAGCACTTCGGCGACGCCATCGAGATGGTCGAGCAGGAGAGCGTGCCCGAGGGCGCCGACGCCGAGCGCGTGCTGACCCAGATGGCGCTGTCCGGGGCCGACCTCATCTTCACCACCTCCTTCGGCTACATGGACCCGACGATCAACGTCGCGGCCAAGTTCCCGGACGTGAAGTTCGAGCACGCCACCGGCTACAAGACAGCCGAGAACGTCTCGGCCTATTCGGCGCGCTTCTACGAGGGCCGGGCGATCACCGGCTATCTCGCCGGCGCGATGACCAAGTCGAACAAGATCGGCTACATCGGCTCCTTCCCGATCCCGGAAGTGATCCGCGGCATCAACTCGTCCTTCCTGCACGCCAAGAAGGCCAACCCGGACGTCGAGATGTCGGTGGTCTGGCTGTCGACCTGGTTCGACCCGGCGAAAGAGGCGGACGCCACCCAGGCGCTGCTCGACCAGGGCGTCGATGTCGTGCTGGCGCATACCGACTCGACCGCGCCGCTGTCGGTGCTGGAGAAGGCGGGCGGTTTCGGCTTCGGCCAGGCGGGCGACATGTATGACTACGCGCCGCAGCCGCGGCTGTCGTCGATCATCGACGAATGGGCGCCCTATTACATCGACCGCGTGCAGGCGATCATCGACGGCACCTGGACCAGCCAGAACGTCTGGCAGGGCATCGGCGACGGCATGGTCGGCATTGGCGAAATCACCGGCCCGGTGCCGGAGGACGTCAAGTCCACGGTGCTGAAGATGAAGGACGACATCGCCGCGGGCACCTACCACCCGTTCACCGGCCCGATCAACAAGCAGGACGGTTCGGCCTGGCTTGCGGACGGCGAAGTGGCCGAGGATGGCGTGCTGGCCGGCATGGACTTCTACGTCGAAGGGCTGACCGCCGAGATTCCGAACTGATCCCTGCTCGGGGTATCGAACGGGGCGCCGCCGGGACATCCTCCCGGCGGCGTTTTCTTTGGGCTTGCGCGCGATAGGTCTTCATTGTTCCACAAATACGCAGGGCGCAGCGCTTGTGGCTGCCTCCGGCGGGCGTATTTGGAAAGAGAAGAAGGGGCGGAATGGTGGCGCAGCAAGGCGGACCACGCGTGGCGCTGGTGCTGGGGGCGGCGGTCTGGAGCGGCGGGCGGGCCTCGCCGACTCTGCGGCGCCGGGCGCTGCATGCGGCCGCGCTCTGGCAGGCCGGGGAGGTCTCGGTCATCCTTGCCTCCGGGGGCGTCGGGCGGCACGGCCCCTCCGAGGCGGCGGTGATCGCAGCGCTTTGCCGAAAGGCCGGCGTGCCGGAGGTCGCGCTGGTGCTGGAGGACCGCTCGACCAGCACGGAGGAGAACCTGCGCCTCTCGCTCCCGCTGTTGCGGCGGATCGGGGCGGGCGAGGTGGTGGTCGTCACCGACGGGTTTCACGCGCCGCGGGCGCGTCTGGCGGCGCGGCGACTCGGCTTCGTGCAGGCGGTGGGGCCGGTGCAAAGCGACTCGCCCCGCGTGCCGCTTTCGCTCAACCGCGTGAAGGCGGGGCTGCGCGAGGTGCCTGCCTACCTCTGGTACGCATTGCGGCTGCGTGGCTGAGCGCGCCGCCCCGCTGGAGGATCAGAGAACGCCGATCTCGGCCAGCGCACCGGCCAGCTCGGGCGGCAGTTCGTCGTCTTCGGCGCGGGCGGCGGTGAGATCGGGCGGCGCGTCCTTGGGGTCGAGATAGCGCCAGCCCTGGAAGGGGCGGCGCGGGCTCGTGGCGACGCGGTGAATCTCCGGGTCGAGGACCAGCGCGCAGTGCCGCGTGCCGTCGTGTCCGGTGACCTCGTCGAGCCGCAGCACCCGCTGTCGGCATTGGATCAGCCCCTTGAAAACCCAGTAGATCGAGCCCCCGTTGAGCAGCTCCGCCTCGCGCTTGGGCCACATGCGGGTGACGTGGCAGGGCAGCCGGTCGGCGGTCTGCGCGGCGCGCCCGGACTGCCAGGCGGCCAGCGTCTTGACGCTTTCGGTGCCGACGCTGAGCTTGATCAGATGGGTGAACTTATCCACGGAATGCTCCACAGAGTCCTCAACAGGATGAGAACATATTGTAGCCCTTACAGCGCCGGCTTCAAGCAGTGGTAGGCCCGCGGCGGAAAAACGTGTACTCTTACGTACCGCGCGTTCTTGCATCGGGCCGCGGTCGCGAGTAGTCACACCGCCCTGCCATACCCCCGCGCGACTCTGCCGCCGCGCCCTCGAAATGACGAGCCAACAAGGAAGTCTGCTGCCATGACTCGCTTTGCCGCCCCCATCGCCGAACAGATCTGGGACATGAAATACCGCTTCAAGGAGGCGGACGGCACCCCGATCGATCAGAGCGTCGAGGACAGCTGGCGCCGCATCGCGCGCGCGCTCGCTTCGGTGGAGAAGAAGCCCGCGGTCTGGGAAGAGAAATTCTACCGCGCGCTCGAGGATTTCCAGTACCTGCCCGCCGGCCGGATCACCGCCGGCGCCGGCACCGCGCGCTCGGTCACGCTGTTCAACTGCTTCGTGATGGGCACCATCCCGGACAGCATGTCGGGGATCTTCGACATGCTCAAGGAAGCCGCGCTGACCATGCAGCAGGGCGGGGGCATCGGCTATGACTTCTCGACCATCCGTCCCAAGGGCGCGCATGTGGCGGGTGTCGCCGCCGACGCCTCGGGGCCGCTGTCGTTCATGGATGTCTGGGATGCCATGTGCCGCACCATCATGTCGGCGGGCTCGCGCCGCGGCGCGATGATGGCGACGATGCGCTGCGATCACCCGGACGTCGAGCAGTTCATCTCGGCCAAGGCCGACAGCGCGCGGCTGCGCATGTTCAACCTTTCCGTGCTGGTCACCGATCCCTTCATGGAAGCGGTGAAGGCGGACGGCTCGTGGGACCTGCAGTTCGACGGCAAGGTCTACCACACCGTCAAGGCGCGCGATCTGTGGAACAAGATCATGAAGGCCACCTACGACTATGCCGAGCCGGGCGTGATCTTCATCGACCGCATCAACAAGGCCAACAACCTCAGCTATATCGAGCAGATCTCGGCGACCAACCCCTGCGGCGAGCAGCCGCTGCCGCCCTATGGCGCCTGCCTGCTGGGCTCGATCAACCTCGCGCGGCTGGTGGACACGCCCTTCGAGGCGGGTGCCGACATCCCCGAGGCCAAGCTCGACGAACTGGTGGCCCTCGCGGTGCGGATGATGGACAACGTCGTCGATGCCTCGAACTTCCCGCTGCCGCAGCAGGCCGAGGAAGCCCGCAACAAGCGCCGCATCGGCCTCGGCGTCACCGGGCTTGCCGACGCGCTGCTGATGATGGGGCTGCGCTACGGCTCGGAAGAGGCCGCGGCGCAGACCGAGGCCTGGCTCAAGCGCATCGCCCGCGCCTCCTACCTCGCTTCGGTCGAGCTCGCGAAGGAGAAGGGGGCCTTCCCGCTCTTCGACGCGGAGAAGTTCCTTGCCTCGGGGAACATGGAGCAGATGGATGACGACGTACGCGAGGCGATCCGCACCCATGGCATCCGCAACGCGCTGCTGACCTCGATCGCGCCCACCGGCACCATCTCGCTCTACGCGGGCAACGTCTCGTCGGGCATCGAGCCGGTGTTCGCCTATGCCTACACCCGCAAGGTGCTGCAGAAGGATGGCACCCGCACCGAGGAAGAGGTGGTCGATTACGCGGTGCAGATGTGGCGCGACAAGTTCGGCGATGCCGCACTGCCGGATTATTTCGTCAACGCCCAGACGCTGGCGCCGCTCGAGCATGTGCGCATGCAGGCGGCGGCGCAGAAGTGGATCGACAGCTCGATTTCCAAGACGATCAACTGCCCCGAGGACATTTCCTTCGAAGGCTTCAAGGACGTCTACATGGAAGCCTACGAGACCGGCTGCAAGGGCTGCACCACCTACCGCCCGAACGACGTGACCGGCTCGGTCCTGTCGGTGTCGGAGACGGCCGAGAAGACCCCGGCCGAGACGCCGGCGGTGGTCACCACCAGCGCCGACGGCGGCGCCGAGGTGGTCTACATGTCCGAGCCGCTCGACCGCCCGCAGGCGCTCGAGGGGCACACCTACAAGCTGAAGTGGCCGGACAGCGAGCACGCGATCTACCTCACGATCAACGACATCATCGTCGGCGGCCACCGCCGGCCGTTCGAGGTTTTCATCAACTCCAAGAACATGGAGCATTACGCCTGGACCGTGGCGCTGACGCGGATGATTTCCGCGGTGTTCCGCCGCGGCGGCGACGTGTCCTTCGTGGTCGAGGAGCTGAAGGCGGTCTTCGATCCGCGCGGTGGCGCCTGGGTGCAGGGCAAGTACATCCCCTCGATCCTCGCGGCGATCGGCGGGGTGATCGAGAAACACCTCGTGGCGACCGGCTTCCTCGAGGGCGAGGGCAAGGGCCTGAAGTCCGACCCCACAGCCAAGGTCGTGGGATTGGATGCACCGCGCGGCAAGGCCTGCCCGTCGTGCGGGCAATTCTCGATGATGATGGTCGAAGGTTGCATGACCTGCTCGAGCTGCGGCCACTCGAAGTGCGGGTGAACCGGGTTTGGGGGGTAGAGTGTAGGACCCACTAAATCTTGTCCATTTCCGGGGTAATTTGTCCATTCCGGCACAGACCAAATGACCATCGGCTGCGCCGCAGTCGGTGGTTTCTTTTTATATCAATGACTTGCGCGACTGGCGGATTTGCGGCCTTTGATGCACCGTCGGGGCGCTCCGTCCTGGCAGGCGCCGTTGACGGCTAGCCGCGCTTTCGGCATCCCTCAGGGCAAATCCGGCCGGGTTCTTTCCAACTTCCCCCTCCTGCAGAACCTCTGCTCGAGGGCATGGCGCTCTGCGCCAGAAAGGACCTCCATGACGAAGATCAAGTTCATCGATGCCCGCATCGCCGATCCCGACGAGGACGAGTTCGCCCTCAAGCGCCGCTTCGAGTGGCATCTGCGCAAGCTCCGTGCGCTCCGAGACGGGGTGTCCCCGAAGGTGCCGGGAGACTTTGAAGATGAGTTGCGCTGGAACGAGGACCTCATCGCGGTGCATCTCTCGGAAAAGGATCGGACCAGGATCCTGCGCCGCGCGCGCCGGGTGATGCGGGCGCGTGCCAAGGTTTCCGGGCTCAGCCATCTCAGTTCGGAGGATCGGCGCGCGCTCGAGGCGTTCCGGGGCGGGGCCGATCTGGTCGGCATCGCGAGTGAACACCGCGCCGATGAGATCGCCGCAGCCATTCATGCCGAGATGCCCTGGATGGCGGCGGCCACTGACTTCCTCTGGAAAGCGATGCGCCGCTCGGTGCGGGTGGGAGAGCCCGGGTTCAGGCTGCCGCCCGTGCTGCTCGACGGTCCGCCGGGGCTCGGCAAGAGCGTGTGGTCACGCGAACTCGGGCGCCACCTCGGGGTGCCGCGGTGTGGCATCGAGGGAACCGCTGAGCAGGCCTCCTTCGTCGTCAACGGCTCGCAACGCGGCTGGGGCTCGGCCTTCCCTGGACGGCCCCTGCAGACCATCGTGCAGAGCCTCTGCGCGAACCCGATCGTGGTGATCGACGAGATCGAGAAGGCCGGGACGCCGACCTCGACCAAGGGGCAGGCCTACGGCTTGGCCGAGGGGCTGTTGCCGCTGTTGGAACGCTCGTCTGCCGTGGCCTGGAAGTGCCCCTACTACCAGGTCGGCTTCGACATGTCCTGGATCAGCTGGGTCCTGACCTCGAACAGCCTGACGACGCTTCCGGCCCCGTTCCTGAGCCGCCTGGACATCCTGCGCCTCGCCGGCCCCGGCAAGGGAGACCTCATCTCCTTCGCGGAGCGCGAGGGCGCACGACGGGGGTTGTCTGAAGCCGCCCTGGGCGCCATATGCGACGTGATTGATCACGTTGCCGGGGAGCATGATCTCAATCTGCGCCATGTGTCCAGAATGCTGGCCAGGGCAGAGGCCATGGCAAGCAGCCCGTTGTCGCATTGAGCGTTCGATCCGAGCGCGCGCTTAGTTCGGCCAAGATCATAGCTGCCGCTTGGGTTGAGGGCCGCAAAGGGCGGGTGTCAGCCCAAGCGGCATTCGTGCAAGGCGGAGCTTGACGCCATGCGCCGACACGAAGGGCTGATAGCGTCCAGACATGGTCACTCGCATTTATAAATGGCACCAATCATATGTGGATCTTCGCCGGATCCATTCCAAATCATCGTCCAATAAAGGCCTGCCTCTGATACCAATTCTTGAGTTTTGCAAACTTTATCAAGGGTTTGAATGTTTTGCTCAGAAGTTTGGAACCACGCGAATGTCAATCCGTGACTTTGGAGCTTATTTACGGGAATTTTGTGGACGGTGTATCCTGCATCACTCGCGGCTTTGGCCTTAAAGGCCAAAGCATCTGCGCACACCTGTGCGTATCCTGAACCACAGATAAATGCGAATTCATTCTCCATATTGAGATCTAAGCCGCAGGAGGCAACGCCCACCCCGCTCATACCCGAGAGGTTGTTCAGGAAAGCGGTCTGCCCTACACTCCATTCTTCTGGCGTGTTGGCTGGGACCATGACCGGCGCGTCGCCCATGTTCGTAATAACCCGGCAGGTGCCGTGCTTGTCGAGCGTGACGGACGCGCCCGGCGCGACCATCGCGCCCAGCATGGCGGCCTCCTGGGCGGGGGCCATCTGGGCGCTCGACAGGAGGAGAAGAGCGGACCCGATGACATGGGCGCTCAAGGATTGCGGGGATTTCTGGGTGTGCATTGTGGGACCTCAGTGTTTCTGGCTCTTCAGAGATTATAAGGCAGCTCTTTGAAAATACGCAGACGCCCGACGGTGTGCGCTGTCGGAATTATGTTGATAACCGGGGCTCAATTAGCCTGATGGGTCGGAGGTCTATTCGAAGCTGGGAGCAATATCCTGTAGTCGGTCACTCCTAAATCATACGGGCAGCTACTTTCTAGAAAAGATCAATGTCAATTTTTCGCAATTCTCTCAATAAGATGGAAGTTGCTCCGAGCGATGTTTCCTGTTGCGTCAGTCGGAAAAGCTAGCCTACCACTGTCTCGAGGGCAGTTCCCGAATCTGCGGGAACCTGTGGGCATCATCTTTTTCACAGAAGGCGCAACCATGAATCTTTCCGATTTCGCCAAGCAACTTCCCAAGAACTTCACCGAGCAGGAATTCGTCGATCTGATGAACCAGGTGATTGACCTGAAAACAATCGTCGACCTTCCTGCGGCAGAACGAAGTGCCTTGTTCAATGGCGTCCAGTATCTCGTCGACTTCATCATGTTGGCCCAAGAAGCGAACGGGGAGCTTCACACCCATCAGGGCCATCCTGTGGTGGATTATGGAGGGCCCTTCATCCCGCATTTCCTGGTGCGGCCGGAGGGTTTCGAGATGGACCGCACAGCGCTGGAGACCTTTGGGGTTGGGGCAGCCGACAAGTATTTCGGAGATTGACCTGCCACGGGATATTTCCTCCAGCGTCGATTAGAGTCCGGCACACCCGCTATACGGGAAGAGGGGAATTCATCCGTTATGTGTCTCTTCGTATGCCTGCAAAGCACGCTGTGGAGCCATCGGTACGCGATATGCGACATATTCTGATCTTCTCTTTCTTGGAGACCAGCACACGTCAGATCGTAGCTTCCGTCACTGTCCGATTTCGGGGAGGTGCTCATTCTCAACCAATGCGCCTGATCAGCGGTGGATACTCTCAAGAAAGGTGCCTCTCTGGGCGCGAGGATCGAATACGGCGTAGGCACTCTTAGTTGGAGAGGAGCCATGCTCAATTCGGCGATAGAGGTCCAGATACTCGCTCCCATGCGTTTTTCCGGACTGATCAGTTGTTGGGATCACGATGATGTTGGATATTGGTTTCACGCCGTCTGCATATCCGATCTCCCAGGGGCACCATCTGCTTACCATTGAGTTCTGGGTGGCCAGGAAGAGGAACCAGTCCAGCTTCAGGATCTTGTCCTTAATCTTTTTTGCAGTTTCGCGGTTGGTGCTCGTAGGCATGCTTTCATCCTGCCAGTCGACGTACACATTCCAGCCGTTATCTCGCAAAAACGCCTGAACCCTCCTGACGAGTTCATAGTCCTTGTGGCTGTGTGACAGAAAGGCGGTTTGGCGGTTCTTTTCCAGGGCTTCGTTGATCACACGGCTTCGGTCTTGGAACGCTGGTTCCGCCCTGTAATTCATGATTGTCGATTGGTTTACCATTTACCGCCCCACTATACTTGCTGCATTCCTGACCCAACTTCCGAAGTTGTCGCTCCCCCTGTGTGCGACGTAACAATAGTGAAGGGCATAATTGCTGAGCTTGTGGACAACATTTCCTGCGGGGACAAACCAAGTTTCAGGTGGCGTGACTACCTGCTGATAATCCTGGTACCGGTGCCACTTGTTTGTCTTCAATTCTGCCAAGCGGATCTGGCCAAGATTGTCCCTGTAGAGCCCCATGTAGTCCAAAGGGTTCGGACCCTGTGTTGCTTGATATCCAAGTCTATCCCGCAGACTCGATATGTTGACCGTCAGAAGGCCATTTCCCTTCAAGACACTTCGGGCGATTTCATAGCGAACCCATCTCCGTGCGTAGGTCTGTTCACCTGCCAAGACACATGTCACCGAAGTGTTGGAAATCCCATTTCGAATGAGATTTTTAAGTGAATCATCACTTGTCCGCTTCGCGCTCTCCCAGATGCTTGCGTCGTAGAATCCGAACCCTTCACGAGTGTCTGGTTTTGCGTAGCGCCACGAATTTCTAACTTGGTTCACACGCCAGATGTCGTTTTGGTAATGGAACGAGAAGAATACTCTTCTCTTGGATGGTGTGGGTGAAAACATCGGTGAGTGCTATGCTCCGCAAAAAATAATAGATGCGACGACTGCCAGGGAGATCAGAATCGCGAGATAAAAGATGGCAACGGACCAGCTGATCGCAATTCTGAGTGCGACACCGAAGTGGGACATGAATGCCGTTGCGTCCAGGGAGTAGGGCTCTACCTGCTCACCCGTTCTGACCTTGTCGTAAAGCTTGCGATAGGCTCGTTCAATTCGGAGATACTGGGCGTCCATGAGCCAGAACATAAAGATTGGTATCAGGGCTGCGACAGCGTAGAACACCGACGGTTCGCTGGAGCTTGCCAAAGCGGCGATGGCTGCACTACCGAAGGTGGCTGCCAAGGCCTTCAAGTGTTGATTTCCACCCAGAACTGACCCGGGGTTTCCATCGAGAAGTGACCCACCTTGGATTATGCTGAGCGGGTCATGATTGGGTCAAGACATGGCTTCCCTCCCTCTTTTTCCGGGTGGCTGCGGCCGCGCTGTCCTTGAAGCGGAAGCTGTCGTTTCCGGTCTCGAGGATGTGGCAGCGATGGGTCAGCCGATCGAGGAGCGCGGTGGTCATCTTGGCGTCACCGAACACTGTGGCCCACTCGCTGAAGCTGAGGTTCGTGGTGATGATCACGCTGGTGCGCTCGTATAGCTTGCTCAGCAGATGGAAGAGCAAGGCGCCCCCTGAAGCGCTGAACGGCAGGTATCCGAGCTCGTCCAGGATCACCAGGTCGAGGCGGGTGAGGGTCTCCGCGATGTGTCCGGCTTTTCCCTTGGCCTTCTCCTGCTCGAGAGCGTTGACGAGTTCGATGGTCGAGAAGAAGCGCACTCTCCGGCGATGATGCTCAATGGCATGGATGCCGAGCGCGGTGGCGATGTGGGTCTTCCCAGTGCCGGGGCCGCCGATGAGAACGACGTTCTGCGCTCCTTCCATGAACTCGCCACGATGCAACTGGCGCACCGTTGCCTCGTTCATCTCGCTGGACGAGAAGTCGAAGTTGGGCAGATCCTTGTAGGCCGGGAAGCGTGCCACCCTCATGTGGTAGGCGATCGAGCGCACCTCGCGCTCCGCGACCTCAGCCTTCAGGAGCTGCGTCAGGATCGGCACGGCGGCTTCGAACGCCGGCGCACCCTGCTCGATCAGGTCGATCACGGCTTGAGCCATCCCGTGCATCTTGAGGCTGCGCAGCATGATCACGATGGCACCGCTGGCTGTGTCATGACGCATGGCGGCTTCCAGCATCGCGAGGCCGCAGCTCGTCATAGCGCTCCACATTGGCCCGGGGCTCTCGCTTGAGGGCCAAGGCACCCGGCGGGTCGATGGAGGGAGCGTCGGTCGACTTCCCGTCGATCAGGCGGTGCAGAAGATTCAGGACGTGGGTCTTGGTCGCGACGCCCTCGGAGAGCGCCAGCTCGACCGCGTTCAGCACCACTTGCTCGTCGTGATGCAAGACCAGGGCAAGGATATCGACCATCTCCCGGTCTCCCCCGGGCCGTCGTAGCAATTGGCTCTGCAATTGCCGGAAGGCGGGCGGCAGATCCACGAAGGGGGCGCCATTGCGCAGGGCTCCGGGCTTTCGCTGGATGACGGCCAGGTAGTGGCGCCAGTCGTAGATCGTTCTGCCGGGCAGATGGTGAGACCTCTGGATCAGCCGATCGTGCTCGCACAGAATTTGCCCTTCCGCGGCGACTACGAGGCGATCGGGGTAGATCCGGAGGCTGACTGGTCTATTGGCAAAGGAGGCGGGGACGCTGTAGCGATTGCGCTCGAAGCTGATCAAGCAGGTCGGGGACACGCGCTTGCTCTGCTCGACAAAGCCGTCGAAGGCAGGTGGCAGCTGCATGAGCGCCGCTTGCTCCGAGCCCCAGGCATCCGCGATGCTGCCCGCGAGGGTGCCATGGGGGGTGTCGCGCCAGAACTCCATGCAGCGTCGTTCCAGCCATGCGTTCAGCGAAGCAAGGTCGGGGAAGTTCGGCATGGGGTTCCATAAGCGCGGGCGGGCGTCCTGGACGTTCTTTTCGACCTGACCCTTTTCCCAGCCCGCCGCCGGATTGCAGAACTCCGGCTCGAACACGTAGTGGTTTGCCATGGCCAGGAAGCGCATGTTCACCTGACGCTCTTTGCCACGGCCAACCCGGTCCACCGCCGTCTTCGCGTCCATTGTCCTCGGACCAATGGCGGACAATTCCCGCTGTCGTAGATCCCACGCTCCGGAACGCCGCCAAAGACGCGGAAGCCGTGCCAGTGGGCATCGAACAGCATCTCGTGGGTCTGCAGCAAATAGGCTCGGACGAGGAAGGCGGTAAGCGCTGTCACCGCGGCACGCCTGTTCAGCTTGACGGGTTGAAGTTCCATGGCAGGAGCTCGTCGATCCTGCTG
>NZ_JADFFK010000095.1 GCF_015223355.1 Salipiger mangrovisoli | reverse complement strand
TTGGTACCCGCGGCCGGAGTTGGCTCCGCAGATTTGCGGTTCTACTCCCGTTACAGGCACTTCCGCGATCGTAAGCATCAGCAAAATAAGGGTTATCAGCACCGAGAGTCACAGGTCAACAGGAACGATCTGTACTACGGAATGTACTACGGTTCCGTTCGGTCCTCTGGAAGCGATACAGCAGCTTATCTTCGGGCGTGAGCAATCTTAGCTTTTCGGTACCTGAAGGCACAGAGTGTCTCGTAGAGCTGCGATACTCCTGTCTGCTAGGGGGGCATTATCTGCCTTGGCACTACCGCCTAGATGAACTTGTCGAGCCTGAAGGTGGGGGCGAGTGCCACCCCGGGGGTATCCGGTCCCGTGTACAGGTGCGGTCACGGAAGAGGTCTCGTGGTTCGTCAAGTTATCCCCCGCTCAGAGTGGGGCCTTCTGAGGCTGGCTGTGATTGTGAAAGCTATGACGTGACGAAAGCTGCTTCCAAAGG
The DNA here is from genome assembly GCF_015223355.1 of Salipiger mangrovisoli. Classification (GTDB taxonomy): domain Bacteria; phylum Pseudomonadota; class Alphaproteobacteria; order Rhodobacterales; family Rhodobacteraceae; genus Salipiger; species Salipiger mangrovisoli. The sequence goes on along the minus strand of NZ_JADFFK010000095.1, from coordinate 538 downwards.
TGTGAGGCAGTTGATGTACCTAAGTCCTATTAGTATGGGGAAGGACGGCCCCCTAGGCCGATCCTGACCCTCTACACTGATCTAATACCTGCTTCACACGAGGTTTCTAACGTGGTCACAAACTCCCAGAGCCGAGATACCGTACGGGAAGACCGCTACAAGCGCTTCTACCAGATCGTCGATGAGGTTGCCGATGACATCCAAGCCCATGTCTGGCACGGAACCGGCAAACCCAAACGGAAGCTTCGTGGTGACCAGCTTCAGAAGTTGAGGTCTTCTCTCGAGACCCTGATCCGAGACAGCGTTGCTGTAGTCTACCAGCGCAAGAGGAAGGGTGAAGCTTCCATCCAACTCAACGCGAACTGGTATGCTGGCCTCGCCTCCCCTGCGGACCTCAGCTACAGCATCCATGTCGAGCGTGCTTATCTGGGGATGCTGGAACTTGGCTATCTCAAGCAGACCAAGAAGGGGGCCTATGATCGTCAGCGATCCAATAATGGCCCCAGCCGTAGCAGGCTCACACGGTACAGTGCGACTG
>NZ_JADFFK010000094.1 GCF_015223355.1 Salipiger mangrovisoli | reverse complement strand
TGTGGGTGATCATCGGGTCGATCTCGATCTTGCCGTCCATGTACCAGTCAACGAACTTCGGCACGTCGGTCCGGCCCTTGGCGCCGCCGAAGGCCGTGCCCTTCCAGACCCGGCCCGTCACCAGCTGGAACGGCCGGGTCGAGATCTCGGCCCCCGCCGGTGCCACGCCGATGATCACCGACACGCCCCAGCCGCGGTGCGAGCATTCCAGCGCGTCGCGCATCACCTTGACGTTGCCGGTGGCATCGAAGCTGTAATCCACGCCGCCGATCTGATCCGCGCCGCGCTTGGTCAGGTTGACGATCTCCTGCACGACGGAGCCCTCGATCTTCGAGGGGTTCACGAAGTGGGTCATGCCGAACTTCTTGGCCATCTCGGCCTTGGAGTCGTTGAGATCGACGCCGATGATCATGTCGGCGCCCGCCATGCGCAGCCCCTGGATCACGTTGAGCCCGATGCCGCCCAGACCGAAGACCGCCGCCGTCGAGCCGATCTCGACCCCCGCCGTGTTGATCACCGCGCCGATGCCGGTGGTGACGCCGCAGCCGATGTAGCAGATCTTGTCGAAGGGCGCGTCGTCGCGCACCTTCGCCAGCGCGATCTCCGGCATGACCGTGTGGTTGGCGAAGGTCGAGCAGCCCATGTAATGGTAGATCGGCGTGCCATCGAGCATCTTGAAGCGCGTGGTGCCGTCGGGCATCAGCCCCTGGCCCTGGGTGCCCCGGATCGCCGTGCAGAGGTTGGTCTTGCCCGACAGGCACGAGGGGCACTCGCGGCATTCCGGCGTGTAGAGCGGGATGACGTGATCGCCCGGCTTCAGCGTGGTGACGCCCTCGCCCACTTCCACGACCACACCCGCGCCCTCGTGGCCGAGGATGCAGGGGAAGAGCCCCTCGGGGTCGGCGCCCGAGCGTGTGAACTCGTCGGTGTGGCAAAGCCCGGTCGCCTTGATCTCGACCAGCACCTCGCCGGCCTTCGGTCCGTCGAGCTCGACCTCCATGATCTCAAGCGGCTTTCCGGCCTCAAGGGCAACAGCTGCGCGGGTTCTCAT
>NZ_JADFFK010000093.1 GCF_015223355.1 Salipiger mangrovisoli | reverse complement strand
CTTGCCTGCGAGTGCATAAGGTCCGAATGATCGCGCCACAAGCGCGCCCGACCGCGCAGGGAAACCAGAGAATGACCTATATTTCCACTCAGCGCCAGGTTGACAGCTACAGTCTCAGTTTCACTGCAATGCATGCGTGCCATCTTGATGCCTTGCATCGCCTTTCAGCTTGTGTGGGCTGGCCCCACCGTCGGTCCGATTGGGCGACGAACCTCGAGACAGGCGTTGGGATCGTTGCAGTCGACGAAATGCAGCGCGTGCATGGCTCGGCAATGTGCTTTCCCTACGGCGATGGGGCCGCAGCGGTCGGAATGGTCATCGCAAATCCAAAGCTCCGCTCCTCGGGCCTTGCCGACATGTTGGCACGGGAAGCCGTAGAACGAAGTGGCAGCCCAAGGGCGTTCCTCAATGCCTGCCAGGGCGACGTACTGTTCTATCGCGGGCTCGGCGCGAAACGAGGAGAGCAGGTCTTCAAGTACGAAGGTGTGCTGAAGGTCAACTTGGTGGCCTTCGCCCCGATCCGGGATTTCGCCCCTGAAGATTTTCTCAAAGTGCTGGAGCTCGATCAGACGTCCTACGACGCCGACCGATCTGCGGTTTTGTCGGGGCTGCTGGCAACATCGGATATTCGGGTGATCGAGCGTGCGGGGCAAGTTGTTGGCTTCGCAATGCGGCGAAGGTTCGGACGAGGCTACGTCATCGGGCCGATCACGGCGGAGCTCGGAAGCGACGCAGTCGCGCTCGCGACGTCCCTGCTGGCCGACCTCAAAGGCCAGTTCGTCCGGATTGATACGCGCCACACCGACGGGGTGTTCCAGCGATTTCTCGGCTCCTTGGGGCTTCGGTGCAAACCGGATGTGGTGACAATGACATTCGGTCGGAGCCCTCGGATCGGCTCCCCCATCGGCTACGCTCTTTCGAGCCATTCGACGGGGTAGAGAAGAGACAGGCGCTGCGCAGGCCTTACTCACTCGTCCGGAGTGAATAGCGATATCGAATTCCGGTCGGTCGAATATGCTTCCCGGCAAAGTCGAACTACCGCGCTCTACGGCAGCTTTGTCCGC
>NZ_JADFFK010000092.1 GCF_015223355.1 Salipiger mangrovisoli | reverse complement strand
CTTGAGATCGAGCGCGCGGAACTCGTTCCACTCGGTGAGGATCACCAGCAGGTCGGCACCCGCGGCGGCGGCATAGGGGTCTTCCTCCCAGGTCACGCCGGGCAGCAGCGCCTCGCCCTCGCGGCGGCCCTGCGGGTCGACCACCGACACGCTCGCCCCGCCGCCGACCAGCGCCGGCACGATGGTCAGCGCCGGCGCGTCGCGCATGTCGTCAGTGTTGGGCTTGAAGGTCACACCCAGCACCGCGACCTTCTTGCCGTTGAACGAGCCGCCGCAGAGGTCCAGCAGCTTGTCGGTCATCCGCCGCTTGGTCTCCTCGTTGACCTTGATCACCGTCTCGACGATCGAGATCGGCGCCGCGTGCTCCTGGCCGATGCGGGCCAGCGCCTTGGTATCCTTGGGGAAACACGAGCCGCCATAGCCCGGACCCGCGTGCAGGAACTTGTTGCCGATGCGGCCGTCGAGCCCCATGCCCTTCGACACGCTCTTCACGTCAGCGCCGACCTTCTCGCAGAGCGCGGCGATCTCGTTGATGAAGGTGATCTTCGTCGCGAGGAAGGCATTGGCGGCGTATTTGATCATCTCGGCGCTCTCGAGATCGGTGGTGACGATCGGGAAATCGCGCAGGTAGAGCGGCCGGTAGATGTCTTCCATCACCTTCGCCGCGCGGTCGTTCTCGACGCCGACGACGACCCGGTCGGGCTTCATGAAATCGTCGATCGCCGCGCCCTCGCGCAGGAACTCGGGGTTCGAGGCGACGTCGAAGTCGAGGCCTGGGTTGGCGGCGGCGACCACCTCCTGCACCTTGCGGTTGGTGCCGACGGGGACGGTCGATTTGGTGACGATGACGATGTAGTGGTCGGCCGCCTTGGCGATCTCCTCGGCCGCGGCCATCACGTAGCTGAGATCGGCGTGGCCGTCGCCGCGGCGGGTCGGCGTGCCGACGGCGATGAACACCGCCTCGGCGCCCTTGATGGCGGCCTGCAGGTCGAGCGTGAACGACAGCCGCCCGGCCTCGACGTTCTTGGCCATGAGCGTGTCGAGCCCCGGCTCGTAGATCGGCACCTCGCCGCGCTCGAGCATCTCGATCTTGCGCGGATCCTTGTCGACGCAGACCACCTCGTGGCCGAAATCCGAGAAACAGACCCCGGAGACAAGCCCCACGTAGCCGGTGCCGAT
>NZ_JADFFK010000091.1 GCF_015223355.1 Salipiger mangrovisoli | reverse complement strand
ATGGCAAAGGAAAAGTTTGAGCGCGGCAAGCCGCACTGCAACATCGGCACGATCGGTCACGTTGACCACGGCAAGACCACGCTGACCGCAGCGATCACCAAGTACTTCGGTGACTTCAAGGCGTACGACCAGATCGACGGCGCGCCGGAAGAGAAAGCACGCGGCATCACGATCTCGACCGCGCACGTGGAATACGAGACCGACGCGCGCCACTACGCGCACGTGGACTGCCCCGGCCACGCCGACTACGTGAAGAACATGATCACCGGCGCGGCGCAGATGGACGGCGCGATCCTGGTTGTGAACGCAGCTGACGGCCCGATGCCGCAGACGCGCGAGCACATCCTTCTGGGCCGCCAGGTGGGCATCCCCGCCATGGTCGTGTTCATGAACAAGGTTGACCAGGTCGACGACGAAGAGCTGCTCGAGCTCGTCGAGATGGAAATCCGCGAACTGCTGTCGGCCTACGACTTCCCGGGCGACGACATTCCCGTGATCGCCGGTTCGGCTCTGCACGCGATGAACGGCACCCAGCCGGAAATCGGCGAGAACAAGATCCGCGAACTGATGGCGGCCGTGGACGAGTACATCCCGCAGCCGGCCCGTGCCGTGGACCAGCCGTTCCTGATGCCGATCGAAGACGTGTTCTCGATCTCGGGCCGCGGCACCGTGGTCACCGGCCGCGTCGAGCGTGGCGTCGTGAACGTCGGCGACGAACTGGAAATCGTCGGCATCCGCGACACCAAGAAGACCACCTGCACCGGTGTGGAAATGTTCCGCAAGCTGCTCGACCGCGGTGAAGCCGGCGACAACATCGGCGCCCTGCTGCGCGGCATCGACCGCGAGGGCGTTGAGCGTGGCCAGGTTCTCTGCAAGCCGGGTTCGGTGAAGCCGCACACCAAGTTCGAGTGTGAGGTCTACATCCTGACCAAGGAAGAAGGCGGCCGTCACACGCCGTTCTTCGCGAACTACCGTCCGCAGTTCTACTTCCGCACCACCGACGTGACCGGCACCGTGACCCTCCCCGAGGGCACCGAGATGGTCATGCCCGGCGACAACCTGAAGTTCGCCGTGGAACTGATCGCCCCGATCGCGATGGAAGACGGTCTGCGCTTCGCAATCCGCGAAGGCGGCCGCACCGTCGGCTCCGGCGTCGTGTCGAAAATCATCGAGTGATGATCTGCTGCCCGGTCTACGGACCGGGCGGACATAGGGAAGGGGCCGCCCATCGGGCGGCCCCTTTTCCTTGCCGCGGCCCCGCATGGCGC
>NZ_JADFFK010000090.1 GCF_015223355.1 Salipiger mangrovisoli | reverse complement strand
GCGGCGCGGTACCATTGCACGATCTCTTTGCGGGCCTCCGGGTCCATCTGGATGGCGTTGGGCGGGGGCATGGCATGGCTGGCACCGGCCTGCAGGAAGATGAGCTTCGCGTGGCGGGCGACGTCGGACTGGGTCTCCAGCACCACGCCCTTGGGCGGGTGGTGCAGCCCGTCCCACGAAGGCTCGCGGGCGTGGCACATCGAGCAATTGCCGACCACCGTGTGATAGGCCTCCTCGAAGCCCTCCGCGCCGGCGAACTTCTGCTCGGCGGCGGTGAGCGGCCGGGCCTCGGCTTCCTCGTAGGTGTCCAGCATCGGCGCGGTCGAGAGCCAGGCGATGGCGATGAACAGCAGCGCGGTCACCGCCCAGGTCCAGTAGGGCGCGCCCTTGCGCGCGTGCATCGAGTTGAAGAAATGCCGGATCGTCACGCCCATCAGGAACACCAGGCAGGGGATGATCCAGGCATTCTGCGTGGCGAAGGCCAGCGGGTAGTGGTTCGACAGCATCAGGAACACCACCGGCAGCGTCAGGTAGTTGTTGTGCGTCGAGCGCAGCTTGGCGATCTTGCCGTACTTGGGGTCGGGGGTGCGTCCGTTCTTCAGGTCGTCCACCACGATGCGCTGGTTCGGCATGATGATGAAGAAGACGTTGGCGGTCATGATCGTGGCGGTGAAGGCGCCGAGGTGCAAGAGCGCCGCCCGGCCGGTGAACACCTGGTTGTAGCCCCAGGACATGGCCACCAGCATGGCGAAGAGCAGCAGCATCAGCAGCGTCGGGCGCTCGCCGAGGGCGGACTTGCAGAGCCGGTCGTAGATCAGCCAGCCGAGGGTCAGCGACAGCGCCGAGATCACGATGCCCTGGAAGAGCGTCAGCTCGGCCTTGGTGGGATCGAGCAGGAAAAGCTCGCCGCCGGCCCAGTAGACGATCATCAACAGCCCCGCGCCCGAGAGCCAGGTGGCGTAGCTCTCCCATTTGAACCAGGTCAGGTGGTCGGGCATCGCCTCGGGGGCGACGAGGTATTTCTGGATGTGGTAGAAGCCGCCGCCGTGGACCTGCCACTCCTCGCCGTGGGCGCCGACCGGCAGGTGCGGCACCTTGCGCAGCCCGAGGTCGAGCGCGATGAAATAGAAGGACGAGCCGATCCACGCGATCGCGGTGATCACGTGCAGCCAACGCACGGCGAAGCCGAGCCAGTCCCAGATGATGGCAAGATCGTACATGCCCGTCGCTCCCTGATGCGGTCTTTTGCGGCACCCTAGGCCCGCCCCGATTATTCTGCTATCTCCGGCATCACCCAAGCAGTTTCAAGATTTGCCGAAGAAT
>NZ_JADFFK010000008.1 GCF_015223355.1 Salipiger mangrovisoli | reverse complement strand
CGAAGGTTTTTTGAAAAAACTTACAATAGCGCCTGAAAACAACGCCTTACACCGGAGATTTTTTGCGCGTCCCCGCATCGGAACGCGCCTTCCCCAGGGTCCGCGAAAGACCGCGAAACCCGCGCGGATCCAGATATTGCGCCGCTCACAGGGTTATCCACAAGCCTGTGCAAATCCGATCCAAACCGGAGCCGACTCGACCCCGCCAAGCGCCGCGAGTCGCCCCTGCCGGGGCGGGAGGCGATGCCCCCCGCGCCGCTTTTCAGTCCGCAGTCCCCTACCCGCGCGCACCTCCGGGGGTTCGCAGGCGCCCCAGTCTCCGAGTCTTCACCCGCAGCGCCAGCAGAAGCACGGCTGCGCCGAGATAGAGCAGCGGCTCGATCTGGAAACCCTTGCGCAGCAGCACGAAGTGCAATGCGCCGAGCACCACGGCCGGATAGGTCAGCAGGTGCAGTTTGCGCCAGCGCTTGCCGAGCCTGCGAACCGACAGGTTGTTCGAGGTGAGGGCCAGCGGGATCATCAGCGCGAAAGCCACCATGCCCACGGTGATATAGGGACGCTTCACGATGTCGGCCCAGATCTGCGCCGGGATCTGCACGTCGAGCACGAGCCAGACGAGAAGATGCAGCACCACATAGAAGAAGCACACCAGCGCCAGCGCCCGGCGGAAGCGCAGCAGGTTCACCCCGGCGAAGCGGCGCAGCGGGGTGATCGCGAGGACGACGAGCAGGATTTGCAGCGCGAGCTCGCCCAGCTTGTGCTCGAGCGCCCGGATCGGCTCGACGCCGAGCCCGCCGGTGAAGCCGAGGTAGAGGAACCAGGCGACCGGCACCGGCGCGACCAGGTAGATGAGCCAGGGCGGGATGCGCCGGCTGGCGCTGTTGATCCAGTCAACCATGTCTTGCTCCGTGGCTCAGAAGTTCTTCGACAGGTCCATGGCGTCATAGAGGGCGGCAACCTCCTCGCCATAGCCGTTGAACAGGAGCGTCGGCTGGCGCTTGGCGAAGAAGCCGCCGCCGATCGGGCGCTCGGTGGCCTGCGACCAGCGCGGATGGTCCACCTCGGGGTTCACGTTCGAGTAGAAGCCGTACTCGCGCGGATTGGCCTTGTTCCACGAGGTCGGCGGCTCCTTGTCGGTCAGCGTGACCCGGACGATCGACTTGATCGACTTGAAGCCGTATTTCCACGGCACCACCAGCCGCAGCGGCGCACCGTTCTGATTGGGGATGTCCTTGCCGTAGATGCCGGTGGCCAGCAGGGTCAGCGGGTTCATCGCCTCATCGAGCCGCAGCCCCTCGACATAGGGCCAGTCAAGCACCGGGTAGGCGACGCCACGCATCTCGGCGGGACGGTAGAGCGTTTCGAAAGCGACATACTTCGCCCCGGACTGCACGCCGGCAAGCTCCAGCAGGTCCGAAAGCTCGAAGCCGTTCCAGGGAACGACCATCGACCAGGCCTCGACACATCGGAAGCGGTAGATGCGCTCCTCGATGGTCATCTTCGACAGGATGTCCTCTAGCGCGTAGTCGCCCGGACGCTCGACCATGCCGTCGATCTTCACCGTCCAGGGCTTGGTGGTGAGAGCACCGGCATAGGACTTGGGGTCCTCCTTGTCGGTGCCGAACTCGTAGTAGTTGTTGTAGCTGGTGATCTCTTCCCAGCTGTTGGGCTCGAGCCCCTCGGCGGCATGGCCGCGCCCGGCAAGACCGGCCAGCGCGACCCCGGCCGCGCCGCCGATCAACTGCCGGCGGTTCAGCCAGCTGGCCTCGTCGGTGACGTGATGGTCCTTGAGATCGCCTTTCCAGCGGAATGCCATGGGATATCCTCCTGCAAGCCTGTCCCGTAACGGGTTCGGGACAGACTAGCGGAGAACCGCCGATCGGCAAAACCAAGCGTTCTCACGTTGCGGTGTCCCCTCTGTAACTTGGGCGCAGCTTGGAGAAGGGGATAGAGCTGCCATCGGCCTGCACGATGCGCACGTGGCGGCGGCGCATCTGCCGCGGTTCGGACACGCCGACCGAGTGGGCGATGGTCTCGACCTCCTTGATCACCGCCTTGGCGTAATTGGCGACCTTCTTGTACTTGTCCTCGACCACAAGCCCCTTCTGCAGGCGCGGGTCGTGCGTGGTGATGCCGGTCGGGCAGGTGTTGCGGTTGCACTTCAGCGCCTGGATGCACCCCATCGAGAACATGAAGCCGCGCGCCGAGGTGACGAAGTCGGCGCCGAGGCAGATCGCCCAGGCCACGTCGGCGGGGTTCACCAGCTTGCCCGCGGCGACGATGCGGATGCGCTCCTTCAGCCCGTAGCGGTCGCGCAGGTCGACGATGCGCGGCAGCGCCTCGCGGATCGGCATGCCGACGAGGTCGATCAGCGGCATGGGTGCGGCACCGGTGCCGCCCTCGCCGCCGTCGATGGTGATGAAGTCGGGCGCGCTTTCGCTGCCGCGCTCGGCGATAAGCTGGAACATGCGCTCCCAGTCATCCGACGAGCCGATCACCGTCTTGAAGCCGACCGGACGGCCCGAGACCTCGCGGATATGCACGATCATGTCGAGCAGGTCCTCGAAATTGTCGATCTCGCGGTGGCGGTTCGGGGAAATGCCGGGCTGGCCGACCTTGAGCCCACGGATCGCCGCGATTTCCTCGTTGACCTTCTCGCCGGGCAGGATGCCGCCCTTGCCGGGCTTGGCGCCTTGCGCCAGCTTCAGCTCAAACATTTTCACCTGCGGCCGTGCGCCCATGGCCGCCAGCTTGGCGTCATCAATGTTGCCGTGCGCGTCACGGATCCCGAACTTGGCGGTGCCGATCTGGTAGACGAGATCGCAGGCGCCGAGCTCGTGGAAGGGCGCGAGCCCGCCCTCGCCGGTGTTCAGCCAGATGCCCGCCTCGGCGGCACCACGGCTGAGCGCCTCGACCGCCGGGCGCGAGATCGCGCCGTAGCTCATCCCCGAGATGTTGAAGATCGAGCGCGCCACGTAGGGGATCTTGGCATTCGGCCCGATCACCATCGGTTCCGTTACCGAGAACTGGTCGTCGAGCGGAGGGAAGACCGCATTCACGAAGATCGGCGTGCCGGGGATGTTGAGATTGCGGGTCGAGCCGAAGGCGACGGTGTTATCCTTGCCCTTGGTGGCATGGTAGACCCAGTCGCGCTGCGCGCGGTTGAAGGGCATCTCCTCGCGGTCCATGGCGAAGAAATACTGCCGGAAAAACTCGCCGAGCTTGGTGAACCAGCCACGGAAGCGGCCGATCACCGGATAGTTGCGGCGGATCGCGTCGCCGGTCTGCGTGGTGTCGATCAGGTACAAGAGGACCACTGCCAGCACTGCAAAGCCGATGGCCACCAGGAAGACCAGTGCCAGGATCTGCAGGAGATACATTGCCGCGCCCATATTTCCCTCGAAATTCTTTGTCAGGCTTCGGTTGTCGAAGCGGGTTCGGGGGCATGGTTACTACGCCCCGCCGCGACAGCAAGGCGGGAATGCCCTTATTTTGTGCTGATGGAAAAGTGTTAGCGCAATATCCTGAAAGTGCCCGCTCCGGCAGGAGGATTGCCGCCAAATACGGCGGCGCACCGACCCGCTTGCGGGCATCGGAAATGATCGATCGCAGGGCCGAGAGTGATCCATGCGACGACCCGCAGCGTATCCCCGGTACATTCACGCCAACCGGAGGAGTTGCCGATGATCCGCATGACATCCCTGACCCTGACCGCCGCGCTGCTGGCCGCAGCGCCCGCCATTGCCGACACACACATGGGCAAGACCATCGTGCAAACCGCACAGGACGCCGGGAGCTTTTCCACCCTGCTCGCGGCGGCCGAGGCCGCGGGACTGGTCGGGACCCTGAGCGGCGAGGGGCCGTTCACCGTCTTCGCGCCCACGGACGAGGCCTTTGCCGCGCTTCCCGAGGGCACGGTCGACACGCTGCTGATGCCCGAGAACAAGGACCAGCTGACCGCGCTGCTGACCTACCACGTGGTGCCGGGCAAGGTCATGTCCACCGACCTGACCAACGGCATGATGGCAGAGACGGTGCAGGGCGGCAGCCTCGAGATCATGACCGAGGGCGGGGTGACCGTCGGCGGGGTCAACGTGACCCAGCCCGATATCGAAGCCTCCAACGGTGTGATCCACGTGATCGACGGGGTGCTGATGCCGCAGTAACCCTCCTTGCGGTGCCGGCACCTCTTCATCCCCAGCCGGCGCCCGCGGCGTCAGCGAGGGGGCGCGGCAGCCAGCGCCGCGCCCCCTCTCTTATGGGTATCCCCTTCTCCCCTACCACGAAAAAGGCCCGCCGAACCGGCGGGCCTTTGAACCACTCATGACCGTGTCTCAGTGAGCCACGGCGTCGTCCGGGCGCGGCCGGTTGCTGGCCCCGATCCGGTCGCCGATGATCAGCCCGTCGGCCCCGGCACTCACCGGCACCGTGTCGCCGTCGTGGATGTCACCGCCGAGGATCATCTCGGCCAGCGGGTCCTGCAGCGCGCGCTGGATCACCCGCTTGAGCGGACGCGCCCCGAAGACCGGATCGTAGCCTTCCTCGGCAAGCCACTTCTTGCCATCCGCGTCGAGCGTGAGCGTGACCTTGCGGTTCGCCAGACGCTTGAGCAGCCGGGCGAGCTGGATCTCGACGATCCCGTCCATGTCGTCGCGCTTGAGCCGATCGAAGATGATCGTCTCGTCGAGTCGGTTGAGGAACTCGGGGCGGAAGTGCGCCCGAACCGCATCCATCACGTCGCGCTTGGCAGCCGCGCTGTCGGCCCCCTCGGGAAGCTGGCTGAGCGCCTGCGAGCCGAGGTTCGATGTCAGCACGATCAGCGTCTGCTTGAAGTCCACGGTCCGGCCCTGACCATCGGTCAGCACGCCGTCGTCGAGCACCTGCAAGAGCACGTTGAACACGTCCGGGTGCGCCTTCTCGACCTCGTCGAACAGCACCACCTGGTAGGGGCGCCGCCGCACGGCCTCGGTCAGCACGCCGCCCTCGTCATAGCCGACATAGCCCGGAGGCGCGCCGATCAGACGGGCGACGGAGTGCTTCTCCATGAACTCCGACATGTCGATGCGCACCATCGCGTTGTCGTCGTCGAAGAGGAACTCGGCCACGGCCTTCGTGAGCTCGGTCTTGCCGACCCCGGTCGGACCAAGGAACAGGAACGAGCCCAGCGGACGGTTCTCGTCATTGAGCCCGGCCCGTGCCCGGCGCACCGCGTTCGCCACGGCACGCACCGCCTGGTTCTGGCCGATGACCCGCTTGTGCAGCCCATCTTCCATCCGCAGCAGCTTCTCGCGCTCGCCCTCGAGCATCTTGCTCGTGGGGATGCCGGTCCAGCGTTCGACCACCTCGGCGATCTGCTCGGGACGCACGGCCTCTTCGACCATCACGTCACCCTCGCCGCTCTCGGCCTGCTCGAGCTGTTTCTCGAGCTCGGGGATCTTGCCGTACTGAAGCTCGCCGGCCTTGGCGAAGTTGCCTTCGCGCTTGGCGATCTCCAGGTCGGCGCGCAGCCGGTCGAGCTGTTCCTTGACGTCCCGCGCCGAGGCCAGCTTGTCGCGCTCGGCCTGCCACTTGGCGGTCATCTCGGCCGAGCGCTCTTCCTGTTCGGCCAGTTCCTTCTCGAGCTTCTCGAGACGATCCTTGGACGCAGCATCATCCTCGAGCTTCAGCGCCTCGACCTCGATCTGCATCTGCAGGATGTTGCGGTCGATCTGGTCGAGTTCCTCGGGCTTGCTGTCCACTTCCATGCGCAGGCGGCTGGCGGCCTCGTCCATGAGGTCGATCGCCTTGTCCGGCAGGAAGCGGTCGGTGATGTAGCGGTGCGAGAGCGTCGCCGCGGCCACGAGGGCAGAGTCCGAGATCCGCACGCCGTGGTGCAGCTCGTACTTTTCCTTGATGCCGCGCAGGATCGAGATCGTGTCCTCGACCGTCGGCTCCTGCACCATCACCGGCTGGAAACGCCGGGCCAGCGCCGCGTCCTTCTCGACGTGCTTGCGGTACTCGTCGAGCGTGGTCGCGCCGACGCAGTGCAATTCGCCGCGCGCCAGTGCCGGTTTCAGCAGGTTCGAGGCGTCCATCGCCCCGTCCGCCTTGCCCGCGCCGACAAGCGTGTGCATCTCGTCGATGAAAAGGATGATCTCGCCCGCGGCGCTCTCAACCTCCTTCAGAATGGACTTCAGCCGCTCCTCGAATTCGCCGCGGTACTTCGCCCCGGCAATGAGCGCGCCCATGTCGAGCGCCATCAGCCGCTTGTTGCGCAGGCTTTCAGGCACGTCGCCATTGACGATGCGCAGCGCAAGACCTTCGGCAATCGCGGTTTTACCCACGCCGGGCTCACCGATCAGCACCGGGTTGTTCTTGGTGCGGCGCGAGAGCACCTGCATCGAGCGGCGGATCTCGTCGTCACGACCGATGATCGGGTCAATCTTGCCCTGCTCGGCGGCCTCGGTCAGATCGCGCGCGTACTTCTTGAGAGCGTCGTAGCCCTCTTCGGCATTGGCGCTGTCGGCGGTACGGCCCTTGCGGATGTCGTTGATCGCCTCGTTCAGTTTCTGCGGGGTGATCGCCCCGGCCTCCAGCGCCTCCTTGGCGCCGCTGCGCTCGATGGCGAGGGCCATGAGCATGCGCTCGACGGGAACAAAGCTGTCGCCCGCCTTCTTCGCGATTTTCTCGGCCTCGTCGAGCACCCGCCCGGTGGCCGCATCGAGATACACCTGACCGGCGTCGCCCGAGACCTTCGGCTGCTTGGCAAGTTTCTGATCGAGGGTTTCCACCACCCGCTGCGGCGCTCCGCCAGCGCGGGTGATCAGGTTGCTGGCCAGACCCTGGTCATCGTCCATCAGGGCCTTCAGCAGATGCTCGGGAACCAGCCGCTGATGGCCTTCCCGCATGGCGATCGTCTGCGCGGCCTGAATGAACCCGCGCGCGCGTTCCGTGAACTTCTCCAAGTTCATGCTGTCTCTCCTTCCACAAGCGCCCGTCTGGATATGCCCCGCCTGCCAGGCAGCACGGGGACGGTCACGGGCCTCTGAGAAGAGATGGGCGCAGGCACCGAACGGTTCAAGAACATCGTGGCGGAAAAATTGCCGCAGTTCCTCAGGTGTTCAGGCGCGTCTTCAGGCACTTGGCACACGGCCTGTCACGCTAGATTAATCTCTCTGCCGCATCCTCACCGGAAAGCCCCCTGGCCCAAGTGGCGCCCAGCAGCAGAAGGATGCAAGCCATGCATGTCGAACGCGTGGAATTCGACGGATTTCGGCCGATGGATCAGTGCGGCGAAGCGGCAGGGGATGTCGCCCTCGACGGACCGGCACCGGGCACGGTTTCGCTGATCGCCCGCGACGGGCAGATCCGCATCTCTTTCGCCACTTCGCCAAAGCTGCCGCGCCGTGCCCTGATCGATGCGATCAGACAGTTGCTGCGAATGTCCGAATACCGCGGTGGAGCCCAGCGGCTGACCTTCGCCCGCACATTATCCCTGCGCGGGCTTGAGCGTCGCCCCAGTCCTCATCGCCCGTCCGAAGCCGACCGCTGAACGCTGGAGGTTGCGCGCGGCAGCCTCAGCCCGCCCGCTGAAGATCAGCGATCATCGCATCGATGTCGCCGCGTCTTCGGTCGAGCATCGCGCCGATCTCGGTGCGCTCGGTCAGCAGCATGTTCACGCCCTCGACGTACATATTGTAGAAGCGCCCGGACTTTTCGCCGACGAAGAAGGTCACCTCGAAGGGCGACTGCCCGCGCAGCTTCGCAACGGTTGCCACCTGATAGGCGTTCTTCACCTTCTGCGTCCCCGCCACGCTGATCTCACTGCCGATGAACTGACGGAACTGCTTGCCGTACTTTCGCGCCGCATAGCCCTGGAAGGCCGCCGTGAAAGCCTTTTTCTGCGCCCCCGTGGCGCGTCGCCCATCCGCCCCCATGACATAGGCCGCGATATAGGGCATGTCGCCGTAGCGGACGAAGATGCGCTCGAACTCGGCAATCATCGCGGGTTCCGCCACGCCCGAGGCGATCACGGCGTTGACGTCATCGACCAATCCCTGGACCAACCGCTCGGCCTGCGCCGCGCTGGCCGCCAGTGCCATCCCCGGCAAGGCGCCCAGCGCCGACGCCGAGAGCGCGCCCGCAAGAAATCCGCGCCGGTTTGTGAAATAGGTCATCAGAACCCCTCCGTGTCCAAACCCTCGGGGTCGATGAACCCCGATCCCTCAATGCTGTCGTCGCCAAGCTCGTGCCGACGTTTTTCAAGCCAGATCACCCTCGCCTGTGCGTAGCTGTCGGCGCTTTCCAGCATCACCGCATCCAGCGCGTCGCCATACTCGCTGCGCTTGATCGCCAACTCCCCGAGCCGCGCTCCGTAGCGGACGTAGCGCTGCGGCGATGGCAGCACATAGGCAAAGGGATCGGTGAAGAAATCGACGACGATCCCAGTGGCCTCGCGCTCTGTCGAAGGTCCAAGCACTGGAAGCTCCATGTAGCCGCCCTCGGGAAATCCCCAGACATAGAGAGTCTCGCCAAAATTGCTGCGGTCCTCCGGCAGCCCCATCGGACCTGCCACATCGATCAGGCCGGCCAGGCCGAGCGTCGCGTTGACCGAGAAGCGCAGAGTGTTGCGCGAGGCGCGGAGAAGCCGCCCCTGCAGCAACTGATTCACCACCGTCTGCGGCAGAGCGACCGTGTCCGAGAAGTTTACCACGCCATTTTTCACCGGAATCGGCAAAGATTCGATGAATCCGGACTCGCCTCCCCCGGATAGGCGGGAATAAATCCTCTTGTTGAAGGCATGTACGCGACGGTTGGCGGGTTCTTGCGGATCGAACACACCATCGCGTGTTTCTCCCGGTCCGGGAGTCGCGCATGAGGCGACCATCGTGATAAGAACGAGGCCCGAAAAAGACCGAAAAAGGGCGCCGCAACCGCTCGGGCGGGGAATTCGCATTAGGAAAAATCCGATCTTGCTGTACAAGATCTACCTAATTGCAAAGCCGCCCTGGCCCAAGTGTTCACGTGCCTCGCGCCGGCCCACTGTCAGAAGTGTGACATGAAAATTCTTCAAGTCTGCCTTGCAGACGAGATCTTCACAATTGGAGAGCGAAATAGCGCTCATGCAGAACAGACTTAAAACCGCAGGGGCAGACGAACTCGCAGCTGTCCGGAAACAAAGCCGACCCTACTACTGGTTCGTCGGCGTATTCAGTGTTTTCGTCAACGTGTTGATGCTCACCGGGCCGCTCTACATGCTCCAGGTCTACGACCGGGTGCTCGGCTCGCGCTCCGAGGCGACCCTGCTTGCGCTGACCGCGCTGGTCGTCTTCCTCTATGGCATGATGGGCGTGCTCGACTACGCCCGTGGCAGGGTCATGGCCCGAGTCGCCGCCCGTTTCCAGGCCGCCCTCGACATGCGCGTCTTCGACGCGGTCATCCGCCGTTCGGCAGTCAAGATGGATGAGCTCGCCGCCACCGGCCTCAAGGACCTCGAAGCCGTGCAGCGGTTCATCGGCTCGCCGGTGCTCATGGCGCTCTTCGATCTGCCCTTCACGCCTTTCTTCATCGCCGGCATCTTCGTCTTCCATGCCTGGCTCGGCTATCTCGCCATCGCGGGCGGGTTGATCCTCGTGGTCATCACGCTGCTCAACCAGGCCCTCAGCCGCGCCCCGACGCTGAAATCCAACCGGGCCGTGCTGGTCGCCGAGCAGACGTCGGAGCAGATCCGCCTCGACGCGGAGACCGTGCAGGCGATGGGCATGCGCCGCGCCGCCTTCTCGCGCTGGGACAAGTCCCGCTCCGAAGCTCTGAGCGGCCAGATCACCACCAACGATCTCGTCGGCACCTTCACCACGATGACCAAGAGCTTCCGCATGCTGCTGCAATCGGCAATGCTGGGCCTTGGTGCCTACCTGGTGCTGAAGAACGAACTGACTGCCGGCGCGATGATCGCGGGTTCCATCTTGATGGGCCGCGCGCTTGCCCCGATCGAGCTGGCAATCGGCCAGTGGCCGATGGTCACCCGTGCCCGCAAGGGCTGGGAGAACCTGTCGGAACTGCTGGGCGAGATGCCCCCCGAGCCGACCCGCACCGCGCTGCCGAAGCCGCGCGCCCTGCTCGAGGTGCAGCAACTCACCGTGGTTCCGCCGGGTGAACAACAGGCCTCGCTGCGGCTTGTGTCCTTCGACCTTCAGCCCGGTCACGCGATCGGCGTGATCGGCTCTTCGGGGGCGGGAAAGTCGACGCTGGCCCGTGCGATCACCGGGGTGTGGCGTCCCGCCGGCGGGCGCATCCGCCTCGATGGCGCGACGCTCGACCAGTATGACGAGGACCTGGGCAAGCACATCGGCTACCTGCCGCAACGCGTCAGCCTGTTCGACGGCACCATCGCCGAGAATATCGCCCGGCTTGCCGCCCAGCCCGACCCCGAGAAGATCGTCGAGGCGGCCAAGAAAGCCGACGCGCACGAGATGATCCTCAAGCTGCCCAAGGGCTATGACACACGCGTCACCGCCACCGGCGGGCGTCTCTCGGGCGGCCAGATGCAGCGCATCGGCCTCGCCCGCGCCATGTATGGCGATCCGGTCATCCTTGTGCTCGACGAACCCAACTCCAACCTCGACAACGAGGGCAGCGAGGCGGTGAACGCCGCGATCCGCAGGCTGAAGGAGGAGGGCAAGTCGGTGATCATCATGGCCCACCGTCCCGCCGCAATCCGCGAATGCGACATGCTGCTGATGCTCGAGCATGGCGCCCGCGTCGCCTTCGGTCCCAAGGACGAGGTGCTGCGCTCGCAGGTCAAGAACCACGAACAGATCACCCGGCATGCCGGGCCCGGAGGTGTCCGCTGATGTCGCAAGAGACCGACAAGCGCTTCCCGCTGAAAAACCCGCTCACCCTGGGCCTCGGCGCCCTGCTCCTGCTGGTCGGGGGCTTCGGCACCTGGGCGGCAACCACCAATATCTCGGGGGCCATCGTTGCCGGCGGCCAAATTCAGGTCGAGCGCAACCGGCAGGTCGTGCAGCACCCGGATGGCGGCGTCGTGCAGGAAATCCTCGTCGACGAAGGCGACACCGTCAAAGAGGGTCAGACGCTGGTCAAGCTCGACCCGACGCTGTTGCAGTCCGAGTTGAACATCGTCGAAGGCCAGTATTTCGAACTGGTCGCCCGCCGTGCCCGACTTCAGGCCGAGCGCGACAACGCCGACGAGCTGACCTTCGACGAGACGCTGAGCAAGGTCGCGGAATACGATGACGAGGTCGAGGACCTGATCGAGGGCCAGCGCAACCTGTTCTTCGCCCGGCTCGATTCGCTGCACCAGGAAAGCGATCAGCTGGCCAAGCGCCGCGACCAGATCGTCAACCAGGTCGAGGGCATCGAAGCCCAGCAGACGGCGTTGAAAAGTCAGTTGGCGCTGATCGAAAAGGAACTCGGTGACCAGAAGTCGCTGCTCGACCGCGGCCTTGCTCAGGCAAGCCGCGTGCTTGCCCTCCAGCGCGAAGAGGCCCGGCTCTCGGGCGAGGTCGGCGACCTGACCGCGCAGAAGGCTGAGGCCGAAGGGCGTACCACCGAGATCGACATCGAGATCCTGAAACTCGCCACCAGCCGCCGCGAGGAGGCGATCACTCAGCTGCGCGACATGCAGTACCGAGAACGCGAGCTGGCAGAGCAGCGCTCGGCGCTGCTCGAAAAGCTCAAGCGGATGGAAATCACCGCCCCGGTCAGCGGCATCGTCTACGGTCTGACCGTCTTTGCGCCGCGCTCGGTGATCCGGGCTGCCGACCCGGTGCTCTACCTCATTCCTCAGGATCGGCCGCTGGTGATCACCGCGCAGATCCCGACGATCCACATCGACCAAGTGCATGTCGGCCAGGAGGTGACGCTGCGCTTCTCCGCCCTCGACCAGCGCCGCACGCCGGAAACCTTCGGCACCGTGACGCAGGTTTCGGCGGACGCCTTCACCGACGAGAATACCTCGGCCAGCTTCTACCGCGCCGAGATCATGCTCGACGAGGGCCAGATCGAGCGCCTCCCCGAAGGCTCGACCCTGGTGCCCGGCATGCCGGTCGAGGCGTTCCTGCGCACTGCGGACCGCACGCCGATCGCCTATCTGGTGAAGCCCTTCACCGACTACTTCTCGAAGGCATTCCGCGAGTAGCCCTCGGGCCGAACTTTTGAGTCGGGGCCGCATCCAACTTGGGCGCGGCCCCTTTTCTTTGCCCGCGCCCCCGTCTAGCGTCCGCCCATACCAGAAGGAGGCCCCCATGACCGACATCACCGCCCGCCTTGAAGAGCTTGGCCTGACGCTGCCCGACGCTCCTGCCCCCGCCGCCAACTACGTGCCCTACGTCCAGAGCGGCAAAATGCTCTACGTCTCGGGCCAGATCAGCATGGACGAAAGCGGGCTGATCACCGGCAAACTCGGCGATACGCTGGATGTCGAGGCCGGGGCCAAGGCCGCCAAACGTTGCGCACTCGCCCTCATCGCACAGGCCAAGGCGGCCTGCGGCGGCGACCTGGCGAAGCTGAAGCGCGTGGTCAAGCTGGTCGGCTTCGTCAATTCCGCCCCCGAGTTCACCGAGCAGCCCAAGGTGATCAACGGTGCCTCGGACCTGATGGTCGCGGTCTTTGGCGATGCTGGCAAGCACGCCCGCTCCGCGGTGTCGGCCGCCGCCCTGCCGATGGGCGTGGCGGTCGAGATCGAAGCGATCTTCGAGCTCGCCTGATGACCACGCTGCCCGCCGCCTTCCTCGATCGGCCCATCGCGCACCGGGCCCTGCACGACCTCGCGGCGGGCCGCCCCGAGAATTCCCGCGCCGCGATCGCCGCCGCCATCGAGGCGGGCTACGGCATCGAGATTGACCTGCAGCTCTCGTCCGATGGCGTTCCCATGGTCTTCCACGACGAGCGACTGGAGCGGCTGACCGATGCGCGCGGCCTGCTTGGCGCGCGCGATGCAGCCGAGCTCTCGGCGCTGCGCCTCAAGGGCGGCGACGAAGGTATCCCGACGCTGGCCGAAGTGCTCGCCCTGGTTGCCGGCCGCGTGCCGCTGCTGATCGAGATCAAGGATCAGGACGGTGCGCTCGGTGCGGATGTCGGCCCGCTCGAAAAATCCGTGGCAGAGGTGCTCCAGGGCTACGCCGGGCCGGTGGCGGTCATGTCCTTCAACCCGCACTCCGTGGCCCGCATGGCGCGGCTCGCGCCGCGCGTGCCACGCGGGCTGACCACCGAGGCATTCGCGGCAGAGGACTGGCCCGGCGTGCCCGGCTCGCGCCTCGAGGAGCTGCGGGCCATCCCCGACTATGCGCGCAGCGGAGCCTGTTTCATCTCGCACAGCTGGCGCGACCTCGCCACGGCGCGCGTCGCCGAGCTGAAGGCCGAGGGCGCCGCGATCCTGTGCTGGACCATCCGCACGCCCGAGCAGGAGGCAGAGGCCCGCGCGGTGGCCCACAACGTGACCTTCGAGCACTATCTCGCGTGAGCGTGTCTTGATCCCGGCCGCGCCGGGGTCAGATAGTGCGCAGATGATGCCCAGCGCCGAGATCCTCGCATGACCGATCAGAGCCCCAGCCCGACCTCCGAGCCGCCCTCGGGCGACACCATCGCGATCACCGTGCTGACCACGCTGGAGCAGGTCTCCGAAAGCGACTGGGATGCCTGCGCCTGCCCCGAGGCGGCGCAGGGCGGGCGGCCCGACGATCCCTTCACCACCTGGCGATTCCTGCGCGCGCTCGAGCGCTCCGGCTCCGTCGGGCGCGGCACCGGCTGGGACCCGCGCTACCTGGTGGCGGAAAAGGCAGGACGGATCATCGCGGTCGCGCCGCTCTACGCCAAGGGCCACAGCCAGGGCGAATACATCTTCGACCACAGCTTCGCCCATGCCTACGAGCAGGCCGGTGGGCGCTACTACCCCAAACTGCAGATCGCCGTGCCCTTTACCCCTGCCACAGGGCGGCGTTTTCTTACCCGCCCCGGCCACGAGGCCGAGGGCATGATGGCGCTGGTACAGGGGGCGGTGCAACTCACCGCCGAGAACGATCTCAGCTCGCTGCACGTCACCTTCTGCACCGAGGGCGAGGCCATCGCCGGCGAGCGCATGGGGCTGCTCCGCCGCGTCACCCAGCAGTTCCACTGGCTGAACCGGGGCTACGCGGATTTCGACGGCTTCCTCGCCGATCTCAGCTCGCGCAAGCGCAAGGCGATCCGCAAGGAGCGGGCGCGGGCGCAGGAGTTCGGCGGCACGATCCTGATGCTCACCGGCGCTGAGATCGAGCCCGAGCACTGGGATGCCTTCTGGACCTTCTACCAGGACACCGGCAGCCGCAAATGGGGAACCCCCTACCTCACCCGCGCCTTCTTCGAGGAGATCCACGCGACGATGCGTGACGACGTGGCCCTGGTGATCTGCGAGCGCGCGGGGCAACCCGTCGCCGGGGCGCTCAACTTCATTGGCCGCGACGCGCTCTTTGGCCGCTACTGGGGCTGCATCGAGGATCATCCCTGCCTGCATTTCGAGGCGTGCTACTATCAGGCGATCGACTTCGCCATCGCGCGGGATCTGTCGCGGGTCGAGGCCGGGGCACAGGGCGAGCACAAGCTGGCGCGCGGATACCTGCCGAGCCTGACGCATTCGCTGCATTGGTTCCCCGACAAGGGCTTTGCCCGCGCCGTGGCGCACTATCTGGAGGCGGAGGCACGGGCCGTGGACGAGGACATCGAGGTGCTCACCGCCTACGGGCCGTTCCGGAAAGACCACGGGAAGGACACCCAATGACCGAAAAGCTCTCCGACACCGGCCGCGAAACGATGCTGGCACCGCTGTTCGAAAACGGCTGGGAGCTGAATGCCGCAGAGGACACGCTCTGCAAGACTTTCGAATTCGCCGATTTCACCGAGGCCTTCGCCTGGATGACCCGAGCGGCGCTCTGGGCCGAGAAATGGAACCACCACCCCGACTGGCGCAATGTCTACAAGACGGTGGAGGTCAGGCTCACCACTCATGACGTGGGCGGGCTCAGCGCGCTCGACGCCAAGCTCGCGCGCAAGCTCGACGCGCTCTGAGCCACCCGGGAAGGGTCCAGGGAGAGGGGCCTGCCGCGGTGCCTCTCTCCCCTCTCTCCCGCGCGCGCCGGTGGCGAGGTCGCGCCATGCGTATTTGGAAAGAGAAGAAGCGCATGTCCGTCCTTCTTCTCTTTCCAAATACGCACAACCGGCGGCGCCATCCGCGCCGCCGGTCGCCGTTTCGCTCAGATCGCCGCCAGCAGCGCCTCGCCGCCCGAGATCTCGCAGGTGCCGCGGCCTGTCTCCTCGTGGAACACCGACACCGTGCCATCCTCGACATACATCGCGTAACGCTTCGAGCGGCGGATGAGCCCGGCCGGCTCGGCGCTGAATTCCATGCCGATGGCGGCGGTGAAGGCGCACTCGGGGTCGGCCAGCATCGTCAGCCCGGCCTCGGTGGCACCGGTGGCCTCGCCCCAGGCTTTCATGACGAAGGGATCGTTGACCGAGATGCAGATGATCTCGTCCACGCCCTTGGCGTCGAAGCCTGCCTTGGTGCGCATGAAGCTCGGGACATGCGCGGAGGAACAGGTCGGGGTGAAGGCGCCGGGCAGCGCGAAGATCACCACCTTGCGGCCCGACAGCGTCTCTCCGAGCGACACCTGTTCGGGGCCGGCCTCGCCCAGTTTCAGCAAGGTTGCCTCGGGCAGCCGGTCTCCAGCGGATATCGCCATGCAGTTTCTCCATCATTTGCGTTTCCGACACAGCGAGATATAGGTTTCGCTGAAATCACGGGAAAGCGGAAAGAGGACGGCGATGGGGCATGTTGTTGTGATCGGCGCGGGACAGGCGGCCGCCTCGCTGGTGGCCCGCCTGCGGACCAAAGGGTTCGACGGCGAGATCACCGTGATCGGCAACGAGGCCGAACCGCCCTACCAACGTCCGCCGCTGTCCAAGGCCTACCTGCTGGGCGAGATGGAGAAAGAGCGTCTCTACCTGCGCCCGCGCGCCTATTACGACGAACAGAAGATCACGCTGATGCTGGGCGAACCCGCCCTTTCGGTCGACACCGGGGCGCGGCAGGTGATCGCCGGGGGCCGCGAGATCGCCTATGACGAGCTGGTGTTCTGCACCGGCTCGGCCCCGCGCCGCCTGCCCGCCGCGATCGGCGGCGATCTCGACGGGGTCTGCGTGGTGCGCGGACTCGCCGATGTCGAAGCCATGCGGCCCCGATTTGCAGAAGGGGCACGCGTGCTGATCGTTGGTGGCGGCTATATCGGGCTCGAAGCCGCGGCTGTTGCGCGCAAGCTGGGGCTCGAGGTCACGCTGGTCGAGATGGCCGAGCGCATCCTGCAGCGCGTCGCCGCGCCCGAAACCTCGGACTGGTTCCGCGCCTTGCACAAGGGCCATGGCGTCGACCTTCGCGAGGGCGTGGGGCTTGGCAAGCTGGTTGGCGAGGGCGGCAGGGTCATCGCGGCGGAGCTGACCGACGGCACCACCCTGCCCGCCGATTTCGTCATCGTCGGCGTCGGCATCCTGCCCGAGACCTCGGTCGCCGAGGCGGCGGGCATCGCCATCGAGAACGGCATCCGCACCGATGCCCTGGGCCGCTGCTCGGTGCCGCATGTCTGGGCGGCCGGGGACTGCGCCTCCTTCCCGCTCGGCGGCGGGCAGGCGCGGCTGGAGAGCGTCGGCAATGCCATCGACCAGGCCGAGGCAGTGGCGGACAACATCATGGGTGCCGAGGCACCCTACCTGCCCAGGCCGTGGTTCTGGTCGGACCAGTTCGACGTGAAGCTGCAGATCGCCGGGCTCAACGCGGGCTACGACCGCGTCGTGCGGCGCGGCACAGGCGAGGGGCCGGTGTCGCATTGGTATTACCGCGAGGGCCAGCTCATCGCCCTCGATGCGATGAACGATCCGCGCGCCTACATGGTTGGCAAGCGGCTGATCGAGGCTGGCAAGAGCGCCGATCCCGAGGTGATTGCCGACGCAGCCAGCGACCTCAAGGCGCTTTTGAAGGCATGAGGATCATCGCCGGAGACTGGCGCGGCCGCGCGCTCACCGCCGTCGGCAAGGGCGATCCCGGCGCGCATCTGCGCCCGACCACCGACCGCGTGCGGGAGAGCCTGTTCAACATGCTCGGCGGCGGCCGCTTCGGCGAACCCTTCGACGGGGCCGTGGTGCTCGATCTCTTCGCCGGGACCGGCGCGCTGGGGTTCGAGGCGCTGTCGCGCGGCGCTGTCTCTGCCACCTTCGTCGATGACGGGCGCGTGGCACAGAAGCTGATCAAGCAGAACATCCGCCTGCTCGGCTGCGAAGATCGCACCCGGACGCTCGCCTGCAACGCGACCCGGTTGCCCCCCGCCGAAGCGCCCGCGACGCTGGTCTTCCTCGATCCGCCCTACGGGCTGAACCTCGGCACCAAGGCGCTGGAGGCCGGACGCGCGCAGGGTTGGCTCGCCCCCAAGGCGCTGATCGTCTGGGAGGAGAGCGGCCCGCAGGAGGCTCCCGAGGGCTTCACCGCCCTCGACAGCCGCCGTTACGGCGACACAACGGTGACTCTGCTTGAGGCCCCCTGAGCGCGCCATCCGCATCCACATCCGCCGGCATGCGAGGGCGGGCATTCGCCGCAGTGTCGCGACCACTTGTCGCGCGGGCCCCGCGTTTCTATAACCGCGGCAACTTCAGGGGAGCAGTTCCATGCGTTTCGACCAGCGCCACCTTCTGGGCATCGAGCCCCTTCGTCCGGACGAAATCACCACGCTGCTCGATCTCGCCGACCGCTACGTGACCCTGTCGCGCCAGCGCGAGAAGCACGCCAGCGCCTTGGCCGGGCTCACCCAGATCAACATGTTCTTCGAGAACTCCACCCGCACGCAGTCCAGTTTCGAACTGGCCGGCAAGCGGCTCGGGGCCGATGTGATGAACATGTCGATGCAGGCGAGCTCGATCAAGAAGGGCGAGACGCTGATCGACACGGCGCTGACGCTGAACGCCATGCACCCCGACCTGCTGGTCGTGCGTCACCCGCATTCCGGCGCGGTGGACCTCTTGGCGCAGAAGGTGAACTGCGCGGTGATCAACGCCGGTGACGGCAAGCACGAGCACCCGACGCAGGCGCTGCTGGATGCGCAGACCATCCGCCGCGCCAAGGGCCGGCTGCACCGGCTCAACATCGCGATCTGCGGCGACATCGCGCATTCGCGGGTGGCGCGCTCGAACCTGCTGCTGCTGCACAAGATGGAGAACCGCATCCGCCTCGTCGGCCCGTCGACGCTGATGCCCTCGGGCATCGCCGACTTCGGTGCCGAGGTCTACGACGACATGGCCGAGGGGCTGAAGGACGTCGACGTGGTGATGATGCTGCGGCTCCAGAAGGAGCGCATGGACGGCGGTTTCATCCCGTCGGAACGCGAGTACTACCACCGCTGGGGGCTGGACGCCGAGAAGCTCGCCCATGCCAAGCCCGACGCCATCGTCATGCACCCCGGCCCGATGAACCGCGGCGTCGAGATCGACGGCACCATCGCCGACGACATCAACCGCTCGGTGATCCAAGAGCAGGTCGAGATGGGCGTGGCCGTACGCATGGCCGCCATGGACCTGCTCGCCCGGAACCTGCGGGCCCGGCCCACCGAGCTGGCGGTCTGAGCGGGGCGCGTCATGACCAGGATGCACATCAACGGCTCGATAGATGGCGAGGTTCGCCTCTTTCACCTCGACCTGCCCCCCGAGGCGGTCGAGCGGTTCACCACGCAGGCCGGCACCGGGGAGTTCCCGCTGCAGTACGCGCTTGGCGCGCGCAAGCTGCGGGCCTCGCGGATCGACGTGGTCTCGATCCGCGATCTGGGAGAAATGCCGCTCTCGACCTATCTCGCCGAGGCCTACCAAGTCGGCGACGAGGATTTTCGCCAGATGAGGCCGCGGATCGACGCTCTGAAGGGCCACGTGGTGGTCCTGCCGAGCGCCGCCTTCGATCACACCTCGCAGGACCTGACCATCTCGACCCCGCTGCGCTGGATTGGCACCTTCAAGGAAGCCGAGGGCGCGGGTGCCCGCGCCGGCAAGCTGCGCAGCGCCGCCGCCCGCGGCAGCATGGATCGCCCCGCGCCCGGCGAGGACGCGCCGCGCAGCCGTGCGCTGACCTATGCCCTGCTCGGGCTGGGTGTGCTGGTGCTGCTGGTGCTTTTCGCCTTCTTCAGGGCCGCATGATGCGCCCCTCCGCCGCCCTGAACATGACCCCGCCCCCCATGATTGCGCCCCCCGGAGGCACCGAATGAAAGACACGCTGCTCTACAACGCCCGGCTGATCGACCCCGAGGCCGGGACCGTCTCGGAAGGCGCGCTGCTGCTCTCGGGTGGCCGGATCAAGGCCATTGTGACCTCGGCCGACGAGATCGCCACGCTGCAGGGCCAGACCGAGGCGCGGGACCTGAACGGCGCGCATGTCGCACCCGGGATCGTCGATCTCGGCGTCAAGGTCGGCGAGCCGGGCGAGCGCCACAAGGAAAGCTTCAAGACCGCCGGGATGGCCGCCGCCGCCGGGGGCGTGACCACCATGGTCACCCGCCCCGACACCTCGCCGGCCATCGACACCCCCGAGGTGCTGGAGTTCATCCGCCGCCGCGCCAACGAGACCGCGCCGGTCAACGTACTGCCCATGGCCGCGCTGACCAAGGGCCGCGAGGGCCGCGAGATGACCGAGCTCGGCTTCCTGCTCGACGCCGGGGCCGTGGCCTTCACCGATTGCGACCGCGTGGTCACCGACACCAAGGTGCTGTCGCGCGCCATGGGCTACGCCCGCTCGCTCGGCGCGCTGGTCATGGGCCACCCGCAGGAGCCGATCCTGTCGAAAGGCGCCGCGGCCAGTTCGGGCAAGTTCGCGAGCTTGCGCGGCCTGCCCGCCGTCTCGCCGATGGCCGAGCGCATGGGGCTCGACCGCGACATCGCGCTCGTCGAGATGACCGGGGTCAGCTACCACGCCGACCAGATCACCACCGCCCGCGCCCTGCCGGCGCTGGAGCGTGCCAAGAACAACGGCTTCGACGTGACGGCGGGCATCTCGATGCACCATCTGACGCTGAACGAGATGGACGTTGCCGATTACCGCACCTTCTTCAAGGTCAAGCCGCCCCTGCGCTCCGAGGACGACCGGCAGGCGGTGCTGGAGGCACTGCGGACCGGTCTGATCGACGTCATCGGCTCGTTCCACACGCCGCAGGACGAAGAGTCGAAGCGCCTGCCCTTCGAGGAGGCCGCCTCGGGCGCGGTGGGTCTCGAGACCATGCTGCCGGTGCTGCTGCGGCTCTACCACGCGGGAGAGGTCGATCTGCCGACACTGTTCCGCGGGTTGTCGCTGAACCCGGCGAAAAGGCTTGGACTGGACTGCGGCCGCCTGAGCGCGGGCGCGCCCGCCGACCTGGTGATCTTCGACGCCGACAAGCCTTTCATCCTCGACCGCTTCAAGCTGCAGTCGAAATCCAAGAATACCCCCTTTGACGGGGCGCGGCTGCAAGGCAAGGTGCTGCAGACCCTCGTCGCCGGAACCCCTGTCTGGAGCGCCTGACATGCTGCCCGAGATCACCTCATCGGTTGCCGTGCTGATCCTCTGGGCGGCGCTCGGCTACCTGCTCGGCTCGATTCCCTTCGGCCTGCTGCTGACCCGCGCGATGAACCTCGGCGACCTGCGCTCGATCGGCTCGGGCAATATCGGCGCGACCAACGTGCTGCGCACCGGCAACAAGGCGGCGGCGGCAGGCACGCTGATCCTTGACGGAGGCAAGGGCGCGGTGGCGGTGCTGCTGGCGCGCTGGCTGGCGGGCGAGGATGCCGCGCAGCTGGCGGGTCTCGCGGCCTTCCTCGGGCATTGCTACCCGGTCTGGCTGAAGTTCAAAGGCGGCAAGGGCGTGGCGACCTTCATCGGCCTCATCCTCGCGCTGCACTGGCCGGTGGGGCTGATCACCTGCGCCAGCTGGCTCGCCGCGGCGGCCATGTCGCGCATCTCGTCGCTGGGCGCTCTGGTGGCGGCGCTGCTGTCGTCGCTCTGGATGGTGCTCTTCGGGCAGATCGAGATGACCGCGCTGACGCTGGTGCTGACGGTGCTGATCTTCTGGCGTCACCGCGAGAACATCGACCGCATCCGCAAGGGCACCGAGTCGAAAATCGGCCAGAAGGGCTGACCTTCCCGAGCATGGCACGGCCCGGCAGAGCGCCGGGCCGCCCCTTTCAGAGCTTTCCGCTCAGATGCAGGTCGAGATCCTCGAGCCGGTCCTGCCCCCAGAATTTCTCCCCTTCCGCGGTGATCCAGAAGGGCGAGCCGAAGACCCCGGCGCCCACGGCCTCTTCGAGGTTGGCGGCATAGGTTTCGGCTCCGACCAGCAGGCCGCTGTCAGCCAGCGACGGGTCGAAGCCATTCCCTTCCAGCGCCGCCTTGATCACCGCATCCTCGGCGATGTCCTTTTCCTCGGCCCAGCAGTTCCGCAGCAGCGTGTGGATCAATCCACCGACGTCGCCTCCCCCGGCCTTCGACGCAGCGATGATCGCATAGGACGAGGGCGCGGCATTGGTCGGCCAGTACATCGGCTTGAGGTTCAGCGGCAGCCCGGCCTTCTTCGCCTGCCGCGGCAGGTCCACGTTGCGGTAATCGATCCGCGACGGGTGGCGCTGGCCCAGCGGCGCGCCGCCGGTGCGCGGGAAGAGCGCCATGATGTCGAAGGGCTTGTAGACCACCTCAGCGCCATGCTTTGCCGCCACCTCCTCGAACCGAGGCCCGGCGAGGTAGGCAAAGGGCGACAACATCGAAAAATAGTACTGGATTTGTGCCATGGGGTCACATGCCCTTCCGTGTATCTTTGCCCCACGCTAACTGCGTGTTAAGGCGACCGCAACGTCACGAATCTGTCATTCCGTAACGCCGGAGCCTCCCAAATGCCCACCGTCATCGAACCCAAGCTCATCGCGGGTAATGCCAACAAGCCGCTCGCGAACGCCATCGCACGGCGCATGTCGCTCTACCGCGGCGGCGCGGTCGGGCTCGTCGATGCCCGCGTCGAGCGGTTCAACGACCAGGAGATCTTCGTCGAGGTCTACGAGAACGTCCGCGGCGAGGACATGTACATCCTCCAGCCGACCTCGAACCCGGCGAACGACAACCTGATGGAGCTGCTGATCATGGCCGACGCGCTGCGCCGTTCCTCGGCCGCGCGCATCACCGCCGTGATCCCCTACTTCGGCTACGCCCGCCAGGACCGCCGCACCAAGGCGCGCACCCCGATCACCGCCAAGCTGGTCGCCAACATGATTCACGAGGCCGGCATCGAGCGGGTGCTGACCATGGACCTGCACGCAGCGCAGATCCAGGGCTTCTTCGACATCCCGGTGGACAACCTCTACGCCTCGCCGATCTTCGCACTCGATATCCAGCAGCAGTTCAAGGACTCGCTGCAGGACGTCATGGTCATCTCGCCGGACGTCGGCGGCGTGGCCCGTGCCCGCGAACTGGCCAAGCGGATCAACGCCCCGCTCGCCATCGTCGACAAGCGCCGCGAGAAGCCGGGCGAGATCGCCGAGATGACGGTGATCGGTGACGTCACCGGCAAGAAGTGCATCATCGTCGACGACATCTGCGACACCGCGGGCACGCTCTGCAAGGCCGCCGAGGTGCTGATGGACCACGGCGCCACCGAGGTGCACGCCTACATCACCCACGGCGTCCTGTCCGGCCCGGCCGTCGAGCGTGTCACCAAGTCGGTGATGAAGTCGCTGGTGATCACCGACTCGATCGCGGCAACCGATGCCGTCGCAGGGGCACCGAACATCCGCATCCTGCCGACCGCGCCGATCTTCGCGCAGGCGATCCTGAACATCTGGAACGGCACCTCGGTCTCGTCGCTGTTCGAGACCGAAGTGCTCGGCCCGATCTACGAAGGCATCCTCTGATGTCTGCGCGCCCGCCGCTGATCCGGCGGGCGCATCCCGCCGACCTCGGCCAGATCGAAGCGATCGTCGAGGCGGCCTATTCCCCCTACATCCCGCGCATGGGCCAAAAGCCCGGCCCGATGCTCGACGACTATGCGGCGCTCATCGCCGCGGAGCGTGTCCACGTGGCCGAGATTGACGGCGAGGTCGTCGCCTTGCTGGTGCTTCTGCCGCAGCAGGACGCGATGTTGCTCGACAACATCGCCGTCTCGCCTCGTGCACAGGGCAAAGGGCTCGGGCGAGCGTTGATGGACCTCGCCGAGGCAGAGGCGCGCGCCGCCGGTTTCGACCGAATCCGCCTCTACACCAACCTGCTGATGACCGAGAATCTCGTGCTCTACCCCCGGCTCGGCTACCGCGAGGCCCTCCGGGTGCGGGAAAAGGGCTTCGACCGGGTCTATTTCGAAAAGCCTATCTAGGCCCGCCACCACGGTTTTTCGCCGTCATGCAAGCCCTGCATTGCGGGGTTCTCCTCACGTCGCTTGTGAGTTCGCCCGGAAATCACGATGTGAGCGGCATCCCGAACACAGGAGGCCATCATGGCAACGACGGACATCCACAGTCTTCCGACCACTTCCGACCGCGGCGGCCTCGGCCGCATGATCGCGCGTTTCAAGATCGCCCGCTCGCGCCGCGCCGAATATCACCGCGTGGTGCGCGAACTCGACGCATACAGCGACCGCGAACTGGCCGACATCGGTTTCCACCGCACCAACATCCGCGACATCGCCTGGCAAGCCGCCTACGGCCGCTGAGGCCATAGCACCCCAGCGAAGGGCTAGTCGATGAGCCAGTCATCCTCGCCCCGCACCTCTCCGATTGCCATCCAAGACAGACGCACGCGCGCCACGCGCGTGTCGGACCATGTGCGGAACACCATGTCGAACCCTGTCTCCGAGACATTCTCGGCCCCGAGGTCGGCACGGATGTTCCCGCCATTGTCGATATCCCAGAGCGACAGCACGACCTGAACATTCGGCGGGCTGGCGAAGGGCTCGGCGAAACTGATATGACGCCTGCGCTCACGGTCCCCCGAGCCGGTCCACATGGTGCCGCCGCTCTCGAATTCCGAAAACAGGTCCTCGTTCCCCTGGTCGATGCCGACCCAGGCGCCGCGCAGTTTCCGCATCAGGTCTTCCTTCTTCACCTGGCGCGCAGTTTTGTGCAACTCGGGTGCGAAGGAAACGGGAAATTACCCATAAAGCGCAGGATCTTGCCGGTCAGTCGTCCGGCGTGCAGACGCGGATGCGGTGGCCATCGGGATCGCGGGCGACGAAGGTCCGGCCAAAGACCGCATCGATCGGCGCCTGCTCGATTTCGACCCCCATGGCCCGCCAGACCTCGTGCAGGCGCTCCACCTCGGCATCGTCCGGGACCATGAAGGCCAGCTCGGACCGGTGGCCGCTGCCGCCCGAGACGAAATCCTTCGCCGATTCCGACCAGAGCCCCAGCGACAGGCCGCTTTCGAAAGCGAAGGCGGCGTAGGTGGGAAAGACCGCCTCGGGCGGGGTTTCGAGCAGGCGTTCGTAGAAGGCCGCGCTGGCCACCGGGTCGGCGACGTAGAAGAGAATGAGATTGGGGGTCATGACAGGCTCCTGGATCTTGCTGCACCCTGTCTACCAGCTGATCCCGCCAGGAACTGGCAGCAGCGCCCCTCCCCCCGGAAAGGCAAAAGGCCCCGCTTGCGCGGGGCCTTTGCATGTCTCGAACGCCAGGCTCAGTAGTTGAGGTTGGCCGCTTTCGGGTCGAGCCCGATATGCGTGCCCACCGCCACCATGTCCTGAAGCAGCTTGGCTGCCTCGTCCACGGGGCCCGGCTCGTTCTCGGGAGCAGCTTCCTTCGCGGCCTTGTAGGCCATGACAGCTTCTTCCACGAGCGCGTCGTAGGTCGCCTGGTCCATGTCGCCATGCGGCACGGCCTTCTCGGCCAGCACGCTGACCGACTGGCCGATCTCGGCGAAGCCGCCGGTGACGACGAACTCCTGGGTGCCGGTCTCGGTCTCGACCTTGAGGATGCCCGGACGCAGCGTGGTGATCATCGGCGCGTGGTTGGGCATCGCCGTCAGATCGCCCTCGGTGCCCGGAATCTGCACTGCCGTGACGGCAGCCGACATCAGGTTGCGCTCGGGGCTCACCAGGTCGAATTGCATCGTTTCAGCCATTTGGGCCTCCGGTTACTGGGGGGCGCGAGGCCCCCCGCTGGTCTCAGGCCGCGTCTGCAGCCATTTTCTCGGCCTTCGCGAGCACTTCGTCGATGCCGCCGACCATGTAGAAGGCGCCCTCGGGCAGGTGGTCGTACTCACCGTTCACCACGGCCTTGAAGGACGAGATGGTGTCCTCGAGCGGAACCTGCACACCGTCGGAGCCGGTGAACACCTTCGCAACGTCGAACGGCTGCGAGAGGAAACGCTGGATCTTCCGGGCGCGGGCCACGGTCAGCTTGTCCTCTTCCGACAGTTCGTCCATGCCGAGGATCGCGATGATGTCCTGCAGCGACTTGTAGCGCTGGAGGATACCCTGCACGGCGAAGGCCACGTCGTAGTGTTCCTGGCCGACAACGGCCGGGTCCATCAGACGCGACGAGCTGTCGAGCGGGTCCACGGCGGGGTAGATGCCGAGTTCCGAGATGGCACGGTTGAGAACCGTCGTCGCGTCGAGGTGCGCGAAGGTCGTCGCCGGTGCCGGGTCGGTAAGGTCGTCCGCGGGAACGTAGACGGCCTGGATCGAGGTGATCGAGCCGTTCTTGGTCGAGGTGATGCGTTCCTGCATCGCGCCCATGTCGGTCGCCAGCGTCGGCTGGTAGCCCACTGCGGACGGGATACGGCCGAGAAGTGCGGACACTTCCGAGCCTGCCTGCGTGAAGCGGAAGATGTTGTCGACGAAGAACAGAACGTCGGTGCCGGACTGGTCACGGAACTGCTCGGCCAGGGTCAGGCCGGTCAGGGCGACGCGGGCACGGGCTCCCGGCGGTTCGTTCATCTGGCCGTAGACCAGCGCCACCTGCGATTCCTCGAGGTTGTCGGGCTTGATCACGTTGGATTCGATCATCTCGTGGTAGAGGTCGTTGCCTTCACGGGTCCGCTCGCCAACACCGGCAAACACGGAGTAGCCCGAGTGCACCTTTGCGATGTTGTTGATCAGTTCCATGATGAGAACGGTCTTGCCCACGCCGGCGCCGCCGAACAGGCCGATCTTGCCGCCCTTGGAGTAGGGGGCCAGCAGGTCGATGACCTTGATGCCGGTGACCAGGATTTCCGACTCGGTCGACTGTTCGTCGAACTTCGGAGCGGGCTGGTGGATCGAACGGGTCTCGGTTGCGTTGACCGGGCCCTTTTCATCGACGGGCTCGCCGACGACGTTCAGGATACGGCCGAGGGTCGCATTGCCGACCGGCACCGAGATCGGGCCGCCGGTGTCTTCCACGGCCTGGCCGCGGACGAGACCTTCGGTCGCGTCCATGGCGATGGTGCGAACGGTGTTCTCACCCAGGTGCTGGGCGACTTCAAGAACCAGTTTCTTGCCGTCGTTTTCGGTGGTCAGCGCGTTCAGGATCTCGGGCAGGTGGTCGTCGAACTTCACGTCGACCACGGCGCCGATGACCTGGGTCACTTTGCCTTTTGCGTTTGCCATTTATCGTCTCCGGTTCTTAGAGCGCCTCGGCGCCCGAGATGATTTCGATCAGTTCGTTGGTGATGACCGCCTGACGCGAACGGTTGTATTCAATCGTCAGCCTGTCGATCATGTCGCCCGCGTTGCGCGTGGCGTTGTCCATGGCGCTCATCCGAGCCCCCTGTTCCGAGGCCGCGTTCTCCAGCAGAGCCGAGAAGATCTGGGTTGCGACGCCACGGGGCAGGAGATCGGCAAGGATGGCTTCCTCGCCGGGCTCGTATTCGTAGAGCGTGGACCCGCCAGCGTCTCCCTCGGGCGCGTCGAACTGCGCCGGGATCACCTGCTGCGCCATCGGGACCTGAGAGATCACCGACTGGAACTTCGAATAGAAGATGGTCGCCACGTCGAATTCCTCGGCGTCGAAACGAACGAGGATGTCCTTCGCGATGTTCTGGGCGTCGGCGTAGCCGATCTTCTTCACATCGCTCAGGTCGACGTGACCGACGAACAGATCGCCGTAGTCACGCTTGAGCTGCTCGCGGCCCTTCTTGCCGACGGTGAGGATCTTCACCGTCTTGCCAGCGGCCTTGAGCGTTTCGATATGGGTGCGCGCCTTCTTCACGATGGAGCTGTTGAAGCCCCCGCAAAGGCCGCGCTCGGCGGTCATGACGACGAGCAGTTGCACGTCGTCCTTCCCGGTGCCCGAGAGCAGCTTCGGCGCCGTTGCGCTACCGCCCACCGACGCGGCCAGAGCACCGAGCAGCGCGTTGAAGCGCTCGGTGTAAGGCCGCGACATCTCGGCCGCATCCTGTGCCCGCCGCAGTTTTGCGGCGGCCACCATTTGCATGGCCTTGGTGATCTTCCGGGTCGATTTGACCGAGGAGATGCGGTTCTTGAGGTCCTTGAGGCTAGGCATAATCCTGTCCTTTCAGGGCGCTCAGGCGTAGGTCGCGGCGAATTCGTCGAGCACTGCCTTCAGCTTGTCCGCGGGTTCACCCTTGATCTTCGGATCGTCTTTTTCGATCCACTCGAGGATGTCCTTGCGCTGGCCGCGCAGGAACGCGAGCAGGGCAGCCTCGTACTTGCCGACTTCCTTCACCGGAACGTTGTCCAGATAGCCGTTGGTGCCCGCGAAGATGATGCAGACGATCTCGGCGTTGGTCAGCGGCGAGTACTGCGGCTGCTTCATCAGCTCGGTCAGGCGCGCGCCGCGGTTCAGCAGCTTCTGGGTCGAGGCGTCGAGGTCCGAACCGAACTGTGCGAAGGCCGCCATCTCGCGGTACTGCGCGAGCGACAGTTTCACCGGGCCGGCAACCGAGGACATCGCCTTGGTCTGAGCCGAGGAGCCAACGCGCGACACCGACAGACCGGTGTTCACGGCCGGGCGGATGCCCTGGAAGAACAGTTCGGTTTCCAGGAAGATCTGGCCGTCGGTGATCGAGATCACGTTGGTCGGGATGAAGGCCGACACGTCGCCGCCCTGGGTCTCGATGATCGGCAGCGCGGTCAGCGAGCCGGCACCGTGATCCTCGTTCAGCTTCGCCGAACGCTCGAGCAGGCGCGAGTGGAGGTAGAACACGTCGCCCGGATAGGCTTCACGGCCCGGCGGGCGGCGCAGCAGCAGCGACATCTGGCGGTAGGACACGGCCTGCTTGGACAGGTCATCATAGATGATGAGCGCGTGCTTGCCGTTGTCGCGGAAGTACTCTGCCATCGCGGTCGCGGTGTAGGGCGCGAGGTACTGCATCGGAGCCGGGTCGGACGCGGTTGCGGCCACGACGATCGAGTAGTCGATCGCGCCGGTTGCTTCGAGGCGCTTCACCAGCTGCGCAACGGTCGAGCGCTTCTGGCCGACGGCCACGTAGACGCAGTACAGCTTCTTGCTGTCGTCGTCGCCGGCGGCGTCGTTGTACGACTTCTGGTTCAGGATGGTGTCGAGCGCGATCGCGGTCTTGCCGGTCTGGCGGTCGCCGATGATCAGCTCGCGCTGGCCACGGCCGATCGGGATCATCGCGTCGACCGACTTCAGGCCGGTTGCCATCGGCTCGTGCACCGACTTACGCGGGATGATGCCCGGCGCCTTCACGTCGGCGATGCGACGCTCGGATGCTGCGATCGGACCCTTGCCGTCGAGCGGGTTGCCGAGGCCGTCGACCACGCGGCCAAGCAGGGCTTCGCCCGCCGGCACGTCCACGATCGAGTTGGTGCGCTTGACGACGTCGCCTTCCTTGATGTCCCGGTCGGAGCCGAAGATCACCACACCGACGTTGTCCGCTTCCAGGTTCAGCGCCATACCCATGATGCCGCCCGGGAATTCGACCATCTCGCCGGCTTTCACGCTGTCGAGACCGTGGACACGTGCGATGCCGTCACCGACGGACAGCACGCGACCCACTTCTGCGACTTCGGCCTCCTGACCGAAGTTCTTGATCTGCTCCTTTAGGATCGCAGAAATCTCGGCTGCTTGGATACCCATTTATCCGACCTCTTTCATTGCATTCTGGAGGGAGTTGAGCTTCGAGCGGATCGACGTATCGACCATCTTCGAGCCCACCTTAACAACGAGACCGCCGATGAGGCTCTCATCCACGGTCGACTTGATCTTCACGTCCGAGCCGATCTGCGACTTCAGCGTCGCGGCAAGCTCGTTGGCCTGCGCCGGGGTCAGCTCGATGGCAGAGGTCACCTCGGCGGTCACCTCACCCTTCTCTGCCGCGATCATCTCGCGCAGGTGGGCAATGAGCTGCGGCAGCGCGAAGAGACGGCGCTTGGAGGCCATCAGCCCCAGCGTGTTCGTCAGCACGGGCGCGAGGCCCATCTTCGCAGCGATTGCCGTGATTGCCTTGCCCTGCGCTTCGCGGGTGTAGACCGGCGAAGAGATCAGATCCTTCAGCTCAGCGCTTTCACCGAGTGCGGCGGACAGATCGTCGATACCGCTCTCGAGCTTGTCGAGCGCTTTTTCCTCTTTGGCGATCCCAAAGACCGCCGTGGCATAGCGCGCCGCGATGCCGCTGGAGATCGAAGCTGGTTCAGACACGTCCACCCTTCCGATATGAGGCCCCCGCGACGCACGGAAGTAATCCGGCATCCGGAGGCGTTGTCCCTGCCCTGAAGCCCTCAAGGCGTCGAAATCGCCGTCGATCTATCAGAGCGCCGGGGACCTCGCAACATGCTAACGGCCATTTAACCATCTGCGGAGCGTAGCTTTTCCGGTCCCTGATCGGTCTCTCGCGGCATTGCGGCAGACAGGGCTATGGAATGTCTCGCTTTTTCGTGAGCGTTGGAAATAATGCGTCACGAGAGCGCAGTTTTTGATCATGCGTCACGCTAGCGCAAACGTGCCAGACGGGTCACAATCTTAAGGAGATATGTGCTCCTGGAAGCGTTCCGGCGAATCTTTTTGCCCACGATCGCGGCTCAAACCGCCTTGGGCTCCTTGCTCGGGGCGGGGCTCAACACCTCCAGCGGGCTCGGGACGCGCACCCGGTCTCCGATGCCATTGCGCTGCGGCGGGAAGCGCTTCGAGGCGCGCACCATCAGCACTCCTCCAGCCATCACCGCCGGCACCGTCCGGCCAATCCGTTCCCAAGCCGGGGCGGTCTTCATCCAGAAGCGCCGGGTCGAGGGCGGCTGGTAGAGCACCGAGGCATTCGCCACGCGCAGGAAGTCATGGGCCTTGAGCTGGGCGTCGAGCTGGCTGAGCGAATAGGGCCTGCCCTGTCCGAAGGGCGTGCTTTCCGAGCGCGCCCAGAGCCCCGACCGGTTGGGCACGATGAACAGCACTTCGCCCCCCGGCCCGAGCGTGCGGTAGCATTCATCGAGCAGCGCGGTGACATTGTTGCAGGTCTCGAGCCCATGCATGACCACGAGCCGGTCGAGGTGCCCTGTTTCCACCGGCCAGAGCATCTCTTCGGTCAGCACCGAGACGTTCGGCATTCCCGCAGGCCAGCGCATCACCCCCTGCGGCGCAGGCATCAGCGCCATGACCCGGCGGGCCTGGGAAAGATAGGGCCGCAGCACCGGCACGGCAAAGCCGTAGCCCGCCACGTTCAGCCCCTGCGCCTCGGGCCAGAATCGCAGCACCTGGTCGCGTAGGGCGCCGCGCGCCACGCGGCCAAGCGCGCTGCGATAATAGAAGTCGCGAAGCGCCTGCACGTCCGGATGCATTGCGGGCCGTCGTCCCTTGCGTCAGTCTGGGTCACTCTCGCTAGTCACTCTGTCAAAGCCTTGAAGGAAAAGCCATGCCCCTCGAGATCGTCACGGTCCCCTGCCTGAGCGACAACTATGCCTACCTGGTCAACGGGCCGGACGGGGTGATCCTGATCGATGCCCCCGAGGCGGCGCCGATCATGGCGGCGCTCGACGCGCGCGGCTGGACGCTCTCGGCGATTCTCATCACCCACCACCACCACGACCACGTCGGCGGAATCGCCGAACTGCGCGACCGCTACGGCTGCATCGTCATCGGCCCCCGCGCCGAGGCCGCGAAGATTGCGGGGCTGGACGAGCTGGTCGGCGGCGGCGACGAGGTCTCGATCGCGGGCGTCGGGGTGCATGTGATCGATGTGCCGGGCCATACGCTCGGCCATGTC
This sequence comes from Salipiger mangrovisoli, assembly GCF_015223355.1. GTDB lineage: Bacteria > Pseudomonadota > Alphaproteobacteria > Rhodobacterales > Rhodobacteraceae > Salipiger > Salipiger mangrovisoli. Next base: position 222,017 of record NZ_JADFFK010000008.1, on the reverse strand, counting down.
GCCTTCTACATGCCGCAGGCGCAGGCCGCCTTCACCGCCGACAGCCTCATGGCACTTGGCTGCGGACGGCTGTTCGAGGGGGACGCCGAAATGATGTGGGCCTCGATGCAGCGGCTCATGGCGCTGCCGCCGGACACGATGATTTGCTCGGGCCACGAATACACTTCCGCCAACGCCCGATTTGCGCTTACTATTGAACCAGAGAACGCCGAGCTTAAATCTCGGTGTGACGCCATCGCCAAAGCCCGGACAGAGGGGCGACCCACCGCCTCCTGCGCGCTGTCCGAGGAACTGGCCACCAACCCTTTCCTGCGACCGGACTCCCCCGAGATCCGCGAGCGGCTCGGTTTGACCGAGGCGACGAATGCCGTCGTCTTTGCCGAAATCCGCTCCAGGAAAGACCGCTTCTAGGCCGCCGCTTTTCACGCCACGTTGCACCCACCGAGGCAAATGTGAGCGCCGCAAGCCTAGAAAACACTTGAAGGATGGTCCTGATCGACCAAACTTTAACGGTAAGAGGCAATGTTGGGCCCCGTGCCCGACGCAGACAGGAAGGAGCACGCCGTGCCTTCATTCTCGAACACTCTTGAGCAGGCAATTCATTCGGCCCTGGCGCTGGCGAACTCCCGCAGCCACGAATTTGCGACTCTCGAGCACCTTCTCCTGGCCCTCATCGACGAACCCGACGCCGCCCGCGTGATGAAAGCCTGCTCGGTCGACACCGAGGAACTGCGCACCACGCTTGTTGAATTCATCGACGAAGACCTTTCCAACCTGGTCACCGACATCGAGGGATCCGAGGCCGTGCCGACGGCCGCCTTCCAGCGCGTGATCCAGCGCGCCGCGATCCACGTGCAAAGCTCCGGCCGCACCGAGGTGACTGGCGCCAACGTGCTTGTCGCGATCTTCGCCGAGCGCGAGAGCAACGCCGCCTACTTCCTGCAAGAGCAGGACATGACCCGTTACGACGCAGTCAACTTCATCGCCCACGGCGTGGCCAAGAACCCCGCCTACGGCGAGAGCCGCCCGGTCACCGGCGCGCAGGAGTCGGAGGAAGAGACGAAAACCGAGAGCGCACAGGCCTCCGACAACAAGGAGTCGGCACTGGCCAAATACTGCGTGGATCTCAACGCCAAGTCCCGCAAGGGCGACGTGGACCCGCTGATCGGCCGCGAGCATGAAGTGGAGCGTTGCATCCAGGTGCTCTGCCGCCGCCGCAAGAACAATCCGCTGCTGGTGGGCGACCCCGGCGTCGGCAAGACCGCCATCGCCGAAGGTCTGGCGCGCAAGATCGTCAGCGGCGACACCCCCGAGGTGCTCTCGAACACCACCATCTACTCGCTCGACATGGGCGCGCTGCTCGCGGGCACCCGCTACCGCGGCGACTTCGAAGAGCGGCTGAAGGCCGTGGTGACCGAGCTCGAGGAACACCCCGACGCGGTGCTGTTCATCGACGAGATCCACACGGTGATCGGTGCCGGCGCGACCTCGGGCGGTGCCATGGACGCCTCGAACCTCCTGAAGCCCGCGCTTCAGGGCGGCAAGCTGCGCACCATGGGCTCCACCACCTACAAGGAGTTCCGCCAGCACTTCGAGAAGGACCGCGCGCTCAGCCGCCGGTTCCAGAAGATCGACGTGAGCGAGCCTTCGGTCGAGGACGCGGTGAAAATCCTCAAGGGCCTCAAGCCCTATTTCGAGGAGCACCACTCGGTCAAATACACCCAGGATGCGATCCGGACCGCGGTCGAACTGTCGGCCCGCTACATCAATGACCGCAAGCTGCCCGACAAGGCCATCGACGTCATCGACGAGGCCGGCGCCGCGCAGCACCTGGTGGCCGAGAGCAAGCGCCGCAAGACCATCGGCACCAAGGAGATCGAGGATGTGGTCGCCAAGATCGCCCGCATCCCCCCGAAGAACGTCTCCAAGAACGACGCCGAGGTGCTCAAGGACCTCGAAGCGACGCTCAAGCGCGTGGTCTTCGGTCAGGACAATGCCATCGAGGCGCTGTCCTCGGCGATCAAGCTGGCCCGTGCCGGCCTGCGCGAACCCGAGAAGCCGATCGGCAACTACCTCTTCGCCGGCCCCACGGGCGTCGGCAAGACCGAGGTGGCCAAGCAGCTTGCGTCCAGCCTGGGCGTGGAACTGCTGCGCTTCGACATGTCCGAGTACATGGAGAAGCACGCGGTCAGCCGTCTGATCGGCGCGCCTCCGGGCTATGTCGGCTTCGACCAGGGTGGCCAGCTCACCGATGGCGTGGACCAGCACCCGCACTGCGTGCTCCTGCTCGACGAGATCGAGAAGGCGCACCCGGATGTCTACAACATCCTGCTGCAGGTGATGGACCACGGCGCGCTGACCGACCACAACGGCCGGACCGTGGACTTCCGCAACGTGATCCTCATCATGACCTCCAACGCCGGTGCGGCGGAGCAGGCCAAGGCGGCGATCGGCTTCAACCGTGACCGCCGCGAGGGCGAGGACACCGCCGCCATCGAGCGGACCTTCACGCCGGAATTCCGCAACCGTCTGGACGCGGTGATCAGCTTCCAGCCGCTGCCGAAAGAGGTGATCCTCTCGGTTGTCGAGAAGTTCGTTCTGCAACTCGAAGCACAGCTCATGGACCGCAACGTCGCCATCGAGCTCACCAAGCCGGCGGCCGAATGGCTGGCCGACAAGGGCTACGACGACAAGATGGGGGCGCGTCCCCTGGGTCGGGTCATTCAGGAGAACATCAAGAAGCCGCTGGCCGAGGAGTTGCTCTTCGGCAAGCTGGTCAAGGGTGGTCTCGTGAAGGTTACGGTCAAGGACGACAAGCTCGTGCTGAAGACAGAAGGCCCGGACAAGCTGCGGCTCTCCTCGCGCAAGCCGCCGCTGCTGACCGCCGACTGAGACACGGCCTGATCAAGTGAAACCTCCCCGCCAGGACCCTGGCGGGGAGGTTTTCTTTTGTCCCTATGGTAGCTTGGCCAAACAGACGTCGTCGGCCTACGGTCGCGCCAGTGCCGCCGCCCCTGCCCTACTTCTCGGTCAGCTTCAACTCGATCCGGCGATTCTGCGCCTTGGCCGCCTCGCTGCCGTCGGTGTTCAACGGCTGGAACTCCCCGAAACCGTTGGCCGACAGGCGCTGCGGTGGGATGCCCTCGTTCTGCACCATGTAGCGCACCACCGACAGCGCCCGCGCCTGGCTGAGTTCCCAGTTGTCGGCAAAAGGCGCCCCGGGGCGCAGCGGCGTGTCGTCCGTGTGGCCGTCCACCCGCAGGATCCAGTTGATCCCCGGCGGGATGTCGCGCGCGATGGTGCGGATCAGCCCTGCGATCTTCGAGATCTCCTGCTCGCCAACCACCGACAGTGTTGCCCCACCCGGCGGAAACAGCACCTCGGAGGAGAAGACGAAGCGGTCCCCCTCGATGCGCACGCCTTCCTGCTGGCCGACCACCTCGCGCAGGCGTCCGAAGAACTCCGAGCGGTAGCGCTCGAGATCCTGCGCCTGCGCTTCGAGCCGCTTGCGCTCGGCCTCCTCGAGCTGCCGGCGCTTGCGCTCCTCGGCGGCGACACGGGCCAGCGCGGCGTTGAGGTCCGATCCGAGGTTCTGGATCTGCACCTGTGCCTCGGCATCCTTCTCGCGGCTGTCGTCGAGCAGCCCCTGCAATTGCGACAGCTGCGTGCGCAGCGCCGCGACCTGCTGGTTCAGCAGTTCCGACTGCTTCTGCGCGGCGCTGGCGCGATCGTCGCTGGCTTCGAGCTCCTGACGGGCCTGCGCCAGCAGCGCCTGCTGGCGCTCGTCGTCGCTCAGCCCCTCGGCCAGCTTCGCCTCGGCGGCGGCCTTGGCGGCCAGCGCCGCCGTCAGCCGGTCGCGCACCTGCTGGGCATCCAGCTCGACGTCGCTCTGCGCCGCCAGCGTCTCGGCCAGCTTTACCTGCGCCGCGTCCCGCTCCGCGCGCGCCGTCGCCAGATCGCTGCGCAGGCTGGCAAGCTCGCCCTGCGCCGTGTCGCCACTCTGCTGCGCCTGCGACAGCTCGGTTTCGAGCGCGACGATCCGCGCCTCGAGCTCGTTGCTGTTGTCCGCGGCCAGCGCCGCCGCCAGCCGGGCGTTCAGCTCGGATTCGCCCTCGCGCGCCGCTGCGAGCAGGGTCAGCGTGTCTTCGGCCTGCTTGCGCTGCTGCTCGAGCGAGAGGGTCATCGCGGTCAGCTCCGCCTGCGCGCCCTCGAGCCGCTTGCGCAGCGCGGCGGCGGCCTCGGATTCGGCGAGCTTGCGCTGCTCCTCGTCGGTCAGATCCTGTTGCAGCGCCTCGACCTGCGCCGAGAGCCCGCCCAGCTGCACCTCCTGCTCGGAATTCTTGGCCCGCAGGTCGGCAAGGAGCGCCTCCATCGCCTCTCGCTTGGCCGCGTCGAGCCGCGCGGCTTCGGTCTGCGCGTCCATCTCCGACCGGGCCGAGGCCAGCGCGGTTTCGAGCGCATCGCGATCCGAGGTCAGCTCGTCCTTCTCGGCACTGAGCGCGGTGATGGCCTGCTGCGCCCCGTCGCGTTCAGCGATCAGCGACGCCACCTGTTCCTCGAATGAGGCAATGCGCCCCTGCTGATCATCGCGCTGCGCGGTGAGCGCGGCGATGATCGACTGCTGCTCGGCCAGCTGGGTGGCATTGTCTGACAGCGTCGCCTCCAGCTCACCGAGCTGGTTGGTCAACGCGGTGTTCTTGCGCTCCTGCACCCCCAGCGCCTGCGCCAGGGCGGCAAGCTCGCCCGACAGGCTGCTCAACTCGGTTTCCTGCCCGGTGATCGTCTCGCGCAGCACGAACTGGATCACCATGAAGATGGTGAGCACGAACATCAGCACCAGCAAAAGCCCGGTCATCGCATCGACGAAACCGGGCCAGATATTGGCCTGCAGACGGGCTCCGGTGCGGCGCGACAGGGGCATGGATCAGCCCTCGGATCCGCCGGAGCGCGCCGGGCCGGGTCGGACCGCGCGCACCTGCGGGGCTTGCGGTCGCGCCATCTGGCCGATCACGCGGGTCAGCGTGGCAAGATCGGTGCGCAGCTCGGCCATGCTCTCCTGCCGCCCGGCGGCCACCTCTTCCAGCAACCTCAGCATCTGGACGTCGATCGAACGCAGACGCATCCGGCTTTCCGCATCCAGCCCCTCGGCGCTCTCGCGGCTTTCCAGAACCTCGATCAGCCGCTCCTGCCCCTCGGCGATGCGCGCCAGCGAGTTGTTCGACGGCGCCGTCGCCTCAAGCCGCTCGGTCATCCGTTCGATGGAATCGGCCAGTTGCCCGAGCCGCCCTTCGATCTCCATCCGGCCCTGCTCGCTCTCGGCGTAGAGCGCGCTCATCCGTTCCATCTGCTCGGTCATCTGGTCGAGCACCATGCCGATCAGCGCCTCGTCGCCGCTGCCCTCGCCCTCGCCCGAGCTGAAGCTGAGCTTGGTGATCGAGCTCAGCCATTCTTCCAGCTCCCGGTAGAAGCGGTTCTGCCCATGCCCGGCGAAGAGCTCGAGCAGGCCGACGATCAGCGACCCGGCAAGGCCGAGCAGCGAGGAGGCAAAGGCCACGCCCATGCCGCCGAGTTGCCCCTCGAGCCCGCTCATCAGCCGCGAGAAGGTCTGCACCCCACTCTCGCCATCCTTGGGCACGAGGCTGCGGATGGTATCGACCAGCGCCGGAACCGTGGTGGCCAGCCCGTAGAAGGTGCCCAGAAGCCCGAGGAAGATCAGCAGCGAGACGATATAGCGGGTGATCTCGCGCGCTTCGTCGATCCGCGTCGCCACCGAGTCGAGGATCGAGCGGGTCGAGGTGGTGGTGATCTGCAGCCGCTTGTCGTGCCGCCGCAGCAGCGCCGCCAGGGGTGCCAGCAGGCGCGGCGGGCGGGCACCCGCGTCGCGGCCCGAGGCAAAGCCCTCGATCCAGCGCACCGAGGTGATCAGCTGCGCCACCTGCAGGAAGCAGGCCAGCACGCCCAGGACAAAGACGAAGAGGATGAAGCCGTTGAGGTAGGGGTTCGATTGGAACACAGGCAGAACGCGCGGCAGCACAAGCACCGCGCCCGCGCCGCACAGGCCGAGCACCGCCAGCATCAGGGTGATCTGGCGGATCGGTTGGCTGAAATGGGCCTCTGCCTCAAGATTGCGTCGGTCCATCTGGGGCACCCGATTTTGGCAAAATTCTGTTTTGCAGCCTATGGCTTCGCCATGATCAAGCCAAGCCGTTATCGGTCAGGCCGCGTACACGATCCGCCAACCAGTGCAGCTCGGCATCAGGAATGCCCAGATGTTCCAGATGCGAAGCGGTGTTGTAGAGATATTCGCTGTTCGGCCCGCGTCCGCCGATCGCCTGCGCGATGATCCGCGCCTGCTCCTCGAGGTCGAGCCCGCCGCAATATTGCACGTGGTCCGGGTCGATGATGTAGGTCACCGCCTCCACCGAGCGCCCGTCCTGTAGGGCCAGAGGAATCACCGCCTCGTAATAGGCTGCCGAGACCAGCTCGCGCTCGCGCAGGTATTCCAGGGTTGCGCTTTCCGTTCCCGGCCGCGCGCGCAGCGCCAGCCCCTCGCAGGAGGCGGCATGCTCCTCGTCGAGCGCCAGCACCAGCCCCGGCGCCTCGGGCGTGCCGCGATGATGGATCGAGCGCATGCAGAACGAACGCCGGTATCCGGGCAGCGTGGCATGCACGCTCTCGGCCACCGGAAAGCCGGGGTTCCAAAGAAGTGAGCCATAGCCGAAGACCCAAAGCGCCATCATTCTGGTCCTTTCCGCATGTGGGCTGTAAACACCAATCCTGTCCGTCAGAAAAGGGGGCGCAAGGTGAAGAAGCTGTTGACTGCCGTGATCGTGGCCGCGCTGGCCTGGTCCGGGTTCTGGTTCGTTTCGGTGCATTTCGAACGCAAGGCGATCGATGGCTGGATGGAAGCGCGCCGGGCCGAGGGCTGGACTGCCAGCTACGAGGATCTCTCGTTCCAGGGCTTTCCCAACCGCGTCGATGCGCGGCTGAGCGGGCTGGTGCTGGAAAGCCCCGAGGGCCTGCGCTGGCAGGCGCCCTTCGTCGACATCTACCGCCTCGTCTACAATTTCGGCCATGAGATCCTCGCCTTCCCGCCGCAGATGACCGTGACCACCCAGCTTGGCGAGACCGAGGTCGCCTCGGACGGGATGCGCGCCAGCTTCATCCACGAGGGCGACATCGTGGTGCGCGCTAATTTCGAGGCGCAGACCCTGAACCTCACCGGCGCCACCACCGCGGCGCTGGCCGGGCTGACCGCCGCGCTCACCCGCGACGAGGGGGAGGACACCAGCTACCGGATTGCCGTCGGCGCCGACGCCATCGCCGGTTCGGGCGGGCGCGTGGCCGATGCGATCCGGCTCGACGCGGGCTTCGACACCGACCTGCCGCTGCGCGTCGGCCAGCAGGCCGGCCCGCATCCGCAGCCGCTGCGCGTGGACCTGCGCCTCGCCGAGTACAAGGTCGACGACCTGCAGCTGAAGGTCGCGGGGGACGTGGACGTGGATGACGATGGCCGCCTCGACGGTCAGGTGACGGTGAAGGCGGTGAACTGGCGCGAGATGATCGATATCGCCCGCCAGAGCGGCCAGCTGCCCGAGGGCATGGCGCAGGCGCTGGAAGACGGGCTCGGCCTCGTCGCCGGCCTCTCGGGCAACCGCGACACGCTGGACCTGCCGCTGACCCTCGACGGGGGCATCGCCCGGCTCGGCCCGATCCCGCTCGGCGAGGCACCGCGGTTGCGCTTCCCCTGAGGTGCCGCCCCCGGAACGCAACGGCTTTGCTGCAACGCTTGCGCGGCGCGGCAAAGCCGGGAACACTGCGGCCATGAGAGACACATCCAGCCGCCTCGAAGACCGCATTGCCGACAAGCGTGACGAGCTGATCGCGCTCACGCAGGCACTCGTCCGCATTCCGACGCTGAACCCGCCGGGGCAATATTACCGCGACATCTGCGACCTGCTCGAGCGCCGCCTCGCGGCGCGCGGCTTCGCCTGCACGCTGGTCCGCGCGGAAGACGCGCCCGGCGACAGCGACCGCTACCCGCGCTGGAACATCGTCGCCCGCCGCGAGGGCCCGCGCCCCGGCGACTGCGTGCACTTCAACTCGCATCACGACGTGGTCGAAGTGGGTGCCGGCTGGACCCGCGATCCCTTCGGCGGCGCGCTCGAGGGCGACCGCATCTACGGCCGCGGCACCTGTGACATGAAGGGCGGGCTCGCCGCCTCGATCATCGCCGCCGAGGCCTTCCTCGAAGAGCATCCCGACTTTGCCGGCGCGGTGGAGATCAGCGCCACGGCGGACGAGGAATCCGGCGGCTACGGCGGCGTGGCGCACCTCGCGAAGGAGGGCTGGTTCTCGCCGCAGCGCGTGCAGCACGTGATCATCCCCGAGCCGCTCGACAAGCACCGCATCTGCCTCGGCCACCGCGGTGGCTGGTGGGCCGAGATCGAGACCAAGGGCGAGATCGCCCATGGCTCCATGCCCTTCCTCGGCGACTGCGCGATCCGCCACATGGGTGCCGTGCTCGACGCCTTCGAGGAAACGCTCTTCCCCGCCATGGCCGCCCGCACCACCGAGATGCCCGTGGTCCCCGAGGGCGCGCGCCATTCGACGATGAACATCAACTCGATCCACGGCGGGCAGGACGAGCGGCACGAGGGGCTGCCGGCGCATTGCGTGCCCGACAGCTGCCGCATCGTGATCGACCGGCGCTTCCTCATCGAGGAGACGGTGGAGGGCGTGCAGGAGGAAGTGGTGGGCCTCCTGGAAGACCTGAAAGCCCGCCGCCCGAATTTCGATTACGAAATACGGGAAATCAACCGCGTCATCCCCTCGATGACCGAGAAGTCCGCCCCGGTGGTCACCACCGTTGCCGAGGCCATCCGCGAGGTACTGGGGCAGGACGCCACTTACGTCGCCTCGCCCGGCAGCTACGACCAGAAGCACATCGACCGCATCGGCAAGCTGAAGAACTGCATCGCCTACGGGCCGGGCGTGCTGGAACTTGCGCACAAGCCCGACGAATGGATCGGTGTCACCGACATGCTCGACAGCGCCCGCGTCATGGCCCGCAGCCTCGACCGGCTGCTGCTGCGCTGAGCCTCTCCCGGTGCGCCTGTCCCGGCGTCGGACTACCTCCGGCGCGGGGATATGTCTGCCTCGACGCCCCCCGAGGACCGCCGCCCCTGCTTCTTCTAGGATCAAGTATCCCGGGGGTCCGGGGGCAGCGCCCCCGGTCCGGCGTCATCCCACCGCGATATTGTCGATCAGCCGCACCCCGCCCAGCCAGGCGGCGGCAAGCAGCCGCGCCGGGCGGGTGGGATGCTCGAGCGTCTGCAGCCCGTCGGCGGCGCGCAGCTCGATGTATTCCAGCTTGGTGAACCCCGCCTCGCGCAGCGCCGCCTCGGCCTGGAAGCGCACCGGGCCCAGGCTCTCGCCGTCCGACAGGCGCTCGGCCACTTGCCGCAGCACCCGGTTCAGGGCGGGCGCGACGGCGCGGGACTCGGGCGGCAGCAGCACGTTGCGCGACGACAGCGCAAGCCCGTCCGGCTCGCGCACCGTCGGGCAACCGATGACCTCGGTCAGCAGGTCGAGATCGCGCGCCATGCGGGTGACCACCTGCAACTGCTGGAAATCCTTTTCGCCGAAATAGGCGCGGTCGGCGAGGGTCTGCAGGAAAAGCTTCGCACAGACCGTCGTGACCCCGTCGAAATGCCCCGGCCGGTGCGAGCCGCAAAGCCCCTCGGTCAGCCCGGTCACCGAGACCGTGGTGGCAAAGCCCTCGGGGTAGATCTGGTCCGGCCCCGGCACGTAGATGGCATCCACCGCGAAGGGCGCCAGCTTCTCGGCGTCGGCCAGCTCGGTGCGCGGGTAGTTCTCGAGGTCGGCAGCATTGTTGAACTGCTTGGGATTCACGAAAATCGTCACGATCACCCGGTCGCAGCCGGCCTTGGCCGACTCGACGAGGCTGAGGTGCCCCGCATGCAACGCCCCCATGGTGGGCACCACGCCGATGCTCTCGCCCGCACGTTTCCAGCCGAGCACCGCCGCACGCAGCGCCGCCTTGGTTCGCAGAATGGGAGGGGGGGTCATCGTGTCTTCTCCGGAGCCTCTTCGGCAAAGAGATGCTCGGGGCCGGGAAACTCCCGCGCCCGCACCTCGGCCGCATATTCCTCGATCGCCGCCTCGGCCTGGTGGCCAAGCGCGGCGTAGCGTTTCACGAATTTCGGGGTGAAGGCGGTGAAGGCCCCCAGCATGTCATCGACCACGAGGATCTGCCCGTCGCAGCCCGCCGAGGCGCCGATGCCGATGGTGGGAATCGGCAGATCGGCGGTGACCCGGTCGGCCAGCGCCGCCGGCACCTTCTCGAGCACCACCGCAAAGCCGCCCGCCTCCGAGACCGCACGGGCATCGGCGATCAGCGCCTCGGCCGCCGCGCCGCGCCCCTGCACCTTGTAGCCGCCAAGCGTGTGGATCGACTGCGGCGTCAACCCGACATGGCCCATGACCGGGATGCCGCGCCGCACGAGGAAGCGGATGGTGTCTTCCATGGCCACACCCCCCTCGAGCTTGACCGCCGCCGCGCCGGTCTCGGCCATCAGCCGCGCGGCGTTGCGAAAGGCCTGCTGCGGGCTCTCCTCGTAGCTGCCGAAGGGCATGTCCACGACCATCATCGCCTTGTCGAGACCGCGTTTCACCGCCTGTCCGTGCAGGATCATCATCTCCAGCGTGACCCCGAGCGTCGAGGGCAGCCCGTGCAGCACCATGCCGACGGAGTCGCCGACCAGCACGAAGTCGCAGTGGGCGTCCATCGCCTGCGCCATCGGGGTGGTATAGGCGGTGAGGCTGACCAGCGGCACGCCGCCCTTGCGGGCGCGAATATCCTCGGGCAGCGGGGCGCTCTTGCGGGCCGTCGCGCTCATCGATGTCTCCTCTCGATCCCGGCGCCCGGTCCGATCCTCCCCGGGCTGGCGCCGTGTAACAGGCCCGGCGGCTCCGATCCAGCCTGCAAACCGTGTCGCCGCTTGCACAAACGGGGAATTTGCGCGCAGTCTTGACCCGAGTTCCGCTTGCCGACCCCGACACAGGAGTTGCCTTTCCGATGACCCGACCGATGACCCGTATCAGCCTCTCCATTGCCGCGCTGCTGCTCGGTGGCACCGCCGCGCTTGCCCAGCAGGACGATCTGATCATCGCCCTGCAGCTCGAGCCGCCGCATCTCGACCCGACCTCGGCCGCCGCCGGGGCCATCGACTCGGTGCTCTACAGCAACGTCTTCGAGGGGCTGACCAAATTCGCCGAGGATGGCTCGATCCACCCCGGTCTCGCGCAGAGCTGGGACATCTCCGAGGATGGCACCAGCTACACCTTCCACCTGCACGAGGGCGTCACCTTCCACGACGGCAGCGCGATGGACGCCGAGGACGTCAAGTTCAGCCTCGACCGCGCCCGCGCCGAGGACAGCCAGAACGCGCAGAAGGCACTCTTCGCGGGCATCGAGGAGGTCACCGTTCTCGACCCGCTGACCGTGCAGGTCACCCTCGGGGCCCCCGACGGCGCCTTCCTGTTCAACATGGCCTGGGGTGACGCGGTGATCGTCGCGCCCGAGAGCATCGAGGGGATCAAGTCCCACCCCGTCGGCACCGGCCCCTTCGCCTTCACCAGCTGGACGCAGGGCGACAGCATCAGCCTCGATCGCAACGCGGCCTACTGGGGCCAGGCCCCGGCGCTGAACCATGTCACCTTCCGCTTCATCTCGGACCCGACCGCCGCCTTCGCCGCGATGATGGCGCAGGACATCGACGCCTATGCCGGCTTCCCGGCGCCCGAGAACCTGCCGCAGTTCGAGGCCGACCCGCGCTTCCAGGTGCTGGTCGGCTCGACCGAGGGCGAGACCATCCTGGCGATGAACAACGGTCAGGAGCCGTTCGACGATCCGCTGGTGCGCGAGGCAGTGGCCCATGCCATCGACCGGCAGGCGATCATCGACGGGGCGATGTTCGGCCTCGGCACGCCGATCGGCACGCATTTCGCGCCGCACAACCCCGATTACGTCGATCTCACCGACCTGTCAGCCTATGATCCCGAGAAGGCGAAGACGCTGCTGGCGGACGCGGGCTATCCCGACGGCTTCACCACCACGCTCAAGCTGCCGCCGCCCTCCTACGCCCGTCGCGGCGGCGAGATCATCGCCGCGCAGCTGCGCGCCGTGGGCATCCAGACCGAAATCACCAACCTCGAATGGGCGCAATGGCTCGAGGAGGTGTTCCGTGGCAAGGACTTCGGCCTGACCATCGTCAGCCATACCGAGCCAATGGACATCAACATCTACGCGCGGCCGGACTACTACTTCCAGTATGACAACCCGGCGTTCCAGGAGCTGATGGCGCGACTCACCGCGACCACCGATCCGGCGGCGCGCTCGGAACTGCTGAAACAGGCGCAGCGGGTCATTGCCGAGGACCACGTCAACGCCTTCCTCTTCCAGCTCGCCTTCCCGACGGTGGCGGACGCGAGGCTGCACGGCTTGTGGAAGAACCAGCCGACGCAGGCCACCGATCTCACCGGGGTTTCCTGGGGCGAGTGAGCTGAAGGTCAAAGCGGGGGCTCTGCCCCCGCACCCCCGGGATATTTCCGCCTAGAAGAAACGAGGGCGCCGCGCCGGTCCTCCCGGCGGGGGCTTCTTCTAGGCTAAAGTATCCCCGCCGGAGGCATCTGGCGGGCCCGGCCCTCGCGGCGCCGGGTCAGGCGACCAGCCGTTCCGCCCGTTTCAGATCCACCGAGACCAGCTGGCTGACGCCCTGTTCCTGCATGGTGACGCCGAACAGCCGGTCCATCCGGCTCATCGTCACCGCGTGGTGGGTGATGATCAGGAAACGGGTCTCGGTGCGGCGGCACATTTCGTCGAGCAGGTCGCAGAAGCGCGTGACGTTGGCGTCGTCGAGCGGCGCGTCGACCTCGTCGAGCACGCAGATCGGCGCCGGGTTGGCAAGGAACACCGCGAAGATCAGCGCCAGCGCGGTCAGCGTCTGCTCGCCGCCCGAAAGCAGCGAGAGCGTCGAGAGCTTCTTGCCCGGCGGCTGGCACATGATCTCGAGCCCGGCCTCGAGCGGGTCGTCGCTCTCGACCATGACGAGGTTGGCCTCGCCGCCGTTGAACAGATGGGTGAACAGCAGGCGGAAATTGGCGTTGACCTGCTCGAAGGCGGTCAGCAGCCGCTCGCGCCCCTCGCGGTTCAGCGAGGAGATGCCCGACCGCAGCGTGCGCACCGCCTCCTCGAGGTCGGTCTTTTCCTGCACCAGCGTGTCGTGCTCGGTCCGCACCTCGCGGGCGTCCTCCTCGGCGCGCAGGTTGACAGCGCCGAGCGCATCGCGCTGGCGCTTGAGCCGGTTCACGTCGGCTTCCGCCGCCTCGGAGGCGGGCATCTCGGCCGGCGCAACGTCGAGCCGCGCCAGCAGCTTCTCGGGGGTGGTCTCCTGCTCGTCGTCGATGCGTTCGGCGGCCGCGGCAACCATCTCGCGCGCCGCCTCGACCCTGGCCTCGGCGCCGGCGCGGGCTTCGCGGGCCTCGGAAGCCGTGCGTTCGGCATCCCGCTCGGCGGCGATGGCGGCGCGCATGGCGCTCTCAGCCGCCGCAAGCCGGTTCGACGCCAGGCTGCGGCGCTCCTCGGCCTCTTCGATCGAACGGGCGAGATCCTCGCGGCGCCCTGCCAGCGCATCCGGCACCGCCCGCGCCTCGGCCAGCTCGCGCTCGTGCACGGCCTTCCGCTCGGCCAGCTCGGCGCTGCGCTTCTCGGCGGTCTCGAGCCGGTGGCGCCAGCCCGAAAGGTCCTTGGTCACGTTCTGCTGGCGGCCCTTGCGGGCCTCGCCCTCGCGGCGCAGCTCGTCATGCGCCGAGCGGCGGGTCATCATGGTCATGCGGGCCGCCTCGACGGTCATCCGCACGTCCTCGGCCAGCGCGCGGGCGCTTTCCAGATCGCCCAGTTCCGACAGGCCGCGTTCGGCCTCCAGCACCTGCCTGCGCGCCGCCTCGGCCTCCCCCTCGTGGCGGCTCACCGCCAGCCCCAGGCTCTCCAGCCGGCTCTCGGCCAGGCTGCGCTCGCTCTCGGCACGGTTGAAGGTGCGCATCGCCTCGTTGACCTCTCGGTCGGCCTCGCGGCGGGTCTCGCGCGCCACCTTGTCGGCGCGGGTGAGATCGGCAAGCCGCGCCGACAGCGCGTCATGCGCCCCGCGGGCGGCCTCGACCCGCGCCTCGGCACGCGCCAATTCCTGCGTCAGCTCCTCGAGCCGGTTGAGCTGCTCGAGCCGCAATGCGGCGGCCGAAGGCGCATCCTCGGCTGAAGCCCGGAACCCATCCCAGCGCCAGAGATCGCCCCCGCGGCTGACCAGCCGCTGACCTGGCTTCAGCAGCGCCTGCAGCCGCGCGCCCTCGGCCCGGTCGACAAGGCCGACCTGACTCATCCGGCGCATCAGCACGCCCGGCACGGTGACATGATGCGCCAGCGGCGCGCTGCCCTCGGGCAACAACTGCTGGCTTTCGTAGCGCGGCAGCTCGACCCAGCCAGAGGAGGCGTCGGCCCCCACTTCGGGAACGCGCAGATCGTCGGCCAGCGCGGCACCGAGCGCTTTCTCGAAGCCGGGTGCCACCTGCAGACGGTCGAGGACCTGCCCGCCCTCGGCGGTGTCGCGCTCCAGCAGACGGCTGAGCGCGCCGGCCTCGGCGCGGAGCGCGCTTGCCTCGCCCTCTGCCTCGGAGCGGTCGGCGCGGGCCTCGGCTTCGCGCGACTGGCAATCGGTGCGCGCCTCGTCGGCCTGCGCCAGCAGTTCCTCGGCCCGGGCGGCCATGGCCTGCGCCGCCTCGGACCGCTCCTGCGCATTCTCCATGGCGCCGGTCGCCTCGGCCAGTGCTCCGCGCGCCGTGGCCACCGCGTCACGCGCCTTGCCCGCCTCACCCTCGTGGCGGCCCAGAGCCTTGCGAAGGTCGGCGAGGTAACGATGCGCCGACTGGTGGCGGGCGGCCAGCCGCGCGACGTCCTCGGTCTGCTGTGTCAGCGCCGCCTCGCGGTCCTGCAGAACTGACGAGGCCTCGGAGGCCGCATCGGCCGCATCGGCCAGCCGGTCGTCGTGGCCCTCGGCGGCCTTGGCCAGTTCGCGCGCCTCCCATTCGAGCTGCGCGATGGTTTCGCCCGCGTCGCGATTGAGCGCGCCCTCGCGCTCGATGTCATGGGCAATCTGTTCGATCCGGCGGGTCAGCGTCTGAATGCTGTCCTGCGCCCGCGCCTCTTGCTCGGCCAGCGCGTCGCGCTGTACGGCGAGCCGTTGCAGGATGGCGGCGGCGATCGCCTCCTCCTCGCGCAGGGGCGGCAGCGCCTCGTCGCGCTCGGCGCGCTCGCGCTCGGCGGCGCGGGCGGCGCTCTCGGCCTGTGCGGCTGCCGTCACGAGGCTGCGCAACACCGCCTCGGCCGCCTGCCGGGCCTCTTCGGCTTCCATCCAGCGGCGGTAGAGCAGCAGCCCCTCGGCCTGGCGCAACTCCGTGCCGATGGCACGGTAGCGCTGCGCCTGCCGGGCCTGCCGGTCGAGCGTTCCGAGCTGAGACGCCAGTTGCTCGATCACGTCATCGACCCGCAGCAGATTGGCCTCGGTGTTGTTCAGCTTCAGCTCCGCCTCGTGGCGGCGCTGGTAGAGACCCGAGATGCCGGCGGCCTCCTCGAGGATGCGGCGGCGGCTCTTGGGCTTGGCGTTGATCAGCTCGGAGATCTGCCCCTGCCGCACCAGCGCGGGCGAATGCGCGCCAGTCGAGGCATCGGCAAACAGCATCTGAACGTCGCGCGCCCGCACGTCCTTGGCGTTGACCTTGTAGGCCGAGCCGACGTCACGGGTGATGCGGCGGACGATCTCGAGCTGGTCCTGGTCGTTGAACCCCGCAGGGGCCAGCCGATCGCCGTTGTCGATCGTCAGCGCCACCTCGGCGAAGTTGCGGGCCGGGCGGGAATGCGCCCCGGCAAAGATCACGTCTTCCATGCCCGCGCCGCGCATCGCCTTGGCGCGGTTCTCGCCCATCACCCAGCGCAGCGCCTCGAGCAGGTTGGACTTGCCACAGCCGTTCGGACCGACAACGCCTGTCAGCCCGTCCGCGATGACCAGATCCGTCGGATCGACGAAACTCTTGAAGCCCGTCAGTCGAAGCCGTGTGAACTGCAATGCCGTGTCCTGATTCCGAAGTTAACCCCGAATTTGCCGCCCCGCCGGGAGATGTGTCAAACGCTTTGCCCCGGATGTGGCGGGCGCTTGCCAGTTGTCCACAACATATTGCGGGTGCCGCGCCGTCTTTCTGGGTTGACCGCAGCGCAGGCCCGGCCAATATCGCACCCCATGGCCAGAGGAAAGCTTTGATGTCGGTGACCATTCGTCCTGTTTCTCCCCGCGATCCGAACGCCGAGGCGCTGCTGCTGGCGAGCCACGCGCTGATGGAGTCGCTGTTTCCGCCAGAGGACAACTACTTCCTCGACATCGACGCGCTTTGCACCCCGGCCATCACGCTGTTCGGTGCCGAGGAAAACGGCGTGTTGCTCGGCTGCGCCGCCATCGCGCGCAAGGATGGCTACGCCGAGGTGAAATCGATGTTCGTCAGCCCCGAGGCGCGCGGCCTGGGACTTGCGCGGCGGTTGCTGGACCAGCTCGAGGCCGTGGCGCGCGAAGAGGGCATCCCCCTCCTGCGGCTGGAAACCGGCGATAAGCTCCCGGCTGCGCTGGCGCTTTATGAAAGCGCCGGCTTCGCGCCCTGCGGTGCCTTTGGCGGCTACGTCGAGAACAACTCGAGCCTGTTCTACGAAAAGCCGCTCTGAGCGGTTCAGCCGCACCACGGTTGGCCCGCCGCGGCGAGAAGATCACAAGCCACGTGGCGCCCGCGTGGGGTCTTCGGCGCGGCGGCACCATGACAGGACAGCCCAATCTCCAGCATCGACGGATCGCCGATCACCCACTCGGGCCGACATCCGCTTTCGCGGGCCACCGCGATCTGCCCGCGCCGCGCGACCTCTTCGAAGTTGGGCGGGAACATCGGGCTGACGCGCACGACCTCGGCGCGATCCGCTTTCAAGCGCAACACGAAGCGCATGCCCTCGACCTCGGTGTGCCGCGGAGCGACCCCGCCGTAGCCAGGTGACGCGACCTGCCCGGCGCATCCCGTCAGCAACGCAAGCGTCATACCAAGCCAGGCGCCAGTTGCGGCACCGGGCGACAAGCGTACACCCGCGGGGAGAGGGCTCGGCAACTTCATGCGCAAAGCTTTGTGAAAGTTTATTAATCTTTTGCTAACAGCGACGCGCCGCGCTTGCCTCGGCGCAGGGTTTCGCCCCAGACTGGCGGGACCCTACTCGCCCCTCAGCCCTGGAGCCTGCCATGCCAGACGGTCCTGCCTCGCCCAACCCCGGAAAGAAGTGGGGCTGGATGCTCGCGCTCGGGATCATCCTGATCTTCGGCGGCATCGGGGCCTTCGTGCATCCCTTCGCCGCATCACTGACCGTGCTGACCATCTCGGCCATCGCCTTCGTCATCGCGGGCGCACTGCAACTGTGGATCGCCTTCAATGCCCATGCCAGCACCGGCGCGCGGCTGGCCGAGGCGGTGCTCGGCCTGCTGGTCCTGGCGTTCGGGGTCTTCCTGCTGGCCAACCCGGCACGCGGGTTGATCTCGCTGACCTGGCTGATCGCCGCCTTCTTCCTTGCGCTCGGCGTGGTGCGGATCGCCATCGGTCTGTCGGTGCGCGAGCGGTCCGGCTGGGCCTGGCTGCTGTTCGCCGGGCTGGTTTCCCTGGTGCTCGGCCTGCTCATCATGGCAACGCTGCCCGGCTCGGCCATGGGCCTGCTCGGCATCTTTCTCGGCATCGACCTTCTGAGCTCCGGCATCGGGGCAACGCTCATCGCACTGCACATGCGCAGCCACTAGGCCGCGAGACGGGGCTCAGAGGGGCTCAGAAGTTCACCTCAACCCCCGGCAACTCCAGCGCTGAGACGAGTTCGCGCAATTCCTGCCGCGCGGCGACGTTCGAGATGTTGAGGTTGCCGACGCCGATGTCCTTCAGGTCGAGCAGCGTCAAGCCCCGCGGGAACAGCTCGCGGAAGATCACCCGCTCGTTGAAGCCGGGCGCAATCCGGAAGCCGATGCGCTTCGACAGCTTGGTCAGCGCTTTTTCCATCTTCATCTTGTTGACCATGTTCTGCGCACCGAGACGGTTGCGCAGCACCACCCAGTCGATCGGCTGCAGCCCGGCCTGGGCGCGCAGCTGGCGGGCGTTCCAGACCATCTCGGAATAGACCGAGGGGCCGAGGATCTTGTCGCCGTCGGTGTCCACATGGGCCAGCAAATCGAAGTCGATGAAACTGTCGTTGAGCGGGGTGATCAGCGTGTCGGCCAGCGAATGCGCCACCTGGCTCAGCCGCGTGTGCGAGCCGGGGCAGTCGATCAGCACGAAGTCGCAGTCCGCCTCGAGCTGGGCCACGGCCTTGGACAGGCGGTGGTCGAAAGCGTTCTCACCCGGCGCCAGCGCCTCGGGCGCAACTTCGGGCAGATCGCGGTAAAGCGGGATCGGAAGGGCGAGCCCCTCGCGCTCGCAGAAGGCGCGGCGGTTCTCGATGTAACGCCCGACCGAGCGCTGCCGCAGGTCGAGATCCAGCGTGCCAGTCCGGTGCCCCATGCGCGCCAGCGCGGTTGCCACATGCATCGAGACGGTGGACTTCCCCGCCCCGCCCTTCTCGTTTCCTACGACGATGATATGTGCCACGCTGTCCCCTCGAACTTCCGCCCACATGTTTGGCTGTGCTGGCGATAGACACACAGTATATGGGGTCTACTTCAAGGAAAAGCCTTCAGAAGCCCCTGATGCACAAGCATTCGCGGTTTGCTGTCCCGGACGGCGTCCCCGCAACGCAAAAGCCCGGCCAGGGGCCGGGCTCTGCAACCATGTCGCGTCGCGAGGATCAGTGCAGCTTGGCACCGATTTCCTTGATCGACGCATCGACCAGCGCCGCCTTGTCCTTGGCGCCGAGCTGCTTCGCGATCACATCGCTGGCAGCGGCTACCGCCACGGAAACCGCGCGGTCGCGCACTTCCTTGACGGCCGAGGACTGTGCCGACTTGATCTGCTCCTCGGCGGCCGCGATGCGGCGCGCGATGGAGACGTCGAGGTCCTTGCGGGCCTGCTCCGCGGCGCTTTCGGCGTCGTTCTTGGCCTGGGCCACGATCTTTTCCGCCTGCACCTGCACGTCCCGCTGCTTGCGCTCGTAAGAGGCCAGCAGGGTCTGCGCTTCCTCACGCAAGGCGCGGGCTTCTTCCAGCTCGTTGCGGATGCCTTCGGCACGACGGTCGAGCTGGCTGCCCAGCATCTTCGGCACCTTGAAGTACACGAGGACCGCCAGGAACAGCAGGAAGCCGAGCAGCACCACGAAGTCGGTGTTGCGCAGCGAGAAGAACGGGCCGGACGCGGCCAGCGCGGGGCTGGCCATCAGGGTTCCGAGCGCGCTCAGGGTGATGAGTTTGCGCATGGGATCAGCCTTTCATCCGGTTGGCCACGGCCGCATCGATCGCGGCGCGGTCGGCAGAGGTTCCGAAGGCAGCCACGATGGCTTCCGCGGTGTCCTTTGCAACGGCCTCGACGCTTTCCACGGCAGAGGCGCGGATTTCGGCGAGCACCTTTTCGGACTCGGCCGCTTTCCCGGCGATCTTGGCGTCCGCCTCGGCCGTTGCGGCGTCGAGCTTAGCCTTGATCTCGTCGCGGGTCTTCTGCGCGATGGTCTGTGCCTCGGCACGGGCATCGGCAAGCGCTTTCTCGTAGGCCGCTTCCGCGTCCTTCGCCTGGCGCTTCAGTTCTTCCGCGGCGGAGATGTCGTTCGTGATGGTGCCCTGACGCTCGGCCAAGACGGATGCGATCCGCGGCAGAGCGATGCGCGACAGCACGAAGAAGATCACCACCAGAGTGATGATGAGCCAGAAGATCTGGTTCGGAATCCACTCGCCGCAAAGCTGCGGCATCCCGATGGCGGAACCATGGGCGTCGACGCAGATACCGGCCATTTCTTCCTGAATGGGTTCGACCGCCATGTCGTCCTCCGTCGGAACGTTGTCTCTACTTGGGGCGGCCCGTCAATGACGGCGCCGCCCCCGCGTAAGGATAAGGTCCCGAAGGATTAGACGGCGAACATCAGCAGCAGAGCGACGAGGAACGAGAAGATCCCCAGTGCTTCTGCGAATGCGATGCCGATGAAGAGGGTGGCGGTCTGCGATGCAGCTGCCGACGGGTTGCGCAGTGCGCCGCCCAGGAAGTTTGCAGCAACGTTGCCCACGCCGAGGGCTGCGAGGCCCGAACCCAGGCCTGCGAGGCCGGCGCCGATGAACTGACCGAGGTTTGCGATATCGCCTTCCATTGAGTCTCTCCTTACGATGGAATTTGGATGGATAGAGGTTGTCCGGACCGGCCTGCCCTTAGTGGGCAGGGTGCAGCGCGTCCTTGAGGTACACGCAGGTCAGGATGGTGAATACGTAGGCCTGGATGAAGGCCACCAGAACTTCGAGCCCGTAGATCGCGGTGATCGCGACGATCGACACCGGCGAGACGATGGCCAGCGCGGCGAAGCCTGCGAAGACCTTCATCACGGCGTGACCGGCCATCACGTTGCCAGCAAGACGGATGGAGTGGCTGACCGGGCGGACGAAGTAGGAAATGATCTCGATCACGGCGAGGATCGGGCGCAGCGCCAGCGGCGCCGAGGTCACCCAGAACAGGCCGAGGAAGTGCACGCCGTTCTTCACGAAGCCGAGGATCGTCACGCCGAGGAACACGCAGAGCGCCAGCACCCAGGTCACCGCGATGTGCGAGGTGGTGGTGAAGCTCATCGGGATCAGGCCGAGGAAGTTCGAGAAGACGATGAACATGAACAGCGTCATGATGTAGGGGAAGTACTTCAGGCCGTCCTTGCCGGTGACGTCTTCCACCATCTTGTAGATGAAGCCGTAGGCCAGCTCGGCGACCGACTGGCTGCGCGAGGGGATGATCGCGCGGCGCGAGGTGCCCAGCACCATGACGGCGATGATCGCCAGGATGCAGATGAACATCCAGAGCGTCGCGTTGGTGATGGTGAACATGCCCACGGCGCCGTCGCCGAAGAGCGGCTTGATCATGAACTGATCCATCGGGTGGAACGACAGGCCGGTCCCGGCCGCATGTTCCACCGTTTCCGCACCGTGAGCTGCTTCAGTCGCCATCGCCGCGATCCCTCTTCTCGTCATCTCCGGGCGTGCCGGAGGATTGCCCCTCTCCGGCGTCGCCGGAGGTTTGTTTCGCCTGGATCTCGGCGGCGGTCCGCAACATCACGCGGATGCCCGCCACGAGGCCCAGCACTGTGAACAGCACCATGAGCCACGGCATGGTCCCCAGCAGGGTGTCCAGGCCGTAGCCGATGCCGAAGCCGATCCCGAGACCGGCCACCATTTCCGTCACCATTCGCCAGGCGACGTTGGCCTGGGAATAGTGTTCCTCCTGGTGCGACTTCCGGGTTTCCCGGGCAGCCTTGGCCGCCGCGATCTTCGCCTCCAGCGCGTCGAGTTGCCGCTTCGGATCGGGATCGCCCACTTTGTCGCTCCATTCGGACGTTCCCGGAGTTGCTATGCGGAGGGGGGCTCTGAGTCAACCCGCCGTGAACGCTTGAAAAACCTATACAACACATTGATTTCATTCAATCCTCACAGGAAGCTGCAGCGCAGCATCCCGGCGCTAGCGCCAACATGGGGGCAAATCCATATTCAACCCCGGAGTTAAGAATGCCGAAACCTCCGCCACGGCGCGGCTTGACGGCCCGCCCCGCTCCGGCGCTTATGAGCCCATGCAACCCGATCTCGACACTGTCTTTGCCGCCCTGGCCGACCCGACGCGGCGGCGCATCCTGGCCATGCTGCTCGAGGATGACATGGCCGTGACCGATGTCGCGGAGCCCTTCGAAATGTCGCTGGCGGGGATTTCCAAGCACCTGACGATCCTGGCCAGCGCCGGGCTGATCAGCCAGGAGAAGCGCGGCCGGGTGAAATGGTGCAAGCTCGAGCCCGACGCGCTGCGCGAGGCCTCGGTCTGGATGCAGGGCTTCGGGCAGTTCGAGCCGATCAACCTGGACGCCTTCGAGCGCTTCCTGAAGGTGGAACTCAGCACCGACGAGCCCGCCCGCGAGGATCAGGCCTGACGGCAAATTCCTTCGAAGGAATTTGCAACTCTCTTCGAAGAGAGTTGCCCTACCCGTCGCGCAACAAGAGCAGCAACGCCACCACTGACAGCGCCACTCCGACAAGCACCAATGCCGGCGGCGCGGCCCACCCGAGCGCGATTTCCCACAGGATCACCCAGCTCGGGATCAGGTAGGTATAGGCCATGACCTTGGCGCTCGGCAGCCGCATCGCCGCGAACTGGATGAGCGCCGTGCTCAGCGCCGTGGCCGCCACGGCGGTATAGAGAATGGTCACCCAGACGATGCCGGGCAGCGCCGTCCAGTCGGTCGCCAGGATGTCCCGCCAGCCCCATAGCAGCAGCACCAAGGTTCCCGCCGCCATCGTGGCGAGCGTGAAGACCAGCGCCGGCTCGCCGCGGTTCAACCTCGGCACCATCGGGGCGTAGATCGCATGGGCGGCGCAGCCGATGAAAAAGATCATCTCGCCCCGCCCCGGCGAGAAGCGCAACAATGTCCCGAGATCGGCGCGGAAGATCACCCACAGCGCCCCGATCCCGCCGATTGCCAGAGCACCTGCGATGCGCGGGCTCATCCGCTGGCGCAGCAGCAGCCATCCGAAGCCCGCCGCCATCACCGGCGTCAGGGTGAAGACCGCCGACATGCTGACCGGCTCGGCGGTCTTCAACCCTTCGAACATCAGCACGAAATAGACGGCCATCAGCACGCCGATCAGCAGGTAGCGCCACGGCGCCGCGAGGGCTGCGCGCGGCATCCCGCCGTGCAGGCCGACGATCCCGGCCATGGCCAGGGTCGCCAGCAGAAAGCGCGCAGCATTCAACGCAGCGGGCGCGATATACGGAGACGCCATCGACCCGAGCGAAAAGGACCCCGCGACAACGGCCGAGAAGGCCAGCATCGCGAGATGGCCGCGTCCGGAGCCGGAGAGGGTCACGCCTTGTCCTGCTCCGCGGCATAGGCCTTGAGGTGCTTGAGAAACGCCTGCACCTTCGGCGTCCGGTGCAGATCGACATGGGTGACCAGCCAGAGCGGCGAGGACCAATCCTCTTGCGGCGGCAGCACCTGCACCAGCTCCGCATCGGAATCACCTTCGGTCACCGACATGAAGCCCATGCCGGCGCCGGCGCGGATCGCCTGCAACTGCACCCGGTCGTCCGAGGTGCGGAAGACGATGCGCTCCTGCGGCACATGTCCCTTCATCCAGCGATTGGAGGGCGCGCGCGAATCGAGATCGTCGAACCCGACGAAATCATGCGATGCCAATTCCGCGACACCCTTGGGCCTGCCCTTGCGCGCGATGTAGGATTTGGCCGCGTAGAGCGCGACCGACTGCCGGTCGAAGGGCTGCACAACGTTGTCGGGCTCCTGCGGTGCGGCCCCGGCGCGCAAGGCCACATGCGCCTCGCCGTATTCCAGCCGGAACAGCCGCGACCCGGTCAGGTAGCGCACCGTGACATCCGGGAAGGCCTCGCGAAAACTGGTGAGCGCTCCGATCATCAGCGTCGAGAAATTGACCAGCGACGTGACGAGCAGCTCGCCCGAAACCGCCTCGCCCCGGCCCTTGATGCGTCCGACGAGTTGCTGGAACTGGTCATCGGTGCATTGCGCGACGCGCGACAGGTCGCTGCCCGCCTCGGTCGGCGTGTAGCCGCGGGCGTGGCGCTGGAACAGCTTCACACCAAGCCGCGCCTCCAGCGCATCGATGTGGCGGATCACCGTGGCATGGTGCACCCCGAGCACCTCGGCGGCGCCGCTGACGGTCCCCAGCCGCGCCACGTGATAGGCGGTGCGAATCTCGTCCCAGTTGTCCATCGGCTTCTCCTTTGCACCGCCTCGCGATCTGGCGCTAGAAAGCGCGAAGCGGTACGGGATTGCAAGCCGCGAGCCGGTCTTGCCCTGCAACCTCACGCAGTTGGGGAATCGCGTTGGACGGCAAGAGCCCCGAACGACAAACGCCCGGCCGAGGCCGGGCGTTGATCAGGCCGCGCAGAAGCGCAGCGAAATCTCCGAAGGATTAGTCCTTCGAGGTGTCCGAGCTGTCGCCATCCGAAGCTGCCGCGATCAGCGCCAGCGCCGCGAGACCACCGGCCACGGCCAGGGCTGCGCCGCTCGAGGGCATCGCGACCGGAACCACTGCGTAGGGGTCATCTTCCACGACAACCTCGGCCGGCGAGCCGGCCAGAGCAGCGGACGCACCGATCATGGAGATGACGGCTGCGGAAGCAAAGAGTTCTTTGAATTTCATATTCGCACCTATCAAATGAGCGTCTTCAGTCTTTGACATAACGTCAAACGTACCTGTCGGCCAGAAATAATTGCGAAACAATGCGGCTTAGGCAAGCTCCGGCGCGAACTGTGCCCATTTTGCATCCGCAATCTCTTCTTGCCTGCACGCGAGCAGTTGCAGGGCGGCAAATCGCGCGGAGACCGGGCTGCCGACCGGCCCAACTTGACTCCGCGCGCCCGCAGGCGTACATCGCGCGCAATCCACCGGGAGTCCCATCGCTTCCGGTCCCTTGGGTCCAGACCCGGGATCGCCCTCCGTCAGCGCGTTGCGCCCACGGAGGCGTTTTCGCATTGGAACCACGGGTCCGGCAGGTTCCGCTCCCGGCGTCACGTTTGATTCCACGCCGCACGGCCCCCATCTTCGGGTCTGCACACCAGATACGGACCAGAGAAGAAGGAGCCCGACGGCCCATGTTCGAATCTCTTTCCGAACGCCTCGGCGGCGTCTTCGACCGCCTCACCAAGCAGGGCGCCCTTTCCGAGGATGACGTCCGCACCGCCATGCGCGAAGTGCGCGTCGCCCTGCTCGAGGCCGACGTCTCGCTGCCGGTCGCCCGCCAGTTCATCAAGGCGGTCGAGAAGAAGGCCACCGGCGCGTCGGTCACCAAGTCGGTGACCCCCGGCCAGCAGGTGGTGAAGATCGTCCACGACGAGCTGATCGCGACCCTCGCCGGCGAAGGCGAGCCCGGCGCACTGCGCATCGACAACGCCCCGGCGCCGATTCTCATGGTCGGCCTGCAGGGCTCGGGCAAGACCACCACCACCGCCAAGCTCGCCAAGCGCCTGAAAGAGCGCGACCGCAAGAAGGTGCTGATGGCCTCGCTCGACGTGAACCGCCCGGCAGCCATGGAGCAGTTGCAGATCCTCGGCCAGCAGATCGGCGTCGACACGCTGCCGATCGTCAAGGGCGAGGACCCGGTTGCGATCGCCAAGCGCGCCAAGACCCAGGCCAGCCTCGGCGGCTACGACGTCTACATGCTCGACACCGCGGGCCGCCTGCACATCGACGCCGAGCTGATCCAGCAGGCCGCCGACGTGCGCGACGTGGTGAACCCGCGCGAGACGCTTCTGGTCGTCGACGGCCTCACCGGCCAGGACGCCGTCAACGTCGCCACCGAGTTCGACGACAAGATCGGCGTCTCGGGCGTGGTGCTGACCCGGATGGACGGCGACGGCCGCGGCGGCGCCGCGCTGTCGATGCGCGCGATCACCGGCAAGCCGATCAAGTTCGTCGGCCTCGGCGAGAAGATGGACGCGCTCGAGACCTTCGAGCCCGAGCGGGTCGCCGGCCGCATCCTCGGCATGGGCGACATCGTCGCGCTCGTCGAGAAGGCGCAGCAGACGCTCGAGGCCGAACAGGCCGAGCGCATGATGAAGCGCTTCCAGAAGGGTCAGTTCAACATGAACGACCTGAAGATGCAGCTCGAGCAGATGATGAAGATGGGCGGCCTGCAGGGCATGATGCAGATGATGCCGGGCGCCGCCAAGATGGCCAAGCAGATGGACGAGGCCGGGCTGGACGACAAGATCCTGCGCCAGCAGGTCGCGCTCATCAACTCCATGACCAAGAAGGAGCGCGCCAATCCGCAGCTCCTGCAGGCCTCGCGCAAGAAACGCATCGCGGCCGGCGCCGGCATGGAGGTGGCGGATCTCAACAAGCTGCTGAAGATGCAGCGCCAGATGTCCGACATGATGAAGAAGATGGGCAAGATGGGCAAAGGCGGCATGCTGAAACAGGCCATGAAGGGCATGTTCGGCAAGGGTGGCATGCCCGAGGGCATGGACCCGTCGCAGATGGATCCCAAGCAGATCGAGGCCGCGGCGAAGGCGATGGGCGGCAAGCTGCCCGGTGGCCTTGGCGGACTCGGCGGCATGCCCGGCATGGGCGGCGGTGCGCTGCCTCCGGGCCTCGGCGGGTTCGGCAAGAAGAAATGAACGACAAACGCCCCCTTCCCCTTGCCTCGCAGGAGGTGACGAACCCGACCGCCCCACTGGCGGCCGGCGCGGAAGGCGTGCGCGCTTCATTGTTCTCCAAATACGCAGACCCCGCCCCCGCCACGGGCACCGCGGCCGACCCCTTCGCGCGCTACGGCGCTCCCGAAGACGATGCCGACGGCAGCGTGGAGGCCTACGCATGAGCCTCGTCGTCGCCCCCCGCCTCGAAACCGAACGCCTGATCCTGCGTGGCCCGGAAGCCGCGGATGCGGAGGCCATGATCGGCTTCCTGCTCGACCGCGACCGCTCGGACGGGTTCGGCGGCTACGACCACCGCGGCGACGCCTGGCGCTGGTTCGCGCTCAACGTCGGCCACTGGCACCTGCGCGGCTACGGCTATTTCACCATCGAGGACAAGGCGACCGGCAAGCCCGCTGGCATCTGCGGCATCTGGAACCCCGAGGGCTGGCCCGAGCCCGAGATCGGCTGGGTGGTCTTCGAGGGCTACGAGGGCCGCGGCGTCGCGACCGAGGCCGCGCTGCGCGTGCGCCGCTACGCCTACGAGGACCTCGGCCTCAGAACGCTGACCTCGAACATCGTGCCGGGCAATGCCCGCTCGGTGGCGCTGGCGGAACGGCTGGGCGCGGTCTACGAACGCACCTACACCAACTATCACATGGGCGAGGACATGCTCTATCGCCACCCTCCCGCCGAGGAGGTGCTGGCATGAGCATCGAGATCCCCGTCATCGAGACCGAACGCCTGATCCTGCGCGCGCCGCAGATGGACGATCTCGAGTCCATGTGCGCCTTCTACGCCGAGCCGCGCTCGCATTTCGTCGGCGGTCCAGCGGACCGCGGGCAGGTCTGGCGCACGCTTCTGCGTTCGGCGGGCCACTGGCAGATCCGCGGCTACGGCATCTGGCACGTCACCGACCGCGAGAGCGGCGAGATGGCCGGCTTCACCGGGCCGCTCAACCACATCGAATGGCCCGAGCCCGAGCTTGCCTACTCGATTTTCTCGAAGTTCGAGGGGCGCGGCTACGCGTTCGAGGCGGCCAGCGCCGCCCGTGCTGCCGCGGCGCAGCACTTCGGCTTGAGCCGGCTGATCAGCCTTGTCGATCCCGAGAACAACCGCTCGAGGACGCTGGCGCTGCGGCTCGGTGCGACCTTCGAGCGCGAGCAAGTGGTGCTGGGCCACATGGCCCATATCTACCGCCACCCGGAGATCGCCGGATGAGCCTCGCGATGCAAACCCCCTTCCGCGACGTCCATGCTGCAGGACATCGCCGAGCCGGAAACCGCCCGGCCGGTGGGTGCTGCGCGCGCCGCAGGCTGGCGCATGGCATCGACATGGAGACCGCGAAATTCACCGGTCCTCTCTTCAACAGAAGGGATGAGCCGTTGACCGAGGCGTTCTCCCCCGAGTCCCGGCGCGCGGTTCCTGCCGTCCTCGCTGCACCTGTGGTGCAGCGGCGGCGCATGGAGTGTGCCCCCCTCTTTTCCGTTCAAAGGAGCCGAGCATGAGTGATCCCGCCGCCCGCGCCGCAGACCTTCTGAAAGAGCACCGCGAAAGCATCGACCGGCTGGACGCGATCCTCGTGTTCACGCTCGCCGAGCGGTTCAAGCACACGCAGTCCGTGGGGGTGCTGAAAGCCACCCACGATCTGCCCCCCTCCGACCCCGCGCGCGAAGAGCAGCAGATCGCGCGGCTCAAGGATCTGGCGGAGAAAGCGGATCTCGATCCGGCCTTCGCCGAGAAATTCCTGAATTTCATCATTCAGGAAGTCATCAAGCACCACGAAAAACACCAATCCTGACAGGGCCTCGCCCGTCACCCAACGCCATTCTTAAGGAGATACCCCAATGGCCATGAAAATCCGTCTCGCCCGCGGCGGCAGCAAGAAGCGCCCCCACTACGCAATCGTCGCATCCGACTCGCGCATGCCGCGTGACGGCCGCTTCATCGAGAAGCTCGGCACCTACAACCCGCTGCTCGCCAAGGACGACGAGCGCCGCGTGATCATGGACGTCGAGCGCGTCCAGTACTGGATGGGCCAGGGCGCCCAGCCGACCGACCGCGTTGCACGCTTCCTGGAAGCCGCAGGCGTTGTCGCGAAGAAAGAGCGCAGCAACCCCAAGAAAGCCGTTCCGGGCAAGGCAGCCACCGAGCGCGCCGAAGCCAAGGCCGCAAAAGCCGCCGCTGCCGCAGAGGCCGCAGCAGCACCGGCAGAGGACTCCGCAGAGTAATTCTCCGCGGCATCAATGCCACAATAAGGGGTGCGCAGGAGAAATCCTGCGCACCCTTTTTGGTTGACGCTTGGATAACTTGCATCCGCGCCCTACCATCCCGCCAGCACTGCCTTGCGAACACCGGGATTTCTGCCATGCCGCTGCTCCGCCAATTGATGCCCCTTACGCTTGCCGCCGCGCTGCTCGCCGGTCCCGCGCTGGCGCAGGACTTCGTGACGCCCGAAACCATCGGCGATGGCACCGCCGTGGCCCAGCCGGTCACCTCGACCCAATCGCCGGGCAACAGCTTCACTTTCACGCTGCGTGCCGGCGTCGCCACCCAGCCGAAATTCTTCGGTTCGGATGAATATGACGTCGGTCCCGACATCGGTTTCCGCTTCCGGCATCTACGCCTGCGCGGCCTGCCCGAACTGGGCGAGACAGACCCTTGGGCCGAGGACTACGGCTGGGATTTCCACGGCTCCTTCCGCTACCTCGGCGAGCGTGACGCCAGCAAGGACCCGGATCTCGAGAGCCTTCACGACATCGACCCGAGCTATGAACTGGGGTTCGGCATCGGCTTCGCCGGTCCGAACTACGAGGCCTTCGCCGATATCCGGCGGGGCTTCGGCGGGCACGAGGGATACGTCGGCTCGATCGGCGTCGACTATGTCGCACGCCCCGACGACCGCTGGCGACTGACCGTGGGGCCGCGGTTCATCTGGGCCAATGACGAGTTCATCGACACCTATTCCGGCGTCGATCCCGACGAGGCAACCGCCAGTCTTCCCGCCTATGATCCCGATGGCGGCCTGATCAGCGCCGGCATCCAGCTTGGTGCGCGGTACAAGATCAACGATGTCTGGGGGGTCGAAAGCGCGCTGAACTGGGACAACCTTCAGGGGGACGCCGCCGACAGCCCGATCGTCGACACCGGCGACAACGACCAATGGCGCTTCCGCATCGGGGTCACACGGGTCTTCAACCTGCGTTTCTGAGCCTCTCCGCGATTGCCAAGGACCTCCGGCTCGCGCTATCCCCGCCGTCACCGGCTCCTGCGTTGCGCGCAAGGGGCTGGACAAGCGCAATGACGGGAGGCGCATCGAAGTGGACGAGATGATCTGTGTCGGCGTTTTGGGCGGCGCCTTTGGCGTTCACGGCGAAGTCCGGCTGAAAAGCTACACCGCCGACCCCGAAGCGATCGCCGACTATGCCCCGCTCACCTCCGAGGACGGCAGCCGCAGCTTCGATCTGCAGATCACCCGCCCGCTGAAGGGGGGCTTTGCCGCGCGGCTTTCCGGCGTACGCACCAAGGAGGAGGCCGACGCGCTGAAGGGTCTCCAGCTCTTTGCCCCGCGCGACCGTCTGCCCGACCTGCCCGACGATGAATACTATTACACCGACCTCATCGGGCTCACCGTGCTCGACACCGGCGGTGTCGAGATCGGCAAGGTGAAGGCGGTGCTCAACCACGGCGCATCCGACCTTCTGGAGTTGATCGTGCCCGGTGCCGCATCGACCGTGTTGCTGCCCTTCACCCGCGCCGTCGTGCCCACGGTGGACCTCGGATCCGGCCGGATCATCGCCGATCCGCCCGAGGGTCTGCTGGACTGAGCGTGCCCGCCCCCTCCCCTCGGGTCACAACCGCAGGCTGAGACCGGACGCTTGCCGGAAACGAGACGCCAAGATTTTCAATATTGTTCTGCTGGAGCCGGCGGAAGCTGGTCCCTTTCTGATTTTGTCCTAAATTCGGCGCATCTGTGTTACGGTTAATCAAGTGTTTGGCCCGAGGGTGTGTTCGGTGTTTTCAGTTTTCGGTTTCCGCCTCCGGCACCGCCATGCGCCCGGTGTGCTGCTCTCCATCCTTGCCGCCGTCGTACTGGCCATCTGCGCCGCGCTTCTGACTCCCGAGTCGCTGCACCTGCTCGCCGCCATCTGGATCCTCGCGATTCTGGCCGTGCTGGCCACGCGCTCGTCGCTGCACCGCCGCCGCGCCGCGCGCCCCCTGCTGCTGTGCCGACGCACCCTGCGCGAGCCGCCGCTGCCCTTTCCCCCGCAGCGCCAGATGCGGGCAGAGCTCACCCGGCTGCTGAGCAGCCCCGCGCCGCGCGGCCCCGCCCCGGAAAGCCCCGAGCACGCCATCCGCCGGATCCTCGAACGCGGCCTGGCCTCGCAGCGGGCGCAGACCGCCGACGGGCTCTCCCCCTGCGCAGTGACGGAATTCTGGCTGCTCGCCCTGCTGCTGCGCGCCACGCCGGAGCGCGCCGGCGGGCTCGCCCGCTGTTTCCGACAGCCGGACATGGTGCTCGACCTGCACGAACGGGTAACGCAGATCGCAGCGGCCTACGCCATCCTTCCCGAGCGCCCCATCGCCCAAAGCGCCTGACCCGCCGCTTCTGGCGGTCGCGATCTTGCCACAGGATGACTTGAGCCGGGCGCGCTGCACCGCTAGACGGGGCGCGACAAGGACAGCCGACATGACCGACACACCGCAGCGCGCCTCGGGCCGCAAGACCATCCGCCCCAGCCTCACCCCGCGCGAGCTCATGACCAGCTCGCCGGAATTGGCCCGCGCCTTCCAGGCCCAGGTGATCACCCTGCTGCCGGACGCCTTTCCCGGTGTGCTGGGCCACTCGCTGACCGGCCGTGCCCTGCAGGACGGTCTCTGGCAGCTCAGCACCGTGTCGCTGCGCGAGTTCGGCGAGGGCAAGCACCGCAACGTCGACGATACGCCCGCCGGCGGCGGCGCCGGCATGGTGTTGCGCCCGGACGTGATGAGTCGCGCCATCGAGCACGCCCGCGCCCGCATGCCATCCCGCGCGCCGCTCATCTACCTCAGCCCGCGCGGCCGCCGCTTCGACCAGCAGATGGCGCAGCGCCTGGCGCAGGAGCCTGGTGTCACGCTGATCTGCGGCCGCTTCGAGGGGCTCGACCAGCGGGTCATCGACCACTACCGGATCATCGAGGTCTCGCTGGGCGACTTCGTGCTCACCGGCGGCGAAATCGCCGCGCAGATGCTGCTCGATGCGACCATCCGGCTGATCCCCGGCGTGCTCGGCAATGCCTCCTCCACCGAGGACGAGAGCTTCTCCCACGGGCTGCTCGAGCATCCGCAATACACCCGCCCCGCCGAGTGGCAGGGCCACCGGGTTCCCGACGTGCTGCTCTCGGGCAACCACGCCGCAATCGACGCCTGGCGCCGCGCGCAATCCGAAGAGATCACCCGCGCCCGCCGTCCCGACCTCTGGCAGGCGCATGAAGCGCGCGTCGCCCAGGATAAATCCTGACCGCCCTGCCCTTCTTCTAGGAAGAAGTATCCCGGGGAGCGCGAGGGGCAGCGCCCCTCGCTCTTGAGGGCGCCGCGCGCGGTCGATACCCGCAGTTTGCGCTTGATCCAGACAGCTTCCCCGCCTATATCGCGCCAATCCGCGACGCCCCTCAGGGTGCTCGTGGATTCGTTCGTTCCCGCCTCCCGCGTTTCTTCGGCGCGGTCCGAGCGGACCGGACGCAGCCTCAGGCTGACAAGAAGATAATGATGTTGTCATCTCCGGCGGGCGCTGCGGCGGACCCGAACGAAGACGCGGAGCTCTGGGAACGCGACACCTTCACGGGACAAACCGTGAGCAGATAGGAGAGCGTCAGATGGATCTGATCGCACAGCTCGAGGCGGAACAAATTGCCGCCCTGGGGAAAACCATCCCCGATTTCAAGCCCGGCGACACCGTGCGCGTCGGCTACAAGGTGACCGAAGGCACGCGCACCCGCGTGCAGAACTACGAAGGCGTCTGCATCAGCCGTAAGAACGGCAAGGGCATCGCCGGCTCGTTCACCGTCCGCAAGATTTCCTTCGGTGAAGGCGTCGAGCGCGTCTTCCCGCTCTATGCCACCAACATCGATTCGATCGAGGTGGTGCGCCGCGGTAAAGTCCGCCGCGCCAAGCTCTACTACCTGCGTTCGCGCCGCGGCAAATCTGCCCGCATCGTGGAGCAGACCAACTACAAGCCGCTCGCCGGCGCCGACGCATAAGGAGAGACGTCATGAAAAAGGGCATCCACCCCGACTATCACGTCATCGACGTCAAGATGACCGACGGCACCATCTACCAGACCCGTTCCACCTGGGGCAAAGAAGGCGACCAGATGTCGCTCGACATCGACCC
The DNA here is from genome assembly GCF_015223355.1 of Salipiger mangrovisoli. Classification (GTDB taxonomy): domain Bacteria; phylum Pseudomonadota; class Alphaproteobacteria; order Rhodobacterales; family Rhodobacteraceae; genus Salipiger; species Salipiger mangrovisoli. The sequence goes on along the minus strand of NZ_JADFFK010000008.1, from coordinate 189,181 downwards.
CACGGTGCACCCGGCCTGGACTGGTGGCTCGTCGCGCCTGCTGGACGCCGGCGGCCGCGTGTCGAAGTTCAAGAAGAAATACGAAGGCCTGGGCTTCTGATCCCATCCCTTCCGGATTTCGGAAAACGCCGTCCCTCGGGGCGGCGTTTTTCGTTGCGGACAGCCCGATGCGCAAGGCCCCTGCGACAATGTGGTCGGGACCGTTCCGCCGAACCAAATGCATTCCTAGTTTGGAATGTGTATGATCTTCGCGAATCGAGTTGGGAGGACTTCTCGTGGACATTCGCAAGATCACCGACGATTTCGCAGCCTCGCCGCAGATCACCGCTGCCGACGTGGGGCTTGTTGCCATGGCAGGCTACCGCGCCATCATCTGCAACCGTCCCGACGGCGAGGGCGCGGATCAGCCGAACTTCGAAGAGATCGAGGCCGCGGCGAAAGACGCCGGGCTCGAGGCGCGCTACATTCCCGTCGTTACGGGCAAGGTACAGGACGCCGATGCCGCGACCTTCGGCAAGGCGCTGCGCGAGCTGCCCGGCCCGGTGCTGGCCTACTGCCGCAGCGGCACGCGTTCTGCCACGCTTTGGTCCCTCAGCCAGGCCGGCAGCCTGCAGCCGCCGCAGATCCTCGCCGCCACCCGGCAGGCGGGCTACGACATGGCGGGGGTGATCCGGCGCATCGTCAACGGCGGCAAGACCCCGACCGACACGGGCGACGCGCGCTTCGACGTGGTGGTCGTGGGCGGCGGCGCCGCGGGCATTGCCGTCTCGGCCAGCCTCAAGGCGCGCAAGCCCGACCTGAACATCGCCCTGCTCGATCCCGCCGACATCCACTACTACCAGCCCGGCTGGACCATGGTCGGCAGCGGCGTCTTCGAGCCGCAGACCACCGCCCGCACCATGGGCAGCCTGATCCCGCGCGGCGTGCACTGGATCAAGGCCGCCGTCGCTGCCTTCGAACCCGAAGACAATGCGGTGGTGCTCGATGGCTGCCGGGTGGTGAAATACGATCGGCTGATCGTCTGCCCCGGTCTGAAGCTCGACTGGCACGCGGTCGAAGGCCTTGTCGAGACGCTGGGCAAGAACGGCGTGACCTCGAACTACCGCTACGATCTCGCCCCCTATACCTGGGAGGTGGTGAAGGGGCTGAAGGGCGGCCGCGCGCTCTTCACCCAGCCGCCGATGCCGATCAAATGCGCCGGCGCGCCGCAGAAGGCGCTCTATCTCTCGGGGGACCACTGGCTCCGCACCGGAGTGCTGCCGCGCATTGAAATCGAGTTCATGAACGCCGGCGGCGTCCTCTTCGGCGTGAAGGACTATGTGCCCGCGCTCGAGACGTACATCGAGAAGTACCGCGCCAAGCTGAACTTCTTCCACAACCTCGTGGCGGTGGATGGCCCGGCACACAGGGCGACCTTCAAGGTGTCCAAACCCGACACCGAGCCGACAGAGGTGACGGTGGACTTCGACATGATGCACGTCTGTCCGCCGCAGACGGCCCCCGACTTCATCAAAGTCTCGCCCCTGGCCGACCCAGCGGGTTGGGTCGACGTCGATCAGGGCACCCTGCGCCACAAGAGCTACGCCAATATCTGGAGCCTCGGCGACGTGATGAACGCGCCGAATGCCAAGACCGCCGCGGCGGCGCGGATGCAGGCACCGGTGGTGGCCGAGAACGTCGCCGCGGACATCGACGGGAAGGCCCCCGTGGCGCGCTACAACGGTTACGGCTCCTGCCCGCTGACGGTGGAGCGGGGCAAGATCGTGCTCGCCGAGTTCGGTTACGGTGGGAGATTGCTGCCAAGTTTTCCCAGCTGGCTGATCGATGGCACCAAGCCAAGTCGCGCCGCCTGGCTGCTGAAGGAGCGGATCCTGCCGCCGATCTATTGGAAGGCCATGCTGCGCGGAAAAGAATGGATGGCCAAACCGGAGCCGGTGACGCGCGCGTAAAAAGAATTTTCTTCAAATTTGGAAATCTGGCGGACAAAATTCCGGCAGAAAGAAACACTGAGGAACACGGGTTCCCCCCTTCACAAATTCTACTAATTGAATATATAAGTCCAAACCCCGGCCCCTTCCGGGGGAAGCGTCATTCAGGACCACACCCCATGCAGCTTTCCCGCCGCCTGACCCGCTACCTGCCGATCCTCGACTGGGCCCGCAGCTACGACCGGAACACCGCCACCTCGGACCTCGTCGCCGCGGTGATCGTGACGATCATGCTGATCCCGCAGTCGCTGGCCTATGCCCTGCTGGCCGGCCTGCCCGCCGAGATGGGCCTATACGCCTCGATCCTGCCGTTGGTGGCCTATGCGATCTTCGGCACCAGCCGTGCGCTCGCCGTCGGGCCGGTGGCCGTGGTCTCGCTCATGACCGCGGCGGCAATCGGCCAGCTTGGCCTCAGCGACCCGGCGCAGATCGCTCTGGCCGCGGTCACGCTGGCCTTCATCTCCGGCGTCTTCCTCGTTGCCATCGGCGTGCTGCGCCTCGGCTTTCTGGCCAACTTCCTCAGCCACCCGGTGATCGCGGGCTTCATCACCGCCTCGGGCGTGCTGATCGCCGCCTCTCAGCTCAAGCATATCTTCGGCATCAGCGCCGAGGGTCACACGCTGGTAGATCTTGTCGGTGCGCTGATCGCCCACCTGCCCGAGACCAACCTCATCACGCTCGGCATCGGCGGTGCCGCCACCGCCTTCCTGTTCTGGGTGCGCAAGGGGCTGAAGCCGCTCTTGCGCAGGATGGGATTCGGCCCGCGCATGGCCGACATCCTCGCCAAGGCCGGTCCGGTCGCTGCGGTCGCCGTGACCACGTTGCTGACCTGGGGACTAGGGCTCAACGAGATGGGCGTGAAGGTCGTGGGTGAGGTGCCCATGGGCCTGCCGCCGCTCTCGGCTCCCTCCTTCGACCTGACGATGTGGAAAACGCTGCTGATGCCGGCGATCCTGATCTCGATCATCGGCTTCGTGGAATCGGTCTCGGTCGCCCAGACCCTCGCCGCCAAGCGCCGCCAGCGCATCGATCCGGACCAGGAGCTGATCGGCCTAGGCGCGTCGAACATCGGCTCGGCGCTCTCTGGCGGCTTCCCGGTCACCGGCGGATTCTCCCGCTCGGTGGTGAACTTCGACGCCGGTGCCGAAACGCCGGCCGCGGGTGCCTATACCGCCGTGGGCATCGGCCTCGCGACGCTCCTGCTGACCCCGCTGCTGTTCTTCCTGCCGAAGGCCACTCTGGCCGCCACGATCATCGTCGCCGTGCTCAGCCTCGTGGATTTCTCGATCCTCAAGAAGACCTGGACCTATTCCAAGGTCGACTTCACCGCCGTCTCGGCAACCATCGTGCTGACCCTGCTGGTCGGGGTCGAGGTCGGGGTCTCGGCGGGTGTGCTGCTGTCGATCCTGCTGCACCTCTACAAGACCTCGAAGCCGCATGTGGCAGAGGTCGGACTGATGCCGGGCACGCACCACTTCCGCAACGTGCTGCGCCACGACGTCGAGACCCTGCCCGGCGTGCTGACCCTGCGGGTGGACGAAAGCCTCTACTTCGTCAACGCGCGCTTCCTCGAGGAATACGTGCTGGCGCGCGTCGCAGAATGCCGGAACCTGCGCCACGTGGTGCTGATGTTCCCGGCGGTGAACGAGGTCGACATGAGCGCGCTGGAGACGCTGGAGGAGATCAACCGCCGCCTGTCGGAGCAGGGCATCACCCTGCACCTGACCGAGGTGAAAGGCCCGGTGATGGACCGGCTCAAGCGCTCGCACTTCCTGCAAGACCTCTCGGGGCAGGTCTTCCTGTCACAATACGAGGCCTGGTGCGCGCTAAAGCCGAATACGTCCTCCGGGGCCGAGGAGGAAAGCGTCGCGGCCCAGTAGGAGCGCCGGATAGAGCGGGCGCCCGTAGCCCGCTCCGCCGTCCATGTTGAGCCGGTTGGGATAGAGCTGCGGCACGTCCAGCGCCGTGTGCCCGTGCACCACGAGCCGCCCCCAGTCGCCCTTCCAGTCAAGGAACGGAGCGCGAATCCAGACCAGATCGTCTTCCTTCTGGTAGTTCAGCAGCACCCCCGGCCGCAGGCCGGCGTGAACGAAGATTTGCTCGTCCGTCGCGTGGAACCGCGGCAGGTTCGCGATCCAGTCACGATGCGCCTGCGGGATCGCCTCGAGCGCGTCGGCGTGAATGTCGCGCAGGTCCCGCCCTTCGCGCACGTCCACCCCGTAAGAGGCCAGCGTATGCGCGCCGCCCAGCGGCGGATCAGTCCAGAGCAACGGCCGCGAGACCGCCGGATCCATGTAGCGCGGATTGTCGAGAAAGCGCAGCAGGAAGCGGTCGTGGTTGCCCATCAGGCAGGTCCATGGCCTGCCCTCGGCCTGACCCTGCATCAGCAGTTCGATCACCGCGCGGGAGTCGGGGCCGCGATCCACGTAGTCGCCGAGAAAGACGATGGGGGCACCCGCGTGCTCGTCGGTCGCAATATAGTCCAGCGCCTCGTTCAGCCGGTCGATCTGACCGTGAATGTCGCCGATGACATAAATGGGCATCATGAGAATTCCTTTCCGCAGGGACTACTTGGACCTCGGACGAGACAGAGGCAAGGGCGGAGCGGGGAAGTGGCGCTCAGCAATCGCCACCGTTTATCAGCAGGAAACGGATTGAGACCGTCCGGTCGCTGCGGATCATGAAGATCTCATATTCCGGAGACCCCACATGGCAAAGATCACCTTCCTTCCGCTGCCGGACGAGACCGTCGCCCGGCTCAGAAACGGCGGACCCGACGCTTACGGACAGGCCCCTGAACGGGTCCGTTCCGAGGGCGGCGGCAACCCCTGCCGCCATTGCCTCGACTTCGTGCCCGAGGGGGCGGAGATGCTGATCCTCGCCTTCCGCCCGTTTGGCGCGCCGCAGCCCTATGCCGAAACCGGCCCCATCTTCCTTTGCGCCGGAGAATGCGCCTCCTGGGGAGGCGCCGGCGTGCCGCCGATCCTGACATCGAGCCCCGACTACCTGCTGAAGGGCTACACCGCCGACGAGCGTATTCTCTACGGCACCGGCAAGGTCGTGCCGCGCGACGAGGTGGAATGCTACGCCGCCGCGCTGCTCGACCGGCCCGAGATCGCCTTTGTCGATGTGCGTTCGGCCCGCAACAACTGTTTCCAGACGCGGATCGTACGCCGCGAAGCCTGAGCACGCAAAAGGGGCGCCCTGTGGAGCGCCCCTTTCTCGTCTGTCCCTGTTCAGACTTCGGGTCGGGCCCGTTGTCCGGACCGCGTGGATCAGGCCACGTCGAATTCCAGCGGCTTGACCTGCTGGAAAAGGCCCGTGTCGCGCAGCGCGGTGACAACGTCCTCGCCAATGCCCTCGTCGAGGTAGGCAATGGCAATCGCCTCGCCACCGGCCGCAGCCCGGCCCAGCGTGAAGTTCGCGAGGTTGACGTTGTGGTCGCCCAGCATCGAGCCCAGCTTGCCGATGATGCCCGGCACGTCCTTGTTGGTGGTGTAGAGCATGTGCTCGCCCACTTCGGCCTCGATGTTGATGCCCTTGATCTGGATGAAGCGCGGCTTGCCGTCCGAGAAGACGGTGCCGGCAACCGAACGCTCGCGCTTCTCGGTCACCACGGTCACCTTGATGTAGCCGTCGAAGGCGCCAGACTGTTCCTGGTTGGTGGTCGAGATCTGGATGCCGCGTTCCTTCGCGATCACCGGGGCCGAGACCATGTTCACCTCGGGCGAGATGGTCTTCATGATGCCCGCGATCAGCGCGCAGTTCAGCGCCGGCAGGTTCATCTCGGCGACCGAGCCGTCATAGAGGATGTTGATCGCGGTGATCGCCTCGTCGGTCATCTGGCCGATGAAGTTGCCGAGGTGGCCGGCAAGCTTGATCCACGGGCCCATGACCTTGGCTTCCTCGGCGGTCACCGACGGCATGTTCAGCGCGTTGGTGACGGCACCGGTCAGCAGGTAGTCGGCCATCTGCTCGGCCACCTGCAGCGCCACGTTTTCCTGCGCTTCGGTGGTCGAGGCGCCGAGGTGCGGGGTGCAGACCACGTTGGGCAGGTTGAACAGCGGGTTCTCGGTGGCGGGCTCGACGGCAAAGACGTCGAAGGCCGCGCCGGCCACGTGGCCCGACTTCAGCAGCTCCGCCAGCGCTTCCTCGTCGACGAGGCCGCCGCGGGCGCAGTTGATGATCCGCACGCCCTTCTTGGTCTTCGCGAGGTTCTCGCGGCCAAGGATGTTGCGCGTCTGGTCGGTCAGCGGCACGTGCAGCGTGATGAAGTCGGCGCGGGCCAGCAGCTCGTCGAGCTCGACCTTCTCGACGCCCATCTTGTCGGCCTTTTCATGGCCGAGGAAGGGATCATAGGCCACGACCTTCATCTTCAGGCCGCGGGCGCGGTCGCAGACGATGCCGCCGATGTTGCCGGCGCCGATCACGCCAAGCGTCTTGCCGGTCAGCTCGACCCCCATGAAGGCGTTCTTTTCCCACTTCCCTGCATGGGTCGAAGCCGAGGCCTCGGGCAGCTGGCGGGCAACGGCGAACATCAGCGCGATGGCGTGCTCGGCGGTGGTGATCATGTTGCCGAAGGGCGTGTTCATGACGATCACGCCATGCTTCGACGCGGCTTCCTTGTCGACGTTGTCGGTGCCGATGCCGGCACGGCCGACGACCTTGAGGTTGGTCGCGTGCTCGAGGATCGAGGGGGTGACCTTGGTCGCCGAGCGGATGGCGAGACCGTCGTAGTCGCCGATCACCGCGGCCAGCGCGTCCTTGTCCTTGCCCAGCTCGGGGCGGAAGTCGACCTCGATGCCGCGATCGCGGAAGATCTGCACGGCGGCGTCGGAAAGCTTGTCGGAGATGAGAACCTTGGGAGCCATTTCAGCGGTCCTTTCGGGGGAAATCTGGATGCGAGGAGAGACGGGACCGCCCGCGCGGTCCCGCAATTTCGTCAAAAGCGTGGGGATCAGGCCGTTTCGGCCTGTGCCTCGATCTCGGTCTCGAAGGCCCACTGGAGCCAGAGCGTCAGCGCCTCGATGTCGGCGGTCTCGACCGTGGCACCGCACCAGATGCGCAGGCCCGCCGGAGCGTCGCGATAGGCGCCGATGTCATAGGCGACGTGGTAGGTCTCGAGCTTCTTGGCAACTGCCTTGGCGAAGGCCGCGCCGTCCTTGATCCGGTCGTCGGTGAACTTCAGGCACACCGAGGTGTTGGACCGGGTGGCGGCATCCTCGGCGAGGTTGTCGATCCAGTCGTGACGGTCGCAGAAGTCCCAGAGGACCTTTGCGTTGGTCGTCGCGCGTTCCTGCAGCGCCTTGAGCCCGCCGATCTTGCGCGCCCACTCGAGGGCGACGAGGTAATCCTCGACCGCCAGCATCGACGGGGTGTTGATCGTCTCGCCGACGAAGATGCCCTCGATCAGCTTGCCGCCCTTGGTCATGCGGAAGATCTTCGGCAGTGGCCAGGCGGGGGTGTAGCTCTCGAGCCGCTCGACGGCGCGGGGCGACAGGACGATCATGCCATGCGCCGCTTCGCCGCCCATCACCTTCTGCCAGGAGAAGGTGGTGACGTCGAGCTTGTCCCAGGGCAGGTCCTGCGCGAAGGCGGCCGAGGTCGCATCACAGATGGTCAGGCCGGCACGATCGGCGGGGATCGCGTCGCCGTTCGGCACGCGCACGCCGGAGGTGGTGCCGTTCCAGGTGAAGACGACGTCATTGTCGAAGTTCACCGTGGCGAGGTCGACGATATGTCCGTAGTCGGCGGTCTTCACCTCGGCGTCGATCTTCAGCTGCTTCACCACGTCGGTGACCCAGCCCGCGCCGAAGGATTCCCAGGCCAGCATCTCGGCCTTGCGGGCGCCGAGCATCGACCACATCGCCATTTCAACCGCACCGGTGTCGGAGGCGGGGACGATGCCGATCTTGTACTCGGCGGGAATGTTGAGGATCTCGCGGGTGCCCTCGATGGCAGCCTTCAGCTTGTCCTTGCCGACCTTGGCGCGGTGCGAACGACCGAGCGGGGCATCGGACAGCATATCCAGCGAGAAATGGGGGATCTTGGCACAGGGGCCGGAAGAAAAGCGCGGGTTTGCCGGCCGCGCGGACGGTTGGTGTCTAGCCATTTATCTCTAACCTTACAGATAGTCGCCCTTCGTTGGGGAAGGGTGTCCCACTGCCGCATCTATGCGAGCCCGCGGATTCGAGCAAGACGGGAAATGCATCCATTGCGTCGCTTTTTGGTGATTGCTTGCGCAGCCTGGAGCGCATCGGAAACTTTTGGATCCGGACGCTGGGGTGTCCCGACGAGATCAGGGGGCTCTGCCCCCGTCCGCTGCGCGGACTCCCCCGGGATATTTTTGCCTAGAAGAATGGTCATGGGCGGCTTTCCCCTCCCGTCCCGCTCGGCTAGGTGTGCGGCGCAGCAGACCGGGAGACGAGCGATGTTGTGGAGCGACCTTCTTTGCGCCGAACGGCTGCGCGATCCGGGCTATGTCGAGGCGCGCACCCGGTCGATCTTCGTGCAGGATCACGACCGGATCGTCTTTTCGGCCCCGTTCCGGCGGCTGGCCAACAAGACCCAGGTGCACCCGCTCTACGAGAATGACCACATCCATCACCGGCTGATCCATTCGGTCGAAGTGGGCAGCGTCGGGCGCTCGCTGGCGATGCACATCGGCGACTGGCTGATCGACGAGGGCGAGATCGGCCCGCATGAGGATCATAGCCTTGCCAACGTGGTGCAGGCCGCCTGTGCCGCGCATGACATCGGCAATCCGCCCTTCGGTCACTCCGGCGAGGCCTCGATCGGCGGCTGGTTCGCCGAGCGGTTCGACGCGGACCGCGGGCTCTGCGGCGCGCTCGATCCGGTGTTGCGGCCCGAGTTCACCGCCTTCGAGGGCAACGCGCAGGGTTTCCGGATCGTCACCCGGCTGGAGATGTACCGCAATGCCGGTGGCATGCGCCTGTCGAAGGCCGTGCTCGGGGCTTTCATGAAGTATCCCGCCACCGCCGCGACCCGCGCCGCGCTGCCCGAGCCGCTGCGCAGAAGCTATGCAGGGCTGAAAAAATTCGGTCTCTTTGCGGGCGAGGAAGCGCTCTTCGCCGAGGTGGCGCAGGGCTGCGGTCTGCCGCAAGAGCAAAGCGCCGCGGGTCGCTGGTGGCGGCGCCACCCGCTGGTCTTCGTGGTCGAGGCGGCGGATGACATCTGCTACAATATCGTTGATCTCGAAGACGCCTATACCGCCGGGGATCTGCCTTATGACGTCGTTCGCGACACGTTGAACGAGCTGGCGGGGCGACCCAACCGCGACACCGCAGGCTACACGCGCAGCGAGCATATCGCGCTGCTGCGCGCGCTTGCTATCGGCCGGGCGATCGACGCCTGCGTCGCCGCCTTCCAGGCGCATTACCCGGCGATCATGGACGGGAGTTTCTCGGGCGCGCTGGTCGACGTCTCGGACTGCGGGGCAAGCTTCGCACGGATCGGCACGCTGGCCCAGGAACGCATCTTCACCTCGCGGCGCAAGACCGAACTGGAGATCTCCGGCCGGCAGGTGATCCGCAACGTTCTGGACGGGGTCTTGCCGGTCTTCGAGGCGCTGGCGGCGGCTGGCTGGGACGAGACCGCGCTGGCAGGGCACCCGGCGCAGATCGCCCGCGCCCTCGGTCTCGACCTGCGCGCCATAGCCACGCCCGAGGCGGCGCTGCACGGGCTGGCAGATTTCGTCTCCGGCATGACCGACCGCTATGCGCTGTCGGTCTCGCGGATGCTGTCCGGGACCTGAGCGGACGACCCGGGGACCGGATTTTCTTTCGGCGGAATGATTTGCGACGCAAGGACTGCACGGCAGACCTTGATTTGTGACCACATCGGGCGCAGCTTTGAGGGATGAACAGCCTGACACCTTTTCCGGGACAGGGCAGCGATGTTGTCGCCTTTCACCGGACCGAGCTGAATGTGATCCTCTCGCTCTATGGCCGCATGGTGGCGGCCGGGGAATGGCGGGATTACGGGATTTCCTCGCTCAAGGACGTGGCGGTGTTTTCCGTCTTCCGGCGCACCGCCGAACATCCGCTCTACCGCATCGAAAAGCGCCCCAAGCTGCGGCAGCGGCAGGGCGAATTCGCGGTGATCACCATGGAGGGGCAGGTGCTCAAGCGGGGGCACGACCTCAAGACCGTGCTGCGCGTGCTCGAGCGCAAGCTGATCCGCGCGGTGGAGTGACCGCGCGGATAGGGACCGTCACGCGCCCTGGCCGACCATGGCGCAGAGCAACTCGAACATGATCGTCACGCCGAGGAAGGCGGTGCCGCCCGAGCTATCGAAGGGCGGCGAGACTTCGACGAGGTCGGCGCCCACGATATTCAGCCCCATCAGCTCGCGCACGACCTGCAGCGCCTGGTAGGAGTTCGGCCCGCCGATCTCGGGAGTGCCGGTGCCGGGGGCGAAGGTGGGATCGACGAAATCGATGTCGTAGCTGACATAGGTCGGCTCGGTGCCGACGATCTCGCGCGCTTCGGCCATGACGTCGGCCACGCCGCGGGCGTGGAACTCTTCGATCGGGATGATGCGGATGCCCGTCGACTTGGCGAAATCTCGGTCCTCGTGGTCGTACATCGGGCCGCGGATGCCGATCTGCACCACGCGCTTGGGATCAAGCAAGCCCTCCTCCACCGCACGGCGGAAGGGTGTGCCATGGGTGTACTTGAAGCCACCGAAGTAGCTGTCCCAGAGGTCGGTATGGCTGTCGAAATGCACCATGCCGAGCGGCTTTGCCTTGCCGAGCGCGCGCAGCACGGGCAGCGAGCAGAGGTGGTCACCGCCGCCCGTGAGCGGCCGGATCCCCGCCGCGACGATCCGGTCGTAGAAGGCGGTGATCCGCGCCATGCTGTCTTGGATGTCGGCCGGGTTCGGGCCGACGTCGCCGAGGTCGGCGCAAGCGGCGGCCTCGAAGGGGCGGATGCCGAAATGGCCGTGCTCGGCGCGGATCATCGTCGAGGCGTCGCGCAGCTGGCGCGGGCCATGCCGCGGGCCGGGGCGGTTGGTGGTGCCGCTGTCCCAGGGCACGCCGACGAGGCCGATCTCGACCTCGGAAAACCGCGCGTGGTCGGGCTGCACCAGCGGCAGGCGCATGAAGGTGGGAATGCCGGCGTAGCGCGGCAGCTCCATGCCCGAGACGGGGTGGAAGAAGGAATCGCTGGTCATCTCAGGCTCCGGTGAGGCGGGCGTGTCGGGTGACGGGGCCGTCGCCCTGCGTCTCGATACGGGTCAGCGCGTCGGCGATCGGCTCGTAGGCGACGGCCATGTGATGGGCGTTGGCGTGCAGCAAGGTCGTCTCGTCGGCGACCCAGGCGACATGGCCCTTCCAGAAGAAGAGATCACCCCGCTTCGGCGCGATGCCGGGGGCGAGCGTCGTGCCGAGCGCGCGCTCTTGCAGGTCGCTGTCGCCGGGACAGTCGATGCCGCAGGCCAGCAACCCGGCCTGTACCAGCCCCGAGCAATCGATGCCCATCGCCGAGTTCCCGCCCCAGAGGTAGGGCGTGCCGAGCAGCCGCTCGGAGACGGCGACTGGATCGGGATCGGGCCTGTCGAGCGGCAGCAGGTGACCAGCGGGAACAAAACCTGCCTCGGTCTCGAGGAAGCTGCCGGACTGGCCGGTCACGCAGAGCCGCGCGCCGAGGGTCAGGAAGGCGCGCTCGGGCGTCTTGAGGTTGGCCCCGGCATAGGCGTGGGTGGCGCGGGTTGCGACGCGGTGGGTTGGCGCGGTGCGCGGCCCCAGCGCCTCCTCGGACAGGTAGCCAACGAAGCCATCCGCCTGCGCCTGAACGAAGGCCCAGCCCTCGTGGCGCTCGTAGACGGTGACGGCGGCGCCATGGGTCAGCTGGCGATCGCGGGCACCCGCGGGCGCTTTCAGCAGGTCGGCGACGTCGGCCCGGACCGTCGCAGGCTCGCCTTGGGTGAAGTACTGCGCCTCGACCTGTCCCTGAAGCTGCGCATCGGCAACGCGGCCATTGGCGGGGGTGAGTCGGCGATCCATCGACACGGTGTCCCTCATAGGCCCAGCACCTGCGGCAGCGCGCCGAGAATGGCGCGCGGCCCCTGCCCCACGCCGCCCTTGGGCCGCGCCGGGGCGGGCGACGGGTTCCAGGCGTAGATGTCGAAATGCGCGTAGGGCGTTGACGTCACGAAGCGGCGCAGGAAGAGCGCCGCGGTGATCGAGCCGGCCATCCCGCCAGCGGGGGCGTTGTCGAGATCGGCGATTCCGGGCTCGATCTTGTCCTCGTAAGGGTCCCAGAAAGGCATCCGCCAGACCGGGTCAGCCGCAGCGGCGCTGGCCCTGGCCAAGGCGTCGGCAAAGGTCTCGTCATCGGTGTAGAACGGCGCGAGATCGGGACCGACCGCGACGCGGGCCGCGCCGGTGAGCGTGGCCATCGACAGGATCAAATCGGGCCGCTCCTCGTCGGCGAGCGCAAGCGCATCCGCCAACACGAGTCGCCCTTCGGCATCGGTGTTGTTGATCTCCACCGTAAGCCCCTTGCGCGATGTCAGGATGTCCTGCGGGCGGAAGGCGTTGCCGCTGACCGAGTTCTCCACCGCGGGGATCAATACGCGCAGCTGCAGCTTGAGCCCCAGCGCCATGATCATCCGGGCAAGGCCCAGCACGTTGGCCGCGCCGCCCATGTCCTTCTTCATCAGCCCCATGGAACTGCCGGGCTTGAGGTTCAGGCCACCGGTGTCGAAACAGACACCCTTGCCGACCAGCGTCAGCCGCGGGCCGCTGGTGCCCCAGCGCATGTCGATCAGCCGCGGCGCGCGCGGGCTGGCGCGGCCCACGGCGTGGATCATCGGGAAGTTCTTCTCCAGGAGCGCCTCGCCGGTGGTCACCTCGATTTCCGCCTCGAACTCCGCCGCAAGGCTGCGCGCCGCGGCCTCGAGCTGTTCGGGACCCATGTCAGAGGCCGGTGTGTTCACCAGGTCACGGGTCAGCGCCTCGGCCGCGGCAAGGATCTCAACCCGTGCTGCATCGACGCGCTCGGGGGCGACGAGGCGTGGCAGCACCGGCGCCTCGCCGGCATAGCGTGTGAAGCGATACCCCGCGAGCAGCCAGCCGAGCGCCTCTTCTTCCGCCGCCGCGGCGGGCAGGCCCGAGGCAATGCGATAGGTGCCGCGGGCCAGCCGCGCAACGCCGGCCGCCAGCGCGAAACGGATCCGGCGGCGGCGCGTAGCGCTGCCGTAGCCGATCAACGCGGCCTCGGGAGTGCCTGACTCTCCGGGGATGCTGACCGCGGTGCCGATTTCCCCCGCGAACCCGCTGGCGTTAACCCAGTTGCGCACCCGATCGGGTTGGTCTGCCAGCCAGGCCTCCAGCGCCTCGGCCTCGATCACATGCAGCGGCAGGGCGTCGGCGTCAGCCGGTGCGAAAGTCAGGTTCATTTGGGTCCCCTTGGTCGGTTTGCGCCAAGCCTATCGGAGCCAGCGGCACCCGCAAGGGGGCGGAACCGGAGCGGGTCGGGCAGATGACGGCGACGTGACAGCCGTGCACCGCCAAGATCGAGGCCGTGCGGCAGCGGCCTCCCGATCCGCCGATCGAAGTGCCCGGCGGTTCAGACGCCCTGATCCTCCATGTCCCAGATGGCGTAGAGCGAGCGCTCGCCCACGCGACCAAGCCGCGCCACCGTGGCCGAAAGCGCCACCAGATCGCCGTCTTCCAGGCAGGTCAGCACATCCTCGGAAATCCGCACGACCGAACTCATGCCAAGGCAGTCCGCGATCCCCCCGAGTTCGCGGACATGGCGCCGCGTGTCGGACCAGCGCCCCTCTGCGTGAACGCGGTCAAGTTCTCCCAGCCTGTAGGCCAACTCCTCCATCGCGCGACAAAGGGCGTTTTCCGCCTCGGACGGACCGAGGCGCGCGAAGATCGCTTCGAGAGGCTGCGGGTCCAACCCCGCCTTCTCGAATGGGGCCAGCACAGCAATTTGGCTCACCGCCCCGGCGGGTGCCGGGCCGGTCGTTTGCGATTTGGTCACCGCCCTATCCTCCGCTCAACGCCCCCACGGCACCCCCCTCATACAGGGTCGCGGTTCCCAAAACGTTAGATGATGGTGTTTCTTCTCTCGAATTCCGCGACAATCCCGCGTATTCCGTCAAAGGCTTCAAGTTGCTTTGAGGATCGAGATGCACAACGCCAAACCGCTTCCCTCTTACCTGGTCCAGCGATTCCAGGGCTGGAAGGCGACCAGCTATGCCGAGAATTCCGCGTGGTACCGACGTCTGGCCTCCGAGGGGCAGCACCCGCGCGCGATGATCATCTCGTGCTGCGACAGCCGCGTGCATGTGACCTCGATCTTCGGGGCGGACACTGGCGAGTTCTTCATCCACCGCAACATCGCCAACCTGGTGCCGCCCTATAAGCCGGATGGGCAGCAGCACGGCACCTCGGCGGCGATCGAATATGCGGTCACCGCGCTCAAGGTCGCCCATGTCATCGTCATGGGCCATTCCAGCTGCGGCGGCGTGAAGGGCTGCCTCGATATGTGCTCGGGCAATGCGCCCCAGCTCGAAGAGAAGTCGAGCTTCGTCGGCCGCTGGATGGACATCCTGCGCCCCGGCTACGACCGCGTGGTCGAACGCAAGCCCGAGGACATGGCCCGCGCGCTGGAAAAGGAGTCGGTGCTGGTCTCGCTCGAGAACCTGATGACCTTCCCCTTCGTGCGCCAGGCCGTCGAATCGCAGGATCTGTCGATCCACGGGCTGTGGCACGACATCGGCAGCGGGTCGCTGGAATGCTACGACCCGAAAGCAGGTGGCTACCAGGTGGTCTGACCCGCGCCGCGCGGCTCAGCCCTGAAGTTGCGCGCTCTGCCCGTCGCGGCTGAGCCGCAGCGCCGGGCGCCCGAGCCGCGCCGCAAGACCCCGCAGGGGCGCGCCAAGGCTGCGTCCCGTGCAGATTTCCGCGCCACTGTCGAGCCGGTTCAGAATCATCCGGCCCGCGCGAAAGCCCAGCCCAAAGCCCTTCTCCCTCAGCCTGATCACGAGGTCTCCCCAACTGGAGGCCGCCTCGATCTGCGGCAGCACCACCATGCGCAAAAGCGCCGCGGTTTCGGAATCAAGATCGCCTGGCAACATGTCTTCCGAAACGCCGTGGCCGCGGGAGGTGAGGGAGATCGGCGAAGACCCGCCGAGAAACGGCCCGATAATCGAGCCGGCACGATCAACACTATCCATTGCTCAAATCTCTTCCATACTCAAACACAGATAGTTTAGCACGATTTCACCGCCCGGCGGTTCACAAATGGCGACCGGATGTGACGGCAGGGACCACGACGCACAACAGGTCCTTGCGGCCTGGCGAAACGACCAGCGGGGCCCGCGACCACCAGACCACGCACCCCGCCATTACTGGTACACAACACACACTCCGAAACACTCGGAGACCCTCGCGTCCATGCCGGCACTCAAAACAACACCACCGGCGGAACTCAACGCGACACGAGGGTCGGTTGGGGGTTCGAAACGCCCCACCCCCTGGGGATAACTGGCCTGGTTACGTGGCGACCGCAGGTCGCCGAGGCGGCACTCGTAAAATCCTTTGACGCGCTCAGGACGGAAGGCGGAAGCTGTTCAGCAGTCGCACCATCAGGCTGGGCATGGGACGGCTCCGCCGGCTCAGCAGGGACATGTCGCGGGCGGCAATGGCAACGATGCGGCGGCCGCGGGCGATGTCTGCGAGATCAATGGTCATGTCGGCACTCCTTTGACTGGCTGCGCCTTCTGGCGGGTGCGGCGGGAACCGTCGCTGTCGATGTACCTTTTCTACCAACATGAGAAATATCCGCCCATCCTGACGGCGGAGTAGGTGCCGTTCCCAGTGGGTGAGGCGCACCTATCCCAACGGATGGGGTACGATCCGAATTTCTGGGAAATACTTAAAATCATAGTAAAAACCCGCCCCCTTTCAGGGGCGGGTTTTAAGAAATTGTCAAGGATTGAGGAGACCTCAGCCCTTCTTGAGCGCCTTCTGACCAAGCACCTCTGCGATCTGCACGGCGTTGAGCGCCGCGCCCTTGCGCAGGTTGTCCGACACGCACCACAGGTTCAGACCGTTCTCGATGGTGCTGTCCTGGCGGATGCGGCTGATGAAGGTCGCGAAGTCGCCCACGCATTCCTTCGGGGTGACGTAGCCACCGTCCTCGCGCTTGTCGATCACCATGATGCCGGGCGCCTCGCGCAGGATGTCGCGCGCTTCGTCCTCGTCGAGGAATTCCTCGAACTCCAGGTTGATCGCTTCCGAGTGACCGACGAAGACCGGAACGCGGACGCAGGTCGCGGTGACCTTGATCGACGGATCGATGATCTTCTTGGTCTCGGCGACCATCTTCCACTCTTCCTTGGTCGAACCGTCATCGAGGAAAACGTCGATGTGCGGAATGACGTTGAAGGCGATTTCCTTGGTGAACTTCGACGGCGGGACGTCGGAGACAGGGTTGTAGACCGCCTTGGTCTGCTCCCAGAGCTCGTCCATACCTTCCTTGCCCGAGCCCGAAACCGACTGGTAGGTCGATACGACAACGCGCTTGATCTTGGCGCGATCATGCAGCGGCTTGAGCGCCACGACCATCTGAGCGGTCGAGCAGTTCGGGTTCGCGATGATGTTCTTCTTGGTGTAGCCCATCACGGCGTCGGCGTTCACTTCCGGCACGATCAGCGGAACGTCCGGGTCGTAGCGGTAGAGCGAGCTGTTGTCGATCACCACGCAGCCCGCGGCCGCAGCCTTCGGCGCGAATTCTTTCGTCGGGCCCGAGCCCACGGCAAAGAGCGCGATGTCCCAGCCGGTGAAGTCGAAAGTGGCGAGATCCTGGGTTTTGAGTGTCTTGTCGCCGAAGCTCACCTCGGTTCCCAGAGATTTTCGCGACGCGAGTGCGGCGATTTCATCAACCGGGAACTCGCGCTCGGCGAGGATGTTCAGCATTTCACGGCCCACGTTCCCCGTGGCACCGGCAACAACGACCTTGTAGCCCATGGTTCTGGCTCTCCTTCCTGGATGCTGCGCGCGAGCGGATCCCGCGCTGCAGACTGGCGCGCCTCATATCCCATGCGAGATACATCCGGAAGGGCTGTTTTCCAGTGCGGCGCCCGCATTCGGGCTGTCGCTGCTGCCAAATGGCCACGCCCGGCCCAAACTTCCGCCCAAAACCCCGAAATGCGGGAATTTCCCTACTAAGCCGCCGATTTTCATGGCATTGACCAAATATTCTTTGGAAGAAAACCGCTCTTCCTGCACAGCACAGGATCTCTGCTCTTGTCCATTGTTTAGGCAAGTGCGTAGATCATAAACGTATTTGAAGACCGATTGGACAGAAGAAACAATGCGGCAGAGAAGCAAGAGGCAGCAGATGCAGCAACGCCTGTCCGGCGCTGCAAATAGCAAGACCCAGCGTCCCAGCAGATCGCGCCTGCGCTTCTATAGATCGATCACCTCGCTCTCGCGCGGTCAGAAACAGGTCATTTTCCTAGCCCTCGATGTGGGTATGGTGGCCTTTGCGATGGCGCTTGCCATCTTTCTCAATGCCACGGTCCGCACCGATCTTCCCCCGGTCTCCGAACTCATTCCGCTGATTGTTCTTGTCGTGCTGTCCGGGGCGGTCATTTCCTCGCGCCTGCAATTGCCGCGGATCAAGTTGAACGCCTTCGAGACCAGGGGCATCACCCGCACCGCGCTTTTCTCGGTCCTCACCGCCCTGGCCGCGCTGGTCATCGATGCGGTGGTGAACCCCGAGATCACCCTGCCTGTCTATTTCAACTTCGCGATCATCCTCATGGTGCTCAGCGCGTCCTGGCGGATCGCGCTGCGCCACATCACCGTGGCGATCTACAGGCGCAGCCGCCCAAGGATGCGGGTGCTGATCTACGGTGCGGGCAAGACCGGCCAGCAGCTCGTTGCCGCGCTGCGCCATGACGACGCGATCGAGCCGGTCTGCTACGTCGACGACAATCCGACCCTTCAGACCCTCGTCATCTCCGGGCTGCGCGTGCACGCCCCCTCGACGATCAAGCACCTGATCGAAACCCGCGGCATCGACCGCGTGGTGCTTGCCATGCCCTCGATCCGCCAGCCCGAGCTCGCGCGCATCGCCCACCGCCTGCGCAGCATCGGCTGCGAGGTCCATGCACTGCCCTCCTTCGCCGAACTCGTCGGCAAGGGCGAGCTGCGCAAGCGCGTCTCGCCGGTCTCGCTGGACGACTTGCTCGGCCGCGGTCGGCTTGAGAGCGAGCTGCCCGGCGTCAGCCACGCCTATACCGGTCGCCGCATCCTGATCACCGGCGCGGGTGGCTCGATCGGTTCCGAACTCTGTCGCCAGCTGCTTGGCTGCAAACCCGAGTGCATCGTCGCGCTCGACCATTCGGAACTGGCGCTCTACAACATCGACAAGGAGCTGCGCGACCTTACGCAGGACGGGCTCAAGATCACGCCGGTGCTGGGCTCCGTGCTCGACGAGTCGCTCGTCGCCAGTGTTCTCAAGCAGTACCGCATCGACGTGGTGCTCCATGCCGCCGCCTACAAGCACCTGCCGTTGGTGGAAAGCAACGTGATCACCGGCATGCGCAACAACGTGCTGGGCACCAAGGTCATCGCCGAGGCCTCGCGCGAGGCCGGGGTCGAGCGGTTCATCCTCGTCTCCTCCGACAAGGCGGTGCGGCCGACCAATGTCATGGGCGCCTCGAAGCGCCTCGCCGAATTGCTCGTGCAGGATCTCGCCACCCGCAGCTCGGGCACGCGCTTCTCGATGGTCCGCTTCGGCAATGTGCTCGGCTCCTCCGGATCGGTCATTCCGCTCTTCGAGGAACAGATCGCCCGCGGCGGGCCGGTGACCCTGACCGACACCCGCGTGACGCGGTATTTCATGACCATTTCCGAAGCCGCGCGCCTGGTGCTTCTGGCAGGCTCCTTCTCGCGCGGTGGCGACGTCTTCGTGCTCGACATGGGCGAGCCGGTGCCCATCCACAAGCTGGCGCGGCAAATGATCGAGGGCGCGGGCTACACGGTGCGCGACGAGGCGACCCGCAACGGCGACATCGAGATCAAGGTGACCGGCCTGCGCAAGGGCGAGAAACTGCACGAAGAGCTGCTGATTTCCACGGACATGCTCACCACCCCGCACCACAAGATCCTGCGCGCGCAGGAAAGCTACCTCTCCGAATTCGAGATCGCCACGGCGATCAAGGACCTGCGCCAGGCAATCGGAGAGCGGGACGAGGATTTCGCCCGCGAGATCATCGCCCGCTGGGTCGAGCGCTGCGAAGACATCCCCACGAAGGTGGAAGAACAGAAATCGCTCTGAACGAACCCACCTCGGGACACTCAGGCAAAAGGGGCGCGGATGACCGCGCCCCTTTCGTTTGATCGGCGCGTTTGATCCGCGCCGCGCCGCCAGCGTCACCGTCCCGGAATGTCGCTCCGCGCCGGAGCCGGATCCCATTCCTCGATGATATGCGCCGCTTCCTCGGCGCTTTCGACGAAGCGGAAGAGGTCGAGATCCTCGGGGCTGATGGTCCCGGCGTCCTCCAGCGCCTTCCAGTTGATGATGGTCTCCCAGAAGCTGCGCCCGAACAGCAGGAAGGGCACCCGCTCCATCCGCCCGGTCTGGATCAGCGTCAGCGCCTCGAACATCTCGTCGAGCGTCCCAAAGCCGCCGGGGAAAACGCAGATCGCCCGCGCGCGCATGAGGAAATGCATCTTGCGGATCGCGAAATAGTGGAAGTTGAAGCACAGGTTCGGGGTCACGTAGGCGTTCGGCGCCTGCTCGTGCGGCAGCACGATATTGAGCCCGATCGACACGCCCCCGGCCTCCTCGGCACCGCGATTGCCCGCCTCCATCACGCCCGGCCCGCCGCCGGTGGTGACGACGAATTCACGGTTGCCCGTGGCGATCGACTTGCGGGTCATCGCCTGCGCAAAGAGCCGCGCCTCTTCGTAGAAATGCGACAGGTCCGCCAGCGTCTTGGTGCGCGCTGTTGCCTTCTCGGCCGGAGAGGGGATCCGCGCCCCGCCGAACAGCACGATGGTGCTCTCGATCTGCCGCTCGTCGAGCTCGAGCTGCGGCTTCAGCAATTCCAGCTGCAACCGCACCGGGCGCAACTCCTCGCGGCACAGGAAGGACTCGTCCGCGAAGGCGAGGCGATAGGACGGGGCGCGCGTCTGCGGCGTGTCCGGGATCTGCTCGGCAGTCTTGCGGTCACGTCCGGCGTCGCGGAAGATGGAGTGGCGTTCGTCATTCATGTCGGCCGTCCTTGTTCTGCTCAGACTCTGAATATAGCGTGCCCGGCGGCAAGAGCATCAGAGGAAAACGGAAAATGGACTGGAAAGCAGAGATCGCCGCCGCTGCCGAACGCAGCGGCGCATTCGTGCAGCGCACCCCGGTGATGCGCAGCGCGGTGCTGTGGGATCGCCCGGTCGACCTCAAGCTCGAACAGCTTCAACACACCGGCAGCTTCAAGGCCCGCGGCGCCTTCAACACGCTGCTCAGCCAGCAGGTGCCCGCCGCCGGGGTCGTCGCGGCCTCCGGCGGCAATCACGGGGCGGCCGTCGCCTATGCGGCCACCCGGCTTGGCCATCGCGCGCAGATCTTCGTGCCGGAGATCGCCGGTCCCGCCAAGATCGCCCTGATCGAACGCACCAGCGCCGCGCTCACGGTGGTGCCCGGTGAATACGCCAACGCGCTGGAGAAAGCCCGCGCCTGCGAGGCCGAGACCGGCGCCATGCAGATCCACGCCTACGACGCCCCCGCCACGCTCGCCGGTCAGGGCACGCTGATGCGCGAATGGGAACAGCAGGGGCTCGAGGCCGACACGGTGCTCATCGCCGTCGGCGGCGGCGGTCTGATCGGCGGCGCCCTCGGCTGGATGCAAGGCGCGCGCCGCATCGTTGCGGTCGAGCCCGAGCAGGCCCGCACGCTGGATGCCGCGCTGGCGGCCGGCGCCCCCGTGGATGTCGAGGTCTCGGGCGTCGCCGCCAATGCGCTCGGCGCACGGCGCATCGGCAGCCTCTGCTTCGATCTGGCGCGCAAGCACCTGTCCCGCCGCGTCACCGTCACCGATGCCGCGATCACCGAGGCGCAGCGCGCGCTCTGGCAGGCGCATCGGCTGCTGGTCGAGCCCGCCGGTGCCACCGCGCTCGCCGCGCTGCGCTCCGGTGCCTATCGTCCCGAGCCGGGCGAGCGCGTCGCCGTGCTGCTTTGCGGCGGCAACATCGCGCCCGACCCGCTGGGCTGACCCCGCCCCTGCTCCCGGCCCTTCTTCTCTTGAAAAATACGCCGGGGGGAGGCCGCGCCAGAGGCGCGGACGGGGGGCAGCGCCCCCCTTCTCCTCCCCACGCCGCGAAATCCGGCGGCTTACTTGAACCGGCCGCTGCGCTCCAGCACCTCGATCTGGTAGCCATCGGGATCGGCAACGAAGAAGAACCGCGCCACGACCTCGCCTGCGGGGGCGAATTCCACCAGCTTCCGCGGCGCGAGTCCGGCCGCTTCAAAGCGCGCATGTTCGGCATCGAGATCCTCGACCGAAACCGCGAAATGCCCGTAGCCGTCGCCAAGCTCATAGGGCTCGGTCCGGCCCTTGTTCACCGTCAGCTCAAGCTCGAAGCCGCTCTCGGGATTGCCGAGATACACAAGCGTGAACTCGGGAAAATCGAGCCGGTCCTTGACCGTCAGCCCGAAAGCCGTGTCGTAGAAAGCAAGCGAGCGTGCCTCGTCGAGCACGCGGATCATGCTGTGGATCGGTTTTGCCACGGGTCTCTCCTGTCTTGCCCTGCCCGACAGGCGCGGCGCGGCGACGGTTCGCATTGTCGCGGCGGCACCCTGCCGCTATAGGGCAGTAAACCCGGACGACAGGAGACGCAAATGTCCAACGCCCAGCTCGAAACCGCCATCGAAGCCGCCTGGGAGGCGCGCGACACGATCACCCCCGCAACCACCGGTGAAACCCGCGAGGCTATCGAGGACACGCTGAACGCGCTCGACAGCGGCACGCTGCGCGTTGCGGAAAAACAGGCGGACGGCAGCTGGCACGTCAACCAGTGGGCCAAGAAGGCCGTTCTGCTCGGCTTCCGCATCAAGGACATGGAGCAGCACGACGGCGGCCCGCAGGGCTCCGGCTGGTGGGACAAGGTCGACAGCAAGTTCAAGGGCTGGGGCGAGAACCAGTGGCGGGCCGCCGGCTTCCGCGCCGTCCCCAACGCCGTCGTCCGCAAGTCGGCCTACATCGCGCCGGGCGTGGTGCTGATGCCCTCCTTCGTCAACCTCGGCGCCTATGTGGACAGCGGCACCATGGTGGACACCTGGGCGACCGTCGGCTCCTGCGCGCAGATCGGCAAGGGCGTGCACCTGTCGGGCGGCGTCGGCATCGGCGGCGTGCTCGAGCCCATGCAGGCCGGCCCGACCATCATCGAGGACAACTGCTTCATCGGCGCGCGTTCGGAAGTGGTCGAGGGCGTGATCGTCCGCGAGGGCTCGGTGCTCGGCATGGGCGTCTTCCTCGGCCAGTCGACCAAGATCGTCGACCGCGAGACCGGCGAAGTCATGTACGGCGAAGTGCCGCCCTACTCGGTGGTCGTCGCGGGCTCGATGCCCTCGAAGAACGGCGTCAGCCTCTACTGCGCGGTCATCGTCAAGCGCGTCGACGAGAAGACCCGCTCGAAGACCGGCATCAACGAGCTGCTGCGCGACTGATCCGTCGGGCCTCGGCCCGGCCCGGAGTTCGAGACGGGGCGCCAATGGCGCCCCTTTTCATTTGTTGCCTCCCGCTGCGGGTGATGCGGGGCACGCCCCGGTATTCAGGAACCATCCTCCTCCCAAGACGTTACCCCAGCGTAACATTTGCATTTGAGGGATACGCACAATGGGTCTCGGAATTCTTGCCTCCATCATCGTCGGCGGCCTCGCCGGATGGATCGCCTCGATGATCATGAAGGCCGATACCGGCATTCTGACCAACATCATCCTCGGCATCATCGGCGCGGTGGTGCTGAACCTGATCTTGTCGCTGGTCGGCATCTACGCCGCCAACACATGGATCCCGCAGCTCATCGTCGGCATCATCGGTGCCATCCTGCTGATCTGGGGTTATCGCAAGCTGCGCTGACCGTTAGGTCTCGTCCCTGCCGCTGCCGCTGCCCGTCCTCGGGGAGGCCCGCAGCGGCAGCGAGGGCGGTCGCGCCGTGAGGTGCGGCCACGGCAAAAGGGCCGCTCGCATCTCTGCGGCAAGCCTGTCTTCGATCAGCGGTATGCCGAGACGTCGTGATGAACCGCTTCGATATGGCATCCGTCGGGGTCTGGCACGGACCCGCCATGTCTGAGGCCATGTCTGAGGCGGCAACACCCCTGTGGCCCAGCATAAGGGAAGCTTGTCAGGTTCGAGCCTGACCTGAAGGCCGCCGGGGGTGGCCCGACCGGTGCCCCGCACGGGTTGCCCTGTTCGATCCGCCGCCCAAGGCTGGCACCAGCGGGTCGCGCCGCCAGCCGCTGCGCATCCCGACGAGAGCGTCATCGACCCGGAACTGGACCCTTTCCAATCCCAAGCAAGTACAGCAAAGGACCGATCCCGAATGCGCTCTGCTTGACAGCGGCGCGCGGCTTGCCCATTGCGGACGGCAACCATCGCGGAGCTGAGAAAAATGGCCAAGAAACCCTCGAAACAGCAGGTTTACACGCTTCTGGTCGAAGTCGGCCGCAAGGAGGGAGACGGGTTGCCCAAGGGCGCAACCGGCGCCGGGCTGCTCTGCTACGCCTCGGGCGTGGACGAGGCCGAGGCCGTGCGCGAGACCGTGGCGATCCTCAAGCAGGCCGACATGAACCCGCTCGACGTCACCGGCTACGGCACCGAGGAAGAGCGGGTCGCGCAGGGCATGGACATCGATGACGCCGAGCGCGAGCTGATGGCCCGCGCGCTCGAGGAGAACTCGGTGATCGTCGCCCAGGTCACGCCCTTCTACGACGATGACGAGGACGACGACGAAGACTGATCCCGCTCAGCCGGGGATGATCTCGAACTTGGTGACATCCACCATGCCGCGATCGGTGATCTTCAGCGCGGGGATCACCGGCAGCGCCAGAAAGGCCAGCTGCAGGAAGGGCTCCTCCAGCGTCACACCCAGCGCGCGCGCCGAGGCGCGCAGTTCGACGAGCCGGTCGCGCACCTCCTCGAAGGGCAAGAGGCTCATCAGCCCCGCCACCGGCAACGCCAACTCGGCGAGGATCTTGCCCTCTGCCGCCACGACAAAGCCCCCCTCGATCTCTGCCAGGCGGTTCGACGCCAGCGCCATGTCGGCGTAATCTGCCCCGACGCAGGCGATGTTGTGGTGGTCATGGCAGACCGTCGAGGCGATCGCCCCTTTCTTCAGCCCGAAACCGCGCACGAAACCCTTGGCGATATTGCCGTTTTTACCGTGCCGCTCGACCACCGCGATGCGGATCAGGTCACGCGCCACGTCGGGCGCCTTGTCGCCATTCTCGATGGCGACCCGTTCGTGCAGGTGATCGGTGAGGATCTGCCCCTCGCGGATGCCGATCACGTCGGTCTCCTCGCGGTTGGCAGTGGCGCGGAAGCTCTGCGCCGTCAACTTCGGCGCATGCACGGAGTTACGTCCCACCTCGGGGATCGTCTCGCGCGCCGCAAAGGCCGCGTCATCCACCACCACGCCGCCCGCCAGCACCAGCTGCGCGTGGCACCCTTCGAGGCTGTCGATGGCGACGATGTCGGCCCGCTTGCCGGGCGCGATCATGCCCCGGTCCTTCAGCCCGAAGGCCTCGGCCGCCGACAGCGACGCCGCGCGATAGGCGGCCAGAGGCGGCGTACCAAGCTCGATCAGAGTCCGGATCATGTAATCGAGATGCCCGTGCTCGCCGATGTCGAGCGGATTGCGGTCGTCGGTGCAAAGGCACATGTAGGGCGAGGTCCGCTCGCTGAGCAGCGGCTGCAGCGCGTGCAGGTCCTTGCTGACCGAGCCCTCGCGGATCAGCACCCGCATCCCCTTGCGCAGCTTTTCCAGCGCCTCCTCGGCGCTGGTCGCCTCGTGCTCGGTGCGGATGCCCGCCGCCACATAGGCATTGAGATCGCGTCCCGACAGCAGCGGGCAATGCCCGTCAACGTGCCCGCCCTCGAAGAGCCTCAGTTTCTTCATCGCCTCGGGATCGCGGAAGATCACCCCGGGGTAGTTCATGAATTCGGCCAGCCCGATGCCCGAGGGATGGCCCATCAGCGCGGCGATATCCTCTGCCAGAAGTTCTGCCCCGGCCGTCTCCATGTGGGTCGAGGGCACGCAGGACGACAGCTGCACGCGGATGTCCATCAGCGTGTGCGCGCTCGCCTCCTGGAAATACCGGATGCCCGCTGCGCCGATCACGTTGGCGATCTCATGCGGATCGCAGATCGCGGTGGTCACCCCGCGCGGCGTCACGCAGCGGTCGAACTCGAAGGGGGTGACCAGCGAGCTTTCGATGTGCAGATGCGTGTCGATGAACCCCGGCACGAGGATGGCGCCATCGACATCGATCTCGCGCCGCCCCTCGTAGCTCTCGTAGACCCCGACGATCGTGTCGCCGCAGATCGCCACGTCGCCGGCGATCAGCGCGCCGGTGATCAGGTCGAGGATGCGCCCGCCCTTGAGCACCAGGTCCGCCGCCTCTTCACCGCGCCCCTGCGCGATCCTCGTTTCGAGTTCTGCCATGCCTGCCTCCGTCTGCCGATCTTGCTGTTGTGTCGCGCCGTCGCGTTTGCCTCAGCCTGCCACAGCCCGCGCCCGAAAGGCGAGGGGGCTTGCGCGCCGCCCCGTTGCAAAGCATTGGCGAAAGGCGCTTACTTGCGCGCACAAAAAACCAACAGGGGACCAGACCATGACCATTTCCCGCCTCGCGCTGATCGCCGCGCTGGCCAGCGCCGGTGCCGCCGGGACCGCCCACGCGGAGTGCGACAGCGTCACCTTCTCGGATGTCGGCTGGACCGACATCACCGCCACCACTGCCGCGACCACGGTCGTTCTGGACGCGCTCGGCTACAAGACCGACATCAAGGTGCTTTCTGTGCCGGTGACCTACACCTCGATGGATCGAGGCGACGTCGATGTCTTCCTCGGCAACTGGATGCCGACGATGGAGGGCGACATCGCCCCCTACCGCGAGAAGGGCTCGGTCGACACGCTGCGCGCCAACCTCGAAGGGGCGAAATATACGCTGGCTACCAACGCCGCCGGTGCCGCGCTCGGCATCAGGGATTTCGCCGACATCGCCGGCCATGCCGATGAGCTCGACGAGACCATCTACGGCATCGAGCCCGGCAACGACGGAAACCGCCTGATCCTCGACATGATCGAGGCTGACGCCTTCGGGTTGAAGGCCTTCGACGTCAAGGAAAGCTCGGAGCAGGGCATGCTGGCGCAGGTCGATCGCGCCAGCAAGCGGGACGAGCCGATCGTCTTCCTCGGCTGGGAGCCACACCCGATGAACGCCAACTTCGACCTGACCTATCTCTCGGGTGGTGACGAGTGGTTCGGCCCGGACTTCGGCGGGGCCACGGTCTACACCAACACCCGCGCGGGCTATGTCGCAGAGTGCCCCAACGTCGGAAAGCTGCTGGAAAATCTCGAGTTCTCGCTCCAGATGGAGAATGAGATCATGGGCGCCATCCTCAACGACGGCACCGATCCTGACAAGGCGGCCACCGCCTGGCTCAAGGCCAATCCCGGCGTCCTGGACGGCTGGCTCGAGGGCGTCACCACGCTCGATGGCGGCGACGCCAAGGCCGCGGTGACCGCCGCGCTGAACTGATCCTGCGGGATCGCCCGGCGCCCCGCTCCTGCCGGACGGGGCGCCCAGATTTCCCTCGATTTTTAGATATATTTCCCGCCGCGTCGGAGAGCCATTCAGCAAGCCTTCACCAGTCCCGGTCCAGATGAGCCGAAGTGCCCTCATAGACGGACGTTTGCCCATGAGCCTGCGACTGATCCTCCTCGGCGCGCTCGGACCTCTTCTGGCGCTTGTGCTGTTTCTTTCGGGGCAAGACGTCTTGCGCCTGCTCCGCAACTCCGAGACGCTGGACCGCGTCTCGCGCATCGCCACCGAGGCCGAGGTGCTGTCGGACCTGATGCATGAATTGCAGAAGGAACGCGGCTATTCCGCCGGTTTCACCGCATCTCGGGGGAGAAGCTTCAACACCGACCTCGCGGACCAGCGCGGCGCGACAGATGGCGTGATCTCCGATTTCATGGCCAGGGTCCCGGAAACCGCGGCCAGCGCGCCGGACCCGATGGTGCGAATCCAGGCGCAGCTGGAAACCCTGGATGAGGTCCGCGCGCAGATCGACAGGCTGACGATGACCGTCCCTGAACTGGCCGCATATTACACCGGCCTGGTGAACGAGTTGCTGCTTGTCGGCGACCAGATGCGCCGCTTCGTGCAAGCGCCGGCCACCTCGTCGCTGATGGAGGCGCACGAGCAGGTCGCATTGGCCAAGGAAAGCGCCGGACTGGCCAGAGCCATGGGTGCCACCGGGCTCGGCACCGATGTCTTTCCACCCCAGGTGCACCGCAGGTTCGTCGAGCTCATCGCCCGCGAATCCGCCTACCTCGCGCGCGCGGCCCAGGCTCTCGAGGTTCCTACCATGATTGACGAGCTGCAAAGCGCGCCAGCGGCAAAAGCGCTCCAACCGATGATCGAGGAGATTTCCGCCCTGCCCTACGGCGGCACGCGCGGGCCTCTCGCTGCCCCGGATTGGTTTGCCGCCTCCACGGCCTGGATCGACACGTTGCGCGCGCTCGAGACGCGTCTCAGCGCCGACACCTCCGCCCTGGCAGCAACGGCGGCGCAAGACGCACGCGCGAAGCTCCTGACCACCGGTGCAGTGACCCTTGTTGCAGCCCTGCTCATGGCGGGCATTGCGGTGATGATCGCCGAATTTGTCACCCGCCGGCTCGGGCGGCTCACCTCTGTGATGATGGAGTTCGTTGAAGGGCGGTTCGAGGCCTGGGTGCCCTATATCAACAGCCGGGGCGAGATCGGGCACATGGCCCAGTCGATCTATCGCTTCAAGCAGCTCTCGCGCGCGGCAATCGAAAAGCGCGCGCAGGACGAGGCGCAGCTCAATGCGCGCCACCAGCAGGTCGTCGACCTGATGACCGAAGGGCTGAACGCGCTGGCCCGCGCCGATCTCACCCTGCGGTTCGACGAGCCTCTGGCCGAAGAATACGATGCCATTCGCACCGACTTCAACACCGCGACGACGCGCCTTCGAGAGGTGATGCGCGCCGTCTCCGGCACCGTCGGCGAGATCGAAGAGCGCTCGCGCGGGCTGCACGGCTCAGCGTCCGATCTTGCCGATCGCACCACGCGGCAGGTTGAGACTATCAGCAACACCACGGAAACCGTGTCGGGTCTGGCCAGCACCCTGGCCGAAACGAACGGCGCACTGAAGGACGTTAAAGACCTCGCCAACGAGGCAAAGGGCCGCGCGGATCGTTCCGGCGAGGTGGTGCGCAACGCCGTGGCCGCCATGGACCGCATCGCGGAAAGCTCGGGCCGCATCGCGCAAATAACCGCGGTGATCGAGGACATTTCCTTCCAGACCAACCTACTGGCACTGAATGCCGGGGTCGAGGCGGCGCGCGCCGGCGAGTCGGGAAAAGGGTTCGCGGTCGTCGCCATGGAGGTCCAGGGACTCGCCAGCCGCTCTGCCGACGCCGCGCTCGAGATCAAGGGGCTGATCGAGGAAAGCGCCCGTGAAGTCAGCGGCGGCGTCAACCTGGTCGGAGAGACCGGCGAGGCGCTCCAGGCCATTCTCGAGCAGATCCTGCGCGTGGATGAGGTGCTCACGACCATAAGCGCCGCGGCCGAAGTGCAAAACCGCGAATTGCAGGGCGTGAACGACGCGATGATCAGTCTTCGCGATCTTACGTCTCAAAACACCGAGGTCGCCGACGCCAGCCGCGATGCGTCGACCGAATTGGCGGAAGGGGCGCAGCGTCTCTCCACCCTTGTCGGCGAATTCAACCTGAACGCACCGGATCGGCTCCCCTCGTCGACGGCGAGCTTCGCCGCCTGAGCCGCTGACCGAACCATGGCCGGGCTGGAAGGCAGCCGGCTGTCCCCGACGCCATCCGGCCGAGGGACCGAACGAAAGAGATGAGGCCGTGGAAGTAGGCGCAAGGACAGGCCCGCGCGAGGCGTCCTCATCGGATCAACGCCTTGATCGCCGCCGCGTGCTCCGGATCGGCGGCCAGCGTGTCCTCGGCAAGCATCCGCGCCGTTTCCAGCAGTTCTCCGGCGGGCACGATCCGGTCGACCAGCCCCCAGGCTTGGGCCTCCTCAACCGGCACCCTCTGCCCGCCCATGAGGATCATTTTTGCCCGCGCCGGCCCGACCAAGGCCGCCAACCGCGCAGGATCGGAAGGTTGCGGCAGGAAGCCGAGCTTCATCACCGGGTAGAACACCCTTGCCCCCGGCACCGAGATCCGCAGATCGCAGGCCAGCGCCATTCCCATGGCACCGCCTGCCAGCGTCCCGTTCAGCGCGCAGATGCTCAGCCCTGGCAACGCGGCGATCGCGCCGGAAAGCCGCTCCCAGAGCGGCGAGGTGGCCAGACCGGTCCGCGCCGCCTCGAGGTCCGCACCGGCCGAGAACACCTTGCCGGTGCCGGTGATCACCAAGGCCCGCGCCTCTTGCGCGGCCTCGGCGATCTCGCACAGCCGGGTGAGCATTTCAGGCGTCAGCGCATTGGCCTTCTCCGGCCGATCGATCACCGCCAGCCAGTAGCCCGCGTCCTGCGTGAGGCTGATCATGCGACGCCGATCGCCCTGCGCACCGCCTCGTCCCGCAGCGAGATCTCGCCGCCCAGATGCGCGTCCGTCTCCGGCCCGCACATCCACAACAGCGCCTTGGCCACCCATTCGGGCGGGATGTGGTCCTCCCAGTCGAGCGCGCTGACGGGATTCACCCCCGACGCCTTGATCGTGCGCTGCATCTGCGTCGCCACCGTGCCGGGCGAAAGCGACAGCGCGCGGATGCCGCGGGCACGGTACTCGGCATCGGCCATGCGGGTCAGCATCAGCGCCCCGGCCTTCGAAGCGCAATAGGCCGACCAGCCCTCGAGCGGGTGATGCGCCGCGCCGGAACCGATGGTCAGCACGGTACCGCCCCCCGCCGCCAGCATCAGCGGCAGGGCGGCGTGCATGCCGTGATAGACACCCTTCAGGTTGACATCGATGACCTGCCCCCAGGCGCCCGGATCAGCCCCGGCGAGCGGCGCGATCGGCTCGATCACCCCGGCGTTGTTCACCAGGACGTCGATCGCGCCGAAAGCCGCGATGCACGCCTGCACCGCCTGGTCCATCTCCCAGTAGCGCGAGATGTCGCAGGGGATAGCAATCGCCTTCGGGCCGATCTCGCCCGCCAGTTCAGCCACGGCCTCGCGTCCCCGCGCCACCAGCGCCACATTTGCACCCGCATCGGCAAAGAGACGCGCGCTCGCAGCCCCGATACCCCGGCTCGCGCCGGTGATCAGCACGGTTTTCCCAGTCAGATCCATGGATTGCCCCATCTCTTGAAGATTCCCTTCTTTGGTAAACACTGGCCAATCCCCGGTCCACCCTCTTGACCCCGGCAGGCAGGGAGGCGAACTCTAGGCCATTGAGTGCGGCCCAGGGCGGAAAGGATTGGATATGCGGTTTTACACAGGGGGTTTCGGGACCTGCGCGACGGCCTTGGCGCTCGCGCTGCCCGCCCAGGCCGATGTCACCCCCGCGCAGGTCTGGGAAGATCTGTCGGAGCTGCTGGAGGGGGTCGGCTACGAGGTTTCGGTCAGCGAAAGCGAGAGTGGCGGCAACCTTCTGCTGGGCGATCTCACGCTGCGCATGGCGATCCCCGAAAGCGAGGGACAGGCGGCTGGCGATGTCATCGTCGGTCTTGCGGATCTGACGCTGGAAGACCTGGGCGACGGCACGGTCGGACTGCGCTTCCCGAGCCCGATGCCGATCGAGGTGCGGGTCACCGAAGAGGGCGGCGATCCCGTCGAAATGACGCTGGAGCTTGCGCAGGATGGGCTGAGCCTCATCGCCTCGGGCGATCCGGACGCGCTGGCCTACGCGTATCGCGCCGAGGCCACCCGGCTGGAGCTGGTGCGCCTCCTGGCCGAGGGCGAAGAGCTGCCCCGCGACGTCTTCAGTGCCCGTCTCGGCACCGGCCCGCTGTCGGGAACCTCCGCGGTATCCACCTCGGATGGCAAACGCCGCTACAGCCACAGCTACAGCACCGACGAGCTGCGCTACGACATCTCGGGCAGCGACCCGGAACAACCCGACGCCACCGGCCAGGTCTCGGGGCGGTTGACCGGCCTGTCGAGCCGCGGCGAGTCGGTGCTGCCGGAAAGCGGGGATCAAGCCGATGCCGCGGCGATCATGAGCGCCGGATTCGAGGGCAGCGGAAGCTTCACCTTCGAAAGCGGACAGACCAGCTTTGCCTTCACCGACGGCGGTGACACGATGACCGGCAGCAGCAGCTCACAGGGCGGAAAGCTCGACGGCGCGCTCGACGGCGAGCGGATGAGCTACGCGCTGGCGCTCGACTCGCTGACCTACGAGGCCGAGGGCGGTGAGCTGCCCTTCCCGGTGAGCGCCGCCATCGAGCAGGTCGGACTGAACCTGTCGCTGCCGCTGGCCAAATCGGACACGCCGCAGGACATGGCTTTCGGCGTCACCTTCGGCGGGCTCACCCTCTCCGATGCGATCTGGGGCATTTTCGATCCCGGCGGCACGCTGCCGCGCGATCCGGCCACCCTGGCCTTTGACCTCACCGGCAAGGTCACGCCGCTGGTCTCGGTGTTCGACGCGGCAGGACTGAGCAAGCTCGAAGCGGAGCAGACCGCGCCGGCCGAGCTGAACGCGCTGACCCTGAACAACCTGACGCTCTCCGCGGCGGGGGCCAAGATCACCGGGCAGGGAGATTTTGCCTTCAACCAGGAGGACACCGAGAGCTTCGGCGGAATGCCGGCCCCTCAGGGTGAAGTCAACTTCACCCTGAGCGGGGCCAACGGGCTGATCGACAAGCTTATCGCCATGGGGCTGCTCAGCCAGCAGGATGCCATGGGCGCGCGGATGATGCTGGGGATGTTCACCGTGCCCGGTGCCGAGCCCGACACCCAGACCTCGAAGATCGAGGTCAACGATCAGGGACAGGTCCTCGCCAACGGCCAGCGGATCAAGTAACCCGCCAAGCGAAAGGGCGGATGCGCGCATCCGCCCTCCTTCCGGTCGGGGGTCCAAATCCCTTCGAAGGGATTTGCAAGCTCCTTCGAAGGAGCTTGCGCCCCCCTCATTTCGCCATGAGGTCCGGCAGCTCGCCGGTCAGCCCCGCCGCCTCGCGCACGAAGTTGCGGCGCAGGCCGGGCATCCCCTGCACCAGCGCCATCCCCAGATCGCGCCCCGCGCGCAGGATCGGGTTGTCGTTCGAGAAAAGCCGGTTGAACAAATCCGTCGCCGCCGCCAGCGCCGCCGTGTCGAAGCGACGCCAGCTCTGGTAGCGCGCCAGCACCAGAGGCGAGGCCACGTCCTCGCCGCGCCGCTGCGCATGGCTCAGCACATGCGCCAGCGCTGCCACGTCGCGCAGCCCGGCATTGAGCCCCTGCCCGGCGATCGGGTGCATGCCATGCGCAGCATCGCCCACCAGCGCCAGCCGGTCGGCGATGAAGGCATTCGCCAGCGTCAGCCCCAGCGGGTAGGTATAGCGCGGCCCGGCAAGGGAAATCTCGCCGAGAAAATCGCCGAAGCGTGGCCGCAGCACCTGCAGGTACTCGTCGTCCGGCAGCGCATGGATCGCGCGGGCCAGCGCATCCTTCTCGCTCCAGACGATCGAGCTGCGGCCCCCGGTCAGCGGCAGGATCGCCAGCGGCCCGCTCGGCATGAAGAACTGATGCGCCACGCCCTCGTGGGGCAGCTCGTGGGCGATGGCGCAGACCAGCGCGGTCTGTCCGTAGCTCCAGCCCATGCGGCGAATTCCGGCGCGCGCGGCGGTGCCACTGCTGCGCCCGTCCGCACCGACGAGCAGCCGCCCACGCAGGCTGCCGCCGTCCGCAAGTGTCACCGTGACACCCGAGACATCCACCGCCTGCGCAATGACCGTCGCCGCGGCGCGATGGGTGATCAGCGGCTCGGCCGCCATGGCCCCGAGCAGGGCGCGGCGCAGAAAACGGTCCTCGACCATCTGGCCCATCGGGCCTTCCTCGATCTCCGCGGAGGCGAAATCCAACCCGAGGAAGACCTCGGCCTCGCCGACGCGCCCGTCCGTGACGCGGATCGCGCTCATGGGCTGGGCGTCGGGTGCCAACTCCTCCCAGAGCCCGAGATTGGCCAGAAATCTCACCGAGGCAAGCGCCAGCGCGTAGGCGCGGCCGTCGAAGTCCGGCTCGGCCCGCGCTTCGGCAGGCAGGGCATCGATGACGGTGGCGCTGAGCCCGGCCTTGGCCGCGGCCAGCGCAAGGGCGGGTCCGTTGAGCCCGCCGCCGATGATGAGCAGATCGCTGTCCTGTGTCATGGGGCGTACTATGGTCCTGCGGGTGGGATTGTCCATGCGCCGCCGTGCCGCTACCGTCGCGCCGACCAAAAAAGACAGCGGCGCAAAAAGGAAAGCGGCATGACGGACTGGACAGGCAAGAGCGCGGCAGAACTGGGGCGGGCGATCGGCAGGGGCGAGGTCGATCCGGTTGACCTGGCGCAGGCCTATCTCGACAAGATCGCAGCGCACCCGCTCAAGGATCGCATCTACGCGCGGGTGACGCCCGAACGCGCGCTGGCCGAGGCCAAGGCCGCAAGCGATCGCGCCAAGGCCGGCAGGCGGCTGTCACCGCTCGACGGCGTGCCGGTGAGCTGGAAGGACCTTTTCGACACCGCGGGCGTGGCGACCGAGGCGGGCTCGGCCCTGCTCAGCGGCCGCGTGCCGGATACCGACGCAAAGGTCCTCCAGACCGCCACCGCCATGGGGCTCGTCTGCCTCGGCAAGACGCATCTGTCCGAGCTGGCTTTTTCGGGGCTGGGGCTGAACCCTGTCACCGCCACCCCGCCCTCGGTCAATGATGCCGAGGCCGTCGCCGGCGGGTCCTCTTCCGGAGCCGCCGCCTCGGTCGCCTTCGGCCTTGCCGCGGCGGCCGTGGGCTCGGATACCGGCGGTTCGGTGCGCATTCCCTCGGCCTGGAACGACCTGGTGGGCCTGAAGACCACCTGGGGTCGCCTGTCGCTGGTCGGCGCGGTGCCGCTGGCGTCGCGCTTCGACACGGTGGGTCCGCTCTGCCGAACGGTCGAGGACGCCGCGCTGATGCTCGCCGCGCTCGAGGGCCGCCGCGCGCCCGACCTGGCCGGCGCTTCGCTAGAAGGCGTGCGCTTCGCCGCGCTCACCACGATCGTGATGGACGACCTGCGGCCGGAACCCGCGGCCGCCTACCAGTCCGCGCTCGACCGCCTCGCGGCCGCCGGAGCCGAGATCACCCCGATCGACGTGCCCGAGGTGGCGGTGCCGATGGGCGATGCGGCGGTGCTCTACACCTCCGAGGCCTGGGCCACCTGGGGCGCCGACATCACCTCGCGCGGCGACCTGATGTTCCCGCCGGTCAAGGAGCGTTTCGAGGGCGGCAAGTCGTTCAGCGCGGCGCAATATATCACCGCCTGGGACCGCATGATGAAGGCCCGCGCCGCCTGGGCCGAGGCCACCGCGGGGTTCGACGCGGTGCTCTGCCCGACCGCTCCGAACCTGCCGCCAAAAGTCGATCGGCTGCTCAGCGATGACGAGTACTACGTCACCGAGAACCTGCTGACGCTGCGCAACACCCGCGTGGGCAACGTCATGGGGCTCTGCGTCACGACGCTGCCAACCGGCACCCCGAGCTGCGGAATTTCGCTGATGGGAGCACCCATGGCGGAAGACCGGCTGCTGCGCCTCTCGGCCGCCGCTGAGACGGCGCTCGGCTGATCAGGCGCTGCGACGTCGCCGGGCAGGCCGTCCACCCGGCCTGCCTCCGCGCCTTTCGCGCTGTCATCTTTCCGCGAAAACGCGCGCCAGAGGCACTTCGCCTCAGTCGCAGCGCTGGTAGGTCAGCGGCCCGGGAATCGCGCCCTCGCCGCTTTCCTGCCGCACCAGCGTGTCGCCCTTCGCCACCAGCACCATGTCGCGCTGCCAGCTCATGCCCTCGCCGGTCATGTCGAAGCTGGCCGCAAGCCGGGTGTCCGAACGCTCCGAGACTTCTGCCAGCACGGCGCGGGATTCGTAGAAGCCGAGCCGCTCGGCACTGACCTCCATCAACCCCTTGGCATCGCCGCGCGTCGA
Source organism: Salipiger mangrovisoli (assembly GCF_015223355.1). Taxonomy (GTDB): domain Bacteria; phylum Pseudomonadota; class Alphaproteobacteria; order Rhodobacterales; family Rhodobacteraceae; genus Salipiger; species Salipiger mangrovisoli. The sequence continues at coordinate 153,855 of NZ_JADFFK010000008.1, read as the reverse complement.
GGTGCAATCGGCGGGGACGAGGCCCCAGCGGCCCTGCATGGCCATGGGGATCCCGGTCTCCTGAACCGGCGAGGACGCCGTCTCCTCCTGCGGAAGACAGGCAGCGGTGAGGGAGAGTACGGCCAGTGCGGCCAGCGAAGTGACGGTGCGGAAAACTTTGGTCATGGGCGCTCAACCGGCGAACGCCCGCCGCGGTTCCCCGACCGCCCCGCCCCCGGCGCGTATTTGCTCAGAATGCCCGCAACAGCTCCGCCGTGGGCCAGCCGTCCACCTGCAGCCCCAGCTCGTCCTGCATCGTCCGCACCGCGCTGCGCGTGCCAGCGCCAAGGATGCCATCCGCCTTGCCAACGTCGAAGCCCCGGGCCTGCAACTTGCGCTGAAGCGCCTGCATGTCCGGACCGGACAGGCCCGGTTGCGGCGTGCCCGCGTCGTAGACCGGCGCGCCTTCGAGCCGCGTCGCGAAATACCCTGCGGTGAGCACATAGGTGAAACTCTGGTTCCACTCGAAGAACACCCGAAAATTGGGATAGGCGATGAACGCAGGGCCGCCGCGGCCCTGTGGCAGGATGATCGAAGCCTGCAACCGCCCGTCGTCCAGCGCGCCGTTGCGCCCGGCAACCCCCAGTCGTTCCCATTCCGCGACAGTCAGCGTCGTCTCGAGCCCGCTCGTCGACCAATCGAACCCGGCGGGCAGGGTGACTTCCTGCAACCACGGCTCGTTCGGACGCCAACCAAGCCCCGAGAGCATCCGCGCCCCCGACATCAGCGCATCGGGCACCGAGGTCTTGAGCTGCACATGGCCATCCCCATCGCCATCGACGCCGTTCTCGAGAATGTCCCTCGGCAGCATCTGCACCATGCCGATCTCTCCTGCCCAGGCACCGGTGGTCGTCGCAGGGTCGAAATCGCCGCGCTCGTAGAGCTCCAGGGCTGAAATCAGCTGCGGCCGGAAAAGCTCGGGCCTCCGGCAGTCATGCGACAGCGTCGCCAGCGCATTGGCAGTGTTGAAATTACCCTGATAGCCGCCATAGTCGGTCTCGAAGGCCCAGAAGGCCAGCAGCACACCGCGCGAGACGCCATATTCGCGCTCGATCCGGGCAAAGACCGCGTCCCACTCCGCAGCCTTGCGCCGTCCCCGGTCGAGCCGGTCCTGCGAGATCAGCTTGCGCGAGAACTCGATGAAGGGTGCCTGGAAGATGCCCTGCGCCCGGTCGGCCTTGAGCACCTTGGGATCCTGTCGCAACGCGGCGAAGAAGCGTTCGGCCTTGGCGGGGTCAGCTCCTTGCGCCACCGCCTCTTGCGCGACTCCCTTGAGGAAGGCACGGAAATCGCCACCGCAGGGCGCGCTCTGCGATTGCGCCGCCGCGGGAAGCAGCAGGGCGGCCAAAAGGGGCAGGATACGCATGAACACCTCGCACGAAGATTGCCCTCACCCTAGCAGCCCATGACCGGCTGGCAAGCCGAGCGAAATCCGCACCGTTCACGAAACTTTCAGCGCCTGCCGACCGAAAACTTGTGTCGGTAAGGCAAAATTAATCATTTCTTTAGGAAGCAATTCGACAACGGAAGAGAAGGGTAAAAAGCAACTAAAATGGATCGGGGACACTGTCACACGCGGACACTGGGGGGCGTCTGCTGGGAGATGAGCAATGAAGGTACTTATCGTACAAGCCGATCGAATCCTTGCCGGACGCTGGAGCAAACACCTCGAGCACAACGGTGCCGACGTCAGGATCGTCGCTGATCAGGAGAGCGCCACCCGCCTGATGCAAACCGAAGAAGTGGACGTCATCGTGCTCGATCTGATGCTGGCCTCGGGCAGCGCGCTGGCGGTGGCGGATTTCGCGTCCTACCGGCGCCCCGACTGCCGGGTGGTCTTCGTGACCGACTCCCCCGTCTTCTCCGATGGATCGATCTTCCAGCACTGCGCCAACGCCTGCGCCTACCTGCCCTCGGCGACGGCCCCCGCGGATCTTGCCGCGATGATCGAGCACTACGGCGCCCGCTGCGCCGTCTGACCGGCCTCGGCCCGACCGGCCTCAGCCGACAGCGGCCAGGGCTTCACGCCCATGCGGCAGATCAAGCGCCAGAACCGGTCCGACCGGCACGATGCGGTGCGGATTGATGGTGTCATGGCTGTAATGATAGTGGCGCGAGATGTGATCGAGCCGCACCGTCTCGGCCACGCCGGGCCACTGGTACAGCTCTCGGACATAAGCCCAGAGCGCCGGATAGTCGATGATGCGCCGCCGGTTGCACTTGAAGTGTCCATGGTAGACCGTGTCGAAACGGATCAGCGTGGTGAACAACCGCCAATCGGCCTCGGTGATCTGACCGCCCATCAGGTAGCGCTGCCCCGAAAGCCGGTCCTCGAGCCAGTCGAGCGTCTCGAACAGCGGCAGCACCGCCTCCTCGTAGGCGTTCTGCGTCGTGGCGAAGCCTGCCTTGTAGACGCCGTTGTTGACCGTGTCGTAGATCCGCGCGTTGACCGGCTCGATCGCGGCGCGCAGCTCTTCGGGCCAATAGTCGTCGGAATTTCCGGTCAGCCCGTCGAAGGCGGCGTTGAACATGCGGATGATCTCGGCGCTCTCGTTCGAGACGATGGTCTCGCGCTGGCGGTCCCAGAGCACCGGAACCGTCACCCGCCCCGATATCGCCGGGTCGGCCTTCAGGTAGATGTCGCGCAGGAACGGCAGGTCGTGAAGCCTGTCGCCCGTGGCCCCCGCAAAGTCGCTGCGGAATTCCCATCCCTCGGACAGCATCTCGGGATGCACGACGCTGTAGGGGATCAGCTCATCGAGCCCCTTCAGCGTGCGGAAGATCAGCGCGCGATGCGCCCAGGGACAGGCATAGCTGACATAGAGATGATATCGGTCCGGCTCGGCCCTGAAGCCGCCCTCGCCCGAGGGGCCGGCGCTGCCGTCCGCGGTGATCCAGTTCCGGAACTTCGCGGTGGAGCGGACGAACTTGCCGCCGGTCTTGCCGGTGTCATACCACGTGTCCTGCCATTCGCCTTCGACCAACTGGCCCATGTCTTGCGCTCCCTGCGGTTCTGTCCACAAAGAGCTAGGCGAGACGCCGCCCCGAGCAAACTGGCACAGGCGCGCAGCCCCTCCGGCATGAGCGCACATCCGGGCGTGCGCCGATCAGCGTGGCCCGAACTTCTGCAACAGCCAGATCAGCAGGATTGCCCCGAGCACCGCGCCGACGAGTCCCGCCAGCGCCCCGGTCACGGCGATCAGCGCGCGCAGCACCAGCCCGCCGATCAGCGCGCCGCCCATGCCGATGGCCACGGTCTGCACCACGCCGGTCTCGACCCGCATGAAACGCGTGGCGAAAAAGCCCGCCGCCGCCCCGATGATCAGAAGCCAGAGAATGGCCATGTCCGTCCCTTTCCTCTGCCTGTCCCCGGCGCGGTCAGCCCGCGCCAAGCACCGTGCCCGCGGGCACCTTCATGCCGCGCAGAAATGTCTCTGCGTCCTGCGCGCCCTTGCCGGCGCGCTGCGCCCGCGTCACCCGCACCGCGCCCGACCCGCAGGCGATGACGAAGCTTTCATCCAGCGCCTCGCCCGGCGCGCCCTCGCCCGGCACAACCCGCGCGCCCAGCAGCTTGATGCGCTGGTCGCCGACCATGGTCCAGGCCCCCGGAAAAGGCGCCAACCCGCGGATGCGCCGCGACACCTCCTCGGCGGGCAGGCTCCAGTCGAGCACCGCTTCGGCCTTGTCGATCTTCTGCGCGTAGGTGACCCCGGCCGCGGGCTGCGGCACGGCCTCCAGCATGTCCAGCCGCTCCAGCGCGGTGACGATCAGCCGCGCACCCATCTCCGAAAGCCGGTCGTGCAACTCGCCGGTGGTCTCCTCGGCACCGATCTTCAGCGCCTCGCGCAGCAGCACCGGCCCGGTGTCGAGCCCCGCCTCCATCTGCATGATGCACACGCCGGTCTCCAGGTCGCCGGACAAGATCGCCCGGTGGATCGGCGCCGCGCCGCGCCAGCGCGGCAGCAGCGAGGCGTGGATGTTGAGGCAGCCCCGCGCGGGCGCGTCGAGGATCGCCTGCGGCAGGAGCAGCCCGTAGGCCACCACCACCGCCACATCGGCGTTCAGCGCGGCAAAGGCGGCCTGCTCATCGGCCTGCTTCAGGCTGACCGGATGGCGCACCTCCAGCCCCAGCGCCTCGGCCCGCGCCTGCACCGGCGAGGGTCGGTCCTTCTTGCCGCGCCCCGCAGGCCGCGGCGGCTGGCTGTAGACCGCGGCGATCTCGTGACCGGCCCCGACCAGCGCCTCGAGCACCGGCACAGAGAAATCCGGCGTTCCCATGAAGACCACGCGCATCCGCCGCCCCTTTCCACTTTCCACACATGCTCAGCGGCGCGGCCCACCCGAAAGCGTCCGCCCCTTCTTCTCTTCGACAAATACGCAAATCCCGCCAGCACCGCCAGAGCGGCCTCGGGCAGCGGCGCGCGTCAGCCGCGCTTCTTCGAGCGGCGGATCAGCATGTCGCGCTTCACCTTGCCGAGGTGGTCGAAGTACATCTTGCCGTTCAGGTGATCGACCTGGTGCTGCACCGAGGTTGCCCAGAGCCCGACGAAGTCCTGTTCCTGCATCTCGCCCTCGGCGTTCATGAACCGCACCGTCACGCCGCGCGGGCGTTCGATCTTCGCCCAGACACCGGGCAGGTTCGGGCTGGCCTCGTCATGGGCGTTCATCTTCACCGAGGCGTGCAGGATCTCGGGGTTGGCCATGCGGATCGCCTTGCCGCGTTCCTCCGAGGCATCGACCACCGCCAGCCGCAGCATCACGCCGATCTGCGGCGCCGCAAGCCCGACGCCGGGCATCGCCTCCATCGTGTCGATCATGTCGTCCCAGATCGCGCGGATCTCGTCGCTGATCGCCTCGACCGGCGCGGCGGGCGTGCGCAGCCGCTTGTCGGGCCAGGGAATGCATGTGCGTGCGGTCATCGTCAGGCTCCTTGCACCAGCGCCTCGTAGTCGGCGATCAGCGCGGCGCGCGCCTCTGCCTCCAGCCGGTCGAAATGCACCAGCCCGTCGAGATGGTCATACTCGTGCTGCGCGACGATCGCCTCGGCGCCCGAGAGCTCGGCCTCCTGCGCCGCGCCGCCAAGATCGGTGTAGGCCAGGCGGATGCGCGCGTGGCGCTCCACCTGCGCGGTGACGCCGGGAATCGACAGGCACCCCTCGCCGCCGGTGACACGCTCGTCCGAGCGCCAGGTGATCTCGGGGTTGATGCAGGCGCGCGGCGTCATCTCGCCGTCCTTCCAGCCCGCATCCATGACGAAAACCCGGAACATCGCGCCCACCTGCGGCGCGGCAAGGCCGCGGCCGGGGGCGTCGTACATGGTCTCGAAGAGATCGCTGACCAGCCCGGCCACCTCGTCCACCGAGCCGACCTCGTCGCAGCGCTGCGACAGGCGCGGGTCGGGCCAGCGCAGGATCGGCAGCAGGCTCAAATCCGCGCCCTCTCGCGCTTCAGCTTGACCATCTTGCGGGTGATCATCTGGCGCTTGAGCGGCTTGAGGTAGTCGATGAAGAGCTTGCCGTCGAGGTGGTCGATCTCGTGCTGCACGCAGGTCGCCCAGAGCCCGTCGAACTCTTCCTTGCGCAGCTTGCCGTCGCGGTCCAGCCATTCGACCTCGACCAGCTTCGGCCGCTCGACCTCGGCGTATTGCTCGGGGATCGACAGGCAGCCTTCCTCGTAGACGTTGCGCTCGTCCGAGCTGGCGATCACCCGCGGGTTGAACATCACCAGCGGGCGCGGCGTCTCGCCATCGTCGGCGCGGGCGCAGTCGAGCACGATCAGCCGCTCCAGCACGCCGATCTGCGGCGCGGCCAGCCCGATGCCCGGCGCGTCATACATGGTTTCCAACATGTCGTCGGCCAGCACGCGCAGCTCGTCGGAAAGATCGGGCACCGGCGCGCAGAGCTTCTTGAGCCGCGGATCGGGGTGGATGAGAATAGGGCGTTTCATGCACTTCACTTAGGCAAATGCGCATGCTCGCGCAAGATGCCCGCGCCTGCGACCCTTGCACTCGCGCGCCAAGCCGCTAGCGTCCCCACAAGCACCCCGAACCCGCAAGATCAGAAAGTGACGGCCCCGCGATGAAAGACCTCTTCGACCATCCCATCGACCGCCGCGGCACCGGCTCCGCCAAATGGGACCTGATGGACAAGCTCTTTGGCGTGCCGCTGGACGGCGGTCTGGCGATGTGGACGGCGGATTCCGATTATCCGACTGCCCCTTGCGTGCTCGACGCGGTCCGCGGGCAGATCGACCTCGGCATCTTCGGCTATTTTTCCGACGTCGGGCTCTACACCGGGGCGGTGCAATGGTGGATGAAGGAGCGCCACGGCTGGCACATCGAGCAGGACTGGATCGTCACCACCCACGGGCTCGGCAATGGCGTCGCCATGTGTCTCGACGTTTACACGCAGCCCGGCGACAGCGTGGTGATCTTCTCGCCGGTCTACCACGAGTTCGCCAAGAAGATCCGCCGCGCCGACCGGGTGGTCACCGAATGCCCGCTGAAGCGCGAGGGCGACCGCTACGAGCTCGACCTCGAGGACGCGCAGAGGCGTCTGACCGGCAATGAGACCATGCTGATCTGGTGCTCGCCGCAGAACCCCTCGGGTCGGGTCTGGACCGCCGAGGAACTGCGCGCCGTCGCCGCCTTCGCCGCGCGCAACGGCATGGTGCTGCTCTCGGACGAGGTGCACCACGATCTCGTCTACCCCGGCGAGACCTTCGTGCCGATGGCCGTGGCCGCACCCGAGGTCATGGACCGGCTGGTGACGCTGACCGCCGCCTCGAAGACCTTCAACCTCGCCGGGATGCGCGTCGGCTCGCTGACCATCTCCGACCCCGCGATGCGCGCGGCGATGCAGGCCCGCCTCGAGGCGCTCGACAGCAAGCCCAACTCGCTCGGCCTGATGATGACCGCAGCGGCCTATTCTCCCGAGGGCGCCGTCTGGGTCGACGCGCAGGTCGCGCATCTGAACGGGAACCGCGCGGTCTTCGATGCGGCGGTGAATGCCATCCCCGGCCTGCGCTCGATGCCGTTGCAGGCAACCTACCTCGCCTGGGTGGACTTCTCGGGCACCGGCATGATCTTCGACGAGTTCAACGCCCGCGTCCGCGACATCGCGAAGATCGCCGCCAGCCCCGGCCCGGACTTCGGTGCCGGCGGCGAGAGCTTCCTGCGCTTCAACCTCGCCGCGCCGCGCGCCACCATCGAGGCCGCCGGAGCGCGCCTGAAACGGGCCTTCGCCGACCTGCAATGAGCCGCCCTCGCACATTCTTCTAGGCAAAAATATCCCGGGGTGAATTGCCGCGCAGCGGCAAGAGGGGCAGCGCCCCTCTGCCGCAACGAGAACGAGGGGCGCTGCCCCTCGCGCTCCCCGGCGTATTTGAAAAGAGAAGAAGGCGCCGGCGCTCAGTGCCGCGGCGGGCGCGACTTGTAGACCGGGATTCCCCAGCCGAGGGCCAGCGCCGAGGCGCGCAGCGCGAAGGTGGCTCCGGCGCAGACCAGGGCGGCCGCGAACGGCGGCAAGCCCAGCCACCCGGCCACCAGAAGTGCCAGCGCGCCACCGAGGGCGCAGGTGGCATAGGGCTCGCCCTGCTTGAGCAGCAGCGGCACCTCGTTGGCCACCACGTCGCGCAACAGCCCGCCGAGACAGCCGGTCATCACCCCCATCACCAGCACCACGCCCCAGGCGGCACCTTCGGCCTGCGCGATGCTGCTGCCCGCGGCCACCGCCACCGACAGCGCCGCGGCGTCGAGCCAAAGGATGGCCTTGGCCCGGCTCTCGAGCCGGTGGGCGGTGAAGAAGACCAGCAGCGCCGCGGCGCAGGCGATGCCAAGATAGGTCGGCTCGGCAATCCAGAACACCGGGTGGCGGTCGAGCAGCAGGTCGCGGGTGGTGCCGCCGCCCACGGCGGTCAGGCAGGCGAGAAAGGCAAAGCCCACCACGTCGAGCTGCGCCCGGCTGGCGACCAGCGCGCCGGTCAGCGCGAAGATCACCACCGCGGCGTAGTCGAGAAGCACGAGCGGGCTCACCGCCTCAGCCCTTGAACGGGGCCATGCCGGCCCGCGCCAGCTCGTCGGCGCGCTCGTTCTCGGGATGGCCGGCGTGGCCCTTGACCCACTCCCAGGTGACATCGTGGCGGCGCTGCGCCTCGTCGAGCCGCATCCACAGCTCGGCGTTCTTCACCGGCTTCTTGGCGGCGGTCTTCCAGCCGTTGCGCTTCCAGCCGTGGATCCAGCCGGTGACGCCGTTCTTCACGTAGGCGCTGTCGGTGATGACGGTGATCCTCGACGGGCGCGACAGCGCTTCGAGCGCGCTGATCGCCGCCATCAGCTCCATGCGGTTGTTGGTGGTCTCCGCCTCGCCACCCTGGAGCTCGCGCTCCTTGGCGACGGTCTCGCCCTCCATCGCGCGCATCAGAACGCCCCAGCCGCCCGGGCCGGGATTCCCGGAGCAGGCTCCGTCGGTATATGCATATAGGTCAGCCATAGGTGCGCAGGCTAAGCCATGGCGCGGAGGTGCCGTCAAGCCCGCTCGCGGCGCCCGGCGTCACCGACCTGGCGGCCGGCCCGGCACCGGCCAGAGATCCGCGCCACGCATCAGCGGTGCAATCGCCGTCACCTCGCGCGGGGCGGCCACGCGCCGCGCTCCCTGCTTCTTTCGGCGTGATCCGCAGCCCGTCGCGGGGGCTGGGCGCGGGTGCCGCGAAGACCCGCAGCCGTTGCGCGCCGTTCACAGGAAGGCCTCGACCGAGAGGCAGGCTATCACCACCGCGCTCATCGGCACGCGCAGCGCCAGCCACCAGCGCGGCGCGAGGCTCCACATCTGGAAGCAGGCGTCGAGCAGCAGCAGACCGAGGAAGCCGAAGACGAGGTTCGTGGCTGCCGCCACTGGCCCGCCGCCAACCATGAAGAAAGCCCAGAGCGCCGGCAGCACCGACAGCGCATAGGCCACCGCTGCCTTCGTGCCGCCCGCCTTGGTGGCAAAGCCCCAGAGCACGCCGGACATGAAGGCAAGGATCACCGTGCCGTAGGAGAGTTGCAGGTAAGGGGCAACGAAACGGCTGCCGAGATGTGCCGTGGACCAATCGTAGAGCGCCCCGTTGAAATGCGTGGCGACCGACCAGAGGAAGGGCAGCAGGCCGGCGACCGCTAGGAGCAGGGGGACGCGGGGCACGGAGCTCATGCGTGACTCCGCGGGCGGGTGTGGCGGGGCATGGTCTCTCCTTGGGCGCCTGAGTGTGCCGCAAGGTTTCCGATCCCTCCCGGCCTGTCAACGGGCAGGCACGGGCCGAGGATCAGCCCTGCGCGATCCGGTGCCCGGCCGCGACAAGCAGGGTTCTTGCCCGCTCGAGCTGCGCGCCGCTCACCAGCAGATAGTCGCGCAGGTAGGTCGAGATGACGAAGACGCCGAGCCCGGCCTGCGAGAGCGGCATCACCGCCGCCAGCACCACGCCCGGCTCGTCAAGCCCGGCCAGCGTCTCCACGCGGAAGGCGCGCCAGCCGAAGCTGCCCTCGGTGCCTTCGGGCACCGCGCCGCTCGGGCAGACCACCGACAACTCGTCCGGCGCGCGGGTCAGGCTGACGCAGCCGTCGCTGCCGGTCCAGTCGGGCAAGGGTGCATCGGCGGGCAGGCGCAGAATCGCGTGGTCCTGCGGGAGCAGGACAAGCGCCAGTTTCGGCAGGGTCACGCGGGAACGCGCAGCACGCGCGGCACCTTGAACTCGACGTTCTCCTGCGCGGTCTCAACCTTTTCCACGGTCATGTCGAAGCGCGCGCCGAAGGCGGCGACCACCTCGTCGATCAGCACCTCGGGGGCCGAGGCCCCGGCGGTGACGCCGACCGCGCGAATGCCTTCGAGCGCGCGCCAGTCGATATCTTCGGCGCGCTGCACCAGCTGGGCATAGGCGCAGCCCGCCTTGCGCGCCACCTCGACCAGCCGCTTGGAGTTCGACGAGTTCGGCGCCCCCACCACCAGCAGCGCATCGCAGCCCGGCGCGATCGCCTTCACCGCTTCCTGGCGGTTGGTGGTGGCGTAGCAGATGTCTTCCTTGTGCGGGCCGACGATGGCCGGGAAGCGATCGCGCAGCGCCGCGACGATATCCACCGTGTCGTCGACCGAGAGCGTGGTCTGGGTGACGAAGGCGAGCTTCTGCGGATCGCGCACCTCGACCGTGGCGACGTCGGCGACGGTTTCGACCAGCAGCACCTCGCCCTCGGGCAGCTGGCCCATGGTGCCGATGGTCTCGGGGTGGCCCTCGTGGCCGATCATGATCATCTGCAGCCCGTTCTCGTGGTGGCGGGCGGCCTCGATATGGACCTTGGACACCAGCGGACAGGTTGCATCGACATAGACCATCTCGCGCCGCGCCGCCTCGGCGGGCACTGCCTTTGGCACGCCGTGGGCCGAGAAGATCACCGGCCTGTCCGGCGGGCAGTCCTCGAGCTCCTCGACAAACACCGCGCCCTTCTCGCGCAGCCCGTCCACGACGAACTTGTTGTGCACGATCTCGTGCCGCACGTAGACCGGCGCGCCCCATTTCTCGAGCGCCATCTCGACGATCTTGATTGCCCGGTCGACACCGGCGCAGAACCCGCGCGGCGCGGCGAGATAGAGGGTGAGAGGGGCTTTGGTCATGGCTTGGGTCACCGATGCGTCTGCTGATCCCCCAGACCTAGTGGCTCTGCGGGCGCGGGTCCAGAGGGGGTCAGCCCAGCGTCGCGGCGGTCAGCCAGGCCAGGATGATGTAGCGGCCGGTCTTGGCGATCGCGACAAGCAGCACGAAGAGCCAGAGCGGGGTGCGCATGATGCCGGCGACCACGGTGAATCCGTCCCCCAGCGGCGCCCAGCTCAGCAGCAGCGACCAGATGCCCCATTTCGCGTACCAGCGCTGCGCGCGCTCAAGCTGCACCTCGGTGAGCGGAAACCAGCGCCGGTGGCGGAAATGCTCCAGCCCCGCGCCAAGCGCGTAGTTCACCACCGAGCCGAGCGTGTTTCCGATGCTCGCAACGAGCACCAACGCCCAGATCGGCAGGTTTGAGCCGAGTTGTAACCCGACGAAGATCAATTCCGACTGAAACGGCAAGATCGTCGCGGCTCCGAAAGCCGCGACGAAGAGGCCGCCGTAACTGGCAGCCTCAGTCAGCATGGATGGCGGACCTCATCCCCATAACGCCCGCACATCTGTGTCATTGCCAAGGGCTCAGTTCCCGTTGGCGACCTCGAAGTTGCGCTCTGCCTGCTGCTCGCGCGGCGGGCGACCGATGACTTCGCGAAGCTCGTCGAGCTCGATGAAGTTGTCGGCCTGACGGCGGAGCTCGTCCGCGATCATCGGCGGCTGGCTGCGGATCGTCGAGACGACCGAAACGCGAACCCCTTGACGCTGCAGGCTTTCGATCAGCGGCCGGAAGTCCCCATCCCCAGAGAACAGCACGATGTGATCGACGCGGGGCGCCAGTTCCATGGCATCGACCGTCAGCTCGATGTCCATGTTTCCCTTGACCTTACGGCGACCCTGCGCGTCGGTGTATTCCTTCGCGGGCTTGGTCACCATGGTGAAGCCGTTGTAGTGCAGCCAATCCACCAAAGGACGGATGGGAGAGTATTCGTCGTTCTCGAGGAGCGCGGTATAATAGAAGGCGCGCACCATCTTGCCGCGGCGAACAAATTCCTGTCTGAGCAGCTTGTAGTCGATGTCGAAGCCGAGGGCTTTGGCGGCTGCGTACAGGTTAGACCCGTCAATGAACAGCGCCAACCGTTCGTCCTTGTAAAACATCAAATGTCCTTTCGAGTAATCGAGACGCCGCATCCGTGAGTGGAAAAATGGAACAATGGGCGCCCTGTCCTGAGAGTAAGCGTTTCGGGCAGCTTTTCAAGCAGCGCAATATATGCAGAAGGATAGTGTAAGCATGGCTTTCGGGCAGGAAATATTGATCGCTCTGGGGGCGAACCTTCCGTCGGAAGAAGGCACGCCGCACGAAACTCTGAAAGCGGCCCTTACATCCCTCGCGCGCGAGGGATTTGCGATCGCCGATGTCAGTGACTTCTACGCAACTCCCTGTTTTCCGGCAGGTTTCGGACCTGACTACTGCAATGCCTGCGCCCGGCTCACCGGGCCCGCGGATCCTCATGAAATTCTTGCCGCCCTGCACCGGGTCGAAACGCAGTTCGGGCGTGCGCGGGCACGCCGTTGGGGCAGCCGCACGCTCGACCTCGACCTGCTCGCTGTTGGCGAAACTGTGATGCCAGATGAGGCAACGCAAACCCTCTGGCGCGAAATCAGCGCGGAGCAGCAGCGCGAGAACACGCCGGAGCGGCTGATTCTGCCGCACCCGCGCATTCAGGACCGCGCATTCGTGCTCGTTCCGCTGTGCGATATCGCCGCCGATTGGCGTCACCCAATTCTCGGCAGCACGGCGCGCGAGCTTTGCGATGCGCTTCCGGCCGAGGCCCGCGCAGAGGTCGTTCGAATGTGAGCCAGCTGCGCCGAAACGACGCCGCGTTTGCGCTTGTCAATCCTGAAACATCGCGGTAGGAGTCTCATTTCTTACGGTCAACCGAAGGTGAAACGCTCATGGCCCGCGTCACGGTAGAAGACTGCGTCGACAAGGTTCCCAACCGCTTCGAGCTGGTAATGCTCGCGTCGCATCGCGCACGTGAAGTCGCCGCCGGAGCGCCGATCACAGTCGATCGCGACAACGACAAGAACCCGGTGGTCGCGCTGCGCGAAATCGCCGAGGAAACCCAGTCGGCAGACGAGCTGCGCGAGCGCCTGATCGAGTCGCACCAGACCCAGATCGAAGTCGACGAGCCCGAAGAAGACAGCATGGCGCTTCTCATGGGTGCCGAGCAGGACAAGCCGGCCGATGACGACATGTCGGAAGAAAAGCTCCTGCGCGCCCTGATGGAAGCGCAAGGAGAGAGCTGAGAGGCTCGCCTGTAGCGGGCCAGGGTAAGGATAGGCGCCCATGATCGCGGCGGAAGACCTTGTTGCACTGGTCCGCAACTACAATCCAAAGACCAACGAAAAGCTGATCCGCGAGGCCTATGATTACGGCCTGCGGATGCACGAGGGGCAGTTCCGCCACTCGGGCGAGCCCTATTTCACCCATCCCGTCGCGGTTGCCGCCATCCTGACCGAGCAGCAACTCGACGATGCCACCATCATCACCGCGCTGCTGCATGACACGATCGAGGATACCCGCGCCTCGTATCAGGATGTGGCCGACCGCTTCGGCACCGAGGTCGCGGATCTGGTGGACGGGGTCACCAAGCTGACCAACCTGCAGCTCTCGTCATCCGAGACCAAGCAGGCCGAGAACTTCCGCAAGCTCTTCATGGCCATGTCGCGCGACCTGCGTGTGATCCTGGTGAAGCTCGCCGACCGCCTGCACAACATGCGGACGATCAAGGCGATGCGCCCGGAGAAGCAGGTGCAGAAAGCGCGCGAGACCATGGACATCTACGCGCCGCTCGCCGGCCGGATGGGCATGCAGTGGATGCGCGAGGAACTCGAGGACCTGGCGTTCCGGGTGCTCAACCCCGAGGGACGCGCCTCGATCATCCGCCGCTTCATCAACCTTCAGAAGGAAGCCGGCGACGTGATCCACCGGATCACCGGCGACATGCGCCACGAGCTCGAGGAGGCGCAGATCGAGGCCGAGGTCTTCGGCCGCGCGAAGAAGCCTTACTCGATCTGGCGAAAGATGCAGGAAAAGGGCATGGGCTTCTCGCGCCTGTCCGACATCTACGGCTTTCGGGTGATCACCCGCAGCGAGATGGACACCTACCGGGCGCTCGGCGTGATCCACCAACGCTGGCGCGCCGTGCCGGGTCGGTTCAAGGACTATGTCAGCCAGCCGAAATCCAACGGCTACCGCTCGATCCACACCACCGTCTCGGGCCGTGACGGCAAGCGCGTCGAGGTGCAGATCCGCACCCGCCAGATGCACGACGTGGCCGAGACCGGCGTCGCCGCGCATTGGTCCTACCGCGACGGCGTGCGGTCGGAAAACCCCTTCGCCGTCGATCCCGCCAAGTGGATCTCGTCGCTGACCGAGCAGTTCGACGCCGAGGAGGATCACGACGAATTCCTCGAGGCGGTGAAGCTCGAGATGTATTCGGACAAGGTGTTCTGCTTCACGCCCAAGGGCGACGTGGTGAAGCTGCCGCGCGGCGCGACGCCGCTCGATTACGCCTATGCCATCCATACCCGCATCGGCTCGGCCTGCGTCGGCGCCAAGGTCGACGGCATCCGCGTGCCGCTCTGGACCCGGCTGAAGAACGGCCAGTCGGTCGAGATCATCACCGCCGAGGGTCAGACCCCGCAAGCGACATGGCTCGACATCGCCACCACCGGCAAGGCGCGCAGCGCCATCCGCCGCGCCTTGCGCGAGGCTGGCAGGGGCCGGTTCATCAAGCTGGGGCAGGAGCTTGCGCGCTCGGCCTTCGAGCATGTCGGCAAGAAATCAACCGACAAGGTGCTCGAAAAGGCTGCCAAGACGCTGCGGCTCGAGGATGCGGACGAGCTTCTCGCGCGCCTCGGCAGCGCAGAATTGACCACCCGCGAGGTGGTGCATGCGGTCTACCCCGATCTGACCCCCTCGGCCGAGCACGAGGTCGAGATGCAGCGCGCGGTGATCGGCCTCGAGCCGGGCACAGGTTTCACCCGCGCGCGCTGCTGCCAGCCGCTGCCCGGCGAGCGCATCGTCGGCATCACCAAGCGTGGCAAGGGCGTCTTCGTTCATGCCATCGACTGCGAATCGCTGGCCAAATACGAAGAGCAGCCGGAGCGCTGGGTCGATCTGCATTGGGCCGAGGGCACCCATCCTGCCGCCTATGACATGAGCCTTGACCTCACGGTCGGCAACGATGCCGGGGTGTTGGGGCGCATTTGCACCTTGATTGGCGAGCGCGGGGCCAATATCTCGGACCTGCACTTCATCGACCGGAAACCGGATTTCTTCAGACTCCAGATCGACGTGGAACTGAGGGACGCCGAGCATCTCCATTCGCTGATGTCCGCACTCGAAGCCGAAAGCGATGTGGCCGCCGTCAGCCGCCATCGCGACACCTCTCTGGCGGCCGTGCCTGCCGCCGCGGAGTAGAGATAAAGGGGAAGGGCGCCTTTGGTTTTCAAGCGGCGCGACAAACGGCCAATCTGGAGGGCCGTACTCGAATTCTTCTGGCCGCGTGGCGGCTGGGGGCGCGCCGCCCGTTATGTCCAGTACCGTCTGCACCGGCTGCCCGATTCCCCCGAAAAGATCGCCCGCGGCATCTTTGCTGGCGTGTTCACCACCTTCACGCCGCTCTACGGATTGCACTTCGTCGTTGCTGCAACGATTGCCTGGCTGGTGCGGGGCAACATCCTTGCGGCCCTGCTCGGTACCTTCTTCGGCAATCCGCTGACCTACGTGCCGATCGGAATCGTCTCGCTGGAACTCGGATACTTCCTGCTTGGCATCGACCGCCGGTCGCCGCACCATGCCTCGCTGCTCGACAAGTTCACCTATGCGGGCCACGACCTGTGGCACAACGTCTGCGCCGTCTTCACCGGCGACGCGGCCGACTGGACCAACTTGCGGATCTTCTTCCACGAGGTCTTCTACCCCTACCTGATCGGCGGCATCCTTCCCGGGATCATCGCGGGACTGGTCGCCTACTACCTGTCGGTGCCGGTCATCCGCGCCTATCAGAACCGCCGCCGCGGGGCGCTGAAGAAAAAGCTCGCCGCCCTGAAAAAGAAGCAGAAAGCGGCTGACGAGGGCGGCGCGGCGGACTAGGGTCCGGCGCAGATCGACCCCCCGGAGGACATCCGATGACCACCTATGCCGGCCGCCTGAGACTGGGCGTCAACATCGACCACGTCGCCACCGTGCGCAACGCCCGCGGCAGCGCCTACCCCTGCCCGCTGCGCGCCGCGAAGATCGCCGAAGAGGCCGGCGCCGACGGCATCACCGCGCACCTGCGCGAAGACCGCCGCCATATCTCCGACGCCGACATCGACGGGCTGATGGAAACGCTCTCGGTGCCGCTGAACTTCGAGATGGCCGCCACCGAGGAGATGCAGGCCATCGCCCTGCGCCACAAGCCGCACGCCGTCTGCATCGTCCCCGAGAAGCGTGAGGAGCGCACCACCGAGGGCGGGCTGGAAGTGGCGCGCGAGGAAAACCGGCTGGCACATTTCATCGCGCCGCTGCGCGAGGCGGGCTGCCGGGTGTCGATCTTCATCGCCCCCGACAAGCCGCAGATCGAGGCCGCGCACCGCATCGGCGCGCAGGTGATCGAGCTGCACACCGGCGCCTATTGCGACCTGCACGCCGAAGGCAAATTCGACGAGCGCGACGCCGAGCTGGAGCGCCTGCGTGACATGGCCGCCTTTGGCCATTCACTGGGGCTCGAGGTGCACGCAGGCCACGGGCTGACCTACGAGACGGTGAAACCCATCGCCGCCTTCCCCGAGGTGGTCGAGCTCAACATCGGCCACTTCCTGATCGGCGAGGCGATCTTCCTCGGCCTCGGCCCGGCGATCGCCGAAATGCGCCGCCTGATGGACGAGGCGCGGGCCTGAGACCCCAGCCAGGCGGGGCTCAACCCTCGCCCAACCCCTCCTCGCGCAGCGCCTTTTTCAGCCAGCGCCGGAACAGCTGCTGGTCCGGCCCCGGCACCCGGTCCGGCGCCGAGACCAGCGCGTAGCGGAAGCCCGTGCGCCGGTAGCGCGGGAACGGCATGACAAGGCTGCCCATGCGCAGCGCGTCATGCACCAGCACCTCGAAGGCGAGGAACACCCCCAGCCCCGAGATCGCCGCGTCGAGGCACATGGCGGAATCGGGGAACTCGGGCCCCTCGCCGAGGATATCCTCCGCCACGCCCTCGGGCCCCAGCCAGGCGTCCCAGCCGAACATCGCCGCCGGATCACGGATAATGGGCACCCGCGACAGGTCGGCGGGTGTGCGCAGCATGCAGGCGATCTCGGGGCTGCAGACCGGCACGATCAGCTGGTCGAAAAGCGGCTCGGCCTTCACCCCGGGCCAGTCCCCCGGCCCGATGCGGATGCCGAAGTCCATGTCGGCGCGCGCTGGATCGATCAGCCCGGTGCCAATGTCGATGCGCACCTTGATGTCGGGGTGTTGCGCGTAGAAATCCTTGAGCCGCCAGATCAGCCAGCGCGTCGCGAAGATCGGCGCGACCGAGATCGTCACCACCTTGTCGCGGCGGTGCTCCAGCGCCTCCACCGCTTGGCCGACGCGGGCGAACCCCTCGCCGAGCCGCGACAGGAACTCCGCCGCCTCGGGGCGCACCAGCATCCCCTCGCGGCTGCGGTCGAAGAGCTGAAGCCCCAGCGCCTTTTCGGCGCGGGCGACCTGCTGGCTGACCGCGCCGATCGAGCTGCCGAGCTCCGCCGCGGCACGCGACAGCGTGCCGTTCCGGGCGACCGCCTCGATCAC
The DNA here is from genome assembly GCF_015223355.1 of Salipiger mangrovisoli. Lineage (GTDB taxonomy): Bacteria > Pseudomonadota > Alphaproteobacteria > Rhodobacterales > Rhodobacteraceae > Salipiger > Salipiger mangrovisoli. The sequence continues at coordinate 136,370 of NZ_JADFFK010000008.1, read as the reverse complement.
CCGCAGCCCGTGGAGGGAGTGTGCGTTCAGGCTCTTCATTCACATGAGCTAAACCCTGCTATGCAGGATGTGCAATTAAATATGCGCATTCACCGCTTATGTTTTAGCCAAACGAAAGGATACCAAATGAAACAGATTCTCCTGGCCCTGTTCGGGCCTTCCCCGCACACCGAGCCCGTCCGCCGTGGCCCGCTCGACCACCCCGAGATCGCCCGCATGAGCCCCCGCGAACTCGCCGACCTGCCGCTGCCGCGCATGGCAGAGGTCGAAGAGCGCCAGCCTCTGCGCCAGCCTCGCACCACCCGCCACCCTGCCACCGCACCCCGCCTCTCCGCCCCCTGCGCTTGACAGCGCCGCCGCGATGCGGTTCCCCGGACAGCGGGAGCAACACGGAGCGGCGCGGCAGATGATCCTCGGAATCGGCACGGACCTGGCGAATATCGAGCGGATCGAGGCGACGCTGGCACGCTTCGGCGACCGCTTCCGCAACCGCGTCTTCACCGAGACCGAGCAGCGCAAGGCCGAACGCCGCAAGGATGTGGCCGGCACCTATGCAAAGAGGTGGGCCGCCAAGGAAGCCTGCTCCAAGGCGCTCGGCACCGGGCTTCGCATGGGCATCTCCTGGAAGGACATGGCGGTGACCAACCTGCCCACAGGCCAGCCTGTGATGCATGTCACCGGATGGGCCAAGGAGCGGCTCGACCTGATGACCCCGCCCGGCCACGAGGCGATCATCCACGTGACGCTGACCGATGATCACCCCTGGGCGCAGGCCTTCGTGGTGATCGAGGCACGCCCCCTCGGCGCGGCGATCACGCCGGGGTAACGCGCGCACAAAACCCGTCGACGGGTTTTGCAAATCTCTTCGAAGAGATTTGTCCGGCCCCAGCGCTGGCTTGACACTCTCCCCGCCCCCGCCCATGAAGCCTTGAAACCAAGGCACATCGAGGCACAGGGCGGATTTCCATGGCGAAAGAAGAGAAATCGGGCGGGATCTGGGAAACCGTCAAGACGGTGTTCTGGGCGCTGATCATCGCGGGCGTCTTCCGCACGCTGTTCTTCCAGCCCTTCTGGATCCCCTCGGGCTCGATGAAGGACACGCTGCTGATCGGCGACTTCCTCTTCGTCAACAAGATGACCTACGGCTATTCCTACGCCTCCTGCCCGTCGATCCGCCTGAACTCCTTCGGCATCAACATCGACGCCAAGGACATCTGCGGCTTCCTCGACGGCGACAACACCCGGCTCTTCGGCTCCGAGCCCGAGCGCGGCGACGTGGTGGTCTTCCGCCACCCGGTCAACGGCACCGACTTCATCAAGCGGGTGATCGGCCTGCCCGGCGACCAGATCCAGGTCAAGCAGGGGCTGCTCTACATCAACGGCACCCCGACCCAGGTCGAGGCCAACGGCACCTTCACCGAGACCGCCGAGCCGCAGGGCCCGCAGGGGCTGCGCCCGCGCTGCGAGAACGGCCCGGTCGGCACCGGCGCGGTCTGCGAGAAATCGCGCTGGACCGAAACGCTGCCCAATGGCGTGAAGCATGATATCCTCAACATCGGCATGCAGGGCTCGGACAACACGCCGATCTACACCGTGCCCGAGGGTCATTTCTTCATGATGGGTGACAACCGCGACAACTCCGCAGACAGCCGCGTCCCGAATGCCGCGGGCGGCGTCGGCTTCGTGCCCTTCGAGAACATCATCGGCAAGGCCACGCGCGTCATGTTCTCGTCGGCAGGCCGCTCGATGCTGTTCTTCTGGACCTGGCGCTCCGACCGGTTCTTCCACAAGATCACATGAAGCGTTCGGCCGAGATAGAAGCACTGGAGCAGCGGCTGGGCCACCGGTTCGACCGGCCCGACCTGCTGCGCCGCGCGCTGACCCATTCGTCCATGTCCGGCCCCGGCCGCGAGGACAACCAGCGGCTCGAGTTCCTCGGCGACCGCGTGCTTGGCCTGGTCATGGCCGAGGCACTTCTGGGCGAGGACCGCAAGGCGTCCGAGGGCCAGCTTGCCCCCCGCTTCAACGCGCTGGTCCGCAAGGAGGCCTGCGCCGAGGTCGCGCGCGACGTCGACATCGGCGCGGCGCTGAAACTTGGCCGTTCCGAGATGATGTCGGGCGGACGGCGCAAGCAAGCGCTGCTCGGTGACGCGATGGAGGCGGTGATCGCCGCAGTCTACCTTGACGGTGGTTTCGAGGTGGCGCGCGAGATGATCCTGCGGCTTTGGGGCGACCGCGTCTCGACCGTTCAGCAGGATGCGCGCGACCCCAAGACCTCGTTGCAGGAATGGGCGCAGGCGCGCGGCATGACGCCGCCCGCCTATGTCGAAACGGCGCGCTCCGGCCCCGACCATGCGCCGGTCTTCACCATCGAGGTGCGGCTCGCCTCGGGCCAGAAGGCGGACGCCACCGCCGGCTCGAAGCGCAAGGCCGAACAGGAAGCCGCCGCGGCGCTGCTGGCGCAAGTCTCAGAGAATGGCTGACACCGCCGCGCCGCGGATGAGCGCGAATGCCACCGGCGCCGGGTTCATGGTGCTGGCGATGACGCTCTTCGCGGTCGAAGACGCACTGTTCAAATCCGTCGCCCCCGGTCTGCCGCCGGGCGAAGCAACGCTGATCTTCGGCCTCACCGGCGTGACCCTCTACACGCTGATGACCCTGCGCGCCGGCGAGGCTGTACTGCACCCCGCGATGCTGCGCCCAAGCCTGCTGCTGCGCACCTTTTTCGAGATCATGGGCCGGCTCTTCTTCGCGCTGTCGCTGGCCTACACGCCCCTTTCGGTCACCTCCTCGATCCTGCAAGCCGCGCCGCTGGTGGTCACCGCCGGGGCCGCGCTGCTGCTGGGCGAGAAGGTCGGTCCGCGCCGCTGGGCCGCAATGGCGGTGGGCTTCATGGGCGTGCTGCTGATCGTGCGCCCGACGCCCGAGGCATTCCGGCTCGACGCGCTGCTGTCGATCGCCGCGATGTTCGGCTTTGCCATGCGCGATCTTTACACCCGCGCCGCGCCACCCGCGGTTTCGGCGAAGCAGCTCGGCGTCCTCGGCTTCGCCGTTGTCACCCTCGCGGGCCTGCTGCTGCTGCCCTTCGATCCGGCCCCGCCGCGCGTGCCGGAGACGAGCGAGCTCTTGCGCCTGCTGGCGACCGGCCTTGTCGGCGTTACCGCCTACACCGCCCTCACCCGCGCCATGCGCACGGGTGAGGTCTCGGTGGTTGCCCCCTTCCGCTATTCGCGGCTGCTGGTGGCGCTTGTCTTCGCCTATCTGCTCTTCGGCGAGCGCCCGGATCTGTGGACACTTGCAGGAGCACTGCTGATTGTCGTCTCGGGATGCTATACCCTGATCCGCAGCGGCCGCTCTGGCCCCGCGCCGCAAAAGCCTGTAAGGGCCACGGATCGTCAGTAACGGGAACACCCCAATGACCACACGTGCCGGATTCATCGCCCTCATCGGCGAGCCCAATGCGGGCAAGTCGACGCTCACCAACCGCATGGTGGGCGCCAAGGTGTCGATCGTCACCCACAAGGTGCAGACAACCCGCACGCGCATCCGCGGCGTGGCCATGGAGGGCGACAGCCAACTCGTCTTCGTCGACACGCCGGGCCTGTTCAAGCCGCGCCGCCGGCTCGACCGCGCCATGGTGGCGGCGGCCTGGGGCGGGGCATCGGATGCCGACATCATCGTGCTGCTGATCGAGGCGCACCGCGGCATGACCGACGGCGTGAAGCGCATCCTCGAGGGGCTGCAGGACCTGCCGCGCGGCCGCAAGGTGGCGCTGGCGATCAACAAGATCGACCGGGTCAAGGCAGAAGAGCTGCTGGCGCTCACCCAGAAGATGAACGAGGCCTATGCCTTCGCCGAGACCTTCATGATCTCGGCCGAGCGCGGCCACGGCGTCGACGCGCTGCGCAAGTGGCTGGCCGAGCAGGTGCCCGAGAGCCCCTGGCTCTACCCCGAGGACCAGATCGCCGACCTGCCGATGCGGATGATCGCCGCCGAGATGACCCGCGAGAAGCTGACCCTTCGCCTGCACCAGGAATTGCCCTACCAGCTGACGGTCGAGACCGAGCATTGGGAAGAGCGCGAAGACGGCACCGCCCGCATCGACCAAGTGATCTACGTCACCCGAGACGGCCACAAGGGTATCGTGCTGGGCAAGAAGGGCGAGACGATCAAGGCGGTTTCGCAAGCCTCGCGCGCCGAACTCGAAGAGTTTCTCGGCCGCAAGGTGCACCTCTTCCTGCAGGTGAAGGTACGCGAGAATTGGCTGGAAGAAGCCGAGCGCTATTCCGAGATGGGCCTCGAGTTCAAGGACGGCAATGCCTGAACCCCGGCTCGCCACCCATGTCTGGGTCGGCGCCTACCTGCGGCGGCTGTCGCTGCTCGACATCCCCGCCTATGTGACCGCCCATGGCGACGACACCGCCGGGGCGGTGATCGTCAAGCTTGCCACGCTCGACGGACAGGCCGTGGCCTTCACCCGCGAATGGGACCTGATGACCGGCGCGCGCCGCTGGACGACTCTGGCCGAGGGGCCGGAATACGAGGTCGATGCGCGGGTCTCGAAACAGCGCGCGTTCGATCCGGATCTCTGGGTCATCGAACTTGAGGACCGTCGGGGGCGTCACCTGCTGGAGGAGATGGACGGCTGAGCAGCCGCCCCAGCGCCACCATCCCCAGCCCGCCGAGCCAGAAGCTCACCCCCAGAGCCAGACACCACAGGCCGACGCCGCTCCAGCCGACCTCGTGAGGGTCGATGAAGAAATAGGGGTGCCGGCCGTCGATCTCGCCACGGATCAGCGCGTAGCTGACGTAGCCCAGCGGCCAGAGCAGCCACCACAGCGCGTGACGCGGCACCAGCCCGTCCTTCGGTGCCAGCGCCAGCCACCACAGCCCCACCGCGATCGGCACGAAGGTATGCACCGCCATGTCCGACCACCAGCGCAACCCCTCCAGCGGCCGCGCAAGCAGCCCGTGGTAGACGATCGCGACGATGAGGATCCACAGCGTCACCGCCGCAAGCCACCAGGGCTGCGCCCTGTGCCCAGCGGCGATCATCGCGAAGCTCACCGCCACCATGAGGTTGGTCAGGATGGTGAAGTAGCGCCCAAGCCGCCAGAGCTCTTCGAACACCGTCCGGCCGGGACTGCGCGCCAGACCGACGTGCACCTGCAACCACAGCGCCCCGAGCGCGAGCAGGGCAATCAACAGGGCGGTGTGGCGTTGGGTTTGGGTCATGGCATCTCCCGGGCCGACCATCCTACTGCAGAGCAGATCATATTGCGAGATCAAGACACATCCGCTCACAGCGCGGCGAGACACCGCGGATCGCGGCCCATCTTCACGCGCTCGGATGCGGGCGCTGGCTTTCTCGGCGGGGCTGCGCGGCTGTGCCGGCGCTGACGCCCGCCGCTGCCCCCCCTTGCTCCCATCCCCGCAAACTCCGAGAGTGCGCGCATGGAATGGCGCGATACCGGCATCCTTCTGACCTCGCGCAGGCATGGCGAAAGCTCGGCGATTCTCGAGGTCTTCACCCCCGGACACGGGCGGCACATGGGCGTGCTGCGCGGCGGTGCCTCGCGCCGTGTCGCCCCCTTCCTGCAACCCGGCGCGCAGCTCGATCTGACGTGGAAGGCGCGGCTCGAGGACCACATGGGCAGCTTCACCGCCGAGCCGCAGCGTTCGCGCGCGGCGAGCGCGCTGTCGGACCGGCTGTCGCTGGCCGGGCTCAACGCGGTATGCGCCCTGCTCGCTTTCTCGCTGCCCGAGCGCGAGGTGCACCCCAACCTCTATGCCCGCACCGAACAGCTGCTCGACCTGCTGCCCGAGCGCGACCTCTGGCCGCTGGCCTACCTGCGCTGGGAAATGGCTCTGCTTGACGAGATGGGATTCGGGCTCGATCTCTCGGCCTGCGCGGTGCGCGGCACCAACGAGGAACTGTGCTTCGTCTCGCCCCGCACCGGCCGCGCCGTCTCGCGGCAGGCGGCGGGGGAATGGGCCGACCGGCTGCTGCCCCTGCCCGACATCCTGAAGGGCGAAGGCCCCGGTCCGGACGGCGAAATCCTGCAGGCGCTGCGCACCACCGGGCACTTCCTAGAGCGCCACATGGCCCCCGCGCTGCGCGACCGGCCACTGCCGCAGGCCCGCGCCGCCTATGTCGAGAGATTCCGCCGCAGCACAGAGGCGTGAACGGGGCGTCCGAGGCGTCTTTCCCCTCCGGAAAAAGCGCGCTACGTAAGTCGCATGCGCTGGAACCTGCCAAATATCCTCACCGCCCTCCGCCTGATCGCCGCCCCCGGCGTGGCGGTGATGTTCCTGTATTTCTCGCGACCGCTCGCGGACTGGTTCGCGTTGCTGCTGTTCATCAGCGCTGCCGTCACCGACTGGTTCGACGGTTACCTCGCCCGGCTCTGGGGACAGGAGAGCAAGATCGGTGCCATGCTCGACCCGATCGCCGACAAGGCGATGGTGGTGATCGCGCTGATGGTGATCGTCGGCTATTCGTCGATGTCGCCCTGGCTGGTGCTTCCCGCGACGATGATTCTCTTCCGCGAGGTGTTTGTCTCGGGCCTGCGCGAGTATCTCGGCGACGTCGCGGGCACGCTCAAGGTGACCAAGCTGGCGAAGTGGAAAACCACTTTCCAGATGATTGCCATCGCCACGCTCTTTTCACAGGGGGTGTTCGAGCATTACCTTGCTCTCAGTGTCGAGGCGCTGGACCAGCAGACGGTCACCCGCGCGCTCGACGCCGGCGGCGCCGATCCGCACGGGCTGCGCTGGCAGGAAGCCGGGATGATCTGGACCGGCCACCTTGGCCTGACGCTGCTGTGGATCGCCGCCGCGCTGACCCTGATCACCGGCTGGGACTACTTCGTGAAGGCCCTGCCGTTCCTGAAGGACGACACGTGATGGACCTGCTCTATTTCGCCTGGGTGCGCGAACGCATCGGCCTGCCGAAGGAGCGCTACGAGACCGCGGCCGCCACGGTGAACGATCTCATCGAGGAGCTGCGCGGGCGCGAGGAGCGCTACGCGCTGGCCTTCTCCGATCTCTCGGCGCTGCGCGTGGCGCTGGACCAGGAACTGTCGGAGTTCGACGCGCCGCTTGCCGGCGTGCGCGAGGTCGCCTTCTTCCCGCCGATGACCGGGGGCTGATCCCATGGCCATCCGGGTTGTCGTGCAGGAAGAGCCCTTCGATTTCGGCGCCGAGGCCGAGGGATTTGCCGCAGGCCGCACCGACATGGGCGCCGTGGTGACCTTCACCGGCGTGGTGCGCGATGTGTCGGGCACGCTGGCGACCATGGAGATCGAGCACTACCCCGGCATGACCCAGAAGGCGCTGGAAAAGATCGCGACCGAGGCCGAGGCGCGCTGGGATCTCGGAGAGGTGCTGGTGATCCACCGCTACGGCCGCATGGGTCCGGGCGAACGCATCATGATGGTCGCCACCGCCTCCAAGCACCGCGGCCACGCCTTCGAGGCAGCCGAGTACTTGATGGACTATCTCAAGTCGCGCGCACCCTTCTGGAAGAAGGAAAGCGGCGCAGAGGGCACCTCCTGGGTCACCGCCAAGGACGAGGACGAGGACGCGCTGTCGCGCTGGTAGACCCTCTCCTTCCGTCGCGCTTGAGACATGGCGCCTCTGGTCATATGATCTGACCAATTCAGCCTCTCAGGACCATCCCGATGCCCTTTCGTCCCGTCCAGTCAGAGAAACTCTCAAGCGCCGTCGTGCGCCAGATCGAAGAGCTGATCCTGCGCGGCATCCTGCGTCCCGGCGAGCGCCTGCCCGCCGAGCGCGAGCTGTCGGACCGGCTGGGCGTGTCCCGCCCCTCGCTGCGCGAGGCGGTGGCCGACCTGCAGGCGCAAGGCTTGCTGGAAACCCGCGCCGGGGCGGGCATCTTCGTCACGGAAGTGCTCGGCTCCGCCTTCTCCGATGCGCTGATCCAACTCTTTTCCAAGCATGACGAGGCGGTCTTCGACTACCTCAGCTTCCGCCGCGACATGGAGGGGCTGGCCGCCGAGCGCGCGGCCCTGCATGGCACGCCGTCGGATCTGAAGGTCATCGACGCGCTCTTCGAGAAGATGGCCGCGGCGCACCAGAAGCGGAACCCGGCCGAGGAGGCGCGGCTCGATGCCGACTTCCACCTCGCGATCATCGAGGCCAGCCATAACGTCATCATGCTGCACATGATGCGCTCGATGTACCAGCTGCTGCGCGAGGGGGTGTTCTACAACCGCTCGGTCATGTTCAAGCAGCGCACCACCCGTGAGGCGCTGCTCGAGCAGCACCGGGCGATCAATACCGCGCTGCAGGCGCGTGACGCGTCGGCTGCCAAGGCCGCGGTGCAGGCGCACCTCGGCTACGTCGAGGCGGCGCTGATTGCCGACCGCAAGGCGATGCGCGACGAGGACGTGGCGCGGCAGCGCTTCGACCGGGTGACCGGGCGCGGTTGATCGCGGAAAAGGGGGCGCTGCCCCCTCTTGGCCTGCGGCCAATTCACCCCCGGCGTATTTTGAAAGAGAAGAAGGGCCGGGGTGTTTCAGCCGACCGGCGTGGGTGCACCGGTGGCCATGTTGGTGCCGATATAGGGCTTGTGGCTGCCTTTCCAGGCCCCGAAGCCGCCTTCCATATGTGCGACGCGCGCCATGCCCGACGCGATGGCGGCGCGGGCGACCCGCTCCGAACGCGCGCCAGAGCCGCAGTGGAAGACGATGCGCTTCTCACCCTGCCCCGGCAGCTTCTCGGGGCGGAAGAAGGCCATCGGCATCAGCAGCGCGCCCTCGATGTGCTCGAACATGTATTCCTGCGGCGTGCGCACGTCGATCAGCACGATCTCGTTGCGGGCGAAGGCCTCGGCGACCTCGTCGGCGGTCCAGGTCTCCAGAAGGGCGTTGCCCACTTCCTCGGTCTTCATTGCCCGGCTCCTTTTCATATCTGTTTTTTGATATCTATCTTCTCATGTGGGGCGCGAGACCGGCGAAGCAAGAGGGGCCGGTGCTAGAGAACAATAGCCGCCCGATTTCCGGCGGCGCGCCGCGCGCGGATCGGCTAGAGTCGGGGCATGCTCTTTGCCCTTCCTGACCCTGACACGCTCTACCAGGCGCTGCTCGACCGGGACCCGTCCTACGATGGCCGGGCCTATGTCTGCGTCGCCTCGACCGGCATCTTCTGCCGGCTGACCTGCCCCGCGCGCAAACCGCTGCGCGCGAATTGCAGCTTCCACGAGACCGTGGGCGCGTGCATCACCGCCGGCTTCCGGCCCTGCAAGCGCTGCCGCCCGCTCGCCCCGATGGCCAAGGGAGATCCCGTGATCGCCCGGCTACTCGAGGCGCTCGAGGCGCGCCCGGCCTTCCGCTGGTCCGAGCCCGACCTCGTGGCGATGGGTCTCGATCCCTCTACCGTGCGCCGCGCCTTCAAGCGGCAGTTCGGCATGACCTTCCTCGAGATGGCCCGGCAGCGTCGTCTGCGCGAGGGTTTCACCGCACTCGCCTCGGGGGCGCCGGTGATCGAGGCGCAGCTCGACGCGGGGTTCGAAAGCGCCTCTGCCTTCCGCGCGGGCTTTGCCAAGGCGCTTGGCGTCGCACCGGGCGCGCTGAGGGCGGACGCGCTGCTGCGCGCCGACTGGATCGCCACGCCGCTCGGCGACATGGTGTCCGTCTGCTCGAAGTCACACCTGCACCTGCTAGAATTCATCGACCGCAAGGCGCTGCCGCGCGAGCTGGAGAAGCTGCGCAGGGGCGCAGGCAACGAGATCGGCGTGGGCACATACGCGCCCTCGCAGCAGATCCGCGAGGAGCTGGCGCGATTCTTCGCCGGGGAGAGCGCCCGCTTCGACACGCCGCTGGCGCTGCATGGCTCGGAGTTCACCAAGTCGGTCTGGCGCGCCTTGCGCGAGATCCCGGCTGGCGAGACACGCAGCTACGGCGCGCTGGCGCAGGCGCTGGGTCGGCCCTCGGCGGTGCGGGCGGTGGCGCAGGCCAATGGCGCCAATCAGATCGCGCTGGTGATCCCCTGCCACCGGGTGATCGGGGCGGACGGATCGCTCACCGGCTACGGCGGCGGGCTCTGGCGCAAGCAGCGGCTGCTGGAAATCGAGCGGGGCTACCTCGGAGGCTGAAGGCTTGCGCCCTGCCTCCGCGCGGCTTACCCCTCTGGCATGCGCATTCTCGAGAACATCATCAGCGACCGCGGCTCGAAATACGCCGTCTCGGGCGGGCCCTGCGCCTCGGAGGAGGAGGCGAAGGCCTTTCTCAGGGAGCTCAAGCGTAACAAGAAGTTCGCCAAGGCCACGCATAACACATGGGGCCTGCTGACCGGCGACACGCCGATCAAGAACGACGACGGCGAGAGCGGCGCGGGCATGGTGATCCTGCGGATGCTGGAGCGCGAGGGGCTCAGGGACCACATCATCGTGGTCACCCGCTGGTACGGCGGCAAGCACCTCGGCGGCGACCGCTTCCGCCACGTGCAGGACGCGGTGCGCACCTATATCGAAAGCCTGGAATGAGCGCCGCGCCGGACCGCCTCTTTGCGCGGCTGGCGCGTTCGAGCTTCCGCAGCCGGTTCCGGCTTGGCCCGAAGGAGCGCACCTATGCCGACGAGAAGGGCCGCGCGGTGATCCTCCTGCACGCGCGCGACTTCATCGCCGAGCGGCTCGCCCCGGCGCAGCCGAGAAACGACGGCAAGCAGACGCCCATGCGTGGCCACCCGGTGTTTGTCGCCCAGCACGCCACGGCCACCTGCTGCCGCGGCTGCCTTGCGAAGTGGCACGGGCTGGCGGCGGGGCGCGCCTTGAGCGACGAGGAACAGGCGCAGGTGGTCGGGGTGATCCTTGCGTGGATCGACCGGCAGATGGGGTATCGGGCATGAGGGTCTCGGCATGAGCAAGGGCACACCCGCGACGCAGGCGCTGGGGCGCGCCAAGGTGGATTTCGAGCTGCTGGAATACGACTACGTCTCCGGGCAGGCGCAGATCGGGCTGCATGCCGCCGAGGCGATTGGCTGGGATCCCGAGAGGGTGCTGAAGACGCTGATGGTCGAGGTCGATGGAAAACCCTGCTGCGCGGTGGTGCCCTCGGGCGCGACGCTGTCGATGAAGCGCGTCGCCAGCGCCTTCGGCGGCAAGTCGGCGCAGATGATGGATCCCGCCAAGGCCGAGCGGCTGACCGGCATGCACACCGGCGGGATCAGCCCCTTCGGACAGAAGAAGCGCGCGCCCGTGGCCTTCGAGGCGGCGGCGATGAAGGCCGAGCGGATCGTGCTGAACGGTGGAAGGCGTGGATTGATGGTGGTGGTCACCCCTGCCGATGCGCTAGAGGTCTCCGGCGGTCGGGCCGCGTCGCTGGCGGCGGACTGAACGCTCCGCCACCGGCGCAGACCGTTCCAGAATCGCGAAATCCCTGCTAGGTATGGTGGCATGAACACCCACAGCCCCAATATGCGTCCCGTCATTCGGCAGCTCGACGAGGCCGCCATCAATCGCATCGCCGCCGGCGAGGTGGTCGAGCGCCCGGCCTCGGCGGTCAAGGAGCTGGTGGAGAACGCCATCGACGCCGGGGCCACCCGCGTCACCGTCGAGATCGCCGACGGCGGCAAGACCCTGATCCGGGTCAGCGACGACGGCTGCGGCATGGGGCCGGACGAGCTGCCAATGGCGCTGTCGCGCCATGCCACGTCGAAGATCGATGGCTCGGACCTGCTGAACATCCACAGCTTCGGCTTTCGCGGCGAGGCGCTTCCTTCGCTCGGCGCTGTCGGCCGGCTGACCATCCAGAGCCGTGTCGCCGGGCAGGACGGGGCCGAGATCGCGGTCTCCGGCGGGCAGATGGGCGCGGTGAAACCGGCGGCGCTGAACCCCGGCACGGTGGTGACGCTGCGCGATCTCTTCTTTGCCACCCCGGCACGCCTGAAGTTCCTGCGCACCGACCGCGCCGAGATGATGTCGATCTCGGACGTGATGAAACGTCTCGCCATGGCCGAGCCCTCGGTGGGCTTCACCCTGCGCGATGTCTCGCAGGGCAAGGATCGGGTGAATTTCCGCGCCGACGCCGTCTCGGGCGATCTCTTCGACGCGCTGCGGGGTCGGCTGGCACAGGTGCTGGGCGCCGAGTTCACCGACAATGCGCTGGCCATCGACGCCGAGCGCGATGGCTTCCGGCTGACCGGCTACGCCGCCCTGCCGACCTATTCGCGCGGCTCTTCCGTGGCACAGCACCTCTTCGTCAACGGCCGCCCGGTGCAGGACAAGCTGCTCTACGGCGCGCTGCGCGGCGCCTATGCCGATTACCTGAGCCGCGACCGGCACCCGGCGGTGGCGCTCTTCGTCGACTGCGACCCGCATCTGGTGGACGTCAACGTGCACCCGGCCAAGTCCGAGGTCCGCTTCCGCGAGCCGGGGCTGGTGCGCGGGCTCATCGTCTCGGCGCTGCGCCACGCGCTCGCCGGGGCCGGGCACCGCGCCTCGAGCACCGTGGCCGCCGACACGCTGGCGGCCTTGCGGCCCGAGGTTCGACCGCTGATGGGCACGGGCGGGCAGCTGCCGCTGCACCAGCAGCCCTCGCACACCGACAGCTTCGGCGCCTATGGCGGCGGCGCGCCGCTTGGCGCGCGCCCCGAGGGGGTCACCAGCCCGCGCATCTACCAGATGGACCGCCCCTCGGCGGGCGCACGCAGCGCCGCCTATGCCGGGCAGGCGCCCGACCCCAACCCCAATTTCGTCCCCGCCCCGCCGCGCCTGCCGCAGACGCAGGGCTTCGCCGAGATGGGCGGCGGCTGGTCGGGCCGCGTCGTCGAGGACGCGGCGGTCGAGCCCGAGGCCGCGCACCTGCCGCTCGGCGCGGCGCGGGGTCAGGTGCACGAGAACTACATCATCGCCCAGACCGAGACCGGCATCGTGATCGTCGACCAGCACGCGGCCCACGAGCGGCTGGTCTATGAAAAGCTGAAGCGCCAGATGGCCGAGCGCGGCGTCGCGGCGCAGGCGCTGCTGATCCCCGAGATCGTCGAGCTGTCGCAGGACGACCAGTCCCGTCTGCTCGACATCGCCGACGAGCTGGCGCGCATGGGTCTCTCGGTCGAGCCCTTCGGCGGCTCGGCGCTGGCGGTGCGCGAGACCCCGGCAATCCTCGGAGAGGTCAATGCCGAGGCGCTGATCAGGGACATCCTCGACGAGCTGGCGGATTACGGCAGCTCGCAGCTGGTGCAGGAAAAGCTCGAGGCGATCCTCAGCCGCGTCGCCTGCCACGGCTCGATCCGCTCGGGCCGCCGGATGCGCGCCGAGGAGATGAACGCCCTGCTGCGCGAGATGGAGGCCACGCCCCACTCCGGCCAGTGCAACCATGGCCGCCCCACCTACGTGGAGCTGAAGCTGTCGGATATCGAGAGGCTGTTCGGCCGCACATGATCGAGATCGCCGGGCAGACCATCGGCTTCGACGACCCGCGCCTCTGGATGGCCGCAGGCGTGGCGGTGCTCGCGCTCCTGATGATCATGGCGATCCGCGCCTCGAACCGTGCCGCGCGACTCGGCTACCCGCTCAGCCAGCTGTCACAGCGGGTGCAGGCGCTGTCCGAGGGGCAGGAACGGCTCACCGGCGGGCTGCACCACGTCTCCGAGGCGCAGGTGAAGAGCCAGAATGCCATGCTGCAACTGATGGAAAAGCGGCTGGCGCAGGTGCAGCAGAACATGTCCGAGAACCTGCACGGCACCGCCCGCCGCACCGCGCATTCGCTGGGCCAGCTGCAGGAACGGCTGAAGACCATCGACCAGGCGCAGGAGAACATCACAAGGCTCTCGGGTGACGTGCTGTCGCTGCAGGACATCCTGTCGAACAAGCAGACGCGCGGTGCCTTCGGGGAAATCCAGCTCAACGACATCGTCTCCAAGGCGCTGCCCCCCGACGCCTACGCGATGCAGGCAACGCTCTCGAACGGGCGGCGCGCCGATTGCCTGATCAAGCTGCCGGAACCGCCGGGCCATATCGTCATCGACGCCAAGTTCCCGCTCGAGGCCTACGAGATGCTGCGCCGCGCCGAAACGCCCGAGGCCAAGCAGCGCGCCGGGCAGGCCTTCCGCATGTCGGTGCGCAAGCACCTGCGCGACATCTCGGACCGCTACATCCTCGACGGCGAGACCGCCGACAGCGCGCTGATGTTCCTGCCCTCCGAAGCGGTCTACGCCGAGCTGCATGCCAGCTTCCCCGAGGTGGTGCGCGAGGGCTTTTCGCTGCGGGTCTGGATCGTCTCTCCGACCACCTGCATGGCGACGCTGAACACGCTGCGCGCGGTGCTCAAGGATGCCCGGATGCGTGAGCAGGCCGGGGCGATCCGCCGCGAGCTGGGCCTGCTGCACCAGGACATCGAACGCCTTGAAAGCCGCGTCGAGAACCTCGACCGTCACTTCGGCATGGCCGCGCGCGACCTTTCTGAGATCCGCGTCAGCGCCGAGAAAGCGGGCCGACGTGCCCAAAAACTCGACAATTTTGATTTCGAAGATCTGGCGCCCGAGGGGCGTATCGTGCCATTGCCACGGCAGACCTGACGTATCGACCGACTCGACAAGGAAAATCGGATGCTTGCCCGCCTGACCGGCCTCGCGCTTGCGGCCCTTCTTGCAGCTCCCGGCTATGCCGCGGGTGACAAGACCGGCGTTGGCGTCAGCAGCCTGATCCGCCCCGAGGCGAACTTCGGTCGCGGCGTGTCGATGACCATCTGGTACCCGTCACAGACCGGCGGCGGTGCGTCCGAGCTGGTCGGCCGCAACGCGGTCTTCGAAGGCACTCCCGCACAGCGCGAAGCCTCTCCCATGCCCGGCAAGCTGCCGCTGGTGCTGCTCTCGCACGGCGGGCGCCGCTCAGCCGAGCAAAGCGGTGCCTGGCTGGCAGCGCGGCTGGCCGAGGGCGGCTACATCGTTGCCGAGGTCAGTGGCCAGCGTCCGCGCGACCCGGCTTCGGCACTTGGTGAGATCTGGCGCCGCCCGGCGGAGTTGGGGCAGGCGCTCGACCTGCTGCTGAACGATCCCGACTGGCAGATGCGCATTGATGAAACCCGCGTCGCCGTTGCCGGTTTCGCGCTCGGCGGCACCGCCGCGATGATGCTGGCCGGCGGGATGATCGATCAGGGGGCCTACATGCTCAACTGCTGGACCGCCCATGCCTCGCCCGACTGCGGCTGGTTCGCCGAAGGCGGCATCGATCCGGCCGATGTCGATCCGCAGGCGTTGACCCTGCCCCGCCACGATCCGCGGGTGCGCGCGGCGCTGGCCATCGCGCCCGAGTATCTCGCCGAGTTCCGCCCGGACAGCCTGTCCGAGCACAACGCGGACATGCGCATCTTCGGCCTCGACCAGCCGGTCCCCGGCGAGACGCGGATCGCGACCCAGACCGGAATCGCGGTGCAGCCGCTGCAGGGTGCCGCGCTTTACGATCTGTTCGCCCTCTGCACGCCCGGCGGCGCCAAGCTGCTTGAGGAAGAAGGCGGCGATCCGGCGCTCTGCGGCAGCACCGCCGAGGCCCGCGCCGCGGTGCATGAGCAGCTGGCGACCGGCGCGCTCGAGTTCCTGAACCGCGCGCTGCCGCTGCCCTACTGATCTTCCGCCTCCGCCACGCGCCGCTTGTCGCAGATCAAGGTCGGGGTGTACGCTTTTCTCCATGGTGTGCGCGATGAAAGGAGACGCGCCATGGAAGAAATCAGCGTCCGCACGGTTGCCGCCGTGATCCTGATGGCCCGCGAGATCGATCGGGCCGAGGGCGAGTTGCGCGGCTTCATCGACCGCATGAGCGAAGAGGAACAGGCCGCGCTTGTCGCGGTGATGTGGATCGGTCGCGATGCCTTCGATGCCGACGAATGGGAAGAGGCCTATGGCACCGCCCTCTCCGAGGCCTCGACCCCGACCGCCGACTACTTGATCGGCACGCCGCATCTTGCCGACAACCTCGAGGCCGGCCTCGAAGCGCTCGGCTATGACCCCGAAGACGAAGAGGACGAGCTGCTGAGCCGCGGCAGCTAGGTCTCAGCGCAGCGCACGGCCCTTCACGATCGCCGTATCGCCGAAGCGGGCGCGGATCGCATCCGTTGCCCGTTCCGCCGCCGCGCGCCTGCCCGCATCGGGATCCAGAAGATCGCCGCCCCGGTCCGCCTGCTCTGCCGGCACCAGCTCGGAGATCCCCGCCCCCAGCAGTCGCCAGGGCCCCTGCCGCTCCAGCCCGTCGAGCATCCCGCGCGCGACGCGGTAGATGCGGTCGGCCATCTGCGTGGCATCCTCCAGAGATTGCCGCCGGGTGATCAGCTTGAAGTCGGCGCGCTTGACCTTCAGCGTCACCACGCGCCCGGCAAGCCCCTTGGCCTTGGCGCGGTCCGAGACCTTCTCGCACATCCGCCACAGGTGCCCGTCGAGCAGGTCGTGATCGCCGGTGTCCTCGTTGAAGGTGGTTTCGTTCGAGATCGACTTGATCGCGGCATCGCGCGTCACCCGCCGCGTGTCCTCGCCGCGCGCCAGGTGCCACAGCCGCTGCCCCATCGATCCGAAGCGGGCGATGAGATCGCGCTGTTCCCAGCGCAGCAGGTCCTCGAATGTGCGGATCCCCGCCCGCTCCAGCGCTTCCTGCGAGGCCATGCCGACCCCCCAGATCAGCCGCACCGGCTTCGGCCGCAGGAAGGCGCCGGTCTCGGCCTTGCCGATCACCGAGAAGCCATGCGGCTTGTCGAGGTCCGAGGCGATCTTGGCCAGGAACTTGTTGTGCGACAGGCCAACCGAGCCGGTGACGCCGAGCTCCTCGCGCATCCGCTTGACCAGCCGCGCCATCATCACCGCCGGCGGATGTCCGTGCAGCCGCGCCGTGCCGGTGAGATCGAGAAAGGCCTCGTCCAGCGACAGCGGCTCGATCGCCGGTGTCAGCTCTTCCATCAGTGCGCGGATCTGCCGGGACACCTCGACGTAAAGCTCCATCCGCGGCTTGACCACCACCGCGTCGGGGCAGAGTTTCAACGCCTGGAACATCGGCATGGCCGAGCGCACCCCGCGGATCCGCGCCACGTAGCAGGCGGTGGAGACGACCCCCCGCTTGCCGCCGCCAACGATCACCGGCTTGTCGGCAAGCTCCGGATTCTCGCGTTTCTCGACCGTGGCATAGAAGGCGTCGCAGTCCATGTGCGCGATGGAGAGGTCCCACAGCTCGTCATGGCGCACGATCCGCGGGCGGCCGCACGAGGGGCAGCGCGTTCCGTGATCGAATTCGGCAAGGCAATCGCGGCACAGCGCGGGCATGGGTGGCAATTCCGGCAACAGGTGTTACCTCGGCAGTATACGCCAATCCCGCGTGCCAGTGCCATTGCCCGGAGGTAAGATGGAGTTCAGAGGCGCAAAGCTCATCCTGTTTCTCGGTGACGATCTGCTCATCCTGCGGCGCGACCATGCCGAGGGCATTCCCTGGCCGGGCTATCTCGACTTTCCCGGCGGCGCGCGCGAACCCGGCGAGACCGGCATCGACTGCGCGCTGCGCGAGACGGTGGAGGAGGTCGGGCTCACGCTGCCGCCCGAAGCGCTGAGCTGGCAAAAGCTGCACGACGGCCTGTGGTACTTTGCGGCGCACCTGCCGGCCGAGCGCGTCGGCGACGTGGTCTGGGGCGGGGAAGGCGACAGCTGGATGATGATGAGCCCCGAGGAGTTCATCTCCCGCGAGGACGCCATCCCGCATTTCCGCACCATGCTGCGCGGCTACATGGACCTGCGCGCCGCCGGCTGATCTGCGTGCCCGGCGCGGCCGGCACGCCTCAGGCGGCGCGGAAGATCGACAGCCAGGCAAAGCCCTCCTTGCGCGGTGCCGCGTCGCGCGGCCGCCGCTGGCGCTCCGAGGGCAGCGGCGCGGTGCGCGCCTGCAGGGTGCCCTCGCGGTCCAGCAACCCCAGCGCGCGCGACATCAGCACCCGCTCGGCGACCTCCGGCGGGGTGGTCACCGGGGCCTTGAAGGTGCTGGCGAGCCGAACCCTTCCGGCATCGCTGTGAAAGGTCACTAGGGCTTCGAATTGTTCCTCGGCGGCATTGTAGCGCATCTCGCCGATCTGTGTGCGCATCTCGGTCATGGCGTGTCTCCTGATTGCCCAAGAAACGCCGTGATCCGCCGCACAGTTCCCAGAACGCCCTGGCACAGCTGCGTGCGCGCCACGTGAGCGCGGCACGAGCTTGTCCTTTCCCTGCGTCCTCAGCCGGTGCATAAATGGCCGCAAGGCGTTTCTTCTAGGGACAAATATCCCGGGGGTAAGGCGCGCAGCGCCGAGGGGGCAGCGCCCCCTGCGGGCCGACGGAACCGGCCGGACCCACGTTCGGGGCAGCGCCGGACAGCAAGGGAGGGTAGCCCGTGGACGAGCTGATACTGGACCTGGTGGGCGGCAATCTCGTGATCCTGCTGCTCGCCGCCTTCGTGATCCTCTGCGTGGTGCTCGGGGTCCGCATCGTGCCGCAGGCCGAGAAACACGTGGTCGAGCGCTTCGGACGGCTGCGCGCGGTGCTCGGGCCGGGGATCAACTTCATCGTGCCCTTCCTCGACCGGGTGGCGCACAAGGTCTCGATCCTCGAACGCCAGCTGCCCAACGCCAGCCAGGATGCGATCACCGCCGACAACGTGCTGGTGCAGGTCGAAACCTCGGTGTTCTACCGCATCCTCGAGCCGGAAAAGACCGTCTACCGCATCCGCGACGTCGATGCCGCCATCGCCACCACTGTCGCCGGCATCGTCCGCGCCGAGATCGGCAAGATGGAGCTCGACGAGGTGCAGTCGAACCGCGCCGCGCTGATCTCGACCATCAAGGGCAATGTCGAGGACGCGGTGGACAACTGGGGCATCGAGGTGACGCGGGCCGAGATCCTCGACGTGAACCTCGACCAGCAGACCCGTGACGCCATGCTCCAGCAACTCAACGCCGAACGCGCCCGCCGTGCCCAGGTGACCGAGGCCGAGGGCCGCAAGCGCGCCGTTGAACTGGCCGCCGACGCCGATCTCTATGCCGCGCAGCAGGCCGCCAAGGCGCGCCGCATCTCGGCCGAGGCCGAGGCTTACGCCACGCAGGTGGTGGCCGAGGCGATCGCCCAGAACGGGCTCGAGGCGGCGCAGTACCAGGTGGCGCTGAAGCAGGTCGAGGCACTGGTGGCGCTCGGCAAGGGCGACGGCAAGCAGACCATCGTGCTGCCGTCGAACGCGCTCGACGCCTTTGCAGATGCCTTCACCCTGCTCAAGGGGCGCACGCCATGATCCAGCTCTGGTGGGTCTGGATGGCGGCGGCGGTGGTGCTCCTCGTGCTCGAGGTGCTCAGTCCGGCCTATGTCTTCCTCGGCTTTGCCATCGGCGCGGCGGTGGTGGGCCTGCTGCTGCTGCTCGGCCTCTCCGCCGGGTGGCCCGTGCTGCTGCTGATCTGCGCCGTGGTGGCGGCGCTCGCCTGGGCGCTGCTGCGGCGCTTCATGGGCGTGCGCAAGGGCCAGACCAAGGTCTGGACCCGGGACATCAACGAGGACTGAACGTCGCGGAATTTCCGGAACGTAAAGCCCGGGTCTCCGAGAAATCTTGGAACCAACCCAGGGGGGGTCCTCATTGTGACCCCAGAGACCCCGAGGGGACGATCCTAACCAAGACCGAGGAGACCGCACATGACCAAGCGCTTCCTGACCACCACCACCGCAGCACTCACCATGGTTATCGCAGGCGCGATCGGCGCGCAGGCCGAGAACGATGCCAGCGTCACCGAGCAGGCCGCTCAGGCCGTCGACGCGATCGGCGACACTGCCTACGCCATCGGCGAGACCGCGACCGACACCGCGCAGGCCGGCATCGAGGCGGTGGGTGCCGATGAAATCTACAGCGACGCGGCGGACGTCTCGGCACAGCTCGACGCGGCGATCACCAATGACGCCCTCGTCCGTTCGAGCGACGGCGAGATTGTCGGTACGGTGAAGAAATCCGAGATGGACCGCGGCTTCGTCGTGATCGACCTCGACGGCGAGATGGAAGGCGCCGACGAGCGCGCCATCGAGAATGCCTCCGTGCGCGCTTCGCAGTTGTCGCTGAACGCCGACGAGGAGCTGGTGATCGACATGACCAAGGCGGAGTTCGCCGCGGCGCTGAATGACGCCGTGAAGGTGCGGATCGACGCCGAGGGCTGATCGCTCCCGGCTGTTTCCGGTCCGATCGAGACCGGCACTGCCCTGCCTCCCGCGGTCCCGCCGCGGGGGGCATTTTCGTGAAGGCGCGCTGCGCGTCGGCTCAGAGCCGGAACAGCCCCAGCGCGTCCATCACCTCGCGCTTTGTAGCCTCGGTGACCTCGCGCGCGACCTGCGTGCCTTCCGCGATGATCCGATGCACCTGCGCGGGATCCGAGGCGACCTCGGCCCGCCGCGCCCGGATCGGCGCGAGCAGCGCCTGCAAGATGTCCTCGAGCCGGCGTTTCAGCACCGCATCCCCGAGTCCACCGCGCGCGTAATGCGCCTTGAGCGCCGCGACGTCGTCTTTTTCGGAGTCGAAGGCGTCGAGGTAGGCGAAGACCACGTTGCCCTCGACCTTGCCCGGATCCTCGACCCGCAGGTGTTCGGGATCGGTGAACATCGCCCGCACCGCCCGGCTGATCTCGTCTTCGGACGCCGAGAGCGGGATCGCATTGCCGCCCGACTTGCTCATCTTCGCGCGCCCGTCGATGCCCGGCAGGCGGCCCGCCTCGGGGATCAGCGCCTGTGCCTCGGGCAGCACCTCTCGACCCGCCGCCGCGTTCACCCGCCGCACGATCTCGTTGCATTGTTCGATCAGCGGTGCCTGATCTTCGCCCACCGGCACGACCGTGGCCTTGAAGGCCGTGATGTCGGCGGCCTGCGCTGCGGGGTAGCAGAGGAACCCGGCGGGGATGTCGCGCCCGAAGCCGCGCGCGCGAATCTCGTCCTTGATCGTCGGGTTACGCTCGAGCCGGGCGACGCTGACGAAGTTGAGATAGAGCATCGAGAGTTCGGCCAGCGCCGGCAGGTGAGATTGCAGGCAGATGGTGGTCCTGACGGGGTCGATGCCGACGGCGAGATAGTCGCAGGCGACCTCGAGCACGTTGCGCCGCACCTTGCCGATGTCATGGGCGTTGTCAGTCAGCGCCTGCGTGTCGGCGAGCAGCAGGTACTGCTCGTGCGTGTCCTGCAGCGCCAGCCGGTTCTTCAGCGAACCGGCGTAATGGCCGATGTGCAGCGGGCCGGTGGTGCGGTCTCCGGTGAGGATCACCGGCTTGGCCGCGAGGGTCGCTTCGGTCTCGGGTCGGGTCAGGGTGGTCTGGTCCATGGGGGTCTCCGTGTCAGGACAGGGTCTGTCTGGTCAGGGAGGCCGCCGCATGGGGCAGTTGATGGGAATGTGCATCAAAAAGGCCGCCCGAAGCGGCGGCCTTTTTGGAAAACATGAGAAGTCCGGCCGCCTATGTCAGGCGGGCCACCAAAGAGTTGCGAGGGGCATCGGACGTGTCATGACGTCTGGTTAGCCCCCCGCGTCCCCCGGATCAAGCCCCGGATCAAGCCTTGTTGGGACGCTGCGCCTGCGGCGAGGCCAGCTCGGCGTTGATCGCCAGCGCCGCCTCGCGCGGCGAGGGGGCGCGCCAGACCGGGCGGCCGACGACGATATGGTCGGCCCCGGCGGCGATGGCGCTCGCGGGGGTGGCGATGCGCTTCTGGTCGTCACCGGCGCTGCCCGCCGGGCGCACGCCCGGCGTCACGATGAGTTTGCCCTTGGCCTCGGGCAGCGCGCGGATGCGGGCAGCTTCGTTGGGCGAGGCGATGATGCCATCGGCCCCGGCCTCGAAGGCGCGGGCGGCGCGCTCGACCACCAGGTCCTCGATGTCGCCCGGCAGGATCAGGCTGGCATCGAGATCGGCCCGGTCGAGCGAGGTCAGGATGGTCACCGCCAGAATCTTCAGGTCCTTGCCCGCCGCACCTTCCTTGGCGGCGCGCACCACGTGCGGATCGCCGTGCACGGTCAGGAAGTCGAGGTCGAACTGCGCGATGCCGCGCACCGCGTTCTCGACGGTCTGGCCGATGTCGAAGAACTTCATGTCAAGGAAGATGCGCTTGCCATGCTCCTGCTTGAGCTCGTTGGCCAACGCCAGCCCGCCGCCCGTAAGCATGCCGAGGCCGATCTTGTAGAAGGAGACGGCGTCGCCGATCTCTTCGGCAATTCTCAGGCCCTCGAGGGCGTTGGGCACGTCGAGGGCGACGATCAGGCGGTCGTCGGACACGGCTGCGGACATGGGGGCGTCTCCTTTTGCGGGATTTCGCCTCTCATGTCCGCCTGTGCGCCTCAGGTCAAGCCTAGCTCAAAAGCCTGCGAAGGCTTTTGCAGGTTCCTTCGAAGGAACCTGCCCAGCCACGTCAGCCGCCGCCGAGAAGATCCCGGATGACCTGCTGGATGATGTTGTCGCGGCGCACCCGCTGCGGCTGCGGCTGCGGCTGGGGTTGCGCCACCTGGCGCGGCGGCTCGGGAGCGATGGCCGGCAACGGCTTGGCCTCGGTGCCTTCGGTCACCCGCTGCATGGTCTCGCGCCAGATCTCCGCCGGCAACCCGCCCCCGGTCACCCCGGTAAGCGGCGAGTTGTCATCGTTGCCCATCCAGACGCCGACCACGTAATCGGCGGTAAAGCCGATGAACCAGGCGTCACGCGCATCGTTCGAGGTGCCGGTCTTGCCTGCCACCTCGCGGTCGGACAGCTTTGCTCTTCCGCCGGTGCCGCCGTTGATCACATGCTCCATCATCCAGACCAGCTGACCTGCCGCATCGGGCTGGATCACCCGCTCGCGGATGCCGCCGCCGGTGCCCATGAGCACCTCGTTGTCGCCCTTTAGCCGCAAGTCCACCAGCCCGTAGGGCACCACCGCCGAGCCGCCGTTGAGAATGCCCGCATAGGCGCCGGTCATCTCCAGCAGGGTGGCCTCGGAGGTGCCGAGCGCCATCGCCGGAGAGCTGTTCACCTCGGATTTGATGCCGAAGCCCGTGGCGACCTTGGCAACAAGATCGCGCCCGACCGATTCCGAGATCTTCACCGCCGGGATGTTCAGCGAATGCGCCAGAGCGTCGGTCAGCGTGACCTTGCCCTTGTAGTTCCTGGAATAGTTCTGCGGGCACCACTGGCCCGACCCCGGCACGTTCATGCAGAAGGGCTCATCGACCACCGTGTCATAGGGTGAATGGCCCAGCTCGAGCGCGGTCGCATAGATGAAGGGCTTGAAGGCAGAACCGGTCTGCCGCTTCGCCTGCGTGGCACGGTTGAAGACGCCCGACACGCCGGTCTTGCGCCCGCCCACCATGGCGCGCACCGCACCGTCGGCCGACATCACGACGATCGCCGCCTGCGCCTTCGAGCTTTCCTTGACCTTGTTGTCGTAGACCTCGTTCATCGCGTCCTCGGCTGCCTTCTGCAGCTTCGGATCGAGCGTGGTGCGGATCACCACGTCCTCCATCGTGTCGCGGGTGAAATACTCGGGGCCCGCCGACATCACCCAGTCGGCGAAATAGCCACCGGTCTTGCTCTGCGCCTCTTCCGAAAGCGTTGCCGGATTGGCCTGCGCCTGCTGTTCCTCGCTCGCGCTCAGGTAGCCCTGATCGCGCATCAGGCGCAGCACCGTCGAGGCGCGGTTCTGTGAGCGTTCCAGATCGGCGGTCGGTGCGAGGGTCGAAGGCGCGGTCAGCAGCCCCGCCAGCATGGCCGATTCCTGCGCGTTCAGCGTCGCGGAATTCTTCCCGAAGTAACGCTCTGCAGCGGCCTCGGCACCATAGGCGCCCCCGCCCATGTAAGCGCGGTTGAGATAGATCGAGAGGATCTCGTCCTTGGTGTATTTCAGCTCCATCGCCATGGCGTAGAGCGCTTCCTTGCCCTTGCGCGCCAGCGAGGACTGGCGGCAATCCGAGACGTAGTCGGCCTCGCTCTTCCACACCTTGGGATCGTAGAACACGCCGATGCAGAGCAGCTTGGCGGTCTGCTGGGTGATCGTCGAGCCGCCATGTCCCGACAGCGGGCCCCGCCCTTCCGCCAGGTTGATGCGGATCGCGCTGGCCACGCCGCGCGGCGAGACCCCGAAGTGATGGTAAAAGCGTTTGTCCTCGGTGGCGATCACGGCGTTCTTGAGATGCTTGGACACGCTCGTGGCAGTCACCGCGCCGCCGAACTGGTCCCCGCGCCAGGCAAAGATCGCACCGTTGCGGTCGATCAGCGTGACCGATCCCCGTGCCCGCCCGTCGAGCAGCTCGGTGACCGGCGGCAGCTTGGTATAGAAATACCCCACCCCCAGCGCCAGAAGGAGCGCGACGACCGCTGTCACCCGCCAGGTGATGCGCCAGAGGATGCTGACCACGAAAGACACGATGCCCAACACCAGGGCCACGAGGAAGTTCCGTTTCTTCGCCGGTCTGCGCATGTTTTTTTTCACTGACGTCCGGCGGGTGCCGCCGCCGCCATTGCCCGCCGTCCTTTTGGCAGCCCCCGACCCCGCACCCGATCCGGTGCCCGGCTTCTGGCCCGCAGGCTTCCTGCCGCCCGTCTGGCCTGCCATACGATCACCGGCCTGACCACCAGTTTGGCCCCTTTCGGGATAGCGGCGATCGGCCACCAGACGGCCCTTGCCACGCCCTGAATCACTCATTTCGCTCTGCCCGGCCTTCGCTCTGTTTTGGGGGAGGATAACGGGTTTGCCACCTGATGTTGACCTGGAAACGGTCACATATTTGTCTTTTTAGATGGCCTAAATTTTAATCAAATACTGATTTTTCGCCCATTTTGTGATCTCCTTAGGCGTGCATCCGGCTGTGCGCAAGGGGCTTTCCCTTCCCATGCTGGGCCGGCAGCGGCTTTCTGCCCATGCACAAACGAGGAGATGCGGTGCGCAGCTGCGAGCCGCAAGAACCGAAAGGGACCAAGGTGAAACTGATCATTGCAACGATCAAGCCGTTCAAGCTCGAGGAGGTGCGCGAGGCGCTCACCGCAATCGGCGTGCGCGGCATGATGGTCACGGAAATCAAGGGCTTCGGCTCGCAGTCCGGTCACACGGAAATCTATCGCGGCGCCGAATACGCGGTGAACTTCGTTCCCAAGATCAAGCTCGAGATCGTGGTCGCCGGCTCGATGGCCGATCAGGTCGTCGAGACGATCACCAGCACCGCCCAGACCGGCAAGATCGGTGACGGCAAGATTTTCGTGCTCGACGTGCAGCAGGCCGTGCGGGTGCGGACCGGCGAGACCAACGCGGACGCGCTCTGAGAGCTGCGGTACGACAGATAGGGACAAGAAAGACATGAAACTTCTCAAGACGCTGGCCCCGGTCGCTGCGCTGATCGCGCTGCCGAGCCTCGGCCTTGCCCAGGACGACGCCCCTGCGGCCGGGGTGAACGCCTCGACGGACACGGTGTTCATCTTCAACTCGCTGCTGTTCCTCATCGGCGGTTTCCTCGTGTTCTGGATGGCAGCGGGCTTCGCCATGCTCGAGGCCGGCCTCGTGCGCTCCAAGAACGTCACCATGCAGCTGATGAAGAACGTCGCGCTCTTCTCCTTCGCCGCGATCTTCTACTACCTGATCGGCTACAACCTGATGTACCCGCTCGGCACCTGGTCGATCGACGGCGTGCTCTCGGGCGTCTGGGGCACCGCGGTGCTCGAAGCCGTTGGCGTCACCGCCGATGCGGCGGACGATTATTCCTACGCCTCGACCGGCTCGGACTTCTTCTTCCAGCTGATGTTCTGCGCCACCACCGCCTCGATCGTCTCCGGCACCCTCGCCGAGCGCATCAAGCTGTGGCCCTTCATGATCTTCATCGTGATCCTGACTGCGATCATCTACCCGCTGCAAGCCTCCTGGAAATGGGGCGGCGGCTTCCTCGATGCGGCGGGCTTCCTCGACTTCGCCGGCTCGACCGTCGTGCACTCGGTGGGTGGCTGGGCCGCCCTGGCCGGCGCGCTCCTCCTCGGGCCGCGGATCGGCAAGTTCAAGGACGGCCGCGTGACGCCGTTCCCCGGCTCGAACCTTGCCCTCGCCACGCTCGGCACGTTCATCCTGTGGCTCGGCTGGTTCGGCTTCAACGGCGCATCGCAGCTGGCCATGGGCACCGTGGGTGACGTCGCCGACATCTCCCGCATCTTCGCCAACACCAACGCTGCCGCAGCCGGCGGTTCGGTCGCCGCGATGATCCTGACCCAGCTTCTCTACAAGAAGCCGGACCTCACCATGGTGCTCAATGGCGCGCTGGCCGGCCTCGTGTCGATCACCGCGGAACCGCTGACCCCGACCCTGGGCGCGGCCACCATCATCGGTGCCATCGGCGGCATCCTCGTGGTCTTCGCCGTGCCGTTCCTCGACAAGATCAAGATCGACGACGTCGTCGGCGCGATCCCTGTCCACCTTGTCTGCGGCATCTGGGGCACCCTCGCAGTGGCCTTCACCAACGGTGACGCCTCCTTCGGCACGCAAATCTACGGCATCGTCGTGGTCGGCGTCTTCACCTTCGTCGTGTCGCTGGTCCTGTGGTTCATCCTCAAGATGATCTTCGGCATCCGCGTCTCGGAAGAGGACGAGATCAACGGCCTCGACATGGCCGAACTGGGGATGGAAGCCTATCCCGAATTCTCCAAGGGCTGATTTCCTCCTTCCTATCAGCTTTTGACCACCTTGCCCGGGCGCTTGCGCCCGGGTTTTTTTGTTGCCCGCGGCAAGAGCAGGGGCTCTGCCCCCGCCCGCGCGACCGCGCGGCCTCCCCCGGGATATTTTCGCCAAGAAGAATGCGGAAAGGCCGGGCGCATCGCTGCACCCGGCCCTTCTTCTAGGATCAAGTATCCCGGGGGTGAATTGGCCGTCAGGCCAAGAGGGGGCAGCGCCCCCTCCGCGACCGCGTCACCGCGTGCCGGCCTTCATCAGCCCCTGCGCCTTGAGCTCGGCATGGGCCTCGTCCAGCGCGGTCCAGGCACGGGAGATCAGCATGTCGATCTCTTCCTTGGTGATCACCAGCGGCGGCGAGATGATCATCCGGTCGTAGACATGGCGCATGATCAGGTTGTTGGCGAAGCAGCGCTCGCGGGTGATGTAGCCGGCCGTGCCGGCCTCGGCGGCGAAGGGCGCGCGGGCCGACTTGTCCGGGGTCAGCGCGATGGAGCCCATCATGCCGGCGATCTTCGCCTCGCCGACCAGCGGGTGGTCGGTCAGGCTCTCGAACTTCGCCCTGAGGTAGGGGCCGGTGTCCTCACGCACGCGCTCGACGATCTTCTCCTCCTCGAGGATGCGCAGGTTCTCGAGCGCCACGGCGCAGGCCACCGGATGGCCCGAGTAGGTGTAGCCGTGGTTGAACTCGGTCTTGGCAATCACGCTGGCCACCTCGTCCGAGAGAATCGAGCCGCCGATCGGCTGGTAGCCCGACGACAGGCCCTTGGCGATGGTCATGATGTCCGGTTCGATACCCATGGTCTGCGAGCCGAACCAGTTGCCGGTGCGCCCGAAGCCGCAGATCACCTCGTCGGCGATCAGCAGGATGCCGTATTTCTTCACGATGCGGTTGATTTCCGGCCAGTAGGTTTCGGGCGGGATGATCACCCCGCCGGCGCCCTGGATCGGCTCGGCGATGAAGGCCGCGACGCGATGCGGGCCGATTTCCTCGATCTTCGCTTCCAGCTGGCGGGCGCGCTCGAGGCCGAACTCCTCGGGGGACATCTCGCCGCCCTCGGCGTACCAATGCGGCTGGTCGATGTGGTGGATGCCGGGGATCGGCAGGCCGCCCTGCGCGTGCATGCCCTTCATCCCGCCAAGCGAGCCCGAGCCCACCGAGGAGCCGTGGTAGCCGTTCCAGCGGCCGATGATCACGTCGCGCTCGGGCTGGCCCTTCTCGGCCCAGTAGGTGCGCACGAGGCGGATGTTGGTGTCATTCGCCTCGGAGCCGGAGGAAGCGTAGAACACCGTGTTCAGATCGCCCGGCGCCAGTTCGGCGATCTTCGCCGAGAGCTGGATCACCGGCACGTGGGTGGTCTGGAAGAAGGTGTTGTAATAGGGCAGCTCTTCCATCTGGCGGGCGGCGGCCCGCGCCAGCTCCTTGCGCCCGTATCCGGCGTTCACGCACCAGAGGCCCGCCATGCCGTCGAGGATGCGTTCGCCCTCGCTGTCGGTGAGCCAGCAGCCCTCGGCGCGGGTGATGACCCGCGCGCCCTTGCGGGCCAGATCCGAAGCGGTGGTGAACGGATGCATGTGGTGCGCCGCGTCCAGAGCCTGCAGCTCTGAGGTGGGCGAATTCACGGAGATGAGCGTCATGGCGGACACCTTTCGTTGCGTCGGATCGACGGGTCGGGATGGTCTCGCCGATAATATGATCAAATTATTCCGCGTCAATCGTGGTTGCGGTTCCAGCGCCGCGAATCAGGCCAGCCCCTCGCGGATCTGGGTCATCCCCTGCACCACGTCGCCTTCCATTGCGTCAGCCGCTGCCGCCGCGTCGCCCTTTTCCAGCGCCTCCAGAAGGTCTTTGTGGCGGTCCGGCAGGTTGCGCGTGCCGAACATGCCGCAGACCACTCGCAGCGAGGGGCCGAAACGCAGCCACAGCCCTTCGACCAGTTCGGTGAGGATCGGCGCCTCGGCAATCTGGTTCAGTTCGGCGTGGAAGCGGTGATTCTCCTCGAGGTAGCCGCGCACATCGCCGCGTGCGATGGCATGATCGAGCCGTGAATCGGTGGCGCGCAGCCGCGCGATGTCCGAGGGGGTGCACCGCTGAGCGGCGCGACGGGCAAGCTGAGGCTCCAGCGCAACCCGCGCCAGCAGAAGCTGCTCCACGGCCTCGGCATCGAGCACCGGAACCATGATCCGCCGGTTGCCGCGAAACGCCAGTGCGCCTTCTGAGATCATCCGCCGCAAGGCCTCGCGCACCGGGGTCATTCCGGCACCGAGCTGCTCGACCAGGCCCTGGATGGTCACCGCCTGGCCCGGCTCCAGTTCGCCGAAGAGCACCATCTCGCGCAGACGCCTGTAAACCAGCTCGTGCGCCGGAGGTCCCGCACCATCTGCCCTCATATTCATCAGCTGCCTTCCATTTGATCACATTGGCCGCGACGTTATCTTGCACGCTGCCGCGCCTCGTGAAAACATCCGGGATGTTGCCAAGAGATGCAACATTTGATCAAATTCGGGGACGGGGCGAGGAAGACCCCGCGACCAACGGGAGCACATGATGAAGACATCTCTTCTCACTTTCACCGCGGGCATCGCGCTCGCGGCTGCCACGGCCCAGGCCGAAGAAGTCCGCGTCTACAACTGGTCCGACTACATCGACGAGTCGCTGCTCGAGAAGTTCGAGCAGGAAACCGGCATCGACCTGATCTACGACGTCTTCGACAGCAACGAGGTGCTCGAGACCAAGATGCTGGCCGGCGGCTCGGGCTATGACGTCGTCGTCCCCACCGGCACCTTCCTGCAGCGCCAGATCGAAGCGGGCTCGTTCCAGAAGCTCGACAAGTCGAAGCTGCCGAACCTCGAGAACATGTGGGACGTGATCTCGTCGCGCACCGACAAGTATGACCCCGGCAACGAGTATGCGATCAACTACATGTGGGGCACCACCGGTATCGGCGTGAACGTCCCCAAGATCCAGGAAATCCTCGGCGAGGACGCCCCGATCGACAGCTGGGACCTGGTGTTCAAGCCCGAGAACATGGAAAAGCTCGCGGCCTGCGGCGTCTACTTCCTCGACGCCCCCTCCGAGATGATCCCCGCCGCGCTGAAATACATCGGCGAGGACCCGGACAGCCACGATCCCGATGTGATCGCCAAGGCCGAGCCGGTCTACATGGCGATCCGCCCCTACATCAGCAAGTTCCATTCGTCGGAATACATCAACGCGCTGGCCAATGGCGACATCTGCGTCGCGGTCGGCTGGTCGGGCGACATCCTGCAGGCGCGTGACCGTGCCGCCGAAGCCGAGAACGGCGTCGAGGTGGCCTACAACGCACCCAAGGAAGGCGCGCAGATGTGGTTCGACGAGATGGCGATCCCGGTCGACGCACCGAACCCCGACGGGGCGCATGTCTTCCTGAACTTCATCATGGACCCCGAGAACATGGCGGCGGCGTCGAACTACGTCTACTACGCCAACGGCAACAAGGCCTCGCAGGCGTTCCTCGCCGATGACGTGATCGGCGACCCGGCGATCTACCCGTCGGAGGAGGCGCTGGAGAACCTCTTCACCACCACCCCCTACGAACCCAAGGTGCAGCGCGTGGTGACCCGCCTCTGGACCAAGATCAAGTCCGGCTCCTGAGCCTGACCCTTCAGGCCCGCCTCTCCCGGAGGGGCGGGCCATTTTCATGACAGGATCAATCCCGCATGGCTCAGACCGTCTTTGCCCCCTGGACCGACCCGGACCAGAAACCGATCATCGAATTTCGCAACGTCACCAAGAGTTTCGGTGACTTCACCGCGATCCATGATCTGTCGCTGAACATCTACGAACGCGAGTTCTTCGCCCTTCTCGGACCCTCGGGTTGCGGCAAGACCACGATGATGCGGATGCTCGCGGGCTTCGAGACGGCGACCTCGGGCGATATCTACCTCTCGGGCAAGGACATCGGCCACGTGCCGCCGAACCAGCGCCCGGTGAACATGATGTTCCAGAGCTACGCGCTGTTTCCGCACCTGTCGGTCTGGGACAACATCGCCTTCGGCCTGCGCCGCGAGAGCAAGGACAAGGCCTTCATCGGCGACCGCGTCGAGGAGATGCTGCGCCTCACCCGGCTGACCAAATTCGCCAAGCGCAAGCCGCACCAGATTTCCGGCGGCCAGCGCCAGCGCGTCGCGCTGGCCCGCTCGCTCGCCAAGGCGCCGAAGCTGCTGCTCCTCGACGAGCCGCTCGGCGCGCTCGACCGCAAGCTGCGCGAACAGACGCAGTTCGAGCTGATGGACATCCAGGAAAAGACCGGCACCACCTTCGTCATCGTCACCCACGACCAGGAAGAGGCGATGACCGTCGCCTCGCGCATCGCGGTGATGGACGAGGGCAACCTCGTGCAGGTCGCCACCCCCGCCGAGATCTACGAGGCGCCGAACTCGGTCTACGTCGCCGACTTCATCGGCGACGTGAACATCATCGAGGGCCGCGCCACCCAGCCCGGCACCAAGACCGGCATCGCCTGGGCCGAGGGCCAGCCGCCGATCCTCGCGACGCCCGCCAAGAGCGTCGAGGCCGGGCAGAGCGTGCATTTCGCCATCCGCCCCGAGAAGGTCACCATCGACGTCGAGCGGCCGGACCGGCCCAACACCTTCCGCGGCAAGGTCATCGACATCGCCTACCTCGGCAATATCTCGACCTACCACGTCGAACTCGCCGGCGGTCAGATGATCAAGGCGCAGATGGTCAACGCACGCCGCCTCGCCAACCGCCACATCACCTGGGAAGACGAGGTCTGGGTCGGCTTCACCGACACCGCCGGTGTCGTGCTCGAGGAGTAAGCCATGCGCCGCTTCGTGCTCATCGCGATCCCCTACCTGTGGCTGCTGGCACTGTTCCTCGTGCCCTTCCTGATCGTCCTGAAGATCTCGCTCTCGGACATCGCCCTGTCGCGCCCGCCCTACGCGCCGCAGCTCGACCTCGCCGCTGGCTGGGAGGGGCTGAAGAGCTTCTTCTCGGAGCTCGACTTCGAGAATTTCACCTTCCTGACCACCGATGATCTCTACTGGAAAGCCTACCTGTCGTCGCTGAAGATCGCGGCGATCTCGACGGCGCTCACGCTCTGCGTCGGCTACCCGGTGGCCTATGCCATGGCCCGCGCGCCCGAAGAATGGCGCCCGACCCTGCTGATGCTGGTGATCCTGCCGTTCTGGACCTCTTTCCTGATCCGCGTCTACTCGTGGATGGGGATCCTGTCGAACGAGGGCGTGCTGAACCAGGTGCTGCTCTGGCTCGGCATCATCGACACGCCGCTGCAGATCATGAACACCACGACGGCGGTCTATATCGGCGTGGTCTACACCTACCTGCCGTTCATGATCCTGCCGATCTACTCGGCGCTGGAGAAGCTCGACGGCTCGCTGCTCGAGGCCGCCGAGGACCTCGGCTGCTCGCGGCTCGAGGCCTTCTGGCTGGTCACCTGGCCGCTGTCGCGCAACGGCATCATCGCCGGCTGCTTCCTCGTCTTCATCCCCACCCTGGGCGAATTCGTCATCCCCTCGCTGCTCGGCGGCTCGGACACGCTGATGATCGGCAAGGTGCTCTGGGAAGAGTTCTTCTCGAACCGCGACTGGCCGGTGGCCAGCGCCGTGGCCGTGGTGCTGCTGCTGATCCTGATCATCCCGATCATCCTCTTCCAGCGTAACGAGCAGAAGCAGCGGGAGGCCGAAGGATGAGCCCCCGCCGCTTCTTCTCTTTCCAAATACGCACCGGCACCGCCGCCGGACACAAAGCCGGAGGCCGGGCATGAGACGCTTCAGCTGGTTCAACACGGTCTCGCTGACCCTCGGCTTCGCCTTCCTCTACCTGCCGATGGTGCTGCTGGTCTTCTACAGCTTCAACGAAAGCCGCCTGGTCACCGTCTGGGCCGGCTTCTCGACCAAGTGGTACGGCGAGCTGCTGCGCGACCAGGCCTTCCTCGACGCCGCCTGGGTGACGGTGAAGGTGGCGGTCTTCTCCTCCACCCTGGCCACCGTGCTCGGCACCATGGCCGCCTACGTGCTGGTGCGCGCCGGGCGCTTCCACGGGCGCACGCTGTTCTCGGGGATGATCTACGCCCCGCTGGTGATGCCCGAGGTGATCACCGGCCTCGCGCTGCTGCTTCTTTTCATCGGCATCAACCTCGACCGAGGCGTCTTCACCATCGTTCTGGCGCATACCACCTTCGCCATGTGCTACGTCTCGGTGGTGGTCTCCTCGCGGCTGACCACCTTCGACAAGTCGCTGGAAGAGGCGGCGCTCGACCTCGGGTGCTCGCCCTTCGAGGCCTTCCGGCTGGTCACCCTGCCGATCATCGCCCCGGCGGTGATCTCGGGCTGGCTACTCGCCTTCACCCTGTCGCTCGACGACCTGGTGATCGCCAGCTTCACCACCGGCCCTTCGGCCACCACCCTGCCGATCAAGATATTCTCGGCGGTGCGCCTCGGCGTCAGCCCGCAGATCAACGCGCTCTCGACCATCATGATCGCCATCGTCACGGTCGGCGTGATCACCGCCTCGATCCTGTCGAAGCGGGCGGCGGTGGCCCAGCGACGCGACGAGCAGGCGGCGATCCGCGCCGAGTAGCAAGGGACCGCAGATGAAACGCATCTACGAAGCTGCGGCCTACGGGCCGCAGGGCGCGTGCTTCTGGGCGGAGACCGTGCCGCCGATGGACTGGCCCGCGCTCGAGGCCCCGCGTCATACCGAGATCGCGGTGATCGGCGGCGGCTTCACGGGGCTCTCCGCCGCGCTGCATCTGGCGCAGGACGGGGTGGAGGTGGTGCTGCTCGAGGCCGAGCACCCCGGCTACGGCGCCTCGGGGCGCAACGGTGGCTTCTGCTGCCTCGGCGGCGCCAAGGCGCCGCACAGCCTGCTGCGCAAGCGGCACGGCGAGCAGGGCCTGCGCGAGTGGTGCCAGACCGAGCGCGCCGCGATCGAGACCGCCGCCGCGCTGATCGCCGCGCATGGCATCGATGCCGACACCCACTCCGAGGGCGAGACCTTGCTCGCCCATACCAAGCGCGCCTGGGCCTCGCTCCGGGAAAGCGCCGGGACCCTGCCCGCGCTCTACGGCGTCACGCCCCGTCTCACGCCGCGCGAGGAGCTTGCGGACGAAGGCCTCGGCGGCCCCTTCCACGGCGCGATGACCACACCGCTCGGATTTGCGCTCAACCCGCGCAAGTATCACGCCGGTCTCGCCCGCGCCGCGCAGACTGCCGGCGCCACGCTGCACGGCCACAGCCCGGTGACCGCGCTGCGGCATCTGGACGGAAAGTGGCACCTCACCACGCCTCGGGCCACGCTCACCGCCGACCGGGTGATCCTCGCCACCAACGGCTATTCCTCCGAGGACCTGCCGGACTGGCTGCGCGGGCGCTACATGCCGGTGCAATCCAGCGTCATCGTCACCGAACCGCTCTCGGAGGCGCAGCGCGCCGCCGCCGGCTGGACCTCGCGGCAGATGGCCTATGATACCCGCCAGCTGCTGCACTACTTCCGCCTGCTGCCCGACAACCGCTTCCTCTTTGGCATGCGCGGGGGGCTGACGGCGACGCCGCGCGCGCAGAAGGCCATCAGCGCCAAGATCCGCAGGGAGTTCCACGCCATGTTCCCCGCCTGGAAACAGGTGGCGATCAGCCATGAATGGGCCGGGCTCGTCTGCCTCATGGCCCGGCTTTCGCCCTATGTCAGCGCGGTGCCCGACCATCCCGGCCTGTTCGCCGGCATGGGGTTCCACGGCAATGGCGTCGCCATGGGCAGCCACGCAGGCCTGCTTCTGGCCGACATCGCACAGGGCAGGCGCCCGCGTGCGCGCCACCCGCTGGTGATGCAGGCACCCCCCGCCCGCTTTCCGCTCGGCGGCTTCCGTCGCGCCCTGCTCGCCCCCGCCTATTTCGGCGCCGCGCTCTTCGATCTCTGAACCCCGCCGCCTTCTTCTCTTGCCAAATACGCCGGGGGAGTCTGCCGCAGGCAGACGGGGGCAGAGCCCCCTCCGCCCCCTCCCCCAATGGCCGCCGCCCAAGATTTAAGCACCTGCCCGATATGTGACCCCTCCGGCGCGCGACGCCGCTTTACAGCCTCGCGGCGGCGTGGCGAATAGAAGCCATGTCCTCCTCCGCCCAGCTCTCCATCGCCATCGTGGAAACCGACCGGGAACGCGCCCTGCTGATCGAGCAGAGCCTGCGCGACGCCGGGGAGTTCACCATCCACCTCGTCTCCGACATCACAGGGCTTGCGCGCCGCATCCAGGCACTGAATCCCGACGTGGTGCTCATCGACCTCGAAAGCCCCTCGCGCGACACGCTCGAGGAACTGGCGCTGGCCAGCGGGCCGATGGAGCGCCCCGTGGCCATGTTCGTCGACCGTTCCGGCGACGGTCTCACCGATGCGGCGATCGAGGCGGGCGTCTCCGCCTATGTCGTCGACGGGCTGAAGCCGCAGCGGGTGAAGCCGGTTCTCGATGCCGCCATCGCCCGCTTCCGCATGTTTCAGCGGATGCGCACCGAGCTTGCGGAGACCAAGCGCGCGCTGGAAGAGCGCAAGGTGATCGACCGTGCAAAGGGCATGCTGATGAAGGCCCGCGGCGTCGGCGAGGACGAGGCTTACGCGCTGCTGCGCAAGGCCGCCATGGACCAGGGCAAGCGCGTCGCCGACGTGGCGCAGGCGCTGGTGACCGCGGCGGGGCTGCTGGGATGAAGACCACCACGCTTTCCGTCGGGTTCATCCCGCTCACCGATTCCGCGCCGCTGATCCTCGCGCAGGAGATGGGCTATGCCGCCGAGGAGGGCATCGCGCTCGACCTCAAGCGCGCACCCTCCTGGTCGAGTCTGCGTGACATGCTCAGCTTCGGCCGGGTGGATGCCGCGCACATGCTCTCGCCGCTGCCCGTGGCCGCGGCGCTGGGGCTTGGCGGGGCCGGGGTTGCGCTGTCGGCGGTCTCGGTGCTCTCGGTCAATGGCAATGTCATCGGCGTCAGCAATGCGCTCGCCGAGAAGCTCCGGGCGCAGGGCCACGACTTCGGCTTCGAAGATGCGCGCGCCGCCGGCGCGGCGCTGATCGCCGCTTCCGACGAAACCCTGCGCATCGGCGTGCCCTTCCCCTTCTCCATGCATGCCGAGTTGCTCTACTACTGGCTCTCGGCGCTCGGCCTGTCGGTGCCGGACGCGCTGCAGGTGCGCACCGTGCCGCCGCCACTGATGGCCGACGCCATCGAGGCAGGCGAAATCGACGCCTTCTGCGTCGGCGAGCCCTGGGGCAGCATGGCGGTGGAGAACGGCGTCGGCGCGCTCCTGCTGCCCGGCACGGCGATCTGGTCCTTCGCGCCGGAAAAGGTGCTGGCGGTGCGCAGCGACTGGGCCGAGACCGAGCAGTCGCTGCTGGGCCGGCTGATCCGTGCCACCTGGCGCGCCGGGCGCTGGCTGGCCGAGCCGGATTCGCGCTCGCTCGCCTCCGAGATCCTCAGCCGCCCCGACTATCTCGGGGTGCCTGCCGAGGTGCTGGACCGGGCGCTGACCGGGCGCATGGTGATCTCGGCGCAGGGCGAGGAGCGGCAGGTGCCGCGCATGCTCGAGTTCCATTCGGGGGCGGCCACCTTCCCGTGGCGCAGCCAGGCCGAATGGATCGGACGCCAGCTTGCCGCCCGCGCCGGGCTCGATCCGGACGCGGCGGCGAGGGCCGCGCGCGCCACCTTCCGATCTGACCTGCACCGCGCCGCGCTGGCCGGAACCAGCGCCGATCTGCCCGGTGCCTCGTCGAAGCTGGAAGGCAGCCTGTCCACGCGGATGCCCGTCGCGTCGGAATCAGGCAAGCTCTTCCTCGGTCCGGATCGATTCTTCGATGGCCGCATTTTTGAGCCTCGTGAAACCTGATGCCGTCATTTTGCGCATGCAGCATGACCGCGGCGCGAAATCCTTCGCGCCTCGTGCCGGATTAAGGATTTTCCTTTGATCGCAGGGGCAGCCTGAGTCACAAGCTTTCCCATGGTCAGGCAATGGCGCCCGACCCGAAGATTTCTCCCAACGCCTGGGATCCATGAGCAAAGCCGCTCGACCCCCGTGACGCCTGTCACGGTGTGTCAGCGGCTGTTTTCATTTGGTCCGGGCGCCTCGCAAACCGGACCTCCTCAAAGGGACGGAACGACCATGAAGAAACTTCTCATCGCTCTCGCCACCTCCACCGCGCTTGTTTCCCCGGCGCTGGCCCAAGACCTGGAAAAGGACGAGCTGACCTTCGGCTTCATCAAGCTGACCGACATGGCGCCGCTCGCCGTCGCCTACGAGCAGGGCTACTTCCTCGACGAGGGGCTCTTCGTCACCCTCGAGGCGCAGGCCAACTGGAAGGTGCTGCTCGACGGCGTGATCGGCGGCACCCTGGACGGCGCGCACATGCTGGCCGGCCAGCCGATTGCCGCGACCATCGGCTACGGCACCAAGGCGCATATCATCACCCCCTTCTCGATGGACCTGAACGGCAACGGCATCACCGTGTCGAACGAGGTCTGGGAAATGATGAAGCCGAACATCGCCGAGACCGACGCCGGGCTGCCGCAGCACCCGATCAGCGCCGAGGCGCTGGTGCCGGTGGTCGAGAAATTCCGCTCCGAGGGCAAACCCTTCAACATGGGCATGGTCTTCCCCGTCTCGACCCACAACTACGAGCTGCGCTACTGGCTCGCCGCCGGTGGGCTGAATCCGGGCTTCTACTCGCCGGAAAACATCTCGGGCCAGATCAGCGCCGACGTGATGCTCTCGGTCACCCCGCCGCCGCAGATGCCCGCCACGCTCGAGGCCGGCACCATCTCGGGCTACTGCGTGGGTGAGCCCTGGAACCAGCAGGCCGTGTTCAAGGGCATCGGCGTGCCGGTGATCACCGACTACGAGATCTGGAAGAACAACCCCGAGAAGGTCTTCGGCATCACCGCCGAATTCGCCGAGGAAAACCCCAACACCACCAAGGCCGTGGTCAAGGCGCTGATCCGCGCCGCCATGTGGCTCGACGAGAACGACAACGCCAACCGCATGGAGGCGGTCGAGCTGCTGTCGAAGCCGGAATACGTGGGCGCCGATCCCGAGGTGATCGCCAACTCGATGACCGGCACCTTCGAATATGAAAAGGGCGACAAGCGCGAGGTTCCCGACTTCAACGTCTTCTTCCGCCACAACGCCACCTACCCCTACTACTCCGACGCGGTCTGGTACCTGACCCAGATGCGCCGCTGGGGGCAGATCGCCGAGTCCAAGCCCGACAGCTGGTACGACGAGGTGGCGAAGTCGGTCTACAAGCCGGAAATCTACCTCGAGGCCGCCCGCGCGCTCGTCGACGAGGGTCTCGCCAACGAGGCCGACTTCGATTGGGACAGCGACGGCTACAAGGCGCCGACCCCTTCCGAGGACATCATCGACGGCATCGCCTACGACGGCAAGGCGCCCAACGCCTATCTCGACAGCCTGCCGATCGGCCTGAAGGGCGACCAGAAGGTCGTCGGCAACGAAGTTCAGGGCTGATCGCTCAGGGGACCGGAGCACCCTCACCCCCGGTCCCCTTCCTCCCCTCTTCCTCATCCCGATGCGCGCCGCTCCCGCCCAGCGCCATCCAGACCCAGGACCCGGACCCATGACCACCGTCGACCCCGATTTCGCCCGAGACGCCGAGCGCGAGGCTCGCCGGGCGCGTCTCTTCACCCGCATCAACAAGGCGGACGCCTGGTTCAAGGTGCTCGGCCTTGCCTGGATCACCCCGCTGCTCAAGGCCGCCGCCGGCGACAATCCCAAGGCCCAGATGAAGGACGTCTGGCGCCTGCTCGGCGTGCCGCTTGTCGCCATCGCCGCCTTCCTTCTGCTCTGGGGCACGCTGGCGCCGCAGGTGCAGACTTCGCTCGGCGCGGTGCCCGGCCCGGCGCAGGTCTGGGCCGAGGCGGTCAACCTGCACCATGACGCAGAGGCCAAGGCCGCCAAGCAGGCGAAGTTCGAAACCATGGTGGCCCAGCGCAATGAAAAGCTGATCGCCGCGGGCAAGGCCGACCAGGTCAAGGAGGTCGCCTATACCGGCGCGCCGAGCTACTACCAGCAGATCTGGACCTCGATCAAAACCGTGTTCTTCGGCTTCCTGATCGCCTCCGCCGTCGCCATTCCGCTCGGCATCTGCGCCGGCCTCTCGCCCACCGCCAACGCCGCGATCAACCCCTTGGTGCAGATCTTCAAGCCGGTCTCGCCGCTCGCGTGGCTGCCGATCGTGACCATGGTGGTCTCGGCCGCCTATGCCACCAACGACGGCATGTTCTCGAAATCCTTCCTGATCTCGGCGATCACCGTGACGCTCTGCTCGCTCTGGCCGACGCTGATCAACACCGCACTCGGCGTCGCCTCGATCGACAAGGATCTGGTGAACGTCTCGAAGGTGCTCAAGATGAACACCTACACGAAGATCACCAAGCTGGTGCTGCCCTCGGCCCTGCCGCTGATCTTCACCGGTCTGCGCCTGTCGCTCGGTGTGGGCTGGATGGTGCTGATCGCCGCCGAGATGCTCGCCCAGAACCCCGGCCTCGGCAAGTTCGTCTGGGACGAGTTCCAGAACGGCTCGTCGTCCTCGCTGGCCAAGATCATGGTCGCGGTCTTCACCATCGGCATCATCGGCTTCCTGCTCGACCGCGTGATGTTCGCCCTGCAGTCCCTCTTCACCTTCTCGAACAACCGGTGAGCGCCATGGCCATCCTTGAGTTCCAGAACGTCTCGAAAAGCTTCGGCGAGGGTACCCATGCGACCCACGTGCTGAAGGACATCAATCTTTCGGTGGAAGAAGGCGAGTTCCTCGTGATCCTCGGCTTCTCCGGCACCGGCAAGACCACGCTGATCAACCTGATGGCCGGGCTCGAGAAGCCCTCCAAGGGCCGCGTCGCCTTCAAGGGGTTCGACATCGAGGGCCCGGGCCCCGAGCGCGGCGTGATCTTCCAGAACTACTCGCTGATGCCGTGGCTGACCGTCGAGGGAAACGTGCGCCTCGCGCTCGACGCGGTCTTCCCCGAGATGAGCAAGACCGAGAAGTCGAAGAAGACCGCCCATTACATCAAGATGGTCGGCCTCTCGCACGCCACCCACCGCCGTCCCGCCGAGCTGTCGGGCGGCATGCGCCAGCGGGTCAACGTCGCCCGGGCGCTTGCCATGTCGCCGCAGATGCTGCTGCTCGACGAGCCGCTCTCGGCGCTCGACGCGCTGACCCGCGCCAACCTCGCCGACGAGATCGAGGCGATCTGGGAGCAGGACAAGAAAACCTGCGTGCTGATCACCAACGACGTCGACGAGGCGATCACCCTTGCCGACCGGATCATCGCGCTGAACCCCGACGGCACGCTCGGGCAGGAATTCCGCGTGAGCATCCCCCGGCCGCGCGAGCGCAGCGAGATGAACCACCACGAGGGTTTCAAGAAGCTGCGCGCCGAGGTTACCGGCTACCTCATGGACGTCGGCATCAAGGGCAAGGTCGAGGGCTCGCGCATCCTGCCCAACGTCACCCCGATCCACGCGCTGCCCGCCGCCGTGCAGCAGGCGCAGGAAGGGCTGATCGACGAGCGCTTCCTCGACTTCTCGCAACTGCACAAGATCTACCCCACCCCCAAGGGGCCGTTGACGGTGGTCGAGGACTTCAACCTCAAGATCAACCGCGGCGAGTTCATCTCGCTGATCGGCCACTCGGGCTGCGGCAAGTCGACCGTGCTGACCATGGCAGCAGGTCTGAACTCGATCTCCAAGGGCGCCATCAAGCTCGATGGCCGCCACGTCGAGGGCGCCGATCCCGAGCGTGCCGTTGTGTTCCAGTCGCCGAACCTCTTCCCCTGGCTCACCGCCCGCGAGAACTGCGCCATCGGCGTCGACAAGGTCTATCCCAAGGCGTCGCAGGCCGAGCGTCAGGACGTGGTGGAATACTACCTCGAGCGGGTCGGCCTTGCCGATGCCATGGACCGCGGCGCCGCCGACATGTCCAACGGCATGAAGCAGCGCGTCGGCATCGCCCGCGCCTTCGCCCTCTCGCCCAAGCTGCTGCTGCTCGACGAGCCCTTCGGCATGCTCGACAGCCTCACCCGCTGGGAGCTGCAGGAGGTTCTCATGGAAGTCTGGAGCCGCACCAAGGTCACCGCGATCTGCGTCACCCATGACGTCGACGAGGCGATCCTGCTGGCCGACCGCGTGGTGATGATGACCAACGGCCCGCAGGCGACCATCGGCAAGATCACCGATGTGAACCTGCCCCGCCCGCGCACCCGCAAGGCGCTGCTCGAACACCCCGACTACTACGCCTACCGCCAGGAGGTGCTCGATTTCCTCGAGGAATACGAGCACGGCAACCAGTCCAAGCCCAAAGCCGCCCCCGCGGCCATCGCAGCGGAGTGACCGACATGACGAAGAAACTCATCGTGATCGGTGCCGGCATGGCCTCTGGCCGCATGCTGGAACACCTGATCGACGCAAACCCCGATGCCTATGACATCACCCTGTTCAACGCCGAGCCGCGCGGCAACTACAACCGCCTGATGCTCTCGCCGGTGCTGTCGGGCGAGAAGACCTACGAAGAGATCGTCACCCATGACGCCGCCTGGTACGAAGAGCGCGGCGTGACCTGCCGCTTCGGCGAGAAGGTCGTGGCGATCGACACCGAGAACAAGGTCGTCACCGGCGAGAACGGCGCCCTGCCCTACGACAAGCTGGTCATCGCCACCGGGTCTAACCCGTTCATCATCCCGCTTCCGGGCCACGATCTGCCGGGGGTGATCCCCTACCGCGATCTCGAGGACACGGAAGCGATGATGGCCCTCGGCGCAGGCAAGCGCGCGGTGGTCATCGGCGGCGGTCTTCTGGGGCTGGAAGCCGCCGCCGGCATGGCCGCACGCGGCACCGAGGTCGACGTGGTGCACATCATGGGCCACCTCATGGAGCGCCAGCTGGACGAGGCGGCGGGCTACCTGCTGCGCCGCTCGCTCACGCAGAAGGGCATCCGCGTCCACTGCAAGGCCAACTCGAAGCAGATCCTCTCGGATGACAACGGCCATGTCCGCGCCCTGCAGCTCGACGACGGCACGGAACTGCCCTGCGACCTGCTGGTCATGGCGGTGGGCATCCGCCCCAGCACCGCGCTTGGCAAGGAGGCGGGTCTCGAGGTGAACCGCGGCATCGTTGTCGACGATCACATGGTGACCTCGAACCCCGATGTTCTGGCCCTTGGCGAATGCGTCGAGCACGCCGGGGCGATCTTCGGCCTTGTCGCGCCGCTCTACGATCAGGCCAAGGTTCTGGCCAAGACCCTGCTCGGCGAGGAGGCCCGCTTCGTTCAGAAGGAGGTCGCCACCAAGCTCAAGGTCACCGGCTGCGATCTCTTCTCGGCGGGCGATTTCGCCGAGGGCGAGGGCCGCGA
Organism: Salipiger mangrovisoli; assembly: GCF_015223355.1. Lineage (GTDB taxonomy): Bacteria > Pseudomonadota > Alphaproteobacteria > Rhodobacterales > Rhodobacteraceae > Salipiger > Salipiger mangrovisoli. The sequence continues at coordinate 94,312 of NZ_JADFFK010000008.1, read as the reverse complement.
GGACATCGTCTTCCGCGATCCCGCGCGCGGCGTCTACAAGCGGCTGATCCTTGAAGGCAATCGCCTGATCGGCGCGGTCATGTATGGCGATACCGCCGACGGTGCGTGGTTCCACGGCCTCATCAAGGACGCCACCGATGTCGAGGAGATGCGCGAGACGCTGATCTTCGGACCGGCCTACCAGGGGGGGGCCGCTGCGGACCCTATGGCGGCCGTTGCAGCCTTACCGCGTGACGCGGAGATCTGTGGCTGCAACGGCGTCTGCAAGGGACAGATCGAAGACGCAATCAACGCCGGCGCCGGGGACCTCGGCGCGGTGCGGGCGAAGACCAAGGCGAGCGCCTCCTGCGGCACCTGCACCGGGCTGGTCGAGCAGATCCTGAGCGCGACGCTGGGTGATGCCTTCGTCATCCCCGCGGCGCAATCGGTCTGCGGCTGCACCGACCTCAGCCATGAGGACGTGCGCCGCCTGATCAAGTCGCAGGAGCTGAAATCGCAGGAGGCGGTCTGGCAGGAACTGGGCTGGACCACCCGCAACGGCTGCCATGTCTGCCGCCCGGCGGTGAACTTCTACCTGCTCGCCGACTGGCCGCTCGACTATGTGGACGACCCTCAAAGCCGCTTCGTCAACGAGCGCAACCACGCCAACATCCAGAAGGACGGCACCTATTCGGTGATGCCCCGCATGTGGGGTGGCATGACCACGCCGCAGGAACTGATGGCGATCGCGCTGGCGGCCGAGAAATACGGCGCCACGGTGAAGGTCACCGGCGGCCAGCGCATCGACCTGCTGGGCGTGAAGAAGGAAGACCTGCCCGGCATCTGGCACGATCTGAACGAAGCCGGCATGGTCTCGGGCCACGCCTACACCAAGGGTCTGCGCACGGTGAAAACCTGCGTCGGTTCCGAATGGTGCCGCTTCGGCACGCAGGACAGCACCGGGCTCGGCATCGCGCTCGAGCGGCGGCTCTGGGGCTCGTGGACGCCGCATAAGGTCAAGCTGGGTGTCTCGGGCTGCCCGCGCAACTGCGCCGAGGCCACCTGCAAGGACGTCGGCATCGTCTGCGTCGACTCTGGCTTCCAGATCGGCGTCGCCGGGGCCGCGGGCATGGACGTGAAGGAAACCGAGCGTCTGGTCGACGTGCCCACCGAGGAAGAGGCGATGGAATGGACCGTCGCCTTCATCCAGCTCTACCGCGAGAACGCCAAGTATCTCGACCGGCCCTACAAATGGGTCGCCAAGGTCGGGCTCGACTGGGTGAAGGAGACCCTCGCCGACGCCGCCGAGCGGCAGGCGCTGGTCGAACGCTTCGACCTCTCCCAGTCCGTCTACCAAAAGGACCCCTGGGCCGAGCAGGCCAAGCCGGAGGTGGCACGCCGCTTCCACCCGCTCGCCGATCTCACGCTGGAGGCTGCGGAATGAACTGGATCGACATCGGACATATCGACGACATCCCCCTGCGCGGGGCGCGGCTGGTGAAGACGCCGGTGGGCTGCGTGGCGATCTTCCGCACCGCCGAGGCCGAGGTCTTTGCCGCCTCCAACACCTGCCCGCACAAGGCCGGGCCGCTGTCCGAGGGCATCCTGCACGGCCAGAAGGTCACGTGCCCGCTGCACAACTGGGTGTTCGACCTGAACACAGGCGAGGCGCAGGGCGCCGACGAGGGTCGCATCGCCACCTACCCGGTGCGGCTCGACGGGGATCGCATCCTGCTCGACGGCATCGCCGTCGGAAAGCGGAGTGCCGCGTGATGGACGGCTCGGGCCTGCCCGAAATCCGCTCGACCTGCGCCTATTGCGGCGTCGGCTGCGGCGTGCTGCTGCGCCCCGACGGGGCGGGCGGGCTCGATGTGCGCGGCGACCCCGCGCACCCTGCAAACAAGGGGCGCCTCTGCTCCAAGGGCTCGCAGCTGGGCGAGACGCTGGGCCTCGAGGGGCGGTTGCTCGCGCCTCGTGTCAACGGGATCGAGACGGGTTGGGACGCCGCGCTCGATCTCGTTGCCCTGCGCTTCCGCGAGACCATCGCCGAGCACGGGCCCGACAGCGTGGCCTTCTACGTCTCGGGCCAGATGCTGACCGAGGATTACTACGTCGCCAACAAGCTGATGAAGGGCTTCATCGGCTCGGCCAACATCGACACCAACTCGCGGCTCTGCATGGCCTCGACCGTGGCGGGCCACAAGCGCGCCTTCGGCACCGACACCGTGCCCGGCACCTACGAGGACCTCGAAGAGGCCGATCTCGTGGTGCTGGTGGGCAGCAACCTTGCCTGGTGCCACCCGGTGCTGTTCCAGCGCGTCGTCGCCGCCAAGAAGGCGCGCCCGCAGATGAAGGTGGTCGTGGTCGACCCGCGCCGCACCGCCACCTGCGACGCCGCCGACCTGCACCTGCCGCTGAAGGCGGGGACCGACGTGGCGCTGTTCAATGGGCTGCTGACCGAGATCGCCGTACAGGGTGCGGTGGACGAGGCGTTCATGGCGCATGTCGAGGGGTTCACCGCGGCGCTGGAGTCCGCTTCGGACGACGATCCCGCGCGCACCGGGCTCGACGCCGCCACGCTGCAGAAGTTCTACGACCTCTTCGTGCGCACCGAGAAGGTGGTCACGGTGTTCTCGCAGGGGGTGAACCAGTCCTCCTCGGGCACCGACAAGGTCAATTCGATCCTCAACTGCCACCTTGCCACCGGCCGTATCGGCAAGCCGGGCATGGGGCCGCTCTCGGTGACCGGCCAGCCCAACGCCATGGGCGGGCGCGAGGTCGGCGGGCTGGCGAACATGCTGGCCTGCCATCTCGATATCGAGAATGTTTCCCACCGCTCCGCCGTGCGCGAATTCTGGTCCGCGCCGACCATCCCCGACAAGCCCGGTCTCAAGGCCGTGGACCTCTTCCAGGCGGTGGGCGAAGGCCGGATCAAGGCGCTCTGGGTGATCCACACCAACCCCGCCGTGACCATGCCCGATGCCGACCGCGTGCGCGACGCGATCAAGGACTGCCCTTTCGTCGTGGTCAGCGACATCACCGCCGCCACCGACACCGCCCGGCTCGCCCACGTGTTGCTGCCCGCCACGGCTTGGGGCGAGAAGGAGGGCACCGTCACCAATTCCGACCGCACCATTTCGCGCCAGCGCGCCGCCCTGCCTGCACCGGGCACGGCGAAACCTGACTGGGAAATCCTCTCGGAAGTGGGAAGGCGCATGGGCTGGCCCTCGGCTTTCGACTACGCCTCCCCCGCCGAGATCTTCCGCGAATACGCCGCGCTCTCGGGCATCGCGGGCGGCTTCGGCAAGGATTTCGACATCTCCGGCCACGCGGGTCTCACCGATGGCGAATATGCTGCACTTGCGCCCTTCCGCTGGCCCTATGCCGGGGCCCGCAAGGGCGGGCGGTTCTTCGGCGACGGCGCCTTCTACACCGAAAGCGGCAGGGCGCGCATGGTGCCGGTGAAGTGGAAGGACTTCGCCCAGAAGACCGCGCCGCGCTTCCCCTTCCGCTTCAACACCGGGCGCATCCGCGACCAGTGGCACACGATGACCCGCACGGCGCGCTCGCCGCGGCTGTCGGCCCACCTCGCCGAACCCTTCATCGAGATCCACCCCGAGGACGCGGCGCAGCTGGCGATTTCCCCGGCGAGCCTCGTGCGGGTCTCCTCGAACCGCGGCAGCGCCCTGCTCCGGGCTCTGATCACGGACAAGGTGCAGCGCGGCGAGGTCTTCGCCCCCATGCACTGGACCGGCGAGACCGCGCCCGCGGCCCGGATTGACGCGCTTGTGCCCCCTGTCACCGACCCGATTTCTGGCCAGCCCGAGAGCAAGGGCGCGGTGGTTGCGCTCGCGCCCTATGAGGCCAAGTGGTACGGCTTTGCCGTCTCCTGCACCGAGATGGCCCCCGAGAGCGACTACTGGGCCGTCGCCCGCACCGGGAACGGCTGGCGGCTGGAGATGGCCGGCAGCGCGGCACCCGAGGACTGGGAAGCCGAGGCGCGCCGGCTCTTCGACCTGCCACGCGCCGAGGCGCAGGTGGTCAGCGATCCGCGCCGCGGCACCGTCCGCATCGCCTTCCATGCCGAGGGCCGGCTGCTCGCCGCGCTCTTCGTCTCGCCCGAGCCGGTGGTGGTCATGCGCAGCCATGTCGCGACGCTGCCCGGCGAAGAGGCGCCGCATGTGCTCACCGGCCGCGCCCCTGCCGACCAGCCCGATCCGGGCCCGGTGGTCTGCGCCTGCTTCAATGTCGGCGTGAACACCATTCTGGACGGGATCGAGACGCAGGGGCTGATGAGCGTCGACGCCATTGGCGCGGCGCTTCAGGCCGGCACCAACTGCGGCTCCTGCCGCCCCGAGCTAGCCGCCCTGCTGGCCCGCGCGAAGACCCCCGCCCCCGAAGTCTCTCCCGAAGCCGCAGAATGAGGATCCCGAGATGAGCGTTCTTCCCAGTTTTCCGATCGCGTCCCCGGACGAGATGCCCGCCAAGGGAACCATTGCCCTCGTCGGTGCCGGTCCGGGCGCGGCGGACCTGCTGACCCTGCGCGCGGCTTCGCGGCTGCAATCGGCGGATGTGATCTTCTACGACCGGCTCGTCGATCCCGAGGTGCTTGCGCTGGCCGGGCCGCGCGCCGAGCTGGTCTTCGTCGGCAAGGAGGTCGGGGCGCATTCCTGGCCGCAGGAGCAGATCAACGCGGTGATCGTCGCCGCCGCGCTGCAGGGCCGCAATGTCGTGCGGCTGAAGTCCGGCGATCCCGGCATCTTCGGCCGCGCCGCCGAAGAGCTCGAGGCGGCGCGGATGCATGGCATCGAGACCGAGATCGTCCCCGGGGTGACCGCCGCCATGGCCGCCGCCGCCCGCGCCGGGATCCCGCTGACCACCCGCGGCGAGACCGATGCGCTGGTGCTGGCCACCGGCCACGCCCGCGCCGGAGATCCCATGCCCGACTGCGCCCGCCACGCGCGGCCCGGCGTCGCGCTGGCGCTCTACATGGCGGTGGGCCAGTCGGAGCGGATCACCCGCGCGCTGCTCGAGACGGGCATGCCCGAGGACGCGCCGCTGACCATCGCGGTCGAGGTCTCGAAGCCCGGAGAGCGGATCATCACCGGACATCTGGCGGAACTGCCGGAGCTGCTGGCGCAGCACGAGGTGACCGGCTGCGCGGCGATCATCGCGAGCTGGCCGAAGATGACGAAAGCAGGGGTCTGCGTGCGAGCGGCGGCCAAGGCCCTGGCCTGAGCCGCGCCTCGCTCGGCGGCCGTTGCCTTCAATCCGGGCGGGTCACAGCGCGACAATCAGCCGTGCCGCGCTTTCCACGCCATCGATGATCGGCTTGTCGAAACGCTCCCGCAGATGCGCGGTCAGCTTCGCCATGCCGGCGCAGCCGAGGATCACGCAGTCCACGCCGTCCCCGGCAATCGCCCGCGCGGTTTCCGCCGCCACCGCGTCACGCGCCGCGTCGGGGTCCTGCTCCAGCGCCAGCACCGGCACGTCGGAGGCACGGACCTTGCCGAGCAGGTGCTCGAACCCGTAGGTGATGATGTTCTCCTCGAGGATCGGCACCGATACTGCGAGTGTGGTGACCACCGAGAAGCTCCAGCCGCGCAGGGCAGCGCGATGGTAAGCCGCCTGTCCGATCCCGATCACCGGCACCCCAGAGCGCGCCTGCGCGCGCGCCAGCGCGGTGTCGTCGAAGCAGGCGATGATGATGCCCTCGAAGCCTTCGGCATTGGCCCTGTCGATCAACGCGAGCAGGGGCGGCGCGGCCTCCAGCCCGTCGGCATGGCCCTGGATGGCGGGCGGCCCTTCGGCGCTGGTCCAGCCCTCGAGCGCCACACCCGGCACCGCGGCGCGTGCCACCTCCAGCATCGCGTCGGTCATCGCCTTGGTGCTGTTGGGATTGATGATGACGAAGGCCATGCTCAGACCATGCCCTTGCCCGCATCGGAGCCCTGTTTCGCCCGCTTCTTGTTCATCGACCAGACCGTCAGCAGGAACACCCCGATGATCCCCAGCGAGAAGGCGGTGGTCAGCGAGCCGAGCGCGAAGATCACCGGCGTGGTGACATTGGTGGTCATGCCGTAGATCTCCAGCGGCAGCGTGTTGTAGCTGCCGGCGGTCAGCAGGGTGCGGGCAAATTCGTCGTAGCTGAGGGTGAAGCCGAAAAGCGCGACGCCGATCAGCGAGGGGGCGATGATCGGCAGCACCACGTGGCGCAGCGCCTGCCAGTTGCTCGCGCCCTGGTCGCGGGCGGCCTCCTCGAAGGATTTGTCGAAGCGGTTGAACACGGCGAACATGATCAGCAGGCCGAAGGGCAGCGTCCATGTGAGCTGCGAGCCGAAGCCAGAGCTGGCCCAGTGGATCGGCAACCCGGCCTGGCTGAAGATCAGGCCGACGCCCAGCGAGACGAGGATCGAGGGGATCACCAGCGCGGTGATCACCAGGTAGAAGAGCACCGCGTTTCCGGCGAAGCGCTTGCGGAACGCCAGGCCGCCCATCACCGAGACGACGACGGTGGTCACCATCACCATGAGCCCCAGCGCGAAGCTGCGGCGGAAGCTGCCCCAGATGTCCCCGACGGCCTGCTGCTGGAAAAGGTCGTGGAACCAGTGCAGCGAGGTGCCGCGCATCGGGAAGGTGAGCCCCCCTTGCGGACCCTGGAAGCTGAGGATCGCGATGGTGAAGGTGGGGCCGTAGAGGAACAGCAGGAACAGCACGAAGAAGGCGCCGAGCACGTAGAAGGAGCGGGGGCGGGTGTCCATGGATCAGAGCTCCTTGCGGATGTCGACGAAGCGCAGAAGGATGCCGATGACCATCAGCACGGTGATCAGCAGCACCACCGCCGTGGCCGAGGCCGAGGGATATTGCAGCAGCGCGATGTCGTTCTGGATGAGGCGGCCGACGTTGGCCGATTGCGAGCCTGACATGAAGCGCACCGTAACGAAGTCACCCATCACCAATGTGACAACGAAGATCGTGCCGATCATGATGCCCGGCTTGCACAGCGGGATGATCACGTTGGTCAGCGTCTGGAAGCCCGAGGCACCGCCGTCATAGGCCGCCTCGATCAGAGATTTGTCGATGCGCATCATCGTGTTGAAGATCGGCACCACCATGAACAGCGTATAGAGATGCACGAAGGCGAGGATCACCGAGAAATCCGAGTAAAGCAGCCAATCCAGCGGCTCGTCGGTGATGCCCGCCGAGATCAGCGCCGAGTTGGCCAGCCCGTTGCGCCCGAGAAAGGGAATCCACGAGATCATCCGGATGATGTTCGAGGTCCAGAACGGGATGGTGCAGAGCAGGAAGAGCGCGATCTGCCAGGTCTGGGTGCGCACGTGGAAGGCGAGGAAATAGGCCACGGTGAAGCCGATCCCCAGCGTGAAGGCCCAGACGATCAGCGCGTATTTGATGGTGTTGCCGAACACCCGGTAGGTCACCGGCGAGCCGAAGAGGAAATCGTAGTTCTCCCAACTGAAGGCCGGGATGATCGAAAACTCCGTCGCCTGCCAGAAGCTGACGACGACGATCATCGCGATGGGCAGCACCAGGAAGAGGATCAGGACCAGCGTCAGGGGCGAGGCCAGCAGCCAGCCGGAGAGATGTCGGTTCGTTTCGCCAGCGCGCATGGGGCCTCCGGAAGATGGGTCGTTCGATGCAGGGGGGGCCCTGCATGAGGTGCCGCGCCCCGGCACATCCGGGGCGCGGCGATCCTTGGATCACATCGGGCGCATCAGGCCGCGATGAACTCGTTCCACTTGCGGACCATGTACTGGTTCTCGTCCATCACGGCGTTCCAGCAGGCGACGGAGCCCATGCGCTCCTCGAAGGAGCCGCCGTCGCGCACTTCGCCGGCCTGCGCCATGGCGTCGCCGAACGGGTTGGTGATGACGTCGGTGGCTTCCTTGCCCTCGAACCAGTAGCCCCACTCGTTCTCGGACATGTGGTTCTTCGAGGTTTCCGGAACCGCCGAATAGTAGCCCTGGCGCATCAGGAAGCCGCCGACCCAGCCGTCGAGGTACCAGTTGATGTACTCGTAGGCCGCGTCCAGCTCGAGACCCGAGAGGTTCTTCGACAGGCCGATGCCGCCGCCCCACGAACGGTAGCCCTCTTTCAGCGGCTGGTAGACGCAGTCGATGCCGCGCGACTTCACCGCCGTGATGGCGGGCGACCACATCGACTGGATCACCACCTCGCCCGAGGCCATCAGGTTGACGCTCTCGTCGAAGGTCTTCCAGAAGGCGCGGAACTGGCCGGCTTTCTTGGCCTCGGTGAAGATCGCCATGGTCTTGTCGATCTCTTCGCGGGTCATGTTGCCCTTGTCGCCATAGGCGATCTCGCCCATCGCTTCGCAGACCATGGCGGCATCCATGATGCCGATCGACGAGATGTCGAGGATCGAGGCCTTGCCCTTGAACTCGGGGTTCAGCAGCTCGGCCCACGTCTCGATCGGACGACCGATGAGGTCGGGGCGGATGCCCAGCGTGTCGGCGTTGTAGATCGTCGGGATGAGCGTCATCCAGTTGGTCTGTTCCGAGGCGAAGGTGGTGCCGTCGGGACCGTCGGTGAAGCCGACGGTGTGCGGCGCGGTGCCCTGCGCGATGGTCGACTCGGGCGTCAGCTTGCCGTCCTTGAAGATGCCGACGATCTTGTCGTAGTTCTTGATCTTGCTGACATCCATGGCCTGCAGGTTGCCGGTCGGCCAGACCTTCTTGCAGATCCAGTACTCGATGTCGGCGATGTCGAAGCTGCCGGGCTGGGTGGCGGCGCGCTGGGTGACGGCGTCCGAGTCGAGCGCGGTCATCTCGAGCGTGAAGCCGAGGTCTTCCTTCACCTTCTGCCCCACTTCGTTGAGGTTCGACACGCCGGTGCCGAACTGGCGCAGGGTCACGTCCTTGATGTTCTGCGCCCAGATCATCGGTGCGGGGAAGGCGCTGGCGGCGCCGGCGGCAGCGGCGCCCTTGAGCAGGCTGCGGCGGCTGAGGGTCGGTTTGGTCATTCTGGTCTCCCTGTGAGAAGTCTTTTCTGTTTTGGGTCTTGGGCAAATGCGTATTTGAAAAGAGAAGAAGCGGCCGGGCGGCGGCCTCTCTGGGCTCAGGCGCGGAGCGGATGCAGCGCCTGTTCGTCCCAGCTGAGGCCCACGCCGTCGCCGGGAGATTTCGGATCGGAGAAGAACTGCGCCTCGGGCACCCAGGCGGTGACGTCCTGGTCGCCAGCGGTGAGGATGGTGACCGCCACATGCGCGCCCTGGAACTCGACCGAGGTGACCCGGCCATCGAGCTTGGCGCCCTGCTGCGGCGCGAGCCGGGTCAGGTCGTTGCGGATGGCGAAGCGCCCCTGCGGCAGCGCCAGCACGTTGTGGCCGCCCATGAAGCGGGCGACGAACTCGGTCTTCGGGGCGTTGAACACGTCGCGCGCGCTGCCCGCCTGCTCGATCACCGCGTTGTTCATCACCACGATCTCGTCCGCCAGGGCCAGCGCCTCGTCCTGACCGTGGGTGACATGCACGAAGGTGATGCCAAGCTCGCGCTGGAGCCGCTTGAGCTCGGCGCGCATGCGGATTCGCAGGAACGGGTCGAGCGCCGAGAGCGGCTCGTCGAGCAGCAGGATCTGCGGCTCGGTGATCAGCGCGCGGGCCAGCGCGACGCGCTGCTGCTGGCCGCCCGAAAGCTGCGACGGCAGGCGCCCCTCGTATTGCGTCATGTCGACGAGGGCGAGCATCTCCATCGCCTTCTTCCGGCGGGTGGCGGCATCGACGCCCTTCATCTTGAGGGAAAAGGCGACGTTGTCGGCCACCGTGAGGTGCGGGAAAAGCGCGTAGCTCTGGAACATCATCGCCGTGCCACGCTTGGCCGGCGGCAGGTAGGAGATGTCCGAGCCGCCCAGGACGATCGAGCCGTCGCTCACCGTCTCGTGCCCGGCGATCATCCGCAGCGTCGAGGACTTTCCGCAGCCCGAGGGTCCGAGCAGGCAGGCATAGACGCCCGGGCCGAAGTGGTGGTGGATCGCATCGACAGCGACCGTGTCACCGTAGCGCTTTGTTAGGCCGACGAGTTCGAGATCGAGTCCTTGGCGCATGTGTCCCCCGTTGATCAGGCCCCAGGTCCGCGGCTGCGGTTGCTTCCCGATCCTGTGCCCGCGGCCTGCGAAAAACGAAGCCCGGGGGCAGTACGGGCGGGGAAAATTCTGAAACCCGCCCAAATTTTCACCAATGTTCCCGGTCCATGTGCACTTTTTAGATACAGATTGTACACGATCCATCAAACGATCCCATGCGTTACCCCGCTCTCTTGTGCGAGGCATCGCGGTAAAGGACAGTGGTTCCGAAGGGAGACGCATGTGACCACAGAGAAGGCAAAGGCCTCCAAAGAGACGGATCGCGGCAAGGGGTCAAAGGCGCGCGCCGTCGCCGATGCACTGACGCTGGCGGTGCACGAACATCGGCTGGCGCCGGGCCTCAAGCTGAACGAGGACGAGGTCGGCGAGATTTTCGGCGTGGGCCGGACCATCGTGCGCTCGGCGCTGCAAATGCTGGCGCACGACCAGCTGGTGACCATCGAGCCGAACCGCGGGGCCTTCGTCGCCGAACCCTCGATGCGCGAGGCGCGCGAGGTCTTCGAGGCCCGTGCCCTGCTCGAGCCGCGCACCGCCCGCTCGGCGGCCGAGCGCATTACCCCCGAGGGAATCGCCCGGCTGCGCGCCCACAACAAGGCCGAGCACGCGGCGCTCGACCGCGGCGATTTCGGCACCGCGCTGCGGCTCTCGGGTGAGTTCCACATCGAGATCGCGCGCATCGCCGACCAGTCCACCATCGCCGAGTTCATCACCCAGCTGATCGCAAGATCTTCACTGGTCATCGCTCTTTACTGGCGCAGACCCAAGGCAATGTGCGAAACTCATGCGCACGAGGCGCTGCTCAACGCCCTGGAACGGGGCGACGGCGCCACGGCGGAGGAAATGATGAAAGGCCACTTGCTCGACCTGTTGTCGTCGCTCGATCTGCGCGAGGCGCCGCCGCCGCCGCAGACCCTGCGCGACGCCCTGCGGCCATGATGCTGCGGACCATGACCCGGGCCGACCTGGACCGGGCGCTCGACTGGGCAGCCGAGGAAGGCTGGAACCCGGGATTGGAAGACCTAGGCGTCTTCTACGACACCGACCCCGGGGGCTTCTTCTGCGCCGAGCTGGGCGGCAACATGGCGGCGGCCATCTCGGTGGTGAACCACACGGACAGCCTCGCCTTTCTCGGACTTTACCTCTGCGCCCCGGCCTATCGCGGGCAGGGCATCGCCCATGCGCTCTGGCTGCACGCGCTGAAACATGCGGGTGCGCGCACCGTCGGGCTCGATGGCGTGCCGGCGCAGCAGGAGAATTACCGGAAATCCGGCTTCGTTTTGGCGGGGCAGACCAAGCGCTACGCCGGGGCGCTGCGCGCCGGGAACGGCAAGAGCGTGACCTCGGCCTCGGCGGCGGACCATCCGCTGCTTATTGAGATGGAGCGCCGGGCCTGCGGCTACGCCAAGCCCGCCTTCTGCGCCGCCTGGCTGGAGCCGGACCAGACGCGTTTCACCTTGGTTCATCGCAGCAATGGAACCCCGGACGGCTTCCTGACGCTGCGCCGTTGCCGCGTCGGCTGGAAGATCGGTCCGCTCTGTGCACCCGATCTCGACGTGGCCAAGACGCTGCTCGAGGCGGCGGCGCAGCACAGCGGCGATGCGCAGGTGATGATCGACCTGCCGACCGAGTCGGCGGAGCTCGCAAGCCACTGCCTCGAGATGGGGCTGGCGCCGATGTTCCACACGGCGCGCATGTACCGAGGCCCCGCGCCACTGCCCGGCCCCGGCCTGCATGCGGTCGCAACCTTGGAACTGGGCTGAAGTCCACGGGATTCGACTGCGCGGCTGACGCAAGCTGGGCGCGCTCCGTTCAGAGCGGTGCCCCGCAGCTCCCATCCTCGACCGCATAGGCCTGGAAGAGATACTTCCCGACCATACCATTTCCCAGCAACAGCTTGACACCGATAAAGTCAGGGGCGGTCAATTGCGCCTGCTGGGCGATGAGCGGCAGCACCCGCGGCGCATAGTAATTGCAGATCGCGGCAGAGAGTTCCGGGAATTTCCCCTCGACGGTTCCATCCGGCAATACGGCATCTGACCTGATCTGCAATTCCACGCCCTTGCCATATTCCGAATGTGTCGAGACGCCGACATCGGCGAGCTTGAGCTCGACCTTCTGGTTTTCCTCTGCCGAAAGCACTGCGGGACACCCCGTCATCGCCAGCGCCAGAACCGCACAGATCCCAGATTTTGCAATAGGCCCAAATACCATACCAAATCCCCGCCACTCGAAACCTCACTGGACGCGCTCCACCCGGAACGCGATCCCTTGCAATGAACCAAGACCATGCAATTGCACGAGTAAAGAATAAAATCTGCAAGTCCCCCGATACAAATAGACGACGTCACGGAACCGCGGGGATCATTCCGCGCCGCGGGGTTTGACAAGGGCCAATTGCGTTCCGTGAGTTGGCGCGCGCGGTTCAGGCGCGCGCCCTACTCAATCTGCGGCCGGAGCGTCCGCTGCCGCGCCCGGCTCTTGCGGCAGCCCCTCCTCGGCGGGTGCCTCGGCGTCGGTGCCGGGGTCATCCGCGGGGGCCTCGCTTTCCTGCACCGGGGTGTCGGAGGTGAGAACGCCGTTCACCCAGGAGCCGGTGCTCTGCTCGCCAGTGGCATAGCGCATGGTCCCTTCGCCCTGGCGCTTGCCATCCTTGAAGTGGCCCTCGTAGACATCGCCATTGGCATAGGTGGCGACGCCTTCGCCCTCGATTTCGCCTGCCACCCAGGCCCCTTCGTAGCGGAAGCCGTCGGGCATGGTGATCGCGCCCTGCCCGTGACGCTGGCCGTCGCGGAAGGCGCCGGTGTAGGTCGTGCCGTCGGGATAGGTGGCGACGCCCTCGCCGTGGCGCTGGCCGTCCTGCCACTCGCCCTCGTAGCGGTAGCCATCGGGGTAGGTCATCACGCCCTGACCGTCGTTGCGGGCATTCTTGAAGTCGCCTTCGTAGATCAGGCCGTTGGCATAGCGCGCCACGCCCTCGCCCTCGATCACCCCTTCGACCCAGGCACCCTCGTAGGTCGAGCCATCGGGATAGGTGATCTTGCCCTCGCCATTGGCGAGATCGCCGAGGAAGGCCCCCTCGTAGACCGAGCCGTCGGGATAGGTGACCTTGCCCTGACCCTCGATCTGGCCCGAGACCCAGTCACCGTCGTAGCGGTAGCCATCCTCGCCGATGAAGGCACCGGTGCCCTGCCGCTGGTCGTTGTCGAACTGGCCCTCGTAGATGTCGCCGTTGGCATAGGTGACCTTGCCCTGACCCTCGCGGCGGCCGTCGACCAGCTCGCCCTCGTAGACGTCGCCGTTGGGCTGGGTCAGCGTGCCGACGCCATCGATCTGGCCCTCGCGCCAGGTGCCCTCGTAGACCAGCCCGTCGGGCATGGTCAGCTTGCCCTGGCCGTCGCGCAGCCCGTTGGCGACGCGACCCTCGAAGACCGAGCCGTCGGGATAGGCGATCTCGGCGTTGCCCTGCTTGACGCCGTTCACCCAATCGCCCTCGTAGCGGTAGCCATTGGGGCCGGTCATCACGCCGCGCCCGTGGTGCAGCGCGTTGCGGAAGGCGCCCTCGTAGCGCATGCCGTTGGCGTATTGCATGACCCCCTTGCCAGTGATCTTGCCGTCGAGCCACGACCCCTCGTAGGTGCCGCCGTCGGCAAAGACGATGCGGCCCACGCCTTCGGGCTTGCCCTTGGCGAACTGGCCCTCGTAGACCGAGCCGTTGGGGAAGCGCGCGACACCCTCGCCGCGGATCTCGCCCTCGGCCCACTGACCGGTGTATTCATAGCCGTTGGGCAGCCGGTAAGTTCCGGTGCCATGCTGCAACCCGTTCTGGAAGGTGCCCTCGTAGACCCCGCCGTCATCGTATTGCTTGGTCTGGACCTCGCCGCCCTCGACCTGCGCGAGTGCCGGATAGGTCAGCGCCGCAACCGCCGCTGCCGTAAGGATGGTTCTGCCTGAGAGCTTCATGCGCCTTCCCTGCCGGCCCCTTGCCGGATGCCTGTTGTTTTGCCCCGAAAAATGGCCGAAAAATCGACCCCTCTGCCGCCGCGAAACTAAACAACACCCCCTTGGCTGACAATCTCTTTTGCCCTCAGCTTCTTCCCCTCCGGCGTGGTTCTGCTATGTGGGCACGCGGATGTGACCAAAAGGACGTGGCTCATGGGTGACCGTTTCCGCCTGACCATCGCGCAGCTCAACCCGACCGTGGGCGATCTTGCCGGCAATGCCGCCAAGGCCAGGGATGCCTGGGAGAAGGGTCGCGATGCCGGTGCACAGCTTGTCGCCCTGCCCGAGATGTTCATCGCCGGCTACAACGCCCAGGATCTGCCGATGAAGCACGCCTTCACACTGGATTGCATGGAGGTGGCTCGGAAGCTGGCGGAAGACTGCGCCGACGGCCCGGCGCTCGGGATCGGCTGCCCGTGGGTCGAGGGAACCGAGCTCTTTAACGCCTATCTCATCTGCCGCGACGGGCGCATCGTCACCGAGGTCTTCAAGCACCACCTGCCCAACTACGGCGTCTTCGACGAGGTGCGGGTCTTCGACAGCGGCGACATCGGGGGCCCCTATGCTGTGGGCAACGTCCGCATCGGTTCGCCGATCTGCGAGGACGCCTGGTACGAGGACGTGGCCGAGACCCACGCAGAGACCGGGGCCGAGTTCCTGCTGGTACCGAACGGCTCTCCCTACCGCAGGGGCAAGCATGACACCCGGCTCAACAAGATGGTCGCCCGGGTCATCGAGACCGGCCTGCCGCTGATCTACCTCAACATGGTGGGTGGGCAGGACGACCAGATCTTCGACGGCGGCTCCTTCGTGCTGAACCCCGGCGGGCGAGCGGCGCTGCAGCTGCCGGTCTTCGAGGAGGAGATCGCGCAGGTCGACATCGTGCGTACCCCCGAGGGCTGGCGCGCCGAGGACGGGCGCTTCGTGCAGCACCCGAGCGAGATGGAGCAGGACTACCACGCCATGGTGCTGGCCCTGCGTGACTATTGCCGCAAGACCGGCTTCGGCAAGGTGCTGCTCGGCATGTCGGGCGGCATCGACTCGGCGCTGGTGGCGACCATCGCCACCGACGCGCTCGGGGCCGAGAACGTGCGCTGCGTGATGTTGCCGTCGGAATACACCTCAGAGCATTCGCTCGAGGATGCCAAGGCCTGCGCCACGAACCTCGGCTGTCACTACGACTTCGTGCCGATCGCCGAGGGCCGCGCGGCCATCACCAACACGCTGGCACCGCTCTTCGAGGGGCGGTCCGCCGACCTCACCGAGGAAAACATCCAGTCGCGCCTGCGCGGTCTGCTGTTGATGGCGCTGTCGAACAAGTTCGGCGAGATGCTGCTGACCACCGGCAACAAGTCCGAGGTCGCGGTGGGCTATGCCACGATCTACGGCGACATGGCCGGGGGCTACAACCCGATCAAGGATCTCTACAAGACCCGCGTCTTCGCCATCTGCCGCTGGCGCAACGAGAACCAGCGGCCCTGGATGCAGGGACCCGAGGGCGAGGTGATCCCCGAGCGGATCATCACAAAGCCACCCTCGGCCGAGCTGCGCGAGGACCAGAAGGACAGCGACAGCCTGCCCGACTACCCGGTGCTGGACGGCATTCTCGAGATCCTCGTGGACCGCGACGGCTCGATCGCCGATTGCGTCGCGGCGGGCTTTGACCGCGCCGACGCCAAGAAGGTCGAGCACCTGCTCTACATCTCGGAATACAAGCGCTTCCAATCCGCCCCCGGCGCACGCCTGTCGCAAAAGGCCTTCTGGCTCGACCGGCGCTACCCCATCGCCAACCGCTGGCGGGACAACGGGTGAGCAAGGTGCGGCCGCGGATCCTCTTCGTCGTCGAGCGCTTTCACACCAACCTCTGGGAAGCCACGCGGGCGCTCGATGCGGCGCAGATCGACGTGGCGGTCTGGGGCAGTGGCAGCGGCAGGACCGAGGATCACAGCGTCGTCGCGCCGCGGCTGTTTCCCTATGACGCAGACCCCGAGGCGTTTCGCGCCGCCTGGCAGGCTCTGCAGCCCGATGTGGTGATCCTGCGCAATGTCGCCGCGCATCGTCGCAGCGTCGCCAAGCTGGCACGGCAAAGCGGCACACCGATGTGGTTCTACGACCTCAACCCTTACCATTGGCGCGAGCCGCTGAAGCGCAGGCTGACGCGCCGCTTCCAGGGCCTGCCTCTGCGCCGGGTGACCCCGGTTCTGGGGCTCGACAACGGCCTGCGCCCGAACCGCGACGCGCGCTACATCCCATGGCCGGTGATGGCCGCGCCCGAGGCCAGTGCCGACGATCTGGTGCAGCGGGCCGACGGGCCCGTCACTGTGCTTTGCGTGGCCAAGCTTCACAATCCGCGCAAGAATCAGGGGATGGTGATCGACGCTCTGCGCGCGCAGGGACGCGCCGGAAAGGTTCGGCTACTGCTTGCCGGCACCACCGGCGATCCCGAGCAGAACGCCCCGCAGATCGCAGCACTGCAAAAGTTGGCCGCTGAGGAACCCTGGCTTGAACTGCATGCCAACGTGCCGTTCCGGGACATGCCGCGGCTCTATCGGCAGACCGACGTCTGCATCCTGCCCTCGGTACGAGAGCCCCTCGGCTTTGCCCCGGTGGAATCCATGGCCTACGGCTGCGTGCCGGTGATCTCGACCGACGCGGGGTCGGCGGGGTATCTGCAACATGGCGTGAATGGCCTGCACGTGGATGTCGCGCAGCCCGGCGCGGTCGAGGCGGCGCTGACCTCGCTCATCGAGGATCCTTCTCTGCGCCAGCGTCTTGGAACTGCCGCCAAACGGACCGCCGAGGATGAATTGGGGGCCCGGCGCTTCGTCGAGCGGATGCGTGCGCTGCTGCGCGAAAGCGGTGTTGAAGCCTGATTTCCCGGCGTCACTCCCACCAGCGGTCGATGCTGGCGATGTCGTCATCGGACCAGCCGAAGTGATGCGCGAACTCGTGCACCGTGACGTGGGTGACCAGATCTTCCAGCGTGACATCCCTGCGCTCGCGCCACTCCTGTAGAATCGGTTCGCGGAACAGCCACACCGTGTCGGGATAGGGCGAGGGCCAGCTCGACGATTTCTCGGTCATCGGGATGCCCTCGTAGAGGCCGGTCAAGTCGATCGGATCGTCGATCTCCATCTCGTCGAGGATCTCGTCCGGCGGCCAGTCCTCGATGCGCAGCACCACCTCGGCGGCGGCGGCGCGGAAGGGCATCGGCAGGGAGTCGACCGCGGCGCGGGCCATGGTCTCGAAGGCGGCGAGATCGGGATCTTTCATCCGCCAGATATGGCCCCTGTCGAGGGCCGGGAAAAGGGGGGACGGCACGCCGCGACATCCCGCCCGCCCGGCTTCCCGCCGGCCGCTCAAAATGACGCGAAGACAGGTCGCTTTCAGGCGTTCCTGTCGCAAACGATACAGATTCTCCCGGCGTCCGCCCTTAGCTGCGCGCTTCGCCCAAGGAGAATTCCCATGATCACCGTCCACAGCATCCCCGCAGCCTTTTCCGACGCGGACTGCACCCGTCTCGTCGAGATCGCGCGCACCGCCGAGGCTTCGGATGCGCGCCTTGTGGGACAGCAGCGCGCGCACAACCTGCGCCGCGCCGATCTGGTGTGGCTCGATGACGTCGAGGGCACGGACTGGGTCATGGAGCGGATCATCGAACTGGTGCGCGACGCCAACCGCAGCGCCTATGACTTCGCGCTCGACGCCTTCGACGAAAGCGCTCAGGTCGCCCGCTACGGCGCCGAGCGCGAGGGGCATTTCGATTGGCATTCGGACATCGGCGAGGGCAGGCTCGCCGCGCGCCGCAAGCTGACCATGGTGGTGCAGCTCTCCGAGCCGGAGGCCTACGAGGGCGGGGCGCTGGAAGTCATGCCCTCGAACCACATCGTCACGGCCGGAAAAGCGCGCGGCACGGCGACGCTGTTTCCCTCCTACATGCTGCATCGGGTCACCCCGGTCACCGGCGGTGAACGCCATTCGCTGACCATCTGGGCTCACGGGCCGGCCTTCCGCTGACCGCAGCCTGCACGCAGACGGCGCGGCCCATCGGACCGCGCCGCGCCGTGGTCCTGCCGCCCGAGCTCAGGTCATCAGCAGCTGGTAGCTGTGCGGGATGTAGCGGAAACCATCTCCTTCGGCGGCGACATAGCCGATCGCCGGAAACGGCATGTGGTATCCGATGAAGGGGGTCTTTTCCTCGGCGAGCATGCCGAAGACCTTGCGCCGGGACGAGGCGGCGAGCTGCTTGTCCATGTCGAAGCGCACCTCCCAGTCCGGCTTGCCGACCGACCACACGTAGTGGTTGGCCAAGTCAGCGGTGAGCATCATCTTCTGCCCATCGCTCTCCAGCGCGAAGCACATGTGGCCCGGCGTGTGGCCGGGCGCCAGAACGGCGGTGATCCCCGGCGCGACCTCTGCGTCGTCGGTGAGGAAGCTGAACCCCGACTCGAGCGGGCGTACCTTGCCCTCAAACCCTTCGTTGCCGGCGGCGGACCAATGGTCCCACTCGTCCTGCCCGGTGATCAGCGCGGCATTGGCAAAGGTCGCGACACCGCCCTCCGAGAGCCCCCCGATATGGTCGCCATGCATGTGGGTGATCACTACGTGGCTTACATCCTCGGGCGTGTACCCCGCCGCTTCGACCGCCGCGACGATCCCTGCCGGATCAAGCCCGGTGTCGAAGAGGATCAGAGCGCTGCCTGTGTTGACCAGCGTCGGCGTGAAAAAGAACTGCGCCTTGTCGGTGGGGATATGCGCCGCCTCCGACACTTCGGCGAATTCCTCGGGGCTGGCGTTCATCCCGAAGGTGCCCTGCGGCTCGGGCACGGTGCGCGTGCCGGCCATCATCGCCGTTACCTCGAAGCTGCCGAGCGGCACCCGGTAGACGCGCGGCACCTGCGGGCCCTGCGCGTCCTGGGCCCGCGCGGGAGCGGCGCCCCCGAGACCGGCGGCAATCGGCAGCGCCGCGGCGCAGGTCAGAGCCGCGCGCCGGGTGATCTTGTCCTTGTCCATTGTCGTCTTCCTCTCCTGCTGTCCTGTGCCAAAGCATAGCTCATCGACACCATCAGGCCAGAACCGCGGCCCGGCCGCATCATCACATGCGCGTATTTGCGCCCCGTTAATCGGAATCACCGTAGCCCTGTCCGCGATCGCTTGACCGGTGAAGGAGCCCCGGATGATCCCGGACCCATCGAACCCCTGCTGGCGCCGCGTGCTGACCTCCGAGGCCGAGCTTTCGGGCGCGGTGCTGGCCACCAAGATACTCGTGACCCGGCTGCGCCGCGAGGTGAGTGCGAAGCCCGCCGAGATGACCTCAAAGATCACCGAGCTGCGCGGCTATTTCGAGAAGAATGCCTTCGCTACCAAAGACATCGCCCTGTTCTGAAACCGCCCGCACGGAAAGGACTCCCATGAAGAACACCCTGATGACCCCGGCGCAGGCGGCCGATCGCATCACGGCGGGCGCGACGCTCGTGATCGCCGGCTCGGAAGCGGCGCTGCAGGGACTGCCCCGCGGCCGCTGGATCGGCGGCACATCGGTCTATTTCATGACCGAGAACGGTGGCCACGTGGACCAGGAAAACCTCTTCGTCACCGAAATCGAGGCGGTCGAGGACGCCCGCCCCTTCTCTACGAGGGCGAGGACCTTCCGAGCCTGACAATGGGCCGCTACGACAGCGGCCTGTCGGTGATCCTGATCCCCGCCTTCAGCCGTGCGCATGAGACCTATGCCCTGGGCGCGGCGGAGTTCCCCGGCCTGTTCGACCAGCCGGTCATGGGCTGGATCACCGGTGTCCATCTCGACGAACTCGCGCAGACGAAGCCCAAGGTCTTCGACGGCAGCCGCGGCATCGCCCACGCGGAGGGCGCGATGGTCCTGCACGTGAAGCTGCCCGCCGAGCGGATCGCCAACGTCGAGATCCTCAACCTCTTCGAGCAGGACGACTCCGGGCCGGAAATCATCTTCCCCGCAACCGGGTTTTCCGCACGCCATGCGGTGGTGGCCGGGCAGAAGGTGGATTTCGCCGAATGGGTCGAGTCGCAGAACATCGACACACGCCTGCCGCTGGTGGCAAATTACGCCGGCGCGATGATCAACGTCTCCTTCCAGTCGGTCGGCGCGCAAGAGGTCGCCTTCTACGCCCCGGTGATCGAGGGCGTGCCCTACCGCATCGCCCGCAACCCCGGGGATTATGCCACCGTCTTCGCGCAACGCGCGCAGGGCGACGGCGCGCAGGAGCTGTCGTGCAACTGCATCCTCAACTTCCTTTTTGGCGAGCTCGAGCAAAAGCGGACCGGCAGCTTCACCGGCCCTGTCACTTTCGGAGAGATCGCCTATATCCTCTTGAACCAGACCATGGTGCGGCTTCAGCTGCATCGGCTGGAACATGCCGCGGTCGCCTGACCGCCTCTCTCCGTCCCCGGCCATGTCTCTCCCTGGTCGGGGGCTAGGGCCCCAACCTTGAAAACCTTCACCGACAAGATCCGGGAAACCGCTCGGAAAACCGCAGGCGATCGTAGGCGGTCAGCGCATCGCGATCCGGGTTGCGCCGCATTGGTCGAGCAGCCCCTGTACCATGGCCCGCGTGCAGAGCCGCGTCCCTGGCGTGGTCACCGTCGCGCTCGCCGCGGCGGCGCCTAGCGCCAGCGCCTCGGGCGCGCCCAAACCGCCGGAAATCCCGTAGGCATAGGCCCCGACGAAACTGTCGCCGGCGCCCACCGCCGAGAGCACCGAAACTTTCGCCGCGCTCACCTGCCAGAGCCCGTCCGGCCCCGCCATGACAGAGCCGTCCGCGCCCCGCGCCAGGATCACCCGCTCCGCCGCGCCGCGCGCCACGAGCTCCGCCGCGAACCGCGCCGAATCCGCGCGGGTCATCAGCGGTCGCCCGGCCAGTTCCTCGGCCTCGATACTGTCCATGCGCAGCACGGCCGGCGCGGGATCGGTGCCTCTCGCCAAGTGCTCCAGCACCGGCCCCGATGTGTCGACGATCAAGCAGGCGCCGCGATCCTTCAGAGCGCGCGCCAACTGCACCGGGAAATCGTCCGGCACCCCCGGCGGCTGGCTGCCGCTGAGAACGACGATACCACCTTCATGCACGGCGCTGGCAATCGAGGAGAGCGCGTCCAGCACGTCGCTTTCTCGCCAGACCGGGCCGGGCATGACGAACCGGTACTGCGCGCCACTGTGACGGTCGTGCACCGCCATGCTCTCGCGGGTCTCGCCCGGCGCGCGCATGCGCACCATGGGCAGCCCCAGCTCGGCCAGCGCCGCTTCGAGCCGCATGCCCGTCGGCCCCCCCAGCGCCAGAAACGCCCGCGCCGGACCACCCAGCTCTGCGGCGACCCGGGCGACATTGATGCCGCCGCCGCCGGGATCGACGCTCGGCGTGTCGCAGCGCAGCTTCGGGCCGGCCACCACGCGGTCGGTGGTGGTCGCCAGATCGAGTGCGGGGTTGAGCGTGACGGTCAGAATGTCTCTCATGACGCGGAGAATACACCGGATCGGCACCTCGCCAAGGGCCGCGAACTGGACAAACCGCCGCGCTTGTGAAATTGCCAGCGGCGTATGCAGGAGGCTAGCATGACCACCACCCGTTTCGCACCGTCGCCCACCGGTCACATCCATGTGGGCAACCTCCGCACCGCGCTGTTCAACTACCTGATCGCGCGCAAATCCGGCGGCACCTTCATCCTGCGCATCGACGACACCGACGCCGAGCGCAGCAAGGAAGAGTATGTCGACGGCATCAAGCGCGACCTTGAATGGCTCGGCCTGCACTGGGACAAGACGGAGCGACAGAGCGCGCGGCTCGACCGCTACCATGCCGCCGCCGACGACCTGCGCGCCATGGGCCGGTTCTACGAGGCCTTCGAGACCCCGACCGAGCTCGACCTCAAGCGTAAGAAGCTGCTCAACATGGGCAAGCCGCCGGTCTATGACCGCGCCGCGCTGGAGCTTTCGGACGCAGAGAAGGACAAGCTGCGCGCCGAGCGCGGCAATGGCGTGTGGCGCTTCAAGCTCGACCAGCAGCGTATCGACTGGACCGACGGCATCCTTGGCCCGATCTCGATCGACGCCGCCTCGGTGTCGGACCCGGTGCTGATCCGCGGCGACGGGCAGATCCTCTACACGCTGGCCTCGGTGGTCGATGACATGGACATGGGCGTGACGAACATCGTGCGCGGCTCGGACCACGTCACCAACACCGCGACGCAGATCCAGATCATCGAGGCGCTCGGCGGCACCGCGCCGGGCTTTGCGCACCACTCGCTGCTCACCGGTCCGCAGGGCGAGTCGCTGTCGAAGCGCCTCGGCGTGCTGTCGATCCGCGACCTGCGCGAGGCGGGTATCGAGCCCGAAGCGCTGCTGTCGCTGATGGCGCGCCTGGGATCCAGCCAGCCGGTGGAACTGCGCCTGTCGCTGGACGAGATCGCCGAGGGCTTCGAACTGAGCCAGTTCGGCGCGGCCCCGACCAAGTTCGACGAGCAGGACCTCTACCCGCTGACCGCGCGCAAGCTGCACCAGCTGCCGCTGACGGATGTCGCCGAGGAGCTGACCGCGCTCGGCGTGCCCTCCGAAAAGCAGGAGGCCTTCTGGAACGTCGCGCGCGAGAACATCGTGACCCGCAAGGACATCGCCGGCTGGTGGCAGCTGTTCCGCGATGGCGCCGAGCCGCTGATCGCCGACGAGGACCGCGCCTTTATCGCCGACGCGATGGCGCTGCTGCCCGAGGGCCCCTACACCACCGAGACCTGGGGCGCGTGGACCCAGGCGGTGAAAGAGGCCACTGGCCGCAAGGGCAAGGGGCTCTTCATGCCGCTGCGCAAGGCGCTGACCGGACTCGAGCGTGGCCCCGAGATGGCCGACGTGCTGCCGCTGCTGGAAAAGATCCCGGCGAAGGCGCTGGCGAAGTAAGCACGTCACCTACCGAGATGCGAAAGGCGGACCCTCGGGTCCGCCTTTTTCGTTTCTCCGGCAAGAGCGACGCGCGCCGCCTCAGCCCTCTTGCCGCTTGCTCTCAAGCCAGCGCCGGTCCGCCTCGACCGTCAGCGCGGCCTCGGCATGGGCAAAGGTATAGGCTCGCGTGGCCTCCGCCGCCTCGGCCAGCGCGGGCCACTCGGCGCTGCGCAGCACCTTCATCGCCGACAGCACGCAAGAGATGACCTCGGGACGCGCCGCGCCATCCCGGATCAGCGGGAAGAATCCGTCTTCCAGAAGATGCGCCGGGTTCAGGGGGGCCATCTGGACGTGCGGATAGTCCGGTGGCGCCGCGTCGGGGCTCCCAAGCCCCATCAGCATCCGCTCCAGCCGTTGCACCACGTCGATCGCCGTGCCCGGATCGTTGACCGCCGGCGAAAGGGCACGGATCGCCACCTCGTTCATCACCATCACCCCGTAGCGGGCATCCTGTTCCATGGTCCGCTCGGCCCCGAGCGTGAAGCATCGGGCAATATCCTCTGTCGCGACATGGCCTCCTGCCACCACGCCCAGCGGCATCCCCGGAACCAGATGCGCGCCGGGATGGGCGATCACCCGGAATTGTGCCTCGGCCGCCGCCAGCGTCTCTTCCAGCAGCTCGAAATTGATGTACTGCACATAGCCCGCGCGACCGGCAGGCACCTCCAGCGCGCCCGACGGCAGGTCGCGTTCGGGCGGAACCGCACCGAGCGAAGGGCGCGCCATGGCGCGCTCGAGCGGCGGCAGCGCGCTTTCCACGACGCGGTCAAGCGTGTGGTCCATGCTTCCCATGACACTCAGATGCCCAATCCAGCGCAGCATGGCGACGATCACCGCAACGATGCTGGCGATGGTCAGGAAGAAGATCACCACCGCCGACTCCTCGGAGTAGAGCCCGGCGTTGAACAGGACGAGCGCAGTGAGCGAGAACAGGAAGGTGCCGGTGAAGGCCGCGAGCGCGGTCTGCGCGGTGCTGTCCTCGAGGTGCAGCCGGTAGGCACGCGGTGTAGCCTGACTGGCGGCGGACTGGAAGGCCTGCACCATGACCGAAAGCGAGAAAGTGGTGACGGTCAGCATCGTGGTGGCAAGGATCGACAGGATCGGCGTGACCGCATCGGCACCGAAGCGCTCTTTCATCCAGTCGGGAATCAAGCCCTGGAACAGAGGGGCCAAAGCCACGGCGACGAGCGCCAGGATTGCGCCCATCAGCACCCGCACCCCGAGCCGCTTGGACAGCCGGTAGAGCAGCAGAAGCCAGCGCGGTGTCATTCGGCAAAGACCTTTGCACCGAGCCGTGACAGGGCCGCATCGACAAATCGTTGCTCGGCGTCGGTCAGGCTCTGCGCGCGGGGATATTGCGGCGCGGCGCGGTCATTCAGGATCGGCGCGTCCCAATTGGCCGTGCTGGCAAGAAAACGTTCGGCCCCCTCCTTGCCGAATTCGACCAGATACCCCTGGAGCACCACGTCGAGGTAGCTCAACAGCACCGGGTGATCGACGTCGGGCGACATCCGGTCAGCCTCGGGCACCACGTAGATCGCCATCTCCTCCACAGGCTGTTCAGGGTGGCGCACGTCGTGCAGCGCATCGGTCCGGTCGTAGCAGGCCTCGCGCAGGTCGAGCGCCGCCCAGCCGTCTGCATCCACCGGGGCGATCAGCCCCTCGATCTCGCAGTTGGGGTCACGCAGGACGGTCAGCAGCGACACCGGCCGCCCCGGCACCTGTGCCCAGACCCGACGCCAGCCCGAAGCCGTGGCGCGGTGGGCGGGCGCGAATCCATGCGTCCGGCGGTTGACCAGAGACCCATATCCGAAAAAATAAGATGTGCTCATTTAGCGCTTTTTCTTCCGTCCGATTGATATGTGTCAATCCAACCTTTGACCTAACCCTGTACCTAATCCGGCATTCATTCAAAGCGAGGACATTTCCCGTGCGCGTGACCAAGAGAACGAATATCGCGATCCGCGTCCTGATGCATTGTGCCGCGAACACCGGGCGCCTGGTCACGAAGTCAGAGATTGCCAAGTGCTGCAATGCCTCGGAAAACCACCTTGCACAGGTTATCAACCAATTGGCGCAGCTTGGTTTTCTCAGCACGCATCGCGGCCGCAACGGCGGCCTGGAGCTGGCGCGACCGGCCGATCAAATCCGGATCGGCGAGGTCTTCCGCACACTCGAATCCCCCGTGCCGCTGGCCGAATGCTTTGCCGATGCCGACAACACCTGCCCGCTGACCGAGGCCTGCCGGCTGCGACTGGCGCTCTCGGAAGCGGCGAATGCCTTCTATGCCACGCTCGACCCGATCACGCTCGACGCGCTGGTCTGCGGCAATGCCGCTCTGATCAACATCCTCGTGCCCGTCCAGGCCTGCTCGATTCCCCGCCCCACGGGCGCGCTTGCGGCTGTCGCGCAAGTATAATAGTTTCACCGCCATCGCGATGGGAGAACCGGCTTGCCGGTGCCGAAGGAGCAACCGCCCCGGAAACTCTCAGGCCAAAGGACCTTCGCGGCACTTAGAAACTCTGGAGAGAGGCGCGACAAGCGCTCGCCGAAGGGATAACGATCTCAGGCGAAAGGACAGAGGGGGCATTTCGGGCGCGGGCGAGATCCGCGCGGGGAATGTCCGGGGGCTCTGCGCCGTTCCGGGCCGAGAGGATCGGGGAGCGCATGGACGAGCTGAAACGCACGCCATTACACGATTTGCACATTGAGCTGGGCGCCAAGATGGTGCCCTTTGCCGGCTACGAGATGCCGGTGCAATACAAGCTCGGAGTGCTCAAGGAACATCTGCACACGCGCGAGAGGGCCGGGCTGTTCGACGTCAGCCACATGGGGCAGGTGATCCTGTCCGGCGACAGCGTGGAACGCATCGCGCTGGCGCTTGAATCGCTGGTGCCGGTGAATATTGCCGGGCTGGCCGAGAACCGCCAGCGCTACGGCTTCTTCACCAATGACGCGGGCGGGATCGAGGATGACCTGATGATCGCCAACCGTGGCGATCACCTGTTTGTCGTGGTCAACGCCGCCTGCAAGACCGAGGACATGGCGCTGATGCGCGCCGGACTGGAGCCGAAGGGCGTGACGCCCCGGCTGCTCGGCGACCGCGCGCTGCTGGCGCTGCAGGGTCCGGCGGCCGAAGACGTGCTGGCCGGCCTCAACCCCGCGGTGCGCGAGATGCGCTTCATGGATGTCGCCACGGTCGAGCTTGTCGGCGCCGACTGCTGGGTCTCGCGCTCGGGCTACACCGGCGAGGACGGCTTCGAGATCTCGGTGCCCGAGGACAAGGCGGTCGACCTCGCCCGCGCGTTGCTGGCGCATGACGATGTCGAACCCATCGGCCTTGGCGCCCGCGACTCGCTGCGCCTCGAAGCCGGGCTCTGCCTCTACGGACACGACATCGACACCACGACCACGCCGGTCGAGGCGGCGCTGACCTGGGCGATCCAGAAGATCCGCCGCAGCGGTGGCGCCCGCGAGGGCGGCTTCCCCGGTGCCGAGAAGATCCTCGCCGAGTTCGACACTGGCGCTTCGCGCGCCCGCGTCGGCCTGCGCCCCGAGGGCCGCGCCCCGATGCGCGAAGGTGTGGAAATTTTTGCACAGGAAGAGGGCGGCACCCCGATCGGCCGCGTCACCTCGGGCGGTTTCGGGCCGACCACGGGCACCCCGGTCGCCATGGGCTACGTCGCCATTGACCACGCCGCCCCCGGCACCAAGCTATTCGGCGAGCTGCGCGGCAAGCGGCTCGCCCTCGAAGTGGCCGAAATGCCCTTCGTCACCCAGACCTACAAACGCTGACACAGACAGGGACAGCACGATGAAATTTACCGAAGAGCACGAATGGCTCCGCGTCGAGGGCGATGTCGTCGTCGTCGGCATCACCGCACATGCAGCCGAACAGCTGGGCGATGTGGTGTTCGTGGAACTGCCGGAAGAAGGCACCACGGTCAGCAAGGATGACGAGGTCGTGGTGATCGAGTCGGTCAAGGCCGCCTCCGACATCCTCGCCCCGCTCGACGGCGAGATCGTCGAGGTGAACAGCCCGCTCGCCGACGAGCCCTCCAAGGTCAACGACGACCCCGAGGGCGAGGCCTGGTTCTTCAAGATGAAGATCGAGGACCTCTCGGCGCTCGACGACTTCATGGACGAAGCCGCCTACAAGGACTTCATCGGCTGATGTCCCCGCGCCCTGCCCCGCCGCTGCGCATGGCGGCGAAGCAGGGCCGGTGCGTATTTGAAGAACAATGAAAGGGGCAGGGCCGCGCCTTGCCCCCTCTCTCCTGCTGAACCTGCTGTTTCGGGACGGAACCACATGGCCTTCACCCCCACCGACTACCTGCCGTATGACTTTGCCAACCGCCGCCACATCGGGCCCTCGCCCAAGGAAATGGCGCAGATGTTCGAGGTGCTGGGGGTCAAGGACCTCGACGCGCTGATCAAGCAGACCGTCCCCGCCGGCATCCGCCAGGCCGAGGCGCTCGAGCTTGGCAAGCCCATGTCCGAGCGCGAGATGCTCTGGCACATGCGCGAGGTCGCCAAGAAGAACAAGGTGCTGACGTCGCTGATCGGCCAGGGCTACCACGGCACGGTCACCCCGCCCGCGATCCAGCGCAACATCTTCGAGAACCCCGCCTGGTACACGGCCTACACGCCCTACCAGCCCGAGATCTCGCAGGGCCGGCTCGAGGCGCTGCTGAACTACCAGACCATGGTGTCCGACCTCACCGGGCTCGAGATCGCCAACGCCTCCCTGCTCGACGAGGCCACCGCCTGTGCCGAGGCGATGACCATGGCGCAGCGCGTCGCGAAGTCGAAGGCGACCGCCTTTTTCATCGACGAGAATTGCCACCCGCAGAACATCGCGGTGATGAAGACCCGCGCCGCGCCGCTGAACATCGAGATCATCGTCGCCAGCCCCGACGCCCTCGAGGCCGACAAGGTCTTCGGCGCGATCTTCCAGTACCCCGGCACCCATGGCCACGTGCGTGACCTCACCGCCGAGGTGGAGGCGCTGCACGCCGCCAAGGCGATCGGCATCGTCGCCGCCGACCCGATGGCGCTGTGCCTGCTGAAGGAGCCGGGCGCGATGGGCGCCGATATCGCCGTGGGCTCGACCCAGCGCTTCGGCGTGCCGCTCGGCTACGGCGGCCCGCACGCCGCCTACATGGCCACCAAGGACGCCTACAAGCGCAGCATGCCGGGTCGCATCGTCGGGGTGTCGATCGACAGCCACGGCAACCGCGCCTACCGGCTTGCCCTGCAGACCCGCGAGCAGCACATCCGCCGCGAGAAGGCCACGTCGAACGTCTGCACCGCGCAGGCGCTGCTGGCGGTGATGGCGGGCTTCTACGCGGTGTTCCACGGCCCCGAGGGGCTGAAGGCGATCGCGCAGCGCATCCACCGCAAGACCGAGCGGCTGGCGCGCGGTCTGGAGGAGGCCGGCTTCAAGATCGAGCCCGAGACCTTCTTCGACACGATCACCGTGGATGTCGGCCTGCTGCAGCAGGGCGTGCTGCGCGCCGCCGTCAAGGAAGGCGTCAACCTGCGCAAGGTGGGCGAGACCCGCGTCGGCATCACGCTCGACGAGACCACCCGCCCGGCCACCATCGAGGCGGTCTGGCGCGCCTTCGGCCTCCTGCGCAAGGACGAGGACTTCGCCCCGCGCTACCGCCTGCCCGAGGCCTCGATCCGCACCAGCAGCTACCTCACCCACGAGGTCTTCCACATGAACCGGGCCGAGACCGAGATGATGCGCTACATGCGCCGTCTCGCGGACCGCGACCTCGCGCTCGACCGGGCGATGATCCCGCTCGGCTCCTGCACGATGAAGCTCAACGCCGCCGCCGAGATGATGCCGGTCAGCTGGCCCGAGTTCGCCGGGCTGCACCCCTACGTGCCCGAGGACCAGGCGCTCGGCTACAAGGAGATGATCGACGATCTTTCCGAGAAGCTCTGCAAGGTCACCGGCTACGACGCCTTCACCATGCAGCCGAACTCCGGCGCGCAGGGCGAATACGCGGGCCTTCTGACCATCGCCTCGTGGCAGCGCGCGCGCGGCGAGGGCCAGCGCAACGTCTGCCTGATCCCGGTCAACGCGCATGGCACCAACCCCGCCTCGGCGCAGATGGTCGGCTGGAAGGTCGTGCCGGTGAAATGCGACGAGAAGGGCTCGATCGACCTCGTGGACTTCCGCGCCAAGGCCGAGCAGTACAGCGAGACGCTGGCCGCCTGCATGATCACCTACCCGTCGACCCACGGCGTCTTCGAGGAGACGGTGCGCGACGTCTGCGCGATCACCCATGAGCACGGCGGGCAGGTCTATATCGACGGCGCCAACATGAACGCCATGGTGGGGCTTTCGCGTCCCGGCGATCTGGGCGGCGACGTCAGCCACCTCAACCTGCACAAGACCTTCTGCATCCCGCACGGCGGCGGCGGCCCCGGCATGGGCCCGATCGGCGTGAAGGAGCACCTGGTGCCGCACCTGCCGGCGCATCCGCTGGAAGAGGGCATCGCCGGGCCGGTCTCGGCCGCGCCCTACGGCTCGCCCTCGCTGCTGCCGATCTCCTGGGGCTACATCCAGATGATGGGCGGCGCCGGGCTGACGCAGGCGACCCGCGTGGCGATCCTCAACGCCAACTACATCGCCACCCGCCTCGCCGGGGCCTACGAGGTGCTCTACACCGGCCACGAGGGCCGCGTGGCGCATGAGTGCATCCTCGACGTGCGCCCCTTCGCAGACAGCTGCGGGATCACCGTGGATGACGTGGCCAAGCGCCTCATCGACTGCGGCTTCCACGCGCCGACCATGAGCTTCCCGGTGCCGGGCACGCTGATGATCGAGCCGACGGAATCCGAAACCAAGGCCGAGCTCGACCGCTTCTGCGACGCCATGCTGGCGATCCGCGAGGAAATCCGCGCGGTCGAGGAAGGCAAGGCCGACCCCGAGAACAACCCGCTGAAACACGCGCCGCACACGATGGAAGACCTCGTGCGCGACTGGGACCGGCCGTACAGCCGCGAGCAGGGCTGCTTCCCGCCGGGCGCCTTCCGGGTCGACAAGTACTGGCCGCCGGTCAACCGCGTCGACAACGCCTGGGGCGACCGCAACCTGACCTGCACCTGCCCGCCGATGAGCGATTACGCCGAGGCGGCGGAGTAAGGCGGGCGACCTGAAGCGAGGGGCCAGCCCCTCGCGCTCCCCGGGATATTTGACCCCAGAAGAAAGGCCCGCACCTTCTTCTAGGCAAAAATATCCCCGCCGGAGGCAAGCCGAAGGCTTTCAAGGCAAAAGGGCGGAACCTCGGTTCCGCCCTTTTCATTTCCGCGCGGTCGTTTCTCCGGCCGCGTCACCCTTCGGTCGGCGGGTCGAGCAAGAAGGAGAAGGCATCGCGGATACGCTCCCAGGTTTCCTTGTTCGAGGCGCAGAGCAGGACCCCGTCGCGCAGCTTGGCGTTGTAGTCCGAGCCGTCGAGCATTGCCACGTGGCCGCCCGCGCATTTCGAGATCAGCGCCCCGGCCGCGTGGTCCCAGGGTGTCAGCCGGGCCGAGAAGAGGAAGTCCACGGAACCCTGCGCGAAGAGACGGAACTCGTGGGCCGAACAGCGCAGCGTGTGGCTGCGCTCGAAGCGCGGCAGCACGGCGGCGACCTGCGCCTGCTTGTCCTCGGGGAAAAGATAGAGCGGCACGAAGCCCTGCAGCTCCGAGAGCGGCCCTCCGGGCGAGACGGTCAGGTGCCGGCTAAGGCGGCGGCGCGGGAAGACCAGTTCGGTCGGGCCGCCGGTCTCGGCCATGACCACGTCATCAAGGATCGGATCGTAGATCATCCCGAAGACCGGCACGCCGAAGCGCGTGGCCGAAAGGATGATGCCGAAGGTCGCCAGCCCATGAGCGTAGTTCCAGGTGCCATCCACCGGGTCGATGGTGAAGGCCAGTTCCGCGTCGCCGATCCTGTCGCGGATCTCGGGGTGCTCGGCCACCGCCTCCTCGCCGACGATCAGCGCGTGCGGATACATGCGCTGCAGTCCGCGGGCGATCATCGCCTCGGCGCCCTTGTCGGCGGCGGTCACCAGGTCCTGCCGTCCGGTCTTTTCCGAGATCTCGGAGGGATCGAGCGCGCGGAAGCGGGGCAGGATCTCGGCCCGTGCGGCGCGGCGCAGCAGGTTGAGGATGCTGGTCCGCTGCGCCGGGGTGATCGGAGCCGAGATCGGCATCGGCAGGGAATCGGTCATTGGGCAGGTCCGTCCTTTGCAGCCTTGGGTCAGGTCAGACCTGCCAGCCCCTGACGCAAGGTTCAAGCTGCTTACTCGCGCGCCCGCAGAACCCGCGCGGGTCTTGCCGACAGCGGTCGCCAGGCAAAGGCCAGCCCCGCCAGCAGCGTCGCCAGCGCGCCACCAAGGATGATGCCGAGGGCCGAGCCCCACATGACGTCGAACTCCGTCTCCATCAGGAAATGGCTCACCGCCCAGCCACCGAGGATGCCCGCGCCCAGTGCCACCGCGCCCGCCGCCGCGCCGAGCAGCGCCGAGCGCAGGGCAAAGCTCTGGAGGATGCGCGCCCGCGACGCGCCGAGGGTCTTCAGCACCGCCGCCTCGTAGCTGCGCGCCGCCTCGCCGGCCGAAGCCGCGCCGATCAGCACCAGGAAGCCGGTCAGCAGAGTTGCCGCCGCGCCCCAGCGGATCGCCCCCGCCACGCCTTCGAGCAATTCCGAGACGCGGTCGATGGCGTCGCGGACACGGATTGCGGTGATATTGGGGTAGGCATTGGCCAGATCGCGCAGGATCGCCGCCTCGGCCTGTGGCTCGGCGTAGACGGTGGAGATCCAGGTGTGCGGCGCCCCGGCCAGCGCCGAGGGGTTCAGCGACATGACGAAGCCGATCCCGGCGGTCGAGAAATCCACTTCGCGGAAGCTGGTGATCGTCGCGGTGATGTCGCGACCGAGGATGTTGAGGGTGATCTCGTCGCCGAGCTTCAGGCCGATCTCCTCGGCCTCCTCGGCGGCAAAGCTGACCTGCGGCGGGCCGGAATAATCCTCGGGCCACCACTCGCCCGCCGTGACTTTGGTCCGCTCGTCGGGCTGTGCGGCGTAGGTGATGCCGC
This sequence comes from Salipiger mangrovisoli, assembly GCF_015223355.1. Classification (GTDB taxonomy): domain Bacteria; phylum Pseudomonadota; class Alphaproteobacteria; order Rhodobacterales; family Rhodobacteraceae; genus Salipiger; species Salipiger mangrovisoli. Next base: position 62,163 of record NZ_JADFFK010000008.1, on the reverse strand, counting down.
GATCTCCACGCACCACCCAGTGCCCGCCCGCCACCTCGCGCGCGTCGCGCCCGTTGATCTGGGTGACCACGCCGCGCAGCATCGGCGCGGTGTCGACACGGCTGACCGCCGGGTCATGCGCGAGCCGCGCCTTGAAGCCCTCGATCTGGTCCGGCTGGATGTCGACGAAGAAATACGACGGCGCGATCTTGGGCAGATCGCGCGAGATCGAGGCGCGCAGGTTGCCGTCGATCTGGCCGATTGCGGCCAGCACCGTCAGCCCCAGTCCCAGCGAGAGCACCACCGAGGCCGCGGTCTCGCGCGGGCCGCCGATGGCCGAGAGCGCCCACCGCAGCGCCGGGCGCCCGCGCGAGAGCGGCGCGGCGCGCTGCGCCAGCCAGCGGATGCCGGTCGCGGCGAAGGTCAGGATGATCAGCGCACCGATCAGACCCGCCGCGGTCCAGAGCGTGATCTTGCGGTCCCCCGAGAACAGCGTCGCCGCGCCGACCAGAAGCAGCAGCAGCGCCAGCGTGGCGAAGACGTAGCGTTTGGCTGGCAGGCCGCGCGCGCTGTCGAGCGCGTCGCGGAACAGCGTGGCGGCGCGCACTTCCTCGGTCCGGGCCAGCGGCCAGAGGGTGAAGAGCAGTGCGGTCAGCACCCCGTAGAGCGCCGCCTCGGCCAGCGGGACCGGGTAGAGCGTGAGGCTGATCGGCACCGGCAGGGCACTGGCGATGAGCGGGCCGAAGAGCAGCGGGATGGCTGCGCCAAGGACCAGCCCGAGCGCGATTCCGACCAGAGACAGCGCGCCTATCTGCAGGAAATAGGTGAGGAAGATGGTGTTGCGCGAGGCCCCGAGCGTGCGCAGCGTGGCGATGACCGAGGTCTTGCGCGCGAGGTAGGCGCGCACGGCGGCCGAAACCCCGATACCGCCCACGGCGAGCCCCGACAGGCCGACGAGCACGAGGAACCGCCCCAGCCGCTCGACGAAGCGCGCAACGCCCGGCGCGCCGTTGCGCGAGTCGCGCCAGCGGATGCCGCCCTCGCGGTAGCGCTCCGCCGCCTCGGTCTTCAACGCGTCGAGATCGCTGCCGGGCGGCAGCAGCAGGCGGTATTCGCTCTCGTAGAGCGAGCCGGGGGCGAGCAGGCCGCTGCCGTCCAGATCGGCGGTGCGCACCAGCGTCCGCGGGCCGAGGCCGAAGCCGTCACCGGCGTCGTCCGGTTCGCGCAGGATCACCGCCGACAGGGTGAACTCCTGCGTGCCCAGCTTGAAGCTGTCGCCGGGCGCGAGACCCAGACGGTCAGCGAGCACGGGGGCCATGACGGCACCGGGCCGCCCGTCGCCGTCCAGCGCCTGCGAGAGCGGCATCGGCGGGTCCAGCACCACTTCGCCCAGCAGCGGGTAGGCATCGTCCACCGACTTCACCTGCGTCAGGCCCCGCTCGGTCTCACCGTCGCGGCTGACCGTCGCCATGGAGCGGAAATCGGTGACCGCCGAGACCTCGGTCGCGATCCCCTCGAGCCAGGCAAGCTCCTCGTCGGTGGCGAAGCGATAGGTGAACTCGGCCTGCGCGTCGCCGCCGAGCAGCACCGCGCCCTGGTCCGAGAGCCCCGCCTCGATGGCGGTGCGCACCGATCCTACCCCGGCGATGGCGGCGACCCCGAGCGCGAGGCAGGCGATGAAGATGCGGAAGCCATGCACGCCGCCGCGCAGCTCGCGGCGGGCGAAACGGGCGGCGGTCGCAAGGCTCATTCGGCGGCCCTCGCCCGCAGCCCGGCAGGATCGATCCGCCCGTCGGTCAGCCGCACCACGCGGTCGCAGCGCTCGGCCAGACGGTTGGAGTGGGTGACCAGCACCAGCGTCGCGCCATGCTCGTCGCGCAGTCCGAAGAGCAGGTCCATGATCGCCTGCCCGGTGCTGCCGTCGAGGTTGCCGGTCGGCTCGTCGGCAAGCAGGATCTTCGGCCGCGGCGCAGAAGCGCGGGCCAGTGCCACGCGCTGCTGCTCGCCGCCCGACATCTGCGACGGGTAGTGCCCGGCGCGATGACCGAGGTTCACGCGCTCGAGCTCGGCCTCGGCGCGGGCAAAGGCGTCCTTGTGCCCGGCCAGTTCCAGCGGCGTGGCGACGTTTTCAAGCGCGGTCATCGTCGGGATCAGGTTGAAGGACTGGAAAACCACACCCATGTGGTCACGGCGGAAGCGCGCCATGCGGTCCTCGTCCATGCCGGTGAACTCCTGTCCAAGCACCGAGACGCGGCCCGACGTGGCACTCTCCAGACCGCCCATGACCATCAGCAGGGAACTTTTCCCCGAACCCGAGGGCCCGATCAGGCCCAACGTCTCGCCCCGCCCGACGGTCATCGAGATTCCGTGAAGGATTTCGACCGGTCCGGCATTGCCCCTGAGGCTGAGGGTGACATCATCGAGGACAATCACGGGATCGGGCATCGAAAGGGCCTTTCGGGAAAATGGCACGTTCACTGACATATGGGGGCTTTGCCCCTCTCAGCAAGGCTGCGGCCTGCCTCACTTTTCTGGCAGCCCCCCTGCCCGCTTCGGCGCTGGAGATCCTGGCGCTGGGAGACAGCCTGACGCAGGGATACGGGCTGCCCGCGCCGGACGGGCTGGTGCCGCAGCTTCAAGGCTGGCTGACAGCGCATGGCCACGAGGTGAGCATCGTGAACGGCGGCGTGTCCGGTGACACCACGGCGGGAGGGCTTTCGCGCGTCGCCTGGTCGCTGACCCCCGAAATCGACGCGATGATCGTGACCTTGGGCGGCAATGACATGATGCGCGGGATCGATCCAACGACGGCGCGCAGCAACCTCGACGGCATTCTCGCGGAAGCGCAGTCGCGGGATCTGCCGGTGCTGCTCGTGGGGATGACCGCGCCCGGAAACTTCGGTCCCGACTACAAGGCGCAATTCGATTCGATCTACCCCGAGCTGGCCGAGAAATACGGAACGTTGCTGTTCGAGGACTTCTTCTCCGGCCTGCGCGACGGCGCAGAGGTCCCGGCGAATCTCGGATCGGTCATGCAGGCGGACGGGATTCACCCGAGCGCCGAGGGCGTGAAGATGGTGGTGGCTGCCCTGGGGCCGAGCGTCGAGGCTCTGATTGGCCGAATCGACGGCGACTAGAGGACAGCAGTTCTATCCTGGACAAAGCTGGCACCCCCGAGTTGGGGCAAGAACATGTGCGGCCAGCTTCCGTTTGCCGCGTCGAAGCCGTCGGCCGAAAGCACAAGCGGCCAGATTTCCGCCATACACTTCAGACCAGAGGTGCGGCCCCAAGGGTGCCGCACAGGCTCGGCGGCGATGGGCTTCAGGAGCGTGCGACCACGGCCGAAGCGGTGCGGACGTCACTGCCGCGCAGCGTTGCGAAGAGGATCGGAAGCAGGCCCGACACAAGGCTGACCGAAAAATAAAGGCCGAACGCGTTCAGCGCCGAGGTGTCGAAGAAGATCCAGGAGAAGAGACCGGAGAAAGCACCGAAGATGCTGCCGGCCATGAGAGCCACAATCGCCATACACATACCCTTCGCATTTTTTTGGGCCCCCAAGGTTTTGGGGTACCGTTTTATGGCCCCATTTGTGAGTGCGGAATCGGGCTCGAATGTGGCGATGGATGTCACGAAATGGGGCAATTTGCCGGTCATTTCCTGTTGCCGCAACGGCAAACGGCGGCCCCTCTCGGGACCGCCGCCTGTTTCTCGCCACGCTCGGCGGGGTTCTCCGGATCAGACCACGGTGACTTTCGTGCCCACGGGAACCCTTTGATATAGATCGATGACGTGCTCGTTGATCATCCGGATGCAGCCGTTCGACACAGAGCGTCCGATTGTGCCGGGTTGCGTGGTGCCATGGATCCGGAAGAAGGTGTCGCGCCCATTCTGGAACAGGTAAAGAGCGCGCGCTCCCAGCGGGTTGCCGGGGCCGCCGGGCTCGACATAGTCATTGTTCCTGAACTTGGCGTAGGTCTGCGGCTCTCGCTCGATCATCTCGTTCGTCGGACGCCAGGTGGGCCATTCCTTCTTGACCTGGATGATCGCCTCTCCGGTGAATTCCAGCCCGGCCTTGCCGACGCCCACGCCGTAGCGCAGCGCCTCGCCGGGAGCGGTGATGAAATAGAGGAAATGCGCGCGCGGCATGATGAGGATCTGTCCCGGCTGCATGTCACTCCGCATCCGCACCGGCTGAGGCGCGAATTTCGGGTCGAGTGTATAGGCGGAAGCCGGGGCGGCGGCGGCCAGAAGCGCCCCTGCGCTGGCCGTGGCGACAAATTTGCGACGGGTGATCATGGGCAACTCTCAGCTTTGTTCTCTGGGCACCGGGATTCTGTGGCCACGGCGGGTAAAATCAATGGGGGACGGACAAAGGCATTGTCACAATTGCGCGGGGAACACATATCAGTTGAAATGAATGTATGGAGATCACGAAATGGTCAAGCTTGTCTGCTTCGATTGTGGCCAGACCAACCGCGTGCCGCAAGAAAGACTTGCCGCAGGACCGAAATGCGGCACTTGCGGCACCCCTTTGATGGATGGCAAGGCGCATGAGATCGACGCCGAGACGCTCGCAAAGGCGATCCGGACCGACGAAGCCCCACTGGTGGTGGATTTCTGGGCCCCCTGGTGCGGGCCCTGCCGGATGATGGGCCCGGAGTATTCCAAGGCGGCCACGGCGCTGAAGGGGAAGGCCCGGCTGGTGAAGCTGAACACCGAGCAACACCAGAAGGCGGCCGCCCAGTTCGGCATTCGCGGTATTCCGACGCTGATTTCCTTCGACAAGGGCCGCGAATCGGCACGTCAGTCGGGCGCTCTCCCCGCCGCACAGATCGAGGCCTTTGCCCTGCGCCCGTCCGGCGCCAAGGGCTGACTCCGGCGCGCCGAGGCCCTAGTTCTTCGGCGCGTTGGCATTCCGACCGGCGAGCATGACGCTGATCGTATAGGCGAGCTTGGGGTCCATACCCGACAGGATGGCGGCCGCCGCGTCGGGCCGCATCCGCCCCAGGAAGCCAGCGGCGAAATCGGGCTCCATCTGCGAGAACACCGCAGCCGCCTCGCGCGGCTTCATGTTGGCATAGACCTGCGTGAGCTGGGCCACGTCATTCTCGGCTGCGGTTTCCGCCATGGCCAGCGTGGCCCGAAGCCGCTGCTCGCTGTCCTGCATGGCGGCAAGCTTCTGATCGATTGTCGTCTCTGCCACCTGCAGCGATTGCAGCCGGCTGCGCAGCTCTTCCTCACGCTGCGCGACCTGCGCCTCACGGGCGCGCAGCGCCTCCAGCGCAGGGGCAAGATCCTCCTCTCCGACGCAGGCTCCGGGCTGGAATGCCGCATCGGCGGCAGGAGAGGTGTCGCCGGGCAGCCCGTTCGCGACCTCGCCTTTCGGAAGGTTGTCCAGCGCTTGGGCCGCGCCCGCCCCGAGCCTGACCATGGCCGAGGCAATCATCAAGCCGCTGATGATCGCCAGGACACCCCGGCCGGGAATCAACTTGCGAAGGTGCCGGCGCATCAGGCTGCGCCGCTGCGCGAATGGCGCAGGAACACCGGCTCGCCCGTCCCGGCCGGCCGTGCTTCGTCCGTCGACGCGGGGTCCGTGCCGCGGGTTTCCGCGGTCCCGGCTTCCGCGGTCGGAGCGACCTCGGGCAGATCATGCATCGAGGCAATCAGGAGTTCGAGCCGCTGCGCCACCTGCTCGCCGCGCTGGGTGAGATCGGTGAGCGCATCGGCGGAGCTGCCCGCCGCCTGTCGCGCCGCCCCAAGGGTCCGCGTGAGATCATCGACCTGCGCCGACAGCACCGCCACCGCGCCACCGACCCCTTTCTCTAGGTCGGTGAACCGGGTCAGCCGCCGCGACAGGACAAGGCAGTAGAATCCGGCGCCAAGGGCCCCGGCCGCCAGCAGGATATCGGCGATCATCTCCATGAATACCCCCTCAGTTGAGCACGAATTCGGTCACCAGAAGGTCGCGGACGCCATCTTCGCCAGCGACCATCTGGATGCGGCGCAGCATCTGGGCACGCAGCCGGATCAACGCCCCTTGCGCCTCCACGTCCCGCGGCTCGAGCGCGCGCAGGTAGGTGTTCAGCACATCGAGGATCCGCGGCATCAGCTGCTCCACCGCCGCGCGGCGCTCCGGCGCGACTTCGAGTTGCGCGCTGAAGCGCAAGTGGTGCAGCGCCGTCACCGGCCCAAGCGAGGCGACTAGCTGCGGCAATTCAATGAAACTCGCCACGCCGGCGGCGGCATCCGGATCCCCCGTGTTTTCATGTCCGCCTTCGCCATGCCCCGCATCGGCGGCAGCCTGCCCGGCGGCCGCTTCGGACTGAGCACTCCCGAGGAAGGGCAGCAGGCCCGAATAAGCCGCGAAGAAACCACCACCTCCGCCCAGAAGCGCGAAGAGCAGCCCGACAAGCAGCGGCAGTTTCGATCCTTTCTTGCGCGGCGCTTCATCTTCGCCGGCCGCGTCGGCGGTGGCGTCGGTCATGCGGCACCTCTCGTCTGACGGCCCGCTTATAGGCCGGCAGAGGCTAACCGAATGTTAAGTCCGATCCGCCAAACATACCCCTGCCGGTGGCGGTTTGTTCCCGGCGGAGAAACAGCCCAGTCCCCCGCGCCGAACCACGCGCCGGGCCGAAACGGAGGTGTTCTTGCAGCAACTCGCGACAGTCTGGAGCGCGCTCACCCCGCGCCGCCGCGCGGTGGCCATCGCGGCCACATTGGCCATGGTCCTGGCGATGCTCGCCCTCGCGCGGGTCGCCGGATCTCCGCCGATGGCGCTGCTCTACGCCGGCCTGGAGAACGGCACCGCCGGCGAGGTGGTCGAAGCGCTCGAATCGCGCGGCGTGCCTTTCGAGGTGCGCGGCGGCGCGATTTTCGTCCCCGACAGCCAGCGCGACGCGCTGCGCATGACGCTGGCCAGCGAAGGGCTGCCCGCCAACAGCACGCAAGGCTACGAACTGCTTGATACGCTGTCCGGATTCGGCACGACCTCGCAGATGTTCGACGCCGCCTACTGGCGCGCCAAGGAGGGGGAATTGGCGCGCACCATCGTCGCCAGCCCGCTGGTGTCCTCGGCCCGCGTCCATATCGCCAACTCCTCGGCGAATCCCTTCCAGCGCGACGTCGCGCCCTCTGCCTCGATCTCGGTGACGGCCAGCGGCGCCGCGATCTCGCCGGCCCAGGCGCGCGCCCTGAAATACCTCGTTGCTTCCGCCGTGCCCGGTTTGGTGCCCGAGGAGGTCGCGGTCATCGACAGTGTCGCCGGGCTTGTCGGCTCCGAAGAGGACACTGGCAGCGGTCCCAGCGCCGAGGACCGCGCCCTGGCGCTGCGCGACCGGGTGCAGCGGTTGATCGAAGCCCGCGTCGGCACCGGCAACGCCGTGGTCGAGGTCAGCGTCGACACCGTGACCGAAAGCGAATCTATCCGCGAAAGGCGGTTTGATCCGGAAGGGCGGGTCGCGGTCTCCACCGACACCGAAGAGGGCAGCAGCAGCAATCAGAACAGCGGCAGCCCAGAGGTGACCGTGGCCTCGAATCTGCCCGACGGCCAGGCGGGCGGCAACCAGTCCTCGTCGAGCCAGAACAGCGATACGCGCGAACGGGTGAACTACGAGGTCTCGGAAACCACGCGCGAGGTCACCCGAGGCCCCGGCGCGGTGCGTCGCCTGACCGTGGCCGTGCTGGTCAACGGCCGCTTCGAGGCCGGCACCGACGGGACCCAGACCTTCGTGCCGCTGCCCGATACCGAACTGGCGGCGCTGCGCGACCTCGTCGCCTCCGCCGTCGGATTCGACGAAACCCGCGGCGACCAGATCACCCTGCGCTCGCTGCCTTTCGAGCGGCCCGAGGGGCTCGGCACCGGCCCCATAGAGCCCGGCTGGTTCGCCGTCCCGCTCGATCCGATGACCTTGATCCAGCTCGGCGTGCTCTCCGCCGTGGCTTTGATCCTCGGGCTGTTTGTCGTCCGTCCGATTCTTGCTGGCAAGGCCGCGGGCGCCGCGCCGCTCGCGCTTCCCGGAACGACGCCCGCGGCCGAGACCCTGACCGGCGAGATCGCCGAGGATGACGGGTTTGCGCCGCTCGCGTCCCTTGGAAGCGGTCCTGATTTCGGCGGACTCGGAATGGTCGATTTCGATTCTCCCAGCGTGGAAGATCCGGTGGACCGACTGCGCGCCCTGATCGAAGAGCGCAAGACCGAAACGGTGGAAATCCTGCGCAGCTGGCTCGACGAGAAGGAAGAAGCGAAGTGACCAAACTGTTGAATTTTCTCGAGGATTTCTCGCACCCTCGCAGTGGGATGCCGGAGCCTGCCGACTCGCTTGGCACAGCCGAGGTCGAAGCGGCGACACTCGAGTCCTTCGACACCGGCTACCGCGCCGGATGGGACGACGCGATCAAGGCGCAAAGCGAGGAGTCCGGCCGTATCGCCAGCGATTTCGCGCAGAACCTGCAGGACCTGTCCTTCACCTACAACGAAGCCTACCGCCAGATGCTCGACGGGGTGACCCCGCTCTTCGAAGAGATGCTGCACGCCTTGCTGCCCGCGCTCCTGCACCAGACGCTGGGACTCCACCTGCGCGAACAGCTGGCGATGATGGCGCAGGAGATCGCGCGCCGCGACGTTGTGATTGCCGTGGCCCCGGGAACCACCATGCAGGTCGCGCCGCTGCTGGAGCAGGATTTCGGCTTTCCGCTGCGGCTCGAGGAAGACGCAACGCTCGCCGAGGGGCAGGCCGACCTGCGTTTCGGCGACACCGAGCGGCAGATCGACCTGAGCGGCCTGCTCCAGGAAGTGAGCCGCGCGGTCGAAGGCTTCGCCCATGACAACCGGAGGAACGCGGCGCATGGATGACATCTCGGACGCCGACGGGAAACCGGCCGGCGGGCGCGGCGGCGCGCCCTTCACATCGGTGCCAATCGAGATCACCGTCTCGGTCGGCCGCGCCAGGCCGTTGGTACGGGACCTGCTCAAGCTGGGTGAAGGCTCGGTGCTTACACTGGATCGCCGGCTCGAGGACCCGGTCGAACTCTATGTCGGCGACAAGCTGATCGGCACCGGCGCGCTGGAAGTCACCGGCGAGGGCGAGAACGCGCAGCTGGCGGTGCGTCTGCTTGAAGTGATGGACATCCAGAGCCCCGGCTGACCGATGCGCAAGCTGCCCCTCTGGTTCTTCCCGCTGCTGCCCGGTGCCGCCTCGGCGCAGCAGATCACGGTCGATTTGGGACAGGGCGGCTCGGTCACCGCGGTCAGCCTTCAACTCATCGCGCTGGTAACCTTGCTCAGCCTCGCGCCGGGCATCGCGATCATGGTCACCTGCTTTCCCTTCATCGTCACCGTGCTGGCGATCCTGCGGCAGGCGCTTGGTCTCCAGCAATCGCCGCCCAACATGCTGATCGTCAGCCTGGCGCTGTTCCTGACCTTCTTCGTGATGGAGCCGACCCTCACCGAAGCCTGGCAGCAGGGGATTGCGCCGCTGCTCGACGAGCGCATCGAGCTGGTCGAGGCGACCGAGCGCACGTTGCAGCCATTCCGCGGCTTCATGGCCGGGCGCTGCGATCCGGCCACCTTTGAAGCCATGGCCGAACTGCGCCCCGGCATCGAGGGCACCGCGCTGTCAGCCGATGCGCCGCTGTCGCTGCTGATCCCCAGCTTCATGCTGTCGGAAATCGCCCGCGCCTTCCAGGTCGGCTTCCTGATCTTCCTGCCGTTCCTGATCATCGACCTGGTGGTCGCGGCGGTGCTGATGTCCATGGGCATGATGATGGTGCCGCCCGCGATCGTCTCGCTGCCCTTCAAGCTCGCCTTCTTCGTGATTGCCGACGGCTGGTCGCTGCTCTCGGGCGCGCTGGTGCGCAGCTATTTCTGAGCGGCAGCAAAAGAAGACCTGCCGCGAGAGGTCGAATCGTGCGTCAAACCCTGCGCCGCCAAGCGGCCTGGCGCGGGTCAGGCGCCATCGCCCTCGCCCGGCACGTCGGCGTGGAGGTGCCGTTCGCCACGCGCCTTGGCCAGCGCGATCTGCTTCTGCCGCTCGCGGAAGCGCGCCTTGTCCTCGTCCGAAGTCTCGGCGACGCACTGGTGGCAGGACACGCCCTCTTCGTATCCGGGGCGGGCTTGATCCTCGGGCAGGATCGGGCGGCGGCAGGCGTGGCAGAGCCCGTGCGGGCCCTCGCGCAGCCCGTGCTCGACCGACACCCGACCATCGAAGACGAAGCAGCTGCCCTGCCAGGCGCTGTCCTCCTCGGGCACCTCCTCGAGGTATTTCAGGATGCCGCCCTTGAGGTGGAAAACCTCCTCGACCCCCTGGCTCAAGAGGTAGTTGGTGGATTTCTCGCACCGGATGCCGCCGGTGCAGAACATGGCGATGCGCTTGTTGTGGAAGCGCTCCTTGTTCTTCTCCCACCAGGCGGGAAACTCGCGGAACGAGGCGGTCTGCGGATCGACCGCGCCCTCGAAGGTGCCGATGGCGACCTCGTAATCGTTGCGCGTGTCGATCACCGCCACGTCGGGCGAGCGGATCAGCTCGTTCCAGTCGGCGGGCGCGACGTAGTGGCCGACGCTGGCGCGCGGATCGACGCCGGGCTGGCCCATGGTAACGATCTCCTTCTTCAGCCGCACCTTCATGCGGGCGAAGGGGCGCTCGGCGGCCTCGGAGAATTTCCATTCCAGATCGGCACACCCGGGCAGCGCCCGCAGATGCGCAAGCACCGCGTCGATACCGGTGCGCGGGCCGGCGACGGTGCCGTTGATCCCCTCGCCGGCCAGCAGCAGCGTGCCGGTCACGCCGTTCGCCAGACAGAGGTCGAGCAGCGGGCCGCGCAGCGCGGCGGGATCGTCGAAGCGGGTGAAGTGATAGAGGGCGCAGACTGTGAACATGCGGGCGCGTTTACGCCCAAGCCCCGAGTCGGGCAAGCGACCGGATTGCCGCAGCATTGACGGCTGCGCGGCGCGGCGCGTAAGCCTTTGGGAAGCTGCCGCAGTCCGCCGGAGATTTGACCATGCACGCGCTCATCGTCATCGACGTCCAGAATGATTTCTGCCCCGGCGGCGCGCTGGCGGTGTCCGGCGGCGACGAGATCGTCGCCCCGATCAACGCGCTGATGGCCGAGGCCGATGCGGTTGTCCTGACCCAGGACTGGCACCCGGCGGGGCATTCCTCCTTTGCCAGCGCGCACGACGGCAAGGCGCCCTACGACCTGACGGAAATGCCCTATGGCCCACAGGTTCTGTGGCCCGACCATTGCGTCATCGGCAGCGCGGGCGCGGCCTTCCATTCCGGGCTCGACACCGACCGCGCCGACCTGATCCTGCGCAAGGGCTACAACCCGGCGATCGACAGCTATTCCGCCTTTTTCGAGAACGACCGCCGCACGCCGACCGGGCTCGAGGGCTATCTGCGCAGCCGGGGCATCGAGCGGCTGACCCTTGTCGGCCTCGCCACCGATTTCTGCGTGACCTATTCGGCGCTCGACGCGGCAAGGCTCGATTTCGCCGTCACCGTGCGCGAAGACCTGTGCCGCGCCATCGACCTCAACGGGTCGCTCTCGGCCGCCCGGACCGAGATGCAGCGCGTTGGCGTGAAGCTCTCCCAGAGCGCCTGAACCGCCGCCCGCGGGAACAATTCGTCCCGCAAGCCGTTGCCGGACAGGCAGAAAGCGCTTGGCCCTTCCTGTCACATTCGCGTAACAGGGGCCCCGACTGCCCGTGAGGAGTGTGCGCCGTGGAAATCGCGACCCGAGTCTGGAACCACCGCTGGAAGATCGATCCGATCGTCCGGTCGCTGATCGATACCGATTTCTACAAACTGCTGATGTGCCAGTCGGTCTATCACAACCGGCGCGACACGCAGGTCACCTTCAGCCTGATCAACCGCTCCAGCAACGTGCCGCTGGCCAAGCTGATCGACGAGGGGGAGCTGCGTGAACAGCTGGACCACATCCGCTCGCTCAGCCTGACCCGCGGAGAAAGCACATGGCTGCGCGGCAACACCTTCTACGGCAAGCGCCAGATGTTCCGCCCCGACTTCATGGAGTGGTTCGAGAAGCTGCGCCTGCCGCCCTATTTCCTCGAGCGCGTCGGCGACCAGTACGAGCTGACCTTCGAGGGCAGCTGGCCCGAGGTGATGCTGTGGGAGATCCCCGCGCTTGCCGTGCTGATGGAACTGCGCGGCCGCGCCGTGCTCAATCAAATGGGCAAGTTCGAGCTGCAGGTGCTCTACGCCCGCGCCGCCACCAAGCTCTGGGAGAAGATCGAGCGTCTGCGCGGCCAGCCCGGACTGAAGATCGCCGATTTCGGCACGCGGCGCCGCCACAGCTTTCTCTGGCAGGACTGGTGCGTGCAGGCGATGGTCGAGGGGCTGGGCGAGGGCTTCACCGGCACCTCCAACTGCCTGATCGCCAAGAACCGCGATCTGGAAGCGATCGGCACCAATGCCCACGAGCTGCCCATGGTCTACGCCGCGCTGGCCGAGGATGACGCGGCGCTCGCCCGCGCACCCTACGATGTTCTGGCCGACTGGCACCGCGAGCACGAGGGCAACCTGCGGATGATCCTGCCCGACACCTACGGCACCGAAGGCTTCCTCAGGAACGCGCCCGACTGGCTGGCGGGCTGGACCGGCATCCGCATCGACAGCGGCGATCCCGAGACCGGCGCCGAGATCGCCATCCGCTGGTGGCAGGAGCGCGGCGAGGACCCGCGCGAGAAGCTGGTGATCTTCTCGGACGGGCTCGACGAGGAGAAGATCCTCGAGCTTTACCACAAGTTCTCGGGCCGGGTGCGGGTGTCCTTCGGCTGGGGCACGCTGCTGACCAACGATTTCCGCGGCCTCACCCCCGACGACCGTCTCGCCCCCTTCAGCCTCGTCTGCAAGGCGATCAGCGCCAATGGGCGTCCCACGGTCAAGCTCTCGGACAACCCCAACAAGGCGATGGGTCCCGCCGAGGAGATCGCCCGCTACAAGCGAGTCTTCGAGGTCGGCGAGCAGGAGCGCCACGAGGTCGTCGTCTGAGCCCATCGGGCCCTTCCCGAGACTGGCATGTGCCGCGGCGCCGCGCTATGACGGCGCGGCACTCTTAGTCTGAGGAAAGACCGCATATGGCTGGCATCGAACCGCAACCCGGCATCATGGACATCGAGCTCTACGTCGGTGGCTCGTCGCATGTGGCGGGCGTCTCGAACGTCATCAAGCTCAGCTCCAACGAGAACCCCTTCGGCCCCTCCCCGGCGGCGCAGGAGGCGGTGCGGCGCGTGGTGCATGAAATGCACCGCTATCCTTCCTCGGATCATGCCAGCCTGCGCGAGGCGATCGGCGAGGTCTGGGACCTCGATCCGCAGCGCATCATCTGCGGCGCGGGTTCGGACGAGATCATCGCCTTCCTCTGCCAGGCCTACGCCGGGCCGGGCACCGAGGTGATCCACACCGAGCACGGCTTTGCCATGCACAAGATCTCGGCCATGGCCGCCGGGGCGACCCCCGTCGAGGTGGCCGAGCAGGACCGCGTGGTCAGCGTCGACACCATCCTTGCCGCCTGCACCGAACGCACCCGGCTGGTCTTCGTTGCCAACCCGGCCAACCCCACCGGCACGATGATCGGCCTCGCCGAGCTCGAGCGGCTGGCCAACGGCATCCCCGAGACCGCGATGCTGGTGATCGACAGCGCCTATGCGGAATACGTCGAGGGCTACGACGGCGGCGCGAAGCTCGCCACCGAGCGGCCCAACGTCTTCATGACCCGCACCTTCTCGAAGCTTTACGGGCTTGGCGGCATGCGCATCGGCTGGGGCTACGGCCCGCAGGTGATCGTCGACGTTCTGAATCGCGTGCGCGGACCGTTCAACGTGGCGGGGCTGACGCTGACCGCGGCCGAGGCCTCGATCCGCGACACCGCCTATGTCGAGAAGTGCCGCACCGAGAACGCCCGCATGCGCGCCTGGCTGGGCGAGGCACTGGCCGAGCATGGCGTGTCCTCGGACGCCTCGACCGCGAACTTCATCCTGGCCCGCTTCGGCTCTCAGGCCGAGGCCGAGGCCTGCGATGCCTACCTGCAGTCGCAGGGCGTGATCGTCCGCCGCACCACCTCTTACAAGCTGCCGCACGCGCTGCGCATCACGGTGGGCGATGAAGCCTCGTGCCGCCGCGTGGCGCATCTGGTGGGGCAGTTCAAGGCCGGCGCGCGATGAGCGAGGCGCAGAGTTACCAGCGCGTTGCCCTGATCGGCCTCGGCCTGATCGCCTCGTCGATCTACTGGGCGATGAAGCGCGCGGGCATGGAGGCCCATGTGACCGGCTACGCGCGCTCGGCAGAGACTCGCGAGACGGCAAAACGCCTTGGCCTCTGCCACGAGATCGTGGACAGCGCCGAGGCGGCGGTGAAAGACGCCGACTTGGTGATCCTCGCCGTCCCAGTCGGGGCCATGGGGCCGATCGCAGAAGCGATCGCGCCGCATCTCAAGCCCGGCTGCACCGTCAGCGACGTTGGCTCGGTGAAGAAGGAAGTCATCGAGGCCGTGCGCCCGCATCTGCCCGAGGGCGTCCATTTCGTGCCGACCCACCCGATGGCGGGCACCGAGCATTCCGGCCCCGACGCCGGCTTTGCCTCGCTCTACGACAACCGTTGGTGCCTGATCGTGCCGGACGGGGCGCCCGAGGAGGCCACCGCGCGGGTCGAGGCATTCTGGCAAGCGCTCGGCGCGAAGACCGAGCAGATGGAGGTCGAGCACCACGACCTCGTCTGCGCGGTGGTGAGCCACGTGCCGCACCTCATCGCCTACACCATGGTGGGGGTTGCCGACGACCTGCGCCGGGTCTCGGACCAGGAGGTCATCAAGTTCTCGGCCGCCGGCTTCCGCGACTTCACCCGCATCGCCGCCTCGGATCCGACCATGTGGCGCGACGTCTTCATGACCAACAAGCAGGCCACGCTGGAGATCCTCGGGCGTTTCACCGAAGAGCTCTTTGCGCTGCAACGCGCCATCCGGACGGGCGACGGTCAATTGCTCTTTGACTACTTCACCCGGACGCGGGAAATTCGTCGCGGCATCCTGCAGGCCGGTCAGGACACGGATGCCCCGGATTTCGGACGGGTGAAGGTGCAAAAATGATCCCTCGGGCAGCGGCACTGGCGGCACTGATGTTTCTGGCATCGCCGCTGGCTGCCGCGCCCGAAGCCGCCCCGGAAGCCTCGCTGCGCCCCTTGGCGCGCGCCGTGACCGAAGCCCCGCAGCCCCAGGCACCGCCCGTCACCGCGACCCCGAACGGCGCTCTCGACCGGCCGAAAGCCCGGCCCGGAAGCCTCGAAGCTGCGCAGGACGCGGCCGGGGCGCAGGAGCCCTCCTCCCCGGACAACCCCGGCCTTGGCCCGGAGCGGGCCGCGCGTGACATCGTCCAGCGGCTCGCCTTTGCCGCGCGCTCACCGCTGGCCATTCCGATGTCGCTGCGCCCCAGCCCGCGCAGCCGCGCCGTGGTCGAACGGGCGCTGGCGCTCCGCCGCGAACGCACGCGCGGCGCGGTCTGCGGCGACCCGGCGCTTCAAGGCAGCGAGATCGGGTCGGTTCCTGGTCGCATCTCGGGGTGCGGGCTCGAGGATGCGATCAAGCTGCGGTCGGTGTCGGGTCTTGCGCTCAGCACACGGGCGACCATCGACTGCACCACGGCGCGCGCGCTGAAGGCCTGGGTCGACAAGACCGTGGTGCCCACCATCGGCACCACCGGCGGCGGCGTCGCGGGGCTGCGTGTCGCCGCGAGCTACGCCTGCCGCGGGCGCAACAACCAGCCCGGCGCGAAGCTCAGCGAACACGGCAAGGGCCGCGCCATCGACATCGCCGCGATCCGCCTGAAGGACGGCAGCGAGATTTCGGTCCTGGACGACTGGGGCTCGGGATCCGAGGGCCGCATGCTGCGCAAGCTGCACAGCGGCGCCTGCGGCCCCTTCGGCACGGTCCTGGGGCCGGAATCGGATCGATTCCACCAGGATCACTTCCATCTCGACACCGCCCGCTACCGCGCGGGAAGTTACTGCCGCTAGACGCCAAATTCCGGCGATCTCAAGGCACGCTGCCGCGTTGCGGCCGATTGATTCGATCCCCTCACAGCCATCGCAGGAAACAGTGGGGATCGGCGCGCGAAAACTGTCTCGGAAATCGCCAGAAATTAAGACCCATTTGCGTCAAATGTTTGATTAAATCAGGGTTAACCCTCACCCTCTAAGCCACGGCCGGGGGGCCATGAGGAGGAGCGCACTGCCATGCGCCTGTTTGCAACTGCCCTGTTGGCGGCATTCGCGGCCGCACCGCTGCACGCGGATATCGCAATGGAGACCGCGCGTTTCGCGCCGGGCTCGCTGTTGGTCATGCAGGATGATCAAGGCCATGTCGTCAGCCACCTCGCCCGCGGCGAGGTGCAGGGGCTGTTCCGCTTTGACCTCTACGACGGCGCCACCGGAGATGCGCTCTACGCCGGCCGCTATTATACCGACGCGCGCGGCGAGGTGCTGCTGAGTGTCACCGCGCAGGGCAGCGTCACCCGGTTCGAACCCTACAGTTGCACGCGCACGCTGGGGGAATGCGAATATGAAATCATCCACGCCGACGGCCGGCGCGAGCTGCGCCTGCGCGAGACCCTACAGACCGAAACCGGGCTGGCCTGGAAGGAATGGACCCGCGAGGGACTCATCGCCACCGGCGGCACGAACCTCGACGAGATCGGCGCTCCGCGCGAAAGCTGGCGGCGCGACCTGCGCAGCGGCGATCGCTCGCGGCTGCACCGAATCTCTTTGGCATTGCAATGAAACGTTAATCAATTTTGGCGAATTTTGCCTCACCCGAAGGCACCGATGATTTCATCGAAACGTTTTTGGCACGACATGATCCCGGTAGCGAGTCGCACTGGTGTCAGTCGTGAGTTTTCGTAACGAGTGACACAGGGCGGGGCCTTCCCGCCCTGTTTTCCTTCCCACCCTGTTTCCCTTCCCGCCCTGTTTCCCTAGTGCTGCGAAGGGCGTGCTGCCGACGGCGAGCCAGCAGCGCCCCGCCGCCAGAGGGAAACTCAGCCCTCGCCACCCATCGCGGCGACAAGCACTGCCTTGGCGTTGTCCGAGCCCCAGTCCACGTCCCCGGTGATCCGCGCCACCTCCTGGCCCTCGGGGTTGACCAGCACGGTCACCGGCAGGCCCAGCACCGCCATCTCGCGCGCCAGCGCCGACTTGGGATCGCGGTAGAGCGGCAGGTTGTCCACGCCGATTTCTTCGAAGAAGGTGGTCATCGCGGGCGGCGGATTGCGTCCGGTAGCGATGGTCACCACCTCGAAGCCCTCGCCGCCCAATTCGGACTGCAGCGCCGAAAGCGCAGGCATCTCCTCGCGGCAGGGTGCGCACCAGGTGGCCCAGAAGTTCACCAGCGCCCATTTGCCCTTCAACTCGGACAGCGCCTTGGGGTTGCCCTCGAAATCGGCGAACTCCGCGCTGCCCACCGGCTTCGGGGCCTCGTGGAACACCAGTTTCTTCATCTCGCCTTCGCGGAGCGCGCTTGCGGCCTCGACATCGGCCAGCGCCGGATTTGCAAGCGCAACACCAGCGGTATAGAGGATCGCAAAGGCCAGTTTTTTCATCTTCCCTCCGGAAAGGCAGCACATGTCGGACAAGACCTCGAACCAGATGTGGGGCGGCCGTTTCGCCGCTGGACCCGATGCCATCATGGAGGCGATCAACGCCTCGATCGGCTTCGACAAGCGGCTGGCGGCGCAGGATATTGCCGGCTCGAGGGCCCATGCGGCCATGCTCGCCGCCACAGGCATCGTGGACAGTAGCGACGCCGAGGCCATCCGGGAAGGTCTGCTCACGGTCTTGTCAGAGATTAAGGCGGGTGACTTCGAGTTCTCCACCGCTCTCGAAGACATCCACATGAACGTCGAGGCGCGTCTCAAGGAGATCATCGGCGAGCCCGCCGGCCGTCTGCACACCGCGCGCTCGCGCAATGACCAGGTGGCGACCGACTTCCGGCTCTGGGTGCGCGACCAGTTCGACGCGGCCGAGGGCGGCATCCTCGCGCTGATGAAGGCGCTGCTGGGCCAGGCCGCGGCGGGCGCCGACTGGGTGATGCCCGGCTTCACCCACCTGCAGACCGCGCAGCCGGTCACCTGGGGCCACCACATGATGGCCTATGTCGAGATGTTCGCACGCGACCTGTCGCGGATGCGCGACGCGCGCAAGCGGATGAACGAATCCCCGCTCGGCGCCGCGGCGCTGGCGGGCACCGGCTTCCCGATCGACCGCCAGATGACCGCCGAGGCGCTCGGCTTCGACCGGCCCATGGCCAACTCGCTCGATGCCGTCTCCGACCGCGACTTCGCGCTGGAATTCCTCGCCGCCGCCTCGATCTGCGCCATGCACCTGTCGCGCTTCGCCGAAGAGCTGGTGATCTGGTCCTCGGCGCAGTTCCGCTTCGTGACCCTGTCGGACCGTTTCTCGACCGGCTCGTCGATCATGCCGCAGAAGAAGAACCCCGACGCCGCCGAGCTGATCCGTGCCAAGATCGGCCGCATCTTCGGCGCCAATGTCGCGCTCATGATGGTGATGAAGGGTCTGCCGCTGGCCTATTCCAAGGACATGCAGGAAGACAAGGAACAGGTCTTCGACGCCGCCGACAACCTGATGCTGGCGCTCGCCGCGATGGAGGGCATGGTCAAGGACATGACCGCCAATGTCGCCAACCTCGAGACCGCGGCCGCCTCGGGCTTCTCCACCGCCACCGACCTCGCCGACTGGCTGGTGCGCGAGACCGGCCTGCCCTTCCGCGACGCCCACCACGTCACCGGCGCGCTGGTCGCCATGGCTGAAAAAAAGGGCTGCGACCTGAGCGATCTTTCGCTGGACGAGATGCAATCGGTCAACGGCACCATCACCGAGGGTATCTTCGACGTCCTCGGCGTGCATAATTCGGTCGCAAGTCGAACGAGCTATGGTGGAACCGCCCCTGCCCGTGTGCGCGAGCAGGTGGCCCGATGGAAGGAAATCCTCGGATGAAGAAACTCGCCGGACTGACCCTGATCGCAGCAACCTTCTTCCTTGCGGCATGCGAGGGCCCCAACCGGGGACCACGGGTTCATACCGGCGTTTCCATCGGCCCCGGCGGCGTCCACCCCTCGGTGGGTGTCTCGGCGGGGCGCGGACCGGTCCGCGTCGGCGTCGGCACCTGAGGGGCGGCACCCGCCCCTGCCGAGCCGACTTGCCGCGCCCAGCTTCCTGGGCGATGGTGGGCCCGCAACGACCATGAGGACGACCATGATCATCCGCAGCGCATTGGCCCTCGGCCTTGTCGCAATGCTGGCCGCCTGTGGCGCCGACGGCCCGCCGACGCGCCCCGAGCCCGAGCAGACGCCCTCGGGTCCGGGCGTCAGCATCCACGGCACAGTCAAGATGGGTGTCGCCTACCCATGAGCCTGCGCCACCTGTGGCTGGCGCTGGCGCTCTGGGGGACGATCCATCCGATGGGTCACCTGACAAGCTGGCTCGCCGTCAACCACTGGTCGCTGACGGGCCTTTTCGCCGCCTGGCAGGCCAATGACGCGGTCACCGGTCTGAGCTGGGATCTGGCGATCACCGCCATCACCCTGACGCTCTGGATCCTTGCCGAGGTTGCCGTGCGCCGCAACTGGGCCGCGCTGCTGGCGATCCCCGCGACCTTCCTCGTCGGGGTGAGCTGCGGGCTGCCGCTCTACCTGTGGTTCCGCTCGCGGCCGGTCTGAAACGGCGCGGTCCTGTCCGAGCTGCGGGTCGCGCGACAGCCTGTTCCCTTCCCACGGGTTATCCAGTATCCCCGCGCTGAAGCCCTAGCGCGGCAGCAGTTTACCGGGGACCGACATGGACCATTTCCTCTATCGCAACGGCATCCTCCACGCCGAGGACGTGCCCCTGCCCGAGATCGTCTCGCAGGTCGGCAGCCCGGTCTATGTCTACTCCACCGCGACATTGCTGCGGCATTTCCTGCTGTTCGACGAGGCGCTGAGCTGGGGTCCGCACCTTGTATGCTACGCGATGAAGGCCGCCTCCAACCAGGCGATCCTCAAGACGCTGGCCAAGGCCGGCGCGGGCATGGACGTGGTCTCGGGCGGCGAATACGCCCGCGCCAAGGCCGCCGGCGTGCCGGGTGACCGCATCGTCTTCTCCGGCGTCGGCAAGACCCGCACCGAGATCCGCACCGCGCTCGAGGGTGGCATCCGCCAGTTCAACATCGAGAGCGAGCCCGAGATGGAGGTGATCTCGGAGGTCGCCGTCACCCTCGGCGTCACCGCCCCGGTGACCATCCGGGTGAACCCCGACGTGGACGCCAAGACCCACGCCAAGATCGCCACCGGCAAATCCGAGAACAAGTTCGGAATCCCCATCGCCCGCGCCCGCGAGGTCTATGCGCGCGCCGCCGAGCTGCCGGGGCTGAAGGTGGTCGGCATCGACGTGCACATCGGCTCGCAGCTGACCGATCTGGAACCCTTCCGCCTAGCCTATCGCAAGGTCGCCGAGCTGACCCACGCGCTGCGCGTCGACGGTCACACGATCGAGCGGCTCGACCTCGGCGGCGGGCTCGGCATCCCCTACACCCGCAGCAACGAGGCACCGCCGCTGCCCACCGACTACGGCCAGATGATCCGCGAGGAACTGGGCGATCTGGGCTGCGAGATCGAGATCGAGCCCGGCCGGCTGATCGCCGGCAACGCCGGCATCCTGGTGTCGGAGGTGATCTACCTCAAGCACGGCGAGGGGCGGGATTTCCTGATCCTCGACGCGGCGATGAACGATCTGATCCGCCCTGCCATGTACGATGCGCACCATGACATCGTCCCGGTGATCGAGCCCGTTCCGGGCGGCGAGCAGCGCACCTACGACATCGTCGGTCCGGTCTGCGAAAGCGGCGACACCTTTGCCAAGGGCCGCACCATGCCGCAGGTCAACCCGTCAGAGCTGGTGGCCTTCCGCTCGGCCGGCGCTTACGGCGCGGTCATGTCCTCCGAGTATAATACGCGGGCACTTGTCCCCGAAGTTCTGGTGAATGGCGATCAATTCGCTGTCATTCGCCGGAGACCGAGCTTTGAGGAAATCATAAACCGCGATACGCTTCCCGAGTGGCTGTAAGTCCCCGTCCCTGACGGGCTCCCTGCGGCCACCGGACCGCAGGAGAGACCTCAGGAGACACCGATGGCCTCAAGGGACCGCGCGCCCGCCGACATCCTGAAGCCGGTAAGATGGCAGATCCGCCTGACCCTCTGGGGCTTGGCGGTGGAACGGCTCGTGCGTGCCTTCTGGCCGCTTTGGTCGGTGATCTTCGTGGTGCTGGCCGCGCTGATGCTCGGCCTTCAGGATCTTGTGGACGTCGAATGGGTCTGGGCCGCAGGTGTCGTGGCGCTCGCCGGCACCGGCTGGGCGCTCTGGCGCGGCGTCCGGCGGATGCGCTGGCCGCGCCGCGAAGAGGCGATGCTGCGCCTCGATTCCACCCTGCGCGGCAGCCCGATCCTCGCCGCCCTCGACACCCCAGCCATCGGCGCCACCGACCCCGGCTCGCAGGCCCTCTGGAAGGCCCATCAGGAGCGGATGCGCGCCCGCATGCTCGAGGCCCGCGCGGTGCAGCCCGACCTGCGCGTCGCTCGCGCCGACCCCTATGCGCTGCGCTACGTCGCGCTGCTTGCGCTCTTCGTCGCGCTGATCTTCGGCTCTTTCCTGCAAATCCGTTCGGTCACCGCCATGGGCCCCACCGGGGACAGCCTGGCCTCCGGCCCGACCTGGGAGGGCTGGATGGAGCCGCCCGCCTACACCGGCCTGCCGTCGGTCTACCTCAACGACATCACGACCGCCTCGCTCGAGGTGCCAGAAGGTGCGCGCGTCACCCTCAGGCTCTACGGCGAGGTCGGTGCGCTGAATGTGACCGAGACCGTGTCGGGCCGCACGCCCGACCCGGCGGCAGACCCCGGAGCCCCCGCCGAAACCGCGCAGGACTTCGAGGTCACCCGATCCGGCACGCTCACCATCGACGGACCCGGCGGCCGGGCGTGGGAGCTTGCCGTCATTCCCGACGCCCGCCCCACCGTGGCGCAGCAGGGCGAGATCGAATCGAGCTACGAGGGCGACGCGCAGATCCCCTACACCGCCACCGACGACTACGGCGTCGTTTCGGGCACCGCCCGCATCGAGCTGGCGCTCGACGAGGTGGATCGCCGCTACGGGCTCGCCGCCGAGCCCGAGCCGCGCGCGGTGATCGAACTGCCGCTGCCGATGCCCATCGCCGGCAGCCGCACCGAGTTCACCGAGACGCTGATCGAGAATTTCTCGACCCACCCCTGGGCCAACCTGCCGGTGCACATCTCCTTCGAGGTCGCCGACGAGGCGGGCCAGACGGGTGCCGCCGCGCCGCAGGTCATCACCCTGCCCGGCCGCCGCTTCTTCGATCCGCTCGCCGCCGCGCTGATCGAGCAGCGTCGCGCGCTGCTCTGGTCGCGCGACAATGCCCGCGACGTGGCGCAGATCCTGCGCGCCGTCAGCTACAGGCCCGACGACATCTTCCGCTCGGCGGTGCCCTACCTGCGGCTGCGCACCATCCAGCGCCGGCTCGAGGGGTTCACCACCGAGGGCATGAACCCCGAGCAGCAGGACGAGATCGCCGCCGCACTCTGGGATCTGGCACTGCTGCTGGAAGAGGGCGACCTGTCGAGCGCGCTGGAACGGCTGCAACGGGCGCAGGACCGGCTGAACGAGGCGATGAAGAACGGCGCGTCGGATCAGGAGATCGCCGAGCTGATGCAGGAGCTGCGCGAGGCCACCGACGACTACCTGCGCCAGCTGTCGCGGCAGGCGCAGCAGAACCCCGACCAGAACCAGCAGCAGATGGCCCAGGATCAGAACACGATCGAGATGAGCCAGAACGACCTGCAGCGGATGATGGACCGCATCCAGGAATTGATGGAGCAGGGCCGCATGGCCGAGGCGCAGGAAGCCCTGCGCCAGCTGCAGCAGATGATGGAGAACATGCAGGTCACCCAGGGTCAGCCCGGTCAGGGCCAGACCCCGGGCGAGCAGGCAATGGAAGGCCTGGGCGAGACGCTGCGCAACCAGCAGGGGCTTTCGGACGAGGCCTTCCGCCAGTTGCAGGACCAGTTCAACCCCGGCCAGCAGGGTCAGCAGGGCCAGCAGGGTCAACAAGGCCAGCAGCAGGGCCAGTCCGGAGAGGGTCAGCCCGGTGAACAACCCGGCCAGGGTCAAGGTCAGTCGCAGGGCCAGGCCCAGGGCGGCGGCCAACAGGGCGACGGCGGCACGCTCGAGGAAAACCTCGCCGACCGCCAGCAGGCGCTGCGGGACGAGCTGAACCGTCAGCGCCGCAACCTGCCCGGTGCAGGCACCGAGGCCGGAGAGGCCGCGCGCGACGCGCTGCGCCGCGCCGACGAGGCAATGGACGGCGCCGAAGAGGCGCTGCGGCAGGATGATTTCGCCGAGGCGCTGGACCAGCAATCTCAGGCCATGGAGGCGCTGCGCGAGGGCATGCGCAACCTCGGCGAGGCGCTGGCGCAGCAACAGCAGCAGGGTCAGGGCCAGCAGGGCATGGCGCAGGGCGGCGACCCCGGTCAGCAGCGCGACCCCCTGGGCCGGAACTCCGGCAGCAATGGCCAGCTCGGCACCGACGAGACCATGCTGCAGGGCGAAGACGTCTACCGCCGCGCCCGCGAGCTGCTCGACGAGATCCGCCGCCGCACCGGCGAGGGCGAACGCCCGCAGGAAGAACTCGACTATCTCGAAAGGCTGCTGGAGCGGTTCTGACCCGCTCCAGCCTCAGCGTTTCTCTAAGGCCTCAGCCCTGTCCCAGCTTCGGCGCGGGCCGCGCCGAGACCAGCGGCGTCTCGGACAGGCGGATGGGCGTGCGGATGCCCGGCACGCCATCGGCCTCCACCTTCATCCCCCGCGCGATCACCTGCGGGTTCTCGAACACCTGATCGACCGAGTTGATCGGCCCGGCAGGCACCGTGGCCTTCTCCAGGGCCGCCAGCAGTTCCCCCCGGTCCCAGCGCGCCAATGCCTCGACCAAGGCAGGGCGCAGCAATTCGCGATGCGCCACCCGCGCCTCGTTGGTGGCAAAGCGCGCGTCCTCGGCCAGCGTCAGCCCCAGCACGTCGCAGAGCCGGGCGAATTGCCCGTCATTGCCCACGGCGAGGATCAGGTCACCCGAGCCGGTCGGCAGCACCTCGTAGGGGGCGATATTGGGATGCGCATTGCCCAGCCGCCGGGGGGCGCGGCCAGTGGCGAGGTAATTCATCCCCTGGTTGGCCAGCACCCCCACGGCGCAATCGAGCAGCGCCATATCAACCACTTGCCCCTGCCCGGTGCGCTCGCGCGCCGCCAGCGCCGCCTGGATGCCGATCACCGAGTAAAGCCCGGTGAAAATGTCGGCAAAGGCCACGCCGACCTTCTGCGGTTCACCCTCGGGGCTGCCCGTCAGGTCCATCCAGCCCGCCATGCCCTGGATCAGGAAGTCATACCCTGCCCGCTCGGCATAGGGGCCGTCCTGCCCGAAGCCGGTGATCGAGCAATAGACCAGCCGGGGGTTGATCTCGCGCAGGCTCTCGTAGTCGAGGCCATACTTGCGGAGCCCGCCAAGCTTGAAGTTCTCGATGACCACGTCGGCATCCGCCACCAGCTCGCGCACGAGCGCCTGCCCCTCGGCGGTGCGGAAATCCGCGACCACCGAGCGCTTGCCGCGGTTCGTCGCGTGGAAATAGGCGGCAGACCGGTCGCCCTCGCGCTCGATGAAGGGCGGCCCCCAGCGGCGGGTGTCGTCGCCCTCGGGGGCCTCGACCTTGATCACCTCGGCGCCGAGGTCGGCCAGCACCTGCCCGGCCCAGGGCCCGGCGAGGATGCGCGCGAGCTCGATCACGCGCACCCCGTGCATGGGAGGCAACTGGGGGGGAAGCTGCATCAGAAGAACGCCTGGATGCCGGTCTGCGCGCGCCCCAAGATCAGCGCGTGCACGTCATGGGTGCCCTCGTAGGTGTTCACCGTCTCGAGGTTCGCCGCGTGGCGCATCACGCCGTATTCGATCTGGATGCCGTTGCCGCCGTGCATGTCGCGGGCCATCCGCGCGATATCCAGCGCCTTGCCGCAGTTGTTGCGCTTGATCAGCGAGACCATCTCGGGCGCGGCGCGGCCCTCGTCCATCAGCCGCCCGGTGCGCAGGCAGACCTGAAGCCCCAGCGCGATCTCGGTCTGCATGTCGGCCAGCTTCTTCTGGAAGAGCTGCGTGCCGGCCAGCGGCTTGCCGAACTGCTTGCGGTCGAGCCCGTATTGGCGCGCCTGGTGCCAGCAGAACTCGGCGGCGCCCATGACGCCCCAGGCGATGCCGTAACGCGCGCGGTTGAGACAGCCGAACGGCCCCTTCAGACCCTCGACGTTGGGCAGCAGCGCATCCTCGCCGACCTCGACGTCATCCATGACGATCTCGCCGGTGATGCTCGCCCGCAGCGACAGCTTGCCGCCGATCTTCGGCGCGCTGAGGCCCTTCATGCCCTTCTCCAGAACGAAGCCGCGAATCTTGCCGCCGTGCGCCTCGGACTTGGCCCAGACCACGAAGACATCGGCGATCGGCGCGTTCGAGATCCACATCTTGGACCCCTTGAGCACGTAGCCGCCCTCGGTCTTCACCGCGCGGGTCTTCATGCCCGCCGGGTCCGAGCCCGCGTCAGGCTCGGTCAGGCCGAAGCAGCCGATCCACTCGCCGCTGGCGAGCTTCGGCAGGTACTTCATGCGCTGCTCTTCCGAGCCGTAGGCGTAGATCGGGTACATCACGAGCGAGGACTGCACCGACATCATCGACCGGTAGCCGCTGTCCACCCGCTCGACCTCGCGCGCGACGAGGCCGTAGGCCACGTAGCCCGCGCCGATGCCGCCATAGGCCTCGGGGATGGTCGAGCCGAGCAGACCCAGCTCGCCCATCTCGCGGAAGATCTCGGGATCGGTGTGCTCGTCGAGATAGGCGTGCTCGACGCGCGGCAGCAGCTTTTCCTGCGCAAAGGCATGGGCGGTGTCGCTGATCATCCGCTCTTCCTCGGTCAGCTGCTCGCGGAACAGGAACGGGTCCTCCCAGTTGAACGAGGCAAGCGCGGGCTGTTCCTTGGGCTTGAGATGGGACAGGTCGGTCATCGGGAGGCTCCTTCGGAGGGATCATGCGTTTGGCGCGCAGACTAGCGATGCCGCGCGCCTCTGGAAAACGATTTGATTTGCTCATGTCATGACAAAAAATCATAATCTCCACATCCAAGGAGACCCGGATGCGCAAACCCTACATGCCCAGTGTCGGCGAACTTGAAGCCTTCGTCGCCTGCGCCCGGCGCGGCACCACGACCATGGCCGCCGAGAGCTTGAACCTCACGCAGAGCGCCATCTCGCGCTCGCTCGCCGCCCTGGAAGACCGGCTCGGCGTCGCGCTCTTCCTGCGCGTGCGCCAGAGGCTGGTGCTCTCCCCTGCGGGACAGGCCTTTCTGCTGCAGGCCGAGAAGGTGCTGGGCGAGCTCGATGGCGCGGCAATGGGGGTCATGGCCTTCGGCGGGCAATCGACCGTGCTGCGCCTCGCGGTGCTGCCGAGCTTCGCCCGAACCTGGCTGATTCCGCGCCTGCCGAGCTTTGCCCGGTCGGCGCCCGGCATCACCCTCGACCTCACGGCGCGCCTGCAGCCGGTGGAGTTTGCCCGCGACCCCTTCGACCTCGCGCTTATGCGCAGCCAGCATGAAACTCCCGGCACGAGTGCCGAAACCGTCGCCCGCGAGGAAATGGTGGTGGTCGCCGCCCCGCCCCTGCTCGCGGGCCGGGCGGAACTCACCGACACCGAGCTTCTGGATCTCCCCCTTCTCCAGCAATCCACCCGCCCGACGCTCTGGCTCGACTGGTTCCGCGGCAGCGACACAGACGCCCGCCGCATCCTGCGCGGCGCGCGCTTCGATCACTTCGACATGATTCTCGACGCGGCGACCGCCGGGCTCGGCGTCGGCATCGTTCCAGAGATCATCGCCCGCCCCGCCCTCGCCAGCGGCCATCTCGCCCTCGCCGCCCAGCGCCGTTTCGACACCGGCGAGCGCTACGCGCTGATCCTGCCGGAGCGCAGCGCAGGAAGCGCCGAGGTCGGTGCTTTCCGGGACTGGCTTCTGAGCGAAATCGCCGCCTGAGCAGCCCAGACCCGCGCCGCAGCCGAACGCCCCGCTTGAGCTGCCCGATTATTCAGCACAGGCTTTCGCTGGCGCCTCCAGCGGCGCAGCGGACCTTTGCATAGTCCGAACTTTCTTCTTCAGTACAGCAGACCACCGGAAGGACATCATGGCCGAGGAACTTACCCGCAACGCAGGCACGGACGCAGCCTTCACCCTGGTCCTGAACGCGCAGGCTGTTCCCGGCTCGCAATGGACCGAGGGCCAGAACGCCATACTCAGCGACGCGGGTTTCGCCACCGCGGCGGACACCATCCGCGCCTGGCCCGGCTATGCCGAGACGCCGCTGGTCGCGCTGCCGGCGCTGGCCGCCGAGACCGGCGTGGCGAGCCTCCACTACAAGGACGAGGGCAGCCGTTTCGGCCTCGGCAGCTTCAAGGCGCTCGGCGGCGCCTACGCCGTGGCGCGGCTGTTGCAGGCGGAACTCACCGCCCGTCTCGGCCGCACCGTGAGCATGGAGGAGATCACCTCCCGCGCCCTGCCCGAGGCCGCCGGGATCACCGTCTGCTGCGCCACCGACGGCAACCACGGCCGCTCGGTCGCCTGGGGCGCGCAGAACTTCGGCTGCGGCTGCGTGATCTTCATCCATGCCACCGTCTCCGAGGGGCGCAAATCCGCCATCGAAGCCTTCGGCGCCGAGGTCCGCCGCGTCCCCGGCACCTATGACGACTCGGTGCGCGAGGCCCAGGAAGTGGCGAACGCGAACGGATGGTTCGTGGTCTCCGACACCTCCTATCCCGGCTACATGGACGTGCCGCGCGACGTGATGCAGGGCTACGAGATCATGGCCGCCGAGGCGCTTGACGCGCTGGATCAGCCGCCCACCCACATCTTCCTGCAGACCGGTGTCGGCGGCATGGCCGCGGCGGTCACCGCGCAGGCCGTGCGTCGCTACGGCACGGACCGCCCGAAGATCGTGCTCTGCGACCCCGACCGCGCGGCCTGCTTCCTCGCCTCCTACCGCACCGGCGCCCGCACAGCGGTGCATGGCGATCTCGACACGCTGATGGCGGGGCTCGCCTGTGGCGAGGTCTCGGCGCTGGCTTGGGAGATCCTTCAGGACCACGGCGACGCAGTCATGGCCCTCACCGATGCCGCCGCCATCGCGGCCATGCGCCGCCTCGCCTTCCCCCGGGGCGGCGATCCCGCGCTGGTCGCGGGCGAGTCCGCCGTCGCCGGGGTTGCCGGGCTGCGTCTTGCCATGTCCGACCCCGAGGCGCGCGCCCTGCTCGGCCTCGACGCTGGCTCCCGCGTTCTGACCTTTGGCACCGAGGGCGACACCGACCCCGCGCTCTACGAAGACCTCGTGGGCGCGCCCGCCGACCAGATCAGACCAACTCCCTGAAAGGATCCGCCATGAGCCGCAAGTTCACCGTCGCCGCCGCCCAACTCGGTCCCATCGCGAAGGAAGAGCCGCGCAACTCCGCCGTTGCCCGGCTCTGCGCGATGATGCGCGAGGCGAAGGCGCGCGGCGCGGCGCTCGTGGTCTTCCCGGAACTTGCCCTCACCACCTTCTTCCCGCGCTGGTTCATCGAGGCCGGCCCCGAGCTCGATCAGTGGTTCGAAACCGAGATGCCCAACGACGCCACCGCGCCGCTCTTCACGCTGGCGAAACAGCTCGGGATCGGCTTCCACCTCGGCTACGCCGAGCTGACCCCGGACGGACACCACTACAACACGGCGATCCTCGTCGGCCCCGACGGCGAGATCGCCGGCAAGTACCGCAAGATCCACCTCCCCGGCCACTGGGAGAACGAAGAGTGGCGCCCCTTCCAGCACCTCGAGAAGCGCTACTTCGAGAAGGGCGACCTGGGCTGGCCGGTCTTCGACATGCTCGGCGGAAAGCTTGGCATGTGCATCTGCAACGACCGCCGCTGGCCCGAGACCTGGCGGGTGCTCGGCCTCGGCGGCGCCGAGCTGGTCTGCCTCGGCTACAATACCCCGATCCATTTCGCGCCCGCGCCCGAGCATGACCACCTGCAGTATTTCCACAATGAGCTCTCGGTGATGGCGGGCTGCTACCAGAACGGCACCTGGGGCGTCGCGGTGGCCAAGGCCGGACTGGAGGAAGGCTCGGTGCTGATCGGCGGCAGCGTCATCGTCGCGCCCACCGGCGAGATCGTCGCCAAGGCCAGCACCTCGGGCGACGAGGTGATCTGCGCCGAGGTCGACCTCGACCGCTGCGCCGAGATCCGCGCCAATGTCTTCAACTTCGAAGAGCACCGCGAGCCGCAGGACTACCTGCCGATCACCGCGCCCAAGACCAAGCGCCGCGCCGCCGAGTAACGCGGCACCCAAAGAGCGTATTTGAAAAGAGAAGAAGCGGAGGACGCCCGCCCTCCGTGTCTTCTTCTAGGCTCAAATATCTCGGGGGAGAGGCGCGCAGCGCCTCGGGGGCAGAGCCCCCACCCTTCGGCGGCGCGCGGCCGCGCCGCGGCGCATGCCGGTCAGTAGCCGTAGAAGAACCCGGCGTTGTTCGCGAGGATGATGCGGATCGCGTAGATGCCGATCAGCGTCACCAGCGGCGCAAGGTCGAGGCCGCCCATCGGCGGCAGCACCCGGCGGATGGTGGAATAGATCGGCTCGAGCAGGCGGTTCAGCCCGTCCCAGATCTGCGCGACCAGCGGCTGGCGCAGGTTCAGCACCTGGAAGTTGATGAGCCAGCTCATGATCACGTGCGCGATGATGATGAACCAGATCACGTCGAGGATCAGCATCAGGATCTGGAACAGCGATTGCATGCGGGTGCGCCCTTTGTGAGTAAAACCGACCCAAGACCTAGGCAGCCGCGCGGCAAACCTCAAGAGTGCCGCGAGGTCGTGGTTGACGCTGGCGTCACCCTGCGACCCCTTTGCTCTCCGAAAGGAGCGCCCATGTACCCGTTTCTGCGCCTCGCCAAGGAACTCTTCCTCGTCCGCAACGCCCCGCCGCTCGCCCCCGGCGAGGTCAGCGTCACACGCCATGTCTGCTGGCCCTGGGATCTCGACATGTTCGCCGAGCTCAACAATGGCCGGGTGCTGACGCTCTACGATCTCGGCAGGATGCCGATGGCCCGGCGCAGCGGCCTGCTGGCACTGCTGAAGCGCGAGCGCTGGGGCTTTGCCGTCGCCGGGGCCATGGTGCGCTACCGCAAGCGGGTGAAGCTTTTCGACCGCATCGAGATGCGCAGCCGGGTGATCGGCTGGGACGCGCGCTTCATCTACATCGAGCAGAGCATGTGGAAATCGGATGGCGACTGCGCCAGCCACGCGATCTACCGGGTCGCGGTGACCTCGGCGGCCGGGATGATCCTGCCCGAACGGGTGATGGCGCTGCTGGGGGCCGACACCGCCTCGCCGCCCCTGCCCGCCTGGGTCAGGAGCTGGATCGAGGCCGAGGCGCAGCGCCCCTGGCCGCCGATGCAGGAGCCGGCGCCGGCGCCGCTGCACCTCGCCGAGGAAGACGCCGCCTGATTCCCCCGGCGGCACGGCGCCGGCCGGGAATTCACCACGCAGGCCGGGTGCCGTCTTGCCTTGGACAGGGGCTGTCTGTTCTATCGCCCGGCAGGCAACCGCAGGGCAGGACGGCAGATGACGAGGCAGGGCAGCAGACGCGACGGGTCGGACGGTCGCCTCAGACGGCGGATCTGGGGCTGGTTCTTCTTCGACTGGGCCAGCCAGCCCTACAACACGCTGCTGATCACCTTCATCTTCGCGCCCTACGTGAAGGAACTGGTCGGCGACGGCAGCGCTGCGCAGGCGGCCTGGGGCTTCGGCATCGGGGCGGCGGGCGTGGTCATCGCGCTGCTGGCCCCGGTGCTGGGCGCGCTGGCCGACAGCGGCGGCCACCGGCTGCGCTGGATCTGGCTGTTCTCGGCGCTCTACGTGATCGGCGCCGCCATGCTCTGGTTCGCCGCGCCCGGAAGTTTCAGCCTCGCCGCCACGCTGGTCTTCTTCGCGCTCGGCCTGATCGGCATGGAGTTCGCCACGATTTTCACCAATGCCATGCTGCCGGACCTTGGCCCGCGTGACCAGATCGGCCGGATCTCGGGCAATGGCTGGGCCTTCGGCTATGTCGGCGGGCTGATCTCGCTGGCGCTGACGCTGGCGCTCTTTGCCGAGAGCGCGGCAACCGGCAAGACCTTGCTCGGCCTCGACCCTGTGTTCGGGCTCGACGCCGCCCAGCGCGAGGGCACCCGCGCCGTCGGGCCGCTCACCGCGCTGTGGTACGCGGTCTTCATGATTCCCTTCTTCCTGTGGGTGAAGGAACCAAGACCCGCGTCCCCTGCGCGGGGTGCCATCCGCCGCGGCCTGGCGCAGCTGAAGGATACGCTGCGCCACCTGCCGCGCCGCCCGTCGCTCTTTGCCTATCTCTCGGCCTCGATGTTCTACCGCGACGCGCTGAACGGCATGTACGCCTTTGGCGGGATCTACGCCGCGGGCGTGCTCGGCTGGTCGGTGGTCGACACCGGCGTCTTCGGCATCCTCGCGATCATCTCCGGCGCGCTTTTCGCCTGGCTCGGCGGCAAGGCTGACACCCGTCTCGGGCCGAAGCCGGTGATCGCCGCGATGGTCGTGCTGCTTGCGCTGGTGGCGCTCGCCATCGTGCTCGTCGACCGCCAAAGCGTCTTCGGCGTGCCGGTCTCCGAGGGCTCGAAGCTGCCCGACCTCGCC
Organism: Salipiger mangrovisoli; assembly: GCF_015223355.1. GTDB lineage: Bacteria > Pseudomonadota > Alphaproteobacteria > Rhodobacterales > Rhodobacteraceae > Salipiger > Salipiger mangrovisoli. Next base: position 30,312 of record NZ_JADFFK010000008.1, on the reverse strand, counting down.
TTCTACCTCTTCGGCGTGGTGATCGGGGCCTGCGGCGGCGTTCTGCAATCCGCCTCGCGCAGCATGATGGTGCGCCAGGCCGATCCCGCGCGCATGACCGAGGCCTTCGGGCTCTACGCGCTCTCGGGCAAGGCGACGTCCTTCCTTGCCCCTCTTCTCATCGGCGCGGTCACCGCGATCAGCGGATCGCAACGCATTGGCGTCACGCCGCTCATCTTCCTTTTCGTCCTGGGCCTCTGTCTGCTACGCTGGGTCAAATCAGACGGAGATCGAGCAGAATGATCCGCACCCTGACCCGCCTCACCCTGGCCTCCACGCTCGCGCTTGCGCTGGCCTCCTGCAGCGATGACCGGCCCGCGCCGCGGGTGACGAGCACCGACGCCCTGCCCAAGGTCACCGGCGTCATCTCGACCAAGAACGCCAAGGAGGTCTTCGGGGCCCAGAGCGTCTCGGCCCGGATGACCCCCGCGTCCTTCGGCTCCTATTCCAAGGGCTGCGTCGCCGGCGCGCGACAGCTGCCCGAGACCGGGCCGACCTGGCAGGCCATGCGCCTGTCGCGCAACCGCAACTGGGGACATCCCGAGCTGGTCGGCTTTCTAGAGGACCTGTCGCGCAAGGCCGCGGCCCTGCCCGGCTGGAACGGGCTCTATGTCGGCGACATGAGCCAGCCGCGCGGCGGGCCGATGACTTCGGGCCACGCAAGCCACCAGATGGGGCTCGATGCCGACATCTGGATGCGTCCCACCGACACGCTGAGCCTGACCCGGCAACAACGCGAGGACATCTCCTCGATCTCGATGCAACGCGCTTCGGGGGCCTATGTGAACGACAAATGGACGCCGCAGCACCACGCCTTGCTCAAGGCCGCGGCGCAGGACCCGCGGGTCGCGCGGATCTTCGTCTTCCCCGGCGCCAAGGTGCAGATGTGCAAGGATGAAAAGGGCGATCGCGCCTGGCTGAGCAAGATCCGCCCCTGGTGGGGGCATCACTACCACTTCCATGTGCGGCTGAACTGCCCGCGCGGGGACGCTTCCTGCGTCAACCAGGCGCCGCCGCCGCCGGGCGATGGCTGCGCCGACGCGCAGGCCTGGGTGAACAACATCCTCAACCCTCCGAAGCCCGACCCGAACGCGCCCAAGCCCAAGCCCAAGCGTGACCTGGTGATGGGAGACCTTCCGGCGCAATGCGCATCCGTCGTCGCAGCGCAGTGATCGTCGCGGGGCTGGCTTGCCTCCTGGCGGTCTCGGCCTGCGCCGGATCGCCGGAAGCTACCGCCAGCGCCCGCTACATCGGCACCTATACCTGGAGCGATTCGCATGACCGCTTCGGCGGCTTCTCGGGGCTGGAGGTCAGCGACGACGGCCTGCAGTTCACCGCGATCAGCGATCGCGGCAGTATCGTCATGGGCCATTTCACGCGCGCCGCAACCTCCGGCAGGATCACCGGTCTCGCGGCGAGCCCGGTGGAAAAACTGCTCGACGAGACCGGCACGCGGATCCACCCCGACATCGACGACGCCGAGGGGCTGGCGATCGGCGCGGACGGACGTCTCTACGTCTCCTTCGAAGGTCCGCCGCGCATCCACGCCTCGGAGCGCTACGACCTGCCCGCAACCGTGCTCCCGCGCGGTTCCTTCTACCCGCAACTGCAAAACAACTCCGGCATGGAGGCGCTGGCCATCGATGACCGGGGCCGGCTGCTGACCCTGCCCGAACGCTCTGGCCAGATCACCCGGCCCTTCCCGGTCTGGCGGCTGGAGAACGGAACCTGGAGCCATGTCTTCGACCTGCCGCGGCGCGGCGGCTATCTCGCCGTCGGGGCCGACATCGGGCCGGATGGGCGGTTCTACCTGCTGGAGCGCGAGTTCACCGGCTACGCCTTCCGCAGCCGCGTGCGTCGCTTCGACATCGCGGGCGACGTTCCGCGCAACGAGGCGACGCTCCTTGAGAGCACACCGTTCGAGCACGACAACCTCGAAGGTCTGGCGGTCTGGAGCCCGGAACCGGGGCGGATCCGGCTGACGATGATCTCGGATGACAACTTCAAGTTCTTCCAGAAAACCCAGCTGGTCGAATACGAGCTGCCGGAATCGCTTGATCCGCGCGCACTCAGCCAGTAAAGACCCGTCCGTCCGCCGGTCAGGTGGGCCGAGTTCCCCGCCACCTTGTAAAACGGGTCACCCTCATGACACGCGCCTACCTTCCCGGCATCCTTGCCATGGCCGCCACCGTGCTGGCCTCGAACATCCTCGTGCAGATTCTCTTTGGTCAATGGCTGACCTGGGGCGCCTTCACCTATCCCGTCGCCTTCCTCGTCACCGACCTGATGAACCGCCTCTACGGCGTGCAGGCCGCGCGCAAGGTGGTACTCGCCGGCTTCGTCACCGGGGTGATCTGCTCGCTGATCGGCACGCAGGTGATGCTCCAGGGCGACGGCTACACCTATCCCGCGGTCACGCTGCGGGTCGCCATCGGGTCCGGCGCCGCCTTCCTCGCCGCGCAGATGATGGACGTCAGCATCTTCGACAGGTTGAGGGGCGGCGCCTGGTGGCGCGCACCGCTGGCCTCGACCCTCGTCGGCAGCTCGCTCGACACGGCGATTTTCTTCTTGGTGGCCTTCGCCGGGTCGCTGAGCTTCCTCGAGCCGGGCAACGACGTGTCCTGGGCCAATGAAACACTGCCGTTGCTCGGCGTGGGCCCCGTCGTGCCGCTCTGGGTCTCGCTGGGCCTGGCCGACTGGTTGGTGAAGCTGTCGCTGGCGATCCTTGCCCTCGCGCCCTTCCGGATGATCGTTTCTAAGGCAGTTTCCTCGCGGGCAATCGCCTGAAGCTGCAAAAACGCTTTGCGGATGTGCTTTTCCATGGCACGCTGAAATTGCGTTTTCAAAACAGCTGAAAGGAGGTGATCCAGTGTCTAGAGAAGCATTGGAGAAGGGTGTTGGGACAGTTCGGAGGGCAGTACGCTAGGGCAGCCCCTGGCGTGAAGGAACCCGAATTGGCGCTGCCCTAACCGGCCCCGCCTCCTTGACGTCTCGAATGGGTCACGCGACAGGCCGCGTGGCCCATTTCACTTTCGAGACCCGCTTTCAGAAATGGCCCGTGCCCGCTCCGGCGCGGGCCGTTTGCTCATCCGCCGCAACCGCTACCTGCTTGCGCCGCCCCGGCGCCGCGCTAAATTCCGCCCATGCTGCGCATCACCGACACCCTACACATCGAGGACTGGGAACTCACCGAGCAGTTCATCCGCGCCTCCGGCCCCGGCGGGCAGAACGTCAACAAGGTCTCGACCGCCGTCGAACTGCGGTTCGAGGCCGAGCGCTCGCCGAACCTGCCCGCCCCGGTGAAAGCCCGGCTGAAGCGGCTCGCCGGGCGGCGCTGGAGCAAGGATGGCGCGCTGATCCTGCAGGTCGAGGACACCCGCAGCCAGGCCCGCAACCGCGAGATCGCCCGCGAGCGCCTCGCCGAGCTGATCCGCAAGGCGCTGGAAAAGCCGCGCCGCCGCATCGCCACCAAGCCGACGCTCGGCTCCAAGAACCGCCGGATCAAGGCCAAGAAGGAACGCGGCGAGGTCAAGGCCATGCGCGGCAAGGTCGATCCGGATTGAGACCCCGCAAAATGGGGGCGCTGCCCCCTCTTCGCTACGCGAATTCACCCCCGGGATATTTTTGCCTAGAAGAAGACCCGGCCGCGCGGCTTTCTTCTCTTTCCAAATACGCAAACCCGCCGCCCACCAGGGCGAACCACGCGTCGGAAGGGGCGCGGGGCCTTGTTCACCGAATCTTAGTGTGAGAGTCTGCGTTGTAGAGCAGTCACACATAATCAGGCCCCCAGCCATGCCACGCGACACCGCGCCCGCCGAGGCGCTGCTGAAAGACATTTTCGGCTATGACGCCTTTCGTCCTGGTCAGGGCGAGATCGTCGCGGCCGTGGCGGCGGGGCACAATGTTCTGGCGATCATGCCCACCGGGGGCGGCAAGTCGCTCTGCTACCAGTTGCCGGCGCTGCTGCGCGGCGGGCTGACAGTAGTGATCTCGCCGCTGATCGCGCTGATGCGGGACCAGGTGCGCGGGCTGCGCGAGGCCGGCGTGGCGGCCGGCGCGCTGACCTCGGGCAACACCCAGGAGGAGACCGACGCCGTCTGGCAGGGGCTCGAGGACGGCTCGCTTAGGCTCCTTTACCTCGCGCCGGAACGGCTCGCTTCCACCGGCACGCAGCGGATGCTGGCGCAGGCGGGCGTCGGGCTGATCGCGGTCGACGAGGCGCATTGCGTCAGCCAGTGGGGGCATGATTTCCGCCCCGACTACCTGCGCATCGGCGAGCTGCGCCGCGCGCTGAACGTGCCGATCGCCGCCTTCACCGCCACCGCCGACCAGGAGACCCAGGCCGAGATCGTCACCCGGCTTTTCGACGGCCAGCAGCCTGAGACCTTCCTGCGCGGCTTCGACCGGCCCAACATCCACCTCGCCTTTTCCCCCAAGGACAGCCCCCGTGCGCAGATCCTGCGCTTCGCCGCCGCCCGCCGGGGCCGCTCGGGCATCGTCTATTGCGGCACCCGCGCCAAGACCGAAGCGCTGTCAAAGGCGCTCGGCGACGAGGGGCACCCCACCTGCTTCTACCACGGCGGCATGGAGGCCGAGGCCCGGCGCGCCGTCGAGGAGCGCTTCGCCACCGAGGACGGGCTGATCGTCTGCGCCACGGTCGCCTTCGGCATGGGGGTCGACAAGCCCGACATCCGCTGGGTCGCCCATGCCGACCTTCCGAAGAGCATCGAGGCCTACTACCAGGAGATCGGCCGCGCCGGGCGTGACGGCGCGCCTGCGGAAACGCTCACCCTCTACGGCGCCGACGACATCCGCCTGCGCCGCGCGCAGATCGACGAAGGCATGGCGCCGCCCGAGCGGCGGGTTGCCGACCACGGCCGGCTCAACGCGCTGCTCGGGCTCGCCGAAGCGCTGGAATGCCGGCGCCAGACCCTGCTGCGCTATTTCGGCGAAGACGCCGCGCCCTGCGGCAACTGCGATCTCTGCGACAGCCCGCCGGAGGTCTTCGACGGCACCGAGGCGGTGCGCAAGGCGCTCTCGGCGGCGCTGCGCACCGGCGAGAATTTCGGCGCCGGGCACCTGATCGACATCCTTCTGGGCAATGAGACCGACAAGGTGCGCCAGCGCGGCCATGATGGCTTGCCGACCTTCGGCGTCGGCAAGGACCTGAAGAAAGGCCAATGGCAGGCGGTGTTCCGGCAGATGATGGGGCGTGACCTCGTGCGCCCCGACCCCGAGCGCCACGGCGCGCTGGTGATGACCGAGGCCGCCCGCCCGATCCTGCGCGGGGAAGAGAGCATCGCGCTGCGCCGCGACGTGATCGACAAGGCCGCCGAGCGCCGCCCGCAGGTCAAGACGCTTGTGTCGGAAGAGGACGCGCCGCTGATGTCGGCGCTGAAGGCCAAACGCCGTGCGTTGGCCGAGGCGGCGTCCTTGCCCGCCTACATGATCTTCCCCGACCGCACGCTGATCGAGATGGCCGAGCGCCGCCCCGAGACGCTGGACCAGATGGGGGCGATCAGCGGCGTCGGCGCCAAGAAGCTCGAACGCTACGGTGCCGAGTTCCTCTCGGTGATCACCGGCGGCGCGCCGGAGGAGACGCATCCGCTGCGCATGCGCGCCGCCGCGCGCGGCACCGGCGATCTCTACGACCGGCTGATGAGCGCCCAGGCCGAACTGATCCGCGGCGAGGACGGCACCGAGAAGCCGCTCTCCTGCTCCGCCTCGCTGCTCGCCAAGATCGCCGGGCTGCGCGATCCCGCGCCCGAGGATCTGGAGCGGATTCTCGGCGACCGACGGTTTGAACGTTTCGGTCCGGCCTTTATGGACCTTCTCGCCGAAGCTGGTTAGAACCATTCCAAGTTCTGGATCTGTTCAAGGAGTGACCGCGAATGCTCGTGGTGATTTCGCCCGCGAAGAAACTGGATTGGGCACCCCGTGACACCGAGATGACGACGCCGGATTTCGGCGAGGATGCGCTGCGCCTGGTCGAGACCGCGCGCGGCCTGACCACCGGTGACCTGAAGAAGCTGATGCACCTGTCGGACAGTCTCGCAAATCTCAACCACGAGCGCTTCCGCGACTATGCAGAAGAGCCCGAGATCGAGGCGCTGCGCCCCGCCGCCCTGGCCTTTGCCGGTGACACCTACCAGGGGCTCGACGCCAGCTCGCTCGATCCCGAGGAAATGGACTACGCGCAGGATCACCTGCGGATCCTGTCGGGCCTCTACGGCGTGCTGCGTCCGCGCGACGCCATCCAGCCCTACCGGCTGGAGATGGGCTCGCGCCTGAAGACCGAGCGCGGCAAGTCGCTCTACGACTACTGGGGCGACCAGCTGTCGAATGCGCTGAACGCGCAGGGCGAGACCACCGGCGCCGAGGTCCTGGTGAACTGCGCCAGCCAGGAATATTTCGGCGCGGTCGCCCCCAAGGCGCTGAAGCTGCGGGTGATCACCCCGCAGTTCCTCGAGGACAAGGACGGCGCGCCCAAGGTGGTCAGCTTCTATGCCAAGCGCGCCCGCGGCGCGATGGCCCGCTTCATCGTCACCCGCCGGATCACCAACCCCGAAGGGCTGCGCGACTTCGATCTCGGCGGCTATGCCTATGACGCCGAGCGCTCGACCGAGGATCAGCCGGTGTTCATCCGGCCCTATTCCAACGCCGCCTGATCCGGTGGCGGCTCTGGCGCGGCCGCGGTCGCGCCGGGCACCCCCCAGCGCTCGATGAGCCGCGCCAGCTCGGCCTTGCGCAGCGGCTTGGTGAGGTAGTCGTCGAGCCCCGCCGCCAGCAGTGCCTCGCGGTCGCCGCTCATCGCATGCGCCGTGACCGCGATGATCGGCACCCGCGGCCCGGCGCCCTCCAGCGCGCGGATGCGATGCGTCGCCTCCTTGCCGTCCATTCCCGGCATCGAGATATCCATGAACACGAGGTCCGGACGCCGCGCCTCGAATTCGCCGACCGCCTCGGCCCCGTCACAGGCGAAGCGCAGCGCAAGATCGCGCCCCAGCGCTTCGGCCATCTTGCGGAACACCAGCTGGTTGGTGCGGTTGTCCTCTGCCAGCAGCACATCGAGCGGCGGCAGCGCCGGCGCTTCTGCCGCGGTCACCTCACCGCCGAGCAGGGCGGCCCCCCCGCTCAACGGCAACGGCAGGCGCAAGCCAAAGAGCGCGCCCCGGCCGAGCTCGGACTCGACCCAGAGCGCCCCGCCCATCATCTCGACCAGCCGCCGGGTGATCGCGAGCCCGAGCCCGGTGCCCTCGAAAGCGCGGTTGCGCGCGTCCTCGACCTGGTTGAACTCGCCGAAAATATGCTCAAGCTTGTCGGCCGCGATGCCGATGCCGGTATCCTCGACACGGATCTCCAGCTCCGCCACCGCGCCAACGACCTGTCCGGCAACGCTGATCCCGACCGTGCCCTCAGCGGTGAACTTCACCGCATTTCCGGCAAGGTTGGTCAGGATTTGCCGGAGTCTCCCGGCGTCGCCGATGAAGCGGCGCGGCAGCTCCGCCGCGTAGTCCACCCGCAGCGCCACGCCCTTTTCCTGCGCCGCGGGCCGCAGCAACCGCGCCACCTCGTCAATCGCCCGCTCGAGATCGAAGGGATCGGCGGCGATCACCAGCCGCCCGGCCTCGATCTTGGAGTAGTCGAGGATGTCATTGATGATCAGCAACAATGCCTCGCCCGAACTGCGGATGGTCTCGGCGTAGACCCTCTGTTCCTCGCCGAGCGGACCGTCCATCAGCAGCTCGGCCATGCCCACCACCCCGTTCATCGGCGTCCTGATCTCGTGGCTCATGTTGGCCAGGAAGGAAGATTTGGCATGGCTGGCGACCTCGGCCCGTTGCCGCGCCTCCTCGAGCTCCTGCTGGATGCGCTTGGCCTCGGTGATGTCGATGCGCAGCCCGACCCGCCCGCCGTCGGAGAGCGGCCGCTCGTAGACCCGCAGCCAGCGGCCGTCGCCAAGCTGCTGCTCGAGCGCCCGCCCGGCACCGCGATGCGCCGCCAGCCGCTCCTCCAGCCAGGCCTCCTCGCGGCCCTCCGCCTCGCGGTACTGTCCGCGCCCGAGCCCGTAGCGCAGGATGTCCTCGAAGCTGGCACCGGGCAGGATCGCCGGCGCACTGGCGGCGTAGATCTCCCGATAGGTCTCGTTGCACATCAGCAGCCGGTCCTCCGCATCGTAGAGCACGAAGCCGTCCGGAAGCTCTTCCAGCGCCGACCACATGCGCATGAGCTCGGTGATGTCGAAGCTCAGCGTCACCACCCCGCCGTCGGGCAAATGGCGGTCCTGCAATTGCAGGAACTGGCCGGTGTAGATGCGGATGGTCTCGGTCGGGATCGGATCGGCCTCCCAGCGCGCGGCCATGCGGCCGCGCCAGTCGTCGCCATGCTCGCCCTGCAGATCGACGATTCCCTCCTCGACCATCATGTCCAGAACATGCGCGTAGCCCGCGCCGGGGCGGATCGTGTCAAGCCCGTCGAAAAGCTCCAGCCAGGCGGGATTCGCCAGTTCCATCCGCCGCTCGGCGTTGAAGGTGGCGAAGCCGTCGCGCATGCACGAGAGCGCGGTCCAGAGCTGCCCCTCGACAAGCTCGATCTTCTGGTGCGCCGCGCCGAGCTGGGTTTTGACCCGCAGGTTCTCGTCGCGCACCGTGGCGACCTCGGCGCGGGTTTCGGTGATCTCGTGGCTGAGCTGGCGCGCATGGGTGTTCAGCTTCCGGTTGGCGGCGAAAAGCTCCGCCTGCTTCAGCTCCAGCAGGCGCTCTGCCGCCAGGCGCGCGCGCCGTTCCTCGGCCAGACGTGCCGCGATCTCCATGCTCCAAGCCCTCTGCGACCGACCCAGCATGGGCGGGGCAAGGTGAAGATCGTCTTAAGAAAACCGATGCAAAACGCCCGCTTGCCTTTACCTTAGGGCAGGGGCACCATGGTACAGCCAACCGTGGGAGGAGTTGGACATGCCCCAGTCGATCACCGATTTGTGTCCCGGTCCCGCCGGTGCCAGCGGCAGCGTCCGCGCATGAGCGAGACGCTGGCAACCATCCATTGGCGCGCGCTCGACCGCGACGGCGAGGACAAATGCCGCCTCGCCCGGCTCGAGGATGGCTACATGCTGGTCGGCCATGCCCGCTTTCGCGACGGCACCGGCTGGGCGGCGCTCGACTACGTCGTCCGCTGCGGGCCGGACTGGATGACGCGCAGCGCCGATGTCACCGGCACCGCCGGCGGCGAAGAGGTGCGCACGCGGCTCACCCGGCAGAACGGTGCCTGGCTGGTCAACGGCACGGCGCAGCCCGATCTTGCCGAATGCACCGATGTCGATTTTGCCTTTACCCCGGCCACCAGCCTGATGCCGCTGCGCCGCCTGCCCGAGGTCGGACGGCTGACCGTCTGCGCCGCCTGGCTGCGCCTGCCAGGCCCTCGGCTCGATCCGCTCGACCAGAGCTACACCCGTGAACGCGGCGGGCTGATCGGCTACGAGGCGGCACAGACCGGCCACTGCGCGCAGATCACCGTGGACCCGCAGGGCTTCCCGACGCTCTACCCCGGCCTGTGGAAACGCGTCGAACTCTGAACGCTGCCTGACTTGCGCTCCGGCGATGCCCAGGGCAACGAACGCCTCCTCCTCCGTGCCCCGAGTGTCAGCCGTGCCGCCCCGGTTGCGGCGGGTTCGCCGAAAGGAACGCGATCTTGTTGCCCTGGGCATTGCGCAGATCGCCGACGAGGAAATGCGGCCCCTCGCCAGTGCCGCCCGCGGCGCGCGCCGCAGCATGCCGCGCGCGCACCTGGCTCTGGCTTTTCGCCTCGGCGGCAATCATGCGTCGCACCTGCTTCCGGCGGCCCCGCCCAAATCTCCAGCCTCCGGGCCTGTGGGCGCCCGGCAGCCTCGCCTGCCACCCCTTTCTTCTAGGGAAAAATATCCTGGGGAGCGCGAGGGGCAAAGCCCCTCGCTTGCGGGCAGCCGGGCCAAGGGCACCAGCCGAAGGATGCGCCGCCCTCAGACCCGTTCGATGGCCAGTGCGATGCCCTGCCCGCCGCCGATGCACATGGTGATCAGCGCCCGGCGGCCACCGGTTCGCTCCAGCTCGTAAAGCGCCTTGACCGCGAGGATCGCGCCGGTGGCGCCGATCGGGTGGCCGAGCGCGATGGCGCCGCCGTTCGGATTGACCTTGGCCGGATCAAGGCCGAGCCCCTTGTTGACCGCCAGAGCCTGCGCGGCAAAGGCCTCGTTGCTCTCGATCACGTCGAAATCGGCAAGCGACAGCCCCGTGCGCACCAGCAGGTTCTCCACCGCCGGGACCGGGCCGATGCCCATGACCTCGGGGCGGACCCCGGCGTGGGCGTAGCCCAGCACGCGGGCGCGCGGCGTCAGTCCCGCCGCCGCCGCGGCCTCGCCGCGCGCCAGCACCAGCGCCGCCGCCCCATCGTTCAGCCCCGAAGCGTTGCCCGCGGTCACCGACCCTGCGCGGTCGAAGGCCGGGCGCAGCCCCGCCAGCTTCTCCAGCGAGCTCGCCTTGGGGTGCTCGTCGGTGTCGAAGACCACCGTGTCGCGGCGCGAGGCGATCTCCACCGGCACGATCTGCTCCTTGAAGAAGCCTGCCTCGATGGCCTTGGCGGCGCGCTGCTGGCTTTCCAGGGCGAAGGCGTCCTGCGCCTCGCGGCTGATGTCGTGCTCCTTGGCAACATTCTCCGCGGTGATCCCCATGTGGCCGGTGCCAAAGGGGCAGCTGAGCGCCCCCAGCATCATGTCGACGGTGCGGATGTCGCCCATCTTGTGACCCCAGCGCTGGTCGGGGATGATGTAGGGCGCGCGGCTCATGCTCTCGGCCCCGCCGACCAGCGCGAAGTTCGCATCGCCCAGCATCAGCGCCTGCACACCCGAGACGATCGCCTGCGCGCCCGACCCGCAGAGCCGGTTGACGTTCATCGCCGGGGTGGTGTCGGGGATGCCCGCCTGCATCGCGGCAACCCGCGACAGGTACATGTCGCGCGGCTCGGTGTTCAGCACGTGGCCAAAGACCACCTGGCCGATCTGCCCGCCCTCGACCCCGGCGCGTTCCAGCGCTGCTTTTGCCGCCGTGGTGCCGAGTTCGATCGGCGGCACCGACTTCAGCGCGCCGCCGAAAGTGCCGATGGCGGTGCGCGCGCCACTCAGGATGACGATTTCCTCAGAAGGATCGAAGGTCATGACGGATCTCCCATTCCGTAGCTTCTGCCGTAGCGTCTGCATGTCGCGCGGACCATGCCGCAGCGCGGCAGCAGTGTCAGCCGGGACGTTCCGTCACCTCGTCCGACCCGTTGCCCGGTGCCTCGCCCCGCCCGGCTGCCGCGCCATTGCCCGCCGGGACCTCGGCCAGCATCCGCACCTCGCGCTGCGGGAAGGGAATCGAGATCCCCTGCGCCCTGAAGGCATCCCAGAGCGCGAGAAACACGTTGCCGCGGATGTTGGTCAGCCCCTGCGACGGGTCGATGATCCAGAACCGCAGGATGTAGTCCACGCTCGAGTCGCCGAAACCGGTGATGTGGCACACCGGCGGGCGGCTGCTCAGAACCCGGCCGACACCCTGCGCCGCCTCGATCGCCACCTTGCGCACCAGGTGCGGATCATCGCCGTAGGAGGTGCCGAAGGTGATGTCGACCCGGACAAGTTCGTTGGAATGCGACCAGTTGACCACCTGCCCGGTGATCATGTCCTCGTTGGGAATGAGGTATTCCTTGCCGTCGCGCGTGGTGATCGACACGTAGCGCGCGCCCAGCGCGTTGATCCATCCGAAGGTCTCGCCGATGGAGATCACGTCGCCCGGCTTGATCGACTTGTCGAGCAGGATGATGATCCCCGACACCAGGTTCGACACCACCTTCTGCAAGCCGAAGCCGAGGCCGACGCCGATGGCACCGGAGAGCACCGCGAGCCCGGTCAGATCCACCCCCGCCAGCTTGAGCGCGAAGAAGAAGGCCGCACCGTAAAGCGCCACCTGCAGGAATTTCACCGCCAGCACCTGCATCGAGGGGCTGATGCCCTCGTTGCGGCGGATGCTGGCGGCGCCCGCCGTCGTCAGGAAGCGCGCCACCGAGACCAGTGCCACGAGGATCACCACCGCCTGGAGGATCAGCCAGAGCGAGAGCTTGGAGTCGCCGAAGCTGACCGCGGCGCTTTCCAGCAGCGCCTGCGCCTCGTCGGTCAGGCCAAGGATCCAGATGGTGACATAGCCCCAGGCACCGTAGCGGATCAGCGAGCGCAACGCCGGGTTGCCGATCAGCCTGGTGATCAGCGCAATCACCAGCCAGGCCGTCGAGAGCTGCGCGATGATTTCCAAAAGGTAGGTGCGCGACGGCCAGGTGATCTGGTGCATGATGCCGATCACGTGCCAGATCAGCGTGACAAAGAGGATCATCCGCAACCGGCGGTGCAGCACCACAAGCAGCCGGATGCGCCACTTCGGCCAGCCCTCGCGGCCGCGCATCCACTCGTAGATCTTCGGACCGATGACCGCGCGGAGCAGATGCGCCACGGCAAAAAGCGCCAACGCGATCCCCAGCTGGTAGAACATCCAGGGCCGCAGCACGATGGCGAGGAAGGTGTCGATCTGCCCCAGCAGGGTCAGCCCGGTCTGTTGCAGCGCCTCGAAAGGCGTCAGGTCGGTCGGGGGCAGGTCGGTTTCCGGGTTCATGCGGTCGCGGGGCTCCTCATGCTCCCAGCGTGGCACCACATCGGATTTCGCTCAAGGCCATGGCGATCAATGTCTTGAGCCGATAGGACCCGGATCAGCGCTTTGGCAGATTCAGGGTGATCTCCTGCGCCTCGACCTGCGGCAGGCTGATCAGCAGCCCCCAGAGCAGCGTGGCGATCAGGACAAGGTGCATGGCATTCATCAAGGACATGATGTCTCCTCCACGGCGGTAACAAAACTACGCGCGGCCGCACCGAAAGGTTTCAATCCTTCCGGCAGCGCGCGGGATGGGTTGATCGACGCGCGGCAAAGGAGTATCCCCGCGACATGACTCGGCTTCTTGACCTCGGCGACCGCGTGCGTCTGCGCGAACGGTTCCACGGCGCGACCTTCACGGTTCTGGCCCGCCTATAAGGCTGTCTTAGCCCGCCCCGGCGCGGGGGCTTTCGACCTGCGCCAAGCCCAGCCAAATTCCAAGACATCTACACCCCGAGAGGACCCCCATGTCCGGCAAGACGCTCTACGACAAGATCTGGGATGCCCACGTCGTCCAGCAGGACGCAGATGGCACCTGCCTGCTCTACATCGACCGCCACCTCGTGCACGAGGTCACCTCGCCGCAGGCCTTCGAGGGCCTGCGCATGACCGGCCGCAAGGTCCGCGCCCCCGAGCGCACCATCGCCGTGCCCGACCACAACGTGCCGACGACCCTCGACCGTGAAAACGGCATCGAGAACGAGGAGAGCCGCATCCAGGTCGAGGCGCTCGACAAGAACGCCCGCGACTTCGGCGTGAACTACTACCCGGTCAGCGACGTCCGCCAGGGCATCGTGCACATCGTCGGCCCCGAGCAGGGCTGGACGCTGCCCGGCATGACCGTGGTCTGCGGCGACTCGCACACCGCCACCCACGGCGCCTTCGGCGCGCTGGCGCATGGCATCGGCACCTCCGAGGTCGAGCACGTGCTCGCCACCCAGACGCTGATCCAGTCCAAGTCGAAGAACATGAAGGTCGAGATCACCGGGCGGCTCGCGCCGGGCGTCACCGCCAAGGACATCACGCTCTCGGTCATCGGCCAGACCGGCACCGGTGGCGGCACCGGCTACGTCATCGAGTATTGCGGCGAGGCGATCCGCTCGCTGTCGATGGAAGGCCGGATGACCGTCTGCAACATGGCCATCGAGGGCGGTGCCCGTGCCGGCCTGATCGCACCCGACGAGACCACCTTTGAATATGTCAAAGGCCGCCCGCACGCGCCGAAGGGCGCGCAGTTCGAGGCCGCGCTCGCCTGGTGGAAGACGCTCTATTCCGATGACGACGCGCATTGGGACAAGGTCGTCACCATCAAGGGCGAGGACATCGCCCCCGTCGTCACCTGGGGCACCTCGCCCGAGGACGTGCTGGCGATCACCGATGTGGTGCCCGCGCCCGAGAGCTTCACCGGCGGCAAGGTCGAGGCGGCCAAGCGCGCGCTGCAGTACATGGGCCTCGAGGCCGGGCAGAAGCTGACCGACATCAAGATCGACACGGTGTTCATCGGCTCCTGCACCAACGGCCGGATCGAGGACCTGCGCGCAGCAGCCGAGATCCTCAAGGGCAAGAAGGTCAAGGACGGCATGCGCGCCATGGTCGTGCCGGGTTCCGGCCTCGTCCGCGCCCAGGCCGAGGAGGAGGGCCTTGCGCAGGTCTTCATCGACGCGGGCTTCGAGTGGCGGCTTGCCGGCTGCTCCATGTGCCTGGCGATGAACCCGGACCAGCTCGCCCCGGGCGAGCGTTGCGCGGCCACTTCGAACCGCAACTTCGAGGGCCGTCAGGGCAAGGGCGGGCGCACCCACCTCATGTCCCCGGCCATGGCGGCGGCGGCGGCGGTCACCGGCCACCTCACCGACGTGCGTGACTTCATGGCCGCGCCGGCCGAGGCCTGAGCGATCCCGGGGGTCCCCGCGCGGGACCCCTCCCCCAAGTCCGGCGGCTCCGGCCGGGCACCTGTGCCGATGGCGCAAGCGATGCCCCCGGAACCCGCCTCATCCCCAAGGAGGGACAGATGGAAAAATTCGAGAAGCTGACCGGGATCGCGGCGCCCATGCCGCTGGTGAACATCGACACCGACATGATCATCCCCAAGCAGTTCCTGAAGACGATCAAGCGCTCCGGCCTCGGCGTGCATGCCTTCGACGAGATGCGCTATCTCGACGACGGCTCGGAAAACCCCGAGTTCGTGCTGAACCAGCCCGCCTACCGCGAGGCCTCGGTGATCGTCGCCGGTGACAACTTCGGCTGCGGCTCGTCGCGCGAGCACGCGCCCTGGGCCCTCGCCGACTTCGGCATCAAGGTGGTGATCTCCACCTCCTTCGCCGACATCTTCTACAACAACTGCTTCAAGAACGGCATGCTGCCCATCGTCATGCCGCAAGAGGCGGTCGACGTGCTGATGAAGGATGCCGAGAAGGGGGCCAACGCCCGCATGACGGTGGACCTCGAGTCGCAGGTGGTCACCACTTCGGACGGCGAGGCCTTTGCCTTCGAGATCGACCCCTTCCGCAAGCACTGCCTGCTCGAGGGGCTCGACGACATCGGCCTGACCATGGAGAAGGCCGGTGCCATCGACAGCTTCGAGGCACAGGCCGCCCAGTCCCGCCCCTGGGTCTGACCCCCTGGCACGCGCCGCGAACATCAAGGGCTGTCTCCGCGGGGACAGCCCTTTTCCATTCTCCCCCAACACTTCGCGGGCCCCGGCCTTGGGCTGCCTCCGGCGGGGATATTTGACCCTAGAAGAAGCCGCGGCCCGTATTTCTTCTAGGCCCAAGTATCCCGGGGGAGTCGCGCGCAGCGCGGCGGGGGCAGAGCCCCCTTCCTGCTTCAACAGGTGCGCGTCAGGTCCATAGCCGGCACATCCCCCGTCACGATCAGCGCCGCGCCGGTCGCCGCGCGCACCTCGCCCACTGTGACCCCCGGTGCGGTCTCGATCAGGTGCAGCCCATCCTGCTCGGGGCGGATCACCGCCATTTCGGTGACAATGAGATCGACCCGCCGCTCCGCGGTCAGCGGCAGCGTGCATTCCGGCACGATCTTCGGCGTGCCGTCCTTGGCGGCATGGATCATCGCCACGATCACCCGCTTCGCCCCGGTGACCAGGTCCATCGCCCCGCCCATGCCCGGCACATAGACGCCGGGGATCATCCAGTTGGCAAGGAAGCCGCGCCCGTCCACCTGCAGCCCGCCGAGCACCGTCAGATCGAGGTGACCGCCGCGGATCAGCCCGAAGGAGAAGGCGCTGTCGATGGTCGAAGCCCCCGGCACCGCCGAGACGAAGCTGCCGCCCGCGTCGGTCAGATGCCGGTCCGACATGCCCTCGGGCGGCCGCCGGCCCATGCCGACAACACCGTTCTCGGCCTGGAAGAACACCCCCATGCCCTCGTCGAGGTGGTCCGAGACCAGCGTCGGGATGCCGATGCCGAGGTTGACCAGCGTGTGCGGCTTCACCTCGGCGGCGCAGCGGCGGGCGATAAGTTCCTTGGGATCCATTTTGCCGGTCTCCGTCATGCGACCCTCCGGATCACGTGATCGACCAGCGCGCCCGGCGTCTTTACCGCATCGGGCGGGATCATCCCCACCGGCACGATCTCCTCGGGCTCGGCAATCACCACGCGCCCGGCAAGCGCCATGATCGGATTGAAGTTCGTCGCGGTGAGCATGTAGGTCAGGTTGCCCACGTAGTCGCAGCTGCGCGCCGCGATCAGCGCGAAATCGGCGGCGAGCGGCGGCTCCAGCAGGTAGGGTTTGCCTTCGACCTCGATCACCCGCTTGCCCTCGGCGACCTTCGTGCCCAGCCCGGTCGGCGTCAGCACCCCGCCAAGCCCCACGCCCGCCGCCCGGATGCGTTCGACCAGCGTGCCCTGTGGCACCAGTTCGACCTCGAGTTCGCCCGCGCGCATCTGCTCCTGCACGTCGGGGTTGAGCCCGATATGGCTGCCGATGAACTTGCGCAGGCAGCGCGCCTTGACCAGCGGGCCGACGCCCCGGTCCGGCCGGGCGGCGTCGTTGACGATGACCGTCAGACCCGTTTTTCCGGCCGCGGCCAGCGCCGCGACCATCCGGTCCGGCGTGCCGACACCCATGAACCCCGAGAGCATCACGCTCGCGCCGTCGGGGATCAACGCCACCGCCTCCTCAACTGTCAGTGCCTGATACATCACCGCTCCCTTCGGATGTCGCCCTAGTGCCGTCAGACCACGAAAACTCTGCGGTGGACGTTGCGTCAGGTCAAATGCCTTGGAAATCCGGCGGAGACCGCCCGGGAGCGCAAATCCTGCCTGCCGCAGTTCTGGGCAGGCAAGGGGCGACGCTTCGGTCAGCCGTCCAGAGGGAGCCACCCGGTTGCCACCAATTTTGTTCGATTTTTCATAGATAAATCAGTATATAAAACTCGACACGCCGGGAGCCGCGCGCGCCGCCGCCCACGACCGAGCCGGGCACTGCCCCCACGGAAACACCGGAGGTTGATGCAATTTCGCACCTTTTCCTCCATGAAACCGCCAGATTTGGCCGATCCCCTTCGGTCATGCTTGCCGCGCAGTCGAAAAGTAGGCAAAATTTGGGCAATAATGAGGCAATCCGCCGGCGCGGCGGGGTCAGTGAACAGGACGGGCGCATTCCAGCGCACGATGGGCGACAAGGGGGCAGCAAGTCCTCGGCCCGACACGACCGAAAGGGCAGAAGTGGTGATCACGCGCTTTCTTAAAGCCGGCGTTCGTGCCGTCGCGGTGGCTCTGCTCATCGCGATGCCCGCGGTTGCCTTGCCGGGCGGCGCGGACATGGCGCAGATCACGGCGCTGCTGGCGCTGGTCGCGGCGCTGCTCACCTTCGTCGAATATGTCGGCGACTACCCTTCGATCATCGAATTCCGCGATGCCCCTCCGTTCAACCGCCTGCGATTCCTGGCGCTTTTTGCAACGGTCGCCTGGCTCACGGTGATCTGCCGGGGCGAAATCATGCCCACCGCCCTTACGCAGACGCTCGACAGCATGGCGACGACGATCGGGCATTGGCTCGATTTCCCGTTCTCGCCGGTGCGGCTCATGGTGCTTCTGGCGACCGACGACATGGGCGCGCAGGAAGTTGCGCGACTCCGCAGCCACGCCGGGCTGGCCTATGGGATGGCGATGCTGAGCGTGCTGGTTTTCGTGCTCATGGTGCGGCTGCTGAACTGGCCGATCCGCCGCAGCGCCTTCAACTTCTGGGTCAACCTGCCGCTTTTCGATCCGACCGTCGGCAAGGATGTGCTCTACCGCCTCAACAGGGATGGCAACGTTAACGTCGCCTTAGGGTTTCTTCTGCCATTTCTGGTCCCGGCGGTGATGAAACTGGCGTCTCAGACCATCAACCTCGTGTCGCTGGCCGAGCCGCAGACCCTGATCTGGACGATGAGCGCATGGGCCTTCCTTCCGGCAAGCCTGGTGATGCGCGGCGTGGCGCTGATGCGAATCGCCGCCCTGATCGAGGAAAAGCGCCGCCGCGCCTACGCGCAGGCGGAGGCCGAGGTGCAGACCATCTGAAAGCCCTCGGGCGGCTCTTGGGGCTGCTGTGGTTGCTTGCGGCCGCGCCGCCGACGGCCGCGCAGGAGCTGACCTTCGCCACCTGGCACGCCGATTTCAGCCGCAAGGGCCCCGGCCTGCTGTTGCGCGATCTGGCCGAACTGCGCGCCCCGCTACCCGCCGCCCTGGACGCGCTGGCAACCGCTGACGCCGATGTGCTGCTGCTGACCGACATGGATTTCGACCTTGGTCTCGCGGCACTGACGGAACTGGCCGCGCGGCTGGCCGAGCGCGGTGCGCCCTATCCGCACCGGCTCGCCCTGCCGCCCAACTCCGGGTTGGACAGCGGCGCGGATCTCGACGGCGACGGGCAGCTCGGCGGACCGCGCGACGCGCAGGGCTACGGCGCGTTCACCGGCCAGCACGGCATGGCGCTGCTGTCGCGCCATCCACTCGCGCTGGTCGAGGATTTCTCGCAGCTACTCTGGCGCGACCTGCCCGGAAGCCGGATGCGATCCGAGGATCCTGCGGCAGATCTGCAACGCCTCTCCTCGACCGGGCACTGGGCGGTGCGCCTTGAGACAGGCGGCGCGCCACTGCTGCTGCTCTGCCTCGCCGCCACACCACCGGTTTTCGACGGCCCCGAAGACCGCAATGGCCGGCGCAACGCGGATGAGATCGCGCTCTGGTCGCGCTACCTCGACGGCGCGCTCGGCCCGCCCCCTGCCGCGCCTTACCTATTGATCGGAAACGCCAATCTTGACCCTACGCAAGGCGAAGGCCTGCACGACGAGATCCGCGAGCTGCTCCGCGACCCGCGCCTGCAAGACCCGCTGCCCGGCGATCCGACCGCTGATTGGCCAAGCACAGGTCCCATGCGGGTCAGCTACATCCTGCCTTCCGCCGGGCTACAGGTGAGTTCCGCAAGGGTCCGCGCGCCGCTGGAGGGTCAAGCCCACCGGCTGGTCTCGGTCACGCTAAGTCTTCCATGAAATTGCCAAACGCCCCTGATTTCTTGACCATTCCGGCC
This sequence comes from Salipiger mangrovisoli, assembly GCF_015223355.1. Lineage (GTDB taxonomy): Bacteria > Pseudomonadota > Alphaproteobacteria > Rhodobacterales > Rhodobacteraceae > Salipiger > Salipiger mangrovisoli. The sequence goes on along the minus strand of NZ_JADFFK010000008.1, from coordinate 11,044 downwards.
CTCTCCGCTAGGCGATTGCGCAACATTCCGAGGAGAGACTTCCCATGAGCAACCCTTCGCTTCTCATCCTGCCGGGCGACGGCATCGGCCCCGAGGTCATGGCAGAGGTTCGCCGCGTCATCGACTGGTTCGGCGACAAGCGCGGCCTCAAGTTCGATGTCAGCGAAGACCTCGTGGGCGGCTGCGCCTATGACGCGCATGGCACGCCGCTGACCGACGAGACCATGGCCAAGGCGCAGGAAGTGGACGCCGTTCTGCTCGGCGCCGTGGGCGGCCCGAAATACGACAAGCTGGACTTCTCGGTGAAGCCCGAGCGCGGCCTGCTGCGCCTGCGCAAGGAAATGGACCTCTACGCCAACCTGCGTCCGGCGCAGTGCTTCGACGCGCTGGCCGACTTCTCGTCGCTGAAGAAGGACGTGGTGGCGGGCCTCGACATCATGATCATCCGCGAGCTGACCTCGGGCGTCTACTTCGGCGAGCCCCGCGGCATCATCAAGGAAGGCAACGAGCGCGTCGGCATCAACACCCAGCGCTACACCGAGAGCGAGATCGCCCGCGTGGCCCGCTCGGCCTTCGAGATGGCGCGCAAGCGCAGCAACAAGGTCTGCTCGATGGAGAAGGCCAACGTGATGGAATCGGGCATCCTGTGGCGCGACGTCGTGCAGGAGATCCACGATGCCGAGTACCCGGACGTCGAGCTCAGCCACATGTACGCTGATGCCGGCGCCATGCAGCTGACCCGCTGGCCCAAGCAGTTCGACGTGATCGTCACCGACAACCTCTTCGGCGACCTGCTGTCCGACCTCGCGGCGATGCTCACAGGCTCGCTCGGGATGCTGCCCTCGGCCTCGCTCGGTGCCCCGATGGCCAACGGCCGTCCCAAGGCGCTCTACGAGCCGGTGCACGGCTCGGCGCCCGACATCGCCGGTCAGGGCAAGGCCAACCCCATCGCCTGCATCCTCAGCTTCGCCATGGCGCTGCGCTACAGCTTCGACAAGGGCGACGAGGCGACCCGCCTCGAGCAGGCAATCGAGAAGGTTCTCGCCGAGGGCTACCGCACCGCGGATCTGCTCGGCGAGGAAGGCAAGCAGCCGGTCTCGACCACCGAGATGGGCACCGCGATCCTTGCGGCGCTCGACGCGAGCCTCTGAGCAGGCACCTGCCGGTGAAGGATTGAGCGGGGCGGCCTAGGGTCGCCCCCTTTTCAATTTCCGCACGGTCCTTCGTTGAATTCCCGTGGTTTGACGCTAACCCTTGTTCCCGAGGCGGAAGAAACGGATCAGCACCCATGGGATCGAATGCAAAAGGCGCGCTCATCGCGCTGCTCACCTTTGGCATCTACTCGACGCACGACGTGATCGTGAAATTCCTCGGGGCCGACTACAGCCCCGTGCAGATCGTCTTTTTCTCGGTGCTGCTCAGCTTTCCGCTGGTCAGCCTGATGCTGATCCGGGACACGACCCCCGGCAACCTGCGCCCGCTGCACCCTTGGTGGACGGCTACGCGGACCTTCTCGGCGGTGATCACCGGGCTCTGCGCCTTCTACGCCTTTTCGGTGCTGCCGCTGGCAGAGACCTATGCGATCATCTTCGCGCAGCCGCTGCTGATCACCGTGCTGGCGATTCCCATCCTCGGCGAACAGGTACGCCTGCGCCGCTGGATCGCCGTGCTGGTCGGCCTCGCCGGGGTGATCGTCGTGCTGCGGCCCGGCGCCACCGAGCTGACGCTCGGGCACGCGGCAGCGCTGGTGGCAGCAATCTTCGGCAGCCTGTCGTCGATCATCGTGCGCAAGATCGGCCACGAGGAACGCTCGGTGGTGCTGCTGCTCTACCCGATGATGGCGAATTTCATCCTCATGGGCTGCGCCCTGCCCTTCGTCTATCACCCGATGCCGATCGCGCATCTGGGGGGCGTCGGACTGATGGCGATTCTCGCGCTTGCCGGCGGGGCGCTGCTGATCACCGCCTATCGCGCCGGAGAGGCGGTGATCGTCGCGCCGATGCAATACTCGCAGCTGCTCTGGGCCGTGCTCTACGGGGCCATCTTCTTCGATGAATACCCGGATACGGTCACCCTGCTCGGCGCGACGCTGATCATCGGCAGCGGCGTCTACATCGTGCTGCGCGAGGGCCGGGCCAAGTCCTCGGAAAACACCCCGGTGCTGCGCACGCGCACGAGGATCGAGTTCGGCACGAGCCTGCGTGTCGGCGCGCTGCTTCGCATGATGAAAAGGCGTGAAAAAGGGACGAATAGCCCCTTGCCAAAGGTCTGAGGCTGGGGTACTCCGCGCGGCACGGTCGGAGTGTAGCTCAGCCTGGTAGAGCACTGTCTTCGGGAGGCAGGGGCCGGAGGTTCGAATCCTCTCACTCCGACCAATTACGCAAAGGCGCCCCTCGGGGCGCCTTTGGTGTTTCTGGACCTCGCGATCAGCAGCTCAAATCCCCTGTATCATCCGTGCCTTGCGCGGTGCCGTCAGTTTCATGCCGGGCGTGGTCAACCGCTCTTCCGAGCCGGTCCAGGCGTAGGCCAGCAAACAGGGATCGACCTCGCCGGTGGTGATCCGGTGCTCGAGTCCGGGGCGGTTGAAGATCAGCGAGCCGGGCGCATGCACCGCCGCGTCGTTTTCCGACCAGGCCCCGGCAATCGAGATATAGCTCTCTTCGATCTCGTGGTGACTGTGTTGCGGATAGGTGGTGTTCGGCGCGAAAAGCACGAAGCCCAGCACCAGCTTTTCGCTGCGCACCGGGCCGCGCGGGCCGAGCACCTCGCAATAGGCGTATTTCCGGGCCAGCGCCTTCGGCACCTTCTCGTAACCGTACTCCCAGGTCAGCCGGTCGGCGACTCGCGACAGCGCCCGCGCCAGGCCCGCCACCGCGCCGCGCTCGCCAAGATCGAGGGCGCGGGCGAAATGCGCCGTCACCGGTTTCATCTCGGCGGGGCGCGCCACGATCTCGGGGTTCGAGTCGATGATCGAGGCCAGGGAGTCGCGCACCCGCTTTCGGTGCGCCCGGATCAGCCGACTGCCCCCCGCCGAGCCGTGGCGATAGAGCGCGTCGAACTCGTGCAGGAGGTAGAGCCAGTTCGGACAGTCCTGAAGGCGCGGGGCCTCTGCGATATCATTCATGCAGGCGACTCCGAAAAGGTCAGGAGACCGGGACGACGATACGGCCGCGCACGGCCCCTTCGAGGAATCTCGGGGAGGTCTCGATGACCTGCGCGAAGGGCAACTCGACGGTCATCTCCGCGAGCTTGCCGAGGTCGAGATCGCTGGCGAGTCGCGCCCAGGCCTCGAGCCGGTCCGGCTTCGGGCACATCACGCTGTCGACCCCCGCGAGAGTCACGCCGCGCAGGATGAAAGGTGCGACAGAGGCCGGCAGGTCCATACCCGCCGCCAAGCCGCAGGCGGCGACGACACCGCGGTATTTCATCATCGAGAGCATGTTGGCGAGCACCGTGCTGCCCGCGACATCGATGCCCCCCGCCCAGCGTTCCTTGGCCAGCGGACGAAGCTTGCCCGTCAGCTCGGCGCGGTCGATCACCGAAGAGGCCCCGAGCCCGCGCAGGTAATCCGCCTCGGAGGTACGGCCGGTCACCGCCGCCACCTCGTAGCCCTTGGCGGCCAGCAGGGCCGTCGCAACGCTGCCGACGCCGCCCGCAGCGCCGCTGACGACGATCTCGCCCTGGTCCGGCGTCACCCCGTGGCGCTCCAGCGCCAGCACGCAGAGCATCGCCGTATAGCCCGCAGTGCCGATGGCCGCCGCCTGCCGCAGATCGATCGCCCCGGGCAGCGGCACCAACCAGTCGCCGCTGACCCTTGCGCGTTCGGCCAGCCCGCCCCAATGGGTCTCGCCCACTCCCCAGCCGTTCAGCACGACCCGGTCGCCGGGTTTGAAATCGGGATGCGCGCTCGCGGCCACGGTGCCCGAGAAGTCGATGCCCGGCACCATGGGGAAGCTGCGCACCACGGGTGCTGCACCGGTGATGGCCAGCGCGTCCTTGTAGTTCAGCGTCGAGAAGGCGACGTCGACCAGCACGTCACCCTCGGGCAACAGGTCTTCGGAGACCTCGGTCACCGAGACGCTCTGCGTGTCGCCGGGTTTTTCGATGAAAATGGCCTTCATGGGCGTGTCCTTTCTGCGGTCTGCATGGTCAGCGTTGGATGAGGCGGAAAAACGTGTCTGCGAACCGCCGCAGCGGTTCGGGGCGCAGTTCGAGTTTGGCGCGCAGCACGGCCCCCTCCCAGCCGATCCAGAAGACCTCTGCAAGGGCTTCAGGGTCATGATCCGAAGACAGCTGCCCCTGCGCCTGTGCCGCACGCAGCAGGCGCGCGGTGCGGATCTGCCAGTCGTCCAGCACACCGGTCAGCGCATCGCGGAAGTCATCCGGCAGAGCCCCCATCTCCTGGCCCAGGTTGCCCACCAGGCAGCCGCGGCGAAAGCCGTGCCGGGCCATGCCATCCTCGGCCTTTGCGGTGAAGTGCCGGAGCCGGTCGAGCGGTTTGTGCCCCTCGTCGAGGAAGGCACGGTCGAGCAGGTCGAGGAAATAGGCGTTGTAGGCCGCGACAAGGGCGAGGCCGAAATCGGCCTTGCCTGCGAAATGGTGATAGAAACTTCCCTTGGGCACGCCCGCCGCCTTGAGAATCTCATCGACGCCCACGGCGGAATAGCCGCGTTCCGTCAGGCTCTCGAGCCCGGCGCGGATCAGCTTCTGCCGCGACTCGGAGGCATCCGGCGCGCCGCGCGGACGGCCGCGCCGGGGTTTGTCAGCAGTGGCAGGGGGCGAGTCGTTCTGGGCCATGGCTCATTATTAGACCAATCAGTCCAATAAATATACAAGGCACGAAACCGCCGGGATCGGACGAAAAAAGGGCGGGCCCGAAGGCCCGCCCCAGTCTGCACCGAACGGCTCTTTCAGGCCGCGTCGGATTTCATGATCCGCTCGAGATCGTCGTGTTCGGCCACGTAGTGGCCCGGCGCGATCTGGTCGAGCTGCGGCACGTAGTCCACATCGCCCGCCGCCAGCCGCGAAGGCAGGAAGCGCAGCGCCGCCTTGGCATCGAGCGGCGAGGGCAGCTCGCCCGGCAGTCGGATGCGGGTGCGCGCGCGCTCGGCCACCGGGTCGGGGATCGGCACGGCCGAGATCAGCGACTGGGTGTAGGGATGCGCGGGCTTGGCGCAGATCGTCTCGGCGTCGCCCATCTCGACCACGCGGCCGAGGTAGAGCACCATGATCCGGTTCGAGATCTCGCGCACCACCGACAGGTCGTGCGAGATGAAGAGCATCGACATGCCGAACTCGGCCTGCAGCTCCTTCAGCAGCTTCACGATCTGCGCCTGGATCGACACGTCCAGCGCCGAGACCGCCTCGTCGCAGATGATCAGCTTGGGCCGGTTGATCATCGCGCGGGCGATGCCGACGCGCTGGTTCTGACCACCGGAAAGCTCGTGCGGGTAGCGGTTGTACTTCTCCGGCTCCAGACCCACGCGGGTCATCATCTTGAGCACTTCCTCGCGCCGCTCGCTCTTGGTCAGCTCGGGGCGGTAGGTCTTGAGCGGCTCGGCTATCGAGTCGGCGATGGTCATCCGCGGATCGAGGCTGGCCAGCGGATCCTGGAAGACGATCTGAAGGTCCTTGCGTTCGGTCTTCAGCGCCTGCTTGTCCAGCGCGTGCAGCGGCTTGCCCAGCCAGCTGACGTTGCCATCGGTGGGCTCGACCAGCCGCAGCACGGCACGCGCCAGCGTGGACTTGCCGCAGCCGGATTCGCCGACGATGCCCAGCGTCTCGCCGGCGCGCAGGCCGAAGCTGACGCCGTTCACCGCCTTCAGCGGCACGGTCTTGCCGAAGAGCCCGCCCTCGACCTTGATCGGGAAGTGCACCTTCATGTCGTCGACGCGCAGGATCTCCTTGCCCTCGACCTTTCCCCCGGCCTCGCCCTTGTCGATGCGCGGCATCGAGTCGAGCAGGCGGCGGGTGTAGTCGTGGCGCGGCTGCGAGAAGATCTCGGTCACCTCGCCTTCCTCGACGAACGCGCCGAGGCGCATGACCTTGATCCGGTCGCACATCCGCGCCACCACGCCCATGTCATGGGTGATGAGGGCAATCGCCGTGTCCAGCTCGTGCTTGAGCTGATCCATGAGGTCGAGAACCTCGGCCTGCACGGTCACGTCAAGCGCGGTGGTCGGCTCGTCGGCGATCAGCAGCTTCGGCTCGCAGAGCATCGCCTGGGCGATCATCACGCGCTGGCGCATGCCGCCCGACAGCTCGTGCGGGTACTGCTTGAGCCGGCGCTTGGCCTCGGGGATGCGCACGCGCTCGAGCCAGTCGAGGCAGTGCTTCTCGGCCTCGCGGCCCGACAGGCCCCGGTGCACCTTCAACACCTCGGCCATCTGCTCGCCCACCTTCAGGTGCGGCGTCAGCGCGGTCAGCGGGTCCTGGAAGATCATCCCGACCTTGTCGCCGCGCACCTTGTTGAGCTGCGACACCGGCAGGTTGAGGATCTCGGAGCCCTGCAGGCTCACCGAGCCCGTGGCGCGGCCGTTTTTCGGCAGCAGGCCCATGGCGGCCATGAAGCTCTGCGACTTGCCCGAACCCGACTCGCCGACGATGCCGAGGCATTCGCCCGCGCGGATGTCGAAGGACACGCCCTTCACCGCCTGGACAAGCCCGTCCTGCGTCTCGAAACCGACCTTGAGGTCTTTCACGGAAAGAATGGTCATGTCAGCGATCCTTCGGGTCGAGGGCGTCACGCAGGCCATCGCCGATGAAGAACATCGTGATGATGATGGTGACATAGAAGAACAGCGGGAACAGGAGCTGCCAGAGCGTGCCGTAGCCCATGGTGCCCGCCCCCTCGGCGATGAGACGGCCGAGCGAGGTCATCGGCTCGGAGATGCCGAGACCGAGGAAGGAGATGAAGCTCTCCGCGAGGATCATCTCGGGGACCAGCAGCGAGGCGTAGACGATGACCACACCGATGAGGTTGGGCAGGATGTGGCGGAAGATGATCGCCCCCTCGCTCACGCCGCCGGCGCGCGCCGCCTCGATGAACTCGCGGGTCTTCAGCGCCAGCGTCTGGCCGCGCACGATCCGCGCCATGGTCAGCCAGGACACCGCGCCGAGCGCGATGAACAGCGTGACGAAGTTGCGCCCCGCGATCACCAGGATCAGGATCAGGATCAGCGTCAGCGGGATCGCCAGCAGGATGTCGACGATGCGCATCATGACGCTGTCGAGCCGGCCGCCGTAGAAGCCCGCGATCACGCCCCAGGCGGTGCCGACGAGCAGTGCCATGGCGGCACCGATCAGGCCCACAAGCAGCGAGGTCTGCGTCGCCTGGATGGTGCGCGCGTAGAGGTCACGGCCCAGCTCGTCGAGGCCGAAGAAGTGGCCGGTCTCGATCGAGGGCGCGCCCTGCGCGAGGATGTCGCCCATGCGGGCCCAGTCGATCTCCTCGTTGTCCCAGACCGCGAAGAGCGGGCCGATGACGACGAAGGCGATGATCAGCGCCAGCACGACGACGCTGGCCATGGCGGCCTTGTTGCGCAGGAAGCGCCCCATGGCGTCGCGCAGCAGGGAACGGCCGCGGACGACCTTGAAATCGGTGATGTCGGCGGCCAGTTCCGCCGCCTTTTCGGATTTTCCGAACACGGGGTCAGCCTCCTCAGTAACGGATTTTCGGATCGAACCAGGCGTAGGCCAGGTCGGTCAGCAGGTTCACGATGACGGTGAGCGCGCCATAAAGGATGGTCACCCCCAGCAGCACCGCATAGTCGCGGGTCAGCGCCGAGCTCACGTAGGACTGGCCGAGGCCGCCCGTCGAGAAATAGAGGTCGACGAAGACCGAGCCGGTCAGCACGTAGACGAAGACCGGGCCGAGGTAGGAGATGACCGGCAGCAGCGTCGGCTTCATCGCGTGGCGCCAGACGATGGCGCTGTTGCTCAGGCCCTTGGCCCGCGCGGTGCGGATGAAGTTCGAGTTTAGCACTTCCAGCATGGACGAGCGCGTGATCCGCGCGATCGAGCCCATGTAGGAGGTGGAGAGCGCGATCACCGGCATGATCAGGTACTGCCACTGGCCGCCGTTCCAGCCGCCGCCCGGCAGCAGGCCGAGCCAGAGCGTGAAGGTCAGGATCAGGATCGGGCCCATGATGAAGTTCGGCAGCGCCTGCGCGGCAATGCCCATCGACACCGCAAGGTAGTCGACCCAGCTGTTGTGGCGGATGGCGGCGGCGATGCCGAGCCCCACACCGACGGCGGTCGCGGCCAGGAAGGACAGCACGCCGTAGGTCAGCGAGATGGGGAAGCCCTGCGCGATGATATCGTTCACGCTGCGGTCCTTCTGCACGAAGGAGGGGCCGAAATCGAAATGCACGACGATGTTGTAGAAATAGTCCCAGAGCTGTTTCCACAGCGGCTGGTCGAGACCGTATTGCGCGTTGATGTTGGCCAGCACTTCGGGCGGCAGAGGCCGTTCCGAAGTGAAAGGCCCGCCCGGCGCGACATGCATCATCAGGAAGGACGCGACGACCAGCAAAAAGATCGTCGGGATCGCGACCAGCAGGCGGCGAATGACATAGGTCAGCATTCTGGAGGATCCGAAAAGGGCGCCGCCCCCGGCGCTCGGAGCGCAGGGGCGGCGGGTTGGAGGTGGTTATTCGGCGGTCTTGTAGAGGTTGCGCGAATACCAGTTCTGCTCGACGTTCTCGACCGGCCAGTTCCCCACGTCGCTGTCCATCATGTAGACGCCTGCGTAGTGGTAGATCGGGATCACCGGCGTGTCGGTGGCGATGATCTCTTCGGCCGCGGTGTAGAGCGGGGTGGTGTCCGAAGAGGTCTTCGCCTCTTCGAGCAGCTTGTCGTACTCGGGGTTCGAGTACTTGCCGTCGTTGTAGCCCGAGTCGCTCTGGATCAGGTCGAGGAAGGTCGAAGCCTCGTTGTAGTCCCCGCACCATGCGCCGCGCGCCATGTCAAAGGCCTGGCGGCCACGGGTGTCGAGGAAGACCTTCCATTCCATGTTGGCAAGGCTCGCCTGCACGCCGAGCTTCTGCTTCCACATCTGGGTCATCACCACGGCGATCTTCTCGTGCGCCTCGTCGGTGTTGTACATGACCTCGAAGGACAGCGGGTTCTCGGGGCCATAGCCGGCCTCTTCCAGCAGCTCCTTCGCCTTTGCGTCACGCTCCGGCTGGCTCATCGAGGCCATCTCGCTCTTCGGCGGGGTGAAACCGGCAACTGCCTCGGGCGTGAAGCTGTAGGCGGGGGGCTCGCCACCACCCTTGATGTTGTTGGCGATGATGTCGCGGTCCACGGCCAGCGACAGCGCCTGGCGCACCTTCGGGTCCTTGAACGCCTCGGGACCCGAGTCGCTGAGGTTGAAGGTGTAGTAGTAGTTGCACAGGCGCGGGAAGCTGATCGCCTCCTCGGGGTGCTCCTGCTGCAGGCGCTTGAACTGGCCCGCGGGCACCTCGGTGCGGTCGAGTTCACCGGCGAGGTAGCGCGTCAGCGCCACGTTCTCGTCGTTGATCACCAGCGCGACGGTCTTGTCGAGGATGGTGTGCTCGTTGTCCCAGTACTTCTCGTTGCGCTCGCGCACGATGCGCTCGCCGGGGCGGTACTCGGTCAGCACGTAGGCACCGTTCGAGACGATGTTCTCGGGGCGGGTCCAGTTGTCGCCGAACTCCTCGACCACCTTCTGCGGTGCCGGGAAGGTCGTCGAATGTGTGGTCATCTGCACGAAGTAGGGCAGCGGTGTGCTGAGGGTCACCTCGAAGGTGCGATCATCGATCGCCTTCACCCCCAGCTCTTCGGGGGACTTCTCGCCGGCAACGATCGCTTTCGCGTTGTTGATCGACATCAGCTCCATGAACCACTGGTAGGGCGAGGCGGTGGCGGGATCGACCGCGCGGCGCCAGGCGAAGACGAAATCGCCTGCGGTCACCGGATCACCGTTCGACCAGACCGCATTCTCGCGCAGGTGGAAGGTGTAGGTCAGCTTGTCGTCGCTGACGTCGTAGCCGGTGGCGACGCCGGGCTCGAGGTTGCCCTGCTCGTCCTGGTTCATCAGGCCCTCGAACAGGTCCCGCGACACGGCCGAGCCGTCCACGTCCTCGACGATCTGCGGGTCGAGCGAGCTGATGTCGTCGAGCAGTCGGTAGGTGAAGGTCTGGTCCGCGGCCAGCTCTTCGCCGGTTTCCGGGTGGGTCGCGGCGGTTGCCGCGGTGATGCCTGCAACGAGCATGGTGCTCGACAGAAGGGCTGTCATCGTCAGTCGCGAAATGCGGGTCATGTTCTCTCCCTGTATCGGTGACTTGCTATTCGGAGGCCGCTCGTGCCGGGTCCACTTGGCAGGAACCCGCCGCGAGGGACCGGGATTGCGAATTGGAGCAAAATACTCACGCAGCGCATACCCGCAATGCACTTGGATGTGATGACGTTACGTAGCAGAAGATTCATTTCCGACTACGCAGGAAATCAATTCGGAAAGCAGATCGCAAAGCCGGTATTGCGCAATATCCTGTCTCTCACAAAATCTCCGATCCCGCGCGCCTCTCGGGACACCGGGTGATTCGCAAGCCGCGGAACCGCTTGAAGCAAGAGATATGAGGGATTGACGCGATTCAGCGGCAGATCGTCTCGAAGGGGCTGCGCTCAAGAAGACGCTTGGGAATTAGAAACTGGGTGATCGAAAATTTCAGACTGGTTACCCTGTCCGACAAATATGCAATATCCAAAAAGTGACCGCGCATGAAATACAAAGTTTAGAAACACCGAAATATCCGCGCAAATAACATGCATTCATATATAGAGAAAATTCATAAATAATCAGAGCCCTTCTGTGAAAAAATTCCTCCCCCAATTTATCCCTAAAACACACAAATCCTACGGACATAAATGATCAAAAATCGGTCGAGCACCGCCGCATCTGTTTAAACGCGGATATGACAGACGTCGCGCGTGGTGTTCGCAATGCGGCGCCTGGGCCGCTCCCCTGGCCAGCAGCCTGGAGGGGTGTGTTGAGACGACAAAAAAGCCGCCGGCCATTTGG
>NZ_JADFFK010000089.1 GCF_015223355.1 Salipiger mangrovisoli | reverse complement strand
GATAGTGCCCCCGCGCGTGGTGTAGGAGCGTCGACCTTCGGAGAGGTCCGGGTCTGATCAGGATGCCACGGCGGGCAACCTGACGGTGGGATTGTCGGTGACGCGGGCCAGGGTTTCAAGGCTCATGTATCGCCGCGCCACTGCCCATTCATCGTTGGTTTCGAGCATCAGAGCGCCGACGAGGCGGATGATGGCGGCGTCGTTCGGGAAGATCCCGATGACATCCGCACGTCGCTTTACCTCTCGGTTCACCCGCTCCAGCGGGTTGGTCGAAGCGATCTGGGTCCAGTGCTCTCGAGGGAACGACATGTAGGCCAACACATCGTCGCGGGAGTTGTCCATCAGGGCGCCGAGCTTGGGCTGTTTCTCCCGAAGGGCGTCCGCCACGACGGCCCACTGGTTCTCGGCGTCGGCCTTGCTTTCCTGGGCGAAGACCGTCTTCAACATCGCCGCCACTGCCGTGCGCTGTTTCGCAGGGGCATGCGCCAGGGCATTGCGCATCCAGTGGATGCGGCAGCGCTGATGAGTGGCGTTGAAGACCCGGCGCGCGGCGGCCCGCAGGCCCTTGTGGTCGTCGGCGATGACCAGCTTGACGCCACGCAGGCCCCGGTCGGCGAGGCTGCGCAGGAAATCAGTCCAGAACACCTCCGCCTCGGATGGACCGGTTGCGACACCCAGAACCTCGCGCTTGCCGTCCTCGTTGACCGCCACCGCGAGTATCACCGCCTTGCTGATGATGCGCCCGCCCTCTCTGACCTTCAGGTATGTGGCGTCCAACCACAGGTAGGGCCACGCGCCTTCAAGCGGCCGCGACAGGAAGGCGTCGACCCGCTCGTCGATTTCCATGCACAACCGGCTGACTTGGCTCTTAGACATGCCGCCAGCTCCCATGGCCTTCACCAGGTCATCCACGGACCGCGTGGAGATGCCGTGAACGTAAGCCTCCTGGATCACCGCCACCAATGCCTTCTCGGCTGTCCGCCGCGGTTCAAGGAAGCTGGGGAAATAGCTGCCCTTGCGCAGCTTCGGAATCTCTAGCGCGATCCGGCCGGCACGCGTATCCCAATCCCGCTCCCGGTATCCATTCCGCTGGGCCTCTCGCATTGGCGAGCGCGTGCCCTTGGCCGCGCCGGTCCGCGCTTCGATCTCGGCCTCCATGATGCGCTCGGCTGCAAAGGCCAGCATCTCGCGCACGAGATCGCCATCAGCCTGCTTCTCAACCAGCTCCATCAGAGCCATTCTGTCGTCGGTCATCGTCATCTCCGCCTCAGGTTTCAGGTGTCGCAACCCAAACCTACTCCGAAGATCGACGATGACCGCCAGCCTCGCGATCAGCGACGCTCGCGGCTTCCTACACCACGCCGCGGGGCACTATC
>NZ_JADFFK010000088.1 GCF_015223355.1 Salipiger mangrovisoli | reverse complement strand
TAGACCCCATGATCGCGGTGTGAGCCTGACTGGGCTGGCGGCCTCTCCCGCGGCATTCTCCGTTCGAGGGTTGCGCCCGGTTGGCGGGCGCCGAGCCTCAAGAATGGGGGAGAGACCACATGCAGGATAGCACGTTCATCGGATTGGATGTCCATAAGGCGACGATCTCAGTCGCGGTTGCGCAGGGAGAACGCGGCGGCGAGGTTCGCCATCTGGGGACGGTCGCACATCGGCCTGATCATGTGCGCAAGCTGGTCGACAAACTCGCGGCTGGCCGGACGAGTCTGCACTTTTGCTATGAAGCGGGCCCCTGCGGCTATGGCCTCCATCGACAGCTTGTCGATATGGGGCACGACTGCATTGTGGTCGCCCCCTCGTTGATACCGATCAAGGCCGGTGATCGGGTCAAGACCGACCGCCGTGATGCGGTGATGCTGGCGAAGCTGCACCGGGCCGGTGAACTGACGGCAGTTTGGGTGCCCGACGAAGCGCACGAGGCGATGCGCGACCTGGTGCGGGCCCGAGCGACGGCCCTGCGGGTGGCAGGCAAGGCGCGCCAGCACCTTCAGGGGTTCCTGTTGCGCCATGGACGGATCTATCCCGGGAAGAAAGGCTGGACGGGAGCCTATCGGCGCTGGCTTGCGATGGTGCGCTTTTCGCATCCGGCGCAGCAGATCGTCCTTCAAGACTATATCGACGCCGTTTCGGACGCCGAAGCGCGGGTGGAGCGGCTGACCGGACAGATCGCGGACCTGCTGCCTGCCTGGAGCCTCGCGCCGGTTGTTGAGGCGATCCAGGCGATGCGCGGCGTCGGCTTCATTGTCGCGGTCACCGTGGTGGCCGAGGTCGGGGACTTTCAGCGCTTCGACAATCCGCGGCAACTCATGGCCTACCTCGGTCTGACGCCATCCGAGCATTCCAGCGGTGCCAGTGTCCGGCGCGGCGGGATCACCAAGGCTGGCAGCGGCTTGGCGCGGAGGGCACTGGTCGAGGGCGCCTGGAGCTATCGCATGCAGGCGCGTGTCAGCCCGAAACTCCTTGCCCGATTGGAGGCGCTGCCGAAGGTGGCCCGCGATATCGCATGGAAGGGGCAACTCCGGATGTGCCAGCGCTACCGTCACATGGTCGCCACCGGGAAGGCGAAGGTCGTGGTCATCACGGCAATCGCGCGCGAGATGGTGGGCTTCATCTGGGCCATCGCCAAAGCTGTGACAGCCCCACTGGCAGGAGGGACCACAGTGTCGGCCTGAGGAAATAACCTTTCCCTGACGAGCCCGATGCGCAGGGTTGGGGGCGGAACACGGTGGGGAACCCTCGTCCCTGTTATGGGCCGACACTGTCGACGCCCGATCCTTAGAGCGAGGCAGCCCCAGGACGAAACCACGGTCATGCGGTAACCAACCCGCGCATGAGAGCTTGCTCAACCGTCGTCTCAGTTCCGTCTCCTACCCTGCGCATCTACACCACGCATCGCCCGGCCTCGCCGGAATATTTGCCGTGAAACAAGGGGTTGACAGCGATCATGAGA
>NZ_JADFFK010000087.1 GCF_015223355.1 Salipiger mangrovisoli | reverse complement strand
TGTTGCAACCAAGTTGAAATGTCACCGCGTCTGCAAAGCAGGAATGTCATCAGGTGGCGTGACGTGAGCAAAGCCTGACAGGGCGGAGACCTCAGCTATCGCAGCCCTGGCTGGCTTTGCTGTCTGCGATGCGCTTGCGATCGGCCAGAGTATTCCAGCCATTGTTCCGGCGTCCGTTCTTCTTGTAGTTGTTCTTCGCGCTCACAGGTTTGACCTTCGGCGGCATGAGTTCCTTATCCTGCTGCGCTTTGATATGCGCCAGAACTGCGCTGAGGTGTTTGTTCTCGGTAATGGCGGCGTGTGTGACGCGCTGCTGGTGTGGATCAAAGATGCTGCAGGGGAGGGCGACGCCTTTGGCGCGGACTTGGATGCGCCCGTCGGGCATCTCGTAGACATCCACGTATTTGCCAACGAGCCCACGCGTCAGATCGTTGACCTCCAGCCGGATGCTCTTGCGGTCGTACTTCAGAGTTAAATTCCTGGTAACATAGCGTTTGTCGCGTAGGCAGAAGACTTCGACGAGGCGGTCCGGCGCGATGTTCAAGGCGCGGTGCAGATTGTCTGGCTTGGCCGGGGCCTTTGCAAACTTGGCGTTGTAGCGGTCAACGAAACCAGAAAGGAACGCGTTGCCGTCTTCCATGTTCGAGATGCCCGCGATGCGCAGGTCCTTGACCAGCCGGTCTTGCAGCGTCCGGTTCGCACGTTCGACGCGACCTTTGGCTTGGGAAGAATTGGCGCAGATGATCTCGATGTTCAGCTCGGCCAGGGCACGCCCGAACTGCGTCATGCCCGTCATGTGTTCGCTCGGTTTGGGAACCCTGAACACCGAGTGTTTGTCGCTGTAAAATGCAACGGGACGGCCATGCTTCAGCAGGTAGCTTTCCAGAGCCTCGAAGTAGCTGAAGGTGCTCTCGGAGGCGACAAACCGCAGTTCCATCAGCCTGCTGGTCGCATCATCGATGAAGACAAGAAGGGTGCAGGCATCGCCGCGTTCTTCGAACCAGCGGTGATCCGAACCGTCGATCTGGACCAGCTCGCCAAAGCACTCTCGGCGCAAACGCGGCTGATGAAAGGTCCGGCGTTGTTTGCGCGACAGCCAGATGCCGTCTTCCTGCATCCACTTGCGGACGGTCTCGCGCGAGACCTTAAACCCGTGGTGTTCGGCCAGCATCTCCGCCGCCAATGTCGGGCCGAAATCTGCGTAGCTCTCCTTGATCAGGCTCAAGGCATAGTCGCGCTTGGCTTTGTGGATGCGGTTGTTCGGAGGCTTCCCGCGCGCCATATGACGGATCGCGGCCGCGCCATCCTGGCGGTATCGCCTGAGCAACCTGAAAATCTGCCGACGCGTCAGCTCCAGCATGTTCGCCGCGTTGTCCACGGTCAGTCGACCGTCATCGACCTGCGCCAGGACCTCCACACGAGTCAACTCGCGCTCGCTCATAATCAGCCATCCCACGTCCGCTCGTCCTCGCATCATTTTGCGGGGAGAGTGACATTCCTGAATTGTTCATGGGTGACATTTTAGCTTTGCTGCTACA
>NZ_JADFFK010000086.1 GCF_015223355.1 Salipiger mangrovisoli | reverse complement strand
CGCCGCTTCGCCGCCCGCGCCAGGGCGCTGTCGGAGGGCATCGCGCTGACCGCGGCCGAGATGGCGCAGCTCGACCGTTTCGAGGCCGAGGGGCTCGCCGCGCTGGACGGCTGATCCCACCCCGGAAAACCGCAAAGGCGCGGACCGGCCTCAGCGCACGCTGGCGAGGAACTGCCGGGTGACCTCTTCCTGCGGCGCGCCGAAGATCTGCTCGGGCGCGCCGATCTCGGCCATCACGCCCTTGTGGAAATAGGCCACCCGGTTCGACACGTCGCGGGCAAAGGCCATCTCGTGGGTGACGCAGATCATCGTCATGCCCTCTTCGGCCAGCATCTTCAGCGTCTCCAGCACCTCGCCCACGAGCTGCGGGTCGAGCGCCGAGGTGACTTCGTCGAAGAGCATGTAGTCGGGCGACATGGCGAGCGCGCGGGCAATCGCCATGCGCTGCTGCTGGCCACCCGAAAGCCGGGTCGGGAAGGTCTTCAGCTTGTCGCCCAGCCCGACGTGGCGCAGCTGCTTCTCGGCAATCGCCTCGGCCTCACCCTTCGACATGCCCAGCACCTTGCGCGGCGCCAGGGTGACGTTCTCCAGCACGGTCAGATGCGGGAAGGCGTTCCACTGCTGGAACACGATGCCGATCTTCTGCCGCAGCTTGTTGAGGTTGGTGGACTTGGCGTGCACCTCGGTGCCATCCACCAGGATCCTGCCGCTGTCGATCGGCTCGAGCCCGTTGATGCAGGTCAGCAGCGTCGATTTGCCCGACCCCGAGCCGCCGATCACGGTCAGCACCTCGCCCTTGGCGACGGTCAGGTCGATGCCCTTGAGAACCTCCATCTGGCCAAAGGATTTGCGGACATTCTGGATCTCAATCATTGGACCACCTTTTCTCGAGATAGCCGCCGAACCGGGCCAGCGGAAGGCTGATGATGAAGTAGAAGGCGCCGCAGAGCAGCAGCAGGAACATCGGCTCCTGCAGGCGGGTGATGAGGATCTGCGTCGACTTCAGAAGCTCGGTGACCTGCACCACGTAGACCAGCGCCGAGTCCTTCATGACCCCGAGCGCGAGGCCGATCCACGACGGCAGGGCGACGCGGGTGGCCAGCGGCATGACGATGTAGCGCATGTCTTGCCCCCAGCTCATGCCGAGCGAACGCGCGGCGCGGCGGGTGGTGGCGGGCCGGTCCGACCGCTCGCCGACCGGCACCGGCACCTCGGCGCGCATGGCCGTGCTGCAGGCCAAGGGCCTGATGAAGACCGGCGACGAGCTGATCCATGCGTCGATCATCGGCTCGCGCTTCGTGGGCAAGATCCTCGACGTGGTCGAGAAGGACGGCCGCACGACGATCATTCCGCAGATCACCGGCCGGGCATGGATCACCGGGCAGCATTCCTACCTGCTGGATCCGGAAGACCCCTGGCAAAGCGGCTACATGCTGTCCGACACCTGGGGTGTGACGCCGACGCTGAAGCAGTAGCCGCGCTACCAAGACCGGCCCTTGCCGCCCCGCGAGACCATGGGGCGGCGCCTTCTTGCGGCATTTTTACATAACTCTCATTACGCGGCCCTTCCGCGTGTAGCAGCAAAGCTAAAATGTCACCCATGAACAATTCAGGAATGTCACTCTCCCCGCAAAATGATGCGAGGACGAG
>NZ_JADFFK010000085.1 GCF_015223355.1 Salipiger mangrovisoli | reverse complement strand
GCGAGTTCACGTGCGCCGACCTGCAGCAGGTGCAGCAGGTGCGGGGCGAAGCTGTTCCAGACGTCCATCCGGAAGCGGTCCTCGGCGTCGCGCCAGAGGGTGACCGTCGCGCCGTCGAAGAGCGTGCGGCGGGCGGAGCCGACCTTGAGGCCGTCGATGTCGCGGGCGCAGCCGAGGGTCATCAGCTCAGGCGCGCGCGGCCCCTCGATGACGAAGGTCACCTCGCGGGCCGAGATCTCGACCAGGCTGTGCGGCAGGGCCGCGTAGACCGAGGCGCAGGCGCCTGCCACCGGCGCGGCCTCGGCGGCCAGCACCAGCCACTCGTCGGGACCGAGGCAGGCCACCTCCACGGCGCCCTTGACGGTCTCGCCGACCTTGCGCGGCAGCGCCACGCCGAGCGCCTGCTCGAGCGGCGCCAGATCACCGCGGGCGCGCAGCGAGAAGCGCACCTTGGGCAGGATCGAGCTCACCTTGGCGGCCGAGGTCTCGGCCAGCGTGGCGGGCGGGAAGGCGGAAAGCGGAGCGTTCATCAGGGCCTCCTCAGATCTTCAGGCGGGCGTTTTCGGGGTCGACGAAGATCGGTCCGGTGATCTTCGCCGCGATGGTGCGGTCGGGCATCGGGATGTGCACGGTCTCGCCCATCCGCCCGTGGCCGCCCTGCACCAGCGCCAGCGCGATGGGACGGCCCGCCGCGCCCGAGTTGTACGAAGACGTCACGTGGCCGACCATGGTCATCGGGATCGCCTGCTTCGGGTCGAAGACGATCTGCGCCCCCTCCTCGAGCTTGCTGCCATCCTCGGTCAGCAGGCCGACCAGCTGCTTGCGGCCCTCGGCCACCAGGTCGGGCCGCGCCAGGCCGCGCTTGCCGACGAAGTCGGGCTTCGACTTGCCCACGGCCCAGCCCATGCCAGCGTCATAGGGCGTGACCGTGCCGTCGGTGTCCTGGCCGACGATGATGTAGCCCTTCTCGGCGCGCAGCACGTGCATGGTCTCGGTGCCATAGGCGCAGATGTCGTATTTCTGACCCGCCTCCCAGAGCGTCTCCCAGAGCTTGCGGCCCATCGGTGCGGGCACGTTGACCTCGAAGCCGATCTCGCCGGTGAAGCTGACGCGGAAGAGGCGCGCCGGCATGCCCGCCACGGTGCATTCCACGCAGGACATGTGCGGGAAAGCCTCTTCGGTCAGCTCGACGCCCTCGACCAGCGGCGCCAGCAGCTTGGCGGCGTTCGGGCCGTTGAGCGCGATGGTCGACCATTGCTCGGTGGTCGAGGTCAGCCAGACGTTCAGGTCGGGCCACTCGGTCTGCAGGTAGTCCTCCATCATGTTCAGCACGCGCGCGGCACCGCCGGTGGTGGTGGTGACGTGGAACTTGTCCTGCGCCATGCGGCCGATGACGCCGTCGTCGCGGATGAAGCCGTCGTCGCCGCAGAGCAGCCCGTAGCGGCAGCGGCCCGGCGCGAGCTTGGTCCAGGGGTTGGTGTACATGCGGTTCATGAACTCGACCGCATCGGGGCCGACGACCTCGATCTTGCCCAGCGTCGAGGCGTCGAAGATGCCGACGCTCTTGCGGGTGGCGCGGCACTCGCGGCTGACCGCGGCCTCCATGTCCTCGCCCTTCTCGGGGAAGTACCAGGCCCGGCGCCACTGGCCGACCGG
>NZ_JADFFK010000084.1 GCF_015223355.1 Salipiger mangrovisoli | reverse complement strand
CATGAAGGTGCTTGTGCCCGTGAAGCGCGTGATCGACTACAACGTGAAAGTCCGCGTGAAGGCGGATGGCACGGGGGTCGATCTTGCCAACGTCAAGATGTCGATGAACCCCTTCGACGAGATCGCCGTCGAAGAGGCGATCCGTCTGAAGGAAGCCGGCAAGGCCGAAGAGGTCATCGTCGTGTCGATCGGTGTGAAACAGGCGCAGGAAACCCTGCGCACCGCGCTGGCCATGGGCGCTGACCGCGCCATCCTGGTGACCGCCGCCGAGGACGTGCACGTGGACATCGAGCCGCTCGCCGTCGCCAAGATCCTCGCCAGGATCGTCGAGGAAGAGGCCCCCGGCCTCGTCCTCATGGGCAAGCAGGCGATCGACAACGACATGAACGCCACCGGCCAGATGCTCGCCGGGCTGCTCGGCTGGGCACAGGCGACCTATGCCAACTCGCTCGAGGTCGAGGGCGAGGCTGCCACCGTCTCGCGTGAGGTGGACGGCGGTCTGCAGACCATCAAGGTCGCCCTGCCGGCGATCGTCACCGCCGACCTGCGCCTCAACGAGCCGCGCTACGCCAGCCTTCCCAACATCATGAAGGCGAAGAAGAAGCCGCTCGACGAAAAGACCGCCGCCGACTTCGGCGTCGACGTCAGCCCGCGCCTCGAGATCGTCAAGACCTCGGAGCCCGAAGCCCGCGCGGCCGGCATCAAGGTGGGCTCGGTGGACGAGCTCGTGGCGAAACTGAAAGACGCGGGGGCACTCTGATGGCCGTTCTCCTTCTTGCCGAAATCAACGACGGCGCGCTCGCGCTCGACGCCACCGCCAAGGCCGTCAACGCCGCCAAGGCGCTTGGCGACGTGACCGTCCTGGCTGCCGGTGCCTCGGCCGCCGCCGCTGCGGACGAAGCCGCCAAGATCGATGGCGTCGCCAAGGTGCTGGTCGCCGAGGACGCGCTCTACGGCCACCGCCTGGCCGAGCCGGTCGCGGCGCTGATCGTGTCGCTCGCCAGCGGCTACAGCCACATCGTCGCCCCGGCCACCACCGACGCGAAGAACATCCTGCCGCGCGTCGCCGCGCTGCTTGATGCGATGATCCTGACCGATGTGACCGCGGTGGTGGACGCCGACACCTTCGAGCGCCCGATCTACGCCGGCAACGCCCTGCAGACGGTAAAGTCGAGGGATGAAAAGAAGGTTATCACCTTCCGCACCTCGACCTTCGAGGCCGCCGCCTCCACCGGCTCGGCCCCGGTCGAGACCATCGGCGCGGGCGACAACCCCGCCCTGTCGGAATGGCTCGAGGACAAGGTGGCGGAAAGCGACCGGCCCGAGCTGACCTCGGCGAAGATCGTCGTCTCGGGCGGCCGCGGCGTCGGCTCGGAAGAGGATTTCGCGCTGATCGAGAAGCTTGCCGACAAGCTCGGCGCCGCCGTGGGCGCCTCGCGCGCCGCGGTGGACTCGGGCTTCGCGCCCAACGACTGGCAGGTCGGCCAGACCGGCAAGGTCGTGGCGCCGGACCTCTACATCGCGGTCGGCATCTCGGGCGCGATCCAGCACCTCGCGGGCATGAAGGACAGCAAGGTGATCGTCGCGATCAACAAGGACGAGGAGGCGCCGATCTTCCAGGTCGCCGACTTCGGCCTCGTCGCCGACCTCTTCACCGCCGTGCCCGAGCTGACCGAGAAGCTCTGAG
>NZ_JADFFK010000083.1 GCF_015223355.1 Salipiger mangrovisoli | reverse complement strand
CGGTCGAGCTGCGCCATCTCGGCCGCGGTCAGCGCGATGCCCTCCGACAGCGCCCTGGCGCGGGCGGCGAAGCGGCGCTCCGACGGCAGCCGCGCGCCCTGGCCGCTGATCGCGGTCAGCAGCCTCTCGCCCTCGGCGATGGGATCGCGGCCCGAGCGCCGGGCAAAGCTCTGCGGGTCGAGCGCCAGCACCAGCGCGCCGTGGCGCGGCAGCAGCCCGCCGCCGCCCATGAACTCCAGCGCCTCCTTGCTCATGAACTCGCCGAGCATCGCGCCGGCCAGCAGCTCGACCATGGTCGAGATCGCCGAGCCCTTGTGCGCGCCGAAGGTCAGCATCGCGCCCTCGAGCGCCGCGTCGGGATCGGTCGTCGGCTTGCCCTCGCGGTCCACCGCCCAGCCCTCGGGGATCGGCGTGCCGGCGCGGCGGTGCAGCTCGATCTCGCCGCGCGCGGCGACGCTGGTGGCGAAGTCGAAGACGTAGGGGGTCGGGCCGGGACGCGGCCAGCCGAAGGCGATCGGGTTGGTGCCGAGCAGCGGCTCCTTGCCGCCCGCGGGCGCCACGAAGGCGTAGCTCGGGCACATCGACAGCGCCGCGAGCCCGTCCTCGGCCAGCGCCTCGACATCGTGCCAGAGCGCCGAGAAATGCAGGCAGTCGCGGATCACCAGAGCCGCCAGCCCGGTCTCGCGGGCACGGGCGACCAGCGCGTCCTTGGCGGCGTAGAAGGCGGGGTTGGAAAAGCCGCCGCCCGCGTCCACCTCGAGCACCGCCGTGCCGCTGTCGTGCAGCTTCGGCACCGCGTCCGGCGAGACCTTGCCCGCCGCGAGCACGCGCAGGCAGCCCTCGATCCGGTAGATGCCATGCGACTTGCAGTGGTCGCGCTCGCCCGCCACGATCACATGCGCCACGGCCCGGGCGTTGTCGCGGCTCAGGCCGCTCTTTTCAAAGATCGCCTGGACACGGGTCATCAGCCCGTCGACGGAAATCATCTGCTGCTCGGCCATGGAAAGGCGCTCTCCTTCGGGGGGTCAGGCGGACGGGCGCGCCGGCCGGGGCCGGCTCACTTGTCCACGTCGATATAGGTGCAGGCCCAGAAGACCTTGGTTTCGGTGGCATCCACCGCCCGCAACCCGTGCTTGATGGTGCTGTCGAAATAGGCGCAGTCGCCGGGCTCGAGGATCACCCTCTCGTAATGCTCGACGGTCAGCTCGACGCGGCCCGAGAGCACGTAGAGCGTTTCCTCGCCATCGTGCGATTCCAGCTCGTCGCGGCGCAGCGGCGGGCGCTGCGCCACGGTGGTGACCAGCGGGATGATCTTCTTCTCGGCCAGCGCGTTGCACAGCACCTCGTATTCGAAGTTCTTCGAGCGCACCTTGCGGCCCTGCCCGGCGCGGGTCACCGTCAGCCGGGTCGGCTGCTGCGCGTCGTGGTCGGCCGAGAACAGCCGTTCCATGCCGATGTCATAGGCGCGGGCGATGCGCACGAGGTTCTCGTAGCTTGGCGAGACCCGGCCGTTCTCGATCTTGTGGATCGTCGAGAGCGCCAGCCCGCTGCGCTGCGCCGCGACCTCCAGGGTGAAGCCGCAGCCGAGGCGCACGGCCTTCATCCGCGCACCCAGCTCGTCGCGCAGCTGCTGGCGCTCCGCTTCCCAGCCGCCACCGTCGGAGACGGCGCCATCTTTTTCCGCTTCG
>NZ_JADFFK010000082.1 GCF_015223355.1 Salipiger mangrovisoli | reverse complement strand
AACGACTACGGCGCCTTGGGCGACACCTCGACCCTCGCCGACCCCTCGGTCGTCGACGACCTCATCGAAAACCGCGCAAACAAGGCGTGAACCGCCAGCCCGCCGCGTGAAGGGGCTCCTTCGGGTCCGACCTCTCGCAGTGCGTGGCGCGGACGAAACCTGGGTTGGCCAAGTAGTGGCCAACCCAACTCTCGAAGGCCACGTTGGCCTGCTGCCGGTCTCATGGACACCGGGTCATGTTTGTTTCGCGCGGGCCTTAAATGCCATCGGGCCCAGATAGCCCAACTTCGAATGCCTTCGTCTCGGGCCATAGAAGCATGCGATCTTGCCAAAGACGTCGGCGCGGGCGGCATCGCGGCTGCGGAAGAGCTTGCGCGCGGTCCGTTCGGTCTTGAGCGAAGAGAAGACGCTCTCCATCGCCGACGTGTCGAGCTCTGCTTATCCCTTGACCAAGGTGGCATCGCGATCCGCCGTCATTGACCAGCCCAGCACACGTCGCGACAACAGGTCCAGCGCGATCACCACGTGAAGCCAGCCCTCGGCCGTCCAGATGTCGCTGAATCTGGTTCGGGCCCTCCGCCCGGAGATCTCGATCAAGAATATTGCCGGCGATGACGGATCGTTCGCCCCCGTCTTTCGGCTTGCCACGACGCCTGTTGCACCGCGTCCCAACGTCGGACCGCCGGAAGCTGGATTTTTCCGGCTGTTTCAGGATGACAGGCTGGTGACGCCGTCGGGACAATCGTGAGATTCTATCCGATCGTTCTGTGGGGCCCGTCTGCGTTGGAGCCTCTACGCCAATCTCCTCGCTCTTCGCGGGCGTCGACAAGGCTCATGAACAAATGGGCGTTCAGGCATTCGGACCGGAGCGTGCGGTTGAACCCCTCGATGAAACCGGTGCCCGTCGGCCTCCCTGGCCGCGAGACGTCCAGCGTGACGTCTTCGGCATAGGCCCATAGGGCAAGGTCCCGAGAATTGACGGCGCTGCCGTTGTCGACGCGAATGGTCTTCGGATAGCCGGCCCTGGCGCGAACTCTCTCCGGCGTCTGGACGACATCCTGACCCCGGCAGGCGATGCAGGGATGGGCCGCCAGGCATGGCCGGAAATGGCTGTCCACAACCGTCCGGATGCGAAGCTTTCTGCCCATAGCAAACTGGTCATGCCCGAAGTCCCTTCCGGCAGATTGCGATTGCGCAATCACCTTTCGGGCAAGGCATCGCCCAGACAGCGTTCGGCCCGATGGCTCCCTGGCAGTCCTCCCGCAGCTTCACCTTCACCTGGTGTTTCGGGTGCCTGTTGCGCAGATGAAGCTCCAACTCGTTGTAAATCTTGCGCGTCTTTTTCCTTGTTGATCAGCCGCCCTGCCCGCCGCAGCGGGGCCGTCACGCGCCGGTCGCCATACCGCACACGTGTCCCTGATCCGCCTCTCGACGGCAGCCTGATGCGTCCGCAGCGGCTTGTAGGCGGCGCTGGACGTGTCAAAGCAGATGGACCCAACCTTCCGGATCGACACGCAGCCGTCGACGCATCTCGTCCGGCAGCGCACCGCCTCACTTCCGGGATCACATCAATCTTCGCGACCGCCTGCATGCTTGAATTGCCGCAAGAGGCTGACCCTCAGCGGCACCTTTTGATAGTGCCCCGCGGCGTGGTGTAGGAAGCCGCGAGCGTCGCTGATCGCGAGGCTGGCGGTCATCGTCGATCTTCG
>NZ_JADFFK010000081.1 GCF_015223355.1 Salipiger mangrovisoli | reverse complement strand
CGCTCGATCGCCGATCCCGACGGCTTCTGGGGCGAGCAGGCGCAGCGGCTCGACTGGATGGCGCGGCCGACGAAGATCAAGGATACGAACTTCGTCTTCGGCAATGTCTCGATCAAATGGTTCGAGGACGGCGTGCTCAACGTCGCCTACAATTGCATTGACCGCCACCTGCCCGCCCGCGCCGCGCAGACCGCGATCCTCTTCGAGCCCGACAACCCCGAGGATCCGGCCCAGCACATCACCTATGCCGAGCTCTACGACAAGGTGAACCGCATGGCCAACGTCCTGCTGTCGCAGGGCGTCATGCGCGGCGACCGGGTGGTCATCTACCTGCCGATGATCCCCGAGGCGGCCTATGCCATGCTCGCCTGCGCCCGCATCGGCGCGATCCATTCCATCGTCTTCGCCGGCTTCTCGCCCGACGCGCTGGCCAACCGCATCAACGATTGCGGCGCCAAGATCGTCATCACCGCCGACACCGCGCCGCGCGGCGGCCGCCGCACCGCGCTCAAGTCCAACACCGACGCAGCCCTCCTGCACTGCTCGGACAAGGTGCGCTGCCTCGTGGTCAAGCACACCGGCGACCAGACCAGCTGGATCGACGGCCGCGACGTCGACGTCAAGGCACTGATGGAGACCGCCGCGCCGGATTGCCCGCCGCGCCCGATGAATGCCGAAGACCCGCTGTTCATCCTCTATACCTCGGGCTCGACCGGCAAGCCCAAGGGGGTTGTGCACTCAAGTGGTGGATATCTGGTTTACGCCGCCCTCACCCACGAGGTGGTCTTCGACTACCACGAGGGCGACGTCTACTGGTGCAGCGCCGACGTGGGCTGGGTCACCGGGCATTCCTACATTGTTTACGGACCCTTGGCCAATGGCGCCACGACGCTGATGTTCGAGGGCGTGCCGACCTGGCCCGACGCCAGCCGCTTCTGGCAGGTCTGCGAGAAGCACAAGGTCAACCAGTTCTACACCGCCCCCACCGCGATCCGCGCGCTGATGGGCCAGGGTGACGATTTCGTAACCAGGTGCGACCTATCCTCGCTGAAGCTGCTGGGCACCGTGGGCGAGCCGATCAACCCCGAAGCCTGGAACTGGTACAACGAGAAGGTCGGCCAGGGCCGCTGCCCGATCGTCGACACCTGGTGGCAGACCGAAACCGGCGGCCACCTGATGACCCCGCTGCCGGGCGCCCATGCCACCAAGCCGGGCGCCGCGATGAAGCCCTTCTTCGGCATCGTGCCGGTGGTGCTCGAGCCCACCTCGGGCGTCGAGATCTCCGAGCGCCCGACCGAGGGCGTGCTGGCGATCAAGGACAGCTGGCCGGGGCAGATGCGCACCGTCTGGGGCGACCACGAGCGCTTCGAGCAGACCTATTTCCAGCAGTACAAGGGCTATTACTTCTCGGGCGACGGCTGCCGCGCCGACGAGGACGGCGACTATTGGATCACCGGCCGGGTCGATGACGTGATCAACGTCTCGGGCCACCGCATGGGCACCGCCGAGGTGGAGTCGGCGCTCGTCGCCCACGCCAAGGTCGCCGAGGCCGCCGTGGTGGGCTACCCGCATGCGGTCAAGGGCCAGGGCATCTACTGCTACGTGACGCTGATGAACGACGTGGAGCCTTCGGAGGACCTCAAGAAGGAGCTGCGCGCCTGGGTCCGCACCGAGATCGGCCCGATCGCCTCGCCCGACCTCATCCAATGGGCCCCCGGCCTGCCGAAGACCCGCTCGGGCAAGATCATGCGCCGCATCCTGCGCAAGATCGCCGAGAACGACTACGGCGCCTTGGGCGACACCTCGACCCTCGCCGACCCCTCGGTCGTCGACGACCTCATCGAAAACCGCGC
>NZ_JADFFK010000080.1 GCF_015223355.1 Salipiger mangrovisoli | reverse complement strand
CGTCCGCCGATCTGCGCGCCGTAGAAATCCACGCCCGCGCGCCCGATGGTGATCACGTCCAAACTCTTGCTCATCTCAGGTCCTCTTGCTGTCCCGCGCGGTGCGGGCCCCTCGGGAAATTGCGGGTGCCGCGCGGGAGGAGGGCGCGGCACCCATTTCCGGGCGGCCGGGGAGCACGGCCGCCCGGAAGCTCAGACCTCGGCCATGGCACCCTCGCGCACGAAGGCGATGCTCTCGGCCAGCGCAGCCTCGGGATCGGAGAGCGCATGGACCTCCTCGGCGAAGGGCTCGAAGGAGAAGGGCCCGTCATAGCCCGCCGCCAGCAGCGCGCGGATCTGCGGCAGGTTCCCGAGCCGATCGCCCCCGTCCACGAGCACCCGGTGGCCATCGAGCATGTCCTCGACCGCGACGCCGGGATCGGTGACGCCGGAGATGTGCACGAGGCCGGTCCATTCGGGGAAAAACTCGGTCTCGCCCGCGAGGTGGTGGTGGAAGGTGTCATGCATCAGCCGGAAGACATCCTCACCGCCTGCGGCCTTGATCGCGGCGACGGCATCACCCTTGCGCCGCAGCGAGGAGACCGGAAAGCCCAGTGGCTCGACCAGCCCGGTGATCCCGCGCGCGCGCAGGATCGAGGCGAGGTTCCGCAGCGCTTCCACGAGGTCCACTTCGGACACCGGCGTGCCGTCGTTGAGCGGGCAGAGCACCAGCGCCTTCGCGCCGCAGTCGCGGGCGTAGTCGGCCATCCTGATTGCGCGCTCCGGCAGGTCGCCCGACCAGTCATTGAACGGGTAGAGCGCGTTGATCGACAGGATCTCCACCCCCGCCGCCGTGGCCGCGGCCTTCGCGGCTTCGGGCGCCACGCTGGTCATCACGTCGGGGATGTCGTTGCGGATCTCGACCCCGGTGGAGCCGAGCCGCCTTGCCATGGCGAAAAATTCCTCGACCGAGAACTTCGGCGCGCAGATGTGGTTGATCGCGAACTCCATGGGCATGTCCTCAGGCGTAGAGCGCGGGGCGCTCGGGGTTGGTGATGGCGATGGCGGTGCCCTCACTCTCCTGCGCCGCAACGCAGGCGTCGCAGGTGACGGCCGCCATGTAGCCATCCCAGGAGGTCGGGCCGGTGGCGGTGCCTGCCGAGGCGGCCTTGATGAAATCCTGCAGCTCGGTGTCGTAGCTGGCGACGAAGCGGTCCTTCCAGTCGGTGAGGATCGCGGTCTGCAGCGAGGCGTTCAGGCGCATCTGGATTGCCATGGGCTCGGGGAGGCGGGCGATGCCCTCCTCGCCGACGACTTCGCACTGGATGTCGTAGCCGTACTGGCAGTTCACGTAGATCTCGGTGGTGATCACCACCCCCCTGGCGGTGGTCAGCGTGACGATCTGCGGGTCGCGCAGCTTGGCGTGGCTCGCGGCGCAGGTCCGCGGGAAGGTGACGCGGGCCGAGACGTAGTCATCCCCGAGCAGCCAGCGGAACACGTCGATCTCGTGCACGAAGGTGTCGTGGATCGCCATGGGGGTCACGTATTGCTCGGGCACGGTCGGGTTGCGATGCGCGGCGTGGACCATGATCGGCGCGCCGGTGCGGGTCTCGACCGCCTGCTTGAGCGCGACGTAGCCCGCGTCGTAGCGGCGCATGAAGCCGACCTGCACCAGACGTTTGCCGCCCGCCACCTCGGCGTCGACGATGCGCCTGGCGCCCTCGGCGGTGGTGGCGAGGGGTTTCTCGCAGAAGCACGGCTTGCCCGCGGCGATGGCGGCGAGGACATAGGCCTCGTGCGTGGAGCCGGTCGAGCAGACCAGCACCGCGTCGACGTCTGCCGCGGCGATCAGGTCCTCGCCGCGCTCGTAGACCGTGGCGCCCGGCGCGAGATCGGCCTGCACCGCGCGGGCGGCCTCGGGGGTGTAGTCGCTGAGCGCGACCACCTCCGCCCCCGCCAGCACCTGCTGGATGCGCCTCGTGTGATCGCGGCCGATCATCCCCGTGCCGATGACACCGATTTTCAAAGTCATTTCCGTGGCCTCACTTGAAGTGTTTGTCGATAAGGCGCTGCATTTCCGCGCGCATGAACTTGCCGGACTCATCGGCCTTGTCCTC
>NZ_JADFFK010000007.1 GCF_015223355.1 Salipiger mangrovisoli | reverse complement strand
CCGGCGCGGCTGCGGCTGGTCTTCGCGCTGACCGTGCTGCTGCTCGCCGGCAACATGCTGCGCAAGGCGCTGATGGGCTAGGCCCAGCGGGGCGGCGCACATCGGCGCCGCCTCAGCCCGCCATCAGACGCTCTTCGAGCCAAGCCGCGAAGGCCCGCGCCGCGGGCACGCCTTCGCGCACCGCGATGTAGTAACCTTCGCGCGGAGCGATGCTTCCGGCGTGCGCACGGACAAGCTGCCCCGAGGCCTCGGCATCGCGCCCGAGCAGCGCGCTGACCAGAGCGACGCCGCTGCCGCCTGCCGCCAGGTGCAGCGCCATGCCGTAGGAATCCACGTAGAGCCGGGGGCGCAGCGACCCGAGGCCATGTGCCGCGCCGAAGGCGTCCCAGCCGACCGAGGTGCCGACGGATTCGATCAGCGGCAGAGCCTCAAGAGGGGCGTCGAGCTGCGGCGATTTCAGCGCAACCAGCTCGCTCGGTTCCAGCGGCAGCGCGCTCTGCCCGACCTGCCGCTGCGAGCCGAAGCGGATTTCGACGTCTGCCATGGCGCTGCGGAAGTCCTCGGGCCAGATGGCGCTGGCGAACCGGATGCGGACCTCGGGATGGCGGCGGTGGAAATCCGGCAGATGCGGCGCAATCACCCAGCTTGCCACGCTGACGGAACTGGCCACGGTCAACAGTTCGGCCTCGGGCGGGCCGTCGAGCGCCAGCGTTGCCGCCTGCAGCATCTCGAGCGCCGCGCCGACCTGCGGCATCAGCTTGCGCCCGGCGTCGGTCAGCGCGAGCCCGCGCGGCTTGCGGGCGAAGAGTTCGGCTCCGAAGCGCGTTTCCAACGCCTTGATCTGCTGGCTGACCGCCGATTGCGTCATGCCGATTTCTTCCGCCGCAGCCGTAAAGCTGAGGTGCCGGGCGGCCGCCTCGAAGGCGCGGAACCAGGCGACGGGCGGCAGGGATCGGGCCATTCCACACCTTCATTAGCAGGACTAATGGATAAGACCGCGTTTTCCACGTTTGTCAAACCGTCCCTCTGCGAAACACACTGGGATAGCGAATAGGAGTGGGTGAATGACGCCGGAAATACGCAAGATCGTGACTTATGACGAAGAGGTGCTGATCGAGGGCTTCCGCCCCGCGGCAATGCCCTGGCGCATGTTCGCCGTGGCCGCGGTGGTGCGCAATCCCTGGGCCGGGCGCTACGTCGAGGACCTAGGCCCCGAGATCCGCGCCTATGGTCCGGTTCTGGGCGAGTTGATGACGCGGCGGATGATCGCGCTCGGCGGCAGCGGCGAGGCGATCGAGGCCTATGGCAAGGCCGCCGTGGTCGGACTTGATGGCGAGATCGAACATGCCTCGGGGCTGATCCACACGTTGCGCTTTGGCAACCATTACCGCCAGGCGGTGGAGGCCAAGAGCTACCTTGCCTTCACCAACACCCGCGGCGGCGCGAACGCGCCGATCATGGTGCCGCTGATGGACAAGAACGACGCCGGGCGGCGCTCGCACTACCTGACCATCCAGTTCTCGATTCCCGACGCGCCGCGCGACGACGAGATCGTCGTGGTGCTCGGCGCCGCTACCGGGGGCCGCCCGCACCACCGCATCGGCGACCGCTACCAGGACCTGAAGGACCTCGGCCATGACCTGGAAAACCCGGCCGCGGTCTGACCTCGGCGGCGGGCTGGCGGGGATCGTCGCGGGTACGTCGGGCCCGCGCGTGTTGCTGATCCACGGCGTCGGCCTGCGGGCCGAGGCCTGGGGTGCGCAGCTTGCTGCGCTGGCCGGGAACTGCCGGGTGACGGCAGTGGACATGCCGGGCCATGGCGGCAGCCGCGGCAGCGGCGAGACCACCCTGCGGGACTTTGCCGCGCGCATCGCCGCGGCGCTGCAAGGTCCGAGCCTGATCGCCGGGCATTCCATGGGCGCGATGATCGCCGCCGAGCTGGCACGGATCGCGCCGGACCGCGTGGCAGGCATCGGCTGCCTCAACGCCATCTACCGCCGCAGCCCGGACGCCCGGCAGGCCGTGGCGGACCGTGCGGCGCAGCTGGATGGGCGTGGCACCGGCGATCCCGAGCCGACGCTCACCCGATGGTTCGGTGCCGCCGAAAGCCCTGCCCGTGCCGCCTGCCGCGACTGGCTGACCGATGTCGATCCCGAGGGCTACCGCGCCGCCTACCGGATCTTCGCCGCCGAGGACGGCCCCGCGGATGACACGCTGCGCGGCCTCGCCTGTCCGGCGCTGTTCATGACCGGCGCGCTGGAGCCCAACTCCACGCCCGCCATGTCGCGCGCCATGGCCGATCTCGCGCCGAAGGGCCGCGCCGTGGTGCAGCCCGAGGCCGCACACATGATGCCGATGACCCACGCCGACGCGGTCACCGCCGAACTCACCCGCCTTTTCGAGGCGAGCCTGCACCCCCGAGCCCAAAGGAGCTGAGTCATGGAGTTCTCTCTCTTTGCCCATATGGAGCGCCTTACCCCGGATCAGCCCCACGCGGTGCTGCACGAGGAGTTCCTTTCGATCTGCAAGATGGCCGACGAGGGCGGCATGCGCGCGATCTGGACCGGCGAGCACCACGGCATGGAGTTTACCATCGCGCCAAACCCCTTCCTGTCGATCGTCGATCTTGCGCATCACACGAAGAACGTGCGCCTTGGCACCGGCACGGTGATCGCCCCCTTCTGGCACCCGATCCGGCTGGCCGGAGAGGCCGCGGCCACCGATCTCATCACCGGCGGGCGGCTCGAGCTGGGCATCGCCCGCGGCGCCTACAGCTTCGAGTACGAGCGGATGATGCCCGGTCTCGACGCGGCGCAGGCGGGCGCTCGAATGCGCGAGACCGCGCCGCTGCTGCCGCAGCTTTGGGCCGGGGATTGCACGCACGAGGGTCAGTTCTACAGCTTCCCCGCCACCACCGCTGTGCCGAAGGCGGTGCAGGCGGGTGGCCCGCCGATCTGGATCGCCGCGCGCGAGGAGGCCAGCCATCAGTTCGGCGTCGCCAGCGGTTTCAACATCCAGGTCACGCCGCTCTGGCAGGGGATGGAAGAGATCACCGCGCTGAAGGCCCGTTTCGACGCCGCCCGAGCCGAGACCCCCGGCAGGACCCCCAAGATCATGCTGCTGCACCACACCTACGTCGGCCGCGATGCCGAGGACGTGGCGCAGGCCGCCCGCGAAATCTCGCGCTACTACTGCTATTTCGGGGCCTGGTTCCAGAACAAGCGCCCGGTCCGCAACGGGCTGATCGAGGCACTGAGCGAGGAGGAGATCGCCGGGAACAACCTCATGGCTCCCGAGAAGCTCGCGCGTGACCTGACCATCGGCACCAAGAAGGAAGTGATCGACAAGATCCGTCGCTACGAGGATCTCGGCTACGACGAGTTCTCGTTCTGGATCGACAGCGGCATGAGCCACCAGCGCAAGCGCGACTCGCTGGCGCGCTTCCTTGATGACGTCCTGCCCGCCTTTGCCTGAGGAGCTTTGATGACCGACCTGCCGCACTACCAACTCTACATCGACGGCGCCTTCTGCGAGGGCGCGACGGGCAAGACCCTAGCAACCGAGAACCCCGCCACTGGCGAAACCTGGGCCCGCTTTGCCTGCGCCGCGCCCGCCGACGTGGACCGCGCCGTAACCGCCGCCCGCCGGGCGCTGGACGATCCCAAGTGGCGCGATCTCAGCCAGACCGCGCGGGGCAAGCTGCTCTACCGGCTGGCCGACCTCGTAGAGCAGCACGCGCAGGAGCTGGGGCGCCTCGAGACCACCGACAGCGGCAAGCTGCTGGCCGAGACCGCCAGCCAGACCGCCTATGTCGCCGACTACTACCGCTACTACGCCGGGCTCGCCGACAAGATCGAGGGCGCGGTGCTGCCGATCGACAAGCCGGACATGCACGTTTTCACCAAGCCCCTGCCGATCGGCGTGGTCGCCGCGGTGGTGCCGTGGAACGCGCAGATGTTCCTCACCGCGACCAAGCTCGGCCCGGCGCTGGCGGCGGGCTGCACCGTGGTGCTGAAGGCCTCGGAGGTGGCCCCGGTGCCGATGCTGGAGTTTGCCCGGCTGATCGACGCGGCGGGCTTCCCGCCCGGCGTGGTTTCGGTGATCACCGGCGACGCCGCAGGCTGCGCCATCCCGCTGACGGTCCACCCCGGGGTGGACCGCATCGCCTTCACCGGCGGGCCGGAGACCGCGCGCCAGGTGATCCGCAACTCGGCCGAGAATTTCGCGGTCACGACGCTCGAACTTGGAGGCAAGTCCCCGATCCTCGTCTTCGAGGACGCCGATCTCGAGGGGGCGGCCAATGCGCTGATCGCGGGCAACTTCGGGGCTTCCGGGCAGAGCTGCGTGGCCGGATCGCGCGGGCTCGTGCAGCGCAGCATCTTCGAGGCGCTGGTGGCGAAGATCACCGAGAAGGCGCAGGGCATCGTCGTCGGCGATCCGCTCGACGCGGCGAGCCACATGGGGCCGCTCTGCACGCGGGCACAGGTGGAGCTGATCGGCAGGACGCTGGAGGCGGCACAGGCGCAGGGCGCGACGCTGCGCTTCGGCGGTGCGGCGCTGGACCGGCCGGGCAACTATATCGCACCGACGCTGGTGGACTGCCCCTCGCCGGAGATCGCCACGCTGCACACCGAGATGTTCGGCCCGGTCATGTCGCTGCTGCCCTTCGACACCGAGGAAGAGGCGGTCGCGCTGGCAAATGACAGCCTTTACGGCCTCGGCTCGGGGATCTTCACCCAGAATCTCGCCCGCGCCCACCGGGTTTCCGGGCGGCTGCGTGCGGGGATCTGCTGGGTGAACACCTACCGGGCGATCTCGCCCATCGCGCCCTTCGGCGGCTTCGGCGACTCGGGATACGGGCGAGAGGCGGGAATGGAGGCGATCAAGGACTACACCCGCACGCGCACGACCTGGATCAACACCTCGGCCGAGCCGATGGCCAATCCCTTCGTGATGCGCTGAGACGGAAACCGGGCGCGACTCTGCGAGAGCGCGCCCGGTTTGCCTTGATCTTTTGGAGGGGCGTCAGCCCCAGGTCGGGTGGAACTTGCCGCCCGGCGAAAGGGTGAAAATCTCGGCCCCGTCGGCGGTCACGCCAACCGAATGCTCGAACTGCGCCGAGAGCGACTTGTCGCGGGTCACCGCGGTCCAGTCGTCGGCCAGAACCTTGGTCTCGGGGCGGCCGAGGTTGACCATCGGCTCGATGGTGAAGAACATGCCCTCTTCCAGCACAGGCCCGGTGCCGGGACGGCCGTAGTGCAGCACGTTGGGCGCGGCGTGGAACACCCGGCCGAGCCCGTGGCCGCAGAAGTCGCGCACCACCGACATGCGCTGCGCCTCGACATAGGTCTGGATGGCATTACCGATGTCGCCGAAGGTGTTGCCCGGCTTCACCGCCTCGATGCCCAGCATCAGCGCATCGTGGGTCACCTGGATCAGCCGCTCGGTCTTGCGCGAAAGCTTGCCGGCCACGTACATGCGCGAGGTGTCGCCGTACCAGCCATCGACGATCACCGTGACATCGACATTGAGGATGTCGCCATCCTTCAGCTTCTTGTCGCCGGGGATGCCGTGGCAGACCACGTGGTTGATCGAGATGCAGCTGGCGTGCTGATAGCCCTTGTAGCCGATCGTCGCGGAAACCGCGCCCGCCTCCTCCACCGCGTTGCGGATGAAGTCGTCGATCGCGCCGGTGGTCTGGCCGGGCTCGACCATCGGCGCGAGATCGTCGAGGATCTTCGCGGCCAGCGCGCCAGCCTTGTGCATGCCGTCAAAATCGGCGGTTTCGTGAATGCGGATGCCGTCGCGGGTGAGACGGCCGCTCGTGTCATTTTTCAAGACGGGGCGCTCCATTGGTCTCTTCCCTTCAATACTTAATGCGTGTTGCGTTTCATTGCCAGAGGATGGCAGGGGAACGCAATGGCATGTCCCGGCGTTAAGTCCCGCGAGGCGGGACGCCACGCGGCTCTCACGACGGCCGCAGCGCCCCGGCATCGCCCAAGCCCGCCTGAAGGGGATCAGGCAGAACCGACCGAAAGACGCGCCGGACGCAGCGGCGCGCGAGACAGGCGCAGGCCGCAAGAAGGACCAACGAGGCACAATGGACAGTATCAACGAAGTCTTGAACACCGACATTTACAACGGCACGTCGCTGTCCGACGTGTTCACACTGGATTTCCTGGCGAGCATGCTCGGCAACGTCGTGGCGGCGATCGTGCTGCTGCTGGTGGGGCTGTTCATCGGCCGCTGGGTGAAGGGGCGCATCACAGGTATGTCGGCGCGCAGCGCCCGGCTCGACGACACGCTCTTCAACTTCCTTGGCAATATCGCCCGCTACACGGTGATGATCTTCACCATCCTCGTGGTGCTCAACACCTTCGGCGTGCAGACCACCTCGGTGATCGCCGCGCTGGGGGCCGCGGGTCTTGCCGTCGGGCTGGCGCTCCAGGGCACGCTGTCGAATGTCGCCGCCGGCGTGATGATCATCATCTTCCGTCCGATCAAGCTCGGGGATTTCATCTCGGTCGCCGGGGTCTCGGGAACCGTCAAGGACATCACTCTCAACACCACCGAGCTTGCCGGTCTCAGCAACACCCAGATCATCGTTCCCAATTCGGAAGTCTGGGGCAACGTCATCGAGAACTACTCGGTCTACCAGACCCGTCGGGCGGAATGGACCTTCGGCGTCGGCTACGGCGCGAACCTGGCCACCGCCGAGCGGGTGATCCGCGAGACCATCACCTCCGATCCGCGCGCCCTGGGCGAGCCCACCCCGTTCATCCAGGTCAACGCGCTGAACGACAGCTCCGTCGACTTCCTGGTGCGCGTCTGGGTGGCCAGCGCCGATTTCTTCCAGTTCCAGGCCGACATGAAGCGCAAGGTCAAGGAAGCGCTCGACGCACACGGCGTGGACATCCCCTTCCCCACCCGCACGCTGCACATCTCGCGCGATGACGAGGAAAGCGCGAACGTCGCGGAGCCGGCCTCTCGGCTGGCCTGAGCCTGCGCCCGGCGGATCGCCCGGATGGGGGCTCTGCCCCCGTCCGCTGACGCGGCCTCCCCCGGGATATTTGGGCCTAGAAGAAGAACACCCGCTGCCGTCAGCCTGCGCGGAACGGCAGTGGCGCACCGAGGCAAATCTGCGCCGGCGTGATGTCGCAGCCGATCGCCAGGACTTCGACTCCGGCCGCCATGGCCGCCGCGAAACCCGCGGCATAGGCCGGGTCGATGTCGGCGGCGAGGGTCACCGCGGCGGCATCGGTGCGCTGCACGAGGTAGAGCATCACGGCACGGTGCCCCTGCGCAACCATGGTGGAGAGCTCGGCGAGATGCTTGGTGCCGCGCGCGGTCACGCTGTCCGGAAACTCGGCAAGTCCCGGCGCGCGAGACAGCGTCACCGATTTCACCTCGACATAGCAGTCCGCGCGGCCCGGCGCGGTGAGCAGGAAGTCGATGCGGCTGTTCTCGCCGTAGCGCACCTCGGGGCGGACGGCCGTGTAGCCCTCGAGACCCGGCACCTGCCCGGCCGAGAGCGCCGCGCGCAGCACGCGGTTCGGCACGCCGGTGTCGACGCCGGTGAAGGCGCCGCTCTCATGCTCGATCAGCCGCCAGGCGTAGTTCAGCTTGCGCTTCGGGTCATCGTTCGGCTCCAGCCAGATCCGGCTGCCGGGCTCGGCCATGCCCAGCATGCTGCCGGGGTTGGCGACATGGGCGGTGATCTCGGTGCCGTCCTCGAGACGGCAATCGGCCAGGAAGCGCTTGTAGCGGCGCAGCAGCCGGGCGGGAATGAGCGGGGTTTCAAAACGCATGGGCCGAGCTATAGCGGCGCCACCGCCGCGCGCAAGCGCGGCGCGGCTCAGCCCCGTCCGGCCACCACCACCTCGCAGCCCCACCCCTCGCAGGCACTTGCCAGCGCCGGCGGCAGCGGCCGGTCGGTGAGGAACTTGTCGATCTCGGCCAGCGAGGCGATGCGTGCAGGGGCGCTGCGGCGGAACTTGGTGTGGTCGGCGACGAGGAAGGTGCGCCGCGACTGGCGCAGGATGGCGCGGCTGACACCCACTTCCTGAAGATCGAAATCGAGGATGTCGCCCTCGGCATCCAGCGCCGAGCACCCGATGACGGCGAGGTCGAACTTGAACTGCCGGATGCTCTCGGTCGCCAGCGCGCCGATCAGACCGCCATCGGTGCGGCGCAGGCTGCCGCCGCTGACCAGCACCTCGCACTCGGGGTTGGCGACGAGGATATTGGCGACGTTCATGTTGTTGGTCACCACCATCAGCCCCTTGTGGTGCAAGAGCTCGCGCGCCACCGCCTCGGTACTGGTGCCGATGTTGAGAAACAGCGAGATGCCCTGCGGGATGCGCGCCGCGCAGGCGCGGGCGATGGCGGTCTTGGCCTCCATATTGAGATGCCGGCGCTCCTCGTAGCCGATGTTCATTGTCCCCGAGGGCAGCACCGCGCCGCCGTGCACCCGCTCAAGCCGGCCGCTGTCGGCCAGTTCGCTGAGATCGCGGCGGATGGTCTGAAGCGTGACCCCGAAATGCTGCGCGAGCCCCTCGACGGTCACCTTGCCGTCGCGGCGGGCGATCTCGAGAATTTCCGGATGGCGAAGCGATTGGGACATGTGTTCGGTTTCTTTCGCTTTTGCGAGTCTGGCCCAGAAAACCCGTAAATGCGCGCCTGTTCCAGCGAATTCGTTGCTGCAGATGCATGGTATTCTTTCGCCATGGCAGGACAAACACGCCGTTTTATGAGGAAAGCGAGCGAAGATCCCATGCGAAAAAAAACGAAAACAAACTTCTTGCGTGAATGTGCGGTCCGGGGGTAGTTTCGGACCAACTGGAACGAGGCCACCTTGCGCAACACCACCCCGAACACCCCTTCAGACCTCTTCGTCATCGGCGGCGGCATCAATGGATGCGGCATTGCGCGGGACGCGGCGGGGCGCGGCCTGTCGGTCACCCTGGCCGAGATGGGCGATCTGGCCTCGGCGACGTCCTCGGCCTCGACCAAGCTGTTCCACGGCGGGCTGCGCTATCTCGAGTATCTCGAGGTGCGGCTGGTGCATGAGGCGCTGGTCGAGCGCGAGGTGCTCCTGCGCGCCATGCCGCACATCAGCTGGCCGATGCGCTTCGTGCTGCCCTACCACAAGGACATGCGCTTCGAGAGCGAGACGCCGGTCTCGAAGATGCTCGGACTCGCGATGCCCTGGATGAAGGGCCGCCGCCCCGCCTGGCTGATCCGCATGGGGCTGTTCATGTACGATCACCTCGGCGGGCGGAAGATCCTGCCGGGCACGGCAACGCTGTCGCTGAAGGGCACGAAGGAGGGGGCGCCGCTGCAGGCGCGCTTCGAGCGTGCCTACGAGTATTCCGACTGCTGGGTCGAGGATTCGCGGCTGGTGGTGCTCAATGCCCGCGACGCCGAGGCGCGCGGCGCGACGATCATGACCCGCACCAAGGTCACCCATGCGCAGCGCGACGGCGCGCTCTGGCGGATCGAGACCGAGGACGCGGAGACGAGTGCGAAAGCAACCCATTACGCGAAGATGCTGATCAACGCGGGCGGGCCGTGGGTCGGCGACGTGATCCACGACAAGATCGACCTGCCCTCGCGCGAGGGCGTGCGGCTGGTGCGCGGCAGCCATATCGTCACGCGCCGGCTCTACGATCACGACAAGTGCTACTTCTTCCAGGGCAGCGACGGGCGGATCATTTTCGCCATCCCCTACGAGCGCGATTTCACGCTGATCGGCACCACCGACGCAGAGCATGAAAACCCCGACCGCCGCCCCGTCTGCACGCCCGAGGAGCAGGCCTATCTGATCAACTTCGCCAACCAGTATTTCGCCAAGGCGATCTCGGCCGAGGACGTGGTCTGGACCTATTCCGGCGTGCGCCCGCTCTATGACGACGGGGCGAGCAGCGCCACGGCCGCGACGCGGGATTATACGCTCAAGGTGGACGCGACGGGCGGCGCCCCCGTGCTCAACGTCTTCGGCGGCAAGATCACCACCTACCGGCGACTGGCGGAAAGCGCGCTGGAAAAGATCGGCGCGCATATCACGCTGAAGTCCGGTCCGTGGACGGCGGGCGTGGCGATGCCGGGCGGCGACTTCCCGGTCGATGGGTTCGACGCGCTGGTGCAAAGCCTGAACAGGAAATATCCCTTCCTCGGGGCGGTTTGGGCGCGGCGGCTCGTGCGCGCCTATGGCACCGAGGCGGAAGCGCTGCTCGGCGAT
Organism: Salipiger mangrovisoli; assembly: GCF_015223355.1. GTDB lineage: Bacteria > Pseudomonadota > Alphaproteobacteria > Rhodobacterales > Rhodobacteraceae > Salipiger > Salipiger mangrovisoli. Next base: position 263,738 of record NZ_JADFFK010000007.1, on the reverse strand, counting down.
GCGACCTGCGCCGCGGACCTCGGGAGGGGGTTCGGCGCGACGCTCACCGAAGCGGAAGTGATCTGGCTGATGCGGCAAGAGTTTGCCCGCACGGCCGAGGACGTGGTGTGGCGACGCACCAAGCTCGGGCTGCGCCTGAGCGAAGAGGAGATCTCGGCACTTGACGGCTGGATGGCATCCCGCCGCGAGAGGGCCGACGCCGCCGAATAGCCCGGCGGAGACATACGGCGCGGGGAGGAGGACCTTATGTCGCTGGAACTGAAAGGCGTGTCGAAGATCGTCGAGGGGCAGACCCATATTGCCCCCACCGATCTGACGCTCGCGAATGGCACGATGAACGTGCTGCTGGGCCCGACCCTGTCGGGCAAGACGTCGCTGATGCGGCTGATGGCGGGGCTCGATGTGCCCTCCACCGGCAAGATTTTCTGGGAAGGCAAGGATGTCACCGGGATGCGGGTGCAGGACCGCAAGGTGGCGATGGTCTACCAGCAGTTCATCAACTATCCCTCGATGACCGTGTACCAGAACATCGCCTCGCCGATGAAGCTGATGGGTGTGGACCGCACAGAGATCGACCGCCGGGTGCGCGAGAGCGCCGAGTTGATGAAGCTGACGCCCTTCCTTGAGCGCAAGCCTCTGGAACTCTCGGGCGGTCAGCAGCAGCGTTGCGCGCTGGCGCGGGCGCTGGTGAAGAACGCCGGACTGGTCCTGCTCGACGAGCCGCTGGCCAACCTCGACTACAAGCTGCGCGAAGAGCTGCGGGTGGAAATCCCAAAGATATTCGAGGCTTCCGGCTCGATCTTCGTCTACGCCACGACCGAACCCGAGGAGGCGCTGCTGCTCGGCGGCCATACTGCGACGCTCTGGGAGGGCCGCGTGACACAGTTCGGCCCGACGCCGCAGGTCTACCGCCAGCCGCTCGACGCCACCACGGCGCGGGTGTTCAGCGATCCTCCGATGAATTTCCTGCAGATCTCCAAGACCGGCGAGCGGCTGATGTTCGGCGAGGGCCAGAGCGCGCCCGCGACCGGCAAGCTCAAGGGCCTGCCCGACGGGCGCTACATGGCGGGCTTCCGGCCCAACCACCTGGAGATCATTCAGCACGAGCCCGAGGCACTGCGCTTCCGCACCCAGCTGCAGGTGAGCGAGCTGACCGGCTCGGAAACCTTCGTGCACCTCGACCATCACGGCGAACGCTGGGTCGGATTGGTGAGCGGTGTGCATGACCTGCCGCTCGGCGAGCCGCTGGATGTCTGGCTGTCGCCCCGGCACGTCTACGTCTTTGGCGAGAACGGCGATCTCGTCGCCCCCGCCGCCTATGCGCAAGCTGCCTGAGGAGGAGGCGACATGGCCAAGATAACGCTCGACAATCTCGCCCACTCCTACCTGCCGCACCCGCGCGGCGAAGAGGATTTCGCGCTCAAGCAGATGACCCATGACTGGGACGACGGCGGCGCCTATGCGCTGCTCGGCTCCTCGGGCTGCGGCAAGTCCACGCTGCTCAACATCATCTCGGGGCTGCTGATCCCCTCGCAGGGGCGCGTGCTCTTCGACGGGCAGGACGTGACCCACGCCCCCACCGCCGAGCGCAACATCGCGCAGGTGTTCCAGTTTCCGGTGGTCTACGACACGATGACCGTGCGCGACAATCTCGCCTTCCCGCTGCGCAACCGCGGCCGCGACGAAGCCTATGTCGCCGAGCGCGTGCAGGAGATCGCGCGGATGATCGGCATGGAGGACCAGCTGCGCCGCAAGTGCAGCGGGCTCACCGCCGACGCCAAGCAGAAGATCAGCCTTGGCCGCGGCATGGTGCGCAAGGACGTGAACGCCCTGCTCTTCGACGAGCCGCTGACGGTGATCGACCCGCACATGAAGTGGGAGCTGCGCACCCAGCTCAAGAAATTGCACCACGACTTCGGCCACACGATGATCTACGTCACCCACGACCAGACCGAGGCGCTGACCTTCGCCGACAAGGTGGTGGTGATGTATGACGGCCGCGTCGTGCAGATCGGCACGCCCGAGGAGCTTTTCGAGCGGCCCGAGCATACCTTCGTCGGCTATTTCATCGGCTCGCCGGGGATGAACGTCATCCCCGCCAAGGTCGAGGGCAACCGCGCTTATATCAACGGCTCGGATTTCGATCTGGGTGCCGGCTACCGCGCGATGGATGGCAAGGTCGAAATCGGCGTGCGCCCCGAGTTCGCCCGGCTCAGTGCCACCGAGGGGCTGCCGGTGAAACTGCGCCGCGTCGAGGACGCCGGGCGGCACAAGATCATCCGCGCCGAGTTCTTCGGCCATGACATCAACATCGTGGCGCATGAGGACGAGAGCATCGGGCCGGACATGACCCGGGTGCGCTTCGATCCGGCGCATGTGAACGTCTACCGCGACGACTGGCGCGTCGCACCCGAGGGGGAGGCTGCCTGATGAACAAGACCGTCAATCACAAGGCATGGTTCCTCGTGCTGCCTGTGCTGGTGCTGGTGGCCTTCTCGGCGGTGATCCCGCTGATGACCGTGGTCAACTACTCGGTGCAGGACACCTTCGGGAACAACCAGTTCTTCTGGGCCGGGCTCGAATGGTTTGACGAGATGCTGCATTCCGACCGGATGTGGAACGCGCTCGGGCGGCAGCTGATGTTCTCAGGCATCATCCTCGCCATCGAGGTGCCTTTGGGCATTTTCGTCGCGCTCAACATGCCGAAGTCCGGCTTCTGGGCGTCCTTCTGCCTCGTGCTCATGTCGCTGCCGCTGCTCATCCCGTGGAACGTCGTGGGCACCATCTGGCAAGTCTTCGGCCGGGTCGACATCGGCCTGCTGGGGCGCACGCTGGAAAATCTCGGCATCGACTACAACTACACGCAGAGCCCGCTGGCCGCCTGGATCACCATCGTGGTGATGGACGTCTGGCACTGGACCTCGCTGGTGGCGCTGCTGGCCTACGCGGGCCTCAAGTCGATCCCCGACGCCTACTACCAGGCGGCGAAGATCGACCAGGCCAGCCGCTGGAAGGTGTTCCGCTACATCGAGCTGCCGAAGATGGCGGGGGTTCTGATGATCGCCATCCTGCTGCGTTTCATGGACAGCTTCATGATCTACACCGAACCCTTCGTGGTCACCGGCGGCGGCCCCGGCAACGCGACGACATTGCTGTCGATCGACCTGGTGAAGATGGCGCTTGGACAGTTCGACCTTGGCCCCGCCGCCGCCTTCTCGATCATGTACTTCCTGGTGATCCTGCTGATTTCCTGGGTGTTCTACACCGTGATGACCAACCTCGACAAAAAGGGGATGTGAGATGACCGACACCACCCTCGCCCCCGCCGCAAGCCGGTCGCGCAGCCTGCCGCGGATCAACGGGCGCGCCATCGTCATGACGCTCTACCTGCTGTTCCTGCTGCTGCCGATCTACTGGCTGCTCAACATGAGCCTGAAGACCAACACCGAGATCCTCGGCGATTTCACGCTCTGGCCGCGCAACCTGACCTTTGCCAACTATGCAACGATCCTCACCGATCCGAGCTGGTACACCGGCTATATCAACTCGCTGATCTACGTGGTGATGAACACGGTGATCTCGCTCACCGTGGCGCTGCCGGCGGCCTATGCCTTCTCGCGCTATCACTTCATGGGCGACAAGCACCTGTTCTTCTGGCTGCTGACCAACCGCATGGCGCCCCCGGCGGTCTTCGCGCTGCCGTTCTTCCAGCTCTACAGCTCGATCGGCCTCTTCGACACGCACATCGCCGTGGCCCTCGCCCACTGCCTGTTCAACGTGCCGCTGGCGGTGTGGATCCTCGAAGGCTTCATGCGCGGTGTGCCGAAGGAGATCGACGAGACCGCCTATATCGACGGCTACAGCTTCGCGGGCTTCTTCGTGAAGATTTTCATGCCGCTGATTTCGTCGGGCATCGGCGTCGCCGCCTTCTTCTGCTTCATGTTCTCCTGGGTCGAGCTGCTGCTGTCGCGCACGCTGACCACGGTGGACGCGAAGCCCATCGCCGCGACCATGACCCGCACCGTCTCGGCCTCCGGGCTCGACTGGGGCGTGCTGGCGGCGGCGGGGGTGCTGACCATCATTCCCGGCGCGCTCGTGATCTGGTTCGTCCGCAACTACATCGCCAAGGGCTTTGCCCTGGGCCGCGTCTGAGAGGAGAGAGACCATGGACTGGATGGCATGGACCTGGCCCACGGCGGCCTTCTTTCTGACCATCGCGGCGCTGCTGGTGATCTTCACCGTGCTGGCGATCCGCTTCCCCGAGACCCCGCGCCACGGCGTTCTCGGCATCGAGACAACGCGCGGCGACCGGCTGTTCATCACGCTGCTGGGCTCGGCCTTCATCAATCTCGCCTGGCTCGGCCTTGTCGGCCAGGCGCAGCCCGGGGCGCTTGCCCTTTGCCTGCTCTACGCGGTGGCGGTGTTCCGCTGGGTCTGAGACCCCGCAGAGCGCTCTCTGGGCCGGAGGAGGCCCGGACCACCGCATCCGTCAAAATGGTTCAATAAGGGAGGAAACCATGAACCTGAAGACAACAACCGCCATAGCGCTCGCGCTTGGCCTGCTGGGCGGGCCAGCCCTCGCCGACATGGCGGCGGCCACGGCCTTCCTCGACGCCGAGATCGGCGATATGTCGACGCTTTCGCGCGCCGACCAGGAAGCCGAGATGCAGTGGTTCGTCGACGCCGCTCAGCCGTTCCAGGGCATGGAGATCAAGGTGGTCTCCGAGACGATCACCACGCATGAGTACGAAAGCCAGGTGCTCGCCCCGGCCTTCGAGAAGATCACCGGCATCAAGATCACCCATGACCTCATCGGCGAGGGCGACGTGGTCGAGAAGCTGCAGACGCAGATGCAGTCGGGCGAGAACATCTACGACGCCTATGTCAACGACAGCGATCTCATCGGCACCCACTGGCGCTACCAGCAGGTGCGCAACCTGACCGACTGGATGGCGAACGAGGGCTCCGAGGTCACCAGCCCGACGCTGGATCCCGAGGACTTCATCGGCACCCAGTTCACCACCGCGCCCGACGGCAAGCTCTACCAGCTGCCCGACCAGCAGTTCGCCAACCTCTACTGGTTCCGCTACGACTGGTTCACCGATCCCGAGATCATGGCCGAGTTCAAGGAAAAGTACGGCTACGAGCTGGGCGTGCCGGTCAACTGGTCGGCCTATGAGGACATCGCCGAGTTCTTCACCGGCCGCGAGATCGACGGCAAGAAGGTCTTCGGCTCGATGGACTACGGCAAGAAGGACCCCTCGCTCGGCTGGCGCTACACCGACGCGTGGATGTCGATGGCCGGCATGGGCGACAAGGGCGAGCCGAACGGCCTGCCGGTCGACGAATGGGGCATCCGGGTGAACGAGAACTCGCAGCCGGTCGGCGCCTGCATGGCGCGCGGCGGCGCGGCCAACAGCCCGGCGGCGGTCTATGCCGTCGAGAAGGCGATCGAGTGGCTCAACAAGTACTCGCCGCCCTCGGCCATGGGCATGACCTTCTCCGAGGCCGGTCCGGTCCCGGCGCAGGGGGACATCGCGCAGCAGATGTTCATGTACACCACCTTCGTCGCCTCGCTGGTCGAGCCCGGCCTGCCGGTGATGAACGAGGACGGCACGCCGAAGTGGCGCCTCGCGCCCTCGCCGCATGGCGTTTACTGGGAGGAAGGCATGAAGGTCGGCTATCAGGACGTGGGCTCCTGGACGCTGATGAAATCCACCCCGGAAGATCGCGCCAAGGCCGCCTGGCTCTACGCGCAGTTCGTCACCTCCAAGACGGTGGACGTGAAGAAGAGCCACGTCGGCCTGACCTTCATCCGCGAGAGCACCATCCAGGACCAGAGCTTCACCGACCGCGCGCCGAAGCTCGGCGGCCTGGTGGAATTCTACCGCTCGCCGGACCGCGTGCGCTGGTCGCCCACGGGCACCAACGTGCCCGACTACCCAAAGCTGGCGCAGCTCTGGTGGCAGAACATCGGCGACGCCATGTCGGGCGCGAAGCCCGCACAAGAGGCCCTCGACAGCCTCTGCTCTGACATGGAGAAGGTCATGGAGCGCCTCGAGCGCGCCGGTATCCAGGGCGACCTGGGCCCGGTGATGAACGAGGAGAAGGACGCCGAGGAATGGCTCTCGATGGAAGGCTCGCCGAAGCCGAAGATCGAAAACGAGCGCGAGGAGCCGAAGACCGTCTCCTACGACGAACTCGTCGCCTCCTGGAACTGAGCTAACTGCACGGGGGCGGGTTTCGGCCCGCCCCCGTTTTCTCGTCTTCGCCATGGCCTTGCGTGGCCATCGCCGATACGAGTTGGGCAAAGGACTGACCCGAGAGGCAGATCTCCCAGGGATCGCGCGGGCCCTGCGCCGCGCGTCCGACACGACAGACGACACAAGAGAAGGCCGGACCAAAGACATGACCCTCATCCTCGCCATCGACCAGGGCACCACCTCGACCCGCGCAATCCTCTTCGACGAAAAGCTGCAGGTCGTTGCCTCGGCGCAGGAGGAGTTCCCGCAGCACTTCCCGCAGAGCGGCTGGGTCGAGCATGATCCGCTCGACCTCTGGTCCACCACCGCCGCCACCTGTCGCGCCGTGGTCGAGAAGGCGGGCGCGGGCCCGGATGACATCGCCGCCATCGGCATCACCAACCAGCGCGAGACCACCGTGGTCTGGGACAAGACCACCGGCAAGCCGGTGCACAATGCCATCGTCTGGCAGGACCGCCGCACCTCGGAGATGTGCCGGGGCCTGCGCGACGAGGGCTTCGAAGCCACCGTCACCGAAAAGACCGGCCTGCTGCTCGACCCCTATTTCTCGGCCACCAAGCTGGCGTGGATTCTCGACAACGTGGAGGGCGCGCGCGAGAAAGCCGAGGCGGGCGAGCTGCTCTTCGGCACGGTGGACAGCTGGCTGGTCTGGAAGCTGACCGGCGGCGCGGTCCATGCCACCGACGCCACCAACGCCGCGCGCACCATGCTCTACAACATCCGCGAGGGGCGCTGGTCCGAGGCGATCTGCAAGCGGCTCAACATTCCCACGAACATGCTGCCCGAGGTGCGCGACTGCGACGCCAACTTCGGCGACTGCCGCGCCGATCTCTTTGGCCGCCCGATCCCCATCCTCGGCATCGCCGGTGACCAGCAGGCGGCCACCATCGGCCAGGCCTGCTTTGCCCCCGGCATGGTGAAATCCACCTATGGCACCGGCTGCTTTGCCCTGCTCAACACCGGCGAGACGCCGGTGGTGTCGCAGAACCGCCTGCTCACCACCATCGCCTACCGCATCGGCGGCAAGACCACTTATGCGCTCGAGGGCTCGATCTTCGTCGCCGGTGCGGTGATCCAATGGCTGCGCGACGGGCTCAAGGTGATCCGCGAAGCCGCCGAGAGCCAGCCTCTGGCCGAGGCCGCCGATCCGGCGCAGGAGCTGGTGCTGGTGCCCGCCTTTACCGGGCTCGGTGCGCCCTATTGGAACGCCGATTGCCGGGGGGCGATCTACGGGCTCACCCGCAACTCCGGCCCCGCCGAGTTCGCCCGCGCCGCGCTGGAAAGCGTCGGCTACCAGACCCGCGACCTCATCGAGGCGATGAAGGCGGACTGGGCCGCTGCGCATGGCGATGCCGAGATGGCGGCGCTGCGGGTGGATGGCGGACTCAGCGCCTCGGACTGGGGGATGCAGTACCTCTCGGACATCCTCGACGCGCCGGTCGAGCGGCCCACCGTGCTTGAAACCACCGCCATGGGCGCGGCATGGCTTGCCGGTCAGAACGCCGGGATCATGCCGGGAATGGAGGAATTTGCGGCGTCCTGGGCCCGCGACGCGCGCTTCGAGCCGCAGATGGACCCCGCCGTGCGCGAGCGCAAATACGCCGCCTGGAAGCGCGCGGTCGAGGCCACCATCGGCTTCGGCTCGCCGAACGGCTGACCCCTTCGGGGCGGGATCAGAGGATCTCGCCGCCGTCGATCACCAGCGCCAGCCCGGTGACAAAGGCCGAGCGGTCCGAGGCGAGGTAGAGGATGCCCTCGGCGATCTCCTCCACGCTGGCCCAGCGGCCCATCGGGATGGTGTCGGCGACGTAGCTCTCGAGCGCCGCGCGCCCGCCCATCTGCTTCTCGAAGCCAAGGTTGAAGGGCGTGTCGACAAACCCCGGACACAGCGCGTTGAAGCGGACCCTCTCGCGCGCGTAATCCACCGCCATCTGCTTCACCATCGCCACGGCGGCATGTTTGGTGGTCGCGTAAGAAACCATGCCCCGGTCGTACTGGCAGCCGGAATTGGACGCGGTGATGATCACCGACCCGCCGCCCTGCGCCCGCATGTGCGGGATCACCGCGCGCGAGGCGACGAAATGCGCCCGCACGTTCAGCGCCCAGGAAGAATCCATCTGCGCCGGGGTCACGTCCTCGGCCCTGCCCTCGATCTGGATCCCCGCGTGCGAATGCAGCACATCGAGCCGCCCATGGTCCTTCGCCACCCGGTCGATCAGCCCCTCGACTGCCGCATCGTCGCGCACGTCGAGGCCCTGCGCCATGCCCCGGCCCCCGGCGGCCTCGATTTCGGCCAGCGTCTCGGCGGCCAGTTCCTCGCGCAGGTCGGTCACCACCACGAAGGCGCCCTCGCGGGCCATGGCCACGGCGCCGGCACGGCCGATCCCGGAACCGGCGGCGGTCACCAATGCGACACGGTCTTTCAGCATGGGTCTCTCCTGAAGTCTTGAATTACCGGCGCGCCTGCGCCTGCGAGCGCCGCAGCAAGAGCTGCGCGACGATCAGCATGAGAAGCGAGGCGGCCATGACCATGGTTCCGATCGCGTTGATCTCGGGCGTCACGCCGCGCCGGATCGACGAGAAGACGTAGATCGGCAGTGTGGTCTCGGCGCCCGCGACGAAGAAGGCGATGATGAAATCGTCGAAGCTGAAGGTGAAGGCGAGCAGGAAGCCCGCGAGGATCGCCGGCAGGATCTGCGGAAAGGTCACCTGCCAGAAGGTGCCCATGGGCGTTGCGCCAAGATCGCCCGAGGCCTCGATCAGCGCCCCGTCCAGCGTCTCCATCCGCCCGCGCACCAGCAGCACCACCAGCGACATGGTGAAAAGCCCGTGCGCCGCGACCAGCGAGCCGGTGCCCAGCGACAGCTTCCAGCCGGTCAGCCCTTCGAGCCAGGGGTTGACCAGGTCGAAGACCGAGACCAGCGCGATCAGCGTCGCGATGCCGATGACGATGCCGGGGATCATCACCGCGATCTGCACCAAAAGGTCAAAGACCTTGCGGGTGCGCCCGCGCATTCCGGTCAGCGCCAGCGCCGCCATGGTGCCCACCACCGTCGCCAGAACAGCCGACAGAAAGGCGACACGCACCGAGGTCCAGAGCGCCTCCATCACGAAGGGGTTGTTCAGCGCGCGGCCGTACCATTGCAGCGAGAAGCCCTGCATCTGCGAGGCCGAGCGCCCCGCCGAGAAGGAGAACAGCGCGATGATGCCGATCGGCAGGTAGAGGAAGGCGTAGACCGCCCAGGCGTAAAGTCTCATGCGTGTCTCTCAGGAATTTACATCAGGGGGGTCACATCAGGCCGACGTCGTCGCGGCTGGCGCCGAAGCGCTTCACCAGGCGGGTGTAGACGCCGACGGTGATCAGCATGACCCCCACCAGCGCCACCGCCACCGCCGAGCCGAAGGCCCAGTTGCGCGACTGCAGGAAGAGGTCCACCAGCGCGTTGCCGACGAAGAAGACCTTGCCGCCGCCAAGGATCGCGGGGATCAGGAACTCGCCCATCAGCAGGATGAACACCAGCATCGAGCCGGTCAGCACACCGGGCATCGACAGCGGCAGCGTGATCTGCAGGAAGGCACGCCAGGGGGGCGTGCCAAGATCCGCCGCCGCCTCGAGCAGCCGCTTGTCGAGCTTTTCCAGCGCCACGTAGATCGGGAAGACCATCAGCGGCAGGTAGCCGTAGACGATGCCCACCAGCACCGCGAAGGGCGTGTTGAGCAGCCGCACGTCATCAAGGCCGATGGACTCCAGCAGCGCCGGGATGCCCTTGCCGCCGAGCAGGAAGATCCACGCGTAGGAGCGGATGAGGATCGAGGTCCAGAACGGCACGATCACCAGCACGAGCAGCATGGTCTTCCATTTCGGCGAGACCTTTACCGCCAGGAAATAGGCCAGCGGATAGGCGATGACGAGCGCCGCGACGGTGCCCACAGGTGCCAGCGTCAGCGTGTTGCGGAAGGCCGCGAAACGCGCCGGAAGGTTTGCGTATTGCTCGAAGGTGAAGCCGGGCGCGTAGCCGCCAATGGCGCTGCGCTCGCCGAAGGAGAAGATCAGGACGACGGCCAGCGGCAGCAGCAGCATCGCCGCGTACCACAGCCCTGCCGGTGTCAGCAGCAGCGCCCGCGCCCGGGATTGGGTCATGGCCATCGTCCTGTCTCCGTCTTCGCTCTTAGGCCGACTTGAAGCGCGCCATCAGCTCGGCACGGTTCGGGTCGGTCAGGGTCACCGCCGCGCCGAACTCCAGCGGGCTGAGGGCTTCGGCGGCGGGATAGATGATCGGATCGTTCAGCAGCTCCTCGGGCAGCAGCGCATTGGTGCGGCTGTCGGCCACCGGGTAGCCGTGGGCGAGCGCCTCCTTGGCGTTCACCTCCGGCGACAGCAGGTAGTTGATCAGCGCGTAGGCGGCCTCCTTGTGGGGCGCGTCCTTGGGGATGGCGTAATAGTCGGACCAGATCTCGCCGCCCTCCTTGCCGAGCGCGAAGCCGATCTCGGGCATGTCGGCGTTCATCTGCTTGCCGTCGCCGGTCCAGCACATGGTGAGCCAGGCATCGCCGTTGCGCATCGCGGGCTGGTAGTCGGACGAGATGGCATAGAGGTGCGGCTTGACGTCGATCAGCAGCTTCTCGGCCTGCGCCAGCTCGTTCGGGTCCACCGAGTTGAAGGAGAAACCGTGGTAAACCAGCGCGTTGCCGATCGTGGTGAGCTGGTAGTCATGCACCATCGCCCGGCCGTCCCACTTGTCGCGGGCCCCGTCGAAGAAGGCTTTCCAGCTGTCCACAACACCGCCGGTCTTGTCCGAGTTGAAGGCGATACCGGTGGTGCCCCAGTTCTTCGGCACGCCGTAGACGACGCCGTCGATCGTGCCCGCATCCGAGAAGCGCTTCTCGAAGGCCGCCGCGTCGAAGTTCGGGATCTTGCTCAGATCCAGCGGCTCGATGAGATCCGCCTCGACATAGGTCGGGATGGCGTAGTTGGTGGGCACGAAAACGTCCCAGCCCGAGCCGCCCGCCTGGATCTTCGCCAGCATCTCCTCGTTGGAACCGAACACGTTGACCTGCGTGTAGGCGCCGGTCGCGTCGGTGAAGGCGTCGAAGTTGGCGGGGTCGTGGTAGTTCGGCCAGGTTGCCAGCACCACGCGGTCGCCGATGTCCTGCGCGCGGGCGCGGCCCGGCAGCAAGCCCGGCAGCGCGCCGCCCATGACCGCCGCGGCGGTGCCGAGCCCGGTCACCCCGAGGAAGTGGCGGCGGCTGACCGAGCCCTTCTGGTAGCGCCGAAGCTCTTCCATGAACGCCTTGCGCGAGATCGGCGTGTTATCGTCTTTCATCTCAATTTTCCCTTGTTGGACTTTGACTTATAGGAATGTCTTCAGTCGTCGGCAGCGAGAACGAGACCCGTTCCCTCTGGCCAGATCACGTGGACAGACGCGCCCACGTCATGTCCGCCCAAGGCTCTTTCGGCCTGTCGCGGAACGTTGACCTGCAATGGGCCGATGCCTTCGGCAACCAGCAGGTATTCGGTGTGATCGCCGAGGAAGGTGCGATGGGTGACTCGCGCGGGCAGCGAGGCTGCGCGCTCCGGGGCAGCTGCATCCCGCGACGCGAGCGAAAGCGCTTCGGGGCGCACGGCGATCTCGGCGGCGCTTCGGTCATCGTCCGGCTCGTCGCGCAGCACGACCTTCACGCCATTGCCCACCACCGCCTGGGCAAGGCCGGCCTGCCGTCCGGTGATCTGGCCCGACACGATATTCGCCTTGCCCACGAAATCGGCGACGTAGCGGCTGCGCGGGCGATCGTAGAGATCCTGCGGCGTGCCCACTTGCGCGATGCGCCCCTTGCCCATGATGCAGATGCGGTCAGACATCGCGAGCGCCTCTTCCTGGTCGTGGGTGACCAGCACGAAGGTGATCCCGAGGCTGCGCTGGAGATCCAGCAATTCGCGCTGCATCTCGCCGCGCAGCTTGGCGTCGAGCGCCGCCATCGGCTCGTCGAGCAGCAGGATCTTCGGCTCGTTGACGATGGCGCGGGCGAGTGCCACGCGCTGCTGCTGGCCGCCCGACATCTCCCAGATCCGGCGCGGGCCGAAATCCGCCAAACGCACCGTCGCGAGGGCCTTCGCCACCTTCAGCTCGATCTCGCGCCTGGGCAGCCGAGGGCGCCGCTGGCGCAGCCCGTAACCGACGTTCTGCGCCACGGTCATATGCGGGAAAAGCGCGTAGTGCTGGAACACCATGTTCACCGGGCGCTTGTGGGCGGGCACCGCCGAGACGTCGCGCCCGTCGATCAGCACCTCGCCCGCAGTCGGGCTCTCGAAGCCTGCAAGCATCCTCAGCGCCGTGGTCTTGCCGCAACCGGAAGGTCCGAGGAAGGACAGGAACTCGCCGCGCCGGATCCGCAGATCGATACGATCCGCCGCAAGAACCTCGCCGAAACGCTTGGTTGCGCCGACAAATTCGGCCACGACCTCCGGAGCGCGGACGTGAGTGGTGGTGTCGGTCATGTGCGGTTCCTGAATCATCGTGCTCCCCGTCCCGGCTTACCCCGCGATGCCTGGCGTGGCTGTTTGCTCTTGCGCCAAGCGGCATATGCCGTAATTTTCAAAAACGGTACGGAAACTGGTAATGGTTGTATATACCACAAAGGGCATAGATGGCTGGAAAATTTGACACAGAGACTTGGGTCGCGGCCAGCGCGGCGGCGGTGACCGCGATCGGTACAGCGGGCTTTCCAAAGGCGCTGACCGATGCGATGCGCGCCGTCGTCCCCTTCGAGTTCACCGTCACCTTCGCCTACTACCGTGACCGACGACCTATTGATATTTATGATGATTTCCCCGCAGCAAAGCGCCGGGTCATGGTGGATGACTACCAGGAGGGCCCGTATCTGCTGGACCCGTTCTACCTTCACTCTGCCGCCCCGACGACCTCTCGGCTGGTGCGCCTGCGCGAGCTTGCTCCAGACCGATTTTACCAGGCCGAGTACTTTCGCAACTACTATGTGCAGACCGGACTTGCTGAAGAAATAGGCTTCATCGTCGATGTCGGTGACGATGTGAGCGTCGTGATTTCGGCGATGCGCGAGCACAAGGCATTTTCTGCCAAGGAATTCCGTGACTTTCAGGCGGTTTTCCCGTTCATCGAGGCCTGCGCACGGAAGCATTGGGTCGGGTTGATCGAAGACTTCGCGGGCCAGCCCGGCAGCGAGGAGCCGCGCCTTCCAAAGCTCATCGACGACGCTTTCCAGAGCTTCGGGCGCAACCTGCTGACCCCGCGCGAGGCGGAGATCGTTGAATACACGCTCAAGGGCCATTCCGCCGAGGCCACCGGCCAGGCGTTGGGAATTGCGCCGGGCACGGTGCGCATTCACCGGCGCAACATCTATGGCAAGCTGGGGGTCAGCTCCCAGGGCGCGCTCTTCTCCAAGTTCATGTCCTCGCTCGAGGAACTCTGACGCCGAGACGCGCGCGCCGTCAGGCCGCGCTGCGGCTCAGGCTCAGGCTCAGGACATGCGCGCCTGCCGGCAGCGCGAAACACCGCTGCCCGTCGCAATGCCACCCGTCGGGCAAGGCGACCTCGGCGCGGGTGCCGGGGGGCAGCGTCACCTTCCAAACCACCGCCTCGCCCTCGAAGTGCCAGGCGCTCGCCACCGGTCCCGAGGCCGCCTCGTAGCGCGCCGTGACGTGACCGATGCGCCGGTCGAACACCGGGCGCATGGCAAGAACGCGGAATCCCGGACCCGCCGCGCTCCAGTCGATGCCCGCCAGCCGCGCCCAGATCCATTCCCCGACCGCGCCATAGGCGTAGTGATTGAAGGAGTTCATCGCGGTGGACTGGAAGCCCTGCTCCGGCGTCCAGCCGTCCCAGCGCTCCCAGATCGTCGTCGCGCCGTGGCGGATCGAGAACCCCCACGAGGGGTAGGTCTCCTTGAGCAGCAGATCGACCGCCCGCTCCGGCCCGAGCCAGTCGCAAACCACCGGCGCAAGGTGCCGCACGCCAAGAAAGCCGGTCTGCAGGTGGCCATCCGACGCCTCGAACAAGGCCCCGAGCCGTTCCGCTGCCTGCGGGCGCATCGCCTCGGGGAGCAGAGCGAAGTCCAGCGCCAGCAGGTAGGCTGTCTGGGTATCGCCGCGAAGGCGGCCCTCTTGCCAGAAGCGCCCGAGAAACGCACGGCGCAGCCGCACTGCCAGCGCGGTCCAGCGCGCCTCGGACTCGCCGAGCACCGCGGCCAATGCGCCCATGATATCGGCCATATGGATCCAGTAGGCCGTCGCCACCAGCGCCCGGTCGGTGACCGGGCCGATCGACAGCCAGTCGCCGTAGTTGTTGTGCACCGCGCGCTCGCGGATGCCATCCGGGTTCTCGCGTTCGATGTAGTCCATCCAGGCCACCAGCGGGCCCCACATGCGGCGCAGCAGCCCGGCATCGCCGTAGCGCATCCAGTGATCGCGGCACAGGATGACCGGTGCGTCGCCCCACGCGGGGGCGCCGGGTTGCGGCGTCAGGCGGTAGGGGTTGAGCGGCTTGGTGGGCGCGACATCGGGGAAGACGCCTTCGGCGGACTGGCCATCAACCATGTCCTGAAGCCACTTCTCGGTGAAGGCGCTGACATCCATGAAGTATCCCGCCGTGCGCCAGAACACCTGTGCGTCGGCAGACCAGCCATACCGCTCGTCGCGCTGCGGGCAGTCGGTCGGCACCGCAAGGAAGTTGCCGCGCTGACTCCAGAAGATGTTGGAGATCAACTTGTTGAGCATCGGGTGGCCGGTCTCGATGGCGCCCGTCTGCGGCAGGTCGGACTGGATCGCCACCGCCTTGAGGCTCAGGGCCCCGACCGGCCCGTTGGCGCTGAGGCCGACATATTGGAAACCGTGGAAGGTGAAGCGCGGCGTGAAGGTCTCTGGCCCGCCGCCCTTGCAGATGTAGATGTCCTCGCTGACCGCGAAGCGCAGGTTGGCGGTGTAGAGCGCGCCCGACTCGTCCAGCCGTTCGGCGTGGCGCAGGCGGATCTCGGTGCCCTCGGGGGCCTCGACTTCGAGCGTCACGTAGCCCGCCAGGTTCTGGCCGAAGTCGAAAACACGCTCGCCATCCGCCGCAAGGGTCTCACCTCGCGGCTCCAGCGCGGCGACCTCGCGGGCCAGCGGTGCGCGGGCGGCGTCGAGCTCCGGCGCGCGGGGATCGGGGGTGAAGACCTCGACCGGCTGCCAGTTCACCTCTTCGAAGGCTGGCGTATCCCAGCCGGGCATCTCGCGCCGCGCGTCGTACATCTCGCCCGCGAGGAAGTCCGAGTAGCAGACCGGCCCCTGCCTGGTGCGCCACTGCGCGTCGGTGACGATGCGCTGGGTCCGCCCGCCCGCGTATTCGAGGTGCAGCTGGCACAGGAAGGCCGGGCGGCCGCCGTAATGGTTGCCCGCGCGGCGCTGGTTGTGGCCGATGCGGCCCGAATACCAGCCTTCGCCGAGGATCGCGCCGAGGGCGTTCGGGCCTGCGTTCAGATGCGCGGTGACGTCATGCACGGTATATTCGGTGCGCCTGTGGTAGTCGGTCCAGCCCGGAGCCATGACGTCCTCGCCAATCCGCGCGCCGTTGAGGTGCAGCTCGTAGAGACCCAGCGCGGTGACATAGGCAAAGGCCCGCACCGGCGCCTCTGGCAGGTCGAATGTTCGGCGCAGGTAATCGGCAGGGCGGGCCTGGAAGCGGTTGTCATAGGCGCTGTCCTGCGGCACTTCGCGCCCGGCAGGCAGGACGAAGTAGCGGGCGATCCACTGCGCATCCCAATCCGAGGGATCGAGGCCGGTGAAGATCGGCGCGGGGTTCGACCATGTCTCGGCGCCCTGCGCGTCGCGCAGGCCGACGGCCCACCACAGGCGCGCATCGCGCGGCAAGGCGGCACCCGCGTAGCGCAGCGGCGACGGGCTGCCGGAGAGCCAGCGGCTGTCCCAGAGATCACCCTGCCCCGATCCTATAGCATCGTGATCGAGACCAACCACCACCCGGCTCGCGGCCAGCTCGGCGTCGCCCTCGCATCCCCAGCTCAGGCGGGGCGCGAGATCGTTGAGACCCCGAGGCTCCTCCTGCAACTCGCAGCGCAGCGCGACGGGGCGCAGGGCTGCGGCTGCGGGTCGGTCAGCAGGTCCGGGCATCTCAGGTCTCCAGTTCAGATCTCGAGCGCGCGCTCGCGGGCATTCGCGATATGGCGGTCCATCGCCGCCGTCGCCGCCACCGGATCGCGCGCCAGCAGCGCCTCGATCACCGCGATGTGGTCGGCGAAGGCAGCAGGCAGGGTCACCGGGCTGAGGCGGATCCGGTCGAGCTTGATCAGCCGGATGCGGATCGAGTTGATGTCATAGGCCGAGAGGATCAGCTCGTTCTTGGTCGAGGCGATCAGCAGCGCATGAAAATTCGTGTCGATCTCCTGGCCGCGTTCCAGCACCGCCTCGCTGGGATCGGCCTTGACCTGCGCAAGCACCTCTCGGTGCAGGTCGAGCTGCTCGCGGATGACCGCGTCGGGCATGGTCCGCACCGCGTGGAGCACCGCCTCGCGCTCCAGCGCGGCCCGCATCTGGAAGGCATCGCGGATCAACGGCAGGTCGATCGCCGGGATCTGGATCCCGCGCTGCGGCAGCACGTTGATAAGCCCTTCGGATCCGAGCCGCGGCAGGAGCTCGCGCAGCGCCCCGATCGACAGGCCGAGCATGGCGACGAGATCGCGCTGGCTGACCAGCTGGCCGGGCCGCAGACGACCGTCGAGCAGCGCCTTCTGGAACTGCTCGTAGCCCGATTGCCGGACGCGCCCGTCGTGGCGCTTCTGGGTGTCCTCGGCGCGGTTGCCCGGCATCAGCTGTCTCCTGTCGTCCTGTTGTGCCGCGGCTCAGAGCGTCGCGCCCGTGAACCCCAGCTCTTCCGCGAGGCGCGCGCTCATCCCGGCCTCCAGCGGCGCAAGCGGCGGCACGGTGCGGCGGTAGCCGTCGTCGCCGTAGCGGGCCGCCACGAGCGCCTTCAGAACCACGAGCCCGCCGTGAGCGTCAACCGCCTCGATCCGCATCGCCGCGCGTTTCTCGAAAGCCGCGTCCACATTGCCACCGCAAAGCGTGACGCTGTCGGCCGGGAAAAGGTTCACCAGCCCGCCGATCATCCCCGCGCCGCCCGCCGCGACCATGCGCGTCAGGATGCGGTCGTCGCCGGTGAAGATCGACAGATCGGGAAAGGCGCGGATCAGCTCGAGCCCGCCTTCGAGGTTGCCGGTGGAGTCCTTGATGCCGATCACCAGATCGCCCAGTCGCGCCTGCACCGCGCGCACCAGCGACGGCGTGAAGGTCACGCCAGAGAAGTGCGGAAAATTGTAGAGCACGATGTCGAGCCCCGGATGTCCCGCCTTCTCGGCGACGGCGGCGTAGAATTCGGCCACCGCCGCTTCCGAGGAGGGCGTGTAGTAGAACGGCGGGATGATCAACGCCGCGCGGCATCCGAGATCGGCACAAGCCCGGTAGAGCCGCGCCGCATCCTCGACCGCTGCCGAGATGATGCCCGGCACCTGCCGCGCCATGTCGTGGCCCGCCGCCTTCATTTCCGTCAGCGCGGCGATCTTCTGATCGGTGGAGAGCGATGCGCCCTCGCCAGTGGTGCCGAAGGCCGAGGTGAAGGCACAGCCCGCCCCGAGCATTGCCTCGCAATGCGCAAGGAGGCGCGGCACATCGATCTCGAGCGCCGCCGTGACCGGCGTCACCGCGGCGCCGACCACCCCCCTGAAATCCGACCCAGCACGCATCCCACTCTCCTCCATTTCACGGGACAACCAGCCCTGTTGTACTGGTTGTTTCAATAATCCCATAACTGATACAATCAGTGTTTACATAGGCCCCTGTGCTTTGTAAAGTCTTCAGCAATCGCCGCCGGAGGAGGGTCCGGCCATTGGCAAAGCGGCGAAAATCCTTAAACGGAATTCAGGGAGGACTGACATGACATTCACACGCACGCTGACCGCGCTTGCCCTTGGCACCGCGCTGGCGACCCCGGCGCTCGCCGCCGATCAGATCGAGATCAAGTATACAACCGCATCGGTGCCCAGCGACCTGCACACCAAAGCGATGCAGGTGTTCAAGGACGAACTGGAAAAGCGCGCGCCCGGCCGTTTCGACGTGCAGATCTACGACTCGGGCTCGCTTTTCGCACAGGGTGCCGACCTCGACGCGCTGCAACGCGGCAACGCCGAGATGACCTACCTGTCGTACCAGCTCATCGCCGACGCCATTCCCGCCTACGGGCTGCTGACCGCCGGCTACCTGTTCCAGAGCCCCGAGCACTACCGCGCCTTCCTTGCCTCGGACATCGGCGCCGAGTTCAAGCAGACCGTGTCGGACGAAATGGACGTGCAGCTGCTCGACACCTGCTATCTTGGCACCCGCCAACTGAACCTGCGCAAGGCGCGCGACGTGCAGACCCCGGCCGATCTTGACGGGCTGAAGCTGCGCATGCCCGGCTCCGACGCCTGGCTGTTCCTTGGCAGCGCACTAGGCGCCGCGCCGACGCCGCTGCCCTTCGGCGAGGTCTACCTCGGCCTGCAGACCGGCACGATCGATGCGCAGGACAACCCGCTGCCCACCGTCGAGGCCGCGAAGTTCTACGAGGTCACCGAGCAGATCGTACTGACCAGCCACCTTGTCGACGGCATCAACATCGCGATCAACAACGAGACTTGGGACAAGCTCTCGGACGAGGAAAAGACCGCGATGACCGAGGCTGCCGTGGCCTCCTGCGACTGGAACAACGCCGAGCGCGTTGCCAACGAGGAGCGGCTGGTGGACTTCTTCAAGTCCGAGGGGCTGCAGGTGACGGAACCAGACGTGGACGCCTTCCGCAGCCACGTGCAGGAGGTCTACTTCAGCTCCGACCGTTCGGCCGACTGGCCCGAAGGCTGGGCCGAGAAGATCAACGCGCTGGCGGAGTGATCCGCCATGACGGCGCGCATGGCCTCCGGATCCGGGGCGAAGCCCGAGACAGCCCGGCGCGGCACGATCGAGACCCTTGGCCGCCTGCTCTCGCGGGCGGCCGACGTGGTTGGCATCGGGCTCTTCCTTGCCGCCTTCGCCGGGTTCATCGTGCAGATTTTCTTCCGCTATGTGATGGGCGCCCCCCTCGTCTGGACCGAGGAGTTCGTGATGATCGCCTTCATCTGGACGGTGTTCTGGGCCGCGGCCTTCCTCGTGCCGATCCGCGAGCATGTCACCTTCGACGTGGTCTATGACGTGGTCTCGCCCCGCGTGCAGCGGGCAATGGCGATCTTCACCATGATCGTCGCGCTCGTCGCCTTCGCGCTGCTGTTCCTGCCGACGCTCGACTACCTCGACTTCCTCACCCGCAAGAAGAGCCCGGTGCTGCGCCTGCCCATGCACTGGATCTACGGATGTTACCTGCTCTTCGTCGTCGGCCTGGCGCTGAAGATGCTCGGCCGCCTGCTGCGCCTCTTCGGGCCGCACTGGCGCGACGCGCTCTGACAAGAGCCCCTCAGACTCCAAGGGAACTCAATGGAATTCTTCGCCGACAACGCCTTGCTGCTGATGATCGGGCTGCTGGTGATGACCACCGTGGCCGGGCTTCCGATGGGGCTCGCGATGATCGTCTCGAGTGTTTTCTACCTGCTGATGGCCGGGCGCGATATCGGTCTTGCCGCCGAGAACGTGCTGAACGGGGTCTTCGGCAACTTCGTCGCCCTGGCGGTGCCGCTGTTCATCTTCGCCGCCAACATCATGAACGCGGGCAAGGTGTCTGACCGGCTGCTGACCTTCGCGCTGGCGCTGGTGGGCCGGGTGCCAGGCGGGTTGGCGCAGGTCAACATCCTGACCTCGCTGATCTTCTCGGGCATGTCGGGCTCGGCGATCTCGGACGCGGCGGGAGTCGGCAAGGTGATCACCGACATGATGACAAAGGACGGGCGCTATCCGCGCGGCTTTGCCGGGGCGATCACCGCGACCTCGGCGGTGATCGGGCCGATCTTCCCGCCGTCGATTCCCATGGTGTTCTACGCGCTGATCTCCTCGACCTCGGTCGGCGCGCTCTTCCTCGGCGGCGTGGTGCCGGCGCTGCTTCTGGTCGTCGTGCTGGGCGTCTCGGTGATGATCATGGCCAAGGTCCGCGGCTTCCCGGTCGAGGCGGCGATCCCCTGGCGGACCTTCCCCCTCGTCTTCCTGCGCGCCGCCCCGGCGCTGATGATGCCGGCGATCCTGCTGGGCGGCATCTACACCGGCGTCTTCACCCCGACAGAGGCTGCCGCGGTCTCGGCCTTCTACGCGCTGCTGCTGTCGGTCTTCGCCTACCGGGTGCTGGGCCTGCGCGAGTTCCTCGACGTGGTCCGCGCCACCGTGCGCACCACCGCGGTGGTCACCATCGTGCTCTGCGGCGCGTTCATCTTCAACTACGTGGTCACCGTCGAGCGGGTCCCGGCGAGCGTCTTCGCCTTCTTCGACAGCATGGACCTGAGCGCCATCCAGCTGCTGATCCTGCTCAACCTGCTCTACCTCGCGATGGGCTGCTTCCTCGACGTCTCGACCATCATGCTGGTGGTCACGCCGCTCTTCCTGCCCTCGGCGGCCGCGCTGGGGATCGATCTCACGCATCTCGGCGTGGTGCTGGTCTTCAACATGATGATCGGGCTGATCACCCCGCCCTACGGCATCCTGCTTTTCATCATCAAGGCGCTCAACGGCATCCCCGTCAGCGAGATGATCCGCGAGGTCTGGGTGTTCCTCGCGATCCTGATCGCGCTGCTGATGGTGCTGACCTTCGTGCCTGAGCTGGTGCTCTGGCTGCCGCGCGCGGCGGGGATGCTCTGAACCGGCGCAAGGCGCCCGCCGAACGGCGGGCCCCTTGCCCGCCCGCCGCGTTGCGGCACTTTCAAACAGTTCTGCAACAATCGCCGCGCAAGCTTCCCCGATCACGCCATCAGCCGAGCGGCCCGCGCTCCCTGACAGGGGAAACTGCACATGTCCGGGGTATTGGAAGCCATCATGCTGGTCGCCTTCTCGACCGGCTGGTACTGTTCGATCTACAAGATGATGCGGCAGCGGGAGGCGCGAGGCAAAAGCCTGCCCTTCGTGCTGGTGATCGGCTTCGGCTACCTCTGCGGCGTCGCCTCGAAGCTGCTGCTCTGGCGCGAAACCGGTGTGTTGCCGCCCATCGTCTGGCTTTACACGCTGAACGCCCTTGTCATCGCCGTGGATGCATCGCTCGTCGTGCGTTACACCCGCCGGCCCGGCTGGGACGAGGTGGTTCGGCGCGCGTCGCCGCTGCCGCGCGGCGCGATCCCCAAGCCCTGACCGCAGCGGCATGTGACGACGGCCCCGGACGGCCTGTGTCCGGCGCCGTCGCCATCGCCGCGGTCAGGCGTGGACCGGCCTCAGCGGCTTGGGCGGGTTTGCCCGGCCGCGCAGCACCAGCGCCCCGAGCGTGAGCAGCAGCGCCAGATTCACCACCCCCGCCAGCGCCGCCACGCCGAAGGTCAGGTCGTAGCTGCCGGTCCGGTCGAAAAACGCCCCACCAAGCCAGCCGCCAAGCCCGTGCCCGCCCCAGGCAAAGGCGATGATGATGCCGCTCGCCCCGGCCCGGCACCACGCCGGGATCAAGGCGCGGATGGTGGTCAGCACCCCGGTCATGACCCCGGCGTAGCCGAAGCCGTAGATCGGCGCGAAGAGGTAGAACAGGCCGATGTCGTCGATCTGGATGAAGACATAGACCAGCGCGGTCTGCCAGGCGCTGGCGGCCAGATAGGCCGGCAGCGCGCCGATGACATCCGCCAGCTTGCCAAAGGCCACCCGGCCGGCGATGGCGGTCAGCATCATCACGAAGAGCACGCCGCCCGCCTCCGGGCCGCTCGCGCCGCAAAGCTCGACCAGCGGCGCAAGATGCATGAGCGGCACCGACATCAAGCCGCAGCAGAAGATCACCCCGAGGCTCATCAGAACGACCACGACCGCGGGCCGGACCGCGGGCTCCTCCTCCGCGGCCTGCGCCGCGGCACCGGCCGTCTCGGCCCTCGGTGCGCGCGCCAGCAGCGCCAGCGGCACCATGACCACCAGCGAGGCAAGCCCGATCGCGACAAAGGCGCCGCGCCAGCCTAGGGCGTCGATCAGCATGGCATTGGCCAGCGGAATGCCGCCCTGCCCCATGGCCTGACCTGCCGAGACGATGCCGATCGCCAGCCCCGCGCCGGTGCGGAACCAGCTTCCAACAAGCGCGAAGAGCGGCGCGAAAAGCGCCCCTCCGCCAAGCGCTCCGGCCAAGAAGAACAGTGCGTAGAGTTGCCAGAGTGCGGTCGTGAAGCCCGCGGCGGTCACGCAGAGCCCGGTCACCACCGCGCCCGCCAGCACCACCCTGCGCGTGTCCACCCGGTCCGCAAGCCAGCCCATCGCGATGCCCCCTAGGGCGAGCCCGATCAGCCCCGCCGAGTTGATCAGCGCGATGTCGCCCCGGCTCCAGCCCTGGCTGTCCTCAAGCGGCGTGAAAAAGGCCGAGAGCCCGTTGACCAGCTGCCCCATCGACACGGCCAGCACGATCGAGGCGGCGATGACGATGACCCAGCGATACCGGTCCTGCGAGACCTTCGGTGCGTCGCCAATCTGTTCCATGTCCTCTCCTCCTCAGGCGGACGCCGGCTTGCGAGGGTGCAGCCACGCGGGCAGGAATCCATAGGCATTGCCGATGCCCTCGGTATGGACCTGCCGCCCCAAACCCGCCAGCATTTCCTGCAACGCGCCACTGTTGAAGGCGTCGAAGGTCTCGGTGGCCCCGCCGACGTGGCGACCGCCGATGAAGATCTGCGGGATGGTCACCGCGCCGGTCTTCTCGGCCAGCGCCTTGCGCAGCGCGCCGCCGCGATCGTCTTGGCGATAGGCGGCGCCGTCGAGATCGACGGACAGATACTCGATCCCGGCCGCGGCGAAGAGCTTGCGCACCGACCAGCAGAACTCGCACCACTCGAGCGCGAAGAAGACCACCGGAGTCTCGGGGTTCGAGATCAGCGTCGCCAGCTCTGCCCGCGCCGCCTCGGTCGGGACGGCGGGCGGAGCGGCCTGCGCAGCCGGGGTGCTGGCGCTCGCGTCAAAGCGGAAGCGAGGGGTCGAGGCGGCGATGTCCAGCTCCTCGGCGTTCATCACCTCCTCGATCTCGGCGAAGAGCGGCGTCGACAGGTAGCGCTCGCCGGTGTCGGGCAGCATGGCGAGGATGCGCGATCCCCTTGGAGCGCGCCGGGCAATGTCCAGCGCGGCGGCAAAGGTGGCCCCGCCCGAGGTGCCGCAGAGGATGCCCTCGTAGCGCGCCAGATCCTGCGCGCAGGTCATGGCATCGGCGCCGGCCACCGGCACCAGCTCGTCGATCCAGTCCGCGCGCAGCACGTCGTCGACCAGCTTCGGCACGAAATCGGGAGACCAGCCCTGCATCAAGTGCGGCCGAAAGGCGGGGTGGCTGGCGGCCGGAGAGCCGTCGGCGTTGTAGGGCTGGCACCAGCCCGAGGCGAGCAGCGCGGAATTGTCGGGCTCGGCGGCGATGATCCTGGTAGAGGGGCTGTCTGCCTTCAGCTTGCGCGCGACCCCCTTGAGCGTGCCGCCGGTGCCGAAGCCGCTGACCCAGTAGTCCAGCGGGGCATCGTCGAAACATTCGAGGATCTCCTGCGCCGTGGTGCGTGAATGCATGTCCGGCCCGGCCTCGTTCTCGAACTGGCGCGCAAGGAACCAGCCATGTTTGTCGGCCAGTTCGCGCGCCTTGGCGATCATCCCCGAGCCCTTCTCCGAGGCCGGGGTGAGGATCACCTTGGCACCGAGAAAGCGCATCAGCTTGCGCCGCTCGATCGAAAAGCTCTCGGCCATGGTCACCACCAGCGGGTAGCCCTTGGCAGCGCAGACCATGGCAAGGCCGATGCCGGTGTTGCCGCTCGTGGCCTCGACGACCGTCTGACCGGGCGTGAGCGAGCCGTCGGCCTCGGCGGCCTCGATGATCCCCAGCGCCAGCCGGTCCTTGACCGAGCCCATGGGGTTGAAAGCCTCGAGCTTGACGAAGAGCTCGACACCCTCGGGGGCGAGCTTGGTGATCCGGACGATTGGGGTGTTTCCGACGGTCTCGAGAATGGAGTCAAAGGCTTTGGTCATCGGATGTGTCCTTCTGAAATGCGGTCAGAGAAACGAAAGGAGGCAATGGGCAAAGACCCCGGCCGCCGCTGTCGCGAGACCGGCGGCGGCCAGTTTGCGGCGCCCCGCCGCGACAAAGGCGGCGGGCGGGATCGAGGGGGCGGGTGACCGGGGCATGCCGCGCCTCCTCAGGCCGACTTGCGCGCGGCCGCGGCCCTGGCCCCGGCCATCATGGCGCCCGCGACCGCGCCATAGGCGGCCAGCCAGGCCGCGCGGACCTCGGCGGTGAAGAGCGCGCGAAGGTGCGTCTCCATGGTCTCGATCAGCGCGCCCCCCACGGCGTCATAGTCGGCCTCCTTCACGCCGTAGCCGAGGTGGCGGGCCCCCATGTCCGCGAGGGGGGCGAGCAGCGGCGCAAGATCGTCGGCCTGGCGCACCACCAGCGCAAGCGCCGCGACCAGCTTCTTGCGCTGCGCGGGCAGATCGGTGTTCGCGAAAAGCGAGCGCAGCGCCGGGTTCCGGCGGAAGAGGGCCGCGTAGAAGTCACTGGTGAAGGCATCGGCGTCCGCGGCAAGCACCTGCCAGCTGGCGCGGATGTCAGAGATGTTCTGCGTGGTCAGGGTCATGGCGCGATCCTCATGTTCGAATGATGCCGCCAGTCTCTCTGCCCCGAGTTTCCCGCCTGTGTCAGACCCCGGTCAAGATGGTTTCAATCATTTCAGCCCGGATCGTAGATGTAGCCGACGCCGCGCACGGTGCGGATCACTTCGGGCTTGGCCGGGTTCACCTCGATCTTCTTGCGAATGCGCGAGATGCGGATATCGATCGAGCGGTCGAAGGGATCCCACGAACGGTCATGCGCCCCCTCGAGGATCTGGTCGCGGTTGAGCACGCGGCCCCGGTTGCGGGCGAAGAGCTTCAGCAGGTTGAATTCCATGGCGGTGAGCGGCAGCTCCACCCCCTCTTCATCGAAGAGCTTGGCCGCGTCGAGGTCGAGCCATGTCTTGCCAAAACGGAAGCGCGTGCGCTCGCGCGGCGCCTCTTCTGGGGTCGAGGTCTGCCGGCGCAGCACCGCTTTTATCCGCGAGGCGAGCTCGCGCAGATCGACGGGTTTCGCAAGGTAATCGTCCGCCCCCATCTCGAGGCCGACCACCCGGTCGATCACCTCGCCTGCGGCGGTCAGCATGATGACCATCGGCGCCTCCGGACCCTGCAGGCTGCGCAGCACGGAAAGCCCGTCCTCGCCGGGCATGTTGATGTCGAGCAGGATGAGATCGGGCCGGTCCTGCGCCAGCTTCTCGCGCAACTCGTCGGCCCCGCCCGCCAGCGTGGTGCGATAGCCGCGTTTGCCGAGGTACTCGCCGACCATCTCGCGCAGGTCCTGCTCGTCGTCGCAAATCAGGACGTGATCGCTCATGCGTTGCCCTCCAGCATGCCGCGCGCGAGGCGGCGGAGTTCTTCGGGCGCAACGGGCTTTTCGAGGAAGGGGCGCCCGGCGCCGTCGAGAAAACCGCGCGCCTGCGGGCTCATCGTGTCGCCGGTGACGAAGCCCATGCGGCGGGCCATCGACGGGCGGTCACGCAGCAGCCGTTCGTAGAACCCGCGCCCGCCCAGCCCCGGCATGTTGAGGTCGGTCAGGATCAGCGCGAACTCTCTTCCGGCCAAAAGGTCGAGCGCGGCCTCGGCCGAGCCGGCGACCGTCACCTCGAAGCCGTCGCGCCCGAGGATCTCGCGGATGAGGTCCGAGACGTCCTCCTCATCGTCGACCACCAGCACCGCGCCGCGCCCGGCAGGCTTCGCGGCCAAGGTTGCGCCTTCGCCCTCGGCCTCGCGCGCCTCGGTGGTCGGCAGGCGCACCACCAGCGTCGCGCCCGTACCGCTCTCGGCCAGCGCGATCGTCCCCGAATGCGCAGTGACGATACGGTGGCAGAGCGCAAGCCCGATGCCCGTGCCCGAGCCGACGGGCTTGGTGGTGAAAAGCGGGTCGAAGATGCGGCTGCGGATGTCCCTCGGGATGCCCGGCCCGTCGTCAGCGACACGCAGGACCACCCGCTGCGCAGCAAGGTCGTGGCTCAGGGATACGTCGATCCGCCCGCCAGTGCCGCTTTCGCCGATGGCCTGATCGGCATTGGTCACGAGGTTGATGACCACCTGCGCGATCTGATGCGCATCGCCGCGTACCGGCGGCAGATCCGGCGCGATCTGCAGCGAGACCTCTGCCCCCAGCCCCTCGGCGCTTTGCGACAGCGCGCCCACCGCGGTCTCGACCGTCTCGGCGATGTCCATCGGCACCAGCCTCGCAGGCTGCTGCCGGGCCATGGCGAGGAAGGACTTCACGATGCGCGCGCAGCGCTCGGCGGCATCCGAGATCTTCTCGACCCGGCGCAGAACCTCGTCCGAGATGTCCTCGTCCCGCAACATAAGCGCGTGGCCTACCACCACCGAGAGTGGATTGTTCAGCTCGTGCGCCACCCCGGCCAGGAGCTCGCCGAGCGCCGACATCTTCTCCGCCTGGAAGATCTGTTCGCGCTGCGCGGCAAGTCGGCGGCGCAGCTCCACTTCCTTCGACACGTCGATGGTCGAGGAGACCAGCACGTCCTCGCCGCGATACTGGATCAGCCGCGCCGAGACCAGACTGGGAAACCGCGCGCCATCGGCACGGATCCCGGTCACCGGCATGTCGTCGACCCGCCCGTCGGGAAGCACTGCGGTGATGAAGTCGGCCCGCTCGGCGCGCGAGGCGAAATGCGCGTGGGTGTGCTCGGCGCTGCCCAAGAGTTCGGTCGCGGCGGGCGAGCGGTAGATCACCTCGCCGTCGCCGACGCGCGACATGATGATATTTGCCGGGCAGCTTTCCAGCACCTTGCGCACCAGCTGGTCAGCCGCGCGCTCGGTCTCCTCGACAACGCGGCGCTCGGTCACGTCGGTCTGAACCAGCACGAAGCCGCCAGCGGCGGTGCTGCGCAGAACCATCTGCGTCACGCGGTCGCCGCTCTCGATCTCAAGCGGGGTGACCATCCAGTCGCCCCCCGCAAGCCTGGCCTCCATGAAGTTGAGCCGCTCGGCATCCTCGGGCGCAAGCCCGCCGCGCACCACCCATTCGCGCAGCAGCAGCGACCAGTCGAGCCCCTCGGCCAGCAGGTCGGCAACCGCCGGGTTCATCTCGGCGAACCCCGCATTGAAGCGCAGCAGCAGGGCGTTCTCGTCAAAGATCGCCAGACCCTCGGACAGCGCATCGATCACCTCGGCCAGCATGTCGGCCGGACGCCGCTGCGGCCCGCCCCCTGCTTCCGGCACCGAGGGATCGAAGCGCACCGCCATCTCAGCGTTCCTGCGCCGCGCGCATCTCGGCGGCGATGCGGAAGACCGCCTCCTCGCTGCCATCCGAGAGCGTGATGCTGCCCGCCTCGGCGGCGGTGAACTCGTCACCGAGCCGCTCGACCACCGCGCGGTTGCCCGAGATGGTCATCGGCTCGGCCTTGTAACGCAGTTGGCTCGCGGTGATCACCGCGGGGCCGAAGACATCGTAGATGTATTTCTGCACGCCGACCACCGATCCGACCACCGCTCCCGAGGCGATGCCGACGCGGCAGGACCATTGGATCGGATGGCTGCCGTTGCGCTGGTTGAGGTAGCGCATGAAACGGATCGCGGCATTGGCGGCCGCCTGCGCGTGGTCGTCGGTGGGATCGGGCAGCCCGGCGACACCGATGTAGAGATCGCCCACCGCCCGGATGCGCGCGCAGCCGAACTGCTCGCCGATGCGGTCGAAAGCGGTGTAGATGTCGTTGAGCTCCGAGACGATCACCCCCGGCTCATGCGCGCTGACCATATCGGAAAAGCCGACGAAATCGAGACAGACCACCGAGACCGGATCGTAGAGCCGGGGCGTGACGATGCCGAAGGTCTTGTATTCCTCGTAGACCGAACGCGGCATCATGTTCAGCAGCAGCTTCTCGACCTGCTCCTTCTCGCGCTTGATCTCGCGGGTGTTGCGCTCGACCATCATGGAATAGCTGTCGATCATCGACTCCAGTTCCTTGATGCGCGAGATGTTCTGGCACACCAGCACCGCGATCGGCTCGTCCTCGTCGAGGGCGCGGTTGAAATCCATCGCCACGGTCATCGTGCGGCGGCGCAGGCGGAAGGTGGTCTCGGTGGTGTAGCGGCCCTCGGCCTCGAGCGCGGCGCGCAAGGCCTCGGTGTCGAAGTCCTGGAACTGCTCGAGCAGGTTCGAGCCCACCTCCATCTCGCCGAACCAGCCGCGGAACGTGTCGTTGCAGAAGCGCAGGCGCAGGCTCTGCAGGTCGAGAAGCGCAACCCCCACCCCGATCGCCCGCAGCAGCTGCTCGTTGATCGCGGCGATGGTCATGGCGTTACTCCGTCACCAAGGGGCGCCGCGCCTCGAAGGCCCCGAGAATCGCGTCCTGATCCTCGGGTGCCACGCCATGATCTGCCAGCGTGGCGCGCAGCAGCGATTGGAGCTTGTCGAAATGCCTTTGATCGATCCGCAGATGCGCGTGCATCTTGCGGATCTGCTCGTCGGTGTAGGAGGCCGGGCCGCCCATCAGCGAAGAGACGAACTTGGTTTGGTGATCGACGATGCGGGCCATGTCGATCTCGTCGAAGAACGGGCCCACGTCATCATCGTCCAGCAGCCGGTCGTAGAGGTCGAGGACGATCTTGCTGACGACGGAAAAGCCGCCGTACTTGTCGAACAGGGACTTCTCCATGGCAACCTCCCCCGGAGCCCGCGGCTCCCCACCGTAAAAATGCGCGAACATGCAATGCTCTACAAACATGCGGGATCTTGCACCTCTGTGGCAAGGTTTTCATCCAAGGGCGGAAATCCAAGTCTTGGTCGCCCGTGTTTCAGGCGCATGTCGCGCAAGGTTGGGCCGTGTTTCGATTGTTTCAGCAGCGCGCTGGGGCGGCGCTGCACGCGATACGCACGGGGCCGCCGCGGGACATCGGGCTGAAACACCGGCGCGCGAGACTGGCACGCGAGACCGGCACGCGAGACTGGCGCATCACCGCCAAACGCAAGGAGCCATGACATGAAAGCCCTCAACGCGTTGAACAATGCCCTGCAGCAGCCCCGCGCGGACCGCAGATTGCGCCGCGCCCGGCACGGTTACGGCGCCAAGGCCGAGATCGAGCGCGAGGCCGAGTGGCACCGGGTCTTTCGCCGCACCCACGGGTTTTGAGCCGCCGCGCGCAGCCGCTGGACAAAAAAAGGAAGGACCCGCCAGATCGGCGGGTCCTTTTTGTCTTGCACGGGTCAGGTGTCCCACCGCCGCCGCTTCCGCCGATGCGCCAAGGCAGCCCGGCATAGGCGCGCCGCGCGGCCTTGCGACGTCTCAGGCCACCCGGCGCGCCGGGTCAGGCGCTCCGGCGATCCAGCCCTGATTGGCTTTCATCGCACGGTTGAGGTGCTTGTGCAGCCCGGCCAGCTCGTCCATCGACCACTCAAAGCTGGCGATCCGGTCCGACAGGTCGAAGATCGGCAGCGACAGGTGGTCGCGCAGTGCCTCGTAGCCGCCGAGCGTGCCGCTGCTCGCCGCAGAGGACAGCAGCTCGGCATCGCGGAAGGCGTCGGTGATGCCATGCGCGGTGATCGGATCGCGGAACCAACTGGCATCGCCGACCAGCGCCCAGCCCGGCCCGGCGCAGCGGCGCATGTAGCCCGGCAGGCCCGCGAAGGTCACCCGCCCCTCGACCGGCACCGCGCCGGCCAGGTCTTCGGACATCGCGGGCATGTGCCGCGCCGCCAGGTCGGCCAGAGGCGTGCGGCGCAGCTCGGAGGCGGAGCCCTGAGGCAGCGCAATGAAGACGCAGCTTGCCCCGGCGTTTGTCGGGATGATCCCGCCCGCCGCGCCGGGCGCGAAATGCCAGCGAAAGCCGCGGTTTGGCAGGCCCGTGACGTAGTGGTAGGTGCAGGCCACGGTGTGATGCGCACGCCGCGTGACCTCTGCCCCCGCGAGCCGGGCCACGCGCGAGCGCTTGCCGTCGGCGCCGATCACCAGCCCTGCGCGCACCTCGCGGGTGCCGCCATCTGGCAAGGCCAGCCGCGCGCCGCGCACCCGGCCCTGCGCGTCTTCGATCAGCCCGGTGCAAGCGGTCTCGAACCGCACATCGGCGCCCGCCTCCGCGGCCGCCTCGGCGAGCAGCCGGTCAAGCAGGTGGCGCCGTGGCGCCATGAGCGCCGCGACCCCCTGTTCCGGGCGGATGGCGATGTCGATCGCCTCGGTCCCGTAGATGAATCTGGTCCGGGTGATCTGCGGTGTTCCCGCGTCGCGCAGTGCTTCGGCAAGCCCCCAGCGGTCCAGCAGCATGACCGCGCCGCGCATCAGCGCGTGGGTGGACATGGTGTCGCTTCCCGGCGCCGCGCTGTCGATCAGCAGCACCCTCGCGCCCTGCCGGGCGAGCTGCAGGGCGGTGGCCGCGCCGGCGCAGCGGGCCCCCACGATAAGTACGTCGTATGTTTCTATGTTCATTGTGAATCTCCTTGTGTGAAGGGGGTCAGGCGGCACGTGGCAGAGCCCGGCGCAGCCCGGCGGCGATGACCGGGGCCAGCGCCTCGGCATCGCGACCGACGCCGTGGATGAAGGCCGAGGCACGATGGCGCTGGAACGGCAGGCCAAGCGCGTAGAGACCGGGCACTGCGGTGCGCCCGCCCTGGGTCTCCAGCTCTCCGGCACCGGTCAGCACCGGAACCTGCAACCACGGGTAGGCGCGGCGGAAGCCAGTGGCCCAGATGACGCTGCGGATGCCCGCCGCCGCCAGGTCGAGCCGCTCGGGACCGTGGCGCGGCAGCTCCGGCCTGCGCCAGGCGTCGGCATCCGCCGGCAGCGCGCTGCCGGACAGCGCAAGATGGGTCTCGACATGCGTGAGCAGCTTGCGCCGCCGACGCTCCCCCGCCTCGACCTCCGCGCCGAGTGCAGGATCGAGCCGAAGCACGCCCGTCTCGGCGCCGAGCGCCCGGCCCACCAGCCGCACACCCATCGCGCGGAGCCGGTCGAGGCCAAGCGCCCCGCCGCCCTCCGATCCGGTGAGTTGCAGCGAGGGCAGCGCCAAAAGCTGCGCCGCATCGGCATCCGGCGGGCGGGGGGCATCGAGAAATCCGCTGTCCTGCAGCAGATCGAAGATCTCGCGCCCGCGATACCGGCGCGGGCAGCGCACATGACGGCCCACGGCAAGCGTGACCGGACGGCCCGAGGCGCGGATCTCGGCCGCCAGCTGCACGCCGGTGGCCGAGGCGCCGACGACAAGCACCCCGCCCTGCGGCAGCGCCTGCGCACCGCGGTAGCGCGTGGGCACCACTTGCGTGACCTCTTTCGGCAGCGCGGCGGCCCACTCCGGAACCGCCGGCAGATCGCATGCGCCGGTGGCGATGACCACCGCGCGGGCGAACCACTGCCGACCGCCGGCGATCACCCGGAAGCGGTCGCTTTCCCGCTCGACCAGCTGCACCTCGCAGCCTGTCACCACCGGCGCGGCGATGGCCTTGCGGTAGGCGTCGAGCCGCTGGCCGAACTCGGCGGCGGAGATGAAGCCCGAGGGATCCTTCTCGGCCCACGGCCCCGGCAACCGGTTCATCCAGTTCGGCGTGAGAAGGTGCAGCCCCGGCCAGCGCTCGGACTGCCAGCGCTCTCCCACCCGCCCGCGTTCGAGCAGGATATGGTCGATGCCGCGCCGCGACAGCGACCAGCTCAGGGCAAGGCCGGCCTGGCCGGCACCAAGGATCAGAACGCGCGTTGCGGTGCTCATGGGCTCACTCCATTGGGGTTTGCCCAAGATTGACCGCGCCGTGTTTCGCCACTGCGTCTTGCCGCAGGCCTTCGCGTTTCGAGTGTTTCAGCGCCGGCGCGCGGCCCGTGAAAAGCAGACGGCCCGCAGCGCAATGGCAGCGGGCCGTTGGGGAGGGTGGGAGGATGGGAGGAGAGCCCGGCTCAGGCGGCCATCGGCAGGGAGGTGCCTTTCGGAGCCTGCACCGGCGCTTCGGCGAGCAGGCAGGCACGGTCCCACCAGGCGCGGAAGTCGGCGAAGGTGTCGCGCATCGCGACGTTGTCGAAACCGGAGCCGTAGCTGGGCTTGGCGGCGGGGGCGGAGAAACGGGGCATGGATCTGTCCTTTCGGATGAGGGGGATTGAGGGCTTGGGGGACGTGGCCCGCGCACCGGTCGGCGCGGGCAGTCTGTCCGGGGTCAGGCGGCCATCTCGACCGAGACCGGCACGCCGTTGCTCAGCACGTCGAAGACGGCGGAGCGGGCCACCGACTGCTCGACGATCTCGCGAAGCTTCTCCTGCGGGGCGTCGCCGCGGATCTTCACCGCCATGCGGATGCCCGCGAAACCGTTGCGCACGCTCTTGTCGAGGCCGAGGATGCCATTGAGATTGATGTCACCCTCGATCTTCGTCTCGACCGCGTGCAGCTTGACCTGGCGGATCGAGGCGATGTTGCCGATCCCGGCGGTGATGCAGGAGGCCAGCGCCGCCAGCAGCAATTCGACCGGGGTGACACCGTTGTCCGCGCCGCAGAGCACCTGCGGGTGGTCGCATTCGACGGCGTAGTCGCGGCGGTGCTGCATCTCCTGCATGGCACCGTGGAAGCCGGTGAAGGCGGTGCGGCTGTGGGTGCCGGAGAGCCATTCGCCGTCGGCGCGGAAGGTGAACTTGGCGATGTCCGGGGTCTCGCCCACCACGCCGAGCGTGGCGAGGAAGGTCGGCACGTCGACGCCGTTCATGGCGGTCTTGGCGGGCTTCTCGAGGGTCTGGGTCGTCATCTTGGGCTCCTGTCCATTGGAGTGTCTGGGCTCGTCGGGCGCTGTGCCCTTCCGATGGACAGAAGTTCTGACGGGGCCGCGTTTCAGGCCGATTGCGCGCGCTGTTTCATTCGTTTCACGCCGAAGCCCGCAACGGTTCAGGCCACCGCGGCACGCGCGGGCCGGTCGAAGAGCAGCGCGAGATACTCGCGGAAATGCCGGGATTGGCGGGCGGTCATGTCGGGCTTGCCATAGGCACGCTGAAGCACCAGCGCGCCTTCGATGATCGAGACCGCCAACTCGGCAAGCTGCCGGGCGCTGACCTCGATGCGCGGCGGGTGTACATCCAGCACCTCCTGGAACTTGCGGATGTAGATCGCCGTCCAGTCCCGCAGCACCTCGGTGACGATGCCACGCACCTCCTCGTCGAACTGGGCGTTCTCGTAGGTGTAGACCGCGTACATGCAGCCGCGCGACGGCTGCTCGGGGTTCGAAATGTAGCTTTCGAACCCCTGAAGGAACATCAGCAGCTGGTCGTAGGGATCGTCATGGGTCGCCTCGGCGCGGGCGGCGAGGGTGCGGAACATCTCGAGATCCTGCCCCGCATGCCAGCGCACGAGCGCACGCGCCAATTCGGCCTTGGAGGCGAAGTGATGGAAAAAGGCCCCCTTCGACACCCCCGCCCTGCGCAGGATGTCGTCGATCGAGGTGCCCGCAAAGCCCTTCTCCATCACCAGCGCGCGGGCGCTTCCGAGAATGTGTTCGCGGGACTGCTCACCCTTGCGGGACATGGGGCACCTCCAAACCGCTTAGTCTGTAATCAGACTATGCCGCCTCGGCCCGGATCGCAACATTTACCGCGAATACGAGACTGAAACGCGCTGATACGGCGGTGAAACAAGCGAAACCCGGAAGGCTCTCCCCCGAAAACAGACCGGTTGGTACGTTCGATGCAGACCAAAAAGTCTGCTCTGATGGAGGCCAAGATGCCCGACGTACTCGCCTTGATCCCCGCGATCTCCCCGGCGGTCCTCTTCGGATCCGCGGGCCTGGCCGGACAGCTTGTCTGGCCCCTGTTCAAGCAGCGCCGCCAGATCCTCACAGCGCAGTTCTGCATCGCCGCTTGCTACGCCGCTCAATACGCGCTGCTTGGCCAGTGGAGCGGCACCGGCGTCTGCGCCATCGGCGCGACCCAGACGCTTATCGCCCTTGCCGCTGGCGAGCGCCCCTGGCTGCGCCACATGGGTCTGGGCTTCCTGCCGGTGGTCTGGCTGGTCACGGCGCTGACATGGAGCGGGCTGGCCTCGGGACTGGCGATGACCGCCTGCTGCCTCGTGATGGTCGGCCGGATGCAGCGTGACACGCTGCGGATGCGCGCCGTCATGCTCTGCGCCGCGCCCTTCGGCATCGGCCTCGACCTCTCGGTCGGCGCCCTGCCCGGCCTCGTCGGCGCGCTGATCTCGGCCTGCATCGGTGCCGCCGCGCTGCGCCGCGAATGGCTCGCCCGGCAGGCAGGCGCCCTGCGCCTCGCCGCCTGATCCCCCGTTTTCCCGCGCGGCCACGCCGCATCTTCACCCCAACCTGAAAAGGACCCTTCCGATGTCAAACTCCTTCAACACCCGTCTCGAAGAGGCCCGCGCGGCCGTTCCCTCGATCGCCGCCGGGCAGGCCGCCAGCCGCCACGGCAGGGGCGCGCTTTTCGTCGATCCGCGGCCGCCCGAGGCCATCGCCAAGACAACAGGCCGCATCCCCAGCGCGCTCATCGTGCCGCTCGACCGGCTCGAGGCGGGGGACATTCCCACCGCCATCTCCGGTCACAGGGGCGAGGTGATCACCGCCTGCCAGGCCGGGCCGATGGGCGCGATTGCCGCTCATGCGCTGGTCAAGGCCGGGATCGCGCGCGTCGCCTTCCTCGAGAACGGTACGCAAGGCTGGATCGACGCGGGGCATCCGACAGAGCGCTGATCCGTTCCCTGGCCTTTCCGCCGCAGGCCCCGGGAGGGCCTGCTTTTGCCCGGCCCACCTCGAAGGCAAGGCTCACCCCTCCCGCCCTTCCCCGCAGCCCCGGCCCGCGCTAGAGCGGGGCGACATGACACGCAGGGACAGGAGACCCCGATGAAAGGCTACTGGCTGGTGCTCGGCACCGATGTGACAGACGCCGAGGCGCAGGCGGAATACGGGCGGCTCTGGGCCCCGGTCGCGGCGAAATACGGCGCGAGGGTCAGGCGTGGCGACGAGGCGCCAACGATGCTGGAAGCCGGGGACAAGTCCCGAATCCTGCTGGTCGAATTCGCCGATCTGGCGACTGCGCAGGCCTGCTACGACGACCCCGACTACCAGGCGGCCCGCGCCTTCGCGATGAAGGCCGCGCAGCGCGAGCTGGTGATCTTCGCGGCCACGCTGGACTGACATCGCCGTTCCATCCCGTTGCGCGCGGGTACCAGCGTGGGACCCGCGCGCATTTCTTTCCAGCTTGCGCCATCGGGCTTGACGCGCCATGCGTGAAGCGTTCATTCATATGTGAGTACATCTTTCACCAAAGAATGAGCGTCCGAATGATCGCCACATCCCAGACGACCACTGCCGCAGGCCACCAAGGCTCGCTGCCCGAGCGCCCGCTCGAGGGGCTGCTGGTGGTCGACCTCAGCCAGTTCCTGTCCGGTCCCTATTGCTCACTGCGGCTGGCCGACCTGGGGGCACGGGTGATCAAGATCGAGCGCGCGGGCGCGGGCGACCTGTCGCGGCAACTCTACCTGTCGGACACCGAGATCGGCGGCGACTCGACGATCTTCCACGCCATCAACCGCGGCAAGGAGAGCCTGGCGCTCGACCTGAAGACCCCCGCCGACCTTGCGGCACTGAAGCGATTGGCGACACAGGCCGACGTGATGATCCAGAACTTCCGCCCTGGCGTGGCGGACCGCATCGGCGTCGGCTGGGAGGAGATGCACGCGCTCAACCCGCGGCTCGTCTACGGCTCGATCTCGGGCTATGGCGACGACGGCCCCTGGGTGAAATTCCCCGGCCAGGACCTGCTGGCGCAGGCGCGTTCCGGGCTGATGTGGCTGACCGGCGATGCGGCGCAGGGGCCAGTGCCCATGGGGCTCGCGGTGGGCGACATGTTCGCCGGGGTGGCACTGTCGCAGGGCATCCTGGCTGCACTCGTCCGGCGCGGCATCGACGGCATCGGGCGGCACGTCGAGACCTCGCTGCTCGAAGCGCTGGTCGACCTGCAGTTCGAGGTGCTGACCACCTGGCTCAACGACGGACGCCGCCTGCCCACCCGCTCGCAAACCAACGGCGCGCATGCCTATCTGGGCGCGCCCTACGGCGTCTACGCCGCCAGGGACGGGCATCTGGCGCTGGCGATGACCCCGCTCGACAAGCTCGCCGCGCTGATGGGGTTGCCGGAGCTGGCGGGCCGCCCTGCCAGCGACGCCTTCAGCGCCCGCGACGCGATCAAGGCGCAACTCGCCGAGCGCGTCGCCGAGAAGACCGTCGCCGAATGGCTCGCCATCCTGCAGCCCGCCGACATCTGGTGCTCGGAGGTGCTGAACTGGTCGGGGCTGATGGAGGCGGAGGCCTTCAAGCGCCTCGATCTTCTGCAGACCGTGACCCGCGATGACGGCGTCAGCATCGACACCACCCGCGCGCCGCTGACCATCGACGGCCGCCGACCGGCGGGCCACCGCGCCGCGCCGCGCGTGGGCGAGCATTCCGCGCAGATCCGCAAGGAGTTCGGACTATGATCTCCCTCAAAGGCATGACCTGGGACCACCCCCGGGGCTACGATCCGCTCGCCGCCCTTTCGCGGGAATGGGAGGCCGCGCACGGCGTCTCGATCACCTGGGACCGTCGCTCGCTGCAGGACTTCGAGAGCTACCCTGTGCTTGAGCTGGCGCGCGCCTACGACCTCGTCATCATCGACCACCCGCACGTCGGGCAGATCACCGCAGAAACCTGCCTGCTGCCGCTGCCCGACGCGCCCGAAATCGCTGCGGGCTCTCTCGGACGCTCCTATGAGAGCTACACCTGGGAGGCGCGCCAATGGGCCTATCCGGTCGATGCCGCCGCGCAGGTGCAGGCGGTGCGGCCCGACCTGAGCGCGCCGGCGAAGGATTGGGGGGGTGTTCTGCGCCTTGCCGAGGACGGCCGCGTGATGATCCCGCTGCGCCCGCCGCACGTGCTGATGAGCTTCTACACGCTCTGCGGCAACCTCGGGCACCCTTGCCGGGTCGACGGCAGCGCGCCCTTCGTGGACCGCACCGGAGCGCTGCGCGCGCTGGAACTGCTGAAGGCGCTGGCGGACAAGGTTGATCCCGCCTGCTTCGAGATGGACCCGATCGCCGTGCTCGGCGAGATGGCACAAGGCAATCGGATCGCCTGCGCGCCGCTCATCTATGGCTATATCAGCTATTCCCTGCCCGATGCCGCGCCGCACCGCGTGACCTTCCACGACATCCCCGAGGCCGTGCCCGGTGCCGGGCCGAAGGGCAGCGCGCTCGGCGGCACCGGGCTCGCCGTCTCTTCCTTCTGCCAGCACCCGCGGGAGGCCATCGCCTTCGCCCGCCACGCGGCGGGACCCGAGGCGCAGACCGGGCCCTGGGCCTCGGCAGGCGGTCAGGCCGGACACCGGGACGCGTGGATTTCGCCGACCTGCGACGCGGGAGCCGGAAGCTTCTACTCCGGCACGCTGGCGACACTGGACCGGGCCTGGATGCGCCCGCGCCACGACGGCTACATGCCGTTCCAGCAAGAGGCCTCGGAGCGGATCAACGCGGCCCTGCAGAACGGAAGGTTCGAGGCTGCCATGGACGACCTCGACCGGATGTTCACCGCGACCTTCTGAGCGATCAGAGCTTCCAGATGCGCGCTGCGTTCCCTGCATAGAGCGCGGCGCGCTCCTCCGCGCTCCAGCCGGCAAAGATCGCGCGGGTGGCGGCAACCCAGGTGGAAAGACCGCCGCCCAGCGTGTTCACCGGCCAGTCACCGCCCCAGCAGATGCGCTCGGGGCCGAAGGTCTCGGCGGTGTAGCTGACCCAGCGGGTCAACTCGTCCAGCGTCCATCCCGCGCCGCCATAGGCGACCACGCCGGAAATCTTGGCGCAGACGTTTGGCCGTTCGGCGATCTCGGCGAGGTCGCGCGCCCAGCTGTCCCATTGCCCGCCCTCGATGTCCGGCACACCGCAATGGTCGAGCACGAAGCGTGTGTTGGGGGCCGAGTCGACCAGTTCGATGGCCAGCGGCAATTGCCGGGCAAGCACGCAGAGATCGAAGGGCAGATCGGGGCCCGAGAGCAGGCGGATGTTCTGCCGGAAAAGCTCCCCTTGTGAGACCTCGTCGGGCACCACGTGCAGCACCCGCCGGAAGCCGACGACGATCTCGCGCGCGGCCGAGCGGTCGAGGAAGGCGGGAAAGTCGGGCGCCTCGGGACGGCAGGCGGCAATCGCGCCGAGAATGGGGAAGCTGCCGCTCGCGGCGAGCTCCTCGATCCAAGCGGTCTCGTCCTCGATCCGCGGATCGGCGACATCCACCTCCATATGGATCGCCCCGCCGATCCCGACGCGGCGCGCCTCGGCAGCATAGCTCTCCAGCAGCCAGTCCCGGTCCAGCGCCGGGGCGCCGGAGAGCCACGGGTAGTCGAGCCTCCCGCGGTCTACGAGGTGAAGGTGGCTGTCCAGAATCGCGGGCTCTTGCATGTGCTCCTCCCTGAGCAAATCATTCACCCAAGAATGGATCATTCAGATGCGAATGTCTCCCCCTCAGCACCATATCCGGCGAACCGCGACAGCGCTGCGGTGGTTTCGACCAGCGCTGCCGTCGCCTCCTCTGGGCTGGGTGCGGCCTCGCGATCAACCAGCGGCAGGTAGGGGATGGTGACCGCGGCGATGGCCTCGCCGCTCGGCGCAAGCACCGGGGCCGAAAGATTGGTGACGCCGACGGTCTGCGCCGAGGGCTTCACCTCGTAGCCGCGGGCGCGGACGACCTCGAAGCGCGCCTCAAGCTCGGCGGGAATGGCGCGCGCCGGGGCGCCGGTGTCGCTGTTCTCGGCCACCATCGCCAGTCGCCGCTCGGGGCTGGAGAAGGCCAGCAGCACATTGCCCGAGCCGGTGTCGAAGAGGTTGATGTGGCTGCCGACGCGGATCGAGATGCCCCAGTAGCCCGGCGCCTCCTGCTGCGCGATCACCACGGCGTTGCCACGGTCAAAGACCACCAACTGGTTTGCCTGCCGGGTGCGCTCGGCCAGATCGCGCAGCAAGGGTGTCGCCAGCGAGGCCAGCCGTCGCGTCGGCGCGTGGAACTGCGCCATGCCGAACATCTTCAGCGTCAGCGCATAGCGATCGCCATCGACACGCGCGACGTAGCCGCGCCGGGCCAGCCGCTCGAGCATCCGGTAGAATTCATTGGGAGAACGGCCGAGTTCCTTGGCGATTTCGGCCTGGGTGAGCCCGCCCTCGATCCCGGCAAGCAATTCGAGAATGTCGAGCCCCTTGTCCAGGGCCGGCGCGCGGTAGCGGTCAGTGGTGTCGGTCATGCTGCTCTCTGTGAATTGCGTCATTCATATAAGAATACATCCTGCGCCTCCAGCGGAATTCCTTGACAGGAGGCACGTCGCCGTCTTTGTATATAAATAGATTATCCATAAGTGAGGGGATAGCCCCCACGGATTTTCAGGGAGGAGACCCATGAAACTTTTGACGACCGCTTCGGCGGCGGTGCTGACATTGGCGACCGCCGCCTCTGCGCAGGACCTGCCCGGCAGCTTCGAGGGCGTGACCATCGAGGCGAAACTCATCGGCGGGCAGCAGTATGAACCGCTCTACGCGCGCATCGCGGAATGGGAGGCCGCGACCGGGGCCAAGGTCGAGGTGATCTCGAAGAAGAACCACTTCGAGCTCGACCGCGAGATCAAGTCCGACATCGCCACCGGCCAGCTTGGCTGGTGCGTCGGCTCGAACCACTCGTCCTTCGCGCCGCAATACCCCGGCATCTACGTGGACCTGCGCGCGTACCTGCCCGAAGAGGCGCTGGCCGATTTCGTGCCGGGCAACATCCAATCGGCGACGCTCGACGGCAAGCTGGTGATGCTGCCGCGCGCGCAGTTCGACGTCTCGGCGCTCTATTACCAGAAGGACATCTACGAGAAGGCCGATGCCGCCGCCTTCGAGAAAGAATACGGTTACCCGCTGGCCGTGCCCGAGACCTGGGACCAGGTCGCCGACCAGGCGAAGTTCTTCGCCGACGCGCCGAACTTCTACGGCACGCAATACGCCGGCAAGGAAGAGGCCATCGCCGGGCGCTTCTACGAGATCCTCGTGGCCAACGGCGGGCAGTTCCTCGACGGCGACGGCCGCCCGGCGTTCAACTCCGAAGCCGGTGTCGAGGCGCTGACCTGGTTCGTCGATCTCTACGCGGCAAAGGCCGTGCCGGCGGGCGTGCCGAACTACCTCTGGGACGATCTGGGACAGGGCTTCGCCTCGGGCACCGTGGCGCTGAACCTCGACTGGCCGGGTTGGGCCGGGTTCTTCAACGACCCCTCCGCCTCGAAGGTCGCGGGCAACGTCGGTGTTGCGCCGCCGCCGAAGGGCTCCGCGGGCATCCGCTCGGGCTGGTCGGGCTTCCACGGCTTCTCGGTCACCGAGGACTGCGAGACCCCCGAGGCCGCCGCCTCTCTGGTCTGGTTCCTGACCAACGAGGACAGCCAGAAGTTGGAAAGCGCCGCCGGTCCGCTGCCCTCGCGCCAGTCCGTCTGGGAGCATGTGATCGCCGAGGCCGAGGGGGATGCCTATCGCACCGAGGTGCTGAAGGCCTTCCAGGTGGCCGCAGAGACCGCCTTCCCGGTGCCGCAGACGCCAAGCTGGATCGAGATCACCAACGTGCTCTACCCGGAACTTCAGGCGGCCATTCTCGGCGACAAGAGCCCGCAGGAGGCACTCGACACCGCCGCCGACGAGGCGACTGCCATTCTCGAGGACGCCGGCGAACTCTGAGCCGCGTCCAAGGATCGGGCCGCGTGCGCGCGGCCCGCCTCCCCTGACAGGAGAGAAAGATGAAGGCCTCGCGCCTCCCCCCGCATATAATGCTGTTGCTGCCCGCGGTGATCGTGCTTGCCGCCGTGGTGGTGCTGCCGCTGCTGCTGTCGCTGTGGTCGAGCTTCACCCCCTTCCGGCTGACCAAGCCGGAGTCGGTCTACCAGTTCATCGGCATCCGCAATTACCAGCGCATCTTCACCGACCTCGATTTCTGGATCGCCTTCGGCCGCACCGTGCTGCTGCTCACGGTGGCGCTGAACCTCGAGATGCTGATCGGCCTCGGGCTCGCGCTGCTGGTCGACCGGCAGACCCGCGGCCAGCGCCTGCTGCGCACGCTGCTGATGTTCCCGATGATGTTCTCGCCCATTCTGGTCGGCTTCCAGTTCAAGTTCATGTTCAACGACAACGTCGGGCTGGTGAACAACGCCCTGCAGTCACTGGGCCTCACCGACAAGGCGATCCCCTGGCTGATCGACGGCAAGCTCGCCTTCCTCGCCATCGCCGCCGCCGAGATCTGGTCGTCGACCGCGGTCTTCGCGATCTTCATCCTCGCGGGTCTTATGGCCATGCCGCGCGATCCGCAGGAGGCCGCCCGGGTCGACGGCTGCACGCCGTGGCAGACCTTCCGGTATGTGACATGGCCCTTCCTGATGCCCTTCGCCTTCATCGCGATGACCATCCGCAGCCTCGACGTGGCGCGGGCCTATGACATCATCAAGATCATGACTGACGGCGGCCCGGCCGGCCGGACCGAGGTGCTCTGGACGCTGATCGCCCGCACCGCCTATTCGGACGCGCGCATGGGGATGGCCAATGCCATGGCCTATGTCGCGATCCTGCTCTCGGTCGCCTTCACGGCATATTTCTTCTCGAAGCTCGGCAAGGCACGGGCCCAGGTCGCGGGGGACTGGTGATGGACGCGAATGCCTCCGCACGGCTGAAGAAGCGCGGCTCCGCCTGGGCGCTGAACGTGGCGCTTTTCATCTCGATGCTGATCATCTGCCTGCCCGGGCTCTGGATCGTGCTCAACTCGCTGCGGCCGACGGTCGAGATCATGGCCAAGCCGCCGGTGTGGATCCCGCGCGAGCTGTCCTTTGACGCCTATGTCGACATGTTCTCGGGCGTCGGTCAGGGCGGCATCCCGGTGATCGCCTACTTCCGCAACTCTGTGATCATCGCGGTGACCTCGACGGTCATCTCGCTGGCGATCGGCATGTCCGGCGGCTACGCCTTCGCGCGCTACCGCTTCAAGGGCAAGTCGGCCTGGTTCCTCGGGCTCATGCTGACCCGCACGGTGCCCGGCATCGCGCTGTCGCTGCCGCTGTTCTTCCTCTACGCCAAGGTCGGGCTGATCGACACCCACGCGGGGATGATCATCGCCTACACCGCGCTCAACGTGCCCTTCACCATCTGGCTGATCGACGGCTTCTTCCGGCAGGTCCCGCGCGATCTGGCCGAGGCCGCGCAGATCGACGGCTGCACCCGCTGGCAGGCCTTCTGGCAGGTCGAGTTCCCGCTCGCCCGCCCGGGCATCGCCAGCGCCGGCATCTTCGCCTTTCTCACCTCGTGGAACGAGTTCGCGCTGGCAAGCCAGCTGACCCGCTCCACCGACAGCAAGACCCTTCCCGTGGGCCTGCTGGATTACACCGCCGAGTTCACAATCGACTGGCGCGGCATGTGCGCGCTCGCCGTGGTGATGATCATCCCGGCGCTTCTTCTGACTTACGCGGTGCAGAAGCACCTCGTCTCGGGCCTGACCTCGGGCGCGATCAAGGGATAAGACATGGCAACGCTCACCCTATCCACACTCGACAAGAAATACGGCGGCTTCCACGCGGTGAAGGGCATCGACCTCGAGGTCGCCGACGGCGAATTCGTCGCGCTGGTCGGCCCCTCGGGCTGCGGCAAGTCCACCACGCTGCGGATGATCGCCGGGCTCGAGGACATCTCGGGCGGCGAGCTGCGCATCGGCGCGCGGGTGGTCAACGACCTTCCGCCGCGCGACCGCAACATCTCGATGGTGTTCCAGTCCTACGCGCTCTACCCGCACATGACGGTGGCCGAGAACATGGGCTTCTCGCTGAAGATCGCAGGTCGCGATGCCGCCACCATCGACACCGCCGTCAAGGACGCCGCGCGCATCCTCGACATCGAGCCGCTGCTGGAGCGCCGCCCGGCGCAGCTGTCGGGCGGGCAGCGCCAGCGCGTTGCCATGGGGCGGGCCATCGTCCGCGACCCCGACGTGTTCCTGTTCGACGAGCCGCTGTCGAACCTCGACGCCAAGCTGCGCGGCCAGATGCGCACCGAGATCAAGCGGCTGCACGCGCGGCTTGGCTCCACGGTGGTCTATGTCACGCACGACCAGATCGAGGCGATGACCCTCGCCGACCGCATCGTCATCATGAAGGACGGCCGGATCGAGCAGGTGGGCTCGCCCGACGAGGTGTTCAACCGCCCCGCGTCTCGCTTCGTCGCCAGCTTCATCGGCTCGCCGCCGATGAACATGGCCGAGGCCACGGTCACGCGCAGCGCACTGCATCTCGACGATGGCACCGAGGTGCCCATGCCGCCCGCCTTCTCCGTCGCCGAGGGACGGCGCGTGGTGCTCGGCCTTCGGCCCGATGACATCTATCCCGAGGGCCACGGCATCCACAGCGAGAGCGGCCACGCGGTCGAACGCCGCGAGCTTCCGGTGCATCTGTCGGAGCCGCTGGGCAACGAGACGCTGCTGTTCACCGAGTTCGGCGGCCAGAGCTGGACGGCACGGATGCTCAACCCGCGCGCCGTGAAGCGCGGTGAGGCGCTGCGCTTCCACCTTGATCTGTCGCGCGCCCATCTCTTTGACGCCGACACCGGCCTTACCCTGCGCGGCTGAGGAGGCGCCATGGACACGCTCAAACAGGAGTGGACCCCGCCGGCCACCCGCCGCCCGATCGTCATTTTCGGGGCGGGCTCGATCGTGCGCGATGCCCACCTGCCCGCCTGGGCGGCGGGCGGCTACGAGGTGGCGGGGATCACCGACCCCGACCATGCCAAGGCCGAGGCGCTGGCGGCCGAACACGGCACGCGGGCGCTGACGGCGGCCGAGGCGCTGGCGGTGCCGGGCGCGGTCTTCGACCTCGCCACCCCGCCCGACGCCCATGCGGGGATCCTCGAACGGCTGCCCGAGGGCGCGCCGGTGCTCATCCAGAAACCCATGGGCAGCACGCTGGAGGGCGCGAGCGGGATCCTCAGGATCTGTCTCGAGCGAAAGCTGCTGGCGGCGATGAATTTCCAGCTGCGCTTTGCCCCCATGGCGGTGGCGCTGAAAGACGCCATCGACCGCGGCCTGCTGGGTCAGGTGGTCGATATCGAGATGCACGGCGTTCTCGCAACCCCGTGGGGCCTCTGGACCTTTCTCGAAGGGCTGCCCCGGATCGAGATCGCCATGCATTCGATCCACTACCTCGACCTCATCCGCCACCTCGTCGGCGACCCCAAAGGGGTCTCGGCCCGCACGCTGG
Source organism: Salipiger mangrovisoli (assembly GCF_015223355.1). Classification (GTDB taxonomy): domain Bacteria; phylum Pseudomonadota; class Alphaproteobacteria; order Rhodobacterales; family Rhodobacteraceae; genus Salipiger; species Salipiger mangrovisoli. The sequence goes on along the minus strand of NZ_JADFFK010000007.1, from coordinate 219,069 downwards.
GCCACCCGAGCCATGCCGTCGCCCAGACCCGCACTGCGGCGATCCTCGACTATGGCCCAGATCTGCGCTGCCTGCTGTCGGTCAACCACGACTGGGATTTCGGCCGTCCGCACCAGGCCTGCGAGCTGCGCGTCGCTGGCACGAAAGGTGCGACCTACATGAAGCTGGGCGTCAACCTCGACTACCCCAAGGGCGAGCCCGACGTGCTGGAGATCAACGACGGCACGGGCTGGCGCAACGTGCCGCTCACCGGCTCGTGGTTCACCGAGAGCTTCACCGCCCGCATGCACAACCTGCAACGCGCCGCCGCGGGCGAAGAGGCGCTGATCGCCCCCGCCTCCGACGGCTGGCGCACCATGGCGCTGGTCGAGGCCTGCTATGCCGCCTCTGCCGCGCCGCTGACCCCCATTCAGGAGACCCCGTGATGGAACGCCCCCGCTACCTGGAAGAGATCGAGATCGGCGAGACCCGCGAGACCTACGGTCGCACGATCACCGAGACCGATTTCGTGGTCCACGCCGGGCACACCGGCGATTTCTTCCCGCATCACATGGACGCCGAGTTCATGGCCAAGTCCGAGTTCGGCGGCCGCATCGCCCATGGCACGATGATCTTCGCCATCGGCGTCGGGCTCACCGCGACCGAGATCAATCCGCTCGCCTTCTCCTACGGCTACGACCGGCTGCGCTTCGTCCGGCCCGTCTTCATCGGCGACACCATCCGCACCCGCATCACCGCCGCCCGCAAGGAGGACGACCCCAAGCGGCCGCAGTCCGGCAAGCTCTTCGAGACCGTGCAGGTGCTCAACCAGAAGGACGAGGTGGTGCTGGCCTGCGAGCACATCTACGTGGTCCAGAAGAAGGAGGTCGCCGCGGCATGACACGGATCACCGGCCTGCGGACATGGGATCTCCGCTTCCCCTCGGAGGGCGGTCTCGACGGCTCCGACGCGATGAACCCCGATCCGGTCTATTCGGCCGCCTACGTGACCTTGGAGACGGACGGCGGGCACGAGGGCCACGGGCTGACCTTCACCATCGGGCGCGGCAACGAGCTTTGCGTGGCGGCCATAGAGGCGCTGAAGGGACAGGTGATCGGCCGCGACACCGACGACATCCGCGCCGATCCCGGCGCCTTCTGGCGCGCGATCACCGGCGACAGCCAGCTGCGCTGGGTCGGGCCGGAAAAGGGTGTCATCCATCTCGCAACCGGCGCGCTGGTCAACGCGGTCTGGGACCTCATGGCGCGCGAGGCCGGGCTGCCGGTCTGGCGCTTCGTCGCCGAGATGAGCCCCGCGGAGCTCGCCCGCATCCCAGACTACCGCTACATGACCGATTTCCTCGACCCGGCGCAGGCGCTGGAGCTGCTGCAGGAAGCCGCGCGCGGCAAGCCCGCCCGCATCGCCACGCTGCTGGACGAGGGCTATCCCTGCTACACCACCTCGGCGGGCTGGTTGGGCTATCCCGACGACAAGCTGCGCCGTCTCTGCCGCGAGGCCGGGGCGCAAGGCTTCAGCCACGTGAAGATGAAGGTGGGGCGCGATCTCGACGATGACATCCGCCGCCTGACCATCTTCCGCGAGGAACTGGGCCCCGAGGTCACGCTGATGATCGACGCCAACCAGGTCTGGGAGGTACCGCAGGCCATCGACTGGGTGAACCGCCTCGCCTTTGCCAAGCCGTGGTTCATCGAGGAGCCGACGAGCCCCGACGACATCCTCGGCCACAAGGCGATCCGCGAGGGCGTCGCCCCGGTGAAGGTGGCGACCGGCGAAATGTGCCAGAACCGGGTGATGTTCAAGCAGTTCATCGCCGCCGGGGCCATCGACGTGGTGCAGATCGACGCCTGCCGCCTCGGCGGGCTCAACGAGGTCTTCGCCGTGCAGCTCATGGCCGCCAAGGCCGGGCTGCCGGTCTGGCCGCACGCGGGCGGCGTCGGCCTGTGCGAATACGTCCAGCACCTGAGCATGATCGACTACGTGGCGATCTGTGGCGAAAAGGACGACCGCCGCACCGAATACGTCGACCATCTGCACGGGCATTTCACCGATCCCTGCGTGGTCCGGAACGGCGCCTACATGGCCCCCTCCGCGCCCGGATTCTCGATCGAGATCAGGCCCGAAACCCGCCGCGACTTCGCGGTGGGCTGATCCCCGAGCGCCTCAGAACTGATAGGCCGCCTGGAACCAGAGCCGCGTCGTATCCTGCGGCGCGGGTCCCTCGGGCTTGGTCAGAATGTGCGACAGCGCAATCTCCCCAAGGAAATTGCCCTGCAGCGTGCGTACGCCCCAGTTGGCGCTGGACCAGCTGTCGCTTCGCCCGTCCGACAGCGCGCTGCCCATGTTGCGCAGCCGCCCGCCGTCGATCGCGGCAAACCCCTGGGTGCGGCGCAGGGCACCCGAAGCCATGCTCGGCGGCTGGAAATCCTGCGCCAGCTCGATCCGCCCGCCGAAACACTGGTCAGCCAGCACGTAGCTGCGGTCGAAGCCGCGCGAGTAGCCGTTGGTGCCATAGCCGCAGCGCTGGGAGACCGGCAGGCTGTCGCGGGTGACCTGCCCGATCAGCCCGGCATTCACATAGGTGGTGGCGCGCAGCGGCACCGAGGCCTCGGCGCTGAAGGCGACGCGCAGAAAATCGGGCGTGACCCCGCGCGCGCTGGGAAGCGGGTTCTCCGCAAGCGAGGCTCCGAGCCCCGGCAACCCCTTGGTCACGGCCAGCGCAAGCCGACTGCGCAAGGAGAAGGGCTGACCCGTCTCGTGCATCACACCGAGCCGGAGCAGGCGCAGGTCCTCGTTGGTGACCTCGAACCCCAGCACCTCGTCGCTGCGCTGTTTCGCCGCCAGCTCGACCGACCCGGTGAGCTTGCTCTCGCCCAGTTGCCACACGTGCCGGACACCCAGCGCCAGTGTCTCGTGCACCCCCGTCACATCGAGCGGCAGCAGTTCCGCGGTGCCGAGAAGGTAGTCGCCGTAGTCGTAATTGACATAGAGCGTCGTCCCGCTCGCCACGCCCAGACGGTAGCCCACGCCGGCGGCGCGCAATTCCAGCCCGCCGTTGACGTCCAGCCCTCCGATCACCCCAAGTAGATCAATCTGGCTGCCATATTTCGAGCCGAGAGGCATGGAAACGCCAAGCGAGGCGACATTGCGGCCAATTGGCGTGGAGCCGGTGTTGGAGAGGGTCGCGACGGTGGTGAATTCCTCCACCTTGCGAATTTGCGAGGTCGATCCCCGGTCCACCCCGGTCACCGGGTCCACCACGAAATCCGCGAAGAAAGCCTGCGCCTGCACAGCGGTCGCGACCAATCCGACCAGCGGCAGGGCGCAAAGCAAGCTGTTTAACGATTTCGGCAAAAACGAGTGTCGCATGCGGAATAGTGTCCCCCCGTGGCAATAAAAAGGTACAGTTCCCCCGAAACCGGCACGTCACTCCGAACACTCGGCGAAGATGAAAAGTGATGCTACCTTGCCGTGATTGGATAAGAAAACGTTAAATTTGGCGAAATGTCGGACCAAGTTTCGTAGAATCGCGGAGACTTTCATTACCAGCCCCGAACAATTCACTCAGCTGACCTTCGCAGAGGATTTCGGATCAGCGCACACGGGTGACGGACAGATCGTCCGTTTCACCCGGTCGGAAGCGCGCGTGCTGGCGCTGCTCACCCGTCATCCCGACCGGATCGCCACGCGAGAGATGCTGCTCGACGAGTTGACCGAGGTGGGATCAGACCGCAGCGAGCGCAACATCGATTTCGTCATCAACCGGCTGCGCCGCAAGCTCGCCGACAATGCGCGAAGCCCGCGGTTCATCGCCACGCGCTACGGCGAAGGCTATGTCTGGGTCGGTGGTCCTCCCGCGATGCGGCGCGATCCGGCGCGTGCCGACCTGCTGGTTGGTCCGCTAAACGGGCTTGCCCTGCTCGGAGCCCTGCGCGAGCGCGCCGAGACCTTTGCCCGCGCCCTGCACGAAGTGGTGAAAGAAGAGATCCCCGACGGCCAGAGCGTGATCTACATGCCCGATGCCGCCCCGCGCGCCGGCAGCGCTGGCCAGGGGCCCAGCAAGATGATCGAGCTGACTTTCTTTTCGGAGGCGGAGGAAGTGAACTGCGTGAGCGCGGTGAAGCAGTTCGATACCGGGCGCATCCTCTCCCTGGCGCGCGTCTCGCTGGACCACGATCTCCACGAGCTGCTCTCGGACCGGGCCGCCATGCGCAACTTTGTCCGTCGGCTGCTCAACGAGGCCTGGCGCGCCAAGGCCAGCGCCACCGAGACCGATGGTCCCCTGCCGGTCTCCATGTATACCGCCGGCTTCTGGAAGATGGACGATTCCGCGACGGCGACCGAGAGCCTCTCCAAGCTCACCGCCCGCGCGGAAACCAACGATCGCAAGTACCTGCAGGAATGGCGGCAGTCCGAACGGCGGATCCTCGATCTGCACGAGGCCGCGCCCGATGACGCCAGCCTGCGGATCATGCATGCCGCGCACCTGCACACCAAATACATCATGCTCGGCCACAAGCTCTTTGCCGATGGGGTGGACGACCGCAATGCGGATGAGGACTCGATCGAGGCGCTGGTGCTCTCGGCGCTACCGCATGTGCAACCCAAGCCCGACCTGACGATCATGGCGGCGAAGCTTCTGCATTTCCTTGATCGCGGCTATGACAAGCTGGCGATGGGGATTGCCGAAGATGCCTACCGTTCAAGCCTCTCGGTCAGCGCCTCGCTGCCGCTGATCGGCCAGATGCGTGCCTTCATGGGGCGCATTGACGAGGCCCTGCCCTGCATCGAGCAGGCGCTGGAGCTGGTCGAGCCGGGGTCGCGATCACATCTCTACACGCTGACCATCAAGTGCCAGGTCCTTGTCGCCTCGGGCAACCGGGAGGGTCTGGGCGACGCCAAACGCCAGCTCTACAGCGTGTCGGTTCTCTCACCGCTGTTCTTTGAACCTGTGTTCGGCGACCCCGACAGCCCCTCGCTGCGCGGCCGCATCGCCGCCATGGCGATGTCGCGCCGCATGGCCCTGAGCAGGCTCCAGCACATCGAATATGTTTCCGCTCGACTCTTTGCCGAACAGATCCACCGAGAGAACATCATCTATGCGCCTCTGGCCTTGGTCTGCCGCCGCTTCGGCCCCGAGGCCGTGCCGCCGGAGATCGCCTTCCGATATCCGCGGGTCATGGCCCGACTGTGCTGACCCCGCGTGGCAATCTGCGCGGATAAATCGCGTTCTGCAACAATTCGGCGACAATCTCGGTGCAGCTTGGGGCCGGAGCCTGGGATAGCTTCCGTCCCCCAGGGCTCCGCACTCGATCCGAAGCGCGGCCTCCTTGGTCCAGCCGCGCCTCCGGCTCTTGGGTCTGTCCGGTCCGAACTGTCTTCCGTCGGTTCCACACCGGGCAGACCACCTTTTCCGCCCATGCGTGCCCGCAAAGATGCGACCGATCGCCGCCGCAAGCCCGGCGCGGCAAGCCCCGAGGGGCAGGACGCGCGGCAAGGATCGCTGCCCGCCGCGCGCCCCGATTTTCAAGACCGGCTCAGAGGACCTCGGCCAGCACCGTCTCAAGACGCGCCACGGTGGCATCCACGTCCTTGAGCTTGTCGAGGCCGAAGAGCCCGAGGCGGAAGGTCGAGAAGCCGGCGGGCTCGTCCACCTGCAGCGGCACGCCGGCGGCGATCTGCGTGCCCTTGGCGGCAAAGGCGCGGCCCGATTGTACCTCGGGGTCCGAGGTGTAGCTGACCACCACGCCCGGCGCACCGAAGCCCTCGGCGGCAACCGAGACGACGCCCTTCGACGCCAGCAGCGCGCGCACTTTGGCGCCCAGCTCGACCTGCGCCGCCTTGGCCTCGGCAAAGCCGAACTCGCGGGTCTCGGCCATCGCGTCGCGGAACATGCGCAGCCCGTCGGTGGGCATGGTGGCGTGATAGGCATGGCCGCCCGCTTCATAGGCCGCGGTGATCTGATGCCACTTCTTGAGATCCAGCGCAAAGCTGTCCGAGGTGGTCTCTTCCAGACGTTCCAGCGCGCGCTGCGACATCATCACCAGCCCCGCGCAGGGAGTCGCGCTCCAGCCTTTCTGCGGCGCCGAGAGCAGCACGTCGACGCCGGTGGCTTTCATGTCGACCCAGATGCAGCCCGAGGCGATGCAGTCGAGCACCATCAGCGCGCCCACCTCATGCGCGGCGGTCGCCAGCGCGGTGATGTAGTCGTCGGGCAGGATGATCCCGGCGGCGGTCTCGACGTGCGGCGCAAAGACGATGTCGGGCTGCTCTTCGCGGATCTTGGCGGTGACCTCCTCGATCGGTGCCGGGGCGAAGGGGGCCTGCGCGCCGTTGCCGGTGGCGCGGGCCTTCATCACGGTAACCTCGCCGCCGAATCCGCCGGCCTCGAAGATCTGGCTCCAACGGAAGGAGAACCAGCCATTGCGCACCACCAGCGCCTTGGCACCGCGACCGAACTGGCGGGCCACCGCTTCCATCCCGTAGGTGCCGCCCCCCGGCACCACGGCGAGTCCGCTCGCGCCGTAGACCTCGCGCAGCCCTGCCGAGATGTCGCGCATCACCTCCTGGAAGGCCGCCGACATGTGGTTGAGCGACCGATCCGTGAAGACCACCGAGAATTCGTCCAGACCCGTCGGGTCCACATCCTTGCGCAGCGCCATGGCTACCTCCTTTGTTGGTGCGACGGGGTTAGCGCGGATCGCGCGAATTGGCAAAACCTGAGGTGGCCGCAGGCCTCGGAGCGGGCTCAGAGCGGGCCGGGCCGCCGTTCCTCGGTGAGCACCACGTTCGCTTCGACCCGACCCACGCCGGGCAGGGTCATGATCCGCCGCCGAAGCACCCGCTCGAAATCAGGAATGTCTCGGGCCACGACGCGCAGCCGGTAGTCGAAAGCGCCCAGCACGTGCTCGACGATCTGCACTTCGGGAATTGCCGAAACAGCGCGCTCGAAATCCTCGAGGCTGACCCGCCCCTTGGTGGCGAGCTTCACGCCGAGAAAGACCGTCACGCCGAATCCCAGCGCCCCGAGGTCGAGGTCGAGCCGCGGCTTGCGGAACACCCCCGCCTCGCGCAGGCGCTGGATGCGCCGCCAGCAAGCGGGCTGCGAGAGGCCGAGCTCGCGCCCCAGAGACCCCGCGCTCGCCCCGGCATCCTTGGCCAGCGCCAGCACCAGCGCGCGGTCTGTGTCATCAAGATCGATCACAGCGGCCCCTCCTTACAATGGAACCGTTTCGTCGGATTTCACCAGCGCCACATGCATCAGCGCCTCGATGTCGGAAATATGCGGCAGGGTCAGGATGCGGCCCCGGTAGAGCTGCTGGTAATGTGTCAGATCGCGCGCGATCACCGCCAGCCGCACGTCGATCGAGCCAAGGAAGGTCTGGATCTCGATCACCTCGGGCACCTGCCGCGCCGCCACGATGAACTCGTCGAAGGCGCTGGAGACCGTCTTGTCGAGCGCCACCCGCAGCGAGACCTCGAGCTCGTAGCCGAGCGCCGGCCAGTGGATCACCCCGCGCGTGCCGCGCAGCACGCCCTTGTCACGCATGGCAGCAAGCCGCCGCGCCAGCGTCGAGGGCGTGACCCCTGCCCGCTCGGCCAGTTCGGCCCCGGGCAGATCGGGCGCGGCCTGGAACTGGCGCAGGATGCGCCGGTCGGTGTCGTCAAGCATGATTTCGCCGTTATTTCTTCATTGCGAGAATGATCTTTCATCTTTTCCGCGAATATTCAAGAAATACGCAAGCCGTATCGACGGAGGAATACTTATGTTGCGCCTCATAACGAAGCGGCGCAACAAACCGCCCGCACCAAGACCCGCAGCAAGGCTGCACAAAGGAAGGAAAGACCCATGCGCGTCTATTATGATCGTGATTGCGACATTAACCTGATCAAGGACAAGAAAGTGGCCATCCTGGGCTACGGCTCCCAGGGCCACGCCCACGCGCTGAACCTGCGCGACTCGGGTGCCAAGAACCTCGTGGTCGCCCTGCGTGAAGGCTCGCCCTCGGCCAAGAAAGCCGAAGCCGAAGGCCTGCAGGTCATGGGCATCGCCGAAGCGGCGGCCTGGTGCGACCTGATCATGTTCACCATGCCCGACGAGCTGCAGGCAGAGACCTACAAGAAATACGTGCATGACAACCTGAAGGAAGGCTCCGCCATTGCCTTCGCGCACGGCCTGAACGTGCACTTCGGCCTGATCGAGCCGAAAGCCGGCGTCGACGTCATCATGATGGCGCCGAAGGGTCCGGGCCACACCGTGCGCGGCGAATACACCAAGGGCGGCGGCGTGCCCTGCCTCGTGGCGGTTCACAACGATGCATCGGGCAAGGCGCTGGAAATCGGCCTGTCCTACTGCTCGGCCATCGGTGGCGGCCGCTCGGGCATCATCGAGACCAACTTCCGCGAAGAGTGCGAGACCGACCTCTTCGGCGAGCAGGCCGTTCTCTGCGGCGGCCTCGTCGAGCTGATCCGCTGCGGCTTCGAGACGCTGGTGGAAGCCGGCTACGCGCCGGAAATGGCCTACTTCGAGTGCCTGCACGAAGTGAAGCTGATCGTCGACCTGATCTATGAAGGCGGCATCGCCAACATGGACTACTCGATCTCGAACACCGCCGAGTACGGCCAGTACGTCACCGGCCCGCGCATCCTGCCCTACGAGCAGACCAAGAAAGCGATGAAGGAAGTCCTCACCGACATCCAGCAGGGCAAGTTCGTCCGTGACTTCATGCTCGAGAACGCCGTCGGCCAGCCGACCCTCAAGGCCTCGCGCCGTGCCAACGACGAGCACGAGATCGAAGCCACCGGCGCCAAGCTGCGCGGCATGATGCCGTGGATCTCGGCCGGCAAGATGGTCGACAAGTCGAAGAACTGATCGGGACTTCCCGAAATGACGAAAGGCGCGGGATAACCCGCGCCTTTTGCTTTTGGCAAAGACTTGCACGTCCCGCTGACGCCTATTCGTCGCCAGCCTTAGGCGCGCTCAGTCCTTTTTCTTCGCTTCGTTCTGCGCCTTCATGCGCGCCAGAAGCTCTTCCTTGCTGGCCTTGCCGCCGGTTCCTGCCTTGCCCTCGCGCTTGAGGTCCTCGGCGCTGAACTTGGGCTTGTTCTGGCCTGGGCGTGCGCCGCCCATCTTGCTGTAGTCCATGACACGATCCTTTCCGCTGCCACGAAGATGACGTCACATGCCCCATCCGGCGCGGCTTCACAAGCCGCGCGCGGGGGTATGGCGGCCTCACTCCAGAGTGATCTTGCAGTTCAGCGTGTTGCTGACGGTGCACATGGACTTTGCCTCGCGCACCATCTCCTCGGCAAGGTCGCCGTCGATCCGGCAGACCATGGACTGCAGGCGCCCCGGCTCGTCGATGGACTTCTCGGCGGTCACGGTGATGGCATAGGCGGGCAGCGCCACCCCGTCACGCTTGGCGACGATGCGCAGCGATTCCACAAGGCAATGCGCCACCGAGGCCATGAGCGTCAGAACCGGCTTGTCGTAGGGCGGATGGGGCAGCGGCGCGCCGCCCTCGCCCGAGACGAAGCGCACCGGGCCTTCGGGATCGAAGAGCACCGAGACCGGGCCGAAGCGCTTGGGGCGGAGTTTCAGGGCCATTTGGGAAAACCTTTCCTCAGAACAACAGGTTGGGCAGGTAGAGCGCGATGACCGGGAAGATCGTCAGCACCACCAGCGCGAAGAGATGGATGAGCCAATAGGGCACCGTCGCGGTCGCCACCCGGCCAAGGCTGATTTCGTTCTTGGTCAAGCTCGACAGGACCGAAAGATTGAGACCCACCGGCGGCGTCACCTGGCCGATCTCGATGACGATGGTGATCAGCACGCCCACCCAGATCGGATCGTAGCCGAGCCCGGTCAGCAGCGGGAAGACCACGGGCAAGGTCATGATCATCAGCGACAGCCCGTCGAAGAAGCAGCCGAGGACGAGGTAGATCAGCACCACGATCAGCAGGATGCTGTATTGCCCCAGCCCGCTCGCGGCGACGGCGCTCAGGATCTGCTGCGGGATGCCGAGGATGCTCACCGACTGCGCGAGGATCGTCGCGCCCAGCACGACAAAGCCGATCGCGGCAAAGAGCAGCGTCGAATGGAAGATCGCATCGAGCAGCTTGCGCAGCGTGAGGTCCCCCCAAAGGAAGGAGATGACAGTGGCCAGCACGACGCCGAGCCCCGCCGCCTCGGTGGGCGTGGCGATGCCGCCGATGATGCTGCCGATCACCGCGACGATCAGGATCAGCAGCGGCCAGACCTGGCTGAAGCCGCGCAGGATGTCTCGCAGCGGCAGGCCACTCTCGTCGCGCGGGGCGATCTGCGGATGGCGCAGCGCCTTGAGCAGGATGTAGGCCATGAACATCAGCCCGATCATCAGCCCCGGCAGGATGCCCGCCATGAAAAGCCGTCCGATCGAGGTCTCGGTCAGCGCGCCGTAGATCAGGAACGACAGGCTCGGCGGGATCAAGAGGCCCAGCGTGCCGCCCCCCGCGAGGCTGCCGACGATGACGTCCTTGTCATAGCCGCGCCGGACCATCTCGGGATAGGCCACCGAGCCCACTGCCGCCGCCGTCGACATGCTCGACCCGCTGACCGCGCCGAAAAGCGTGCAGACGGCGATATTGGTGTGCAGCAATCCACCCGGCACCCGGCGGAAGAGTGGCGCGAAAGCGGAATAGGCGCGGTTGCTCACGCCGCTGTGCAGCAGGATTTCTCCCAGCAGGATGAACAGCGGCACCGCACTGAGGGTGAAGGCGTTGAAGACGCCCCAGATCGCATCCACCGCCAGCGACGTCGCGCCATTGGAATAGACGTGCAGCAGCGCCAGCCCCGTGAGGCCAAGCGCCGCGCCGAGCGCGACGCCGGTCGAGGCGCAGAACACCATGACGCCGATCAGCGTGGTCCAGAACATGGGTTACCTGTCCTTCGAGGGGGTCATGGTCATTGCAGTTCCTCGGGTGCGTGCGGCCGTTCGGGGGCCAGCAGGCCGAGCAGCCGCCCGGCGAAGATCACCCATGTGACCGCCACCGAGAGCGGCAGCGCCGCCATCCAGGGGTAGAGCAGCACGCGCGCGGTCTCGGACTTGAGATTGCGCTTCCAGGCGAATTCGAACCAGGGGATCGCCTCCAGCAGGATCCAGCCGAAGAAGAGCACCCCGACCAGCATCGCCGCGATGCGCAGAAGCCGAGGAATCCGGCTCTGCAGGGCGTCGGCGACGATCGAGACCCGCACATGCTCGGCCCGCAGGGTCACCAGCGGCAGCGCGAGAAAGAGCATGGCGCTCAGCATCAGCCCCACCATGTCCTCGGTGATATGGACGGGCGAATTGAAGAACCGCCGCATGACGACGCTGGTGGTGATGATCCCGACGATCCCCACCATGGCAACGGCAGCCATCAGCGCCATGGCGAGGGCCAGAAGTTCCAGCCCCCGCGCCAGCATGTGTTTCAGCGCTCCCATCGCCGTGGATCAGCGACCGAGCGCTTCGAGCACGCGGGCGCGGTAGTCCATGGCGTTGCCGCCGGCTTCCTCGGCAAGCATCGCCCAGGTCTCGGACACGGCTTCCATGAACTGCGCGCGGTCGGCCTCGGGGAAGTCCTCACCCCAGGTCACGCCCATCTCGCCCAGCTTCTCGCGCGCGGCCATCTCGGCCTCGGCGTCCTTGTCGTATTGATTGGTGCGCTCCCAGAGGGCGTCCGCTGCCGTGGTGATCGCTGCCTGGATCTCCGGGTCGGTGGACTCCCATGTGTCCGTGGCGACGCCCAGCGTGTAGGGCGCCGAGGCCATCGGGTAGAGGAAGGAGGCGTATTTCGTCACCTCCTGCAACGAGATCGTGCTGGCGTAGAGCGCCGGGTAGAGCGCGCAATCCACCACGCCGGTCTTCAACGCCACGTAGGTCTCTTCCTGCGGGATGATCTGCGCGGCCACGCCGAGCTTGGTGAAGGTCTCGACCTGCTCGCGCGCCCAGACCCGCAGCTTGACGTCCTTGAGGTCCTGAAGCGTGTGGATCGGCTCGTCGCGGCAGAAGACCGAAACCGAGAGCGTCGGGATCGCCACGAAGCCGACGGTGGTCACACCCCAGTCGGTGTATTCTTCCTCGTAGATCTGTTGCGCCACGGGCAGCACCGCCTTCAGCTCGTCGACGGTGCTGATCGCCCCCTGCACGAAGACCGAGGACAGCGCCGGAGCATCGCGGCCAAGGTAGTTCGACCACATCAGGCTCATCTCCACCGCGCCGCGCGGCAGCACGCGCAGCAGGTCGGTGTTCTTCAGCCCAAGCGAGCCGCCGCTGTAGACGGTCAGCTTGAAATCCTTGCCGTCGAGCGCCGTGTTCACCTCGTCGGCGAACTGCTCGATCTGCGCGGTTTCCGGCCGGGTCTCGGGCAGGAAGTTGTTGAGGCGCCACTCCTCGGCCGTGGCCGAGGTCGCGGCAGCGCCGGCGATGGCAGCGCCGAAAAGCGCGGTACGGAAGGGTTTGGTCATTGGCGTTTTTCCTCTCGGCCGATCTCGGGGCCGCTGATTAACAAAAAGCCCAGCTTATACAATCCGTGCAACTGCTTGACCTCAGGGAGCAATCGCCGGGTGCGGGTGCGTGCAAACGTCGCGGGACCCCTTTGCCCTTCATCCCGCCTGCGGTAGGTTCGCGCAAACACTGGCTGGGGGCTGACATGGATTTCATGGCACGCGTGACCGCGATGATCGGCGGCACAATGGTTCTACTTCGGCGCGCAAGCGCGCCGGGCACACAGGCGTTCGGCGCAAATCCTAGCATACCGGAGGCCAAGAAACAGGGGATCATGACCCTGAAGATGCCGACCGCCAAGGGCTGGGAGCCGGGCCACACGCCAACCGCCGCGCCGGGCCTGAAGGTCAACGCCTTTGCCTCGGAGCTGCTCCACCCGCGCTGGATCGAGGTGCTGCCGAACGGCGACGTGCTGGTCGCCGAGGCGATGCAGCAGGGCCGCCCGCCGAAGACGCTCTTCGACCGCGCCATGCATGCCACCATGCGCCGGGCGCGGGCGCTCGGCACCAGCGCCAACCGGATCACCCTCTGGCGGGACGAAGATGGCGACGGCGTCGCCGAGCGGCGCGAGATCTTCCTTGAGAACCAGAACCAACCCTTTGGCATGGCGCTGGTGGACGGCACCTTCTACGTCGGCAACACCGACGGCATCGTCGCCTTCCCCTACGCGGAGGGCGCAACGTCGCTCACCGGCGAGGGCCGCAAGCTGGTGGAATTCAAGCCGCATGGCCACTGGACGCGTAGCCTGATCGTCTCTCCCGACCGCAGCAAGATCTACGCCGGCGTCGGCTCGCTCAGCAACATCGGGGACGAGGGGCTGGAGGTCGAGGAGGGCCGCGCGGCGATCTGGGAGCTGGATCTCGCAACCGGCGCGTCCCGCGTCTTCGCCTCGGGCCTGCGCAATCCCGTCGGCCTGGCCTGGGAGCCCGCGACGGGGGCGCTCTGGACCGTGGTCAACGAGCGCGACGGGCTCGGCGACGAGACCCCGCCGGACTACCTCACCTCGGTGCAGGACGGCGGCTTCTACGGTTGGCCCTTCTGCTACTGGGGACAGATCGTCGACGACCGCGTGCCGCAGGACGCCGCAAAGGTGGCCCGCGCGATCCAGCCCGACTACGCGCTCGGCGGGCACACCGCCTCGCTGGGGCTGTGCTGGATGCCCGCGGGCACCCTGCCCGGCTTCCCGGATGGCATGGTGATCGGCCAGCACGGATCGTGGAACCGCTCGACGCTGAGCGGCTACAAGCTGGTCTTCGTGCCCTTCGAGGACGGCAAGCCCTCCGGACCCGCGCGCGACATCCTCTCGGGTTTCCTCGCCGAGGACGAAAGCGTCTCCTACGGGCGGCCGGTCGGGGTCTGCATCGGGCCGGACGGCAAGTCGCTGCTCATGGCCGACGACGTCGGCGACATCATCTGGCGGGTGACCGCGGCGTGACCGACCGACAAGAAAGGGGGGCGCTGCCCCCCTCTTCGCCTACCGGCGAATTCACCCCTCGGGATATTTCCGCCTAGAAGACGCAGGCGGCGCGCGGCGCGGCGGCCCTCACTCCCAGCAGTTGACCGCCACGGTCATGTCGCGGGCAGCGGCGGTGAGGTCCTCGGGGGCCATGACGCCCTCGCCCTGCGACGACGTCCCCGAGACGCCGGCCGACTGCAGGAAGGCCAGCAGTGCCGAGGCATCGGTGGCGAAGGCGACATCCTCGGGCAGCTGTTTCGCGCCCGCATCGCGCGGCATCAGCACGCCGACCACCGCGCCGCCCGCGTCGAGCACCGGACCGCCCGCATCGCCCGGCGTCACCTCGACCGCCAGCCGCGCCAGGGTCTCCTCGCCGCCGAGGCCCTTGCTGTCTTCCAGCGCGCCGAAGGTCAGCGTCGCCGCGCTCAGCACGCCGCCATAGGGAAAGCCCGCGACGGCCACTTCGGAGCCGAGCCGCGGCATGTCGGTCCGCAGCCGCGCCACGCCGCGCGGCGCCAGCGCCGAGGTCGCGCGCAGCAGCGCCACGCCGAGGGTCGCATCGCTTTGCACGAGCTCGGCCCCATAGCTGCCGTCGAGCGTCAGCCGGCCGCACCCGGCGACCGAGGCGGCCGAGGTGAGCAGCGCGCCGCGCGCGTCAACGAAGAAACCCGCGACGGTCTCGCGCGGCTTGCGGATCGGCAGGCCGGAGACGAGATCGAGCGACTGGCCGTCGTCGCTGACCGAGGCCGGGTCGAGCACGCCGGGAGTGGCGCGGAAGCTGGTCTTCATGATGTTCACGATGCGCTCGAAACGGGCCTCGTCGCCTGCCGGCCAGACCAGTGTCCAGCCCTTGATCTGCCCGTCCCGCAGCTGCACCTCGGTGTGGCTGGTGATGCGCGCGTTGGCGCCGCTGAGGCTGAAGCCATCGCGGCGCAGGCTGCGCGGGCCGTTGACCGGCACGATGGCAAGCGTCTGGAGGATCTCGTAGAGCCCGCCAAGCGCCTTGCGGTCGCCCGGCTGGCTGATCAGCAGCGCCTGTGCCTCGGGCAGCTCGCCGTTGCCCTTGTAGATCGCGAAGGGCGCCTCGCGGCGGTCGAAGGCCAGCACGCCCATCGGCAGCTCGATGGCGATGCCTGCCTTGGCGTCGGTGACCTGCTGCATCGCCGTGCCCTCGAGTACGGCGTTGTATTTGCCGATGAGGTCGGCGCGCTGGCGCGTGGTGAGGATGCCGGTCACCTCGTAGCCGTTGTCACGCTGCCAGGCACCCATCGCCATGCGCGTGCCATTGCCGAAAGCGCCATCAATGGCGCTGTCGTAATGGCCCGACCAGCGCAGCGCCACCTGCAGTTGCTGGCGCTCGGCGGCGCTGAGCTGCGCTTCGCTGCGGCGCGCCTGAGCCGGGGTTTCCTCGGGGATCGACGGCTGCGGCTGCGGCTGCGGCTTGGGCTCCGCAATAGCCACCTGCTCTGCGGCGGGCGCCTCGGTCGCGGCCTCTGGCGCTGCGCTGGCGCCAGCGGTCCGCTCGCCGACCTGTTCGGCCAGCGCGGCGGCCAGCGACGAGACCTGACCTTCGGGGGCGGGATCGAGCGGCGCGGCGGTCACGGGCGGCTGGCTCGCGCCGCGGCCCGCGCCGACCGGCCAGAACTGGCGACCGTATTCGCCCGCCGCAGCGAGGTAGGAATCGCGCGGGATGCGCCCGGCGGCGCGCAGGCTGCGCAGCTGTTCGGCGGCGACTTCGGGCGCGAACGGGCCGAGCGCGATGCCGTACCAGCCGCCGCCCAGCGAGAAGCCGTTCACGTCCTGCAGCCCGCCCGCATAGTCGCGCAGGCGCGCCTCTGCCTCGTTCAGGCTGGGCTGCGCCTCGATCTGGATGTAGACCACGTCGCCCTGCTGCGCCGCGGCACCATGGGCGAGCAACGCCGCGGTCGCTCCTGCAATGAGAATGGATCTGAACATGGCTGTACTCGCTCCTCGGCCCCGGTCGTCTGTTGGTTTCTTGTTTTCGCGAGGACTCTGTAACAGACCCCCCGCTCGCGTCATCTCAAAAGATGGTCAGGCTGGCGCATTGACCCTTGACCGTTGCACGCATAATCAGGCAGCCGACCAGTGGACGACGGGCGCCCGCACAGGCGACGCGCAAGGGGAAAGATGCCATGAGCGAGATCCGCAGCGAAAGCAGCAAGCCGCGCAGCTTCCAGGAGATCATCCTGCGGCTGCAGACCTATTGGGCCTCCAAGGGCTGCGCCGTGCTGCAGCCCTATGACATGGAAGTGGGTGCCGGCACCTTCCACCCGGCCACCACGTTGCGCGCGCTCGGCTCGAAGCCCTGGGCGGCGGCCTACGTGCAGCCCTCGCGCCGCCCGACCGACGGGCGCTACGGCGAGAACCCGAACCGGCTGCAGCATTACTACCAGTACCAGGTGCTGATCAAACCGAGCCCGCCGGACCTGCAGGCGCTCTACCTCGGCAGCCTCGAGGCCATCGGCATCGACATGGCGCTGCACGACATCCGCTTTGTCGAGGACGACTGGGAAAGCCCGACGCTGGGCGCCTGGGGGCTTGGCTGGGAAGTCTGGTGCGACGGTATGGAAGTCTCGCAGTTCACCTACTTCCAGCAGGTCGGCGGCCATGACTGCCACCCGGTCTCGGGCGAGCTGACCTATGGGCTCGAGCGCCTTGCCATGTACGTGCTCGGCATCGACCACGTGATGGAGATGCCGTTCAACGACCCCGACGCGCCGATCGCACTGAGCTACGGCGACATCTTCCGCCAGACCGAGGAAGAATACTCGCGCTGGAACTTCGACGTGGCCAACACCGAGGTGCTGCTGCGCCACTTCGAGGAGGCCGAGGCCGAATGCGAGGCGATCCTCGCGCGCACGCATGACGACCCCAAGACCGGCAAGCGCATCGTCATGGCCCACCCGGCCTACGACCAGTGCATCAAGGCCTCGCATCTGTTCAACCTGCTCGACGCGCGCGGCGTGATCTCGGTCACCGAACGGCAGGCCTATATCGGCCGGGTGCGCACGCTGGCGAAGAAATGCGCCGACGCCTTCGTCAGCACCGAGGCCGGTGGCTGGACCGCCGAAGCCGCGGAGACCGCCGCGTGAGCGGCAAGATCCTCGCGATCTTCATCGTTGCGGCCGCGCTGATCTTCGGCGCGGTCGTCTACTACGCGCAGGTCTACTATTTCTATGAGCCGCTCGCCGGGGCCGAGGCGCGTGTCGTGCTGACCCCGCTGGATCGCGGCGATCCGCGCGACATTCCGTTCCGCGACTTCGAGGGGATCGACGCGGACTCCTCGCCGATCCGCTACCGCGCCTGCTTCACCACCTCCGAACGGCCCGATACGCTCGACCCGGTGTTCGAGCGCTACGAGGGCGCCGAGCCGCGCAATGCGCCCGACTGGTTCGGCTGCTTCGACGCCGAGGAGATCGGCGCGCAGATCGAGGCGGGCACGGCGCATGTCTACACTTCGCAGCGCAACATCGAATTCGGCATCGACCGGGTCGTGGCGATCAGCGACGAAGGGCGCGGCTACGTCTGGGAAGAGGTGAACGAGTGCGGCGACAAGACCTATGACGGCACGCCGCTCGGCGAGGATTGCCCGGAGAGATAAGAGGCAGGGCGCAAGCCGTCTCCGGCCCGCGCCCCGTCTGATCCTATCAGCGCTACTTCCAGGCGAAGAAGCCCTCGCCCGCACGCTCCAGCAGCTCGCGCGCCAGATCGGCGCCCATGCGCGCGCCTTCGGCGATCGGACCGCGGCGTTCACCGGAAAGCGCCTCGGTCCCGTCCGGGCGCAGGATCTCGCCGCGCAGCCAGAGCGTGTCGCCGTCGAGCAGCGCGAGCCCCGCGATCGGCGTCTCGCAGCTGCCATCGAGCGTGCGCAGGAAAGAGCGTTCGGCATCCAGACGCGCCTGCGTCGGCCGGTCGTGGATCGCATCCAGCATCGCCGCCGCGCGCCCGTCCGCTGTGCGGCGCTCGATGCCGATGGCCCCTTGCGCCACGGCGGGCAGCATGTCCTCGGGGTCGATCGGCGTCATGTGCTCCCCGGTCATGTTCATCCGGTTTAGCCCGGCCATGGCTAGGAAGCTGCAGGCGGCGACGCCGTCCTCGAGCTTCTTGAGGCGCGTCTGCACGTTGCCGCGGAACTCGACCACCTGCAGGTCGGGGCGGCGGTGCAACAGCTGCGCCCGGCGGCGCAGCGACGAGGTGCCGACCACGGTGCCCTCGGGCAGCTCGGCGATGGCCGAATGCGCGGGCGAGATGAAGCAGTCGCGCACGTCCTCGCGCGGCAGGTAGCAATCGAGGATCAGCCCCTCGGGCTGCTCGGTCGGCATGTCCTTCATCGAGTGCACGGCGATGTCGATGCCGCCCGACAGCAGCTGCTCCTCGATCTCCTTGGTGAACAGCCCCTTGTTGCCGATTTCCTTCAGCGGCCGGTCGGCGGCGATCATCGCGCGGTCGTCGCCGGTGGTCTTGATCACCACGATCTCGAAAGCCTCGGCGGGCAGGTCGAAATGCGCGGCCAGCCGGTCGCGGGTCTCATGCGCCTGCGCCAGCGCCAGCGGCGAGCCGCGGGTGCCGATCTTCAACGGGGCGTCGGGCGAAGGCAGGGTGATGGGGGTCTCGATTGTCATGGCCCGAGCTTTATGTCGCGGGAGAAGCTGTGGCAATGGGGGCCGATTTGACATATTGCCGCCCCCAGACGACGGACCTGAAAGACACGAAAGAAAGACGGGGGTTCCCATGACCAAGACGATCCTGCGCGCGCTGGCCGGCGAGACCCTGCCCACCCCGCCGATCTGGATGATGCGCCAGGCCGGGCGCTACCTGCCCGAGTACCGCGCCACGCGGGCGCAGGCCGGGGACTTCCTGTCGCTGTGCTACAACCCCGAACTCGCCGCCGAGGTGACGCTGCAGCCGATCCGCCGTTACGGCTTCGATGCGGCGATTCTCTTCGCCGACATCCTGCTGCTGCCGCAGGCGCTGGGGCTCGACCTGTGGTTCGTCACCGGCGAAGGCCCGCGGCTTTCGACCATCCAGACCGATGCCGACCTTGCCGCGCTGAATCCGGTGGACGCGATCCACGACACGCTGAACCCGGTCTACGAGACGGTGAAGATCCTCTCGCGCGAACTGCCGTCCGAGACCACGCTGATCGGCTTTGCCGGCGCGCCCTGGACTGTGGCGACCTACATGATCGCCGGGCGCGGCACCAAGGACCAGGGCCCGGCGCATGCGCTCAAGGCCGAGAACCGCAAGCTCTTCGAGGGCATCCTCGACGTGCTGACGCAGGGCACCATCGAATATCTGACCAAGCAGGTCGAGGCCGGGGCCGAGGTAGTGAAGCTCTTCGACAGCTGGGCCGGCTCGCTCGAGGGCGACGATTTCCGCAAGTACGCGCTCGAGCCCGCCCGGATCATCACCCAGGAGATGAAGGCGCGCTTCCCCGGCCTGCCGGTCATCGCCTTCCCGCGCCAGGCCGGCGAGGGCTACATCGGCTTCCACGCGGCGACCGGTGCCGATTGCGTCGCGGTGGATGACAGCGTGACGCCCGAATGGGCCGCCCAGCACGTGCAGGTCTCGGGCTGCGTGCAGGGCAACCTTGCCTCGTCGCACATGGTCACCGGCGGCGACGCTTTGGTGCGCGAGACGCAGCGGGTCGTGAAGGCCTTCTTGAAGGGGCCGCATATCTTCAACCTCGGGCACGGCATCACCCCCGACGCCGACCCCGAGAACGTTCAGCTGATGATCGACACCGTGCGCAGCACGGTCACGGCCTAGATCCTACCTAGTGCCTGACGGCGGTGCTGCCGCGCCGCCGTCCCGGCTGCGGCCGCGACCGCGCCCGCTCGCGCAGGAAGACCACCAGCCCCGCCCCGACGATCAGCGCGCAGCCGATCCAGGTGGCGGGGATTGGCCATTCTCCGAAGATCGCCCAGCCCCAGAAGATCGCCAGCGGCAGCCCGACATATTCGAAGGGCGCGATCACCGCCGCGTCGGCCATCCGGTAGGCGGCACTGAGCGCATAGCCGACGAATCCCGAGATGCAGCCGAGCGCGAGGAAGACCAGCGCATCCTCCGCGCTCGGGATCACCCAGGGCCGCAACAGGAAACGCGCCGCCTCGCTCTCGAAGCTGTCCATGTAGCGCCCGTCCCCCGCGACGAGGTAGAAGCCAGCCGAGACCACCAGGAACATCAGCTGCAGGTGCACCGCCAGCGCCGAGGCCCGCGTGGTCACCCCCAGCTTGCGCGTCAGCACCTGCAGCAGCGCGTAGAGCAGCGCCGACACGACCGGCAGCAGTAGCGCCAGCCGCGACGCCGCCGCGCCCTCGGGCGCCGCTGCCCAGGGCTGCTGCATGACCACCACGCCGAGAAAGCCGACGAAGACCGCGCCGAGCCGCCAGGGCCCGACCCGCTCGCCGAGGATCGGCACCGAGAGCAGCGTGATGAACAGCGGCGCCACGAAGAACAGCGCCGTCGCCTGACCCAGCGGCATGATCGCGACCGAGGCGTAGAAACTCATGTTGGCAAGCACCACCAGCACCCCGCGCGCCAGATGCAGCAGCGGCGTGTCGCTGCGCAGCAGCCGCCAGCCGCCCTCGAGCTGCAGCAGCACGAGGATGATGCACAGCCCCACCGCCGCGCGGGACGCGACGATCTGGTGCAGCGGGTAGCCGCCCGAGAGCAGCTTGATCAGCATGTCGTTGATCGAGATCCCCGCAACCCCCGCGCAGATCAGCGCGATTCCGAGGCCGGGACGATGAAGGCTGGGGATGGGTGCGGCAAGTGTCATGGGCTGGCTCTAGCCCGGCGGAGCGGCCGGCGCCATATGGAAACGCGCGGGCCCCCTCCTTCGAAGAAGGTCGCAAATATCTTCAAGGAGATTTGCCCGGCGCGGCCGGGGAGCTCCTGACAAGAACCGGCAGCAGGCGCGCCGCGCACAGCCCGCCCTGCCATATCGCACGTTGCGCTTTGCGCCCGCGGGCCTAGGTTTGCGCTCACAGCAGACGGAGAATACCCCATGGCCATGGTCGAGGTGGCGCAGCTCGCCAAGAAATACGACGGCGGTTTCGAGGCGCTGAAAGGCGTCGACCTGTCGATCGCCGAGGGCGAGATCCTCGCCCTGCTCGGCCCCAATGGCGCGGGCAAGACGACGCTGATCTCGATCATCTGCGGGCTGGTCACCCCGACCGGCGGCCAGGTGCGCGTCGGCGGCCACGACATCCTCGCCGACTACCGTTCCACGCGCCGCCTCATCGGGCTGGTGCCGCAGGAGATCAACCTCGAACCCTTCGAGAAGGTGCTCAACACGGTGCGCTTCTCGCGCGGGCTTTTCGGGCTGAAACGCGATGACGCGCTGATCGAGGACGTGCTGCGCCGGCTCTCGCTCTGGGACAAGCGTGATACGCCGATCCGCGCGCTCTCTGGCGGCATGAAGCGGCGGGTGCTCATCGCCAAGGCGCTGGCGCATGAGCCCAAGGTGCTGTTCCTCGACGAGCCCACCGCAGGTGTCGACGTGGAACTGCGCCGCGACATGTGGGAGATCGTCGCCGGGCTCAAGGCGCAGGGCACGACGATCATCCTCACCACGCATTACATCGAGGAGGCCGAGGCCATCGCCGATCGCATCGGGGTGATCAACCGCGGCCGCATCCTGCTGGTCGAGGACAAGCACAGCCTGATGACCCGCATGGGCCGCAAGGAGCTGCGGGTGCTGCTCGACAGCCCGCTCGAGACCTTGCCCGCCGCGCTCGAGGGGCGCGGGCTCGAACTGCTCGACGACGGGCGGTTGCTGGTCCACAGCTACGACAGCACCGCCGAGCGTAGCGGCATCGCCCGTCTGATGGCCGATCTGGCGGCAGAAGGGATCGCGGTGCGCGATGTCGCCACCCGGCAGAGCTCGCTCGAGGAGATTTTCGTCAGCATGGTCCACAACGAGGAGGACGAGGCATGAATCTCCGGGGCGTCTGGGCCATCTACCGCTACGAGATGAGCCGCTTCTTCCGCACGCTGATGCAAAGCTTCCTGTCGCCGGTGATCTCGACCTCGCTCTATTTCGTGGTCTTCGGCGCCGCCATCGGCTCGCGCATCGACGAGGTCGAGGGCGTCAGCTACGGCGCCTTCATCGTGCCGGGGCTGGTGATGCTCTCGGTGATCACCCAGGCGATCTCCAATGCCAGCTTCGGCATCTACTTCCCCAAGTTCATCGGCACGATCTACGAGCTTCTGTCAGCCCCGGTGAACTTCCTCGAAATCGTCCTCGGCTACGTCGGCGCGGCGGCAACCAAGGCGCTGTTCATCGGCGCGGTGATCCTGGCCACGGCAACGCTTTTCGTCGATCTGCACATCGCACACCCGCTTGCGATGGTGGTCTTTCTCCTGCTCACCTGCATCAGTTTCTCGCTGCTGGGCTTCATCATCGGCATCTGGGCGGGCAATTTCGAGCAACTCCAGCTCGTGCCGCTGCTCGTGGTCACCCCGCTGATCTTCCTCGGCGGCAGCTTCTACTCGATCTCGATGCTGCCGCCGATCTGGCAGACGATCACCCTGTTCAACCCCGTGGTCTACCTGATCTCGGGCTTCCGCTGGGCTTTCTTCGGCATGGCCGACGTGCCGATCGGTCTGAGCCTGCTGGCGATCGCGGCCTTCACCGGCCTCTGCCTCGCGGTGATCTGGTGGATCTTCCGCACCGGCTGGCGCTTGCGCAGCTGAGGAACCCCGGCCCAGGGCCGCGCCTCTGTCCCTTCTTCTCTTGCCAAATACGCCAGGGGTGAATTGGCCGCAGGCCAAGAGGGGGCAGCGCCCCCTGCGACCTCGATATTGGTCTTCGAACGAAGGCAGGCAGCCCTCTTCGCCAAGGCCCGCCTGGCGGAGCAAACTTCGGCAACAGCCCGAACGGAAGCTTCGTCTAGAGTTGCCCCGCCTGATGAAGCGGGTCTTCGTCCCGAGACCAATGGACGGCCAGGGACCGGACCTTCCTGCCGTCCGCCGCCGGGCCGCAACTCGGATCCGACTGCACGGGCTCGGCAACCAGCGCAAGGCACCCGCCGCGCCAACCGGAGGGTCTGAAAACCGCCCTACGCCAAACCCAGCGCCTTTTGATGCACAACCTCGATCTCCCGATAGCCGAGCCGGATCATCCCCTCCTGCGCGAGTTGCCTCAGCGCATCCCCCGCCGCGTTGCGCGAGAGGTTGGCGATCTCGGCGAACTCGGCCTGCGAGATCGGCAGCACGGGCGGATCGAGCGGCGCGCCGGCGGCAAAGGGCAGACCCTCGCCCAGCAGGATGCGGAGTGTCAGCTTGCTGCGCTCGAGCGGATGGGGGCAACGGTTCGCGGCGACAACCGCGAAGGCATGGTCGATAACGCCGACCGAGA
Source organism: Salipiger mangrovisoli (assembly GCF_015223355.1). GTDB lineage: Bacteria > Pseudomonadota > Alphaproteobacteria > Rhodobacterales > Rhodobacteraceae > Salipiger > Salipiger mangrovisoli. Next base: position 195,707 of record NZ_JADFFK010000007.1, on the reverse strand, counting down.
TGAAAGCGATGCGGCGCCAGATGTCGAGCCCGTCGCGGTCGAGGCGCGCGGCGGCCTCGGCGGGCAGGTGCGCGATGCGGCAGGGGGTGCGGGCGACATGGGCCCCGCGCTTCGGGCTGCGGGTGAGCAGCGCGCTGTCGCCGAACCACCAGCCGGTGGTCGCGACGTGGACCAAAGTGGGCTCCATCGCGCCCGGCGAGATCAGCACGTCGAGCCAGCCGTCGATCAGCCCGTAGAGCCCGCCATCTTCGCCGCCGAGGTGCATGGCGCTTTCGCCCGCGCCGAGAGTCATGAGCAGGCAATTGTCGAGCAGAGCGGTGCGGAAATCCGCCGGCTGACGGACCAGCCAGCCGCGTCCCTCGAGCCGCAGCCTATCCTCTGCCGTCAGGTCGTTATTTTTCGAAATGCCCATGGGTGGTCAGTGTTACTCCGATGCGCCGGATAGTCTACTCCCGCTATGCGTGAGCTATTCGCGTGTTACGCTGCCGTTATTACCAACCTTCGGATTCCTTCCGGAACGAGGACATTTGATCATGAAACGACCCAATTTCCTGCCCCTGATGGGTCTTGGCGCGCTCCTTGCGACGACGGCCACCGGCGCATTGGCGCAGGCCACCGAGGCCGACGCCCCGACGAATCCGCTGAAGGAGGCCTATTTCGGCGAGCAGCACGTCCATACCGGCGTGTCGATGGATGCCTTCATCGGCGGCAACCGGCTGACGCCTGACGACGCCTACCGCTTCGCCAAGGGCGAGGAGATCATGGTCAACGGCAGCCTGCACAAGATCAAGCGCCCGCTCGATTTTGTCGCGGTCACCGACCACGCGGAATTCATGGGCGAGGCCTACAGCCTGATGACCGAGGGCGCGCCGGGCTATGACGACGAGATCGCCGTGGCCTTCCGCACCGCGCCGGATCTCGAGACAGCTTTGGGGCTCTACGGCAAGTACGTGCTGACGCCGCTGGCCGGCGGCGGCGAGCCGCACCCGTCCTTCTTCCAGGGCGAGGAGGCGATCAAGACGACCTGGCAGAAGAACTACGAGGCGACCGAGAAGCACTACAACCCGGGCACCTTCACCACGATCCACGCCTATGAATGGACCTCGGCGCCGGGCGGGGCGAACCAGCACCGCAACATCTTCTTCCGCGACACCAACGTGCCCGACATGCCGTTCTCGTCGAACGAGGGCGCCGATCCCGAGATGCTCTGGTCCTGGATGCAGACCCAGCGCGACGACGGCAGAAAGGTCTTTGCCATCCCGCACAATTCCAACGAATCCAAAGGGCTGCTCTTTGCCGAGGCGAGCCTGACCGGCGTGCCGATCGGCCAGGAGTACGCCGAGACCCGCGCCTCGATGGAGCCGCTGATCGAGATGATGCAGGTGAAGGGCAACTCCGAGGTGGTGCCGAACTTCTGGCCCAACGACGAGTTCGCCGATTTCGAGAATGCCGTGTCGATCCAGCGCTTCAACGGCAGGGCCTTCGTGAAGGAGAACTTCGTGCGCTACGGGCTCGGGCGCGGCATCAAGTACAATGCCGACCTCGGGGTGAACCCGTTCAAATACGGCTTCGTCGGCGGCACCGACAGCCACAACGGCACCCCGAGCAACGTCGAGGAGGACAACTTCGCCGTCGGCAGCCACGGCTATGCCGACCAGACCGCCGAGATCCGATCGACCTCGGTGCTCGAGGGCGAGATGCTGATCTCCGACGTGAACCCCGGCGCGCTGACCGCGGTCTGGGCCGAGTCCAACACCCGCGGCGCTATCTGGGATTCCATGCAAGCCAAGGAGACATTCGCCACCTCCGGCCCGCGCATGAAGGTGCGCGTCTTCGCCGGGCAGGGCTTTGCCGAGAGCTACGACAGCTATGACGCCATGGTCACCGACGGCTACGCCAAGGGCGTGCCGATGGGCGGCGACTACACCGGAACCGAGGCGCCGCAGTTGCTCGTCTGGGCGATGAAAGACCCGATCGGGCCCAACCTCGACCGCATCCAGATCATCAAGGGCTGGTACGAAGACGGCGAGATGAAGGACAGGATCTACGACGTCGTGGCCTCCGGCGACCGCCTGCAGGCGGATGGCAGCGTCACGCCCGTGGATGCGCCGATCAACATGGAGACGGGGGAGTTCGACGCCGAGAAGGGCGATCCCGAGCTGATGACGGTCTGGACCGATCCCGACTGGAACCCCGATGTCGAGGCCTTCTACTACGCCCGCGTGCTGCAGCTGCCGACCGCGCGCTGGACGCTCTACGACGAGCTGCGCGAGGGGGTGAGCTACCCCGAGGACGTCAAGCGCGAGCTGGTCGAGCGCGCCTGGGCCTCGCCGATCTGGCACGAGGTGAACTGAGGCGCGCCATGCTGAAGTCGATCCTCAGGGAGCCGCTCGTCCATTTCCTCGTCCTGGGCGGGCTGCTCTTCGCGACATGGACCTGGCTGGCCCCGCAGGAGAGCGCGGGGCCGCAGGCCGAGGTCATCACGCTTGACCAGGCCCGGCTCGATCACTTGCAGACGCTCTGGACCGCGCAGTGGAAGCGCGATCCCTCGCCGGAGGACCTGAAGGCGATCATCGACCGCCACCTGCGGCAGGAGGTCTTCTACCGCGAGGCCCTGAGCATGGGGCTCGACAAGGACGACGACATCATCCGCACCCGGCTGGCGCAGAAGATGGAGGCGGTGTCGAGCGATCTGAGCCTGCTCATGCAGCCCCCCACCGAGGAGCAGCTGCGCGCCTTCCACGCCGCGCGCCCCGATCTCTTCACCCTGCCGCGGGCCTATGCCTTCCGGCAGGTGCTCTACCTGCCTGCCGAGGCCGGGGACGAGGCGCTGGAAGCGACGCTCGCGGCGCTACGGGTCGGCGGCGAGGTACCGCCGGACCGGCGTGGGAAGCTGGCTATGCCGACCGAGTGGGCGCTGACCCCGGCGCAGGCGCTGGAAAACGCCTTCGGCGGCGGCTTCGCAGAGTCGCTCTCGGAACTGCCGGTCGGGACATGGTCCGGGCCCGTGCGCTCGGGGCTGGGGCTGCACCTCGTTTTGGTGACGGAAAACCAGCCCGAGCACCTCGCGCCCTTCGAGGAGGTCCGCGACTTTGTCGCCCGGCAATACGAGTATTACACCGTGCTCGACGCGCAGGAGCAGATGTTCCGCGAGCTGCTGGACCGCTACGAGGTCCGCTTCGAGGCCGAAGGCGTGCCCGAAGCGGTGCGGCAGGAGTATGCGCACCCATGATCCTGCGCCTGCTCTCCGCGCTTCTTCTCTGCCTTTGCACGCTGGCCCCGCAGGCCCGCGCGCATGAGATCCGCCCCGCCTTCCTGCAGATCGACGAGGTCGCGCCGCAGCGCTACGAGCTGCTGTGGAAGGTGCCGACCCGCGACGGCATGGTGCAGAACATCCGACCCGCCTTCGATCCGGGCCTGACCCTGACGCCGGTGCCCGGCGAAACCCTCGTCGAGGGCTTCGTGCTCTTCCGCTACGGCCTGAGCGGCGGCACCGGCCTGCCCGGAACCGAGCTGCGCATCGACGGGTTGGACCGCACCACCATCGACACGCTGGTCAATGTCGCGCTGCTGGACGGCACACATCACAGCTTCCTGCTGCGCCCGCGCGAGCCCGCCGTGACCATCCCCGAGACCCCCTCGGCCTGGGCCGTGGTTCAGACCTACACCCGGCTCGGCGCGCAGCACATCCTCGAGGGGGTCGACCACCTGACCTTCGTCGCCGCGCTGATGCTGATCGTGCGCGGCTGGCCGATGCTGCTGAAGACCGTCACCGCCTTCACCGTCGCCCATTCGATCACGCTGGCGCTGGCCACCTTCGGCTACGTCTCGCTGCCGCCGCCCCCGGTCGAGACGCTGATCGCGCTCAGCATCCTTCTGGTCGCCGTCGAGGCCATCCACCTGCGCCGCGGCCGTTCCAGCCTCGCGACCCGATGGCCGTGGCTCGTCGCCTTCGCCTTCGGCCTGCTGCACGGCTTCGGCTTCGCCGGGGCGCTGGTGAAGATCGGCCTGCCGCAAACCGACATCCCGCTGGCGCTGCTTTTCTTCAATATTGGAGTGGAACTGGGCCAGCTTGCCTTCATCGGTGGGCTGCTGGCGTTGGTGGTGCTGCTGCGCCGCCTCGTCGCCCTGCCGCGGGCGGCCCCGGTGGCTGCCGCCTACGGTATCGGGACTGTCGCCACATTCTGGGTGTTCGAGCGGCTGGAGGGGATGTTTTTCTGAGGCAGGTCTGACCCACCTTTCCGCTGACACACTGCCGAGCAAGTCCCGCAGGCGCCGTTTCCGGGGAACCCTTGGTGGCCATCTTCGCGCCCCGACAAGCCGCTGATCCGCAGCTTGACGGTGCCCGCACATTTCAAACCCGCCGGAGCCCGCCTCCCTCACGAACCGATCGGAGCCATCTAGAGCGTTGCCGCGCCACGCGCGACGGCACGGTCAGGGCCGCGTATCATCCGGCCCTCCGTCGCGATCGAGATCGAAAATCCGGCCGGTGAGGGACGCCGGCCAGTCCCGCTCGAAGAAGGCGCGGGTGGATTCGTCGAAGCGGCGGATGTCTCTCGAAGCGACGAGGAGCCCCCCCTTGTCCCGCTGCACGATGATCTGTTCTCGCTTGTCCGTCTCGCGCTCGTCCCGGAAGCGGTACGCATCGAGGGGAAGGGTCCGGGCCAAGGGAAGAGCCTGGCCTTCGGGATCGCGGATCGCACGGGCGCCCCGGCTGCCGCCGCCGGCAGTGATGAAGTGGTCGAGCGCCGCCAGCACGGCTTCCGACGCCAGCGCCATCTGGTGCCACTGTACCGCGCGGGACGCCTCGGCGGACCGGGAGATCGAGATGCCCTTCGCCCCGATCGACGCTGCAAGAGCCCGGGCCTCGGCCCCTGCCCTGGCAACCGTTGCAGGATCGCAGATCATCCCGGCGCAATCGCTCATCCGCGCCTGGATCTCCGCCCGGACGCCCTCGATGTCATGCGGGCTGCCGGGCCGGATCAGAGCCGTGATCTCGGACAGGGCCGTCTTCACCACGGCAGCGGGCTGCCCGGACGCGGGCCGTGTTGCCGCCCCCGACGCGGCGATATGCTCGGCGACGCGGGTGCCGAAGACCTGGCCGGCATTCAGCGCGGCACCGCCCGGCCGGGTCACGCCATGGGTGCCCGCGGCCTCCCCCACCGCATAGATGCCCGGAACATTGGTCCGACCCCAGGTATCGACCTCGATGCCGCCGTTCATGTGCTGGTTGTTGACCGCGAATTCCAGCGGCTCCGAGGCGATATCGACCTTGTACCGGCGGTAGAGCTCGATCGCGAGCGGGTTCATGTGGCGCAGGCGCTCGATCGGCGTGCCCTGGATCGCCCCGGCCGTCCCGAGATAGGCGGCCACGTCCCCATCCAGCCGTTCGAGGCTGAACGGAGCATCGCCCGGCACCGGCAGGGGATTGCGGTTGAAATCCATGAAAACCCGCCGCCCGGCTGCGGTCTCGCGCCAGATCGCAAGATCGACAAGGCTGGAGCCAAACCCGAGCATCCGCGTCGCGTGGAACGGCCACTGGTACCCCTTGCGGAACACGTTCGAGGCCAGCTCCTGCGTGCTGCGGTAGTAGTCCGCAAGGAAATGATGCTCCTGCCCCTCGGAATCGACCGAATAGATGTGAGGAATGACCTGCACATAGGTGCCCGACAGGTTCCAGGGGAACCCCTCGCGGCGGGTGCCGATCCCGAACTGGCTTTCGGTCAGGTTGGTCAGCCGCAGCCCGGCCTCGAGCGCGAGACCCAGCGCGCCGAAACAGCCGTTCGGATAGACGCTGTCGCGATAGAGCTCGCCCGGCCCGCCGGCCGCCAGCACGACGACCGGCGCGAGGAACAGGGCAAGACCGTAGGGGTTGTCCCCGGACCGGTCCCGCGTCCGGAAGGTCAGGACGCCCTGCACCCGCGCCCCGGCGTCCGTGTCCTCGACCAGCAGCCGGGCAGCGGTCGTCTGGTTGTGAAGCGCGATCCCCAGGCTGATCGCCTCGCGGGCCAGCACCTGCACCATCAGCCGAGAGGTCCGCGGTCCGCAGCTCGTGGCGCGCCCGGCCTCGTCGTGGTCCGTCTTGTAGCGAAGCGTTCCGCCCAGCGGGTCCTGCGGCAGGGGCAGCCCGAGGTATTGCAGCGAGGCCATCATCCGCGGTGAGCCCACCGCCTCGACATAGGCCGTGTCCTCGTCCATGGCGCCCCCCGAGCGGATCGCGCGCGCCATCGCCAGGAAGTCGTCGCCACGGGCCGAGGTATTGGCCGTGTGCAGCGTCTGCTTGTCCGATCCCGAACAGGCAGAGGTGCCGCCCCAGGCGCTCTGGCTGATCACCGCGACAGAACCGCCGCGCCGGTGCAGCTCGACAGCGGCGCGCAGCCCTGCGGCGCCGCTGCCGATCACCACACAGCCCGCCCGGTGGACGGGAATGCGCAGGCCGTCGATGTCCAGGTGGTCCGCGGCCGGTCGTTCCGGCGGCAGCGTCGGCATGTCGACGTCGGTCAGCGCGTCGAGGATGTTCTGCGGGACGGATGCGTCCATGTTCGTCTCCGGTCGGCTTGTGTCACACGAGTGGGATGTCGACCCAGGCCCGCTGCCTGGAGGAGGCCATGCAGGCGTCGACGATCTGGGTGATGTGATGGCCGGTCTCGAAGGTCGGCCACATCGGCGTGCCGCCGACGATCGAGCGGATCACCTCGGCGACCTCGATGATCTTGCTCTCGTTGTAGCCGAGCGCGAAATTCGGCAGCGGCAGGAAGGCCGCGTAGGTCGGGTGTTCGGGACCGACATCGATCTCGCGGAAGCCGCGCCGTCCCGACCTGTCCGCGTGGGAATAGAAGCGGATGCGGTTCACCTCGTCGTAGGTATAGGCAAGGCTGCCCTTCGTGCCGTAGATCTCGTAGGTCTGCATGAACTTGCGGCCCATGGCGATGCGGCTGAAATCGACGACGCCGCTGGCGCCGTTCTCGAAGGTGCAGAGCAGCTGCGTCGCGTCCGGGTTGGTGACCTCCGCCCACTCTTCCTTGCCGGTCAGGGCCGCCGCACCGCCGTAGCCCTGCCCCTCGACGACCGGGCGGCGCGGCGTCGCGATGATGTTGTTCGCCACGAGCGACGAGACGCGGCCGACGAGGAACTCCATGAAGCTGAAAACGTGGCTGCCGGTGTCGCCGACGATCCCGGTTGGGGCGCGTGCGCCATCTGCCCGCCACATGAACGGCGCCAGCGGATCGCCGTACATGTCGATGTGCTGGCATCCCTTGAAGAGGGTGATCTCGCCGATCTCGCCGGAGGTGATGATCTCCTTGGCAAGGTCGTGCACCGGGTTGCGGGGGAAGGCGTGGCCGACGCGGGTGATCACACCCTTCGCGCGGGCAAGATCGGCCAGTTCCCGCGCCTCGGCCGCGGTGTCGGCCAGGGGCTTCTCGCAATAGACATGCTTGCCGGCCTCGAGAGCCGCCTTGGCGACTTCATGGTGAAAGCTGTCCGGCAGGCAGATATCGATCAGGTCGATGTCCGGATCGTCGATGACCGCCTGCCAGTGCTTATGAATCTTTGCCCCCGGTGCGCGGGCCGCCAGCTCCGCCGCGGCGGCAGGATTTGCCTCGACCAGCGCGACAACGCGCGCGGTGCCCCCGGCGGTGCCGAAGAAATGCGGAAAGGTCTGGTAGGCCATCGTATGGACCTTGCCCATCCATCCCGACGCCCCGAGCACCGCAACCCGAACCTCTGCCATGACCATGCTCCTTCCGTTGCCGCTTCGGGGGTCATTCCGGGCGGTCTGCTGTTGTGGGCCGCTTGCGCGGGATTGAGTGTGAGCCGCGCGGCGCCGTCAGCGCGCGCCGGCCCCTCCGCTGGAGCGCCGAACCACGAGGTCCACGGGTGTCAGCGTCTCCTCCGGGGGTGTCTTGCCGTCTTCCAACCAATTGAGCACGGTGTCGGCGATGCCCTTGCCGAACCCGTTCACGTCGCATCGCACCGAGCTGAGCGGCGGCCAGGCATGGGCGGATTCCTCGATGTCATCGAACCCCACCACCTTGAACGCGTCGCCGACGGTCCGGCCGATCTCGGCGCAGCCGGACAGGATCCCCAGGGCGACGAGGTCATTGAAGGCGAGCGCCGCATCCACCTCGGGCATTTCGGCCGACAGCCGATGGGCCGCCTCGCGCCCGAAGGCCCGTGTGGCCCGCCCGGTGATCACCACCGGCTCCAGCCCGGCCTGTTCGAGTGCGCTGCGGTAGCCGGACATCCGGACCTGCGTGACGGAGCGGCCCTCGAAGCCGCCCACGAAGGCGATCCGCCTGGCTCCGGCCCGGATCAGGTGTTCGGTCGCGTCGCGACTGCCCTGAACATAATCGGGTGCGGCAAAGGGAAAAAGCTCGGTGCGGGACTCGACCTTGCGCAGCACCTGCATCGCCGGAATGCCCGAGCGCGCCAGCGCGCCGAAGGTCTCGGCCTCGCCGCCATAGGTCGGCGACAGGATGACGGCGGACACGCCATGCTCGATCATCGCACCGACGACCTGGGCCTGCAGCGCGGGGTCCTCATCGGTGTTCGCGACCACCGCCGAATAGCCGCGGGCCGAGAGCGCCATCTGCAGCGAGGTGGCGAATTCGGTGAAGAACGGGTTGCGCAGATCGTTGATGACGAGACCGATCAACCCGGCGTTCGCCATCCGCATGTTCGCCGCCGCCCGGTTGTAGACATAGCCGATGCGCGCCATCGCCTCGCGCACCTGCTGCCGGGTCTCCTCGCGCACCGTGGGGCTGTTCTGGAGAACGAGGCTCACGGTCGACTTGGAAACGCCGGCGGCGCGGGCCACGTCGATGATGGTTGGTCGTCGGTTCATGTTCGTCTGCCTTCATCCGGATCTTGCCGTGAAGAATGCGCCACATAGCAGGTGGATGGAAAGTGGACCGGACGCATGATCATGTGCCTTTCGACCCGAGGGGCAGATCGAAGCAGAGGATGCCGTCCTTGCCGCCCTCGGCGTTTTCGACCAGCTTCGCCCCCAGCGCCTGGTGTTCCGGGTGGTCCTGGTAGGCCTGCAAACCCTCCCAATCGTCGAAATCCACGACGAAGCCATGCATGTATCCGCGCTCCATCTTCTCGGGGCTCTCGCTGCGCCCCGACGTTATCGAGACGAGGCCGGGCACCTTGCCCTCGATCCGGTGCAGTTCCGCGAACAGCTCGGCGATGGCGGCCTCGCCGGTGCCCGCCCGAAAGCGGATCAGAACGATGTGTCTTACCATTTCTCAGCCCATCCCATTGTCGAACTTGATCATGTCGGCCGCCTTTTCGCCGATCATGATCGCCGCCGCATTGGTGTTCGAAGAGATCACCGTCGGCATGATCGAGTTGTCGACGATCCTCAGCCCGTCGATCCCGTTGAAGCGCAACCTCGGGTCGACCACGGCCGCCGGGTCGGCACCCATCCGGCAGGTCCCCGCGCAATGGTGCGAGGTCTTGGAATGGGCGCAGATGAAGTCGAAGTAGTCCCTGTCCGTCTTCACGTCCGGGCCGGGCAGCCTCTCGGCAAGGATGAACTTCTTCAACGGCCCCTGTGACAGGATCTCCTGCGTCAGCTTCAGCCCGCGGATCGTCATCTCGCGGTCCATGGGGTCGGCCAGGTAATTGGGATCGATCAGCGGCGCCTTGGCCGGGTCGTCGCTTTGCAGCCGCACCGTGCCTCGGGAGCGCGGGCGCAGGTAGCACGAGTTCAGCGTGATCCCGCCTTGCGGCATGGACGCGACGCCGTGCTCGATCCCGGTGCCAAGCCCGAGGTGGAGCTGGATGTCCGGCGAACGGGCGCTTGGGTCGGCGTACCAGAAGCCCCCCGTCTCGAAGAGCGAAGAGGCCACCGGCCCCTTGCGTCCGAAGAGGTATTGCAGTCCCGCGACCGCCGCCCACTGGGGCCTGGCATAGCGGTCGTAGCTGTAGGGGCCGGACAGCTCCACGATGCAGTAGAGGTCCAGGTGGTCCTGGAGGTTGGAGCCGATCTCCGGCTGGTCATGCACCACCTTCATGCCAAGGGCTTGCAGGTGATCGGCCGGCCCGATCCCCGACAATTGCAGCAGCCGGGGGGACCCGATCGCCCCGGAGGACAGCAGCACCTCGCGGCTCGCGGTCAGCCGCGTGCCATCGACGAGCTCCACCCCCGTCGCGCGCCCCTTCTCGATCAGCAGCCTGCGCACCTGTGCGCCCAGCCGGACGGTCAGGTTCGGGCGATGGCGGTTCGGCGAGACATAGGCCATCGCGGCCGAGGACCGGCGCACGTTCCTCTGGGTCAGCTGGTAGTAGCAGACACCGTCCTGCGTCTCGCCGTTGATGTCCATGTTGCGCGGGATGCCGAGCGCGGCGGCGGCCTCGAAATAGGCCTCGCAGATCGGCAGCGGCGCACGCGGCTCGCTGACACCCAGCGGCCCGCCCTTGCCGTGATACCGGTTCTCGTGGGTCTCGTTGTCCTCGGCCTTGCGGAAGTAAGGCAGCACGTCGTCATAGCCCCAGCCGGTGCATCCGATCTGCCGCCAGTCCTCGTAGTCCTGCGCATTGCCCCGCGTGTAGACCTGCGCGTTGATCGCCGAGCCGCCACCGATCACCTTGGCCTGGGTGTAGCGGAACACCTTGTTCTGCATATGCGTCTGGGGAACCGTATCCCAACCCCATGAGCCGATGCCCTTGGTCATCTTCGCGAAACCGGCAGGCAGGTGGTAGAAGGGGTGCCTGTCGCTGCCGCCCGCTTCCAGCAGCAGTACCCGCGCCGCCGGGTCTTCGGACAGGCGTCCGGCCAGGACCGATCCCGCCGAACCGCCGCCGATGATGATGAAGTCGTAGCCCTTGGTCATCGTCTTTCCTCGGAATTGCCGGTCGCCCTCTGTCAGGCGGCCCGCTCGGTCTGTTGCATGTGGTCTGCTGCCCGGATCGCAAGGGCGGCCACCGTCAGCGCGGGATTCACCGCCGCCGAGGTCGGAAGCACCGATGCGTCGGTGATGAACAGGTTCGGGTGGTCATGGCTGCGGCAATGGATGTCGACGACGCTGGACGCAGGATCGAGACCCATGCGCGCCGTCCCGCACTGATGCGACGGCGTGCGTCGGTCGAAGGGGCGTGACAGCACGATCGGATACCCGGCCCTGCGCAGGTCGGACTTGAGCCGCGCGACAAGCGCGAGATGGGCCTGCAGGTTCGAGCGTTTCCAGTCGAGCACGATCTGGCCGTTCCGCAGGCTGACGCGGCTTTCCGGGTTCGGCAGATCCTCGGACATGAGGTAGAGGTCGACGGAGCGTCCCGCCACCCACCGTGCCAGCGGACCGGGCAGCGGCGAAGACGCCTGAAGGATCGGCCCCGAGATCTTGCCCAGAAGCTGGACGTTCCCCAGAGGCGCGCCATTCGGCCCCCCGGTCAGGTAGAAGTCGTTCACCATCAGGGTTTTCTGGTAGATCGACGGATTGCGCCGCAAAGGGTGCAGCGCCAGCATCGCCGAGCAGTTGTGGTTCATGAAGTTGCGGCCCACCTGGTCCGACCGGTTCGCCAGCCCGTGCGGATTGCCCGCGTTCGCCGAGGCCAGCAGCAGCGCGGCGGTCTGGACGGCCCCCGCGGCAAGCACGACGGTCGGGGCGGAAAGGACTTCGCCGCTCGTCAGCTCGACGGCGGTCACGCGATTGCCTGCCCCGGTCAAAAGCCGTCTGACCCGAGCCCCAGTGCGCAGCGTGACGTTCCCATGCCGCAAGGCGGCTTGCAGCCCGCCGGATTCCGCATCCATCTTGCCGCCGGTCGTATCGGGAAAGCCGTCCCAGGGCGTCTTCGCCCGCGACAGCCATCGGTCGAGATTGACGCCGAGAGGGAGGCTGCTCGGGTGCAATCCGACCGATGACAGCCGCGATCGCAAGTCCGCGATGGCGGTCTCGTCCGGCAGCGGAGGGTGCGGATAGGGCTTCGAGTGAGGCGGTTCGGTCGGATCCTCGCCGAGCTGCCCGCGCACCTGGTAGAGCTGTTCGGCGCGGCTGTAGAACGGCTCGATGTCGTCATAGGACATCGGCCAGCCCGGCGTGGTCCCGCCCATGTGGACGAGAGGCGAGAAATCCTCGCGCCGGTAGCGGATCAGCACCCCGCCGTAGAACTTGGAGTTGCCACCGACATTGTAGTAGTTCCCCGGGTTGAACGGCTGTCCCGCGCCATCCAGCCATTCCTCCGCGGGTCGGTAATGCCCGTCGACGAAAATGGCCCTGTCGCTGCGATCATGCTCCGAGGGGCGAAGATGATCGCCACGTTCCAGGATCAGGATGCGCCGCCCGGACCCGGCAAGGGCCGCGGCGAAGGTCGCGCCCCCCATTCCGGATCCGATGACGATGACGTCGGGACCGTCGCTCATGCCGAGATCCGCTCTTCCGACTTCGGATCGAAGGCAACCGCCTTGTCCATGTTGACGGCGAACTTGAAGGTCCGGCCCGCCCGGACATCCACGTTTGCCCGGAATCGGCCGGTCACTTCCTTTCCTCCCATGTGGGTGACGACGAAGGTATCCGACCCTGCCGGCTCGGTCACTTCGACATTCGCATCGAAGTGGTGGATCGACGCGCTGTTGCGATCCGAGCCGTCGGGGTCGGTGATCGCCTCGGGCCTGATGCCCAGCACGATCTCCCTCCCCGCGTGACGCGCCATCTCGGCATGGTCCGGGAACGGCAGCGCAACGGTCGATCGATCGGCAAGCTCGACCTTGGCAACCGCCTTGCCATTTTCCTGCGCGACCGACGCCGGGAACAGGTTCATCGACGGAGAGCCCATGAACCCCGCGACGAACATGTTGGCGGGATGGTCGTAGATTTCGCTGGGCGTGCCAAGCTGCTGGACATGGCCGCCGTACATCACCGCGATCCGGGTCGACAGCGTCAGGGCCTCGATCTGGTCGTGGGTCACGTAGACAATGGTCGTGCGCAGCTTCTGGTGCAGCTTCTTGATCTCGGTGCGCATGTCGACGCGCAGCTTGGCGTCGAGGTTCGACAGGGGCTCGTCGAACAGGAACACGTCGGGGTCACGCACCAGCGCCCGGCCCATGGCCACCCGCTGACGCTGGCCGCCGGACAGCTGCCCCGGCTTGCGGTCCAGCAGATGCCCGATCTGCAAAAGCTCGGCGGCCTCGGCCACGGCCTTCTCGCGTTCGGGCTTGGGAACACCGTGCATTTCCAGCCCGAAGGCGATGTTCTGGCCGACGTTCATGGTGGGATAGAGGGCATAGGACTGGAACACCATCGCGATGTTGCGGTCCGCCGGACGCACCCCGGTCATCGACCGGCCCTTGATCGAGATGTCGCCGGTCGTGACCTCTTCGAGTCCTGCGATCATGTTCAGCAGCGTCGACTTGCCGCAACCGGACGGCCCGACCAAGACAAGGAACTCGCCCTCCTCGATCGAGATGTCGGTCTCGTGCAGCACCTTGAGCGCGCCGTAGGACTTGGTGGCCTGTCTGATGTCGAGAAATCCCATCTGGATCATCCTTTCACGGAGCCTGCCATCAGACCGCGGACGAAGAACCGGCCGGCGACGATGTAGACGAAGAGGGTGGGAAGAGCGGCCAGGATCGCCCCGGCGAAATGCACGTTGTATTCCTTCACGCCCGTCGAGGACTGGACCAGGTTGTTCAGCGCGACGGTCATCGGCTGGCTGTCGAAGTCCGAGAACGAGGCACCGAACAGGAAGTCGTTCCAGATGTTGGTGAACTGCCAGATGATGCAGACCACCGCGATCGGCCCCGACGCCGGAAGCATGATGCGGCGGAAGATGGTGAAGAAGCCCGCGCCGTCTATCATCGCCGCCCGGACCAGCTCGGTCGGGAACTGCTGGTAGTAGTTGCGGAAATACAGGGTCGAAAACCCGATGCCGTAGACCAGGTGCACGAAGATCAGTCCCGGCACGGTACCGGCGGCGTGCATCAGGCCGAGCATCCGCGCCATCGGGATCAGCACCATCTGGAACGGGATGAAGCAGGCGAACAGCAGCAGCCCGAAGACAAGGGTGTCTCCGCGGAAGCGCCACTTGGTCAGCACGTAGCCGTTCAGCGCCCCGAAGAACGTCGACAGCGCGACGGCGGGCACCACCATCAGGATGGAGTTCAGGAAGAACGGCCGCAGACCGGTCGCCTCGACCCCGACCTGGGCCGTGGACCAGGCGCTGTGCCAAGGCGCCAGCGTCCATTCGCGCGGCAGGGACATCATCCCGCCCGAGGTGATCTCGCCCAGCGGTTTCAACGAGTTGACCACCATGACGTAGAGCGGGACCAGGTAGTAGAGGCAGAACAGGATCAGGATCGTGTAGATCACGAACCGCGCCCCGGCGCCGGTGCGGACCACCTGCTGGGAAGCCGAAGAGCCAGCCATCACTTCTTCTCCCTCAGTTCGGAATAGATGTACGGAACCATGATCGCCGCGATCGACATCATCATGATCGTAGCCGAGGCCGCACCGATCCCCATCTGGTTCCGGGTGAAGGTGTAGGAATACATGAAGGTCGCGGGCATCGAGGTCGCCGTTCCGGGGCCGCCGCCGGTCAGCGCGATGATCAGGTCGTAGGACTTGATCGCCATGTGCGCCAGCACGACGAAGGCGGACATGAAGGCGGGGCGCAGTTGCGGAATGACGATCCGCCTGTACAGCGCGAAGCTCGAGGCGCCGTCGATCTGGGCCGCCTTCATCACCTCGTTGTCGATGCCGCGCAGACCGGCCAGGAACATCGCCATCACGAAACCCGAGGTCTGCCAGACGGCGGCGATGACGATGGTGTAGATCGCCATGTCGCTGTCCTTGATCCAGGTGAAGGTAAAGCTCTCCCAGCCCCAGGACCGCACCACGGCCTGCAGGCCGATGCCAGGGTCGAGGAACCATTTCCAGGCGATGCCGGTGACGATGAAGCTCAGCGCCATCGGGTAGAGGTAGATCGTCCGGATGAAGCCCTCGGCGCGCACCTTCTGGTCCAGCAGGATCGCCAGCGCCAGCCCGAGCACGCAGCAGATCACAATATACAGCGCGCCGAAGATCAGCAGGTTGACGACGGCGATCTTCCATTCGCGGATCGAGAACAGCCGGTCGTAGTTCAGCCAGCTGACCCAGCCGTAGGACGGCAGGATGCGGCTGTCGGTGAACGACAGGTAGACGGTGAACAGGATGAACCCGTAGACGAACACCAGAACGATCGCGAGGCTCGGGCTGAGGACGAGTTTGGGGAGCGCGTCGCGCAGCCAGTCGCTGCCCGCCCGTTGGGGAACGTCCCTGTGAGTGTCTGTGGTTGATGCCATTTTGGGTATCCCTGCGCTGTAGGGGGAGAGCGACCTCGCCCTCCCCCGGCCGAGGTCAGATCACTTGTTGATCTCGACAGCGGTCACCAGTTCCTCGACGGCGGTCGCGCTGTCGTACTCGCCGTTGAACTCGGCGGTGACGACGTCGTAGATCGCGTTCTTGACGGCCGCGGGGTTCGCGTGCCCGTGGGCGATCGACCCGACCAGCGTGCCGGCCTCGTTCGCGGCGGCAAGTTGCTCCATCCCCTTCTGCCCGCAGGCGTCGAAGTCATCCTTCGGAACGTCGGTCCTGGCCGGGACGGACCCTTTCACCTTGTTGAAGGCGATCTGGAAATCCGGGCTCATGATGTCGGACGCCATCGTCGCCTGGGCCTTCCTGGCATCGTCGGACGAGACGGCGAAGATGGCGAACTGGTCCGAGTTGAAGCTGACGGCGGTCTCGGAGCCGGGCACGCGGAAGCACAGGAAATCCTCGTCGGGCACCTTGCCCGCCTTCAGGAACTCGCCCTTCGCCCAGTCGCCCATGATCTGGAACGCGGCATCGCCCTTGATGACCATCGCCGAGGCCAGATTCCAGTCCCGCCCCGAGAAGTTGTCGTCGACGAAGCCGCGCAGCACGGTCATGCGGTCGAAGACCTGCTTCATCGTGTCCGATCCCAGCGCTTCCGGATCGAGCTCGACAAAGGCCTTCTTGTAGAAGTCGACGCCGCCAGTGGCCAGCACGACCCCGTCGAACAGCGTGGCGTCCTGCCAGGGCTGCCCGCCGTGCGCCAGCGCGACCTTGCCCGCGTCCTTGACCTTCTGAAGCGCGGCGATGAACTCGTCCCAGGTCTTCGGCTCCGCGATACCAAGGCCGTCTAGGACCGACTTGTTGGCCCAGACCCAATTGGTCGAGTGGACGTTGACCGGCGCCGCGATCCAGTGCCCGTCGTATTTCGAAAAGCGCTGCAGGGCTTCGGGAACCACCGCGTCCCATCCCTCGGCCGAGGCGACCTCGTCCAGATTGCCGAGCGCGCCTTCCTTGGCCCAGTCCTGGATGTCGAAGCCCAGCATCTGCACCGCGGTCGGCGGGTTTCCGGCCGTCACGCGCGCGCGCAGGACGGTCATCGCCTCGGTGCCGCCACCGCCCGCGACCGGCATGTCCTTCCAGGTGATGCCCTGGCTCTGAAGCTTGTCCTTCAGCACGTTCAGCGCCGCGGCCTCGCCGCCCGAGGTCCACCAGTGCAGCACCTCGACATCGGCGGCACGCGCCATGCTGCTCGTCACCATCAGCGCCGCCAAAAGCGATGCCGCTCCTCCAAGATACCTACGCATTTGGTTCTCCTCCTGTCTGCGTTGGCTTTGCCTGGCCTGTTCCGGCTCAGGTGTTCCTGACCCAAGGCACCCTGGTGCGGCCCAGCCGCAGCACCATCGATTTCACCTCGAGAAATTCGTCGAAGCCGTAGCTTCCGATCTCGCGCCCCTGGCCGGACTGCTTGACGCCGCCGAAGGTCATTTCGGGGAAGCCATCCATCCAGGTGTTGGTCCAGACCGTCCCGGCCTGCACGCGGCGGCAGAACTCGAGGCAGGTGTGGACGTTCTCGCTCCAGACCCCGGCCGAAAGGCCGTAGGTCGCGTCGTTCGCCAGCGCGATGGCCTCGTCGAAGCTGCCAAAGGTCAGCACCGACAGCACCGGGCCGAAGACCTCCTCGCGGGCGATGGCCATGTCCGGCGTCACGCGGCGGATCACCGTCGGCTGGTAGAACTGGTCGCCGAGGCCCGGCACCGACAGCCCCGCTCCGCCCAGGCACAGCTCCGCCCCAGCCTCCTGCGCCGCCCTGACGTAGCCGTCGATCTTCTCGCGGTGCTCGGGGGTCACGATGGCGCCGACCTGCGTGTCCGGGTGCAGCGGATTGCCGAACGCCACCTTGCGCGACAGCGCGACCACCCGGTCGACGAAGGCATCCGCGATGTCCTCGTGGACGATGATCCGGCTCGAGGAATTGCAGCACTGGCCGACGTTGAAATAGATGCCGAAGGTCACCGCGTCGGCGGCGGTCTCGAGGTCCGCGTCGGGGAAGATCACCTGCGGGTTCTTGCCACCCAGCTCCAGCGCGACCTTCTTCAGGGACTGGCCGGCCGTCGCGGTGATGCGCTTGCCGACCGCCGTGGACCCGGTGAAGCTGACCATGTCCACCTCGGGGTGGCTGGTCATCAGGCTGCCGACCGGATCGCCATGGCCGAGGACGATGTTGCACACGCCCGCCGGCAAGCCGGCTTCGGCCAGCAGCTCGGCAAGCATCGCGGTCGTCGAAGGCGTCATCTCGGACGGCTTGACCACGCAGGTGCAGCCGGCGGCCAGCGCGAAGGGCAGCTTCTGGCTGAGGATCCAGAAGGGAAAGTTCCAGGGCGTGATGATCGAGACGACGCCGATCGGCTCCTTGACCACGACCCCGAGGATGTCCGGGCCGAGGGTGTTGTGACTGTCGCCGTGCGATGTGCGCGCCAGCGATGCGGCATAGCGCCAGAGGTCCGCGGCGCCGCCGCATTCGCCCCGTGCCTGCGAGATCGGCTTGCCGCTTTCCAGCGTTTCCAGAAGCGCGAGCCGCTCCTCGTTGCGCTCGATCAGGTCGGCGACCTTGTTCAGGACGCGGGCACGGTCCTTGCCCGACAGCCTGCTCCAACGGCCGTCGTCGAAGGCTCTGCGCGCGGCCGCTATCGCGGCTTCGGTTTCCGCGACGCCGCCGAGGGCAGCCTGGCTGACGACGACGCCATGCGACGGCGACCTGCGATCGGATTTGCGCCCGTCCGCGCTGTCCACCAGGGCGCCGTCGATGAAGTGTCGCGCCTGGTACGGCGAAGCTGGCACGTTCAGGGCCGGCTCAGAGATGATGTGCAGAAGATCGTTCATTGTCAGGTTCCCGAAAATTCCGGCTTTCGTTTCTCGCGGAATGCGGCGACGCCTTCCTGCCTGTCGGCTGTGGCGGCGATCGCCGCGCTCCCAAGTGCCTCGACCATCGCGCCGCGGTCCTCGCCCGCGGCGGCGTGGATCATCGACTTCGAGATCTCGACGGCGCGCGGCGACAGGGTGACGGCCCTGGCCAGCAAGGCATCGGCCGCCGCCCGCGGGTCCTCGTCCACCGCCGCGACAAAGCCGCAAGCCAGCGCCCGCTCGGCCTTGATGCGGTGCCCGAACAGGGCCATCTCCTTGACCATCGGCTCGGGCAGCAGCCGCTGCAGCCGCTGCGTTCCCGACCAGCCGGGCACGATGCCCACCCCCGCCTCGGGCAGCGCCAAGGCCGCGTTCGGTGCCATGACGCGGATGTCGCAGGCCGCCGCCAGCTCCAGTCCGCCGCCAAAGGCATGGCCGTTCAGCACCGCCACGGTCGGTTTGGACAACCGCGCCAGCCGGTCGAAGATGCGGTGGCCGTCGCGCACCCAGTGACGGGCGAACTCGGCCGGGCTCAGGTCCCCCCAACCGTTGATGTCCGCCCCGGTGCAAAAGGCCCTGTCCCCCTCGGCGGTCAGCATCACGGCCGCGATGGATGCATCGCGCTCGATCGCCTCCAGATGCGCCGCAAGCTGCGCCAGCATCTCGACCGTGAAGGCGTTCAGCTTCGCGGGATTGTCCAGGCGAAGCTCGACGATCCGGTCGCGCCGGGAAAGGTGGACGGCGCTCATTGGCCCCACCCCATCGGCGCATCCGACAGGAGCGAAAGCGGCAGGGTGATGGCATCGGCGGCCAAGCTGACCCGCCCGCCCGAGGCCGCGACGATGTCGCGCTCGGGATCGATCCCCGGCATGATCTCGGTCGCGACCAGCCCCTCGGCCGTCAGGCGGATGACGCAGCGCTCGGTGACATAGAGGATCTCCTGCCCCAGCTCGCGCGCCCGCTCCCCCGAGAAGGTCACGTGCTCGACCGCCTCGACCATCTTGGTGAACTTGCCGGGCGCCGCGATGTGCACGCCGTCTTCGCGCAGCTCCACCTTCGCGCCCGCCTCGAACCACCCCGAAAAGACGATCTTCCTTGCCCCTGCCGTGATATCGACGAAGCCCCCGCAGCCGGCCGTCAGGTAGGGCTTCTTGCCCAGCTTCGAGACGTTGACGTTGCCTGCGACATCGACCTCCAGGAAGGACAGGAACGACACATCGAAGCCGCCGCCCTGGAAGTAGATGAACTGCTGCGGCGACGGGACATAGGCGTCGGCGTTCGAGGCGCAGCCAAAGGCGAAATCCGTCAGGGGCATGCCGCCGACCGCGCCCTGTTCGATCGCCCAGGTGACGGCGTCGGGATGGCCCTCCTCCAGCAGGATGCGCGGCACCATGGCCGAGATGCCGAAGCCGAGGTTCGCCGACATGCCCGGCTTCAGCTCGAGTGCCGCGCGCCGGGCGATGACCTTCTCGACCCCCGGCTCGGCAAGGCTGAAACTGTCCCAGGGTCGCATGACCTGCCCCGAGATCGCGGGATCGTAAGATGTCTCGCAGGTCTGCTTCTGATGCGGATCGACGACGACCAGATCGACCAGATGACCCGGCACCCGGACATCATGCGGCCGGAGCGAGCCGCGCTTCGTCACGCGGCTGACCTGGGCGATGACCAGCCCGCCGTGGTTCCGCACGCAGATCGCCTGCTCGAGGCCGCCAAGATAGGCGCCCTCGTGTTCATAGGTCAGGTTGCCGAACTCGTCGGCCGTGGTGGCCCGGATGATGGCGACGTTCGGAACGAGGTTCGGGAAATGCAGCCAGGTCTCTCCACCGAACTCGACGCGCTGCACGATGGGTGCTTCAGCACCAAGTTCGTTCATCGCGCAGCCTTCGCGCCGGGGATCGACAAAGGTGTCCAGGCCGACCTTCGTCAACACGCCGGGACGGTTCGCCGCCGCCTCGCGGTTCATGTCGAAGAGGATGCCCGAGGGCACATTGTACGCCGCCACCCGGTTCTCGACGATCATCTTCCAGATCTCGGGCATGGGCTTCGACGACGGACCAGACGGATACGAGCCGCCGAGGATCCGCGAAAGCAACCCGTCCTTGGCGATGTGGTCCACGCCCTTGACCCCGTACATGTCGCCTGCGGCGATCGGATGGATGGTTGTCAGGTCCCTGGGATGCGCGCTTTCGTCGAACCGCGCGCCGATCGCCTGAAGGACCAGGTCCGGGCACCCCAGCGCCGATGAGGACGAGACCGTGACGATCGCACCGTCCGGAATTCGGGCAGCCGCTTCCGCCGCGGGCACAACCTTGCTCATTGAACTTCTCCGTAAGTGACAGCCAGGCGCCTGTCGGTTCGCGCCGCCTCCCGGACGGCGATGGCGACCTGAAGTGATTTGAGCCCATCCGCCCCGGACGCGGCCGGTTCGGCACCGGTGGCGGCTGCCAGCTCGAAATCCCGGACAACGGCTTCGTACAGGCCGGACTTGTCGAACGGCACCGTCTCCCGGCCCGCCGAGGTGACCAGCTCGATCTCCCCGACGGGATCCTGGGCCATGACGCCCCGCGCGATGACCGACCCTTCCGTGCCGTGAACCTCGATGCCCGAGGCGCTGTGCGGGTGGGTGAAGCTCTCGTGGCTGAAGACCATGATGCCGGAAGGCATCGTCCAGACCGACATGGCCGAGTCCTCGACCCCTTTTCCCATGCCCGTGGATGCCGTTTCGGCCACGACGGACACCGGGTCCTCGCCAACGAGATACCGGACCGTATCGGCGTTGTGGACGGTCAGGTCCGCGATGACGCCGCCGCCCGCGGACGCATCATCGAGCCGCCAGCCGCGCAGATGCTCGGGCAGATGGACCGCGTGGAAAACCCGCAGCGACAGGATGCGGCCCAGGCGTCCGGATGCGATCAGCGCGCGGATCGCGCGATGGCTGCCGGCAGAGCGCAGGTGGTGATTGACTGCCAGAATGACGCCCCGATCCCGGGCAGCCACCACCATCGCCGAAGCTTCCTCCGCCGTCATGGCAAGAGGCTTTTCGCACAGGACATGCTTCCCGGCGGCGATCGCCGCCATCGCCTGGCCGAAATGCTTCTCGTTGGTGGACGAGATGTAGACGGAGGTCACGGCATCATCGGCAAGGGCGTCCTCAAGGGCCGTCGTCCAGTTCGCGATGCCGTAGCGCCCTGCGTAGCCGGCCGCATGGTCCGCATTCCCGCTGACGACCCAGTCCACCCGGCCCTCTGTCTGCGCGCGAACCGCGTCGATCATGTACTGGCCGCCAATCGTGCTGGCGCCCGCGAATGCCCAAGCCACTGTCGTCCTCCCAAGACTCGGAACAACCCGATATGGAACGTTCCATTGGAACGATCTAATGGAACGTTCCAATTTCTGTCAAGCGGTCTTTTACGGGGACTTCGTAGAAGGCGGGAGGAACCCTATCCATGCGTTGGACCAAAGGTGGCAGAGACTTGACGGTGGGCCGTCGCATCCGCATGGCTCCGGCTTCGATCATTCCTGCAAAGATGGACGTCACGGCGGGCACTTCGACTGTGGGTCTCGAAGATGCGGTCGCCGCCGCGCATGCGATCAAGGTCTGACAAAAGGACAGCAAGGTCGCGGACGGTTTCCGAGCCGTCACGGGCGACGGCCCTGCCACTCCAAAAGCGGGCGCGGCAGATATCTGTTGGGCAGCGCCCCCTTTTGCCACGGCCGGTGCCGCGCTATGCTCGGCCCGTTCCCCACAAACACGGCATCGCCATGGATCACCCGCTCATTGACCTGATCAACGCCCGTATCGCCAAGGCCGAGGCCGAGGGGGCCTTTGACAACCTGCCCGGCGCTGGGCAACGGCTGCCCGACTGCGACGATCCGGAAAACGCCGTGCTGACACGCATCCTCAGGGACAACGGCGCCGTGCCGCAGGCAGTGGCGCTCTCGCGCGAGCTTTCGGCCCTGCGCGACGCGCTGCGCGAGACCGCTGACCGCGATCAGCGCCGCCGTCTCATCCAAGACATGTCGCTGCTCGAAACGAAGCTCGAGATCGCCCGCAAGTCTCGATAAGCCTTGGCCTTTCAGCGATGCCATGCCACAAGTTCCCGCAGGAGAGGGAGCGCGCATGGTCACGGTCAAAGAGCAGTACGAAAGCTACCCCTACCCCGCGCGCGACCCGAAGGACGAAAAGACCCGGCTGATCACCGGCTCGCCCTCGCATCCGTTGGAAATGGACCACTGGCTCTGGCGCGGCGCGCGCGACTGGACACGGCCGCTGCGCGTGCTGGTCGCCGGGGGCGGCACCGGTGACGGGCTGATCCAGCTCGCCACGCTGCTCACCGCCGCGAAACGGCCCTACGAAATCACCTATCTCGACCTCTCCACCGCCTCGCGCGCCGTGGCCGAGGAACGCGCCAAGGTGCGCGGTCTCACCGGCATCACCTTCCACACCGCCAGCCTGCTGGACGCGCCCGTCTTCGGCAGCTTCGACTACATCGACTGCTGCGGCGTGCTGCATCACCTGCCCGAGCCCGAGGCCGGTTTCAGCGCCCTGCGCGCCGCGCTCGCCGCCGGAGGCGGGCTCGGTTTCATGGTCTACGCGCCCTATGGCCGGTCGGGCGTCTACCCGCTGCAGGAGGCCTTCGGCGCGCTCTTCGACGGGCTGCCACCGCAGGAGCGGCTGGCCCGCGCGCAGCGCCTCGTCGCCGAACTGCCCGCGGGGCATCCCTTCGCCGCCAACCGCAACCTCGGCGATCACCACGCCTCTGATGCGGGCTTCTACGACCTCCTGCTGCACGGGCAGGACCGCAGCTACACGGTGCCCGAGCTGCTCGCCACCCTGGACCGGGCCGGCTGGCGTCTCGCAGGTTTCACCACTCCCGCGCTTTACGATCTGGCGCAGCTCACCGAGGTGCCCGAGCGCATGGACCCCGCCACCCAGATGGCCATTGCCGAGAAGCTGCGCGGCACGATCCGCATGCACACCGCCTATGCCGTGCCCGCCGAGGCGGAACCCACCAGGGCCGCGCCCACGGACCGCAAGCTGATCCCCCACCTGCGGGGCGTGCAGCGCGCAGCGCTGGCGACGGCCGTGGCGCAGGGACGTCCGCTGCCGGTGAAGATGGCCGGGGCCGAGGCCACGCTGGTGCTGCCCAAGGGCACCGCGCCGCTGCTCGCGGGGATCGACGGCCGCCGCAGCCTGACCGAAATCGCACAGTCTGCCAGCATCGACCCGATCACCTTCGGCACCGGCTGGGCGCAGGTCCACAAGGCGCTGGAGCCCTGGGGCCTGCTGCTTTACTCGTCGCTGCTGCGCTGAGTGCAAAGTCCTTCAAAGCATTTTGCACCGCACATCGTGATGCCTTGACCCCTCACTCGTAGCTGCGCGCATCCTCGATCACCACGCCGTCGCGTGGCAGCCCGCCGGGCGGCACAAGTTCGACCTTGCCCTTGAGCTTCAGCAGTTCCGCCACGCTCGCCTCGAAGGCCCCGGCATCGGGGGCCTCGCCCTGCCCCGAGGTCTCGATCCGCACGGTCATCACGTCCATCTCGCCCTCGCGGCTGGCCACCACGCGGGCCCGGCCGATCTCGGCATGGCGCGCCACCAGCGCCGCCACCTGCTCGGGGCGCACGAACATGCCCTTGATCTTGGTCGTCTGGTCGGCACGGCCCATCCAGCCCTTGATGCGCATGTTCGACCGTCCGCAGGGGCTGACACCCGGCAACACGGCAGACATGTCACCGGTGGCGAAACGGATCAGCGGGTAGTCGGGGTTGAGCGTGGTCACCACCACCTCGCCGACCTCGCCTTCGGCCACCGGATCGCCGGTGCCGGGCGTGACGATCTCGACGATCACCCGCTCGTCGACGATCATCCCCTCCATGCTCGGCGTCTCATAGGCGATGAGCCCCAGGTCGGCGGTGGCATAGCACTGCAGGCAGGCGATCCCTCGCTCGGCGTAGAACTCCCGCAGCGACGGGAACAGCGCCCCGCCCGAGACCGCCGCCTTGCGGATCGCCAGTTCCACCCCCATGGCCTCGGCCCTGTCGAGGATGATCTTCAGGTAATCGGGCGTCCCGGCATAGGCGGTCACACCGATGTCCGCCGCCGCCTGCACCTGCAGCTCGGTCTGGCCGGTGCCGGCGGGCAGCACCGCCGCCCCCACCGCCCGCGCGCCGCTCTCGAAGATCATCCCGGCGGGTGTCAGGTGATAGCCGAAGCAGTTCTGCACGATGTCGCCCGCACCGATGCCTGCTGCATGCAGGAAACGCCCCAGCCGCCACCAGTCGCGCTCGCTCCCACCCGGCTCGTAGATCGGCCCGGGCGACTGGAAGATATGGGCAAACCCGGCGGCGGGCCGGCTGGTAAAGCCGCCGAAGGGCGCCGCGCGCTTCTGCGCCGCGCCAAGCTCGGACTTGCGCAGCACCGGCAGCGCCGCCAGTGCCTCGCGCGTCGTGACGCGCGCCGCATCCACCCCCGCGAGAAGCTCCGCGTAGCCCGGCAGCGCCTGCGCGCGGGCGACCTGCCCCGGCAGCGCCCCGGCCAGCGCCGATGCGCGCTCCGCCGCGCTGCGGGTCTCGAGATCGTCGTAGTAGCTGCTCATCCGAGCCTCCCTTCTTCAGCCCAGTCCTAACCCTCCCCGGCCCCGGCATCGCCGGGCGGGTGCGGCAGCGCATAGGCTGCCAATGTCTCGTAAAGCGCCCCCTCGGGGGTCAGCGTCGAGGCGACGAGCCGCAGCTCCGCCGCCGCCGCCGCCCCGGTGGTCAGCGCAACCTGCCCCGCCACCGCGCGGTCAAACCGCGCCAACGCCTCGCCGCGCAGCCCTGCGCCGAAGCGCATCAAGGTCACATGCGGCCGGAACCGCCGCCGCTCGAGCGCAACCCCCGCTGCGCGGCAGGCCTGCTGCACGCGCAGTTGCAGCGCCGCAAGACCCGGATCGGGCGCGATCTCTGCCGCCAGCAACCTGGGCGCGCGCCCGCCGAAACTCTCCAGCCCCGACACCCGCAGCCAGCAGCCCGGCAGCGCCCGCCCCTCCAGCTCGAGGTGCAACTCCTGCAGCTCGGCATCCTCGACGTCGCCGAGGAAGGCCAGCGTCACATGCAGGTTCTCCTCGGGCACCGCCCGCCCCACCGGCACGGCCTCCTGCACCGCCAGCAGAGGCGGGATCAGCGGCTCGGGCAGCGGCAGAGCAAGGAAGGCGCGCATTCACGCCAGCCACCGCTTGCGGCGGCGGTAGGAGCGCACGTCGCGGAAAGATTTCCGGCCCTCGTCGGACATGCCGAGGTAGAATTCCTTCACGTCCGGGTTCTCGCGCAGCGCCTGCGCGGGCCCGTCCATCACCACCCGGCCGTTCTCGAGGATGTAGCCGTAATGCGCGTAGCGCAGCGCGACGTTGGTGTTCTGTTCGGCCAGCAGGAACGAGACACCCTCGCCCTCGTTCACCGCCTTCACGATCTCGAAGATCTGCTCCACCAGCTGCGGCGCCAGCCCCATCGAAGGCTCGTCCAGCAGCACCATCTCGGGCCGCGACATCAGCGCCCGGCCGATGGCGCACATCTGCTGCTCGCCGCCCGAGGTGTAGCCGGCCTGCGACTTCCGCCGCTCCTTCAGCCGCGGGAAATATTCGTAGACCATCTCGAGATCGCGCAGCACGGCGGCTTTCCCGTCGCGCCGCGTGAAGGCCCCGGTCATCAGGTTCTCTTCCACCGTCAGGTGCTCGAAGCAGTGCCGCCCCTCCATCACCTGGATCACCCCGCGCTTGACCAGCGCCGCCGGATCGAGGTCCTGCACCCGCTCACCGCGATACGAGATCGTTCCCTTGGTCACCTCGCCGCGCTCGGAGTGCAGCAGGTTCGAGATCGCCTTCAGTGTCGTGGTCTTGCCCGCGCCGTTGCCACCCAGAAGCGCAGTGATCCCGCCGCGCGGCACCGAGAGCGAGACCCCCTTCAGCACGAGGATCACGTGGTTGTAGATGACCTCGATATTGTTGACCTCGAGCAGGGTCTCGCGCGCCGCGCCGTCGCGGGCAGAGGTCTCGTCCGGTCGCACTCCGTCCAGCATCTTCTTCTCTTCCCAAATACGCGAAATCCGGCGGCGACACCCGCGCCGCCGCCGGGCATGTCAGGTCAGCCGCCGCAGGCGTCGTTCACCGGCCAGGGCTGGTTGGCATCGGCGTATTCCATCGCCGCCTTCGTCTCGAGCGGGGCGATCATATCCGCGTCGGGCATGATGAGATCCGTCGCCTTGACGAATTTCTCGCCGTCCCATTCGAGGATCCACCCGCCCGAGTGGCCGGTGTGGTTGTCGCAGGACGTCGAGAAGGGCGGCACCATGCCGGTCATCCCGAGTTCATCGAGGCGCTCTTCGGTGATGTTCAGGTTCTCGAGCCCCCAGCGCAGGTCCGCAGGGGTGATCTCGGGCTTGCCGGCGTGCTCCTGTGCCACCCGGATGCCCTCGCCGAGGATCATCGAGATGACGAGGCCGCGCGAGTAGAAGACACCCGACATCTCTTCCGCGTTGCTCTGCGTCTTGCCCGGCTCGACCACGTATTTCTGCAGGTCGGCCATGATCGGCGCCTCGGGGTTGGGGAAGGACCAGCTCACCGATTTGTAACCCTTGCCGGCCTCGCCGACGATCTTGAGGTCGGCATCATGACCGGCCCACCAGACACCCAGCATGTTTTCCATCGGGTACTTGGTCTTCACCGCCTCGGTGATGGCGCCGGCGTTCATCGCGCCCCAGCCCCACATGATCACGTTGTCGGGCCGCTCGCGGCGGATCTGCAGCCATTGCGCCGACTGGTTCTGCATCTCCTTGAGACCGACCGGGATCGGCAGCAGTTCGAAGCCCTGCGCCTCGGCGGCCGCCTCGAGATAGGGCAGCGGCTCCTTGCCGAACGGGTGGTCGAGGTGCAGGAAGGCGATCTTCTTGCCCTTCAGATCGCCCTGCGCGCCCAGGTACTTGATCAGGATCGAAGCCCCGTCCCAGTAGCTCAGCGGCGTGTTGAACGCCCATTGGAACACCTTGCCGTCGGCCATCGGCGAGAAGCCGTAGCCGGGCGCGAGGATCGGGATCTCGTCGACGTTGGTCTTCGGCAGCACCTGCAGCGTGATGCCGGTGGACCAGGGCTGGGTCACGATCGCCTTGCCCTTGGTCTTCTCGTAGCACTCGACGCCCTTCTCGGTGGAATAGCCGGTCTCGCACTCGTCGAAGTCGATGGCGATGCCGCCGATGCCGCCGTCACGGGCGTTCATCAGCTCCATGTAGTCCTTCTGCCCGTTCATCAGCGGGATGCCGGTGGCGGCAAAGGGACCCGTGCGGTAGGCGAGGTTCGGCGCGTAGAGCCCCTCGGCCATGGCGCCTCCGGCGAGCAGCGCACCCAGCGCCGCGGCCCCCGCCAGTCTGGTCAACGTCTTCATCCTGTCTCCTCCCTGAGATCTTCGATGATGTGGAAAGCCCGGCCCGCACCTCCTCAATGCGGGAAGGGCCAGATGATCAGCTTCTCCCGGATCAGCGCCCAGAGGCGCGCCAGCCCGTGCGGCTCGATGATCAGGAAAAAGACGATGAGCGCGCCGACGATCATGATGTTCAGATGTTCGACCGTGGCCGAGCTGATCGGCAGCCCCAGCGCCTGCGGCACCGTGCCCAGCATCACCGGCAGGCCGACAATCAGGATCGCGCCCAGATAGTTGCCGAGGATCGACCCAAGCCCGCCGATGATGGCGATGAAGAGGATGCGGAAACTCAGCGGAATGTCGAAGAGATTGGGCTCGGCCGCGCCGCGCCACATGAAGACGAAGAGCGCGCCCGCGACCCCCACCACGTAGGACGAGACGGCAAAGGCGGTGAGCTTCGAGCGCATCAGGTTGATGCCGATGAGCTCGGCAGCGATGTCCATGTCGCGCGTTGCCTTCCAGCTCCGCCCCAGGGTGCCGCGGGTGAGGTTGATGCAGAGCAGGGTCATCAGCGTGACCACCGCAAGCACCACGTAATACTGCACGATCGAGCTGGCCTGCGGCCCCGCCACGTAGAGCCCGAACATGTCGAGGTTCGGCACCTGGATCGCGCCCGAGGCGTTGTAATTGTAGAGCCAGCCCCACTTCTCGAACAGCCAGACCAGGAAGAACTGCGCCGCCAGCGTGGCAATTGCGAGGTAGAAGCCCTTGATCCGCAAGGAGGGAATGCCAAAGGCGACCCCCACGCCCGCGCTGAAGATGCCCGACAGCAGGATGGCAATCACCGGGTTCATCCAGGGGAACAGCGTCACCAGCTTGTAGCAGGCATAGGCACCGACCCCCATGAAGGCCGCGGTGCCCAGCGACAGCTGCCCGGCGTAGCCGGTCAGGATGTTCAGCCCCTGCGCCGCCAGCGCGTAGATCAGGATCGGGATCAGCAATGTCTGGAAGGCGAACTCGCTGGCCGTGAGCGGGAACACCACCCAGGCGAAGCCGAGGATCACCATCAGCAGCACCGCGTCCTGGCGGACCGGGAACAGCGCCATGTCCGACTTGTAGCTCGTCTTGAATTGCCCCGCCGTGCGATAGAGCATCGGTTTCTCCCTCTCCCGGCGCCTCTGCGCCGCTCCTTCAGGCCCTGCCGCGGGTCCGGGGCTCCTCTTCCCCGATCACGCGGCCTTCTTGTCTCTGCCGGAACGCCGTCAGGCGGGTCCGTGCGTCTCCTCCGGGTAGGCGCGCTTCGGCGGCACGGCATAGCCCGTCACCTCCGAGTGCCGCACCAGCCAGAACCAGGCCCAGAGACCGGCCCCGCCGCCCACCGCCGCCAGCAAGAGCGCCGGAAGCACGCGGCCCTCGGCCCCGGTCAGGGCGAGATAGCCGAAGGCCCAGAAGCCCGCCCAGGCCACCACGTTCAGGATCGCCACCAGTTTCGCCATTCCGCCGTCCTCCGCTCGGTCCTCGCGAAAGCCCGCCTCCCGCCGGCTTTCATCTTTCCCAAAATACTCCCGCCGGAGGCTCCCTCTCGAGTCCCCCGGCGGGAGCCCGTCTACACCCTTTCGATGATGCGCTCTCCGAACAGCCCCTGCGGGCGGAACAGCAGCACGATCAGCGCCAGCACGAAGGCGAACCAGGTCTCGGTGTTGCCGCCCATCAGCGGCTGGCCCCAGTAGATCTCGAAGAGTTTCTCCAGCATGCCGATCATCAGCCCACCGATGATCGCCCCGGTGATGCTTTCGAGCCCGCCCAACATAAGAACAGGAAGCGCTTTATAAGCAATGACTTCCAAGGCGAAGCTCACCCCAGCACGCGCCCCCCAGGCGATGCCGGTGACCAGCGCGATGATGCCCGCGATGAACCAGACCAGCACCCAGATCGTCTGCAGCGAGATGCCGACCGAGAGCGCCGCCTGGTGGTCGTCGCCAAGCGCGCGGATGGCGCGGCCCATGCGGGTCTTGCCCAGGAACAGGAGCAATGCGACCACCAGCAGCCCCGCGACCACGACCGCCGTGATGTCCTTCTGCTCGAGGATCAGCAGCCCGCCCCAGGGCTCCAGCACCACCGAGTCCGTGGGAATGCCCAGCTCCTCGGTGATCATCACCTTGTTCTCGCCCCCGAAGATGATCTCGCCGAAGCCGATCAGGAAGAGCGTGATGCCAATGGTGGCCATGAAGAGGATGATGTCCGGCTGGCCGACCAGTGGCCGCAGCACAACCCGCTCGATGGTCACCGCCAGCACGAACATCACCGCCAGCGTCAGCCCGACGCTGATCCAGGCGGGGATTCCCATGGCATGCAAGCCGACGAGGGTCAGCGCCGCGAAGACCACCATGATCCCCTGCGCGAAGTTGAAGATCCGGCTCGAGCGGAAGATCAGCACGAAGCCGAGTGCGATCAGCGCGTAGAGAATGCCCGAGACGAGCCCTTCCCAGAGCACCTGCAGCAGGAAGTCCGGTGCCGCGAACATGTCGGCAAAGGGCTTTATGAAGATGTCGTTCAGCATGTCGCCTGCTCCTTCAATGCGCCACGCCGAGATAGGCGTCGATCACGTCCTGATTGCTCCGCACCTCGCCCGGCGGGCCGTCCCCGATCTTCTTGCCGTAGTCCATGACCACCACCCGATCCGAGAGGTCCATGACCACGCCCATGTCGTGTTCGATCAGGCAGATGGTGGTGCCGAACTCGTCGTTCACGTCGAGGATGAAGCGGCTCATGTCCTCCTTTTCCTCGACGTTCATCCCCGCCATCGGCTCGTCGAGCAGCAGCAGCGAGGGCTCGGCGGCCAGCGCCCGCGCCAGCTCCACCCGCTTCTTCAGGCCGTAGGGCAGCCGCCCCACCGGCGTCTTGCGAATGCTCTGTATCTCAAGAAAATCAATGACTTTCTCGACGATCTCGCGATTGGCGATCTCCTCGTCGCGCGCCTTGCCCCACCAGAGCGCCTGG
Source organism: Salipiger mangrovisoli (assembly GCF_015223355.1). Lineage (GTDB taxonomy): Bacteria > Pseudomonadota > Alphaproteobacteria > Rhodobacterales > Rhodobacteraceae > Salipiger > Salipiger mangrovisoli. The sequence goes on along the minus strand of NZ_JADFFK010000007.1, from coordinate 165,123 downwards.
CTCGCAATCCCCGCCTTCATGTGCGTGAGCCGCCCGGTCATGACGTTGTCGAGCACCGTCATCCCCTCGAAGAGCGCGATGTTCTGGAAGGTCCGCGCCACGCCCAGCCGTGCCACCTCGTAAGGCTTCATCGGCGGGCGCTTCGCTCCCTTGTACCAGAGCTCGCCCTCGGACGGCGTGTAGAACCCCGAGATGATGTTGAGCATCGAGGACTTGCCCGCCCCGTTCGGCCCGATGATCGCCCGGATTTCCCCCTCGCGGATGTCGAAGGAGATGTCCTTGATCGCGACCACCCCGCCGAACTTCAGGGTGATGTTGCGCAGCTCCATCAGCACGCCGCCGATCTGCCGCCCGTCCTCGGTGACGTAGCCCCCGTCCTTGCTGGCATCTTTCACGGCACCCTGCCTTTCATCTTTCCCGGAAATACTCAGACCCGACCCGTCCATCATTCCGCCGCCACCCGCATGGGCGCCACCGGCACCACCTGCGCATCGCGGATCGCCAGCGTCGCCCTGATCCGTCCCTTGCGCCCGTCCTCGTAGGTGACCTCGGTCTCGGTGTAGATGCTCTCCGAGCCGTCATAGAGCGCGGTCACCAGGTCGGCGTATTTCTCGGCGATGATGTTGCGCCGCACCTTGCGGGTGCGCGTCAACTCGCCGTCGTCGGCATCCAGCTCCTTGTGCAGCACGAGGAAGCGGTGGATCTGGCAGCCCGAGAGCATCTCGTCCTGCGCCACCGAGGCGTTCACCTCCTCGACATGGCTCTGGATGGCGTCGAGCACCTTCGGATGCCCCGCCAGCTCCTGGTAGGAGGCATAGGCGATGTTGTTGCGCTCGGCCCAGTTGCCCACCGCCGTCAGGTCGATGTTGATGAAGGCGGTGCAGCGGTCGCGGCCATTGCCGAAGACCACGGCCTCGAGGATGTTGGGATAGAACTTCAGCTTGTTCTCGACGTATTTCGGCGCAAAGAGCGCACCGTCCGCCATCTTGCCCACGTCCTTGGCACGGTCGATGATCCGCAGGTGACCCGTCGCCTCCTCGATGAAGCCCGCGTCGCCGGTGGCGACCCAGCCCTCGGCGTCCTTGGTGCCCGCGGTGCTCTCGGCATTCTTGTAATACTCGACGAAGACACCGGGCGAGCGATAGAAGACCTCGCCGCTCTCGGCGATGCGGATCTCGACGCCGGGCGACGGCACGCCGACGGTGTCGGGCCGCACCTCGTTGTCGGGCTGCTGGGTGATGAAGACCGAGGCCTCCGTCTGGCCGTAGAGCTGTTTGAGGTTGATCCCCAGCGCGCGGTAGAAATCGAAGATCTCCGGCCCGATCGCCTCGCCTGCGGTGTAGCCGACGCGGACGCGGGAAAAGCCGAGGGTGTTCTTCAGCGGCCCGTAGACCATGAATTCGCCAAGCGCGTATTTCAGCCGCTCCATCATCCCGACGGGCCTGCCGTCGAGGATCTTCGGACCCACCACCTTGGCATGGCCGAGGAAGTGGTGGAAGAGCTTGCGCTTGACCGCCCCCGCATCCTCCATCCGGATCATGATCTGGGTGAGCTGTGTCTCGAAAACCCTTGGCGGCGCGAAATAATAACTCGGTGCGATCTCGCGCAGGTCGGTCATCATCGTCTCGGCGGACTCGGGGCAGTTGACGCAGAAGCCATTCCAATAGGCCTGACCGATCGAGAAGATGAAATCGCCCACCCAGGCCATCGGCAGATAGGCCAGGACTTCCTCGCCGGGGGTCAGGTGGTCAAACTCCGACGAGGCCTTGGCGGTCTCGATGATGTTGCGGTTCGACAGCACCACGCCCTTGGGCTTGCCGGTGGTGCCCGAGGTGTAGAGCATCACGCAGGTGTCATCATAGCCAAGCGCGCTGCGCCGCGCCTCGAGTTCGCCGATCAGCTCGTCACGGGCAGCGCGGCCCTGCGCCTGCACATGGGCGTAGTCATGCAATGCACGGTGGTCGTATTTCCTCATGCCGCGCGGGTCGACGTAGATCATGTGCTCGAACTGGTGCAGACCCGGCTGGATCTCGATCACCTTGTCGACCTGTTCCTGATCCGCGGCGATGACGAAGCGCGCGCCGCAGTGCTTCAGGACGTAGTCCATCTCGTCGGCGACGGCATCCTGGTAAAGCGGCACCGGCACGGCTCCGGCCATCTGCGCGGCGACCATCGACCAGTAGAGCGTCGGCCGGTTGCGCCCGATCACCGCGATGTGGTCGCCCCGTGCCACGCCGAGGTTGATCAACCCCAGCGCAAAAGCCTCGATCTCTTCCTGCGTCTCGGCCCAGCTCCAGCTTTGCCAGATGCCGAACTCCTTCTCCCGATAGGCGGGACGGTCTGCAAAGCTTTCGGCGTTGCGCTTCAACAGGGCCGGAACGGAGCGCAGACCAGCTGCGCCCTCGGACATGTAAGCCAAAGTGTCTCCTCCCTAGGCTCCCGGTTTGCCGGACGTCCCGAGCCACCTCCTCCGCAGCTCGGGACGCGCATTTTGCGAGTCAGCCCCATTAAGGGGTTCGCCCAGCCTGAGCGTCAATGTTTTCGTGATCTTTGCGCGAATCTAACGAATTGTAACGGCGGGTCCGCGCGTCTCTGCCCGGCGGTCGTCCCCTGGCAGCATCGGGTGGGCGTATGTGACACGAGAAGACGCGATGGACGCGCGCTGCGACGTCGCGGCGGGCTTCTCTCCGGCGCGGCGAGGTGCTAGCGCTTGGGGCGGAGGAGATTTCATGGACAAGGACGCGCTCACTCAGGCGGGGCTGAACCTGATCCAGCAAGCGCTGTCGATCTATGACCGGCAGCTGACACTGGCTGTCTGCAACCGCCCCTTCGCGAAGATGTTCGACCTGCCCGAGCGCTTGACCCGGCCCGGTGCCAGTTTCGAAGACACCATCCGTCACCTGGTGGACGCGGGCGAATACGGAACGGTGGACGAGCCCGAGGATTTCATACGCGCGCGGGTCGATCAGGCGCGCGCCTTCGCGCCGCACTACATGGAGCGCACCCGCGCCAACGGCCGGGTGATCTCGGTCGAGGGCGCGCCGCTGCCGCAGGGTGGCTGGGTCACGGTCTATACCGACATCACCGCGGTGAAGGCGCAGGAGGAGCTGCTGCGCACCCGTTCCGAGCTGCTGTCGGAAGAGGTCATCCGGCGCGCCGAGGCGCTGGCGGCCAGCAACCGCCAGCTCGCTGCGACCAATGCCGCGCTCGAGGAGGCGCGGCGCGAGTTGACCGAGATGGAGGCGCGCACGCGGCTGACCACCGAGATGATGCCGGCCCATATCGCGCGGGTCGATGCGGCGGGCCGCTACACCTATTCCAACCGCCGCCTGTCGCAGGTGATGCCGGGGCGGCCCTCGGAGATCGCCGGGCTGCATATCTCCGAAGCCCTTGGGCCGGCCTATGCCAAGGTGCGGCCGCACCTCGAGCGCGCGCTTGGCGGTCAGCAGAGCATCTTCGAGTTCACCGACGATGGCTCATCGCGGCGCATCCGCGCGGTCTTCACCCCCGACCCGGCCGAGCGCGGGGTCTATATCCTCTCGCTCGACGTGACGGAGGAGACCCAGGCCCGTGCGGCGCTGCAACACGCGCGGCGGCGCGAGCTGGCGGCGCAGCTCACCTCGGGACTGGCGCATGACTTCTCCAACCTGCTGACCATCATCCTCGGCATGCAGTCGAAGCTCGCCCGGCTGGACTTGCCGCCCGAGGCGGCGCAGCTCGCCGCCGGCACCTTGCAGGCGGCGCGGCGCGGCGGCGACCTGCTCGACCGGATCGCCGGGATCACCTCGCACCGCGCCTGGACGCCCGAGGCGGTGGTGGCCACGGAGTTCCTGCACGACCTCGAACTGCTCACCCGGCCCGCCTTGCCCGAGCAGATGACGCTGGAGATCGCGACCGCGCCAGAGGGGTCTTTCCTGCTTGACCGCGGGCTCTTGCAGGACGCGGCGCTGAACCTCGTTCTGAACGCGCGGGATGCCTGCGGCGGGGCCGGCGGGCGCATCCGCATCGCGCTGCGCACGGTCAAGGACACCTGGCTCGAACTGGCGGTCAGCGACAGCGGGCCGGGGTTCTCGGCAGAGGCGCTCGAACACGGGCTCGACCCCTTCTTCACCACCAAGGGCGGCGCGGGTTCCGGGCTGGGGCTGGCCATGGTCTACGACATGGTCAAGCTCGCGGGGGGCACGATCAAGATCGGCAACGGCCCAAAGGACAACCCCGGCGCGCGGGTGACCTTGCGGCTGCCCCTGCGCCGCGCCATTGCAGAGCCAGGCAGGCCGAGAGGGCTGGCGCTGCTGGTCGAGGACGATCAGGACCTGCGCGAACAGCTGCGCGAGATGCTCACCGGGCTGGGCCATGCGGTGGTCGAGGCCAGCTCGGTCGCCGAGGCGCGGGTCCTGGCAGACGGGCTTGCTCTCGACCTCGTTCTGTCGGACCTGCTGCTGGAGGGCGACGAGCCGGGGTCGGCGCTGCCGGCCGCCCTGCCCGGCCTCGATGTGCGCCTGATGACCTCGCTGCCGCCTGGCGATCCGCGCCGTCAGGCCGCCGAGGCCGCAGCGCCGGTGATTGCCAAGCCCTTCACCGAGGGCCAGCTCGCGGCATTCCTGGGCGGCGTGCCCGAATGAGCGCGCCGCTGATCTCCATCCTCGACGATGAGCCGGCGATCCGGGCGATCCTCTCCGAGGCGCTGACCGAAGCGGGCTTCCGCACCGTGGCCTTCGCGCGCGCCACCGAGTTCGAGGCAGCGCTGAAGCGCGCAACGCCCGACGTCTGCCTTGTCGATCTTGGTCTTCCGGACCGGGACGGGCTGAGCCTCGTGCACCGGCTCGCGCTTGAGCAGGGGGCGACGGTGATCATCGTCTCGGGCCGCGCGCAGGTGCAGGACCGGGTCACCGGGCTCGAACTCGGGGCGGATGACTACATCATCAAACCCTTCGATCCGGCCGAGGTGGTGGCCCGCGTGCGTGCCCGGTTGCGCAGCCCGCGCGCGCCTTCCCATGGCGAGACCGCGCGCTTCGCCGGCTGGACCGCCCATTTCGACCGCTACGCGCTTGAGGATGTCGAAGGCCAGGAAACGCCATTCTCCCATGCCGAGGGCGAGGTGCTGAGGCTGTTTCTGGAAAGCCCGAAACGGTTGATCACCCGCGCGCACATGCAGGAAAGCCTGGGCGGTGCGGCCGGCGAGAGCTTCGACCGGGCGATGGATGTCCGCATTTCGAGACTGCGCACGAAGCTTCGGGAGGACCCGAAGAACCCACGGCTGATCAAGACCATCTACGGCGCGGGGTATATCTTCCTTGGGGACGTGGACTGGGTCTGACTTTCAGCCCATCTGGCCAAAGATGTGCTCGCGGTGATAGCGCAGAAACTCTGGATGCGGGTAGTCGCGCCGCGACGCCGGGGGGAGAAGCTTCTGCCCCGGCACGATGAGCCGACGCACCACATCCTCGGGCACCTTGTTGTGTGAGATCAGGATGGTGTGGTCCTCGGCAATGCCGATCAGGCCGCGGTCGAACATCCAATGCAGGGTGCCCGACAGCGCAAGGCCATTGGCAACGATGTCCGGCCCTTTGTCCCTCACCGGGCGGATATGCGCGGCTTGCACCTCGGGACGCCCACCACCGTTGCGCAGTTGCAGGCCGGAGATCGCGCAGCGGCTGTCGTAGGCCCGTTTCACCATGCGCTGGAATGCCTGCTCGCGGTACGGGCGGTACCCCAAGAGCTTGGTGCGATCGTGCTTCAGAGGCGGTGCACCGAAGGGCGCGGTCTCCTCGGCAAACCCCTGAAACGCCTGTGCCTGTTCCTCTTCCGCCAAGCGCGGCAGCGCATCGGCACCCTCGATCTCGGCCAGCCCGGCGTTGACGATCGCGGCAAACTCTGCCGGTGTCAGACGCCGGACCGCAGACGTGTTGAGGCCGCCTGAATAGGCGCGCCCGTCCGGTCCCTGAAGCCGCCGCTCGTAGAGAAGCCCGTCAGCCGAGGCACGCGGCACAGTGGTTTCGAACTGCAAAAGCGTTTCTGGCGCAAAGACCGCGAAATGCCATCCCACACGCAACGGGTCTGGTTCGACCGCGACGACCTTCTGGACAGCGACATTACCGAATGCCCCGCGCTTGCCCTCATAGACCACGACCCAATCGCCCAGGGTATCCTTGACCATTCCGAGGCACTGATTGGGCAAGTTGTACCGTAGTCCGGGCTCGTCGCGGTAGATCGACTCCGGGTTCCGGATGAAGACCGCTTGCGCCATGCACATGCCTTCAAGGAAAACTCCCTTGAAGGTTGCATCGGCCAAGGCGCGAAGACAAGGCGCGAAGACAGGCCGCGCCTACTCCTCTTTCGGATTCTCCGGAAGCGAGCGTTCCTCGCCCTGAACGACCCGCAGAAGGTCCTGCAATTCGGCCTGCATCTGGACCAGTTCGTCTCGGTAGCGGGACGGCTCGATCGCCTTGATCACCTCGGTGAACCCGGCCAACACCTTGGCTTCGGACTCGCGGATGCGGGACATCATGTCACCGTCGATGTCACCGAACACCGCCCGCACCGACAGGCTCGCACGTTTGAGCGCGGCGCTCAGGTTGTCCGAGGGGTCGGCATCGCCGCCAACCGCGGTGATCAGCGCTGTCAGACGCTGCACCTGCTCCACGTGCAGGCCATGGAAGCGCACCGCGACGAAGCGGAATTCGGGATCGGCCTTTTCGACCATTTCATCGAACCAGCCGCGCGCGCCGATGCTGCGCGCCTGGAGGTGATACAGAAGCTCGAGCTGGCGCGGGCTTGCGGTCACCACTTTCGGGTCGCTGGTCGTATCCTTCATGTCGGGTCCTCCGGTCACATGTCTCGGAACAAACGCCGCCGCCCCGCCTCGGTTCCCCGGTCTCAGCCGAGCGCGCTGACCGCCGCGGCCAAGGCGCGAAGCCCGGTGACCAGGTCTTCCTCGGCCGTGTCCTCGGCGAAATCGTGGCTGATCCCGCCGATCGAGGGCACAAAGAGCATCGCCACCGGCATCAGCCGCGACAGGTTGGTCGCATCATGCAGCGCGCCCGAGGGCATGAGCCGCCAGGCACCGGGCGCGGCGAACTCCGCCCCCTGCTCCAGCGCCGCGCGCAGGCGCCGGTCCATGCTCACCGGCGCAAGCTCCAGCTTTGGCGCGATGTCCAGGCCCAGCCCGCGCTCGGCACAGACCTCCTGCACCGTGTCGCGGGCGATGGCCTCCATCCGGTCGAGCCGGTCAATCGAGCCATCGCGCCACTGCAGCGTGAAGCGCACTTCACCCGGCACGATGGCATGGGCGTTGGGATGCAGCTCGACATGGCCAATGGTCCAGACCGTCGCCGGGGTCACAACGTTGCGGAACCGCTCGTTGAGGGCCGTGGTGAAGGCCGCGAGCCCCTGGAAAGCGTCCTTGCGCAGGTGCATCGGCGTGGTGCCCGCGTGGTTCTGCGCGCCCTTCAGCGTCATCGTCAGATTGCGCAGCCCCACGATCGCCTCGACCACCCCAAGCCGCGCGCCCTCGGTGTCGAGCACCGGCCCCTGCTCGATGTGCATCTCGAGAAAGCCGGTGAACCGGTCGGGGTCGAGAAAGGCCCCGACCCGCGCGCCGAGCGCCTTGCGCGCCTGTGCAAGCGGCACCCCGTCCGGCCCTTCCAGCGCATCCGCCTGAGCCAGCGAGAGGGCGCCGCCCCAGACCGCGCTGCCGGTGGTCACGCCAAAGCGCCCCTCCTCGTCCTGGAAAGACACGCAGGACACCGGAGGTCCGCCCGCCTCCTGCGCCGCCCGCGCCACCTCGAGCCCGGCGATCACCCCCAGCGCGCCATCGAGCCAGCCGCCCTCGACCTGGCTGTCGGAATGCGATCCAATCAGCAGCGATGGTCCTTCGACCAACCCGAAGAGCGAACCCAGGGGGTCGAAATGCGTGCGCAGCCCCGCTTCCTCCATGCGTCCCGCGAGCCAGTCGCGCGCCGCCATGTCTGCCTCGGAAAACGCTGGCCGGCAGACGCCCTTGCCGACTCCCGAAGCGCCGAAACCGCGCAGCCTGTGCAGGTCCGCCAGAAAGCGTTCGGGATCGATGGGCAAGCTGGACATCTGTCTCTCCTTGGTCCGGCCGCGCCCCGTTCAGCCGAGGCGCAGGATCTCCTCGATGGCCGGGCGGAACCGATCGGGGATCCGCTCTGGCCGGGTCTGCGGGTTCACCGCGACGTGCAGGATGAAGCCCTCGGCGCAGGCGGTCTGGTCGTCGTTGCGGAAGAAGCCCACCTCGAAGCGCGCCGAACTGTTCCCGAGATGGCCGCAGCGCACCCCCGCGTGCAGGAGGTCGGGAAAGCGCGCTTCCGCATGGTAGGTGCAGCCGTTCTGCGCCGCAAGGAAGCGCAGCCCGCCGGGGCGTTCGATCTCCATTCCGGCATCCAGTTGCCAAAGCGTGACCGCGGTGTCGAGGAACGACAGGTAGGCGGCATTGTTGAGATGCCCATAGGCATCCATGTCCTTCCAGCGCGTCGCGATGGGGTAGAAGGCGCAATAGTCGGCGCGGGTTCCCGGCGGCTTGCGGCTCATCCCGAACGGATCGCCCGGAACAGCGCCGAGGCGCCCCAGCCAGCCAGCGCGGCGATGGCCAGCGACAGCAGCCCGTAGGCCAGCGGCATCTGCCGCGAGAGCGTGAAGAGCCAGCGTTCCAGCCCGACCTTGCCGACCTGGATCTCGCTTTCATGCACCGAGACCACCTTGCCGGCGCGGGTGAGGAAGACCCGCGTCAGGTAACGCCCCTCGGAAATATTCGCCGGCATCGAGATCGAGGTGTCAAAAAGCGTGGACTCCTGAAGCTCTACGCTTTCTTCCTCGACCCGGTAGAGCCCCTGGTGTTCGCGGACCCGGATCAGCGCCTCGGTGAAAGCCTCGCTGTCCATGATGTCCATGGGCGCGCCGACCGAGCGGATCGCACGCGGGATAGAGACCTTGTGGCGCAGATCCTCGACCGCCGAGATGCTCTCGGACCAGGGGGCCGAGGTCGCCACCGCGTAAAAGCCCGGCGCGCTGTCGATCTCCACCGCCTCGGCGTTGACCCAGATGCCGAGCTTGCGCGCCTTGCGCCAGACGGTGACCGGCTCGAGCGGGCCCTCGACGGTGACGATCACCTGCAGCGGCGGGTCGGACTGGATCGCCACCTCGCGCTTCACCGCCCCGAAGATCAGGATGTCGGAGCCGTCGAAGTCCGTGGTGATCGAGACATTCGACTGGCTCAGCCCCAACACCACCTCCTCGGCCCGCGCGGGCAGAGCGGCCAGCAGCAGCAGGACCGCGAGTGACGCCAGCCGCCTCATCCCGCCACCAGCTCGTAGAGCTCGGCAGGCGTGATGAACAGGTCAAGCGCCAGCTTGCCACACACCAGCAGCACCAGCGACGCGAGCGCGATGCGCAGCTGCTCGGCCTTCAGCCGGGTGCCGAAAGCGGTGCCGATCTGCGCGCCGATGACGCCGCCGAGGATCAGGACCAGCGCCAACATGATGTCCACCGTGTAGTTGGTCGTGGCGTGGAGCAGCGTGGTGAAGGCGGTGACGAAGATGATCTGGAACAGCGAGGTGCCGACCACCACCTTGGTCGGCATGCCCAGCAGGTAGATCATCGCCGGCACCATGATGAAGCCGCCGCCGACGCCCATGATCGCCGAGAGCACGCCCACCGACAGGCCGACCAGCATCGGCGGGATCGCCGAGATATAAAGCCCCGAGGTGCGGAAACGCATCTTGAAGGGCAGCCCGTGCACCCAGCCGTGATGGCGGCGTTTCGGGGCCGCGCCCTTGCGCGACTTGAAGATCGCATTGACGCTCTCGACGAACATCAACCCGCCGATAATGCCGAGGAACACCACGTAGCAGAGCCGCACCAGCAGGTCGACCTGGCCGAGGCCCTTGAGCAGGTTGAAGATCCAGACCCCCAGCGCCGCGCCGATGAGCCCCCCCGCCAGCAGCACCAGTCCCATGCGCAGGTCCACCGTCTTGCGCTTGAAATGCGCCAGCACGCCGGAGATCGAGCTCGCGACGATCTGGTTCGCCCCGGTGGCAACGGCGACCGCCGGCGGGATGCCCAAGAAGAAGAGCAGCGGGGTGATCAGGAAACCGCCGCCGACCCCGAACATGCCCGACAGGACACCGACCATCCCGCCCAGACCGAAGAGCAGGAAGACATTGACCGAAACCTCGGCGATGGGGAGGTAGATCTGCATGGGCCGACTTTGCGTGTGCGGGGGTGATTTGGCAACTGGCGCGGCACCGGCCGCGCACGGATGATGCTGCGCCGCGGCGGTTTTCCCACAGCCCCGGCGCGGCGCCCTCGGCGACGGCGGGATTTGCGTATTTTGGAAGAGAAGAAGCCCGCGGGGCGCGCGAAAGGGGCGCGTCGCGGCGCCCCCTTCTTCTCTTTCCAAATACGCACCGCGCGGCGCCGCCGCCCGGCGGGGCGGCGGGCAGGTGTCCGCGGCCTCAGCGCTCCTTGACGTAAGGCTCGCCGCCGGCACGGGGCGGGATCGCCTTGCCGACGAAGCCGGCGAGGATCACCACGGTCAGGATGTAGGGCAGCGCGTCCATGACCTGCACGGGAATGATGAACCCGCCGAGGTCGATGTTCTGGTAGCGCAGCGCCACCGCCTGCAGCAGGCCGAAGAGCAGGCAGGCGTAGAGCGCGTACCAGGGCCGCCACTTGGCGAAGATCAGCGCCGCCAGCGCGATGTAGCCGCGGCCGGCGGTCATCTCGCGCACGAAGCCGGCCTGCAGGCCGGTGGCCAGATAGGCCCCGGCAAGACCGGTCAGCAGCCCGCAGATGGCGATGGCGGCAAAGCGCAGCCCGACCACCGAGACGCCCGCCGTGTCCACCGCCTCCGGGGCCTCGCCCACCGCGCGCAGGCGCAGGCCGAAGCGGGTGCGGAAGAGGATCCACCAGGTCAGCGGCACCATCAGGAAGGCGACATAGACGAGGATCGAATGCCCAGAGATCAGCTCGTAGTAGAGCGGGCCGATCACCGGCACGCCGCGCAGCGCCTCGGCGAAAGGCAGCGTGATGCTCTCGAAGCGGCCGCCACCCATCAGCGAGGGCGTGCGCCCGCCCTGGCTGAACCAGTCCTGCGCGATCAGCACGGTGATGCCCGAGGCGAGGAAATTGATCGCCACCCCCGAGATCAGCTGGTTGCCGCGGAAGGTGATCGAGGCCAGGCCGTGGATGCCCGACATGACCATCGAGGCGGCGATGCCCGCCAGCAGGCCGAGCCAGACCGAGCCGGAGACCGCGGCGATGGCCGCCGAGAAGAAGGCCGCCGCCAGCATCTTGCCCTCGAGCCCGATGTCGACGATGCCCGCGCGTTCCGAGAAGAGACCCGCGAGGCAGGCCAGCAGCAGCGGCGTGGCAAGGCGCACGGTCGAGTCGAGCACCTGAAGAAGCGTCGCGTAATCCATCACGAGGACCTCCGGCGCGTGGCAAGGAAGAGCTTTTCGAGCGGCATGCGCACCATGTTGTCCAGCGCCCCGGTGAAGAGGATCACCAGCGCCTGGATCACGGTGATCAGCTCGCGCGGGATCGAGGTCCAGAGCGCCAGTTCCGCGCCGCCCTGGTAGAGGAAGCCGAAGAGCAGCGCCGCGAGGAACACGCCCACCGGATGCGAGCGGCCCATCAGCGCCACGGCGATGCCGATGAAGCCCGCGCCCTCGGTGGCGTTGAGCACCAGCCTTTCGGCCTCGCCCATGGTGGTGTTGAGCGCCATCATCCCGGCGAGCCCGCCGGAGATCAGCATGGCGATGACGGTGATACGCACCGGCGAGATTCCGGCGTAGCGCGCGGCGCTCTCGGAATGGCCGAAGGCGCGGATCTCGTAGCCGAGCTTGGTGCGCCAGATCAGGAACCAGAAGGCGATGCAGGCCGCCACGGCGAGGAAGAAGGTCACGTTGGCGGGCGAGCCGCGGAACAGCGGGTTGCCCTCGGAGGCGAACATGTCCTGGAAGGTCGGCAGATGCGTCACGGCCGGGAAGCCCGCGGTCGCCGGCTCCATCGCGCCGACCGGGCGCAGCAGGTTGACCAGCACGTAGTTCAGCAGCGCCGCGGCGATGAAGTTGAACATGATCGTGGTGATCACGATGTGGCTGCCGCGTTTCGCCTGCAGCCAGGCCGGGATGAAGGCCCAGGCCGCGCCGAAGGCGGCTGCGGCGAGCGTTGCGACGATCAGCGCCACCGACCAGTGCGGGAAGGGGATGAAGAGGCAGGCCAGCGCCACGCCGAGTCCGCCGACCATCGCCTGACCCTCGCCGCCGATGTTGAACATCTTGGCGTGAAAGGCGACGGCGACGCAGAGGCCGGTGAAGATGAAATTGGTGGTGTAATAGAGCGTGTAGCCCCAGCCGGTGCTGCGCATCAGCGCGCCATCGACCATCAGCTTGAAGGCCTCGACCGGGTTCTCGCCGATGGCGAGGATCACCAGCGCCGACAGGATCGCTGCCAGCAGGATCGAGATCAGGGGCACGAGCACCGCGTCGGCCCAGGCGGGCATCTTATCCATTCGGAACCTCGTTCTTCCTTTCGGTCCGGGGAGCGCCCTGCGGGCGCTGCTGCCTCCGGCGGGCGTATTGGGGGAACAATGAAACGGCGCGGTCAGTCATGCTGGCCGGCCTCGCGCGCTTCCTTCTCGTGCAGCGAGGCGTCCACCGCCGCGATCAGGGAGCCTTCGGGGCGCTCGGTGACGCCGGCCATCAGCAGGCCAAGCTCGGTCTGGTCGGTCTCGGCCGGCATCCGCTCGCCCATGATCTGCCCGTCGAACATCACCGCGATGCGGTCCGAGAGCGAGAAGATCTCGTCAAGCTCCACCGAGACCAGCAGGATCGCCTTGCCCTTGTCGCGCAGGCGGATGATCTCCTGGTGGATGAACTCGATGGCGCCGATGTCGACGCCGCGGGTCGGCTGGCCGATCAGCAGCACGTCGGGGTCGCGCTCGATCTCACGTGCGAGCACGATCTTCTGCTGGTTGCCGCCCGAGAAGTTGCGCGCCGCGAGGTTGGGGTTCGGCGGGCGCACGTCGTAGCGGGTCATCTTGTCCTGCGCTTCTTGCTTGATCAGCGCATTGTTCATCAGCAGGCCCGACTGGTAGCGCGGGTCGCGGTGATAGCCGAAGACGGTGTTCTCCCAAGCGGTGTAGGGCATGATCAGCCCCTCTTCCTGCCGGTCCTCGGGCACATGGCCGATACCGGCGGCGCGGCGGGCGCTGCCATCGGAGCCCGCGCCCGACAGCGGCAGCGGCGCGCCCTTCATGGTGACCGAGCCGGTGGCATCCGCATAACCGCCCAGCACCTCCAGAAGCTCGGACTGGCCGTTGCCGGCGACCCCGGCGATGCCCAGCACCTCACCGGCGCGGAGTTGCAGCGACACGCCCTTCAGCCGCTCGACCCCCGCGTCGTCGACGTGGCGCAGGTTCTGAACGTCGAGCAGCACCGCGCCCGGCCGCGCGGGGGTCTTGTCGACCCGCAGCAGCACCTTGCGCCCGACCATCAGCTCGGCGAGCTGCTCGGGCGAGGTCTCGGCGGTCTTCACGGTGGCGGTCATCTCGCCGCGGCGCATCACCGAGACCGTGTCGGTGATCTCCATGATCTCGCGCAGCTTGTGGGTGATCAGGATGACCGTCTTCCCCTCGGCGCGCAGATGGTCGAGGATGCGGAACAGGTGATCGGCCTCGGCCGGGGTCAGCACGCCCGTCGGCTCGTCGAGGATGAGGATGTCGGCCTGGCGATAGAGCGCCTTCAGGATCTCGACGCGCTGCTGGTGACCCACCGAAAGGTTCTCGACCAGCTCGTCGGGATCGACCGAGAGCTCGTATTCCTCGGCGAGCTGCTTCAGCACGCCGCGCGCGCGCGCCAGCGAGGGGCGCAGCATCGGGCCATCCTCGGCGCCGAGGATGATGTTCTCCAGCACGGTGAAGTTCTGCACCAGCTTGAAATGCTGGAACACCATGCCGATGCCGGCCGAGATCGCGGCCTGGCTGTCGGTGATGTCCTTGTGCGATCCGTTGACCCAGATCTCGCCGGCGTCGGCCTTGTAGAAGCCGTAGAGGATCGACATCAGCGTCGATTTCCCTGCGCCGTTCTCGCCGATGATGCCGTGGATGGTGCCGGGCATCACGCGGATCGAAATATCCTTGTTGGCCTGGACAGGGCCGAAGGCCTTGGAGATGCCCTTCAGCTCGATGGCGGGGGTGTCGGTCATGCGAAGCCTCGCGGCATTTGAAAGTACGGCCCGGCCTGCTGTAACCGAGGAACCGGGCCACACGAAAGAGAAAACGGGGACACGGCAACAGCCGCGCCCCCGCTCGTCAAGTCCGGTTCAGAAGTTCAGGGCGGGGCAGCTGTCATCCGCCGAGTAGTCGTGAACCTCGATCTCGCCGGCGATGATCTTCTGGCTCGCCTCGTCCACGGCGGCTTTCATCTCTTCGCTCACCAGCTCGGCATTGTTCTCGTCCAGCGCATAGCCCACGCCGCTTTCGGCAAGGCCCAGCACCTTCACGCCGGTCTCGAGCTCGGGGCCGGCAGTCATCGCCTCGGCCACGGCCACGTCGACGCGTTTCAGCATCGAGGTCAGCACCTTGCCCGGATGCAGGTAGTTCTGGTTGCTGTCGACGCCGACCGAGAGGATGCCCTCGTCCGCCGCGGTCTGCAGCACGCCGAGGCCGGTGCCACCGGCGGCGGCGAAGACCACGTCCGCCCCCTGGCTGATCTGCGCCTTGGTCAGCTCCGAGCCCTTCACCGGGTCGTTCCAGGCGGCCGGGGTGGTGCCCGTCATGTTGGAGATCACCTTGAGGTCGGGGTTCACCGCCTTGGCACCCTGGGCGTAGCCGCAGGCGAACTTGCGGATCAGCGGGATGTCCATGCCGCCGACGAAGCCGACGGTTCCGGATTTCGAGGCCATCGCCGCCAGCATACCGACGAGATACGAACCTTCATGCTCGGAGAAGAGGATCGACAACACGTTCGGGTGCTCGGCCGGATCGACGAATCCGTCAATGGTGACAAACTTGGTGTCCGGGTAATCCGCGGCAACCGAGGCGATCGGCGAGGACATCGAGAAGCCGGTGGTCACCACCGGGTTGAACCCGGCCTCGGCGAAGCGGCGCAGGGCCTGCTCGCGCTGTGCCTCGGACTGAAGCTCGATGTCCTTATACGCGCCGCCGGTCTCCTTGGCGTAGATCTCGGCGCCATTGTAGGCGGCCTCGTTGAAGGATTTGTCGAACTTGCCGCCGAGATCGTAGATCAGCGCCGGATCCGCCAGCGCAGCGCCGGCGGTCAGGGCCAGCGTCGCGGCGGTGCCGAGGATGGATTTCATGAAGGTCATGTCTTGCTCCCGGATCTGGAATTGCGGGCGTCGTTCTCGTGTCCCGCGAATTGGACTGCACTGTGGCAGATCATGCCCGATTAATCCTGTGCCCTACCGGAGGGTCAACAGGTTTTTGCAAGTCCGCGCACAGGGTTGGCCCGGCGTGACATCTAACCTTAGGTCAGCGCCCGGCACATGAGCAGCGCATCGTCGCGGCTGCCATCTGCATGACGATAATAGGCTTTGCGCCGTCCGGTCACCCTGTAGCCGCAGGCCTCGTAAAAGCCGAGCGCAGGCGCATTGGCGGCGGCGACCTCTAGAAATACCTGCGTGGCGCCGCGGGCCGCGGCCTCTTGCTCGAAGGTCGCGAGAAGCCTGCGCCCCAGACCCTGCCGCTGCACCGCGGGATCGGTCGCCAGGGCGAGAATCTCCGCCTCGTCCAGCACAACCATGCCCAGAACGAAGCCGCCCGCCTCGCCGACCAGCAGGTGACCCGGCTGCTCCAGCGTGCCCGCAAAGGCACGCGCGCTCCATGGCTCCATATGCGCATAGGCACGCGCAGAGAGGGCGGCGAGCTCGTCGGCCGAAAGGCTCACCGGCTCAATCCAGCAGCCGCGGCGCGGCATCGCGCGAGGGAGCGGCATCCGCCGGGCGGATATAGAGCGGCGCGGGGCGCGGGCCCGGCTCCTTGCGTGCGGCGGCGCGGGCGATGCAGACCGCCAGCGCGCGCGGTTCGGGTGGCAGGATCACCTCGACACCCTCCGCAGGCAACAGCTCCGGCGTGCCCAGATGGCGCTGCACATATATCTGCCCGCGCGGCGCGGGCACACCCGCCAGCGCCTCGGGCGCGTCGAGATGGATGGCCTCGAAGGTGCTGACCCCGACCGCCGGCCTGCCCAGCCCCAGCGCGAGCCCGCGCGCGGTCGAGACGGAAATGCGGATGCCGGTGAAATTCCCCGGCCCGACGCCCACCGCGATGCGGTCAAGATCGTCCCAGCTTGCGCCGCCCTCGGCGAGGACCTCTTCAAGCAGCGGCATCAGCCGCTCGGCCTGTCCACGGCCCATCTCCTCGGCGCGGGCAGCCAGCACCGCGTCGCCGCGCAGCAAAGCGGCCGCGCAATGCGCGGCCGATGTGTCGAAGGCAAGGATCAGCAGATCACTCATGAGGCAGGCGCGGCGCTCAGACGGCGACCGGGCGCACCTCGGTGACCTCGGGGATGTAGTGGCGCAGCAGGTTCTCGATGCCCATCTTCAGGGTGAGCGTCGAGGACGGGCAGCCGGCGCAGGCGCCCTGCATATGCAGGTAGACCACACCGCGATCGAAGCCGTGGAAGGTGATGTCGCCACCGTCCTGTGCCACGGCCGGGCGCACGCGGCTGTCGAGCAGTTCCTTGATCTGGCCGACGATCTCGGCGTCCTCGCCGGTGAACTCCTTATGACCCGAGGCGCGTGCCTCGCCGGCCATCACCGGGTCACCGGACTGGAAATGCTCCATGATCGCGCCGAGAACGGCGGGCTTCACATGATCCCAGTCGGCGGCTTCGTCCTTGGTCACGGTGACGAAGTCATTGCCGAAGAACACGCCGGTGACGCCGGTCACGCCGAACAGGCGCTTGGCGAGCGGCGAGGTCTCGGCGCCCTCGGGTGTGGGGAAGTCCGCGGTGCCGGCATCGAGCACGGTCTGGCCCGGCAGGAACTTCAGCGTCGCGGGGTTCGGGGTGGATTCGGTCTGGATGAACATCTGCGAAATTCCTTTCTGCGGGCTGCTCCCTATATGCGCCGCCGCCGCGCAGACGTCAAGTTTTGGAACGATTCTAAATCCGTTTCCGAGGGCGACAGAGGGTGGGTTCCCTCAGGTGATCGCCTCCAGCCGTTCCTTGGACATGTCACCGGGCACGATGGTCAACGGAATCGGCAGGCTGCCCGAGCTGCGGGTCATCGCGGTGACCAGCGGCCCCGGTCCCTTCTTGTCGGCAGCGGCCCCGAGCACCAGAACGCCGATATCCGGATCATCGCTCACCTGCCCGAGGATCTCGGTCACCGGGTCGCCCTCGCGGATCACCAGTTCGGGGTCCACGCCCTGCCGGTCGCGCATCCACTTGGCAAAGACCTCGTAATGCGCCTCGATCCGCTCGCGGGCCTCCTCGCGCATGATGTCGCCGACACCGATCCAATGGTTGAATTCATCCGGCGCGATCACCGACAGGATCGCCACCCCTCCCCCGGTCTTGGCGGCCCGCATCGCGGCGAACCGCATGGCATTGAGGCATTCGCGGCTGTCATCCAGCACGACGAGAAACTTGCGCATCCCTAGGTCTCCTTCGCGGCGATATTGGCGCAGGGGCATGGCGCAGGCAACGCCCTTTTGGGACCGTCGAAAATCAGCGTTCGAGACGCGCTGCCACGCCGCGCGCCACCGGGCGCAGCAACCGCGCGCCGAGCCAGCCACCGAGCGCTGTCAGCGCCTGCGCCACGGCCAGCCATACCAGGGCCGCTGCGGCGATCGCGGTATCCGACAGGCGGACCAGCGTCCGGAAGCTGCGCGACTTGCCCAGCACGTCCATCACGCCGCGCGTTTCGCTGCCCGCCACATCCGACACCCGCGCCAGCCGCGCCGCATCCTCGGCGTTGTCCACGTGGCGCAGCAGCATCACGCCGTCGGTCATCGAGGTGTTGCGGACCACCCGGCTCACATCTCCCGCCACCGCCTCTGCCCGCGCCAACCGCGCGGTGTCGGCGGCCTCCCCGGTGCCGGACACCAGCCGCCGGAGCATCGCGGGATCGGCCAGCCGGGCCAATTCGTCGAGGAAGGAGGGCGTCAACGTGCGCAGCCGTCGCCCCATGCGCAGCGCCGTGGCCCCGGCCTTCACCGTGGCCGAGGTGCCCCCGGTCAGCGCCAGCGTGCCGGTGGCGGCGAGCCCCACGGTCGCCAGCGTCACCTCGACACTGTCCACCTCAGCACCACTGAGATAGTCTCCGCCCGCCCGGCGCAGCGCGTTGAGATCGCCGATCGGCGTCAGCTCCAGCGGGATGCCGCAATAGGCCAGCATTTGCAGAGAGGGGCAGTTGGCGATGTCGGCGGCGCAGGTGCCGCAGGCCTCGACCTTGCCCCAGACGCTGTCCTTGGCCTCGCGCAGCGCGGCGATCTCCTCGCCCTGTTCGAGGCTCGGCGTGATCCCGACGCGCGCCGCCACCGGCAGCAGCGTGTCGATCCGGTCGAGGTCCTCTGCGGCCAGCGCCGCGCCGATCTCCTGCTCGAGCCGCGCCGGCGTCAGAACATGCGCCAGCGCCCTGTCGAGCGCGCGGCGGACTTCGGCCTCGCTGGCGGTCAGAAAGGGCTGCGCGAAGGGATTGGTGGACAGCGCCCATATGCCGAGCGCGAGACTGAGGAGCAGCGGCAGTGCCCGGATGATCCGTGGCAGCCGCCGGGGCCCGCGCCGGGCGCCCCGACCCGCCGCGTCAGGGTTGCGCCCGGCGGCCGGCCCCTGCGCCATCTCGACCCGCGGCGCGCCCTGACCCGCCGCGGGATCAAAGCGCCGTTCGGCCCGCAGCACGGCGCGCTGCGGCTCGGCGGGGCGTGTCGCGCGAAGCGGCGGCTCGCGGCGCAAGGCTCAGCCTGCGGTCAGCGCCCAGTCCCAGTAGAGCTCGCGCACGCGGCGCGTCACGGGACCGATCTGGTAGCTGATATCCTCGAAGCCCGAAACCGGCGTCACCTTCTGCAGGTTGCCCGACAGGAAGACCTCGTCGGCACCCTCGAAATCCTCGAAGGAGAGCACCGCCTCATGCACCTCCATGCCGTCGGCGCGCATGTTCTGGATGTGGCGCGCCCGGGTGATGCCCGACAGGAACGTGCCATTGGCAATGGGGGTGAAAACCGCGCCGTCCTTGACCATGAAGACGTTGGCCGTGGCGCTTTCGGCGACATTGCCGAGCGCGTCGGCGACCAGCGCATTGCCGAAACCGCGCGACTGCACGTCGCGCAGCATCCGGGCGTTGTTGGGATAGAGGCAGCCCGCCTTGGCGTTGCAGACCGAGCTTTCCAGCACCGGGCGGCGGAAGCGGGTGCGGCCAAGATGGGTGGCCGCGCCTTCGGGGGCCATCGGGATCTCCTCGAGCGAGATGGCAAAGGCGGTGCCTTCCTCACCCGGCACGATGGCGGTGGCGTCGCCCTGCGTCGCCCAGTACATCGGGCGGATGTAGATCGCCGCCTCCTTGGGATAGGCGGCGAGCCCTTCCCAGACGATCTGCACCATGTCCTCGGTCGAGACGAAGGGGGTCAACATCAGCGCCTTGGCCGAACGGTTGATGCGCGCGCAATGGGCGTAGAGATCGGGCGCGATGCCGTTCACGTAGCGCGCCCCGTCGAAGACCGAGCTGCCCAGCCAGGCGGCGTGGTCCGCGCCGCGCATGATCATCACGTCGCCATCGTGCCAGGTGCCCTGGAAATATGTGCGGATGTTCGTGCCGGTTGCCATGGTCGTGTCTCCTTCGAAAGTTGCGCGGACCCTATGCCCGCGCGCCCGCAAGGTCCAGTGGCAGCGCTGCCACCCTCACGGAAGAGCGAGCCACCCCGGTGCCCGCGCCCGGCCCCTCATTGTTCCGAAAATACGCAAGCGCCGACCTCCTCCGCCGGCGTCGCGCCCCGGCACGGGTCGCACCGGCGCCGCCTCACCCCAGCGTGACGTCGAGGAACATCATCAGCACGAGGCCGAAGATCAGCCCTGTCGTCGCCCGCCTCTGGTGGCCGTTCCGATGGGTCTCGGGGACGATCTCGTGGCTGATGATGTAAAGCATGGCCCCGGCGGCAAAGGTCAGCCCCCAGGGCAGAAGCACCGCGCTGACCGAAACCGCGACCACGCCCAGCAGCGCCCCAAGCGGCTCGACCATGCCGGTCAACGCCGTGTAAAACAGCGCCCGCGTGCGCGAGTAGCCCAGCCCCACCAAAGCCACCGCCACCGCCAGCCCCTCGGGCATGTCCTGAAGCGAGATGCCGGTCATCACCGAGACCCCGTTCGCCCGGTCAAGCCCGTAGGCCACACCGATCGACAGCCCCTCGGGGAAATTGTGGATCGAGATCGCCAGCACGAAGAGCCAGATGCGCGCAAAGGTCGCCTGGTCGGCGCCGCCCTCCGGGCCGGTCTTGAAGTGCTCGTGCGGGATCGCATGGTTGAGCCAGGCGACGAAACCCGCGCCGAAAGCGATGCCGAAGGCGGCAATGGCTGCGGCAATCCAGACCGAGCCCGTCTGTTCCTGCGCCACGTCGATTCCGGGGATGATCAGCGAGAAATAGGAGGCGGAGAGCATCACCCCCGCAGCAAAGCCCAGCATCATGTCCGAGGTGGCCTGGGTCATCTTGCGCCCGATCAGCGCCGGGATCGCCCCGGCCGTGGTCGCCAGCGCCGCGACCATACCGCCGCCGACGCCCCAGAGAATGTCCTGCATGATGCCTCCGATGTGCTGCGGCGCACTAAACTGTCTAGCCGCAGCAGATACAAGCGCGGGTTATTGCGCGAACATGCCGGAAGCGGTAAGGAAACCTGACCAGTCCAAGGAGAAAGCCCGGCCCATGCCCGTGATCACCGAGATCGAAGACCTGAGGCGCATCTACAAGCGCCGGGTGCCCAAGATGTTTTACGACTACTGCGAGTCCGGCAGCTGGACCGAGCAAACCTTCCGCGAGAACAGCTCGGACTTCGACAAGCTCTACCTGCGCCAGCGCGTCGCCATCGACATGACCGGGCGCAGCACCGCGACGCAGATGATCGGCCAGGACGTGGCGATGCCGGTGGCGCTCGCCCCGGTCGGCATGACCGGGATGCAGAACGCCGACGGCGAGATCAAGGCGGCGAAGGCAGCCGAGAAGTTCGGCGTGCCCTATTGCCTCTCGACCATGTCGATCTGCTCGATCGAGGACGTGGCCTCGAACACCTCCAAGCCGTTCTGGATGCAGGTCTACACGCTCAAGGACGACGACTACATGAAGCGGCTCTTCGACCGGGCCAAGGACGCCAAGTGCTCGGCGGCGGTGATCACGGTCGACCTGCAGATGCTCGGCCAGCGTCACAAGGACCTGAAGAACGGTCTCTCGGCCCCGCCCAAGCTGACCCCGAAGTCGATCGCCAACATGGCCACCAAGGTGCCGTGGGGGCTCGAGATGCTGCAGACCAAGCGGCGCTTCTTCGGCAATATCGTGGGTCACGCCAAGGGCGTCACGGATCCCTCCTCGCTGACCACCTGGACCGCGCAGAGCTTCGACCAGGCGCTCGACTGGGACCGCATCCGCGAGTTCCGCAAGATGTGGGACGGCCCGCTGATCATCAAAGGCATCATCGACCCGCGCGACGCCCTGGAAGCCTGCAACGTCGGCGCCGATGCCATCGTGGTGTCGAACCACGGCGGGCGGCAGCTGGACGGCGCACTCAGCTCGATCCGCGCGCTGGCGCCGATCATGGACGCGGTGGGTGACAAGATCGAGGTGCATCTCGACAGCGGCGTGCGCTCGGGCCAGGACGTGCTGAAGGCCGTCGCCATGGGCGCCAAGGGCTGCTGGATCGGCCGCGCCTACATCTACGGGCTCGGCGCGATGGGCGAGGCCGGGGTGACCCGCGCGCTCGAGGTGATCCACAAGGAGCTCGACGTGTCGATGGCGCTTTGCGGGCGCACCGACATCAACACGGTGGATCGCGATATCCTGATGATCCCCAAAGGGTTTTCCGGCGACTGGGAGGACTGACCCGGAACCAGTGATGGCGCGGCCCCGGGCCGCGCCATCGCAGGCATTGCTGCTTCAGGCAATGCTGATGCTGAGCGGCGCAAGCCCGCCGATTTCGACCACGCAGGTATCACCGCGCTCCAGCGCGCTTACCCCAGCGGGGGTGCCGGTGTAGATGAGATCGCCGGCCTTGAGCTCGACCAGCCCCGACAGGTAGGAAATCACCTCGGGCACCGACCAGATCATCTGCGCCATGTCGCCGTTCTGCCGCTCCTCGCCGTTCACCGCGAGCCGCAGCGTGCCCTTGTCGAGATGGCCGACCTCGGCCACCGGGTGCACCGGGCCGCAGACCGCCGAGTAATCGAACCCTTTCGCCATGGTCCAGGGCCGCCCCTTCTTCTTGGCCTCCGCCTGCACGTCGCGGCGGGTCAAGTCGATGCCGGCGGCATAGCCCCAGACGCACTCCAGCGCCTCATCCTCCGGGATATCGACGCCCCCGCTTCCAAGTGCCACGACCAGCTCTCCCTCGTGGTGCAGGTCGGCTGTCGCGGGCGGGTAAGGGATGGCATCCCCGGCCTCGGCGATGGTGTCGATCGGCTTGTCGAAGAAAAACGGCGGCTCGCGATCCGGATCATGGCCCATCTCGCGCGCATGCTCGGCGTAATTGCGACCGACGCAGAAAATCCGGCGCAGCGGGAAGCGGGCCTCGCTGCCGGTGACGGCGACCGAGGGTTGCGGCTGCGGGGCGAAGACGAAATCGGTCATGGGGGGTCCTTTCTTTGGGGTGGTCTGCGCGCCGGTACGGGCGGGTCAAGTTGCGGGAATGTCTAGCAGGCCCAGCGGACAAGACCAGCGGGTAGAAGAAAGAATGATGCTACGATCAGCGTCCGGAGTTCCCGGCGTTTGCCCGCGCCCTCGCGATCTGCTAGCGGATTGGGCAACGCCCAAACCACAGGCCCGACCATGAGCGATCTCTTCGACGCCGCGCCCCTCCGGGGCCACGTGCCCCTCGCCGCCGCGCTGCGGCCCGAGACGCTGGACGACGTGGTGGGGCAGCAGGCAATCACCGCGCCCGGCTCGATCCTGCGCCGCCGAATTGCCGCCAATGCGCTCGGCAGCATCATCCTCTACGGCCCGCCGGGCATCGGCAAGACCACGATTGCCCGCGCCGTGGGCAACATGCTGGGCAAGGAGTTCCGCCCGCTGCACGCCACCCGCGACGGGGTCAAGGAACTGCGCAAGATCGCCGACGAGGCGCGCATCCGCCCGCTGCTGATCTTCGTCGACGAGGTGCATCGTTTCTCCGCAACGCAGGCCGACGACCTCTTGTCGATCTGCGAGGAAGGCACCGCCGATTTCGTCGGCGCCACGACCGGGAACCCCTACCACGCACTGCCGCCCGCGCTGGTCTCGCGCTCGACGATCCTCAAGCTGGAGCCGATGAGCCTCGAGGACATGGAAGTGGTGGTCCGGCGCGGCATCGACCACCTGGCCTCGCAAGGCGTCCAAGTGAGCATGAAGCCGGAACAGGTGACGTTGATCGCCGGGCGTTCGGGGGGCGATGCGCGCCGCGCGCTGACCACGCTGGAAAGCCTCGCCATCGGCCACGGGATCGGACAGGATGGCGGTGCGGTAGAGATCACCGAGGCGATGCTCGAAGAGGCCTATGCCTCTGCGGCGATCAACCATGATCGCTCTGGAGATCAGCATTACGATGTGGTCTCGGCCTTCGTGAAATCGATGCGCGGCTCGGATGCGGATGCGACGCTCTACTGGCTGGCCCGGCTCATCCACGCCGGCGAGGATCCGCGCTACATCGCCCGCCGCATCATGATCCACGCCTCCGAGGACGTCGGGCTGGCCGACAACACGGCGCTGCAAACCGCCGTCGCCGCCTCGCAGGCGGTGGAGAAGATCGGCTATCCGGAAAGCCAGATCATCCTCGCACATGCCGCGCTGCACGTGGCGCGCGCACCGAAATCGGGCTCGGTGACGCGGGGCATCGGCGCGGCGCTCGGCCATGTCACCAGTCAGCCGCCTGCCTCGGTCCCGCTGCACCTGCGCGATACGCATTACAAGGGGGCCGAGAAGCTGGGCCATGTCGGCTACCTCTTCCCGCACGACGACCCGCGCGGCTGGGTCGAGCAGGTCTATGCCCCCGGCATTGGCAAGGGGGCCTTCTACCAGAGCGACGCACGCGACGCCGCAACCTTCGAAAAGCGCGCAGATGCCTTCTGGGAAGAGGTCACCGGCCAGCCGCAGCCGCGCCGGCTACCCTCGCGCAACCGCTGACCCGCCGCCCTGGCACGTGATGATCGCGCTCATCGCGCTGGCCCTGGCTCTGGACTGGCTGAGCCTGAAAAGCAGAACCGCGCTCTACGAGCAGGCCGCGCAGCACAGGCAGATGCGCCGAGCGGTCGCGGGCCGGACACCCTCTGGCAAGGGTTCCTTGCTAGCACACCGCATGAAGCGCCCGCGAGGGCCGGTGCAGGTTGACCTGCGTGTCGAGGCCGCAGTTGCAGTCCGGACAATCGAGGATGACCGCATCGCGGGCGAGCCGCTTGTGCGTCCCGTTGGACAGCATCTCGGTCAGCCGCCGCTCGTGTAGATTGCCCATCCTGGCAATCACGAAACATAGCTGCGCCGTGTCGCGCACCGTCACGGGCTTGCCTTTGGCGCGCATCACAAGCCAGTCGAGGTTCATCGGCAGCCTGTCGGCATCGTGCTGGCGGCGGGTCTCGGTGAGCGACGTCTTCACCAGCCTGAAGGCACCCCGGCCCTGCTCGTGGTCGTCGCAACCCTGCCCCAGCCCGTCGAAATGGATGGAGACCTTGCGGAGCCCCGCCTCAACCAGCTTGTCGGCGTCTTATCGAGCAGCAGACCCTTGATGGTGACCCACACGTTCATGCCACGGCCGCGGATGCGCGCGACGAACTTGTCGGAGTCGCGGTGCAAAATCGGCGCGCCGCCACAAAGCCGGATGTTGCCGACGCCGAGGTCCTTGCAATCGCCGATGAACGGCACCCGGACTTCCCACGGCTGCTGCACTCAATACATGAATTTTCGCCCATAACAGTAAGCAAAAAATCAGATTTCAATTCATCGCTGACCTCTGAACACCTCTTTCGGGGCCCTGCCACGCCGATGTCACACTCCGCCCGATCTTGTTGCTGTTTCATATGTGGTCAGCTCCTCCTCTCCAGTGGACAGGGCTTCACTGGGGTCTTCCCGGCCAAGACCCAGTCCCGGTGCGCGGCAGGACCGAGGCCCGAGGCGGAGTCATGCCCCGGCCCTATGGAAGGCGTGAACCTGCGACTTGTGCCCGGTCCACCCGTCGTGACTGCCCTGCTTCAACACCCCGCCCGCGCCGATCAGGTAGATCAGGTCGCAATTGCGCGCCGAACTCAGCCGATGAGCAACGACCGCCACCGTGGTGCGCCCGCGCAGTCCCTGCACGGCGGACGTCAGCTCGGCCTCGCTGATCGTATCGAGCGCCGAGGTGGCTGCATCCACCACCAGCAGCGCCGGGTCACGATCGATTGCCCACGCGATGCTGATCCGCTGGCGCTTGCCGACCGAAAGGCTTCGGCAGCCTTCGCCGAGCGGTGGAAGCTCGGCGATTTGCCCGGTCAGCATGGCTGAAATCGTGCTCTTGCCTGCGCCGGTGGCCCCGACCAGCCCAATGATCCGCCCCGCAGGCACGCACAGGTCGAGATCGCGGATCAGCTTGCTTTGCCCGTCGGGAGAGTCATGGCTCACCCCCCGCTGTTCCTGCGGCTCGTTCAGTGGCAACCCCGCGCCGGCCAATCCGTCCGAAAGCCCCCTCGACCGCCGGAAGATCGCCGCGCAACGCGGCCGCCGAAGCGTGGATGCGCTGAAGGGCCGGGAAAAGACGCGCCGCTGTAAAGCCATGGAGCGCCACAAGCCGCGAGGCGAGGCCGACGCTCTGGCCGCGCACGAAACCGCGCAGGTCTGTGAAGCCCCAGATTCGAAACACGCTGGCGGCGGTCAGCATCGCCATCGCGCCGAGCGCCAGAGGAACCGGGAACCCCGTCTCGCCGTCGAACCCGACCGCCTCGCGCAGAGCCGCCAGCGCCGGGGGATCGCGTGCTTTCCACGGGCTCGCCGCGATCCTCAGGAAAGACGCGATTGACGACACCGCGGCCATATCCGCCGCCCCCAAAGCCGATGCTCAGCACGAGCACCTGCCAGAGCCGACGTCGCGCCCGCCCGTCCAGCAGGACAAGGATACGATCAATGTTGCTGCCCAGGACAATCGTCCTTGGGCCTCGCGGTCAAGATGACCTCGCAAGCCGTGCCGACGCGGACTGCGAGGCAGGGCTGAAGAATGGCTGTCTGGAAATTGGACCCTCAGGATTGCCGATCGCCCGCAAAGCGCAAGCGTGTCCCGTCCGGATTTGCGGCGCTCCGGTCGGCTGCGGCGAAATCTCTTTGGTCCGCGCGGCATGTCGCCGGCCCGCGCGGGGTGGCACGGACGAGGGTGCCGGGGCCGGCGGCTGCCCGCGTGGAGCTCGATGCGCTCGCGGCCGCGCGCTGGTCGTTGCGGATCCCCCCTCGGCGCGCCGCGATCGCGGCTTTCTGGCACGGCTGCGCGGTGCGCTTCTGCCGACAGCCCGGCTCTGGGACAGCCGAGGGCAGATCCCCTAACCGGCCCTGCTCGGACTGGCCGGGGCGGTGCTTGTATAGGACGATTCCGTCAACATGGTCCCGGAGGCGGCAACCAGCGGCCTGCCTGTCCATGCCTTCCAGCTGTCGGGACGGGCGGCAAAGATGGAGCGTTTCCACCGGCGCATGGAACCCCAGGACGCGCTGCGCAGCTTCGAGGGCGGGATTGACCGATCGACCTCTCCACCGCGCGCTGAGACCGGCCGCGTCGCCGCGATGCTCGGGGCGCGACCTGTGACGAGAGCGCGCCCCGCCCCCGGCTTCAGGCCTTGTTCCGTTCCATCGCCTGCCGGCGGAGCGCGGCAAGCTGGCCGACGATCAGCGCGAGGATGGCCATCCCGAGGACGGCCGCCACTGGACGCTGGAAGAAATCGGCAAGCACTTCGACCCGCGCCATCGCCGGGCGAAACTTCACCTCCATGATCCCGCCCAGCACCAGCCCGAGGATGATCGGCACCGGCGGAAGATCCTGCCGCTTCAACACCAGCCCGATCCAGCCGAAGACCGCGGCAATCACGCAGTCAGTGATCGAATTGCGCAGGCTGTACACCCCGACAAAGCTCATCGTCAGGATCATCACGCCAAGAAAGCGCGTCGGGATGCGGATGATCTTCAGCAGCAGGTTCGACGAGACCATCATGAACAGCACGACGATCACATTGAGCAGGATCATCGCGACGTAAAGCGCGTAGACGAAATCGATCTGCCCCTGAAAGAGCTGCGGGCCGGGGATGACGTTGTGCACGTAAAAGACCGAGAGCATCATCGCCGTGAGCGCCTCGCCGGGGATGCCGAGGGCCAGCAGCGGGATCATCGCGGCGGCGGGTACGGCATTGTTGGCCGATTCCGAGGCGACCAGCCCCTCGGGGCTGCCCTTGCCGAAGGCGTCCGGGTCGGCCGAGGTCTTCTGCGCGTAGGTGTAGCTCAGGAACTGCGCAGTGAATTCGCCGACGCCGGGGATCATCCCCATCAGCACGCCAAACCCGGTGCCCGCCGCGACGATGCGCTTGTGGCGGAGGGTGCCCAGCATGGCGCGTCCCATCGAGCCGCGGATCGGCTTCGCGTCGGGGGACTCGTCGGGTCCTGAGAGCAGCACGAAGGCCTGGCTCAGCGCAAAGAGCCCCAGCACCACGACGATCAGATCGAACCCCGAGGCGAGCCACGGCTGATCGAAGGTGAAACGCTGGGTGTATTTCAGAGGCTCCAGCCCGACCGTGCCGAGGAAGACCCCGAACCCCGCCAGCATGCCCGCCGCCAGCGCCTGCCCGCGGTGCGCGATGACCACCAGCACGAGGCCGAGCAGCGCCGCGAGGAAGATTTCCTTGGAGCCGAACATCGGTGCCACCTTTGCCAACACCGGCGAGAGCACGATCAGCGCAAGGATCGACAGGATGCCGCTGCCGAACGAGGCACCATAGGCCAGCCCCAGCGCCTTCAGCGCCTCGCCGCGCCTGGTCATCGGGTGGCCGTCGTAGGTGGTCAACGCGTTGACCGCGGTGCCGGGCGTGTTGATCAGGATTGCCGGAAGCGCGCCGCCGAACATCGACGAGCCGTAGATGCCAAGCAGCATGACGAGGCCCACCAGCGGCGGCAGCGCGAAGGTGGCCGGCAGCAGGATGGCGATGGCGACGGCGGGGCCGACGCCGGGGATGGCACCGATGATGACGCCGCCCACCGAGCCGATCAGCAGGGCAAGCAGAACGTCGAGATGCATCAGCATGCCGATGCCGGAAAGGAGCATGTCCATGGCGGGGCCTCAGAAACGGGTCATCAGAAAGGAGCGGAAGCCGCCCGGCGGCAGCAGCTCGTAAAGCGCGCCGGAGGGGATGTTGACGCCCAGCAGGCTGCGGAACACGAGCACGACGCAGAGCGCGAAAAACGTGGCGACGAGCACCCAGCGTGCCGAGCGGTAGCCGAGCCGCCAGCTCAGCGAAGAGGTGAAGGCGACGGTTGCCAGCAGGTAGCCCGACCACGGAACCAGCAACACGTAGGCGAGAAACCACAGGGCGAATTCCAGCGGTCGCAGCCAGCCCTTGATCTCGGCCCATGCGCCGCCTGCCGGATGCGCCGCCAGCGCCCGAAGCAGGTGGCCGCCGGAGAAGACCAGCATGGCCCCGATCGCCACGGCGGGCCAGAAGCGCGGCTGCACGACGAGTTTGGTGCTCGGCAGCCAGTCGGTCTGGAAGGGTAGCAGAAGCAGGAGCAGCAGCGACAGGCCGAAGAAGCCCGCGGCGAAGACCACCTCGCCCGGCCCCGCGACGCGGCGCGCGCCGCCGCCGCCGCCGGTGACGATGCGCGGGCTGATGGTGCGCAGCACGCGCTGAAAGCGCGTGCCTGCCGGTTGGCGAGGACGTGGCGGAACGTCCACGCCCGGCACCGGCTCCGCGATGCGCTCACTCATCCAGCAACTCGGCGATCTTTGCGCGCGCCGCCATGTCGGCCTCGAGTTGAGCTTCAGACTCCCCCGCGTCCTGCCAGTAGATCAGCGCCCCGGTGTCAGCGGCGAGCTTCTTCGCGGCGTCCGATGCCATGACTTTCTCGGCCACCGCGGCGATCTTGTCCCGCGCCTCCTGCGGCACGTCCGACTTCACGAACAGCCCGTTCCAGAGCGCAAGGTTCAGCTCGGGCAGCACCTCGCCCACGGTGGGGGTCTCGGGGGTCAGCGGGATGCGTTCCGAGCCGATCGAGGCCAGCACCTTGATGTCGCCGAGGCAGGGGAAGACCTGCTGGAGCGTGGTGTTCATCACGTCGACGTCGCCCGAGGCCAGCGTGTTGCAGTCGAGCGCGTCAAAGGCGCTTTCATAGGCAAAGTCGAACCCCTTCGCCTTGGCCACTGCGAAGGTGATCTGCGTCGGGGTCAGCATGGCGCCGAAATGGCCAAGCGCGACCTCGTTCTCTCGGGCGTAGTCCGCCAGCTCGTCGAGCGAGGAATAGGGCGCGTCGCCCGAAGTGGCGATGACGAAGGGATAGGTGACGAAGATGCCAACCGGCTCGAAGGGGTTCGGCGCGAGCTGCGGGATGCCGATCTCGGGGCCCGAGAGCGGCACGTCCGACACGAAGGAGCCGATGGTGTAGCCATCCGCCGGGGCGCCTGCGACTTCCACGGCGCCGGGGAACGGGCCACCGCCGCCGCCGGGCTTGTTCACCACCGCGGCGGCGACGCCATATTCCTTCTGGAACGCGTCGGCGATCATCCGGGTCAGGATGTCCTCGAGGTCTCCGGGCGGGAAGGGAATGACGAATTCGACCGGCTTCTCCGGGTAGTCCGCCAGCGCCGCGATCGGAAGGGCCGCGAGGACGCCGGTCAGGGCAAGTGGGGCAATGCGTGTCATGGTTTTCTCCTGTTGGATGTGGTGGTTTTCTTATTGTTCTTCAGTTGAGGCCCACGCCCATTCCGGCGGTGGCCAGGGTCATCGGGATGATCTCGCCCAGCCGGGCGAGTTGGCCGTGCCGGAGCGCGCGCAGGCTCAGCAGCAGGCCGAAGGCCGCGTAGAGCCCCAACGCCAGCGCCGCGCTCCGCAGGTAGAGATCCGGCCCCGCCATCGGCAGACGGGAGAGCCCCTGCGCCGACAGCAGGGGTATGGCCCCGTTGGCGCAGATCGCGCTGCCGTTGAGGACGAAGAGCGCCCCCAACACGAGCGCCATCACGAGGTTCGAGGCCGCCCGGTGCGCGCAGAGCGCCGGAGCCGCGCCACGGGCCGCGAGCGGCACCAGCGCCAGCAGGGCCCCTGCCCCCAGCACCAATCCCGAGGTCCCGCCTGCCATGGCCAGCGCCATGGCCGCCAGCGAAGCACGGGCCGCCCCGCGCTGCGCCGGGCCTGCCCCCGCCATGCAGCCGAGCGTGCCAAGCGCCGCGAGGGCGAGCAGGGAGAGGTGCCAGCCGGACACGGCCTATTCCGCCGCGACCTTGTTCGACCGGCAGCACTTGGCGCCGTTCGGATCCTTCGGCACGTCCAGCGTCGGGTTGCGGTCGAAGAAGTTCTCGGGGCGCAGCTTGAAGCCGGCGTAATCCACCGGCATCACCGGCCAGTCCTCGGTGCGCGGGAAATGCGTCAGGCCGAAAGTGTGCCAGACCACGATGTCCTCGCCGTCCACCGAGCGGTTCGCCGCGGCATAGGCCGGAAGCCCCGCGCCGCCCGGATGCTGGTTCGGCGTGTAGCCCGCCGCCCACATCTCGTCGCGGTCGAACTGGGTGACCCAGAGCGACTTTGTGGCAAAGCCCGCGCGCTTAGCGATCGAGGCCGCGTCATCCGCCAGCAGCAGCGGCAGACCTTCGGGCGCCAGCACGTAGGCGGTGGGCTCGCCGAGGTAATTGGTCGCCTCGGCCGAGGAGATGCGCCAGACCCGGCCCACCTCGTTGCGAGCCACGCGCTGCGCCTCGCTTTCGGTCTCCAGCCGGGTGATCTGCCGGGTGAAGGCGTTGCCCACCGGGTTGCCCGGCCCCATCGGAACGCGCTTGACGTCGATCTCGTCCACCCGGTTCTTCAGCCCGTCGATGGCGAAGTCGAGCCGCGCCGAGAACATGTGCTGGTGCTGCGGCGCGCCGAGCTGCGGTGCGAGCTCGGTGGCCCATTCGTAGTCGCCCTCGGGGCGACCGGAGGTGAAGACGATGCCGGTCGCCTTGCACTCCAGCTCGATCTTCCCGTCGAGGTAGAAGTACCAGTAGAAGCCGTAGTCGTAGTTGCCCACCGTGACGAAGAAGGACACCACGAGGCGGCGCTGACGGCGCACGTCGGAGCGTCCGGTGAAAATGTCGGTGTGCTTCCAGAGCGTGCCGAAGTCTTCCTCGTGGATGCAGACGGCGTTCTTGATCTCGATCGGGTTGCAGAAGTCATCGACCACGGTGGCGTCGACGTAGTGGATCTCGCCCAGGCAGTCGCAGCCCAGCACCAGCGAGTTCGCCAGACGCCCGAACTGGTACTCGCCCGCGTCGAAGTAGTTCTGCCACTCGTGCGTCGGCTGCGGCTCGCCGTAGGGCACCACCATCTCGGACACCGAGGCGCGGTTGAGGATCGAGCGCTCGCGCCCGCCGTCCTTGAAGCGGATGTCGTGCAGGGTCAGCCCCTCGCGGCCGTTGAAGCCGACGCGGATGGACCAGTTCTGCCAGCTCAGCACGTTGTCCTTCATGGTGAAGGACCCACCCTGCGGCTGGGTGATGTTGAGGGGCTTCATCGTCGTGCGCTTCTCGATGGCCGGGTCGAGGTAGTCATCGTTCTGCGCGGGCACGGTCGGGAAGCCGGTGTCGACGAAGCGCAGCACCTTGCGCTCGGTGAGATCGACGTGGCAAACGACGCCCTCGATGGGGTGCGCCCAGAGCGCGTGGATGGCATCGGCGCTGGGAGCCTGGAAGCTGAGCACGCGCAGCATGCGTCGGCCTTCCTCTTCCTCGAAGCCGAAGACACCGGCCGAGAGCGGGCAGCAGAACACGGTGTCGAGATCAAGGATGCCGCGCCTGGCCAGCGCCTCGACAAAGCGCGGGTCGGCCTTGGCGATCTCCTCGGCGGCGACGTAGTCCTCGTCGAGCACCGGTCCCCAGCCGTCCACCTTGGGGTCGAGGCTGCGCTGGTGGAGGATTTGCTTGGCGGGGATGTCGACGATGATCTCGGTCAGCGCCCCGGCGGCAAGGTCGGTGACCAGCACGCCGATTTCACGCGGGACCGCGCCGCCATGGGTGAAGGCGGCCAGTGTCTCGCGGGCGGGCTCGCGCAACATGACATAGGAGTAGCGGATGCTCTCCCCGGCGAAACCGGCAGCCGCGAGTACGGACTTCAGCGTGGTGATCTCGCGTGCCGTGATCGGGTCCAGCGGGTGCTTGACGGTCTGCGCAGCGGCGACCTCGGCGGGCGGGGTTTCGGTGATTGTGTCGCTCATCTCGTCCTCTCGGGTTGCGCGGTTTCCGAAAGGCTGAAGAGGCGCGCGCCGTGCATCTATTGCGATATGCGCCATAAACTCGATAATTTGCGCCAAACGCGGCGCCGCACATCAGTTTGACGGGTCTCCGGACAGCACGTCGGCGCGGTTTTTCGCGAAACCTGTCTTCCGGCTGCATGTTTGATGGGCGATTTTTCGCAGGCTCCGAGCGCGGCGGTGGCCGAGTCGGATCATCGCGTGCGGGCCGCTGGGGTGAGTCGCCTAGCCGCGGCTGCGCGAGGGGGCTTCTCCGGTCCAGCTGCGCCAGGCGCGCCAGAACACCGTCTCGTCGGAATAGCCCAGGGTTGCCGCCACGGATTTCAGGCGGGTTCCGGGCCGGGCGAGCTGCTGCTCGGCAATCTGTCGCCGCACATCCTGCACCAGCGCGCGCAGCGAGGTCCCCTCGAGCGCGAGGTGGCGCTGCAGGCTGCGCGGCGCCATCCCGAGCGCGCCGGCGACGGAGGCGAGGTCCACCGGCGCCCGTCCAAGGTTGCGGCTGACCACCATCTGCACCCGGTCCGCCACGTTCATCTCGGGATCCTGCGCCCGCACGAGGTCGGACACGTGCCGCTCGATCACTGCGATGAGCCCGGCATCCTCGGTGCGGCGCGGCGTGTCGAGCCCCTCCGCGCCGAAGAGCAGCATGTTGGCGCTCTGCTCGAAGCGGACGGGCGCGCCGAAGAGGCGCTCCAGCAGGTCGGGGCGACGCGAGGGCGCATGGGTGAAATGCACCTCGGCGGGGCTCCAGCGGCGGTCGAAGGACTGGCGCAGCAACTGGCAGAGCGCGGCGAACGAGAACTCGGCGTCCTGTGCGCCGGAAGTCTTGTTGGCTCCGCGGATCTGGTAGCTGATACCCAGCCAGCCGTTTTCGTCCGGGGCGTCGGAAAAGATCATCTCTGTGGCGCTTTGCAGCGCCGCCAGCGCGCCGAGAAAGCGGGTGATCCCGAGCCGCAGCGTCGCCGATTGCGCCAAGAGAAGGCCCGTGGGTCCCAGGTCTGCGGGGGTGATCGACCGTCCGAGCCGCGCACCAAGCACCGGGTCATGGGTGGCGCGGGCAGCGGCCTCGAAGATGCGCAGGTAGGCGGGCAGCGAAAGTTCCTCGTAGGGATCACGCACGGTGCCCGCAGTGATCCCCTCGGCCTGCAGGATGCCGGTGAGGTCCTCGCCGCGCTCCTCGAAATGCCGCAGCACCGGCGCGAGCGCGGTGGCGCGCACGAAGGGCCGGTCGTCGGGAAGTTGTCGGGCGATGGTCATGCGGCAGCTCTGGGGTGCGATTGGCAGCGTTGCGGCCACTATCCTACGCCCTTGCGCCTCAGGGCAAGCCTTCGCCCCGGCGCGCCGCAAGGGCGCGCCGGGAGTGTGCCCGTCAGATCAGGCTCTCGGGATGGATCGGTAAACGGGTCGGCTGAATGCCGGTGGCGTGCCAGACTGCGTTGCCGATGGCTCCGACGGTGCCGGTCACGCCGATTTCGCCCACGCCCTTGATGCCGAGCGCGTTCACATAGGGATCGTCCTCGTGCACGGTCAGCGCCTCGATCATCGGCACGTCCGCATTCACCGGCACGTGGTAGCCCGCGAGGTCGGCATTGGTCAGCCGCCCGCTGCGCCGGTCGTGCACGGCCTCTTCCTGCAGCGCCATGCCGATGCCCCAGATCATCCCGCCGAGCAGCTGGCTGCGCGCCAGCCGCGGGTTGACGATCCGGCCCGCGGCAAAGGCGCCGATCAAGCGGCTGACCCGCACCTGCCCCAGATCGGGATCGACGAGCACTTCGGCAAAAACCGCCCCGTGCGAGAACATCGCGCGGTCTGGCTCGCCTTCGCGCGCGCCCTTGCCCTCGCCGCGAACCAGGTCCAGCCCGGCACGGGCGAGGATATCCTCGTAGGGTTCGGAGCGCTCGTCATCGTTGCGATAAAGCCGCCCCGAGCGCGCCGTGACCCCGGCGTTGCCCGCACCGAAGAGCGGCGAGGCAGGATCATTGGTGGCCAGCTCGGCCAGCTGACGCACCGCATCCGCCCCGGCGTTGAACAGCGCGGTCCCGGCGGTGGCGGTGTGGCCCGAGCCCCCCGCGACCCCCGCGTCGGGCAGGTCCGAGTGGCCGGAGCGGAACTCGACCTTGTCGATGTCGATCCCCAGCCCGTCGGCGGCGATCTGTGCCAGCGCGGTCCAGGCACCCTGCCCCATGTCGGCGGCCGAGGTCTCGATCACCGCCGTGCCATCGGCGCGCAGCGTGGCATGGGCCGCGGCCTGGAACATCGGGCAGGGAAACTGCGCCGTGCCCATGCCCCAGCCTTTCAACAGCCGCCCCTGCCGCATGCTGCGCGGCGCGGCGGAGCGTTCGGCCCAGCCGAAAAGCTTCGCCGCCTCGGTGTAGCAGTCGCGCAGGCCCTTCGAGGAAAACGCCATGCCGGTCGAGGGATCGGTCTCGGCGTAGTTCTTCAGGCGGAACTCCAGCGGGTCCATGCCCGCCGCCTGCGCCGCGGCGTCCATGGCGATCTCGAGCGCCGCCGATCCCGGTGCCTCGCCCGGTGCGCGCATCGGCCCCGGTGTGCCCACATCCGCCCGCCGACCGTGGTGCGAGGTGCGCAGGTTCGGCGCGGCATAGAGGCTGTGCGAGGCGTTGGACGCGCTCTCGAGGAACTGGTCGAAGGTCGAGGTCAGCGTGACCGTGTCATGCTCCAGCGCCGCGATATTACCCTCTGCGTCGAGGTCGATCTGCAACGACTGCCGGGTGGGCGCGCGGTGGCCGACCGGGCCGTACATCTGGTCGCGCCGCAGCACCAGCTTCACCGGGCGGCCAAGATCGCGCGCGGCCAGGATTGCCAGCAACTGACCGCCGTAAAGGATCGCCTTCGAGCCGAAGCCGCCACCGAGGAAGGGGCTGCGCAGCAGGATCTGCGACGGGTCGATGCCGAGGAAGGCCGCGAAAGTCTGCTTCGACAGGCCGATCGCCTGATTGGGCGTGTCGATCTCCAGCCGGTCACCATCCCAGCGGGCGGTGATGGCGTGGGGCTCGATGGCGTTGTGATACTGCTGCGAGGTCTCGACCGTCGCCGTCACGTGCCGCGCCGCGCCCGAGCGGGCCGCGTCCACGTCGCCCGAGGCGTGCCCGGCGGGGCGGCCGAAGGCGGTTGTGTCGGTCTCGAAGGGCTCGGCGTCGTCCAGCGTGACCCTCGGCACCTCGGCCTCGTAGCGCGGGGCGAGCAGCCGGGCGCCCTCGGCCGCCGCCTCTAGCGTCTCGGCCAGCACCAGCGCGATCGGCTGGCCGGCGTAGCGCACGCTGTCGTCGGTCAGAGTTTCCATCCGCCACACGAAGGGGTGGATCTTCTCGTCGGGGCTGAGGGCCGTGCGCGGCGCGTTGGCGGGCGTGTAGACCTTGACCACCCCGGGATGCGCCTCAGCGGCGGCAACATCGAGATGTGTCACCCTGCCCTTGGCGATACCTGCCGTGGCGAGCACCGCGTGCAGCAGCCCGTCCGGACGGTTGTCGGCGGCATAGGTGGCGGCGCCGGTGACCTTGAGCATCCCGTCGCGCCGCGTCAGCGCCTGTCCGGCACTCGAGCCGAGGCGCACATGGCCCTGGCCCTGCATGTTCATCAAGTCATCCATTGTCATCTCCTGCAAAGACGGAGGCGGGAAGCGCGGGCAACCGCTCGGGTGTTCCGGCAGCGGCCCGTTCCAAAGCGCGCAGGGCGATGCGCTGCGCGAGGGGAGTTTTCGCGGCGTTGTCACCCGAGGGCCGGGCGCCTTCTGTGGCCAGTTCGGCTGCTCGGGCAAAGCTCTCGGCAGACGCGGGCTGGCCCTTCAGCGCCTCTTCGGCCTTGCGGCACCGCCACGGACGGGCGGCGACGCCGCCAAGCGCCAGCCGCGCCTCGGTGATCACGCCATCCTCGATCGCCAGCGCGGCGGCGGCCGAGACGATGGCAAAGGCAAAGGAGGTGCGCTCACGCAGCTTCACATAGCGGGCGTTGCGCGCCAGCGCGCCGGGGTCGGGAAGCCGGATGTGGGTGATGATCTCGCCCGGCATGAGCGGCGGCTTTCCGGCTCCATCGGCATCGGGCAGCGGATGGAACTCCTCCATCGCCACCTCGCGCAGCCCGCCCGGCCCGGTGATTTCGACCACCGCGTCATAGGCGGCCAGCGCCACGCACATGTCCGAGGGATGCACGGCGATGCAGCCCTCGGTCCAGCCGAGCACCGCATGGTTCCGCGTTGCGCCGCCGAGCGCGCCGCAGCCGCTGCCGGGCTCGCGCCGGTTGCAGGGCGAGAGCGGGTCCTGGAAGTAGCTGCAGCGGGTGGCCTGCATGACGTTGCCCCCCGTGGTCGCGGCGTTGCGCAGTTGCGCCGAGGCCCCCGAGAGCAGCGCCTCGGCGAGCGCGGGGTAGCGCGCCAGCACCTGCGGGTCGCGGGCGATCTCGGCGTTGCGCACCATGGCGCCGATGCGCAGACCGCCGCCGCTCTGCTCGATCCTGTCCAGCGGCAGGCGCGAGATGTCGATCAGCCGATCCGGCGTGGCGACCCCGATTTTCATCAGATCGAGCAGGTTGGTGCCCCCGGCCAGCAGCGCCCCCTCGGCCCCGATGGCGGCGCCGAGCGTTTCGGCGCGGACGTAATCGAAGCGGTTCATGCGGTTTCCCTTTCCTCGCGCCCCGCGGTGATCTCGCGCGTGGCGTCGAGCACCGCCTCGGTGATCCCGGCATAGGCGGCGCAGCGGCAGAGGTTGCCGCTCATACCCTCGCGCACCCGCTCCGGGTCGAGCCCGGCCTCGCCCTCGGCGATGAGCCCGACGGCGGACATGATCTGACCCGGCGTGCAATAGCCGCACTGGAACCCATCATGCGCGATGAAGGCCGCCTGCACCGGGTGCAGCGTATCGCCCTGTGCGAGCCCCTCGACGGTGGTGATCTCGGCACCGTCATGCGAGAGCGCCAGAGCCAGGCAGGAGTTCATCCGCATTCCGTCGATGAGCACCGTGCAGGCGCCGCACTGGCCACGGTCGCAGCCCTTCTTGGTGCCGGTCAGGCCCAGCCTCTCGCGCAGGACGTCGAGCAGCGTGGCGCGCGGATCGTCGAGGGCGATCTGCTGCGGCACTCCGTTGATGGTAAGATTGAGTGTCGGTGTCATCTTTCCCTCTCTTGCAATAAGCTGGTGGGAAGCCGGGGAGCCCGGCCATGGATGATTAAATACGGAGGCACCCTCCGTTTTCAAGTGGGTTAACCTATGAACCGTGAAATAGGCCACGAAAAGCCGACGGCGAGGAAGCCGCGTGCCGACCAGTTGCGCAACCGCGAGCGGCTGCTCGATGCCGCACGGGAGGTGTTCCGCGAGGAAGGCGGAAGCCTTGAGGCGGTAGCGCGGACCGCCGGCCTTGGAATTGGCACCCTTTACCGGCACTTCCCCTCACGCGAGGCGCTTTTTCAGGCGGTCTATGCGCGCGAGGTCGAGACGCTGGAACGCCGCGCCGCCGAGGACGGGCTCGAGGACTGGATGCGCGGCGCACTTCAGCTCATGGCGACGAAGAAAGGCATGGTGGCCGCGCTCGCGCCGGTGTTCGAGCCCGAGTCGACCTTCTTCAGCGACCAATCGCAACGGCTGCGCGGCGCCATTTCCGCGCTGCATGACCGCGCCGTCGCCGACGGGCGGTTGCGCGCGGATGTGACCAGCGAGGATCTGCTTCGTGTGCTGCTCGGGCTGAACTATGGTCCGGGTGCCGATCCGGCGCGCTCGGAGGTCCTGCTCGACGTGTTCCTAGAGGGGCTGCGGGCCAAATAGCGCCCCTCCCCGCGCCGCAGGGTGCCGGGAGGGAGGAGGCGAATTAGATCTCTAAGAATTCCGGCATCCATGATATAACCCGTTGAAAGCTCTTTTCAGACGGATCATTTCAGTGCGCCCGCCATTTCCCCCGAAGCGGCGACTTCGCTGCTATTCCTTTGATCCAAGCCTCGCCGGGGATATCGGCACATGGGACATCAACGAAATTCTCATCGAGATACCCCGCGAGCTGGATGCGCAGGGCAAGCCCGGTCTCCGGCCCGGTCCTGTGGGCGAGTACATCGAGGTGCTGGACGTCGATCCGGCGAGCCGCCTGTTCTACAAGCCCGTCGACCTTGAACACCCCGATATCCTTGTGCAGGACGGGCTTTCCGCCTCGGAGAACAACCCGCAGTTCCACCAGCAGATGGTCTATGCCGTCGCCATGGCGACCATCGACCACTTCGAGAATGCGGTCGGCCGCAAGGTGCTCTGGTCGAGCCGGGTGATCCGCGACGGCAGCTACCGCCTGCAATTCGTGCGACGGCTGAGAATATATCCGCATGCGCTGCGCGCGCGGAATGCCTATTACAGTCCGCGAAAGAAAGCGCTGCTCTTCGGATATTTCCCGGTAACCTCGAAGGACAAGAAAAACACGCCCGGAACCACCGTGTTTTCCTGCCTCTCCCATGACATCATCGTTCATGAGATGAGCCACGCGCTTCTTGACGGCGTGCATCCGCGCTTCAATGAGCCCAGCAATCCCGACGTCCACGCCTTTCACGAGGCATTTGCCGATATCGTCGCGATCTTCCAGCGCTTCTCCTATCCCGGCATCCTCGAAAGCCAGCTGCGCGAGACCCGTGGCGATCTTGGCAGCGAGAACATGCTGGCGCAGCTCGCGCAGCAGTTCGGCCGTGCCACGGGCCGCAACTCCGCGCTGCGGGATGCGCTTGGCGGGATCGATCCGGAAACCGGGAAGTGGGCGCCGCGCGATCCCGACCCGCGCGCGCTCGAACAGGTCTACGAGCCGCACAAGCGCGGCGCGATCCTTGTCGCGGCGGTGTTCCGCGCCTTCACGCTGGTCTACCATCGCCGGGTCGCCGACCTGTTCCGCCTGTCCACCGGCGGCAGCGGCATCCTGCCCGAGGGAGCGATCCATCCCGATCTCGTGACCCGTCTCGCGGTCGAGGCCCGCGAAACCGCCTCGCGCATTCTGCGCATGTGCATGCGCGGGCTCGACTACTGCCCGCCGGTCGACCTGACATTCGGCGACTACCTGCGGGCAGTGATCACCGCCGACCTCGACATCGACCCCGACGATGCCGACCGCTGCCGGGTCGCATTCGTGCAAAGCTTCCGCGAATGGGGCATCGCGCCGTCCGGTGTGCGCGCCATGTCGGTGGACGCGCTGGTCTGGGACGATTTCGAGACCGTGGGGGCCAAGTCCGCTCTGCGCGCCAAGCTCCGGGCGCGCGCCCCCGGCATGGCCGGGATCGACGCGCGGATGCTGCGCGACGAGCAGGACCGATATCGCAGCGCGCTGAACAGCAAGAAGCGCAAGCTCAAGTCGGGGTTCGAGGTCTCTGACGAGGCCGGTGCCGACGCTGCGCCGGGCTCGATGACCTCGGTGCGGGCGGATCCGTCGTCCAATGCCAAGCGGCTGCGGATCCAGCCGATCCGCCCCTGGGATGATCGCGACCTGATCTGGCGGGCGATGCAAGAAAGCACCTATCCGATCTGGCGCTGGCTGAACGACGTCGCCAATGCCGACATCGCCGAGGCGCTGAACCTTGTGCTGAGATCCGAGGACGCGCCGCGCAGCGTCTATCGCAACTCCTCGGGCGACCCCACCGTCGAGGTCCACGCGGTACGGCCCATCCAGCGACGGCGGCACAGGCTGTCGGAAGAGACCTTCTACGTGGTCGAGGTGACCCAGCGCCGCCGGGGCGCCTTCGACGCGGACCGGCAGCGCCAATGGGACGAGAGCGACGTCTACCTGCCGGAGCGCGGCGATTTTACCTATCGCGCGGGATCGACGTTTTTTCTCGATCCCGTCTCTTTCGAGATCGACTGGGTCATCCCCACCGCCGGGACCGTTGCCGACGATGCCGAGCTGGAGCGGATGCGCGGCTTCCTGACCGGCGAACGGGTGCCGCGGGCCAATGCCTTCGACTCCGGACTAAGGCGGCTTGCGGGCAGCCCGGCGGGTCTGCGGGACGAGCCCTTTGCCCTGCTGCACGAGGAGCCCTGATGCCGATGCCCCAGCTAGAGCCCCCGGCAGACGGCGTCTCGGTCCGCATGTACCGGCAGGGACACGGCGATTGCCTGCTGCTCGCCTTCCCGCGTGAAAGCGGCGGCCCGCCGGTCTACATGATGGTCGATTGCGGCTACAAGCCCGGCTCGCAGATCGACGTGGGCGCGCGCAAGGTCCAGCTGGACGAGGTGGTCAACGACATCGCCGCCGCCACCGCCAACAGACTGGACGTGGTGGCCGTCACCCACGAGCATCAGGACCATGTGAACGGGCTGAAGAAATTCGCGGGGTTCGCCATCTCGGAAGCCTGGTTCGCCTGGACCGAGGATCCGGACGATCCGCTCGCCAAGGAGTTCCGCGCCCGTCACCAGGACCAGCTTCTTGGGCTCATCGAAGCGCGCAACCAGTTGCAGATGCTCGCCGGGGCAGAAGCCGAGGGCCGTGCCGCAGTGTCGCGACTGGACCAGTTGCTCGAGCTGGAGATCGGCAACGACGTGCTGCTGCCCGAGATGCTGCCACCAGCCCCGGTTCAGGTTCTGGGGTTCGGGGCGGCGGCGGATCCGGCCAACTCGCAGAACAAGCAGGCGATGAAGGTGATCAAGGACGCGGCCGGGATCCACCGCTTCCTCTCGCCGCACGCGCCGTCCTTTGTCCTGCCCGGCAGCAAGGGGGTACGGATCTACGTACTGGGCCCGCCACGCGACGCCGATCTGCTGAAGGACGAAGACCCCCGCGGCGACGCCGCCTTTCCCGGCCACATGGCCCTCGGCACCAGCTCGCTGTCGTTCTTCGCCGCCGCAACGCAGGGCACCGAGGTGGAAAGCCGGGGCGCGCCCTTTGCGCTGACCTACGGCGTTGCCAAGGACACCGCCTTCGACGAGAGCGATCCCGACAGTTTCTTCCGCAGCTACTACGGCAGCGGCCCGAACGACGATCACCGCGCCGACGAGACCCCCGACGGCGCCGACTGGCGGCGCATCGACGAGGAGTGGCTCTACTCGGCCGAAAGCTTCGCGCTCAAGCTGAACACCGGGGTCAACAACACCAGCCTCGTGCTGGCGATCGAGCTGCCGGTCTCGAAGAAGGTGCTTTTGCTCGCGGCGGACGCGCAATACGGCAACTGGATGTCCTGGGATGACGGCAGCTGGACGGTGGCGGGCCGCAAGATCACCGTGCGGGACCTGCTCGGCAGGACGGTGCTCTACAAGGTCGGGCACCACGGCAGCCACAATGCGACGCTGAAAGGCGAGGCCAGCAGCGACTATCCGAACCTGTGGTGGATGGCGACCGCCGACGGGGCCGCCGAGGAATTCACCGCGATGATCCCGGCGCATCGCGACTGGGCGCTGAACACGGCAGGCTGGGATCACCCGCTGCCGTCGATCAGGAGCGCGCTGATGCGCAAGGCGCAGGGCCGCGTCCTGGAGATCGACAAGGGCGCGCCGGACCGGCCGCCCGACCTGCCCTTGCCGGAGTGGCTGCGTTTCACCGGACGGCTCCAAGTCTCGGATCTGTTCATCCAGTATGACATCGAGGACAGCTCTGCCTGATCCGCAGAGCACCGGGGAGCGCGCCCGTATGGCAAAGAACATCGTGATCTGCTGCGACGGGACGGGCAACGAGATCGGTGAGACGCTGTCCAACGTGCTCAAGCTCTACCGCTGTGTGCCGCGCGACGCAGGGCAACGCGTGTTCTACGATCCGGGCGTCGGCACGCTGTCGAGTTCCGACAGCTGGGCCGAGATCCGGCAGAGCCTTCGGCTGGTCTTCGGCCTGGCGACCGGCTGGGGGCTCGATGACAACATCCTCGAACCCTACCAGTTCCTGGTGGAACACTGGCAAAAGGGCGACCGCATCTTCCTCTTCGGCTTCAGCCGGGGGGCCTACACGGTGCGCGCGCTGGCGGGGATGATCTACCTCGTCGGACTGCTTTCCCCCGAGCAGAGGAACCTCAGCGGCCCCGCGCTGGTGGCCTACAAGCGGGCCAGCAGCCAGAACAGCCTGCGGCACGGCTGGCGGGTGCGCCAGGTCCTGAGGACCCGGCGCGTGCCGATCCACTTCCTCGGGGCCTGGGACACTGTGAGTTCGGTGATCGTGCCGAGACCGGACCGGCTTTACCTGCCCTCGTTCCAGAAGCTGCCCTACACGCGCAGCAATCCGGGCGTCCGCGCCTTCCGGCACGCGCTCTCGATCGACGAGCGGCGGCGCATGTTCCGGCTGAACAGATGGGTCGCGCCGTCGCGCTTCAATCCCGACCCTTTCGGCAAGACCGACCTTGGCCACAGCACGAAGCAGGTCTGGTTCGCCGGAACCCATTCGGACGTGGGCGGTGGCTGGCCCGAGCCGAGGAGTGGCCTGTCGAGACTCGCGCTCCGCTGGATGATCGACGAGGCGGTGGCCGAGGGGCTTCGCGTCGACGCGCGCGCGATGGCGCAGCTGATCCCCGCGCCCCGGCAGCCCGACAGGTCCGGCGGCGGGGCCGAGGACCGCTCGCTGGCGGAGCCGGTGAACGCGTCGATGATCGGCCTCTGGCCGGTGCTGGAATATCTTCCGAAATGCCTGCGCTTCCGGGAATGGCCGTTCCGCCGCGGCTTTGCCCGGCTCTACCTTCCGCGCGGCGAGCCGCGCCCGATCCCGCCGGATGCCGACCTTCATCCCTCGGTCGTGGCACGGATGCAGAGTGACCCCGGCTACAGGCCAGAGAACCTTGCCCATCGCGTCGACGACCCGAAGCCATCCGCGCCCGCCCCGCAGGTGCCGGATCCGCAGGACAGCGCGCCGGACGGACCGGACTGATCGCTCATCCGGCGCTGCCCGCCGCGCCGATGCGCGCCATCTCCTCGGCCAGCGCCGCGCGCACCCGCGCAACGCGCGGGACGTGACGCAGCGCCTCTGGCACCACCAGCCAGACCGGCAGAACCGGCAGGCGGACGAAATCCGCGACGCGCTCGACGCGCGGGTCGCTGTCCGCGATGCTCCTCTGGAAGCCACCGACACCACATCCCGCGCAGACCAGCGCCCAGTTGACCAGCTGGTCCTCGCAGCGCAGCGGGAAGGTCTCGCGGCGCGGCTGCCAGCCGTTCTCGGCCATCACCCGCTGCATCAGGTCAGAGGGACCGTAGCCGACGAAATCCAGGGCCTGAAGCGCCTTCAGCGTCTGCGGTCGCCCGACCCTGTCGAGATAGCTGCGCGCGGCGTAGAGCCCCAGCGGCAGCTCGGCGACCTTCTGGGCCAGGAGGTCGCCGCGCTCCGGGCGGAACATGCGCAGGGCGATGTCGGCCTCGCGGTGCATCAGGTTCTCGGGCACGTCCGAGGCCACGAGGTCGATGCGGATTCCGGGTTCCTCAAGGCGCAGCCGCGCAAGCAGCCGCGGCAGGTGCCAATGCGCGACGACCCGCGCGGCGGTCACCCGCACCGTGCCTTCGAGCCTTTCGCTGGCCCCGGCCGCGGTCAGCGAAAGCCGCGCCGCCGCCGCCTCCATGTCGCGGGCGTG
Source organism: Salipiger mangrovisoli (assembly GCF_015223355.1). GTDB lineage: Bacteria > Pseudomonadota > Alphaproteobacteria > Rhodobacterales > Rhodobacteraceae > Salipiger > Salipiger mangrovisoli. The sequence goes on along the minus strand of NZ_JADFFK010000007.1, from coordinate 120,986 downwards.
GGCCAGCAACTGATGGCCCATGGCGGTGAGCACCTGCCCCTCGGGGCGGCGGGTGAACAGAGGCTGTTCCAGCGCCGCCTCCAAGGCCCGGACGTGGCGCCCGAGCGTCGGTTGGCTGACGCCGTGGCGCCGCGCCGCCGCGGACAGCGAGCCCGCCGCGGCAACGCGCAGGAAGCTTTGCAGAAGAGACCAGTCGAGCGCGCGCATATCCATACATCCATGAATGGCTGACCTGCAGATTTTGGCAATCCCCATGCGATATCTTCCGTGCGACATCCTCCTTCGAAATCGATGCCCAATCCCTGATCTCCCGTCCCCTGATCCGCCGGCACCTGGAGGCCCCATGACACGCGACGTTCTCATCCTCGGCGGCTCCGGCCATTCCGGCACCGCCTTTGCCCGTGCCTTCGCCGCGGCCGGCTGGCAGGTCCGGACCTATGTGCGCGGCACCGATCCCGTCGCAGCCGCGCGCGGCGTCGCCCTGATCGTCAACGCGATGAACCCGCCCGACTACCACGACTGGCAGACCCAGATCCCGCGCATCACCCGGCTCGCGATGACCGCCGCCCGCGCCAGCGGCGCGCGTGTCCTGATCCCCGGAAACGTCTACGTCTACGGCCGCCAGCCCGCCCCCTGGAGCGCCGCCACGCCGCATTTGCCCTGCAGCCGCAAGGGCGCCATCCGGGCCGAGATGGAAGCCGCCTGGCGCGACTCCGGTCTTGCGGTCACGATCCTGCGCGCCGGGGACTTCCTTGACGGGGCGCAGCCGGGCCTGACGATGGGGCGCGTCGTCCTGACGGGCCTGCACAAGGGCCGGATTACAGCGCTCGGCGCGCCGGACGTGCGGCGCGCCTATGCCTTCCTGCCGGATTTCGCCCGCGCAGCCGTGGCGCTGTCACAGCGGGACGACCTGCCGCGATTTGCCGACATCCCCTTCCCCGGCCACAGCTTCAGCCTGACCGAGCTCTCCACTGAAATCACCCGCCAGACCGGGCGCCCGCTGCGCATCAGCCGATTTCCGTGGGCAGCCCTGCGCCTGCTGTCCCCGGTCTGGGAACTGGCGCGTGAATTTTCCGAGATGCGCTATCTTTTCGAGCACCCGCATTGGCTCGAACGTGACAGCTTCGCATCCCACCTGCCGAAGTTTTCTCCGACGCCCCTTCCCGAGATCATTGCCGGTCACCTGCCCATCCAACGGTCACAGGGTCTGCAGATGCCGGAGCCGCCGCAGCGATCTTCGCCATTCTAACACTGCTGCAACATTCTGATGGAGACTTTGCCATGCGCCCGCGCCACCGCACCGCATGCGATGTGCCACACGCCCGGTGTGGCCGCTGCGGACCCCGCGAATTGCAGCAAGAAGGTTCCAGCCATGTTGCCCACCATCGATATCGAGACGCCCGCCGCAGCCGCCCTGTCGCCGGTCTGCTTTCGGCTCGGAATGCCCCACATGAGCGCCTCCGGCGTGCGGAGATCCTGGGTGCTGCGAGAAGCCTGCCACCGGCATTGGCTGTCGATTGCCGCGCAGTCGGGCGTGACACCCTCGGACCTGCGCGACCTGACCGGCGCGCGGGTCATGGCCTCGGTCGTGGCCTGCACCCTCAAGGGAGATTCCGCCGCCTTCCGCGAGGACGATCTGTGCCAATTCGTGATGACAGAGCCGCCGTCCGCCCAAAACGGCTGGCGCAGCCAACTTCAGCTGCGCGCCCCCGGAAAGCTCCTATGCGCGGAAATCCTCACCAGCTTCGCGCGGCGCAACGGCCGGTCCAACGTCAAGCTGGGCGTCCCCGACCTAAAGGCCATGTTCCAAGCGGATCGCGGCCATGCGGCCGCGCGCCGGGCGGCGCTGTTGCGCACGCTCGGTCGCCACGATCGCGACCGGGCGCAGCGCGAGAACGCGCCGCCGCACATCTCCTTCGAGATCCTTGAGGACGACCATCTGAACGGCGTTGGACTGGTGTATTTCGCCAGCATCCACGACATGATTGAACGCGCCGAAAGAAATGCCGCCCCCGAGATCCTCTGCCGGTTCCCGATGCGCAACCGACGGGCGCATTTCTTCGGCAATCTCGATGTCGGCGACCGGCTGGAAGTCACCGCCAGGGCCAGCGTTCACAGCCTCGCGCCCAATCCTGCTGTGACGGTGCAGAGCCACGCCAAACGCGCCAGCGACGGCGCGGTCATCGCCTGCGCCGAGAGCATCTACGGCACCTGACCTGTGGATCCCGTGCACGCGCAGAAACAAGCATCCCGGAATGCTGCATGCGCATAAATGCTCACGCTCATGACGTGATTCGCTCTCCATGCGGCAATAAATGCGCACAAAGACGCTGTTTCGAAGGTTGAAAAACCTCGTCAACCAGTTGTTTTAACGCATTTTTGTTACGCATTTGCGTTTCAGTTTGCAAAATGATGCTTTTCAATCATCTTCACTCTTGGAAAGAGGAGGAGGTGACGATGAGTGAATCGCATCGCCATCACGTGATCACCACGTTGCTGGAGGAGCGGCCCTTCGTTTCGGTGAAGGAGTTGCAGCTCATGTTGCGCGTCTCCGCCGCCACCGTGCGCCGTGACATCGACAAGCTCGACGAGGCTGGCGCGGCGCGCAAGGTGCACGGCGGGCTTGCCGCACCAGAGGGTGGGCCCCGGCGCAAGACCGTGTCGCTGCCCTTCGTCGAAAACCGCGACATCGCGGTGGAAGCCAAGCGGGCCATTGCCACCGAAGCCTCGAAGCTGGTGCGCGACGGCAGCCTGATCATCGTGCACGGCGGCTCGACCTGCTTCGAGTTCGGCACCCGCATCGCCAATCGCAACGTCCGCGTCTTCACCAATTCCATGCCGCTCGCCGGCTATCTCAGCGAGCATGGCACCTGCCAGCTGACCGTCGGCGGCGGTGATCTGCACCGCGAGCCGGGCATCCTCTACGACCCGGCGCGCGGCGGCTATGAATTCTACGCCTCGCAGTTCTTCGTCGGCGCGCTTGGCGTCAGCCAGGAGGGGCTGCTGGAAAACCACCCGCTGCTGGTGCGCTTCATCAACGACATGTGCGGGCTGGCCAACGAGATCATCGTGCTGGTCGACAGCCGCAAATTCGCCGAACGCCCGTCGAGCGTGGCGCTGCCGTTGAGCCGGGTGACCCGGCTGATCACCGACGACGGCCTGTCCGACCGCGATGCCGCCATGCTCGAGGACGAGGGTGTCGCCTTCAGCATCGCCGCGACCTCAGGAGCCGCGCCGTGACCCGCCGCGACGACACACCCCTTCTAGAAATGCGCAACATCTCCAAGACCTTCGGCCCCGTGCGCGCGCTCGACAACGTTTCGCTCACCGCCTGGCCCGGCGAGGTGCACGCGCTGATGGGCGAGAACGGCGCGGGCAAGTCGACGCTGATGAAGGTGCTCTCGGGGGCCTATGTCGCGGACCGCGGCGGCGAGGTGCTTGTGGATGGCACAGCCGTTCCCACCGGCGATCCGAAAGAGGCCCGCGCCCGCGGCATCGCGGTGATCTACCAAGAGCTGTCGCTCGCCCCGAACCTGACGGTCGCCGAGAACATCTTCCTCGGCCGCGAGCCCTCGCGCTCGGGCATGGTCAACCGCGCCCGCATGATGGGCCGCGCCCGGCCGGTGCTGGACCGGCTCGGCGTCGACTTCGGCCCCGACACACGCGTCGCCGGCCTGTCGCTGGGCGAGCGGCAACTGGTGGAGATTGCCCGCGCACTCGCCTCGGAGGCGCGGATCATCGTGATGGACGAGCCGACCACCTCGCTGTCGAGCCGCGAGACCGAGAAGCTCTTCGACGTGATCACCGCGCTGACCGCGCAGGGCATCGCGATCATCTACATCAGCCACCGCATGGAGGAGGTCTACCGCCTGTCCGACCGCTGTTCGGTGCTGCGCGACGGCAGCTATGTCGGCACGCTCGACCGCGAGGAACTCTCGGCGCAGAAGCTGGTGGCGATGATGGTCGGGCGCGATCTCAGCTCGTTCTACAAGAAGGAGCATGTCGCCACGGAGGGCCGCCGCAACGTGGTGATGAAGGTCGCGGGCATGTCCGACGGTCGGCTGGTGCGGGAGTGCGGCTTCGAGGTGCACGAGGGCGAGGTGCTGGGCGTCTCGGGACTGGTCGGCTCGGGCCGGACCGAGCTGGCACGGTTGATCTACGGCGCCGATCCGGCCACCTCCGGCGAGGTCTGGCTGAACGGCGAGGAGGTCACCCCGCGCAGCCCGCGCGAGGCGCTGGAACGGGGCATCGTCTACCTCACCGAGGACCGCAAGGCGCTGGGTCTCTTTCTCGACATGAGCATCCAGCAGAACATCTCGATGTGCGTGCTTGAAGAGGACGCGGGCACGGCCGGAACGCTGAACTTCCGCGCCGCCGCGAGCCGGGCCGCCAGGGCGATCAAGGACCTGGCGATCAAGACCCCCTCGGCAAAGCTCAACGTCGGCGCGCTGTCGGGCGGCAACCAGCAGAAGGCGCTGCTGGCGCGGCTGCTCGAGGCGAAACCGAAGGTGGTGATCCTCGACGAGCCGACGCGCGGCGTCGACGTGGGGGCAAAATCCGAGATCTACCGGCTCATCGACGCGCTCGCCCGGGAGGGGCTGGCGGTGGTGATGATCTCGTCGGAACTGCCGGAGATCGTCGGCGTCGCCGACCGCGTGTTGGTGATGCGCGAGGGGCGCATCGCAGGCGAGGTCCGCGCCGCGCCGGGCCGCCCGGTGCAGCAGGAAGAGATCATGACGCTGTCGACCGGGGCCGCCGCCTGACGGCAGCCCGGCGACCGCAAGGGAGGAAAGAATGAGCGACGCGCAAGACGTGACCGCATCAGACCGGAAGGGCTCGCAAACTGCCGGCAGTGCCGCCCGGATGAAGAGCACCATCATGGCGCTCGGCATGCTGCCGGTGCTGATCCTGCTGGCGATCGGCTTTCACCTGATGACCGGCAAGTTCCTGTCGGTGAACAACCTGTCGATCGTCATGCAGCAGGCCTCGATCAACGTGGTGCTGGCGGCAGGGATGACCTTCGTGATCCTGACCGGCGGCATCGACCTTTCGGTCGGCTCGGTGCTGGCCGCCTCGGCCATGGCGGCGGTCAGCGTCTCGCTGATCCCCGACTGGGGGCTGCTGGGCATTCCGGCGGGGCTGGCGATGGGGCTGGTCTTCGGGCTCGCCAACGGCTGCCTCGTCGCCTACCTCGGGTTGCCACCCTTCATTGTCACGCTCGGCTCGCTGACCGCGGTGCGCGGCGTCGCGCGGCTGATGGGCGGCGACACCACGGTGTTCAACGCCGACCTGCCCTTCGAATTCATCGGCAACGGCAGCCTCTTCGGGGTGCCCTGGCTGGCGATCTTCGCGCTGACCACGGTGGTCGTCTCGTGGTTCATCCTGCGCCGCACCGTGCTCGGCACCTGGATCTACGCGGTCGGCGGCAACCAGGAGGCGGCGCGCCTGACCGGCATCAAGGTCAGCCTGGTGCTGCTCTTCGTCTACGCCATGTCGGGGCTGCTGTCGGGGCTCGGCGGGGTGATGTCCGCCGCCCGGCTCTATGCCGCCAACGGGCTGCAACTGGGTCAGGCCTACGAGCTCGACGCCATCGCGGCGGTGATCCTCGGCGGCACGTCCTTCGTCGGCGGTGTCGGCTCGATCTGGGGCACGCTGATCGGCGCGCTGATCATCGCGGTGCTGTCCAACGGACTGATCCTGACCGGCGTGTCGGACATCTGGCAGTTCATCATCAAGGGTCTGGTCATCATCGCCGCCGTGGCGCTCGACCGCTACCGGCTGAAGGGAGGGGCGCGGACCTGACAGCCCGCGCCGAAGACGAACTCACGCATTTCAGGGAGGAAACCATGCGTAAGATCACCACACTTCTGACCACCGTCACCTGCGCGGCCGTGCTGGCCGCTGGCGGAGCGCAGGCGCAGGACAAGACGCTCGAGAGCATCGGCATCTCGGTCGGCCTGCTCGGCAACCCGTTCTTCGTCGCCACGATCAAGGGTATCGAGGACCGCGCCAAGGAGATCAACCCCGACGTGCAGGTGACCTCGGTCTCGGCGGACTACGACCTGAACAAGCAGGCCAGCCAGATCGACAACTTCATCGCCTCCGGCGTCGACATCATCATGCTGAACGCGGTCGACGCCGCCGCCATCGCCCCGGCGGTGAAGCGCGCCAAGAACGCCGGCATCGTGGTCGCCGCCTTCGACGTCTCGGCCCCCGGTGCGGATGTCACGGTGATGACCGACAACGTCGATGCCGGGCGCAAGGCCTGTCAGTACATCGTCGACAACCTCGAGGGCGGCAGCGGCGACGTGGTCATCATCAACGGCCCGCAGAGCTCGTCGATCATCGACCGGGTGAAGGGGTGCCAGGAGGTCTTCAGCGCCAACCCCGGCATCAACGTGCTGTCGGATGACCAGAACGGACAGGCCTCGCGCGATGGCGGCCTCGACGTGATGCAGGGCATCCTGACCCGCTATGACCACATCGACGGCGTCTTCGCGATCAACGACCCCACCGCCGTCGGCGCGGCGCTGGCCGCCAAGCAGCTGGGCCGCGACGAATTCATCATCACCGGTGTCGATGGTGCCCCGGTGATCGAGGACGAGCTCTCCAAGGGCGACGGCTCTCTGATCCGCGCCTCGGCCTCGCAGGACCCCTATGTGATGGCCGGCGAAGCGCTGAAGATGGGCTACGACATGTTCCTCGGCAATACGCCCGACAAGGATACCGTGCTGCTCGAGCCCGAGCTGATCACCGCCGACAACCTCGACGGCTACAAGGGCTGGACCGACCCGCGCTGAGCCGCACCGGAACCGCCAGAACGGGACGGTGCCCCTCCGGGCGCCGTCCTCCCCCGGCCCCGGGCACAGCCCGGCGCCAGAAGACCCGACACCACCGAGAGGACCAGCGATGACGCTTGCTGCACTCAAACAGGCCGTGCTCGAGGCCAATCTCGCCACCGTGCGGCACGGGCTGGTCAAGGCCACCTTCGGCAATGCAAGCGGCATCGACCGCGGCTCGGAACGCATCGCCATCAAGCCCTCGGGTGTGCCCTACGAGGAGATGACCGCCGATCACATGGTGGTCACCGACCTTGCGGGCAGGACGTTCGACAACCGCTTCCGGCCCTCCTCGGATCTCGACACGCATCTCGTGCTCTACCGCGCCTTTCCGACCGTCGGCGCGATCATCCACACCCATTCGACCTATGCCACGATCATGGCGCAGGCCCGCCGTCCGATCCCGCCGCTCGGCACCACCCATGCGGATTACTTCCACGGCACGATCCCGGTCACCCGCGACCTCACCACCGAGGAGATCACCGAACGCTATGTCGAAGCGACCGGAGAGGTCATCGCCGAGACCGTCGGCAAAGGCGATCCGCTGGCGATCCCGGCGGTGCTGGTCGCCGGGCACGGTCCCTTCGTCTGGGGACGCGATCCGGAACAGGCGGTGCTCAACGCCATGATCCTCGAGGAGGTGGCGAAGATGGCCTGGCATGGCGCCGCGCTTGACGCCGTACCGCCGCCGATCTCGCAGACCCTGCTCGACCGCCATTACCTGCGCAAGCACGGTGCCAACGCCACCTACGGGCAGTAACCGGACCCCACTCTCAGGGAGGAGACGCCGATGACCCTTGTCGCCGGAGCCGATTTCGGCACGCTCAGCGTGCGCGTCACCATCATGGACACCGGCAGCGGCGCGGCGCTCGCCTCGGCCTCCGCCGCCTATCCGCTGCACCGCGACCCCGCCGACCCGCTGGTCGCGCGGCAGTCGCATGACGACCAGATGACGGCGCTCTGCGAGGCCATGCGCGATGCCATCGCCGAGGCCGGGATCGACGGGACAGAGATCGCCGCCTTTGCCGCCGACACCACCGGGTCGAGCGTGATCCCGCTCGATGCGCAGTTGCAACCGCTGGCCGACTATTACCTGTGGTGCGACCACAGCGCCCACTCCGAGGCCGCCGAGATCACCGCCCGCGCCCGAACCGAGAAGATCGAGGCGCTGGACTGGTGCGGCGGCACCTACAGCCACGAGTGGGGCTACTCGAAACTGCTGCACTTCCTTCGGAACAACCCCGAACAGCGCGCGCGCTTCGCAACCGCCGCCGAGAATTGCGACATGATCGCCGCCACGCTCTGCGGCATCACCGACCCGGCTGCGATGCCGCGCAGCGTCTGCGCCATGGGGCACAAGTGGATGTGGGGCGCGCGCTGGGGCGGCCTGCCGCCGCAAGACTTCCTGAGCCGCGTCGATCCGCTGCTGGACGGGGTCAACGACAAGATCACCGGCCGCTGGGGCCATTCGCTGCAAGAGGCCGGACGGCTCAGCCCCGAGTGGGCGGCAAAGATGGGCCTGCGCCCCGGCATCCCGCTGCCCTTCGGGGCCTTCGATGCGCATTGGGACGCCATCGGCACCGGCTGCCGCCCCGGCGACGTGGTCAACGTGGTCGGCACCTCGACCTGCATCATCGCCCTCGCCGACCCGCAGAGCCGCCCGGTTCCGGGCATCTGCGGCGCGGTGCCGGGCAGCGTCGCCCCCGGTGCCATCGGCATCGAGGCCGGGCAATCGGCCACGGGCGATCTCTTCGACGCCATCGCGCGGCGCGCGGGCACGGATGTCGCCAGCCTCTGCGCGGGCCTCACCGGGCGCGCGCCGGGCAGCAGCGGCCTCTTGCGCCTGCCCTGGGACAATGGCGACCGCACGGTGCTGGTGCGCCCCGACCTCGGCGGCATCACGTTGGGCTGGGACCTCGCCCATACCCCGGCCGACGAGATGCACGCGGCGATCGAGGGTATGGCGATGCACGTCGGCCTGATCATCGACCGCATGAGCTCGGGCGGCACGGAGTTCACCCGCGTGATCAACGCCGGCGGCATCCCGCAGAAGAACGACGTGCTGAACCAGATTTACGCCGACGTGCTGGGACGAGAGGTGCATGTGCCCGAGCGCTCGCCCGTGGGTGTCGGGGCCTGTGTCTTTGCCGCCATGGCCGCCGGTACCTTTGCGGGTCTCACCGAGGCGCAGGCGGCCATGTGCCCGCCCACGCGGGTCTTCTCGCCCCGGCCCGAAACCGCCGGGGCCTACGCCGAACTCACCGATCTCTTCCGTGACGTCTACTTCGCCTTCGGCGAGGGGACCCCCTGTGATCTGGGCCACGTGCTCCCCTCGCTGCGCCGGTTCCGTCTCGGGCATTGAGCCCGGCGGCGGGCATAGCGGAAGAGGCAGGGCCAGCGCCCTGCTTTTTCCGCTCTGACCGCACGCGCCGCGATGGCTCAGGCGGTGATGATGTCGATGAACGGCAGGTTGCCCGCCGTCAGCCCCGCGTCCACGGGCAGCACCGCGCCGGTGATGCCGCTGGCCATCGGCGAGGCGAGGAAGATCGCCGCCTTGGCCACCTCCTCGGGGCTCACCAGCCGCCCTAGCGGGTAGAGCGACGTGACCTTGGCGAAGATGTCGGGCTGGCGGGCCTTGCGCTCGTCCCAGGCGGGCGTGTGCACCGATCCCGGCGCCACCACGTTGGCACGCAGCCCGTGCTTGCCCTCCTCGGTGGCCAGCGCCTTGGCCCAGGCGATGATCCCGGCCTTGGCCGCGGAATAGGCAGGGCTGCCGAAATGCGCGAGCCCGTTGACCGAGGCGACGAAGACCGCTGCCGCGCCCTCGGGCCGGTCGCGCAGCGCCGGCAGGAGCGCCCGGCTGAACACCGCCGCCCCGGTGAAATTGAGCTGCAGGTCGTGCAGGATCGCCGCGGTGTCGGTCGCCTCCATCAGATCGACGCGGGTACCCCCCGCGTTGGAGATCAGCACATCCACCGGCACCGCGGCGATCTTGGCCGCCGCGGCCTCGGTCTGCGCGGTGTCGGTGATGTCGAACTCGACCACCTCGTCGCCCTGCACGCCGCTGCCTGCCCTGTCGCAGGCCACCACATGCGCGCCCGCCTGCCTCAACGCCGCCATCATAGCGGTGCCGATGCCGCCCCCGGCCCCGGTCAGCACAACGCGTTTTCCGTTCAGCAGCATGGTCAGGCGTCCTCGTCTTCGGCGGTCACGGCATCGAGGCCCAGCGGGTCCGCCACCTTGGGCCAGAAATCCCGGCCCGCCTTCTGGTAGTCGGTCTGCGCCGGTTTCGTCGGGTAGGAGGACGGGCTGTCCACGTGGATGATCCGCGAGGACACCGGATCGAACCCGGCGTGGAAATGGTTGGTGGACTTGACCAGCAGGATTTCCTTCCCGGCGAAGTCCACGCCCTGGTTGGAAAACAGCGTCGGCTCGTAGGTCTGCGTCCGGCTGGAGATCAGCACGATGTCGATCTCGGTGCCGAGAATGCGCACCGTGGCCGAACGGCCCAGCGTCACCCGGCTGGCGCGGAAGCTCTGGTGGCCCTCCTGCGCGAGATGGATCACCTCGATCTCGGCATCGATCGGCGGGCCGGCCTCGGCACCGGCCTTGCCGCCGAAGCGCAGGCGCAGCGTCGCGCCGAGCCCCGCGGCATGGCAGAAGCTCACCGCCACCGGATCCCAGATCGCCCCCACGGCGACCTTGCCGACGCCCCGCCCGATCAACGAGAGCAGCACGAAGGTGCCATCCCCGGCGCAGCCCCCGCCCGGATTGTCCCAGGTGTCGGCGATGGTCACCGGCCGAGACGGCTCCTGCGCGCGCACCGCGAGAGCCAGGTCGATGCCGTCCTCATACTCGAGGATCGGCATGGCGGTCTTGCCGCGCAGCGCGTAAAGCTCCTCGCCCAGGTTCCGGGCCAGCGCCGCGCCCTCCTCGGGCGCATCGTCGGTGACCACCATGATCTTCGTACCCATCTCTGGCACGTCGCCCGCCATGAAGCCATGGATGACCGAGCACGACAGGATCCGCCCCTGCCCCTCGTGCAGCTTCATGCGATCGACAAAGCCACGCATCGGCTGCTGGCTGGTCGGGTAGATGTCGATCATCTTGCAATCGAAGGTCGAGATGACCGGCTTGATCTCGCCACGAAGGGTGCGCAGCGCTAGATCCACCACATGCGCGCCACGTTCCTGGAAGTCGGTATGCGGGAATTCTAGGAAGGTCGCCGCAAGATCGAGTTGTGCCACGCGCTTGCGCGTCAAATGGCTGTGCGGGTCAAACTCGGCCGCGACCAGCACCTCCGGCCCGACGATCTCGCGCACCCGCGCCAGCAGGTCGCCCTCGCAGTCATCGTAGCCCTGCGCCACCATCGCACCATGCAGCCCGAGGACCACGCCATCCACCGGCAGCGCCGCGCGCAACTGCCCGAGGATCTCGTCACGCAGCTCCTCGAAGGTTTCCTTCTTGATCAGCCCCGCGGGCTCCGCCCAGGTCGAACTGCCCTCGATCACCGTGAAGCCCTCGTCGCGCGCCCGCTGGCGCAGGATCGGCACCGGCGAGGAGCAGAGCGTCGGCGTCTCCGGGTGCTCGCCGGGGCCAGCGTAGAAGGCCGCCTCAAAGGCCGCCCGGTCCGTCGGCAGCGGCGAGAACGTGTTGGTTTCAGTGGCCAGAGACGCGGTAAACACCCTCACGCGGCGACCCTCCTTGCGTTGCGGCGGACCGGCGCGGGGCCGCCTTTGTAAAAAACTGTCGCCGCACGCCGGGCCAATCCTTCAGGCGGCGTCGCGCGACCGGGCGCGCAGGGCCAGGATGGCGGCACCCACAAGCCCCGGCTCGGTCCGGCACTGCGCCTGAACCACCAGCGGCTGCGTCGGCTTCGCCAGCGTCAGCGGCCGCGTCGCGGCATCGAGCGCCGCCATGAGCGCGGCATCGTTCGACAGTCCGCCGCCCACCGCGACCACGGTGGCTCCGGTCATGTTGACGACCATGGCCAGCGGTCCCGAGATCAGCTCCAGCCAGGCGGCGACGGTGCGGGCCGCGCCAGTTTCGCCGGCGTGCCAGAGCGCGAGGATCTCGGTCGAGGGCAACTCCGCCCCCGCGATGTCACGGTACAGCCGCTCGATGCCGCGCGCCGAGCAGATGGCGTCGAGACAGCCCCGAAGGCCGCAGCCGCAGAGATAGGCGGGCAGCGGATGATCGAGACAGTCGAGCAGGCGCTTCGCCACCGGCCCATGGCCCCATTCCCCGGCATAGCCGCTGCCGGCACCGATCAGCCTGCCGTCGGCCACCAGCCCGCCGCCGACGCCGGTGCCGATGATCGCACCGAACACCACCTCATGGCCGCGACCGGCACCGACCGCGGCCTCTGCCAGCGCAAAGCAGTCCGCATCGTTGGCCACCAGCACCTCGAGGCCCAGCAGGGCCGACAGCTCCGGGGCCAGGCGGCGCCCGGTCAGGCAGGGAATATTGGCGACGGTCGCCCGCCCGGTCTTGGGATCGACCACCCCGGCGATCGAGATGGCGACCCGATCCGGCCGCCCGCCCGCTTCGGCAAGGGCTTCGGACAGGGTGGCGACGAAAGCGTCGAAGTCCTGTCCCGGCGTCGGACGGCGCGACAGCGCGCGCACGTCATGGGCGCTGGTCGCCACCGCGCTCTTCACCGAGGTGCCGCCGATGTCGAAACAGACGATCATGCCGCACCGTTCCGGGACCGGAGCCCGCCGACCCAGACGCCCTGCACCCCGAGATCCCGATCGAGGGCAAGGAAATCGGCCCGTGCGCCTTTGGTCAATCGCCCGGCCCCGGCAAGGCCCGCCGCCTCGGCGGGGTAGAGCGTGGCCATGCGCAGCGCCTCGTCGAGCGGCACTGCAAGCGCAGCGGTGCAGTAGCGCAGCGCGTCGAGCATCGAGATGTCCGCCCCCGCCAGCGTGCCGTCGGCCAGCGTCAGCCGGCCGTCGCTGCGGTAGATTGTGCGGCCATTGAGCGTGATCTCACTCAGGTCCGAGCCGGTTGCCGCCATCGCGTCGGAGACCAGGAAAACCCGCCCCGGCCCGCGCTTGCCGCGCAGCGCGACGCGCATCGCCACGTCGCTTACGTGATGGCCGTCGGCGATCAGCCCGCAGCTCACCGCGCCCGCGTCGAGTGCCGCCCCCACGAGGCCCGGTGCGCGGTGGCCCATCTGGCTCATGGCGTTGAAGAGGTGGGTTGCCATGCTCGCCCCGGCGGCGAAATAGGTCGCGGCTGTCTCGGCGCTGCAATCGCTGTGGCCGAGCGAGACCTGCACGCCTTCGGCGACCAGCCGCGCCACCTGCTCGGGTGTCGCGGCCTCGGGCGCCAGCGTCACCAGAAGATGTCCGCAGCTGTCACCGGCCGCGAGGATGCGCCGGAGGTCGGGCTCGCCCATCGGCCGGACAAGCGCCTCCGCATGGGTGCCCTTGCGCCGCGGATCGAGATGCGGCCCTTCGAGATGCAAGCCGGCAAGCCCCGCCTGACCCGCCGCGCGCGCCTCGGCGCAGGCCGCCAGCGCTTCGGAGGTCTTCGCTGCGGTATCGGTGATCAGCGTGGCAAGGATCGTGGTGGTCCCAAGCGCGCGGTGCGCCGCGCAGATCGACGCCAGACCCGCGGCAGTCGTGGTGTCGTTGAACTGCACGCCGCCGCCGCCGTTGACCTGGAGATCGACAAGACCCGGCACCAGCAGATCGACCTCGGGCGCGGTGCCGGGAATCACCCCGGTGACCCTGCCGCCGTCATGGGCCACTGCCGCGTTCTCATGCCAGTCCCAGCCGTCGAAAACCCGGCGCGCGACCGGGGAAATCCCTGCCGTCATGCGTTCCGAAGCCCCCAAGGCTTGCACAGGCTGCGGGACGCCGGTGCCGGCTGCCCGCGCCTGAGGCAGGTCCTGAAAATGAATTTCACCATAGTCGCTGTCTTTCGCATTTTTATATTGACTGTCACGAAACCGACCCACAGTCTACGAAAATAAATTACGTAAATCGGGCGAGCGCAGGGCGGCATCATCGGCTGCCAGAGGCTGAAGCGCCCGAACCAAGGACAGGGATCAAGTATGAAAGTCGGCATCGTCGGTCTTGGGTATCGTCTAGGCTACCTGAGCCAGGTTTTCACGCAAATGCATCCCGGTTTCGAGATCGCGGGCTACGTCGATCCCGCCCCCGCAGGCATGGGCCTGCTGGTGGAGAAGGGCATATCGGCGGGCACGCAATACGAGACAGTGCAAGACCTGCTCAAGGCCGAAGACCTCGATCTGCTGATGGTGGGCTCGCCCAACTACATGCACCTCGAACACATCCGCGCGGGTTTCGAGGCCGGTGTGAAGGTCTTTTCCGAAAAACCGGTCGTCACCACCAAGCAAGACAGTTTCGAGCTGGCGCGGCTGCTCGCGCGGTACGGCGTTGACAATCTGCTGATCGGCCTCGTGCTGCGCTATGCGCCGCTTTACACCGACCTGCGCGCGGCGCAGGCACGCGGCGAGTTGGGGGACGTGGTCTCGATCGAGGCGAGCGAGCACATCCCGCCCTATCACGGTGCCTTTTTCATGCGCGACTGGCGCCGCTACGACCGCTGGGCCGGCGGTTTCATGCTGGAGAAATGCTGCCACGACATCGACCTCTACAACGGTGTCATCGGCGCGCGCCCCGAGCGGGTGAGCAGCTTCGGCGGCCGCCGCAGCTTCGTGCCCGCCAACGATCCGCGCAACCGCGGCATCAACGATCTGGGGGTCTACACGCAGAAGCCCTCGGGCTGGAATGGTTCGGACAAGGTCTTCGACAGCGATGCCGAGATCATCGACTACCAGGTGGCCATCGTCGAATACGAGAACGGCGCGGCACTGAACTTCCACACCAACCTCAACGTGCCCGACGACTTCCGCCGCTTCGCGGTGATCGGCACGCGCGGCATGGCCGAGGGCGATTTTGTCCGCGGCTTCCTCCATGTCACCGACAGCCACACCCGCCAGCCGCTCGAGCGCAAGACCTACCAGGCCAGCGACCTCTCGCAGCACTACGGCGCCGACGAGGAAATGGCCAAGGGCGTCATCGCTTCGGTGCTGACCGGCGCGAAGCAGCCGGTCTCGGTGATCGACGCGCTGGAGGCCGGGCTGCTGGCCATGGCCATGGACGAGGCCCGCGCGAAGCGCAGCGTCATCGAGATGTCGGGAACCTGGGATCTCTTCGACGAGGCCCTGAACGCGAAGGTTCTCGCCTGATGCCCGGACAGAAGTCAGCCGTCATCTTTGCCTGGATCCTGCTGATCCCCGCGCTTGCCTATGTCGCCGCCATCGTCGTCTACCCCCTGCTCCAGACAGTGAATCTGTCCTTCACCAACGCCTCGCTGCGCCGCACGACCGACTACATCGGCTGGGAGAATTACGCCAAGATCTTCGACGCGGAGTTCGCGACCATCATCGGCCGCACCTTCCTTTGGACCTTCCTGTCGGTCTCGATCAAGATGATCATCGGCACCGGCGGGGCGATGCTGCTCAACGCCGCCCTGCCCGGCCGCGCGCTCTTTCGCATCCTGACCATGCCGCCGTGGATCGTGCCCATGGCAATCGGCATCTTCATGTGGGGCTGGATGTACAACGGCCAGTTCGGGATGATCTCGGGCCTGCTCCAGCGCTTCGGGCTGGTCGACGGGCCGGTGGCCTTCCTGGCCTATGGCAACACCGCCTTCTGGGCGACGATCATCACCGACGTGTGGATCGGCGTGCCGATGGTGACCATGTACATGCTCGCCGCCGTGCAATCGGTGCCGCAGGACCTGCACGAGGCCGCCTGGACAGATGGTGCCAGCCGCTTCTACCGGATGCGCCGCATCACCCTGCCGATGATCTTCCCGGCGGCGATCACCATGTCGATGATCTCATTGATCTCGACCTTCAACTCCTTCGATCCGATCTGGATCCTCACCCAGGGCGGCCCCTCGGGATCGACCACGACAATGATCATCGACACCTATTCGACCGCGCTCGGCTCCAAGAAATTCGGCGAGGGTGCGGCGCGCGCGGTGGTCATCTGCCTGTTCCTGTCGGCCTTCGCGCTGCTCTACTTCCGCGCCATCACCAAGCTGTCGAAGAGGATGACGACATGATGAAGAAAAACGCCATGATCGACCGCTACCGCTGGTGGGAAGTGGTCCTGATGTACTGCGGCATCTTCGTGTTCCTGTTCTTCGTGCTGGCCCCCTTCATCGAGGGCTTCCTGGTCTCGCTGAAGCCGCTCGGGCTGCTGTTCTCGACGCCCTACAAGTTCCTGCCCGAGAACGGCTCGTTCAAGGCCTACTTCACCATGTGGGAAAGCGTGCCGGAGTTCGGCCGCTACATCTTCAACTCCTTCTTCATCTCGACGGTGATCACCGTTGTGGTGCTGCTGCTCGTGGTGCCCGCCTCCTACGCCTTTGCCCGGATCAGCTTCCGCGGCTCGGGCACGCTGCTCGGTGCCTTCCTGGCGGTGAACATGTTCTCGGGCGCGGTGCTGCTGATCCCGCTGTTCCGGCTGATGCGCGCCTACGGCATGCTCAACACCTATTGGGCGATGATCGTGCCGGGCGTGGCCTTCCTCATCCCCACCGCGATCTGGCTGCTCTCGACCTACATGCGCCGTATCCCGCGCGAGCTGGACGAGGCCGCCTATGTAGACGGCGCGAGCCACTTCTACATCCTGCGCCGGGTGATCCTGCCGCTGGCGATGCCGGGGATCACCGTGGTCGCCATCACCACCTTCATCGGCGCCTACGCCCAGCAGTTCATCTTCGCGCTGACCTTCAACTCCAAGACCGAGTTCATGCCGCTGCCGATCGGGCTCTATGCCTATTTCGGTCGCCAGGAGGTGATCTGGAACGAGCTCATGGCCGCCAGCTTCGTCGGCATCACGCCGGCCATGATCCTGATCTTCGCGCTGCAACGCTACCTCGTGGCCGGCCTGACCGCCGGTGCGGTGAAGCAGTAGGCGGCGCAAGGCCCGGCTGCCGCGCTGCGCGCGGAGGCCCACCAAGGCCCCCAGGGAGGGGGTGACCGGCTGCTCCCGGCCAAGGGGGCAGCGAAAGACCACCTCGCAAGAGGGGACGCCAGAAAGGCCCGCCGCCGGAGCGGAGAAACCCGGCCCGCCCCCGAAGGGCACCAACAGGAGAGAAAAGCAATGACCAAGACCCTTCTTCGCACCGGCGCCGCGCTCGTCGCGCTGACCGCAGCGATGCCCGCGATGGCCGAAGAGATCACGATGATCGTCTGCGGCGACAACATGAACCCGGTCCAGCAGAAGTATATCGACCAATGGGAAGCCGAAAACGAGGGCTGGACCGTTGCCCCCGAGGTCGTCGGCTGGGGCCAGTGCCAGGACAAGGTGACCACGCTCGCCGTCGCCGGCACCCCGGTGGGCCTGGCCTATGTCGGATCGCGCACGCTGAAGGAATTCGCCGAGTTCGGCCTGATCGAGCCGGTGCCGATGAGCGACGAGGAGAAGGCCTCCTACTTCCCCAACGTGGTCGACACGGTGACCTACCAAGGCGAACAGTGGGGCGTGCCCGTCGCCTTCTCGACCAAGGCGTTCTACTGGAACAAGGACCTCTTCAAGGAAGCCGGGCTCGACCCCGAAACCCCGCCCGCGACCTGGGCCGAGGTGATCGATGCCGCCAAGGCCGTGACCGAGAAGACCGACAGCGCCGGTTTCGGCCTCGTCGCCAAGACCTTCGACAACACCATGCACCAGTTCCTGCACTGGGTGTACACCAACAACGGCCAGATCGTGGATGCCGAGGGCAACATCGTCCTGAACTCGCCGCAGAACCTCGCGGCGCTGGAAGCCTACAAGGCGCTGGTCCCCTATTCCGAGGAAGGCCCGACCGCCTACGAGCAGAACGAGGTCCGCGCGATCTTCCTCGACGGCGGGGTGGCGATGATGCACGCCTCGATCGGCGCCGTCTCGCGCCTGCAGGACACCGACATCGACTGGGGTGTCGCCAACCTGCCGCTTGGCCCCGAAGCCCAGGGCCCCGGCACGCTGCTGATCACCGACAGCCTCGCCGTCTTCTCGGGCACCGGCTACGAGGAAAAGGCGATGGAACTGGCCAAGTTCCTCACCGCGCCGGAAGCGCAGGAAGAGTATGACCTCGCCGAGGGCCTGACCCCGCTGCGCCCCTCGGCCAAGATCGACGCGCTGGTCGCCGAGAACCCCTATTGGGCACCCTATATCGATGGCATCGAGTTCGGCGGTCCGGAGCCGCTGTTCACCGACTACCGCGGCTTCCAGAACGTCATGATCGAGATGGTGCAATCGGTCGTCACCGGCGCCGCCGAGCCCGCCGACGCGCTGGCCAAGGCCGACGCCGCGCTCAACGAACTCGAGTGATCTGAGCCCGTCCGGGTTCTCATGGTCCGGACCCTCGGGTCCGGACCGCTTGAATAGGAAAGGAATCTCCCTTGGGACAGCTTGCCCTGAGCGGTGTGAAGAAACGCTTCAACAAATTTGAGGTCATCCACGGGATCGACCTCGACATCCGGGATGGCGAATTCGTCGTCTTCGTCGGCCCCTCGGGCTGTGGCAAGTCCACGCTGCTCCGGATGATCTGCGGGCTGGAGGAGATCACCGAGGGCGAGTGCACGATCGACGGGCAGCGCGTCAACGATCTGCCGCCGGTCAAGCGTGGCATCGCCATGGTGTTCCAAAGCTACGCGCTCTACCCGCATATGTCGGTGTTCGAGAACATCGCCTTTCCGCTGCGCGTCGAGCGGCTTCCCGAGGCCGAGATCAAGGACCGCGTGATGCGCGCCGCACGGGTGCTGCAACTCGAAAGCCGCCTGCAGCAGAAGCCCGGCAACCTCTCGGGCGGCCAGCGCCAGCGCGTCGCCATCGGCCGCGCCATCGTGCGCGAACCTTCGATCTTCCTCTTCGACGAGCCGCTGTCGAACCTCGACGCCGCGCTGCGCGCCGAGATGCGGATCGAGCTGACCGCGCTGCACCAGAAGCTCAAGGCGACGATGATCTACGTCACCCACGATCAGGTCGAGGCGATGACCATGGCCGACCGCATCGTGGTGCTCGACGGCGGCAGCATCAGCCAGGTCGGTGCCCCGCTGGAGCTCTACCACAAGCCCGACAACCTCTTCGTCGCGGGCTTCATCGGCAACCCGCGGATGAACTTCATCCCCGGCACCTGCACCGCGGTCGGCCCAGAGGGCGCCACGGTGAGCCTTGTCACCGGCGGCACGATCACCGTGCCGGTGGCGGCGCCGCTGGGCCTCGAGGGAACGCAGATCACCTTGGGCATCCGCCCCGAGCACCTGACCCAGGCCGCGGGAGACCTGTCGATCGACGTGGTGCCGACCGTCGTCGAAAGGCTTGGCGTGAACACAGTGGCCTATGCCGAACTCGAAGGCGTGGGCACGGTCTCGGCGCTGCTGCCCGGTGCCTCTGCAGTGGCCCCGGAAACCCCCGCCACTCTGTCCTTCGTCGCCGCCGACTGCCACCTCTTCGATGCCGACGGCACCGCGCTCCCGCGCAGGGTGGACAGCGCCATGCCGATCCCCGACGCGGCCATCGCGTAACCACCTGCGCTGCCGGCAAGGCAAGGAAAAGGCAGAAGCCCCCGCTCGGTCAGCGGGGGCTTCGCCGTTCGGGCACCCGTCCCCGGCGCGATGGTTAGCGCAGCAGGTCCAGCCGCGCGAGGGTCTGCCGCGACTGGCGGCATAGCGCCTCGTTGCCGCCGCCGCGATAGTGGCTCAACGCAACGACCGCAGCGTAGAGCGCCCATCCCCGCGCGCGAAGCCACTCCGCATCATCGACATTCAGCGCGTCGCGAAAGACATCGCGGGCCGAGGGGGCGACCCAGGACCATGCCGCCGCGCAGTCCACCGCCGGATCGCCGACCGCCGCCAGCCCCCAGTCGATGACGCCACAAAGCGCGCCGTCGCGGGCGATGAGATTGTCGGCCTTGAGATCGCCGTGCAGCCAGACCGCCGGCCCCCGGAACACCGCGGCACAGGCCGACTCCCAGAGCCGCCGGGCACGCGCAGCGTCGATCTCGTCCGCCAGAAGGTCGATGCAATCGCGCGTCACCGGGCTCAGGTCCCCAAGCGCCACGCCGCGCCTGTGATTGCTCTCGCCCGCACGCGGCGCGGCCCGCGTATCCTTCTTCTTCAAAGCACCGAGGAAGGCCGCGAGCCGCCGCGCCGCCTCTGGCCAGTCGGCAATTGCCGCCATCGAGGCGATACCGCCCTCCAACCAGTCGAAAACGGCGAAATCGGGCACCGAGGCCGTGTCCCCGCGCCCGCGGAGCCTGAGGTGCGGCACCTCCAGCGGCAGGCTGCCGAGACGCGGCAGCCAGTCCATCTCATTGGCCAGCAGGCCCACCGCGGACGGCCTTCGCGGCACCCGGAGGCAAAGCCGCTCTCCCAGCCGGTAGATCGCGTTGTCGGTCCCCGAGGAGCCAATCCGGCGCACCGGCAACGCGGCCCAGCCCGGCGCCTGCGCGCGCAACAGGCGGGCGACGGCCGCGTCCTCAAGTGCGAACTCGTCCGGATGGTCCATGCTTCCGCCTGCCGCCCGGCACATGGGCATTCACCAGACGGTGCCGCGCGCCGCCACCTCCAGCACCCGCGTCACGGCCGCGCCGTCGTGAAACACCATGCGGTCGAAGAGATTGGTGACCACGCAGGTGTGGTTGGGAACGATCCGCAGCACGTCACCCACCTTCGGCCCGTCGCCCGCTATGCCCGAGAGGTCGACCACGCCATGCTCTTCGGACAGGCCGGTGATCCGCGCACCGGGGTATTCGACGACGAGCCCGTGGTCCTCGAACCCCAGCAGGTCCGAGGTCAGCGCCTTCGATCCCGCGTCGATCACCGCCCGGTCCGGCGTCGGGCGCGAGACCACGGTGACGAGGATGTGCATGGCGCAGTCGTCAAGGCTGGCGTGGCCCGCCCGCACCATGGCGCGGTCGTTGTAGACATAGGTCCCGGCGCGGTGCTCGGTGGCCGAGGGGATGTCTCCGGCGGCATAGAAGTCCGGCGTGCCGCCAACCGTCACCACAGGGCAATCGAGCCCGGCCGCGTACAGCAGCGCCTTGGCTCCGGTCACGAAGCCCTCGACCGCCGCCGCCCCGCCGGGGGCCGGGTAGGTCATCAGCCCGCCAAAGCGCAGCCCTTCGGCTGCCGCGATCTCGCCCGCCAGCGCCGCCGCCGCCTCGGGTGTCTGCACGCCGCAGCGCTTGCCCCCCGTGTCGCATTCGACCAGCACCGTGAGAGGCTCTTCGGCTCCGAAGGTCGCCGCAAGCCCGGCCACCACCTCGGAGCTGTCCGCCGTCACCGACAGGTGCCCGACCTTCGTGTTCAGCGCCTTGAGCCGCGCCAGCCGCGCGGTGCCAAGGATATTGTAGGTGATCAGGATATCGTCGAAGCCCGCCTCGGCGAAGACCTCTGCCTCGGTCACCTTCTGGCAGTTGATCCCCACCGCACCCGCCTCGACCTGCGCACGCGCGACCTGCGGCAGCTTGTGGGTCTTGATATGCGGACGGAAAGCCCGGCCGAGGCTGTCCATATGTGCCTGCGCGCGGGCGATGTTGGCGGCCATGCGCGCCTCGTCAATGACCGGCAGCGGGGTCAGAAGCTGGGTGAGCGGCGTGCCGGGGGCGGGCCAGATGTTCGCGATCTCAGACATCAGTGCCCCCCGTAGGGCAGGTAGCCCACGAATCCGGCGATCTTCCAGCCGTGCGGCGTCTCGCGGCAGGTGTAGAGGGTCTGCCACAGCAGCCGGTCCTCGCCGCCATCGGCGCGCTTGATCGTGCCGTCGAACTTCTTGCGCACCAGCGCGACCGGCCCGTCGATCTCGATCTCCTCGAGCTTCGTCGCCCGGAAGATGCCGGCGCGCTGGTCCTCGGCATAGACGGTTTTCTGCGCCTCGGCGGCCTGGCGCAGCCATTCGTCGCGATAGGCGTCGAGCGCGGCGAAGGAGAGCGTCCAGTTTTGCGGATCGGCATCGAAGTTGCCGTTCATCCCGATGAAGTTCTCGGGGATGAAATCAGCCTCGATCATGCCCCAGTCGGCCCCGATGAAGGCATCGATGTCGCGCGACACGAGCATCTGCCAAATGGCATGGCGGGCGCGGTCCTCGGGCCCGAAGGGGTTCTGCATCGGATCACGCATTCCTGCGGCCTCTTCTCTTGGAATGTTGCAAATTATTTTCGTCATATGCCGAAAACACTGGCCAGTCTCCCGGTCCCATGCGAGAGTGTCAACGAAAATAAGAAAATGATTTTCGGATCTGGCGCATTTTTCCGCGACGCTTAGAAGCCGATGAAACCGCCGGAGGGGACGGGCGATGGATATCTTTGCAACCCTGATGCAGGAGGGGCTGAAACTCTCGCAGTCCGAGCAGCGCATCGCCGACCTGGTGCTGAAAGACATCGACTTTGCCACCAATGCCTCGATCACCGACCTGGCCGCAAGGGCCGAAGTGTCTCCGCCGACGGTAACCCGCTTCTGCCGCCGGTTGGGCTGCAACTCCTTCTCCGACTTCAAGGTCACCCTGGCCAAGTCCTCTTACGTCGGCCTGCGCTACCTGCGCCCCGAGGCCCGGTCCACGACGCCCGTCGAGGTGGCCGAGGACATCGTGACCAAGGCGCAGAAGGCGCTCTTCGTCATGCACGATACGCTCGACATGGCCGCGGTCGAGGCCGCGGCGGAAACCGTCGCGCGGGCCGAGATGATCTATGCCTTCGGCTCTGGCGGCAACTCGTCGATGATCGTCAGCGAACTGCAGAACCGGCTGTTCCGCCTCGGCGCACGCATCACCACCTCGACCGACCATGGCATGCAGATGATGCAGGCCTCGGCACTGACCAAGCGCGACGTGGTGATCGGCTCGTCCTTCTCGGGGCGCAATGCCGAGCTGGTACGCGCCTTTGATCTGGCCCGCGACCAGGGCGCGAAGACCATAGCGCTCACCCAGTCGCGCTCCCCGGTGGCCACGGCCGCCGACATCGTGCTCGCCGTTGACCTGCCCGAGGGAGAGAACATCTTCCGCCCCACCTCGACCCGCTATGCCATGCTTGCCGTGGTCGATATCCTCGCCAATCTCGTCGCCTATACCGACCGCACCGCGAGCGCCGCGACCCTGCGCCGGATCAAGGAAAGCCTGATCCGCCACCGCGACGGCGACGACCGGCAGCTTCTGGGCGACTGACCCCCTCCTCCCAAGAGGCCGCACCGCAAGCGGCCCGCCCCGCAACGCCAGACCAACAGGCCAGAGACCACCATGACCACGAAGCAAAGGATCGCCGTCGGCGGCATCCACACCGAATGCTCGACCTACAACCCCGTGCTCATCCGCGCAGAGGATTTCACCGTGATGCGCGGCGCGGAGCTGACTGCCTCGGCCTATTTCGCTTTCCTGCCGCAGGACGATGTGGAACTCCTGCCGCTGCTGCACGCCCGTGCCGTGCCGGGCGGGCCGGTGGACCGTCCGGCCTACGAGGCTTTCAAGGCCGACCTGCTGTCGCGGCTCGAGGCCGCGCTGCCGCTCGACGGGGTCTACCTTGCCATGCATGGCGCGATGCATGTCGATGGCATGTGGGATGCCGAGGGCGACTGGATCAAGGCCGTGCGAGATCTGGTCGGCCCCGAGGTTCCGATCTCGGTCAGCTACGACCTGCATGGCAACGTCAGCCAGCGGATCATCGACCAGATCGACATGTTCGCCGCCTATCGCACCGCGCCGCATATCGACGTGGCCGAGACCATGCAGCGCGCCTGGGACATGCTCCTGCGTTGCCTGCGGACCGGCGCGAAGCCCTTTGTCACCTGGGCGAAGATCCCTGTGCTGATGCCGGGCGAGCGCTCGTCCACCGAGGACGAGCCGGCGAAATCGCTCTATGCCGCCCTGCCCGTCCATGACGCGCGCCCTGGCATCTGGTCCGCCGACCAGATGGTCGGCTACGTCTGGGCCGACGAGCCGCGCGGCACCGCTGCTGCCATCGTAACCGGCACCGATGCCGCCGAGGCCGAGGCCGTCGCCGCCGAGCTGGCACAGGCCTATTGGGACGCGCGCGGCACTTTCGCCTTCGGCCCGGTGACCGGCCCGCTGGACGAGATGCTCGACATCGCGGCGCAGGCGAAAACCGCGCCGGTGATCCTCGCCGAGAGCGGCGACAACCCCACGGGCGGCGGAGTTGGTGACAACGGGCTGGTGCTGAAGGCGCTGATCGCGCGCGACTGGCAGGATGCGCTGATCGCCGGGATCACCGATCCCGAGGCAGTCACGGCCTGTTTCGGGGCCGGTGTCGGCGCAGAGCTGGTTCTGACCGTCGGCGCGAAACTCGACCCCGCGGGCGAGAGCGCCACGGCGCGCTTTACCGTGGTGAACCTCGTCGAAGGCGCGGGCGGTGCCTTTGCGCAGGCGGTGGTGAAGACCGGCGGGATCACCGTGGTTCTCGCGGCGCGGCGCCGACCCTACCACAACTTCGACGACTTCGCGCTGCTCGGCCTCGATCCGCGCACGGTGGGCCTGCTGGTGGTGAAATCGGGCTATCTTTCGCCCGATCTCGCGCCGATCGCCAATCCCAACCTGATGGCGCTGACCGATGGCGTGGTGAACCAGGACATTCCGCGTCTTGCCAGCCAGCACCGCGCGCCGGGGATCTACCCCTGGGATCAGCATGCGGCATTCACCCCCGCCCCCGCCCGTTCCGCCCGGGCGTGATCTGACAGCGCAAAAGACCTCTCGGCGCGGACCATCCGGCCGCCGCGCCGAGGAGCCCTTCGTATCGCCGCGGCCCGTCGGCCGTGATCCACCGGGAGCCCGATGTTCGACATCCTCACTTCGCTCCGCGCCTCGCCGGGTCTGCGCGCCTGCGCCGCAGCGGTCTTCTGCTGCGGCATCGCCGCCGCTGCGACCGCCCCCTACAAATCCGTAGTGGCGATCCGCGAGCTTGGGCTCTCGGATGGGGCCTTCTCGGCGCTGACCCTGAGCGCGGCGATCGTCAACGTGCTCTCCTCGATCTATCTCGGCACGCTCGCCGACAGGGACACCGGCTATCGCCGCCTGCTGATGTGGCTGGCCTGCATCGGCATCGCCGGCTATGCGGCGATCTTCCTGATGCCGCATCCCGCGGTCTTCGTCCTTGCGCTGCTGCTGCCGATCTCGGTTTTCAACGGGCTGACCCCGATGCTCTTCGCCGCCGGGCGGGTGTTCTCGGAAGGGCTTGCGGCACCGGACCGGGCCGCCATGTCCTCGGTACTGCGCGGGATGGTCTCGGCGGCCTGGATCCTCGTGCCGGGTATCCTCGGCTTCGCGCTGGCCGGGCGCGGCTCGATGCTGCCCGCCTTCCTCGTGGCGGCGCTGGCCGCCCTGGCGGTGCTGGTGGTGCTGAGGCTGACCATGCCCCGCGGCGGCAGCGGTGATCCGGCCCAGCGCCCGCCCAAGGTCT
The DNA here is from genome assembly GCF_015223355.1 of Salipiger mangrovisoli. Lineage (GTDB taxonomy): Bacteria > Pseudomonadota > Alphaproteobacteria > Rhodobacterales > Rhodobacteraceae > Salipiger > Salipiger mangrovisoli. Next base: position 95,712 of record NZ_JADFFK010000007.1, on the reverse strand, counting down.
CGCTGCTGGCCGCCTTCGGCCTGCTCCTGCGCCCCGCCGTGGCGCTGAGGGTTCTGGGCACCGCGGCGATCACCTCTGCCATCCATGTCCATGCCGCGGTGATGCCGCTGATCATGACGGGGCGGGCCGGGGGCACCACCGGCGATGTCGGCATCACCGTCGGCATCGTCGCCAGGATGGAGCTGGTCTTCCTGCTCGGCTGGGCGCGGCTCACGCGTTACATCTCGACCGTCACCACGCTGGCCATCGCCATGGTGCTCTACACCGGCTACCTCGGCGCCATTGCCCTTGCCACCTCGCCGGGAACGATCATCGCAGGGGCCTTCCTGGGGGGCACCGCCGCCTCGGCGCTGATCACCCTGCCGCTTGGCTACCTGCAGGAGCTGATCGCGGATCGGCCCGGCCTCTCGGCCTCGCTGATCTCCCTCAGCCTCTTTCTCGCCGGAGCGATCGCCGCCGCGCTGTTCGGGCTCGGCACCAGCCTCGGCGGCTATTCCACCGTCGCCGTCATGGGGATCGCGGCCGGTCTCGCCGGGGCGCTCGGCCTCGTGGCGCTGGAACGCTGGCGTCCCATCTCATGACCCCTGCCAAGGAGACGCAATGACCCGCATTCTTGAAATCTGCATCGACAGTCCCGCCGGGCTGGCCGCCGCCCTCGACGGCGGCGCGGATCGCATCGAACTCTGCGCGGCGCTGGCCCTCGGCGGCCTGACCCCCAGCCAGGGGCTGATCGAGCTTGCCGCCCGCACGCCGGTGCCCGTGCTGGCGATGATCCGGCCCCGCGCCGGCGGCTTCGACTGGAGCGCCGAGGAGGTCGGGGCGATGGAGGCGGAGATCGCCACCGTGCTGCGCGCCGGCCTCGCCGGGGTGGTCATCGGCGCGACACGCACGACGGCGCAGGGCGTCTCGCTCGACCTGCCGGTCATGCAGCGCCTGGTGACCGCCGCAAAGGGACACGACATCACGCTGCACCGCTGCATCGACCTCATGGAGGACCCCTTCGAAGCGATCGATCAGGCGGCGGCGCTTGGCATCTCGCGCATTCTCAGCTCGGGCGGCGCGGCGTCGGCCAGCGCGGGGACGGACAGGCTGCGGCAAATGATGGCCCACGCGGGGGACCGCATCCGCATCATGCCCGGCGCGGGGGTGTCGAGCGCGAGCCTGCCTGACCTGCTCGACGCACTCGATCCACGTGAGGTCCATGCCTCTGGCTCGCAGCCCGATCCCGCCGCGCCCAAGCTTGCCCGCTTCGGCTTCCAGCCAGAAGGAGCACGGCGCACCGACGCCGCCACGGTGGCGGACCTCAGACGCTTGCTCGAACGGCAGGACGCCCGGCGCTGAGGCCGGGCTCCCATACGCGCGGCATCCGCCTCATTCGGGGTGCACATCCAGATAGTAGTCGAACAGCGCCAGCTCGCTGGCCGCCGCGCGGTCAAGCACGATCGTCGCGTGGCGGTGCATCTGAAGCACGCTGCCCGGCCAGCGCGCCGAGACCGGTCCCTCGATCACCTGTGCCACGGCCCGCGCCTTGGCCGTGCCGGTGGCCACGAGCAGAACCTCGCGGGCCCGCATGATCGTGCCGATGCCCATGGTGATCGCCAGCCGGGGCGGCTCTTCGCCGTCGGGGAAGTAGCGGCTGTTGGCCGCGCGCGTCGAGCGCTCCAGCGTCTTCAGCCGGGTGATTGAACTGAGGCTCGAGGTCGGTTCGTTGAAGCCGATATGGCCATTGAGGCCAAGCCCCAGCAGTTGCAGATCGATATCCCCCGCAGCGACGATGGCCGCCTCGTAGCGCAGCGCTTCGGCCTCGGGGTCCACTGCCTCGCCGACCGGCAGATGCGCCGCCTCGGGGGCGATGTCGATCTGCCCGAACAGCTTCTCGGCCATGTACCGGCGGTAGGAACAGGGATGGTCCCCCGCGAGTCCGACGTACTCGTCGAGATTGAAGCTCGATGCCTCGGCGAAGGACGCGCTGCCGGCGCGGTGCAGCGCGATCAGCCGCGCGTAAACGGCCTCCATCGTGCCGCCCGTGGCAAGTCCCAGCACAGAGGCCGGCTTGGCCGTGACCTGCGCTGCGATGATCTCTGCCGCGCGACCCGCTGCCGCCTCCGCATCCCCGAGGATCAGGACCTTCACCGCCGATCACCCCTTCAGCGGGTTGTAGGCGACCACATCCATCTCGACCTTGGCATCGACCATCAGTGGCGATTCCACGGTCGAGCGTGCTGGCGGATGAAGGCTGAAGTGTTTCTTGAACACTGCGTTGAAGGACGAGAAGTCGCGCGCGTCGTCGAGCCAGACACCGACCTTCACCACGTGTTCGAGCCCGCAGCCCGCCAGCGCCAGAACCTCCTTGATGTTCTCGATCACCACCTCGGTCTGCACCGCGATACTGCCCACCACGACCTCGCCGTCCCGCGTCGGCACCTGCCCCGAGACAAAGACGAAATCCCCCGCGCGCACGGCCTTGGAGAATGGACGCTCCTGTCCGCCCGCCTGGGCGTCGGCTGCGTCGAGACGGTGGATGCCGGGAATGGTCATGTCGGAACTCCGCGAAATTGATTTTCTTTTTTCTGGCGCGAGCGCGCCAAATAGGCAATAGATTCCTCGAAAATGCCGCGGATTTATGAAAGAAATTTTCCAAATCTACGCAAAGCCTGCCGGCGCCACGTTCCGGCGCAAGACAAAAGGACCCGTCGAAAAGATGACCCAACAGCCCGCCGCCGCGTTGCCTTTTGCCCGCATCAGCCTCAAGTGGAACATGATCGACGCGCCCGAGCAGAGCATCGCCGAGACCTTTGCCATGCTCGCCGACCTCGGCTACGACGGGGTCGAAATCGACGCCCCCAGCGACTTGCCTCTGGACGAGATCATCGCCGCCAGCGCGGCGAGTGGCGTGGCCCTGCCCGGCGTGATCAATGCACGTCACTGGAGCCACCCGTTGTCCTCGCCCGATGCCGAGGTGCGCGCGGCCGGCGTGCAGGGCATGATCGCGGCACTGGAAACCGCACGCACCATCGGGGCCGAGACCGTGCTTCTGGTGCCGGGCGCGGTCGGCCCCGAGGTCAGCTATGCCACCGCCTGGGAGCGCGCCATCGCCGGACTTGAGCAGATCCTGCCCCATGCCGAGCGGACCGGGGTCCGCATCGCCATCGAGAACGTCTGGAACAACTTCCTGCTGAGTCCGTTGGAGGCGGCCGCCTTCATCGACCGCTTCGATCATCCGCTGCTGGGCTGGTATCTCGACGTCGGCAACATCCTTCGCAACGGCTATCCGACCGACTGGATCGAGGTGCTTGGCGCGCGCATCTGCCGGGTCGATCTCAAGGAGTACAGCCGCACGAAGATGGATGCCGAGGGTCCCTGGAAGGGGTTCGAGGTCGAACTCGGCGAAGGCGATTGCGACTGGGCAAAGGTCAACGCGGCGCTGCGCGCGGTGGGCTACAGCGGCTGGGCCTCGGTCGAGGTGCCCGGCGGCGGCCGCGCGCGGCTCGCGGACATCCGGGCGCGGGTCGAGGCGCTGCGCGGCCTATGATCCGCCGCAACGCGCGCGTCGTAGGCCGCGCGATCAGGCCGCGAGCTCGGCCTTCACCTCGCTGAAGATGCGGATCACGTTGGCCAGCCCGGTGTCGCAGCCCATGAGCGTCGGCTCGTTGCCCTCGAACTCCAGCGAGACGTAGCCATCGTATCCCGAGCGCAGGATCGCCCGGACGAGCGCATGGGTGTCGAGGTCCCCGAACCCGAAAACAGTGCCGACGATATGCCGCCCCCCGAGGGTCTCAAGCCAGCCCGGCCCCGGATAGCGCTTGCGCCGAAGAAAGTCCTTCACGTGCACGAAACTGGCGATGTCGAGGCAGCTCTGCGTGGCCATCAGCGGATCCTCGTCGACGCAAAGGAAGTTGCCCACATCCAGCGTCATGCGGAAGTTCGGGCTGTCCACCGCATGGACGAGCCGGCGGCAGCGCTCGCTCGAATTCATCAGGAAGCCGTGGTTCTCGATGCTGGTCACCACGCCCCGCGCCGCCGCGTGATCGGCCAGCTCGATGCAGGCCTCGGTGATCACCGGAAACAGCGCCTCGACCTGCGCGTAGCTCTCGGGCCGCAAGGCCCAGGGCACGACGTCCGTGCGCAGAAAGCCAACGCCCATGTCAGCGCAGAGATCGACGTAGCGCTTGGCGCGGTCGATCTGCGCGCGCCGTGTGCCCGTCTCCTCACCGATGAAGCTCGCCGGGATGCAGAGGCCCGACAGGACAATGCCCGTATTTGCGGCAGCGGCCTCCAGCCTGCCCCTCGTCCCGGCATCTTCGTAGAGTTCGTAGTCCATCATCGCTTCAAGGTCGTGACCAATCGTGAGCGTGGCCAGTTCCATGTGCGTTCCACCCGACGCTGCGATCTGCTCGAACACGCCTTCGAGGGTAATCTCCTGCCGCCGCAGCAGCGGCTGGAAACTGTAGGAGCTGACGCCGAATTGCATGGGAAATCCCTGTTTTCATATGGAAACACATGTCGCCCGCAGCTCGTGCAAGCGGGCTTTCTCGGGACGCTAACACCCGAAAAAATTTTACACAACCTTATTGACTTCACGGCATTTACGGGCGCTCATGCCAGCCAAACTGAAAAGAATTTACGTTCACTCGGAGTTCCGACCATGACCACCCGTGCCGCAGATGTCGTCATCGTGGGGAGCGGCCCCACCGGCTCCACCTATGCGCGGATCATCCGCCGCGACTGGCCGCAAGCGCGTATCCTCATGGTCGAGGCCGGCCCCAAGACCACGCCCGAGATCGGCAAACACCTCGACAACCTGCCCGACCCAGCCCGCACCGAGGCGCAGCTTCTGGCGCAGGGTCCGAAGCGCGGCGTGACCTACGCACCGATCACCCGCGAGGAGTGGCAGGCCCGCAAGGCGGGCGGGCACGATGCCTCGCTGCATCGCCGTCCGGGCCTCTTCTTCGCCAACACCGACACGCCGGACGAGACCGCCTTTGCGGGTTTTGCCGCGGCTTCGGTGGGCGGCATGGGCGTGCAATGGACCTCGGGCTGCCCGCATCCGTCGAAATCCGAGCGCGTGCCCTTCATCGACCCCGATGAAATGGAAGCGGCACTGCAACTGGCCGATGAACTGCTCGGCTCCAACAAACACCCCTTCCCCGGCTGCAAGGGCTCCGAGGAGATGCGCCGGCGGCTCGGCGAGGTGTTCAACCCCGGCCGGCCCGAGGACCGCAAGGTGCAGCCCATGCCGCTGGCCTACACGGTCACCGAAGACGGCGTCATCACCCATGGCACCGACCACATCCTCGGCGAGATGGTGAACGAGCCCGAGGAGATGTTCCGCATCCTCCCCGAGACCGCCTGCCGCCGCGTGCTGCACGAGAATGGCATCGCCACCGGCGTCGAACTGGTCAGCATGACCAGCGGCGAGAGCTGGCAGGTGCGCGCGGGCACGGTCGTCGTCGCGGCGGATTCGCTGCACGGGCCGCAGCTGCTCTACGGGTCGGGCATCCGCCCCGAGGCGCTGGGGCGCACCATCAACGATCACTACCTGATCAACCGTTTCTTCGTCACCGACATTCCCGGACCGCTCACCTCGATGTCCTGGATCCCGCGCGTAGACAACGAGGACTTCCCCTTCTCGGTCACCATCCACGGCAACGATCCTGCGAAGTTCCCCTTCCCCGAGCAGGTCGAGGGCACGCTGGTCGGGATGGGCCTCTTCGTCGCCGCCGATCCACGCCCCGAGAACCGCATCATCTTCGACGACGAGACCCTCGACTGGAAGGGCCTGCCCAGCTTCTCGATCCACGCGCCGGTCAACGAGGTAGACGAAGAGCGCATCGCGATGGGCAAGGCCGTGGCCGAGAAGATCGCCGCCACCCTCGGCACGCCGCTCGACGGCTTCGCCACGGTCCGCATCCCCACCGGCAACTCGCTGCATTACCAGGGCACCATGCGCATGGGCGAAACGGATGACGGCACCAGCGTCTGCGACCGCTACAGCCGGGTCTGGGGCTTCGAGAACCTGCATGTCGCGGGCAATGGCATCATCCCCACGGTGACCGCCACCAACCCCACGCCCTTCATCGTGGCGCTGGCCAGCATGGGCGCGCAGAAGATCGCCGAAGCGCGCCGCAGCGTGGCCGAAGCCGCAGCCTGATCAACTCTTGCCGCGCCGCCCGGCCGCGATGGCCCGGCGGCGCGCGCCCCTCCGCGAGTCCGCGCAGCAGGAAAGACGACAGACCCGATGACCGATCAAGCCAGCAAGAAACTCTCCGTCATGGTCGTGGGCCTCGGCCAGATGGGCCAGAGCCACGCCCTCGCCTACCACGCCCACCCCGGCTTCGAGATCATCGGCCTGGTGAACCGCTCCAAACGCGATCTGCCCGAGGCGCTTTCGGGCTATCCGCTGCACCAAGACTTCGAAGCGGCGCTGGCCGAGCTGAAGCCCGACGTGGTCTCCATCGCCACCCATACCGACACCCATGCCGACTACGCCGTCACCGCCATCAAAGCGGGTGCGCATGTCTTCGTGGAAAAGCCGCTCGCCGCCAATGTTGCCGATGCCGAACGTGTCGTGGCCGCAGCGAAGGCGCACGGCCGCAAGCTGGTCGTCGGCTACATCCTGCGCCATCACCCCTCGTGGATGCGGCTGATCTCCGAGGCGCGCGGGCTTGGCGGCCCCTATGCCTTCCGCATGAACCTCAACCAGCAGTCGAGCGGCACCGCCTGGAAGATCCACCAGGAGATCCTCAAGACCACCTCGCCCATCGTCGATTGCGGCGTGCACTACGTCGATGTCATGTGCCAGATCACCGACGGCACCCCCGTCGAGGTGCGCGGCATGGGCGTGCCCTTCGCCAAGGGGCTGAAGGAGGGCATGTACAACTACGGCCAGTTCCAGGTGCTCTTCGACGACGGCAGCGTCGGCTGGTACGAGGCGGGCTGGGGCCCGATGATTTCGGAGACGGCCTATTTCGTGAAGGACGTCATGTCCCCCAACGGCGCGGTGTCCATCGTCATGGAGGAAAAGACCGGCTCGGCCGACATCAACGCGCATACCCAGACCTCGCGCCTGCGGGTCCACCATGCCGAGACCGGCGAGGACGGCGCATTGCTGCGCGAGGACGAATGGCTGAGCATGGAGGGGGAGCCCGATCACCAGGCGCTCTGCGACCGCGAGCAGGACTACCTTTACCGCGCCATCGTGGACGACGAGGACCTGACCCGGCACATGAGCGACGCCGTCGCCTCGCTGGGCATCTGCCTCGCGGCGGACGAGAGCATTCGCACCGGCCAGCCGGTCAGGCTCTGACCGGCGCAGCGGCCTGCTCCGCGCCGCGCAGGGCGGCACGGAGCCCGTGCTTGGCTCAGGCCTTCCGGCCGATGCCGAGCAGCTGGTAGAGCAGCAGCGCCGCCAGCGTCGAGGTGCCGATGCCACCCAGCGAGAACGCGCCGATGTGCAGGGTGAAGTCCCCCGCCCCGAAGATCAGCGCGATGCCCGCGGTGAAGAGGTTGCGCGGGTCCGAGAAATCCACCTTGTTCTCGATCCAGATGCGCGCCATGGCCGAGGCGATCAGCCCGAAAACCGCCACCGAGAGCCCCGCCAGCACCGGCGCCGGGATGGTCTGCAGCAGCGCGCCGAACTTCGGCGAAAGGCCAAGCAGGATGGCGACGAAGGCGGCAATCACGAAGACCAGCGTGGAATAGACCTTGGTCATCGCCATGACGCCGATGTTCTCTGCGTAGGTGGTCACCCCGGTTCCGCCGCCCGAGCCCGCGACCATGGTCGCCAGACCGTCGGCCAGGAAGCCCCGGCCGATGTAGCGGTCCATGTCCTGCCCGGTGATCGCCCCGAGCGCCTTGATGTGTCCGAGGTTCTCGGCAACCAGCACGATGGCGACCGGCGCGATCAGGGTGATCGCCGACCAGTGGAATTCCGGCGTCTGGAAGTGCGGCAGGCCGAACCAGTCGGCGGCGGCGACGTTCGAGAAGTCGATTGCGGGCATGAGGCCGAGGATGTTGCCCAGCACCAGCACCAGCACATAGCCGAAGAGCAGCGCCAGCAGCACCGACAGCCGCCGGGTGCGGGACGGGCCGTAGCAGGACACCATCGCCATGCAGAGCACGGTCAGCAGCGCCACCGTCAGATGCGAGGGCGTCGGCGTGCCAAAGGCGTTGAGCTGGTCGACCGCGACCGGCGCGAGGTTGAGGCCGATGGCGATGCCGATGGTGCCGGTCACCACCGGCGGCATCAGCTTTTCGACCCAGCCGTAGCCGGCCAACATGACGATGACACCGATCAGCGCATAGAGCGCGCCGCAGGCGATGATGCCGCCGAGCGCATGGGCAATGGTCGCCCCCTCCTGCCCGAGCACCGACAGGACCACCGCGATGAAGGCGAAGGAAGAGCCGAGGTAGCTCGGCACCCGCCCGGCGGTCAGGATGAAGAAGAGCAGCGTGCCGATCCCCGAGAAGAACACCGCGACGTTGGGATCAAAGCCCATCAGGATGGGGGCGACGATGGTCGAGCCGGACATGGCCAGCAGGTGCTGGATGCCCATCGGCAGCGACGCGGCACCGGGCAGCCTTTCGTCCGGCATGATCACCTGGCCCGTGCCGACACGCCATCGCGGGAAATAGGACATCGCTCTCTCCTGGGAAGATTCTCTCTGCCCGCCGCCTTATCCCCATTCTGCCGAAAATGTGAGGGTGTCGCGCCGGAAAGGCTGCGATGCAGGGGGGCACCACCCGCCGCATCGCGCCTCAAGGACCAGCCCGACGCTCGGAAACGTGATGGTCAATTTTGCATAAGCCTCTGTGCAAAGGCGCAAATTGTCTCGGCATCCCAAGGTATACAAGTTACAGGCCATAGTGAGAAAGGACCTGACATGGACATTTTCTTCAGTGGCAAGACCGCAATTGTCACCGGCGCGGCGTCCGGCATCGGCCTCGCGATCGCCGAGTCGCTGGCAGCCTCGGGCGCAACCGTCATCGTCGCGGACCTCAAGCAGGAAGATGCCGACCGAGAAGCCGCGGCGATCACCGCCAAGGGCGGCACGGCTTACGGCTTCGCCGGCAACGTCGCCGATCCCGCCAGCGTCGAGGCCATGGTCGCCTTCGCCGAGGAGAAGACCGGCGCACTGCATCTGCTGGTCAGCAACGCCGGGATCAGCGGTGTCGCGGCCAAGACCGGCGACTACCCGCTCGACAGCTGGAAATCGGTGATCGACGTGAACCTCAACGGCGTCTTCTACGGCGTCCGCTTCGCGGTTCCGGCGATGAAGCGGGCCGGCGGCGGCGCCATCGTCAACATGGCCTCGATGCTGGGCTCGGTGGGCATCGCCAATTCCTCGGCCTATGTCGCCGCCAAGCACGGCGTGGTGGGGCTGACCAAGTCGGCGGCGCTGGAACACGCCGAGGACAATATCCGTATCAACTCGATCGGGCCGGGCTTCATCAAGACGCCGCTGCTCGATGCCAACCTCGACGATGACACCAAGGCCTTCCTCGAAAGCCAGGCGGCACAGAACCGCATGGGCACGCCCGAGGAAGTGGCGAACCTGACGCTCTTCCTGCTGTCGGACAAGGCGAGCTTCATCACCGGCTCCTACCACCTGGTCGACGGTGGCTACACCGCGCGCTGACCCACGCCGCGCAGGCTGCGCTTCGTCGCGCCGCCCGCGCGGACACCGCCATGCCGGTCCGCCCTAAACCGCCCTGCTGTGCTATACTGTAAGGGCCGCTGCTCTGAACACGGGAGGAGGTCATGGGCATGGATACTCCAGGGATGAAACAGGAAGACGCCGCCACGGGCCAGATCACCGCCGCGGCAGCGCGGGTGTACGAGCAGTTCTTCGTACCCGCGCTGTTCGGGCAATTCGCGCCGTGGCTGGTGGAAGCCGCCGGGATCCGAGGCGGCGGGCGGGTGCTCGACGTGGCCACCGGCACCGGGATCGTGGCGCGCGCCGCGCTGGCGCGCGGCGCCAGCGTGACCGGCGTGGACATCAACGAGGGCATGCTGACCATCGCGCGCGAGAAGGCTCCGCACGCAAGCTTTCAGCTGGCTGCCGCCGAGTCGCTGCCCTTCGAGGACAACAGCTTCGACGCGGTGACCTGCCAGTTCGCCTTGATGTTCCTTGCCGATCGCGGACAGGCGCTGCGCGAGATGGCGCGGGTCTGCCACCCCGGCGGTCACCTGGCCGTTTCGGTTTTCGACACATGGGAAAACTCGCCGGGATATCGCGATCTTGTCCCGCTGCTGGGAGAGATCATGGGCGATGCCGCGGCCGAGGCGTTCAAGCCTCCCTTCAGCCTCGGCGACCCCGCAACGCTGGAGAAGGTGCTGCGGGAGGGCGGGCTCGAGGACGCGCAGATCATCCACAAGACCGGACAGATCCGCCATGCCTCGATGGACGCCTGGCTCGATACCGAGATCGGCGGCTGGACGCTCGCCTCTCTGGCGACTCCGGAGACCATGGCGGCGCTGAAGGCGCGGGCCCCGGAGGTGCTTGGCCAGTATCGCAACAGCGATGGGACCATCTCTTTCGAAGCGCCCGCCTTTTTCGCCGTCGCGCAGGTCTGATCGCTGCGCGCGACGTCCCGGGCGCTCAGATCGAGGCCCAGTCGGTGAAGCGCCAGCTTGTCGGCATACGCGGGCCCGGTTGCGGCGGTGTCCAGCGCTTGGGGGTCTCTTGCTTGGTCATCGGGTCGGCCTTTCGCAAAGTGTTTCGACCCCTTCACCCTGGCGCGTGGCGGTTTCAGCCCGATGCCGGCCCGTGTTTCACTTGTTTCGACACGCCGCCCCTTGCCGGTCAGTCGCCGCGCGCGATGGGCAGACCGGCAACACGCTGCCAGCCGCGGCTTCCGCGCGCCCGGCTCAGAAGGCTGCAAGCCGTTCGATCACCCAGAATGCGGCAATGCTCCCGATGCCGTAGCTGCTCAGGCGGCTGAGGCGCGGCCCATGATCGGCGAGCACCGGCGCCATGCGCCGTGCGAGGTAGCCCAAGCCCAGCACCAGCGCGATGAACATCAGCTGGCCGAGTTCGACGCCGATATTGAACGACAGCAACGCCAGGGGAATGTCGGCCTGCGGCAGGCCGATCTCGCGCAGCGCGCCCGCGAAGCCCAGCCCGTGGATCAACCCGAAGCCGAAGGAGACCAGCGCCGGAAAGCGCTCGGCGACCGGGTCCCGGCGTTCGGGCGGCAGCGCGAGTTCATAGGCCAGGAAGACGATGGACAGCGCCACCACAACCTCGACGGGCGCCGAGGGCAACCGCAGCCAGCCCAGTGTCGCGGCGGCGAGCGTCAGGCTGTGGGCCAGCGTAAAGGCCGTGATAGCCCAGAGCAGCCGCCGCGGCTGGCGCACCAGCAGCAGCAGCGCGAAAACGAAGAGCAGGTGATCCGCCCCCTCGAGGATATGGGTGACACCCAGCGAGACGTAGCTGGTGAAAACCGCCCCGGCGGCGGGCTCGACGGGTACGGTGAACTCCGCGGCGCTGGCGGTCAGGCGCTGGGTCTGCGCCTGACCCGGCTCCAGCTCGTAGCGCACCAGCACGTCGGTGCGCGTGCTCGCCAGCCCCGCGATGCTGATCTTTCCACCGGCCAGACCCTCCGGGCAGCTGGCAAGGAACGAGGTCACCCAGGCGCGCCCGTCGAACGCCGGAGCCGGCGCGGGTGTGCTCTGGCAGCTCTCGGGCAGCACCGGGGTGATCGGCATCGGCCGCCCCTCAACATCGGGCATGCGCCAACTCACCCGCCACTGCGTCCCTTCCATCACCGAGATCTCTAGGAACCCCGGATCAAGCGCGTGGGCCGAAGCCACCAGGGGGTTCAGCAGGCAGGTCAGCACGAGCAGCAGCAGGGCGAGCGGTTTCATTGCGCGGCCTCTGCCCCCTCGCGCGGCAGATCGAGCGTGTAGCGACTGAGAAGCTCGTCGGTGAACGCGGTGCGCATCTTTCGCGCCTGGGCCGCACGCCAATCGGCCAGCACCCGGTCGCGCAGGCTGTCGAGCGGTGCGAGCTCTGCCTCCTCGCGGGTGTCCATCCTGACAAGATGACGCCCGTAGCCGCTGTCGATGGGACCGGACCACCGGCCCAGGGGAAGCGCGTCGATCGCCGCGACGAAACCGCCGCCGAAGACCCGCGCAACCGAGGGACCGGGCATGTCGTCGAGCCGCGGCGGCAGCATCGTCGGCTGGCCAAGGTCCGCCGGATCTGCCCCCTGTTCGAGCTCTGCCAGCAGCGCGGCCTGCGCTGCCTCCGTCGCGTCCTGCGGCAGCAGCACCTGTGCGAAACTGAACCGTGCCGGACGGGCGTATTGTGCAGCCTGCTCGGTGTAGAACGCCTGCAGGACATCCTCCGCCGGCGTCATGGCCGCGGCGGGGGCCTCGGCGAGGAATTCCATCTTGGCGCGCATGCGGTTGCGGATCATCGCATCGCCCTTGTCGAGGCCAAGCGTCAGCGCCTCGCGCACCATCACCTCCTCGATTGCCCAGTCGCGGACCAGGCCGCGCGACTCCGCCTCGGTCGGCACGCGGCCCCAGGCGGCGAAGAAGCCGTCCGCAAGCCGGTTCATCTCGGCCTCGGACAGGTGCAGCACATGTTCGTCGGGCGCGCGGGTCTCGGGCGGTGACATCAGTGCGTAGAGTCCGAAAACCAGCCCGCCGAGCACGAAGAAATGCAGCAGCGGCGAACGGAGGACCGCACCGAACCTCATGCGTCCTCCCGGCGCAGCGCCTCGGCGACGCGGGCCAGACGCGACCCGGCATCCGCAGCCAGATCAGCGATCTCGGGCACTTGCCCAAGATCGCCCATGGCCATCATCTGCCCGGCATCGACAAGCCGGACCAGCGCGCCGCCAGGGGCCTCCTCGATGGTCACGTTGCAGGGCAGCAAAAGCCCCACGTCGGGCCGCGCCGTGACGGCGCGAAGCGCGAGCGCCGGATTGCAGGCCCCGAGGATGGTGTAGCGGCGGAACTCCGTGTCGAGCTTCTCGGCGAAGGCCCGGTCGAGATCGATCCGGGAGATCACGCCGAAGCCCTCTGCCGCGAGCGCCCTGGTCACCGCCTCGACCGCCCCATCGAAGGGACGGCCGAGCGGCACCTCTGTTCCGAAGCCCGTCATCATCACTCCCCGTGGCTGTACCAGATCGGCGAGCTGTAGGCGCGCTCGGTCACGGTCATCGGCACATCGTCGGTGAAGGCGGCCTCCTCGAAATAGGCCGCGTCAAAGGCGGTCCAGCGTGGCGTCGGGATCTCGATCACCCGCGCGTAGTAGAAGGCGTCGAGCGCCGGATCGAACTCGGGATCGGTCCAGACGGTGATCAGCTCGGGCGCACCGATGGTGTTGGTGAAGGAGGCGTGCTCGACATCAACCGTGTCGCCCACCGAGGGCAGCTTGCCGTCCTCGCCGGGCGCGCGGTCGCCGGACCAGACCACGTCGTAGATCTTTTCCTGCATCTCGCCCGCGGCATCGACCCAGCCCTTGATGATCTGGATGCGATCAAGATTGCCCGAATAGGGGTCCTTGATCGCGGCGACGAGGAAGTTCGGCGCGCTGGCCCCCTCCGGTGCGGGCATCAGGTCGGCGCCCATCGGCACACCCTTGCCGTAGCCGATGGTTCCGGGGTTGCGTCCCAGCGCATCCTCGGGCGCAAAGTCCCAGCCGCCGAAGAAGCGCAGGCCGATGCGCGTGCCCGTGGTGCCGTAGACCTCCTTGCGCTTCATCGCGTCCCAGATCGAGGCGCGGGTGTTCTCGGTGGCCCAGACCGCGGTGAGGCCGGAGGCCCCGAGCTTCCAGTCCTTCACCGTGCGCCCGTCGAAGTCGAAGGCATTGCCGGTCGAGCGCTCGGGCGAAGGCTCGGAGGCCGGGAACTTGCCCCAGAAATTGTTCTCCTCGGTCGAGGACACGCCGGTATGCGCATCGGTCGAGCCGAGCAGGCCGAACTTGAACGGGTTGGTGCCGAACTCGTCCTCCAGCTTGAGCCCGCGCTTCAGCGCCTCGCGGGCGTATTCATACTCGATCATGCCCGGCTCCTTGGGCACGACATTGAGGTTGCCCTTGTCCCAGATCTCGAAGTCGGCGAACTCGTCGGAGGGCGCGAGCGAGGGGTGCTGTTCCGAGGTGCCCTTGCCCTGTGTCACCTCGTAGAGCGGTTCCCAGCGGGCGCGCTTCTCGGCCCAGGCGGCGTCGATCGGGTTGCCGTCGGGGGTCTCGGTCGCGAACATCAGCCCGTTCGACAGGTTGCCGTTGTGCGGGATGGCGAGGATGCGGCCGCCGGTCTTGTCCTCATAGGCCTGCATCCAGTCCCAAAGCTCGCGCGGCTGCTCGGTGTCGAAGGTGGTCAGCGGCCGGACCTGGTCGGCGAAATACTTGTCATCGCGATAGATCAGGTTGCGGTGCAGGTTGTTGCCGCCGCCGTAGTTCGAGGACCACTCGTAGCCGAGGATCGCCGAGAAGATTCCGGGCTCGTTATGGCCCTCGACGATCTCGGTCATCTTCTTCCAGATGTCGAACTGCACCTCGTTGTCGGTCATTGCCTCGGGCAGCTCGCCGTTGCCCTGCGCCGCGATCATCTCCATCATCACCGCGCTGGCGGCGGCGCCGCCCTCGAGCATGCCGTCGTGCCACTTCTTGATCTGCGGGTCCGCCAGCAGCGCCGGGTCCCCCTCGTAGATGTTGGCCACCACGCCCATCGCATCGGAGTGATCGGTGACCACCATCCAGTCATAGGGCCGTGACAGCCTGACCTGCTGGCCGGTGCTCGAGGTGATCTCGGCCCCCTTGGCATAGCGCAGCGCGTCATCGGGCCCGACGCGGGTGCCGCCGGCAAAGGCATCGGCCGACCACGCGGTGTGCAGGTGCTGTTCGCCCCAGAGCGGACGGGTCGGGAAGGCGCGGCCGGCATAGGGCGAGTATCCCGGCTGGTTGAAGAAGCGCTCGATCTGTTCGGGGTAGATCGTGCCCGCGTCGGTGGTCACCTGAGCGAACAGTGGCGAGGCGAGAAGGCTCGTCGACAGTGCAAGGGATACCATGCGTCGCATCATGGGTCGTCCTTCCGGTTGCGAAGACATTTCAAAAATCGTCAGGTCAATGGTGACTCGCTCCTGCGGGGGCGACTCGAATTCAATCAGAACATGAGCAATAGGAACGCTTCCTCACTCGAAGAATCAACAACTTCTGATCGCGCTCAGTGTCGCGGGCCATCTTCGGCCACGCACGGCTTCTGCGTCCGGCCCTGCCGCGCCGCCGGCGCCGCTCGGCCCGCGGCCTTGTGCCCGGCGGCGCGGCAGGGCAAGACCAGAGCAGACGAGACAGGAGATCTTCCATGTGCACATGGCGCGACCCGGACGGCAGGCGATGAACGGCGCGCTCGTGATCGGCGGCGGCCCCGCCGGGCTGATGGCGGCGGATGCCCTGCTCTCGGCCGGACATCCCGTGGTGCTCGCCGAGGCCAGGCCCTCGCTCGGCCGCAAGCTGCTGATGGCGGGCAAGTCCGGGCTCAATCTGACCAAATCCGAGGGCTTTCCCGCCTTCCTGTCGAATTACGGCCCCGCCGCCGCCGCGCTGCGCCCCATGCTCTCGGCCTTCCCTCCCGAGGAGGTGATGCACTGGGCCGAGGGGCTGGGGCAGACGCTGTTCACCGGCTCCACCGGCCGGGTTTTCCCGCATGGGATGAAGGCCTCGCCGCTGCTGCGCGCCTGGCTGGCGCGGCTGGACGGCATGGGGCTGCAGCGGCACACGCGCTGGCGCTGGACCGGCTGGGACGGCGAGGCGGTGCTGATGGATACGCCGGGGGGCGCGCTGCGGCTGACGCCCCCGGTCACCGTGCTGGCGCTCGGCGGAGCCAGTTGGGCGCGGCTCGGCTCGGACGGACAATGGGCAGAGATCTTCGCGCGCGCGGGCCTTCCGGTCACCCCCTTCGCCCCGGCCAACGCCGGGCTCTGCGTGCAATGGTCAACCCACATGAAACCGCAGTTCGGCGCACCGCTGAAGGGCGTGGCCTTCCACGCGGGCGATCTGGTCTCGCGCGGCGAGGCGGTGATTTCCGCGCGCGGGCTCGAAGGCGGCGGGCTCTATCCGCTGTCGCCGGCGCTGCGCGAGGGCGCACCGCTCGCCATCGACCTCTGCCCCGACATCGACCTCGCGACGCTGTCCAAGCGGCTGTCGCGGCCGCGCGGCAAGCAAAGCCTGTCGAACCACCTGCGCAAGGTCGTCAACCTCTCGGCGGCGACCCGCGCCCTGCTGATGGAATGCGCCCGCCCCCTGCCCGATCAGCCCGCCGCGCTGGCGGCGCTGCTGAAGGCGCTGCCGGTGCCGCATGCCGGCCTGCGCCCGATGGACGAGGCGATCTCCGTGGCCGGCGGTGTGCCCTTCTCGGCGCTGGACCAGGGCCTGATGCTGAGGGAGCGGCCGGGCACCTTCGTCGCCGGCGAGATGCTGGACTGGGAGGCTCCGACCGGCGGCTACCTGCTGACCGGCTGCCTTGCCACCGGCCTCTGGGCCGGGCGCGCCGCGGCGGCAAGGCTGGCGGCCTGCCCGCCGCCCGGCCCATGATCGCGGCTCCGGTCGCGCCTGCCCCGGCGCTCCGCGGGCCCCTTCCGCCCTTGCCCCGGGACAGATCATGATCATCCGGCCCGCCAAGCCGTCCGACCTCGCCGCGCTCCGCGCCCTCTACACCGCCTTCTTCCGCGAGGACGGCATCGCCACACCACCGCCCGCCATCGCCGGGAACCTGTCGGTGATGCTCGGCGATCCGCGGGCCTGCATCTTCGTGGCCGACACAGGCAGCGAGCTGGCCGGCATGTCCTCGGGGAGCCTCACCTTCGGCGTGGAATTCGGCTGGTCGGCCGAGCTCGAGGACCTCTACGTGAGCCCCGGTCACCGGGGACTGGGGTGGTCGCGGTTGCTGGTCGCGGCGGTACTCGACTGGGCGCACGACCGTGGCGCACGCGAGACGGTGCTGGTGATCACGCCGCAGGCCGAGCAGGATCAGGCGCTGACCCGCTTTTACCGGAAGTTCGGCTTCCAGGCCTCGCGGCGCATCACCATGTACCGCGGGGGCACCGGCTCCGGGGCGTGAGCGCCGCAGGTCATCTCCGCGTTCGGCCGCTCCCGCCGGCCGCCACCGGTTGTCAGCCTCACATGGAAAAGGCGCCGCCCCCTGCGGAACGGCGCCCTTCGCACATCAGAAGGCGAAACCTCAGACCGCCGCCTTCAGGCTTTCCTCGAGGTAGATCTCGCGCAGCCGCGCGGCGACAGGGCCCGGCGTGCCGGTGCCGACCTTGGCCCCGTCAACCTCGACCACCGGCATCACGAAGCTCGACGCCGAGGTGACGAAAGCCTCATCGGCTTCCTTGGCCTCGTCGATCGAGAAACTCCGCTCCTCCACCTCCATCTGCGCTTCCTTGGCGCAGCGCAGCACGGCGGCGCGGGTGATGCCGTGCAGGATGTCGGTCGAGAGCTCGCGGGTGATGATCTTGCCGCCCTTGACGATATAGGCGTTGTTCGACGAGCCCTCGGTCACCTTGCCATCCTCGACGAACCAGGCGTCGTCGCAGCCGGCCTTCTTGGCGGCCATCTTGGCCATCGACGGGTAGAGCAGCTGCACGGTCTTGATGTCGCGGCGGCCCCAGCGGATGTCCTCGATCGAGATCACCTTGATGCCGGCCTTGGCCGCCGGGTTGTCGGCGAGGCCGGGCTTGTTCTGGGTGAAGAGCACCAGCGTGGGCTCGGTGGTCTCGGGATCGGGGAAGGCGAAGTCACGGTCGCCGGCGGAGCCGCGGGTGACCTGCAGGTAGACCAGGCCGTCGGTGATCTCGTTGCGCGCCACCAGCTCGCGGTGGATCGCCAGCAGCTCGTCCTCGGTGCAGGGCGCCTTCATGTCCAGCTCCGCCAGCGAGCGGGCGAGACGCCTGGCGTGGCCGTCGAAATCGATCAGCTTGCCGCCAAGAACCGAGGTCACCTCGTAAACCCCATCGGCCATCAGGAAGGCCCGGTCGAAGATCGACACCTTGGCCTCGGTCTCGGGCAGGTACTCGCCATTGACGTAAACGGTGCGCATTGCAGCTCTCTCCATAAGTCGCTGTGGGTCAGTTCCGCCAAAGCGGACCCGGGGTCAAGCCCGCCCGGTCAATTTTCCCCGCGCGGACCGCCCGTCATCTCGGTCGGGTTTATGGCGCCTCGGCTCAGCCCCAGAGCGCCGCCTCGGGGGCGTGCACGCCCGCCGCGTCGTAGAGCATCGCGTGCTCGCGGTCCTCGCCGAGCAGCAGCGGCGCGTCGAGATCGACGTAGTCCGCGCCCTGCGCCACGATCACCGCCGGCGCCATGGCGAGCGAGCTGCCCACCATGCAGCCGACGAAGATGCCGTAACCCTCGGCCTTGGCCGCCTCGAGCAGGTCCAGCGCCTCTGTCAGCCCGCCGGTCTTGTCGAGCTTGATGTTGACGATGTCGTACTTGCCCTTGAGCTTCGGCAGCGAGGCCCGGTCGTGGCAGCTCTCGTCGGCGCAGATCGGCACCGGGCGGTCCATGCCGAGAAGCGCATCATCCGCGCCCGCGGGCAGCGGCTGCTCGACCATGGCGACGCCGAGGCGCTGAAGGTGCGGCGCAAGATCGGCGTAGACCTCCGGTGTCCAGCCCTCGTTGGCGTCGACGATGATCGTGCTGTCGGGCGCGCCGGCGCGCACGGCCTCGAGCCGCGGCAGGTCCTCGGGGGTGCCGAGCTTGACTTTCAGCAGCGGACGGAAGGCGTTCTTCGCGGCCTGCGCCCGCATCTCTTCCGGAGCCGCGAGCGACAGCGTGTAGGCGGTCACCTCGGGCTGCGGCGCAGGCAGGCCCAGCAGCTCCCAGACCCGCTTGCCGGCGGTCTTGGCCTCGAGATCCCAGAGCGCGCAGTCAACGGCGTTGCGCGCCGCGCCCGAGGGCAGCAGCTCCTGCAGCGCCGCGCGGGTCACATCCTGCGGCAGCGAGCGGATCTGTGCCTCGACGCTGTCCAGCGTCTCGTCGTAGCGCGCGTAGGGCACGCATTCGCCGTAGCCGGTGAAACCGCCGCGGCTGATCTTCACGGTGATCACATGTGCCTCGGTGCGGCTGCCGCGCGAGATGGTGAAGACCTGCGCCAGCCTGAAGGTGTCGCGGGTGACCTCGATGCTCAAACCCTGCCCCTTTCATTGTTCCATAAATACGCCAACCCCCGGCGCCGGAAGCGCCGCCGCCGGGGGTGATTTGATCAGTCTGCCAGACGGCTCAGACCACGGCCAGCGCCTCGACCAGGCGCTCGGCACCGTGGCGGAACGGATCGACGCAGGGCAGCCCCAGGCTTTCCTCGACCTCGGCGCAATAGGCCTTGGCCTCCTCGTCGCCCATGTGCTGGGTGTTGATCGACACGCCGATCACCTTGCAGTCGGGGTTGCCGACCTTGGCCATCGCCAGCGCGGTGTCGCGTACCGCTTCCAGCGTCGGCAGCTTGTAACCCGGCAGGCCGCGCATGTGCGTGCGGGTCGGCTCGTGGCAGAGCACCAGCGCATCCGGCTGGCCGCCGTGGATCAGCGCAAGCGTCACGCCCGAGTAGGAGACGTGGAACAGCGAGCCCTGGCCCTCGATGATGTCCCAGTGATCGGCATCGTTGTCGGGGGTGAGGTATTCGATCGAGCCGGCCATGAAATCGGCGATGACCGCGTCGAGCGGCACGCCGTCGCCGGTGATCAGGATGCCGGTCTGGCCGGTGGCGCGGAAGGTCGATTTCATGCCCTTCTCGCGCATGCAGGCGTCCATCGCGAGCGCGGTGTACATCTTGCCAACCGAGCAGTCGGTGCCCACCGCCAGCAGGCGCTTGCCGGTGCGCTTCTCGCCGTTGGCGATCGGGTATTGTACCGAGGGGATGCGCACGTCGTGCAGCGTTTGGCCGGTGGCCTTGGCCACGGCGGCAAGGTCTTCCTCGTTGCGCAGCAGGTTGTGCAGGCCCGAGGCAAGGTCGAAACCTTCTTCCAGCGCCTCGACAAGCACCTTCTTCCAGGTCTGGGAAATCACGCCGCCGCGGTTGGCGACGCCGATCACCAGCGTCTTGGCACCGGCGGCCTTGGCTTCGGCGAGGGTCATGTCCTGCAGCCCGAGGTCGGCCTTGCAGCCGTCGAGGCGGAACTGGCCGACGCAGTTCTCGGGGCGCCAGTCCTTGATGCCCTGGGCCACCTTGGCGGCCAGGCCGTCGGGAGCGTCACCGAGGAAGAGGAGGTACGGCGTCTCGATCATTCTTGTATTCCCTGTACTCGTGTATGCTGTCTCGCGGGGCGTTCGATGGGAGGCGGCCCCGCCTTGGCTCTCGACGCTCACTCTGCCCTGTGTGGCGCGCAAATTCGTCTCGATTTGAACGCCAGCACCCGGCGTGACGCCAAAATTCCACGCTTTTCTGCGTTGCCGCCGAAGAATCGTGCATGGTCTCCGGTCGCGCCACGCAACGCTTGCGCCGCAGCGCGGCAAATTTCTATTGCGCGGCACCGCGCAATTTAATAACCCTCGCATCACCACATGTGTAATTTCATTACCCAAAGGAGCCCACCGAATGAGCTTTCGCATCCAGCCCGCCGCGCCTGCCCGTCCGAACCGCTGCCAGCTCTTCGGCCCCGGCTCGCGCCCGGCGATCTTCGAGAAGATGGCCGCCTCGGCCGCGGATGTGATCAACCTCGACCTCGAGGATTCCGTGGCCCCGGACGACAAGGATAGTGCCCGCGCCAATATCATAGAGGCCATCGGCGATATCGACTGGGGCAAGAAGACGCTGTCGGTGCGCATCAACGGGCTCGACACGCCCTATTGGTACCGCGACGTGGTGGACCTTCTGGAGCAGGCCAGCGACCGGATCGACCAGATCATGATCCCGAAAGTGGGCTGCGCCGCCGACCTCTATGCCGTCGATGCTCTGGTGACCGCGGTGGAACGCGCCAAGGGCCGGACCAAGCCGATCAAGTTCGAGGTGATCATCGAAAGCGCCGCCGGCATCGCCCATGTCGAGGAGATCGCCGCCGGCTCGCCCCGGCTCGAGGCGATGAGCCTCGGCGCGGCGGATTTCGCCGCCTCGATGGGCATGGCGACCACCGGCATCGGCGGCACGCAGGAGAATTACTACATGCTGCACGACGGCGCGAAGCACTGGTCCGACCCGTGGCACTGGGCGCAGGCCGCCATCGTCGCCGCCTGCCGCACCCATGGCGTGCTGCCGGTCGACGGGCCCTTCGGCGATTTCTCGGATGACGAGGGCTTCCGCGCGCAGGCGCTGCGCTCGGCGACGCTGGGCATGGTCGGCAAATGGGCGATCCACCCAAAGCAGGTGGCACTGGCCAACGAGGTCTTCACCCCCTCCGAGGGCGCGGTGACCGAGGCGCGCGAGATCCTCGCCGCCATGGAGGCCGCCAAGGCCAAGGGCGAGGGCGCGACGGTCTACAAGGGCCGGTTGGTGGACATCGCCTCGATCAAGCAGGCCGAGGTGATCGTGCGCCAGTCCGAGATGATCGCCAGCGCCTGAGCCGCCGCGGGCGCGGTCCCGGCAAGGACATCGTGCCGCCCGCGTTGCCCTCTGCCATACCGCCGCTACGTCAAGGACCGTCGAATTGAGCGTTCCCTTGCGGGAGCGCCGCGTGCCGTATTGCGCCTGTCACATTGCGCGGATAGAGGCCGTCAATCCGACCCCGGCCCGCGAAGGAGGTAGACATGACGCAGTTCACGCTTGGATGGGAAGAATGGCTTGCCCTGCCCGGCCTCGGCCTGCCCGCGATCCGCGCCAAGGTCGATACCGGCGCGCGGACATCGGCGCTGCACGCCTTCGCGATCGAGCCCTTCGGCTCCGCCGACAAGCCGATGGTGCGCTTCGCCATCCACCCCGATCCGCAGGAGCCGGGTCTCGAGATCATCTGCTCGGCCCCGCTCAAGGACCGGCGCGAGGTGACCTCGTCCAACGGCGAGACAGAGCTGCGCTTCGTCATCGAGACCGAGGTCAGCATGGGCACACGCAGCTGGCCGATCGAGATCACCCTCACCGACCGCGGCAGCATGGCCTACCGGATGCTGCTCGGCCGCAGCGCGCTGCTTGACGACATGGTGGTCTCGCCCAGTCACCGCTTGCAGCAGCCGGAGCTCGATTTCGATGCCTACCACGGCATCCCGCGCCACAAGCAGCACCGCCGCGCCCTGCGCCTCGCGGTGCTCACCCGCGAGCCCGACAATTATTCCACCCGCAAGCTGATCGAGGCTGCCGAACACCGTGGCCATACGATGGAGGTGATCGACACCTCTCGTTGCTACATGAACATCCGCGCGGTCGGCGGCGAGGTGCATTACGACGGCCGCCGCCTGCCGCACTACGACGCGGTGATCCCGCGCATCGGTGCCTCGATCACCAGCTACGGCACCGCCGTGGTGCGCCAGTTCGAGAGCATGGGCACCTATTGCCTTGCCTGCTCCGAGGGCATCACCGTCTCGCGCGACAAGCTGCACGCGCACCAGGTGCTGGCGCGCCACCGCATCGGCATGCCGACCACCGCCTTTGCCCGCAGCCCCAAGGATTCGGGCAACCTTGTGGATCTCGTGGGCGGCGCGCCGCTGGTGCTGAAGCTGCTGGAGAGCAGCCAGGGCAAGGGCGTGGTGCTGGCCGAGACCCCGAAGGCCGCCGAGAGCGTTATCAGCGCCTTCCAGGGGCTCAAGGCCGACTTCCTCGTGCAGAGCTTCGTCAAGGAGGCCGCGGGCGAGGACATCCGCTGCCTCGTGGTCGGCGGCAAGGTGGTGGCCACCATGCGCCGCCGCGGCAAGCCCGACGACTTCCGATCGAACCTGCACCAGGGCGGCACCGCCGAGCCGGTGCGGATCTCCAAGACCGAGCGCGAAGTGGCCATCAAGGCGGCGCGGGCGATGAAGCTCGACGTGGCGGGCGTGGACCTGCTGCGCGGCGCCGATGGGCCGAAGGTGTTGGAGGTGAACAGCTCGCCCGGTCTGGAAGGGATCGAGAAGGTCTCGGGCAAGGACATCTCGGGGCTGATCATCGAGCATATCGAGGCGAAGGTGGCCCCCAAGCCGGCGCGTGCCAAGAGCCGGGGCAAGCGTAGCGCCGGGTAATGCGGCGCGGTCCCCGGGCCCGGCGCGTGTCCGGGCCGCGCAGACCCGCCGCGGCAGACCCGGAAAGAAACCACCTCTTCGCCGATACCGACGGGAACTTTAGGGCAGAGACACAGCCACGCGGCGCAACCTTCTTGCGCAACGCCGCAGTGCGGCATCCCCTTGCCCTTGCCGCTGCCCCCCGAGAGCGTTAAACACCCCCGGTAATCCAAACTCCGAGGGGATGCCCCATGCCTGCCTATCGCTCCCGCACCACCACCCACGGCCGCAACATGGCCGGCGCCCGCGGCCTGTGGCGCGCCACAGGCATGACGGATGGCGACTGGAACAAGCCCATTATCGCCATCGTGAACAGCTTCACCCAGTTCGTGCCGGGCCACGTGCACCTGAAGGATCTCGGGCAGATGGTCGCCCGCGAGGTCGAAAAGGCCGGCGGTGTCGCCAAGGAATTCAACACCATCGCGGTCGATGACGGCATCGCCATGGGCCACGACGGCATGCTCTACTCGCTGCCCTCGCGCGAGATCATCGCCGACTCGGTGGAATACATGGTCAACGCGCATTGCGCCGACGCGATGGTCTGCATCTCGAACTGCGACAAGATCACCCCCGGCATGCTGATGGCCGCAATGCGGCTCAACATCCCCGTGGTCTTCGTCTCGGGCGGCCCGATGGAAGCCGGCAAGGTCAACTGGGAAGGCACCGAGAGGGCGCTCGACCTGGTCGACGCCATGGTCGCCGCCGCCGATGACAAGTACACCGACGCGCAGGTCCAGGCGATCGAGGAAGCCGCCTGCCCGACCTGCGGGTCGTGCTCGGGCATGTTCACCGCCAACTCGATGAACTGCCTGACCGAGGCGCTTGGCCTCTCGCTGCCCGGCAACGGCTCGACGCTGGCCACCCACTCGGACCGCCAGCGCCTCTTCGTCGAGGCCGGCCACCTGATCGTCGATCTGGCCAAGCGTTACTACGAGCAGGACGATGCCTCGGTGCTGCCGCGCTCGATCGCCACGGTGAAGGCCTTCGAGAACGCCATGACGCTCGACATCGCCATGGGCGGCTCGACCAACACCGTGCTGCACCTGCTGGCCGCCGCCAACGAGGGCGAGGTGCCCTTCGACATGACCGACATCGACCGGCTGTCGCGCAACGTGCCGGTGCTGTGCAAGGTCGCGCCCGCCAAGGATGACGTGCACATGGAAGACGTGCACCGCGCCGGCGGCATCATGTCGATCCTCGGCCAGCTCGACCGCGCCGGGCTGCTCGACACCTCGGTCTACACCGTCCACGCCGAGACCATGGCCCATGCGCTCGACCGCTGGGACGTGACGCGCACCAACTCGGAATCGGTGCACGACTTCTTCCGCGCCGCGCCGGGCGGCGTGCGCTCGACCACGGCCTTCTCGCAGTCGATGCGCTATGACAGCCTCGACCTCGACCGGCAGAAGGGCGTGATCCGCGACGCCGAGCACGCCTTCTCGAAGGACGGCGGGCTTGCGGTGCTCTACGGCAACCTCGCCGAGGACGGCTGCATCGTGAAGACCGCGGGCGTGGACGAGTCGATCCTGAAGTTCACCGGCCCCGCGCGCATCTTTGAATCGCAGGATACCGCGGTCAGCGCGATCCTGACCGGCAAGGTGCACAAGGGCGACGTGGTGCTGATCCGCTACGAGGGTCCGCGCGGCGGTCCGGGCATGCAGGAGATGCTCTACCCGACCTCCTACCTGAAGTCGAAGGGCCTCGGGAAGGATTGCGCGCTTGTCACCGACGGCCGTTTCTCGGGCGGCTCCTCGGGGCTGTCGATCGGCCACGTCTCGCCGGAAGCGGCGGAAGGCGGCACCATCGGCCTCGTGGAAGAGGGCGATCTGATCGAGATCGACATCCCGAAGCGCAAGATCCACCTCGCGGTGGACGACGCGGTGATCGCCGAGCGCCGCGCCGTCCGCGAGGCGAAGGGCTGGCAGCCGGAGGAAAAGCGCAAGCGCAAGATCTCCAAGGCGCTGAAGGCCTACGCCGCGCTGACCACCTCGGCCGCCAAGGGTGCCGTGCGCCAGATCTGAGCGCCGCCCGGTCCAGGAAAGCTGCACCGGCCATCCCGACGGGGTGGCCGGTTCGCGTTTGCGGGAGCGCGCCGAGGGGGCTCCGCCCCCGGCCGCTGCGCGGCCTCCCCCGGGGATACTTGGACCTAGAAGAAAGCGCCGCGTCAGGGCAGTGCCAGCCGTTGTCCCGCCGTTTCGAGCGCATGCCACAGGCTGGCGGTGGCAGAGCGCATGGCAAGCAGCCGGAGCCGGGACGACGACAGCCGGAGCGCATGTACCGGCAGGTGGTGCATCTGGCAGCGCGTGGCGCGGCCCGGCGCGAGGGCCTCGGGCGGCAGGTTGACCAGACGCTCGAGGAGCCGCGCGATCAGCGGCTCGGGGGCCGTGACATCCACCACGGTCCAGCCGTCGGTCTGCTCGGTCACCGAGCATCCGGGCGCGGCATCGCGCAGCGCCGCAGCGAAATCCGTGTCCGCCAACCCCTCGGCGAGGACCATCCACTGGCCCGCGCCGGTCCAGAAGGCGAGGTGGGCCTGCGCCGCCGCCAGGCCACCGGGGCCGGGCAGCAGGAGACCGAAGGGCGCGGCCCCGGCGGTGCCGCGGCGCAGGGCCAGCGAGGCGATGGCGATGTCCGGACGCTCGGCCAGGGCAAGCGCGCCTGGCGCGGTCTGGCGCGGCGTCTCGGCGCCGAAGACGGTGAGGGGAATGAGGTCAGTCACGCAGGCGCGCTCCTTCGGGATCGACGAAATGCGGCGGCACGACCCGCAGCGCGGCCTTCGTGCCCTCGAGCGGGTTGACGGCGAGAATGAGCTCGCCGATGCGGCAATCGCCGTCCTCGAGCACCCCCAGACCGATGGACCTGCCGACATGCGGCGAGACGCAGGCCGAGGTGATCCAGCCCTGGTCATGGGCCATGTCCTGCGGCGCGCCCGGCGTGAAGAGATGTGATCCGGGAACCACCGGGACGTTCGGGTCCTCGGGCAGCAGCCCGACAAGGCGGCGGCGGTCTCCGGCCAGCCCCTCGCGTCGCGACATGACCGCGCCGATCGAATCCTTCTTGTCCGAGACCATCCGGCCGAGCCCGAGCATCGCCGCGGTGGTCTGACCGTTCAGCTCGGCCCCCGCCGCGTGGCCCTTCTCGATGCGTAGCACGCCGAGCGCCTCGGTGCCATAGGGGGTGACGCCGAGGTCGGCCCCCTGCTCCATCAGCCGCTGCATCAGCGCCGCGCCGTAGCGGGCGGGCACGGCGATCTCATAGGCCAGCTCGCCGGAGAAGGAGATGCGGAAGATCCGCGCGCGCAAGCCCCCGCAGACGGTGAGCGAGGCGCAGGCCATGAAGGGGAAGGCCGCGTTCGACAGGTCGAACCCGTCCACGATCCGCGACAGCAGCTCGCGCGAGCGCGGCCCTGCCACGGCGATTTGCGCCCAGGCATCGGTGGTCGAGAGGATCTGCACGTCGAGCTCCGGCCAGAGGCACTGCCGCGCGAACTCCATGTTGCGGTAGACCAGCCCGGCGTTGCCGGTGGTGGTGGTGACCACGTAGTGATCCTCGGCCATCCGCGCGCAGGTGCCGTCGTCGTAGAGATGCCCATCCTCGCGCAGCATCAGCCCGTAGCGGACTCGGCCGACCTTCAGCGTGCCCATCATGTTGGAATAGACCCGGTCGAGGAACTCCCCGGCATTGCTGCCCTGCACGTCGATCTTGCCCAGCGTCGTCACGTCGCAGAGGCCGACGGCGCTGCGCACGGCCGTCGCCTCGCGATCGACGCTTTCGCGCCAATGGGTTTCGCCGGGGCGCGGGAAATACTGCGCCCGCAACCACGGTCCGACCTCGGTGAAGGCCGCGCCCTGTGCCTCGGCCCAATGGTGGGTCGGGGTCAGGCGTGTCGGGCGGAAGTCCTTGCCCGTGTCGCCGCCGCCGAGGACCGAGAGCGAGACGCCGGTATAGGGCGGGCGGAAGATGGTGGTTCCGGTTTCGGCAACGCTCTTGCCGGTCAGCTCGGCCATCACCGCGAGCGCCGTGACATTGGCGGTCTTGCCCTGGTCCGTGGCCATGCCGAGCGTGGTCCAGCGCTTCAGGTGCTCGACGGGGCGCATGTTCTCCTTGTGGGCCAGCGCGATGTCCTTGACGGTCACGTCGTTCTGGAAGTCTACCCAGGCGCGCGCCTTGCCGGACACGTGCCAGAAGGCAGACTGGCGCAGGGGCTTGTCTTCGGCCCCAGGCAGGCGGGGGAGCGCCGCGCTGATCCCAAGCTCCGACAGGGCCGCCTGCGCCGCCCGCGCGCCATCCTTGAGCGCGGCAGAGGTCGAGCCACGCCCGGCACAGGCACCGGCGGGGATGAGGCCCCGCGGCCCGCCCTCGCCCGGCACGAAGGCCAGAAGCTCCTCGTTCCAGACCGGGCGTCCGCGGTGGTGCGAGGCGAGATGCAGGTTGGGGTTCCAGCCGCCCGAGACGCCAAGCGCATGGCATTCGAGCCAGTCGGCGCGGCCGTCACGGGTGATCTCGATCGAACTCAATCCCAGCCGCCCGTGTGTGCCGGTGACCTGCGCCCCGGCAAAAAGCTGGTAGTCGCCGAAGCGCGGGGCATCCACACGCGGGTCGATCACGCCGAGCAGGTTGGCACCCTTTGCCAGCAGATCCAGCGCGGTGCGGTGGCCGTCGTCGTTGTTGGTGAAGACCGCGATCCGGTCCTGCGGCCTTGCCACGGGCAGCGCCGCCCAGCGGTTGGCGTAGGCGCGCAGGGCGCCCGCCAGCAGGATGCCGGGGCGGTCGTTGGCGGCAAAGGGGATGTGCCGCTCGGTCGCGCCCGCCGCCAGCACGCTGCGTTTCGCGGTGATCCGCCAGAGCGTCTGGCGCACCAGCGCCCCCGGTTCGGGCAGGTGATCGGCGACGCGCTCCACGGCACCAAAGATGCCATGATCATAGGCGCCGAAGACCGTGGTGCGGGAGAGGATGCGCACGTTCGGCAGGGCGCGCAGTTCCGCGTCCACGGCCGCCACCCAGTCGGGTGCCGGGGCCTCGTCCAGCGGATCGCTCTCGGCCAGCAGGCGACCGCCGAGGCGGAAGTCCTCGTCGGCCAGCACCACCTGCGCACCGGCGCGGGCGGCGGTCAGCGCCGCCGACAGCCCCGCCGCACCTGCGCCGATGACCAAGAGGTCGCAGTGCAGGTAGCCGCGGTCGTACGCGTCGGGATCGGCCTCGCCCGAGAGCGCGCCGAGACCCGCCGCGCGGCGGATCATCGGCTCGTAGAGCTTTTCCCAGAAGGCGCGGGGCCACATGAAGGTCTTGTAGTAAAAGCCCGCCGCAAAGAAGGGCGAGAGCAGATCGTTCACCGCCAGTGCGTCGAAACCGAGCGGGCCGACGTGGTTCTGGCTGCGCGCGGTGAGCCCCTCGTAGAGCTCGGCCACGGTGGCGCGGGTGTTGGGCTCGGCGCGGGCCCCGCTGCGCAGGGTGACGAGGGCGTTGGGTTCTTCGGAGCCCGCCGAGACCGGCCCGCGCGGGCGGTGGTACTTGAAACTGCGGCCCATCAGGCGCACGCCGTTCGCCAGCAGTGCCGAGGCCAGCGTGTCGCCGGGGTGGCCGGTGTAGCTTCTGCCGTTGAAGCTGAAGGTAAGCGTCTGGCTGCGGTCGATCAGGCCGCCGGGGATGCGGGTCATTCGGCGGCTCCCCTCAGGGCCTTTGCCACCTCCGACGCCAGTTCGGCCCCGAGGATTTCATGGGTCAGCGTGTTGCGGGTCACCACCAGCCAGGAACGGTCGCCGTGTTCGTGGAACCACAGTTCGCGGTGCACGCCCGCCGGGTTGCCCCTCAGGAAGACGTAGTCGCAGAAGGCGGCCTCGGCGCCCTCCCCCTCGGGCGAGGGGCGGTCCAGCAGCGCGGCGTCGCCGAGGTAGGTGAATTCCTGCGCGTCGCGCAGGCCAAGAAGCGGGTGCGGGATCAGCATTGGGGCCTGTCCGGTGAAGCGTTGTGGGGCCGCCCGGCGTGACGCGGGGCGAGCGGGTGGATATGGGCGGCACGCATGAGTGGGCCTCAGTGCAGGTTCGGCTGGGCGCCCGCGCCCTTTTCGTCGATGAGATGCCCGCGCGCGAAGCGGTCGAGCCGGTAGGCCCTTGCAGTCTCATGCGGGCGGCCGGTGGCCAGAAGATGGGCAAAGGCGTAGCCCGAGGCCGGCGTCGCCTTGAATCCGCCGTAGCACCAGCCGGCGTTGAGGTAGAGCCCGTCCACCGGCGTCGCGTCGATGATCGGCGAGCCGTCCATCGACATGTCCATGATGCCGCCCCAGCTGCGCAGCAGCCGCGCCCGACCGATCATCGGCATGAGGGCCATGCCGCCCTCGGCCACGTCCTCGACCACCGGCAGGTTGCCGCGCTGCGCGTAGGAATTGTAGCCGTCGATGTCACCGCCGAAGACCAGCCCGCCCTTGTCGGACTGGCTGATGTAGAAATGCCCGGCGCCGAAGGTGATCACCGTGTCGATGAGCGGCTTCAGCCCCTCGCTGACGAAGGCCTGCAGCACGTGGCTCTCGATCGGCAGGCGCATCCCGGCCATCTGCATGACCCGGCTGGACGAGCCCGCCACCGCCACGCCGACCTTGCCCGCACCGATGTAGCCGCGCGTGGTCTCGACGCCCCTGACTGCGCCGCCCTCGATGCGGAAACCGGTGACCTCGCAGTTCTGGAGGATGTCGACGCCGCGCATGTCGGCGCCGCGCGCGTAGCCCCAGGCGACGCCGTCATGCCGGGCGGTGCCGGCGCGCGCCTGCAGTAGGCCACCCTTGATCGGGAAACGGGCGTTGTCGAAGTTGAGATAGGGCAGCCGCGCGCGCAGTTCCTCGGGCCCCAGCAGCTGCGCGTCCGCCCCGGCCAGCAGCATGGCGTTGCCGCGCCGCCGGTAGGCATCGCGCTGCGCGTCGGAGTGGTAGAGGTTGATGATCCCGCGCTGGCTGACCATCGAGTTGAAGTTGGTCTCCTGCTCGAGCGTCTCCCAGAGCTTCATCGAGAACTCGTAGAAGGGCTCGTTGCCGGGCAGCAGGTAGTTCGAGCGGATGATCGTGGTGTTGCGCCCGATGTTGCCCGAGCCGAGCCAGCCCTTCTCCAGCACCGCCACCTTCGCCTGACCGAAGGTCTTCGCGAGGTAGAAGGCGGTGGCGAGCCCGTGCCCGCCGCCGCCCACGATGACGAAGTCATAGGCCGGCTTGGGCTCGGGATCGCGCCAGAGCGGTTTCCAACCCCTGTGCCCGGTGAGGGCTTCCTTGATGACCCGGAGGCCGGAGAAATGCATGGCTCTGCTCTCGTGCAATGGGAGATGGGTCAGATGTCGAGCGTGTTGTCGCGTTCCCAGCGGGAGAAATGCGAGACGAAGGAGGTCCACTCCTGCATCTTCATCTTGCTGTAGGACGCCGAGAAGGCGTCGCCCATCATGCCCTTCAGCTCGGCATCGGCGTCATAGGCGCGGATGGCATCCAGCAGGTTGAGCGGCAAGCGCGGCGCATCCGTCACCAAGTGGCCCTCGGCGTACATGTCGATATCGTGGCGCTTGCCCGGATCGGCCTTGGAGCGGATGCCGGACAGGCCCGCTGCGATGATCACCGCCTGCAGCAGGTAGGGGTTCACCGCGCCGTCGGGCAGGCGCAGCTCGAAGCGTCCGGGGCCGGGCACGCGCACCATGTGAGTGCGGTTGTTGCCGGTCCAGGTGACGGTATTGGGCGCCCAGGTCGCGCCCGACATGGTGCGCGGCGCGTTGATCCGCTTGTAGCTGTTCACCGTGGGATTGGTGATCGCCGCCAGCGCCTCGGCATGCTTCATGATGCCGCCAAGGAAGTGCCGGCCCTGATCCGACAGGCCCAGTTCCTTGTCCTTGTCGGCAAAGGCGTTGACCTTGCCCTCGGCATCCCAGACCGAGATATGCGCGTGGCAGCCGTTGCCGGTCAGCCCCTCGATGGGTTTCGGCATGAAGGTGGCGCGCAGCCCGTGGTTTTCGGCGACGGATTTCACCATGAACTTGAAGAAGCTGTGGCGATCGGCGGTGGTGAGCGCGTCGGCGAACTCCCAGTTCATCTCGAACTGGCCGTTGGCATCCTCGTGGTCGTTCTGGTACGGGCCCCAGCCCAGCTCCAGCATGTAGTTGCAGATCTCGGCGATCACGTCGTAGCGGCGCATCACCGCCTGCTGGTCGTAGCAGGGTTTCTCGGCGGTATCGAAGGGGTCGGAGATCTGCTCGCCCTCGGGGGTCAGCAGGAAGAACTCGGCCTCGATCCCGGTCTTCACCCGCAGCCCTTCCGAGGCCGCCTCGGCCACCAGCTTGCGCAGCACGTTGCGCGGTGCCTGCTCGACATCCTCGCCTTCCATCACGCAATTGGCGGGCACCCAGGCGACCTCGGGCTTCCACGGCAGCTGGATCGCGGCCTCCGCGTCGGGCACGGCGAGCATGTCCGGATGCGCTGGGGTGAGGTCGAGCCATGTGGCAAAACCCGCGAAACCGGCACCATCCTCCTGCATGTCCGCGATCGCCTGCGCCGGTACCAGCTTGGCACGCTGCCCGCCGAAGAGGTCGGTATAGGAGATCATGAAGTACTTCACGCCGCGCGCACGGGCGAATTCGGCCAGATCAGCCATGGAGGTCCCTTTCATTCCCTGTGGGTATCGGCGGGGCGTTGGCCGCCCTCGCCGGTTTGCGTCCAGGTGTCGGCCCGTCAGAAGCCACCCTTGCCCGGCCACCAGTTTGTCCCGGCAAGCGGCACCTGCGCCATGGCGGCGGCCTCCATCGTCAGCGCGCAAAGGTCTTCCGGCTCGAGATTGTGCACATGGCTCTTGCCGCAGGCCCGCGCGATGGTCTGGCACTCGAGGGTCATCACGTTGAGATAGTTGCGCAGCCGCCGCCCCGCGGCGATCGGGTCGAGCCGGGCCATCAGCGCCGGATCCTGCGTGGTGATGCCCGCCGGGTCGCGGCCCTCGTGCCAGTCGTCATAGGCCCCGGCGGTGGTGCCGAGCTTTTGATACTCATCTTCCCACTTGGGATCGTTGTCGCCGAGCGCGATCAGCGCGGCGGTGCCGATGGCCACCGCATCCGCGCCGAGCGCCAGCGCCTTGGCCACATCCGCGCCGCTGCGGATGCCGCCCGAGACCACCAGCTGCACCTCGCGGTGCATGCCCAGATCCTGCAGCGCCTGCACCGCGGGGCGGATGCAGGCCAGCGTCGGCTGGCCGACGTGCTCGATGAACACGTCCTGCGTCGCGGCGGTGCCGCCCTGCATGCCGTCGAGCACCACCACGTCGGCCCCGGCCTTCACCGCCAGCGCGGTGTCGTAATAGGGGCGCGCGCCGCCGATCTTCACGTAGATCGGCTTTTCCCAGCCGGTGATCTCGCGCAGTTCGAGAATCTTGATCTCGAGGTCATCCGGCCCGGTCCAGTCCGGGTGACGGCAGGCCGAGCGCTGGTCGATGCCCACGGGCAGATCGCGCATCCCGGCAACCCGCTCGGTGATCTTCTGGCCGAGCAGCATGCCGCCGCCGCCGGGCTTGGCGCCCTGCCCCACGACCACCTCGATGGCATCGGCGCGGCGCAGGTCGTCCGGGTTCATGCCGTAACGGCTCGGCAGGTACTGGTAGACCAGTTTTTCGCTATGCCCGCGTTCTTCCTCGGTCATGCCGCCGTCGCCGGTGGTGGTCGAGGTGCCGGAGAGCGTGGCGCCGCGGCCGAGCGCCTCCTTGGCGTTGCCCGAGAGCGCGCCGAAGGACATGCCGGCGATGGTGATCGGGATCTTCAGCTCGATCGGCTTCTTGGCAAAGCGCGTGCCGAGCACCACCGAAGTGTCGCACTTCTCGCGGTAGCCCTCGAGCGGGTAGCGGCTCATCGAGGCACCGAGGAACAGCAGGTCGTCGAAATGCGGCACGCGGCGCTTCGCCCCGCCGCCGCGGATGTCGTAGATGCCGGTCGCCGCCGCGCGGCGGATCTCGGAGTTGACCTCGCGCGAGAAGGTCCAGGATTGGCGCGGGTCGGTCTGGGGCGTTGTCTGGGGTGTCTTGTCCATGGTCCGCTCCTCAGTAGGCGTCGGCGTGGTCGATGTTGAAATGGTAGAGATTGCGCGCCGAGCCGTAGCGCCTGAACTCCTCGGGCTTGGCATCCGCCCCGGCGCGTTCGAGCAGGCCGCGCAGGATCTCTAGGTGCTCGGGGCGCATCTCCTTCTCGACGCAATCCGCGCCCAGAGATTTCACCGCGCCGCGCACGAAGAGCCGCGCCTCGTAGAGGCTGTCCCCCAGCGCATCGCCAGCATTGCCCAGAACGACCAGATTGCCCTTCTGCGCCATGAAGGCGGACATGTGGCCGATGTTGCCGTGCACGACGATGTCGATGCCCTTCATCGAGATGCCGCAGCGCGAACTGGCGTTGCCCTTGATGTTGAGCAGCCCGCCATGGCCGGTGGCCCCGGCGTATTGGCTGGCATCCCCCTCGATGATCACCTCGCCGGACATCATGTTCTCGGCCACGCCCGGACCGGCAGAGCCGGTCACATGCACGGTGGCAAGCTTATTCATCCCGGCGCAGTAGTAGCCAGTCGAGCCCTTCACGGTGACCGAGATCGGCCCGTCGAGCCCCACCGCCATCGCATGCGCGCCGCGCGGGTTCTCGATGGTGTAGGCCTCGTTGCCCTTGGCCTTGGCGGCGGACTGGAGCGTGGCGTTGACCTCGCGCAGCTCGGTTTTCAGCATATCCAGAACGGGCATGAATCAACGCTCCCAGAAGTAGACGGTGGCGGGCTCGGGTTCCCAGACGCGGGCGGCGTCGATCCCCGGCAGATCCGCAAAGGCGCGGTATTCGCTGGCGAAGGCGACGTAATCCTCGGTCTCGGCCATCACGGCGGGCTTGCAGGCGATGGGATCGCGCACCACGCCGAAGCCGTTCTTGGTGCCGGTGACGAAGGTGAAGAAGCCGTCTAGGTCCTTCAGCGTGCCTTCCAGCGCCTCGCCCAGCGATGCGCCCTCGGCGATGCGCGAGGAGATATAGGCCGCGCCCACCTCGGTGTCGTTCTCGGTCTTGGTGAAGACGCCCTTCTTGGCGAGCTTGCGGCGCATGGCATTGTGGTTCGACAGCGAACCGTTGTGCACGAGGCACTGGTCGCCCGCGGTGGAGAACGGATGCGCGCCGAGCGTGGTCACCGCGCTTTCGGTCGCCATGCGGGTGTGGCCGATGCCGTGGCTGCCGCCCATCTCGCGGATGCCGAAGCGGGCGGCGACGTCCTTGGGCAGGCCGACCTCCTTGTAGATTTCCATGCTCTCGCCCGAGCCCATGACCCGCATGCCGCGCGCCTCGAGGAAGGCCAGCGCCTCGGTCTCCGTCGCGACCGGCAGGGTCAGCACGGCATGGGTGCTGGCGACGCGCATCGTCACCTCGGTGCCGAGCGCCTCGGAAAGCGCCGCGTCGAGGCCGGCGAAGTCCTCGTCCGGCGTGTCGGACTGGACGGTGATCTTCAGGCCGGATGCCGCATCCCCGTAGATCGCGATGCCGGCGCTGTCCGGGCCGCGATCGGTCATGGTGATAAGCATGTCGGTGAGCATGTCGCCCAGCCGGGGGCGCAGGTCATCCTTTTTCAGGAACAGGCCAACGATGCCGCACATGGATCCTCCATAGTGTCTGGAACGGGCGGGACCGCCCTTTGCTCAATATCACTATAGAGAAAACTTTATTCTCCCGAAGAAAACCGCCCTCGTGGGGAAGAATATTTTCCTCTCTGGAATTTTTGCCCGCGGATTGGGCAGAGTCACCGCTGCTGTGGGTAGGTAATGATCGACAGGTAGCGGATCGGGAGGGACATCAGTTCCTCAGGTCCGTGCGGCGCGTCGGAGTCGAACAGCAGCGAGTCGCCCGGCTCCATGCGGTAGAGCCGGTCTCCGTGGCGGTAGCCCATTTCGCCCTCGAGCATGTAGAGCAGTTCGATCCCCTCGTGCTGGAAGGTTGGGAACTGGTCGCTCTCGCTGTCGAGGCTGATCATGTAGGGCTCGACGACAACGCCCGAGTTGTTCGACCCGATATGGCCGAGCAGGTGGTACTGGTGCCCGGCACGGGTGCCGGCGCGCTCGATCTCCACACCCTCGCCCGCCTTGACGTGCATGCAGCCACGCTCTTCCTCGTAACCGGAGAAGAGCTGCACCAGCGGCACGCGCAGCGCATGGGCGAGCGTCGAGATGGTGGTGAGCGACGGAGAGATGACGCCGTTTTCGATCTTCGAGAGCATCCCCACCGACAGGCCGGTCTGCGTGGCCAGATCGGCCACGGTCATCCGCTGCCGCTTGCGCAGATCGCGCACCTGCCGCCCGATCGCCACCTCGAGATTCTTCTCGCGCTGCTCGCGCAGGGCGTGGGGGTTCTGCCGCAGCGCCTTGTCGTCCTGCTTGGCCATCGGTGCTCCTTCGTCTTCCAGCGCGACGGAGGCTTCGCAATAGTCCTCCCCGTAAGCCGCAAGGCTGCGCATACCGCTTCAGTCTCGGCAAGACCCCACTCCCGCGTCCCCGTCGCCCGCGCCCCGGCGGCCACAATTGCACGGGCAGGCTCGCCAAAGCCTCGGACCCCAAGGCCTTTGCTTGCTCCTTGGTGGTCAAGCGGCTATGGGATGCGCGCAATCTGGACAGCCGGAGCGAGGCCATGGCCAAGGAAAAGAAAGCCCCCCGCCCCCGGGCACAAACGCCCAAGGGGTTCCGCGACTATTTCGGCACGGAAGTGACCGAGCGTGCGCATATGCTGCATACCATCGCCGGGGTCTATCATCGCTACGGCTTCGAGGCGCTGGAAAGCTCCGCCGTGGAGACCGTCGAGGCGCTCGGCAAGTTCCTTCCGGACGTCGACCGTCCGAACGAGGGTGTCTTTGCCTGGGAAGACGATGACGACGGTTGGGTGGCGCTGCGCTACGACCTGACCGCGCCGCTGGCGCGGGTCTACGCCCAGCACCGCAACGACCTGCCCACCCCCTACCGGCGCTATGCCATGGGGCCGGTCTGGCGCAACGAAAAGCCCGGACCGGGCCGCTTCCGCCAGTTCTACCAGTGCGATGCGGATACCGTGGGCGCGCCCTCGGTGGCCGCCGACGCCGAGATCTGCGCGATGCTGTCGGACACGCTGGAAGAGGTCGGCATCCCGCGCGGCGACTATCTGGTGCGGGTCAACAACCGCAAGGTTCTGAACGGCGTGCTCGAGACCATGGGCCTGTCGGATGACGCGCAGCAGCAGGCTGTCCTGCGCACCATCGACAAGTTCGACAAGGTCGGCGAAAGCGGCGTGCGCGAGCTTCTGGGCAAGGGGCGTCTCGACGCCTCCGGCGCCTATATCGACGGCGTGGGCCTGTCCGACGATCAGGCGGCGCCGGTGCTGGCCTTCCTGACCTCCAAGGGCGCGGATGCCGCCGCGACGCTGGCCAACCTGCGCGCTGCCATCGGCGGCTCGGCCATTGGCGCCGAGGGCGTGGATGAGCTGGAACAGATCGCCACCCTGCTCGACGCGGGCGGCTACGGCTCCAGCCGCATCGAGATCGACCCTTCGGTCGTGCGCGGCCTCGGCTATTACACCGGCCCGGTGTTCGAGGCGGAGCTCACCTTCGAGATCCTCGACGAGAAGGGCCGCAAGCGGCAGTTCGGCTCGGTCTCGGGCGGCGGGCGCTACGACGATCTGGTCAAGCGTTTCACCGGCCAGTCGGTGCCCGCGACGGGCGTCTCGATCGGTGTCGACCGGCTGCTCGCCGCGCTGCGCGCCAAGGGCCGCATCGGCGGCACCGCGCAGGGCCCGGTGGTGGTCACGGTGATGGATAAGGACCGTATGGCCGACTACCAGTCGATGGTCGCCGAGCTGCGAAACAACGGCATCCGGGCCGAGGTCTACCTCGGCAACCCGAAGAACTTCGGCAACCAGCTCAAGTATGCCGACAAGCGCGAATCCCCCGTGGCCGTCATCGAAGGTGGCGACGAGAAGGCGCGCGGTGTGGTGCAGATCAAGGACCTGATCCTCGGCGCGAAGCTGGCGCAGAGTGCCAGCCTCGAGGAGTGGAAGGAACGGCCCTCGCAATACGAGGTCACGCGCGACCAACTGGTCGCCAAGGTGCGCGAGATCCTGAGCCAATGGGCGTGAGTTTCGCCGCCGAGAAGGCCGAGGCGGAGCGGCTGAGGGCGGTCTTCGCCGAGGCTGGGGCGCAGCCGCTCGACTGCGCGATCATGCAGTCGGCCGAGACGCTGCTGGACCTCTACGGCGAGGACATCCGCGCCCGCGCCTATGTCACCCACGACCCGAGCCGCGGCGAGATGATGCTGCGTCCCGACTTCACCGTGCCGGTGGTCGAGATGCACATGTCGCACGGCGCCGACCCCGCCCGCTACACCTACGCGGGCGAGGTCTTCCGCCGCCAGGAAGAGCACCCCGAGCGCCCGTCGGAATATTACCAGGTCGGCTACGAGGTGTTTGACCGCGGCGACCAGGCGCATCTCGACGCCGAGGTCTTCGCGCTGTTTGCCGAGGTGCTGAAACCCTACAATCTGCGCCCGGTGACCGGCGACATCGGCATTCTGACCGCCGCAGTGGCCGGGCTGCAAACCTCGCAGAAACGCCGCGACGCGCTCCTGCGCCACATCTGGCGGCCGCGCCGCTTCCGCGCCCTGCTCGACCGTTACTCGGGCAAGACACCGGTGCCCGCGACCCGCGCGGCGATGCTGGCGCAGGCGGATCCGATGGCCAAGGCAGGCCCGGTGATCGGCGTGCGCAGCGAGCGCGAGATCGCGGCCCGCATTTCCGCGTTGCGCGCCGATGCCGACGAGCCGGCCCTGCCACGTGGACAGGTCGAGCTGATCGACGCCGTGCTCGCCGTGCGCGAGACCTGTTCGTTCGCGCTTGAGCACCTTCATGACATCGCCGTGGACATGCCTGCCCTGCTGCCCGCGCTCGAGAGCTTCGAGCGCCGCTGCGAGGCGCTCACCGCGCGCGGCATCGATGTCAGCGAACTCGACTTCGAGGCCAGCTATGGCCGCAGCTCGATGGAATATTACGACGGCTTCGCCTTCGGCTTCCTCTGCGAGAGCCGCCCGGATCTGCCCCCCGTCGCCACCGGCGGGCGCTACGACGCGCTGACCCGGCGATTGGGCGGCGGTCAGGAAATCCCGGCGGTGGGCGGGGTGATCCGGCCGGGCATCCTTCTGGAGGTGGCACGATGACCCTCAAGCTTGGTGTGCCCTCCAAGGGCCGTTTAATGGAAAAGACCTTCGACTGGTTCGGCGCGCGCGGCGTCACGCTGTCGCGCACCGGCTCGGACCGCGAGTACGCGGGCGCGGTCGCGGGCGTGGGCGGCGTGTCGCTGGTGCTGCTCTCGGCCGGGGAAATCCCGCGCGAACTGGCCGCCGGGCGCATCCACCTCGGCGTCACCGGCACCGATCTCATCCGCGAGAAGCTGGTGCAATGGGACCAGAAGGTCGAGCAGCTTGCCGAGCTGGGCTTCGGTCAGGCCGATCTCATCGTCGCCGTGCCCGCCGCCTGGGTCGACGTGGACACGCTTGATGATCTCGACGGGGCCGCCGCCGCCTTCCGCGCGCGCCACGGCTTCCGCATGCGCATCGCGACAAAGTATCACCGCCTGGTGCGCGACTACCTGCGCATGGGCGGCGTCGCCGACTACCAGCTGGTCGACAGCCAGGGCGCGACCGAGGGCACGGTGAAGAACCTCACCGCCGAGGCCATCGCCGACATCACCTCGACCGGCGAGACGCTGCGCGCCAACCACCTCAAGGTGCTGGCCGAGGAGCCGGTGCTGCGCTCGCAGGCCACGCTCTTCCGCTCGCGCACCGCCAAGATGACCGAGGCCGATCGCGAGGCGCTGCGCATGCTGACCGAGATGCTCGGCGTCTGATCAACGAAAAGGCCCCCGCCGCGGCGGGGGCCAAATCTCTTTGAAGAGATTTGCAACGTCCTTCGAAGGACGTTGCCCCTCCCCCTTGTCAGGCCTCCAGCTTGTCCTGCGTGCGCAGCTCGAAGTCCGAGGCGTCGTGGCGCTCGTGCAGCTGCTCTTCCAGAGGACCCGTGGCCTTGTTGACCATCCGGCCGCGCTTCACCGCCGGGCGGGCATCGATCTCGCGCGCCCAACGCTGGACGTTCTTGTAGCTCTCGACCTCGAGGAACTCGCCGGCGCTGTAGGCGCGGCCGAGCGCGAGGTTGCCGTACCAGCACCAGATCGCGATGTCGGCGATGGTGTAGTCGTCGCCGGTCATGAACCGGCGCTCCGCGAGGTTGCGGTCCAGCACGTCGAGCTGGCGCTTGGTCTCCATCGCGAAGCGGTTGATCGGATACTCGAACTTCTCCGGAGCATAGGCGTAGAAGTGCCCGAAGCCGCCACCGAGATAGGGCGCGCTGCCCATCTGCCAGAACAGCCAGCTCAGCATTTCGGCGCGGCGCTCCGGCGCGCCGAGGAAAGCGCCGAACTTCTCTGCGAGGTGCAGCAGGATCGCGCCGGATTCGAAGACCCGCACCGGCGTGTCGCCCGAGCGGTCGAGCAGCGCCGGGATCTTCGAGTTCGGGTTCACCTCGACGAAGCCCGAGCCGAACTGGTCGCCGTCGCCGATGCGGATCAGCCAGGCATCGTACTCGGCGTCATGGCCGGCGGCGAGCAGCTCCTCGAACATCACCCCGACCTTCTGGCCGTTGGGCGTGGCGAGGCTGTAGAGCTGGAACGGGTGCTTGCCGACCGGCAGCGGCTTGTCATGGGTCGCCCCGGCAATCGGACGGTTGATCGAGGCGAACTGGCCGCCGTTCTCGGCGTCCCAGGTCCAGACCTTGGGAGGGGTGTATTCGGCGTTCATGAAAGAAAGCTCCATTCTCTGATTGGGGGAAACCTAGTGGTTTGGAGTGGAAACGCCAGAGCCCGCGCTGTGCATGGCGGCACAGAAGGGTGTGAGCGGGCTGCTGCGCTGATCCCGGCGGCGGCTCGGCTCGGGCATCCGCGACTGATTGGGGGCTCTGCCCCCGCCCGCGCTGTGCGCGGCCTCCCCCGGGATATTTCTGCCTAGAAGAAAGGCGATGCGGCGTGCTTTTCCTCGGGCCGCGGGCGCCTATCTTCGAGGCATGTCCGACCTGCCCGCCTCTCTTGACCAGTGGTTCGCCGCGCGCGGCTGGAGCCTGCACCCGCATCAGCGCGCCATGCTGGAGCGGGCGGGCGCGCCGGCGCTGCTGCTCATCGCGCCCACGGGGGGCGGCAAGACGCTGGCCGGGTTCCTGCCGACGCTGGCCGAGCTGACCGCGGCGCCTCGAACCGGGCTCCACACGCTCTACGTCTCGCCGCTGAAGGCGCTGGCGGCGGACATCCGGCGCAACCTGCTCATCCCCGTCGAGGAGGCGGGCCTGCCGATCCGCGTCGAGGACCACACCGGAGACACCTCGTCCTCGCGCAAGCGGCGGCAACGGGCCGACCCGCCGCATATCCTGCTGACAACGCCCGAGAGCCTTGCCATGCTGACCTCCTACGAGGATGCGCCGCGCATCTTCGCGGGGCTGCAAAGGGTGGTGGTCGACGAGATCCACGCCCTTGCCGAGAGCAAGCGCGGCGATCAGCTGATGCTGGCGCTGGCGCGGCTGCAGCGGCTCTGCCCGGGGCTGCGGCGCGTGGGGCTCTCGGCAACGGTGGAGGACCCGCAGGCCATCGCCCGGCTGCTGGCCAGGCACCCGGACCCCTGCGAGATCCTCGAGGCCGATCCCGGCCCCGAGCCCGACATCTCCATGCTGCGGACCGAGGCCGCCCCACCCTGGTCCGGCGGCGGCGCGGCCCATGCGATCCCGGCGGTGCTGGAACAGGTCAAACAGCACCGCACCACGCTTATTTTCCACAACACCCGGGCTCAGGCGGAGATTTTCTTTCACAAGCTCTGGCTGGCCAATGACGACGCGCTGCCGATCGGCATCCACCACGGCTCGCTCGACCGCGGCCAGCGCGAGAAGGTCGAGGCCGCCATGGTACGCGGCGATCTTCGCGCGATCGTCTGCACCGGTTCGCTCGACCTCGGGATCGACTGGGGCGATGTCGATCTGGTGATCCAGATCGGTGCGCCGAAAAACGTCAAGCGTCTGGTGCAGCGGATCGGCCGCGCCAACCATCGCTACAACGCGCCAAGCAAGGCGCTGCTGGTTCCCGCCAACCGCTTCGAGGTGGTGGAATGCCTCGCGGCGCTCGAAGCGGTACGGGCGCAAGATCTTGACGGCGAAAGCCGCGGGCCGGGCCCGCGCGACGTGCTCTGCCAGCACATCCTTATCGCCGCCTGTGCCGGGCCGTTCGACGCGGATGACCTCTACGCCGAGATGACCACGGCGGGCGCCTATGCCGGGCTCGGCCGCGCGGAGTTCGACGCCTGCCTGCAGTTCTGCGCCACCGGCGGCTACGCGCTGCGCGCCTACGACCAGTGGCAGCGGCTGAAGCAGCGCGAGGACGGGCTCTGGCAGCTGCGCGATCCGCGCTCGGCCGCGCGGATTCGGCAGAACATCGGCACCATCCAGGACACGGACACGCTCAAGGTGCGCTACCGCGGCCGCGGCGGCGCGCCGCTCGGCGAGATCGAGGAGGGCTTCGCGGCGCAGCTGAGCCGCGGAGACACCTTCCTTATCGGCGGGCAGATCGTGCGCTACGAGGGGCTGCGCGAGATGACGGTCGAGGTCAGCCGCGACGCCCACAGCAAGCCGAAGATCGCCACCTTCATGGGCACCAAATTCGCCACCTCCACCCAGCTTTCCGAGCGCATTTTGCGCCTGTTCTCGCAGGAGGACTGGCCCGGTCTGCCAGCCCATACCGCCGACTGGCTGCACCGGCAGCGCAAGGTGTCGCGCCTGCCCGAGCCCGGACGGCTGCTGATCGAGAGCTTTCCGCACGACGGCCGCGAGCAGCTGGTGGTCTACGGCTTTGCCGGGCGCAACGCGATGCAGACGCTGGGGCTGCTGCTGACCAAGCGCATGGAAGAGGAAGGGCTGGCCCCCATGGGCTTCGTCGCGACCGATTACGCCGTGCTGATCTGGGGGCTCGACGCGGTGGTCGATCCCGCGCCGCTCTTCGATCTGGCGGCGCTGGAGGCGGGGCTCGAGGGCTGGCTGGCGGGCAACGCGGTGATGAAGCGCACCTTTCGGGCCTCGGCCACCATCGCCGGGCTGATCGAACGCAACCACGGCGGCCAGCGCAAGACCGGGCGGCAGGCGACAATGTCCTCGGACATCCTTTACGACACGTTGGTGAAATACGATCCCGGCCACCTGCTGTTGCAGATCACCCGGGAGGAGGCGATGCGCGGACTGGTCGATTTCGCCCGCATCCGCGAGATGTGCGCGCGCATCGGGGGTCGGATCGATCTCGTCCGGCTGGACCGGCTCTCGCCGCTCTCGGCACCGTTGTTTCTCGAGCCCGGCCGTGTGCCGATCCGCGGCAGCGCCGAGGCACGGCTGCTGGAAGAGGAGGTCGGCGCGCTCCTGCGCGAGGCGGGGCTGTGGGAGATCGGCGCGTGAGGGGGCTCTGCCCCCGGCCGCTGCGCGGCCTCCCCCGGGATATTTGGGCCTAGAAGAAAGTCGGACGCTCTGGCATTTCAGCGGGCATGACGGGATTGGGTATCGAGTTCTGCGGGGCGGCGCTGAAGGCGCTTGGGTCAGGGGCGCTGTTCTGGCCCGCCGAACGGCTGCTGGTGGTTTCCGACCTGCACCTTGGCAAATCGGCCCGGCTCGCGGCGCGGGGCGGTGCCCTGCTGCCGCCCTATGAGGGGCGCGAAACCTTGCTTCGGCTGGAGCGCGACCTCGAGGCCACCGGCGCGCGGCGCGTGGTCTGTCTTGGCGACAGTTTCGACGCGGCGGGGATCGACCTCCTGCTGCCGGAGGAGGAGCGGCTGTGGATCGCCCGGCTGCAGGCGGGGCGCGACTGGATGTGGCTCGAGGGCAACCACGATCCGGGGCCGGTGTCGCTTGGCGGCACGCATCTTGCGCAGCTGGACCTGGGCGGGCTGGTGCTGCGTCACATCGCCAAGCCGGGTGCGCGCGGCGAGATCTCGGGGCATTACCACCCCAAGGCGCGGCTGGTGTTGCGCGGCGGGCGGGTGATCACGCGGGCCTGTTTCCTGGTGGACCGGGCGCGGCTGCTGATGCCCGCCTATGGGGCCTACACCGGCGGGCTGCGCACGGACAGCCCGGCGCTTGCCGGGCTCATGGAGGCGGGCGCGCGGGCGATCCTCACCGGGGAGAAGCCACTGGCGATCCCGATGCCGCGCTGAAGGCGCCGGGCGGCGTCGCGCCCGGCGCTCCCATGCTCAGGCCGTCAGCCCCTCGGGCTCGGCAAGGCCGTTGGCGCGGCAGCAGGCGGTCACCGTATTGGCCAGCAGGCAGGCGATGGTCATCGGGCCGACGCCGCCCGGCACCGGGGTGATCGCGCCCGCGACCTGCGAGGCCGAGGTGAATTCGACATCGCCGACCAGCCGCATCTTGCCCTCGCCCTTCTCGGGCGCGGCGATGCGGTTGATGCCGACGTCGATCACCGTGGCGCCGGGTTTCACCCAGTCGCCAGGGATCATCTCGGGGCGGCCGACGGCGGCGACGAGGATGTCGGCGCGGCGGCAGACCTCGGCCAGGTCCTTCGTGCGCGAATGCGCGATGGTCACCGTGCAGCTGTCCCCCAGCAGCAGCTGCGCCATCGGCTTGCCGACGATGTTCGAGCGGCCCACCACCACGGCGTTCAGCCCCGAGAGCGAACCGAGGTGGTCGCGCAGCATCATCAGGCAGCCGAGCGGCGTGCAGGGCACCATGCTCTTCTGTCCGGTGCCCAGCAGGCCGACGTTGGAGATGTGGAAGCCGTCGACGTCCTTCGCCGGATCGATGGAATTGATCACCAGGTCCGAGTTCAGGTGTCCCGGCAGGGGCAGCTGCACCAGAATGCCATGCACCGCCGGATCGGCATTCAGCTGCTCGATCAACGCCAGCAGGTCGGCCTCGGAGGTTTCCGCGGACAGCTTGTGCTCGAAGCTGTTCATCCCCGCCTCGAGCGTCTGCTTGCCCTTGTTGCGGACGTAGACTTCGGAGGCCGGGTCCTCGCCCACCAGCACCACGGCGAGGCCGGGGGTGATGCCATGCTCGTCCTTCAGCCGCG
Organism: Salipiger mangrovisoli; assembly: GCF_015223355.1. Taxonomy (GTDB): domain Bacteria; phylum Pseudomonadota; class Alphaproteobacteria; order Rhodobacterales; family Rhodobacteraceae; genus Salipiger; species Salipiger mangrovisoli. Next base: position 51,465 of record NZ_JADFFK010000007.1, on the reverse strand, counting down.
CCACATGGGCGGCGACCTGCGTGCGCACCTTTTCGGCAAAGGCCTTGCCATCGATGATCGTTGCGCTCATGCGCCTTACTCCTGTCCCAGTACCGTTTCTTCGCGGCGGATCGACCATTCCACCAGCTCGCGCCACAGCGCCTCGCTCAGATCGGGGTCAATTCCCTCGGCCTCGGCATTCAGCCGGGCATTGGCGATGACCTCGTCGACGCGGCCCTTGATCCGGGCGGGCAACCCCGCGCCGGTCTTGATCTCGGCGGCACGGTCGATGAGACCCTGGCGATGCGCCAGCAGCGCGCTGAGGCGCTTGTCGGTGGCGTCGATCTCGGCGCGCAGCGCCGCCATGTCGCCTAGGGTTGCGGGATCGCGCATGGGCGCCTCCTTGCAGGGTGACCGAGTCCGGTCCGCCCCCTATGCCGCGATGCGGCGCGATGATCAACGCGCCAGAGCGGCATAGCAGAGAGCAAAGACGACAAACCCGCCGCAGATTGGAAACTGCGGGCGCCGTTCGGGAACGGCGACCGTGATCCTGCCCGTCGACAGGGATGCCGGAGGGGGTCAGAACAGCCCCTCGACCTCGCCTGCACGGTTCAGCCGGATGGTCTCGGCGGCGGGCACGCGTGGCAGGCCGGGCATTGTCATGATGTCGCCGCAGATCGCCACGACGAAACCAGCCCCCGCCGAGAGCCGCACCTCGCGCACCGGCACCATATGCCCGGTCGGCGCGCCGAGCCGCTTGGGGTCGGTCGAGAAGGAATACTGGGTCTTTGCCATGCAGACCGGCAGGTTGCCGAAGCCCTGCTCTTCCCACTCGGCAAGCTGCGCGCGGATGCGCGGATCGGCGGTCACCTCCTCGGCGTGGTAGATGCGCTTGGCCACGGTCTCGATCTTTTCCCAGAGCGGCATCTCGTCGGGGTAGATCGGCGCGAACTGCGCCGCGTCCCCGTCGGCGATATGCGCGACGCGCTCGGCCAGCCTGCTGATGCCCTTCGAGCCCTCGGCCCAGTGGCGGCAGAGATGCGCCTCGGCTCCACGCGCCTCGGAGTAGGATTTCACCGCGGTCACCTCAGCCTCGGTATCGCCGGCGAAATGGTTGATCGCCACCACCACGGGAACGCCGAACTGCCGCAGGTTCTCGATATGGCGGCCAAGGTTGGCGCAGCCTTTCTTCACGGCCGCAACATTCTCTGTCCCGAGATCGGCCCGCGCCACGCCGCCGTTCATCTTCAGCGCCCGCACCGTGGCCACCAGCACCACGCAATCGGGGTGCAGCCCGGCCTTGCGGCACTTGATGTCAAAGAATTTCTCGGCCCCGAGATCGGCGCCGAAGCCGGCCTCGGTGACAACGTATTCGGCGAGTGCGAGCGCGGTCTTGGTGGCGATCACCGAGTTGCAGCCATGCGCGATATTGGCAAACGGCCCGCCGTGCACGAAGGCCGGCGTGTGCTCGAGCGTCTGCACGAGGTTGGGTTGCAGCGCGTCCTTCAGCAGCACCGTCATGGCGCCGTCGGCCTTGAGATCGCGCGCGTGCACCGGGGTCTTGTCGCGGCGGTAGGCAACGATCATGTCGCCGAGGCGATTTTGCAGGTCCGCGAGGTCATCGGCGAGGCACAGGCAGGCCATGACCTCGGAGGCCACGGTGATGTCGAAGCCGCCCTGCCGCGGAAAGCCGTTGGGCACGCCGCCGAGCCCCGTCACCACATCGCGCAGTGCCCGGTCGTTGACGTCGAGCACCCGCCGCCAGACGATGCGCCGCAGGTCGATGTCGAGCGCGTTGCCCCAATGGATGTGATTGTCGATCATCGCCGCGAGCAGGTTGTGCGCCGCGGTGATCGCGTGGAAGTCGCCGGTGAAATGAAGGTTCATCTCCTCCATCGGCACCACCTGCGCGTAACCACCCCCGGCCGCCCCGCCCTTCATGCCGAAGTTCGGCCCGAGCGAGGCTTCGCGGATGCAGACCACCGCCTTCTTCCCGATCGCCGCCAGCCCGTCACCGAGGCCGACGGTGGTGGTCGTCTTGCCCTCGCCCGCGGGGGTCGGGTTGATCGCGGTGACGAGGATCAACCGCCCCTGCTTGCGCCCCTTGAGACCGGCAATGAAGCTTGCCGAAACCTTCGCCTTGTCATGGCCGTAGGGGATCAGGTCCGTGCCGGTGATGCCGAGGGCCTCGCCGATCTCCTGGATCGGGCGCTTCTCGGCGGCACGGGCGATTTCGATATCGGTGGTCATGGCGGTTCCCCCTGTCCGGCTGCAATTCTGCCGCCGTCATAACGGGTTCGTCCGCGCCGGTCACGCGTGAAGCGCTCAGCCTTTGCGGACGGCTTTCAGATGTGCCCAGACACGCTGATCCGGGACATGCAGGCGCATCTCGTCGCCGAGCGTCAGCCGTCCGGGCCGCTCGACCCAGGCGGTGACCCCGCGCTTGCCCTTGGCCGCCGCCTTGAAGGCCTTGCCATGGCCGACGTGCTCGGACTCGATCTCGCGGGCCGGCAGGTTGCAGGGACGGTTCTCCATGTCGACGACCAGCGTCACGCCGTCCGGGCCCTGCAGCCGCGACGACGGCGGCAGGTGGCTGAAGTCGGGGATCCCCTCGAGCACCAGCGTTGCACCGGCAAGCTGCGGATCCAGCTCCGAGAGCCCCAGCGTGCGCGCGATCTCGGCGATCTCCTCGGCGGACATCACGGCCAGCTGGCGGACATTGGCGATCTCGGTGCCGCGCGGATGTTGCGAGGTCACGCGCGAGCAGGACGGGCGGGTGCGGCCCGCGTGGCGCTCGCCCTCCGGCCCGGCCCAGCCGAGCTCAAGCGTCTCGACCGCCTGCGAGCGGATGCTGTCGCCTTCGACCGGGACCTGTCCGAGCCAGGTGATGCGGGCAGAGAAGCTGGTGGGGATGAGCGCGGGCATGGGCGGGATCCTTCGGCGACTGACATAACGGGGCCGAGTTGGGCCACAGATCGGCGGCGGCGTCGAGGGGATATCGCCCCGTTCGGACCGGAAGACCCTCTCCTGAAAAGAAAAACACCGAAGCCAAGGGCTTCGGGGTTTCTCTTTCATCGCCGGGCGGAGGTCAGGCCGAGGGCTCGGGCTCCATGCCGCCGTCTTCGGCCGGCTTGGCCTTCGGCTTGGTCTTGGGGATCGAGGTCACGCTCGGCGTGTCGTCGGAGCCGCTGTCCTCGCCACCCGAAGCCTGCGGCGGCTCGCCCTTCATCACGCGCTTGATCTCGTCGCCGGTCAGCGTCTCGTATTCCAGCAGCCCCTGCGCCAGGCGTTCCCATTCCTCGTTGTGCTCGGTGAGAAGCTGGTAGGCGCGTTCGTAGGCATTCTGGATGAAGGTGCGGACCTCTTCCTCGATCAGCTCCTTGGTGTGCGCCGAGACCGACAGGCCCGCGGTGTTGCCTTGGTACCCCTCATGCGCCTCGGAGTAGTCGATGTTGCCGATCTTGTCCGACATGCCCCAGCGCAGCACCATGGCGCGCGCCAGCGCCGAGGCCTGCTGGATATCGCCGGCCGGGCCGTTCGACACGTTGGGCTCGCCGTACTTGATGATCTCGGCAGCCTTGCCGGCCATGGTCATCGCGAGCTTTTCCTCGCATTCCGACTTGTGCCAGTTCAGCCGGTCGATCTCGGGCAGCGAGACCACCATGCCGAGGGCACCGCCGCGCGGAATGATCGTCGCCTTGTAGACCGGGTCGCACTGCGGCAGCAGCAGACCGACAACGGCGTGACCGGCCTCGTGGTAGGCGGTCTTTTCCTTCTGCTCGGCGGTCAGGACCATCGACCGGCGCTCGGCGCCCATCATGACCTTGTCCTTGGCGTTCTCGAAGTCTTCCATCGTCACGAAGCGGCGGCCGACGCGGGCGGCCATGAGCGCAGCCTCGTTGACCAGGTTCGCAAGATCCGCACCCGAGAAGCCGGGGGTGCCGCGCGCGATGATGCGCAGGTCGACATCCGGGCCGAGCGGGGTCTTGCGGGCGTGAACGCCGAGAATCTTCTCGCGGCCCTTGATGTCGGGGTTGCCGACCATGACCTGACGGTCGAAGCGGCCCGGACGCAGCAGCGCGGGGTCGAGAACGTCGCGGCGGTTGGTGGCCGCGATGATGATCACGCCCTCGTTCGCCTCGAAACCGTCCATCTCGACCAGCAGCTGGTTGAGGGTCTGCTCGCGCTCGTCGTTGCCCCCGCCGTAGCCCGAGCCACGGTTGCGGCCCACGGCGTCGATCTCGTCGATGAAGACGATGCAGGGGGCGTTCTTCTTGGCCTGCTCGAACATGTCGCGCACGCGGGACGCGCCGACACCGACGAACATTTCCACGAAGTCCGAACCCGAAATGGTGAAGAACGGCACGCCCGCTTCGCCCGCGATGGCGCGCGCCAGCAGCGTCTTACCGGTGCCCGGAGGGCCCACGAGCAGCGCACCCTTGGGAATCTTGCCGCCGAGGCGCGAGAATTTCTGCGGGTTGCGCAGGAATTCCACGATCTCCTCGAGTTCTTCCTTGGCCTCGTCGATGCCCGCCACGTCGTCGAAGGTGACGCGGCCGTGCTTCTCGGTGAGCAGCTTGGCCTTGGACTTGCCGAAGCCCATGGCGCCACCTTTGCCGCCGCCCTGCATGCGGTTCATGAAGTAGATCCACACGCCGATCAGCAGCAGGAAGGGAAGCAGCGACAGCAGGAAGGCCTGGAAGCCCGACTGCTGCTGCGGCTCTGCGCGGACGGTCACGCCCTTGCCGATGAGCGTGTCGGTGACCTGGGCGTCCTCGGGCTTGACGGTCACGTAGTCCTGCCCGTCATTGCCGCGGTAGCGGATTTGTTCGCCATCTATGGTGACGGAGCTGACGGATTGCGAATCCACCGCCTCCATGAAGTCCGAGTAGCTGATTTCCCGGCTCTGCAGCGTGCTTCCGCCTCCGGAGAAGAGGTTGAAGAGCGCCAGAATCAACAGGAAAAGAACGACCCAGAAGGCGATATTTCGTGCGTTGCCCAAGGACGGCCTCCTAAAATGACGTATCTCGCGCTTCTCTCGAAGTCGCGATCTGTGCCTAACATAAGGACTGAGACAGCCGGTTCAATGCGATTTCACCCCGAAGCCGGGCCGGATCCGAGGAAAGCGGTGAACTGAGGTGCCACTTGCCCGAACAGGCTGTGGTCAAAAAGCGACTGCTCGCCCGCAGGTTGAAGGGCGTCGCACCCGACGAGCCGCGAGCCCGAGAACAGCGCCGGGGCGCTGCGCGCGGCGTGAAAAGGGACCACCTGCTCGACCGTGCGGTCGCGCTGTGCCCATCCATCCTCGCCGAGGGCGCGCAGCGTCAGCCCTTCGGGCACCTGCGCCGCGAGCCGCCAGCGCCCGTCCCAGAGCGCCCCGCGCACCGCCTCGATGCGCAGATCGCAGACGGCTGCAAACTCCCGGAAGATGGCGATGCGGCCGCGCTCGATGCGCGCCTCGCAGCCGTGCAGCGTGCCGCCACCGCCACCGAGAAGCCGGTCGAGCAGGGCCTCGAGCGGGGCCTCGCGCGGCGGATATTCCGCAGCCGCGACAAAGCGCAGCGCCGACGAAAGCAGCCGCAGCTGGGTGTCGCGTTCGACGGACTGAAAGCCCGTTTGATCAAAGATCAGCTCGCCGCGCCGCTGCGGCGGCACTTCGGTCGCGATCTCGCGCCAGACCTGCGCCGCCCGCGCGCGCAGCGCCTCCGAGGCACGGGACATGCGCCGCGCCGCGGCGCTCAGGACCGCTCCCGACAGGCTGCCCTCGGCCTCCAACCGGGCCGCCAGCTTGCGGGCGCGGACGCGCTCGTAACTGTCGTCCTCGTTGGAGGGATCATCGACCCATTGTCCCTGCAACACGCGCAGGTAGTGTCGCAGCTCGTCCCGGCGCATGGCGAGGCATGGGCGGATGATCCGCATCGGCGCGCCCTGCGGCCAGGCCACCTCGCGCACCGGGCGCATCGCCGACAGACCCTCGACCCCGGCGCCTCGGGCAAGGCGCATCAGGAAACTCTCGGCCACGTCATCCGCCGTATGTGCCACCAGCACGTCGCGCGTGTCGCCCCGCCAACCGTTGATCAGGGACAGCCGGGCCCGCCGGGCCGCATCCATCAGGTTGCCCTGCCCGTCCCAGTGCCAGCGCAGCGTCGCATGCTCCCAGCCAAGCTCGGCGCAGGTCTCGGCGACCATCTCGGCCTCTGCCGCCGCCTCGGGACGCAGCCCGTGGTCCACCGTCACGACCCGCAGCCGCAGACCCCAGACATGGGTCCAGTTGTGCGCCAGCGTCAGCATGGCCATGCTGTCGCCCCCGCCTGAGACGGCGAGGGCGATGCTTTCGGGAAAATCGGGACCGAGCGCCGCGCCCATGGCGTCGGCGAAACGCTGGTCGAGCGAGGCGCTGACCGGGATGCCCTCGGGCGGCCTCACTGGCAGCCGAGGCGCCCCATCTCCTCCGCCGCTTTCGAGACCTCTTCGGTGCCCGGATAGCGCGTGGAGACCTCGCCGAGAGTGACGCAGGCCTCGGTCTTGCTGCCCAGCTCTCCGAGCGCCGTGCCGAGTTGCCAGAGCGCTGCGGGAGCGACCTCGCTGTCGGGATAATTGGCATAGGCACCAAGGAAGCGGCGCGCCGCCTCGCGGGTGTCACCCGCCTTCTTCAGCGCCTGCCCTTCGGCCAGATAGCTCGCCGCTTCTAGCGGAGAGCCCGGGTAGGCCTGGCGAAAGGCCGCAAACTTTTCCGCGGCGGATTGAAAGTCACCGTTGGCGAGCGCCTCCTGCGCCCGCCGGAAATCCGTCTCTTCGCCGACGGCAAGCTGCGCACCGTTCGAGGGCAGCGTGGTCTCGGGCACCGAGGGGGCCGGAGCCGAGGTGACCGGGCCAGAGGTGGCGGGGGTCTGCCCGCCAAGCGGCTTGGTCTGGCCGATGTTGCCGATGTCGCAACCGGGCTCGATCTCGCAGATACGGAACTCGAGATCACCGATGCGGTTGGTCCCATCCGCCACGACACTGTCGATGCGGTGGCCAAGCTCTTCGGTCTTGGCGGTCACGCGCGTCAACTCGGCCTCGATCGCGTTGACGCGGTCGAGCGTGCTGGCAGGCACGTTCATCGCGCCGATACCGGTGGAATTCAGCTCTTGCTTGAGTTTCTGCAACTCGCCGCTGAGCATCGAGAGTTCCTGGCGAAGGTCCGCCAGGGTCTCGGTTTGCTGGGCCTGTGCGCCCGAGGCGATCAGGCCCAGGCAGAGGGCAATGCCAGTCAGACGCATCCGATCAGCCTCAGCTCGTCATGCCCATGGAGATCACCGTCACCGCGCGGCGGTTCTTGGCGTAGCAGGCCTCCTGCGAGCAGACCTCGACGGGGCGTTCCTTGCCGTAGGAGATCTGGCGCAGGCGGCTCGACGCGACGCCCTTGGAGATCAGGTACTCCATCACCGCGTTGGCGCGGCGTGCGCCGAGCGCGATGTTGTACTCGCGGGTGCCCTGCTCGTCCGCGTGACCTTCGATCACCGCGAGATAGTCGGAGTTGGTCATCAGCCACTGCGCCTGCGCATCGAGCGTCGCCTGGGCATCGGCCGAAAGGGTCGACTGGTCGACGGCAAAGAGCACGCGGTCGCCGATTGCCTGGTTGAAGTAGGCCGGCGAGCGCGGGTCGCCGGCGGACCCGTCGAGGTAACCGCCGTTCACGCCGCTGCCGTTTCCGTAGCCCGCGCCCCCGGCACCTGTGCCATCGCCGCCCGCGCCGAAGCGGTCCGGGTTGGTACAGGCGGCAAGGCCAAGCCCGGCCACCAGCATCAGAACCTTCGGAAGATATGTCATTGGATCACTGTCCTGCTCGTGTGTTTGCAGCCACGCTATCACAGCGCAAATGGCTTGGGAACGTGGTGCATCGAAGGCCGGATAACCCTTTTGAGAGCTTTGTTTCCACGGCAACAGTCCCCGTGTCCGGTGCCTTCGCGGCAAGGCGGCCGGGCGGGATCTTCCGCCCGGCCCACGCTCATTGCAGCGGGCCCCAGCTCGGGTCCGACGCGCCGTCGGGCGTGCGCACCCGCTTGAGGTTCCGCCCCGAGACATCAACCGAATAAAGCGAGCTCGCGCCGCCGGCGCCCTGCGTCTCGCGCGCGAACATCAACACGCGGCCGTTCGGCGCCCAGGTCGGACCCTCATCGAGGAAGGAGGCAGTCAGCAGCCGCTCCTCCGAGCCGTCGGTGCGCATCACGCCGATGTGGAAGCGGCCCGCGTTCTGCTTGGTGAAGGCGATGAGATCGCCGCGCGGCGACCAGACCGGCGTGCCGTAGCGGCCCTGGCCGAAGCTGATCCGCACCGGCTCGCCGCCGCCCACCGGCATGACGTAGAGCTGCTGGCTGCCCGAGCGGTCGCTTTCAAACACGATCTTGCTGCCGTCGGGCGAGAAGCTGGCACCGGTCTCGATCGAGGGCGCGGTGGTCAGCTGCCGGGTCTGGCCCGAGTTGATGTCCATCGCGTAGATGTCGGTGTTCGATCCACGGGTCATCGAGTAGAGCAGCTGCGAGCCGTCCGGCGAGAAGCGCGGCGCAAAGCTCATCACCCCATCGGTGGTCGGCAGCATGCGGCTCTGCACCGAGCCGACGTCGAGTACGTGGATGCGCGGCTCGCCGGTCTCGTAGCTGGTGTAGAGCACCCGGCTGCCATTCGGCGAGAAGCGCGGCGCGATGACGATCGAGTTGCTCGAGGTCAGGAACTGCACGTTGGCGCCGTCGTAATCCATGACCGCGAGCCGCTTGGCGCGCTCGTCCTTGGGGCCGGTCTCGGACACGAAGACCACGCGGCTGTCGAAATAGCCGCCCTCGCCGGTGATCCGCGAATAGACCTGATCGGCAACCTTGTGGGCGAGCCGGCGCCAGCCGTCGGCGGTGGCCGAGAACTGCATCCCCTGCCCCAGCTCGGTACCCGCGAAGACGTCCCAGACGCGGAACTTGGCGGTGAGCTTGCCCCCGCCATCCGAGGACACCGCCCCGGTGATCAGCGCCTGCGCGTTGATCGCCTTCCAGTCCGAGAACTGGATCGGGCTCGAGAAGTTCGACACGCGACTGATGTGCGCGTCGCGCGGGATCTCGCGGAAGAGACCGGTGCCGGTCAGATCCTCGGCGATCACCCGGCTGATCTGCTGGGCGTATTGAGCCGCGTCGCCGGTCTCGGCGACGAAGTCGGGCACCGCATAAGGCAGCGGTTCGACCACGCCCTCGGTAATTTCGATCCGCAGCGGGCCGTCCTGGGCCTGCGCTGGAAGCGCCACGCCCGTCACCGTGGCCACCGTCAATACGGGGGCAAGGATGAGGGCCAGAAGTCTTGTCATGCTCGTGTTCTCCTTCCCGGTCGCGCCACCGCGCTTGTGTGCCGCAGGGTTGACTGCCTCGGGGCAAACATAGCGCGGGGACGTGCCCCGGACAAAGCGCCGCAACGCGCGGCTTGCGCAGGTCCTCGCGAAAAGGGCGGTCACCGCAGCCTCATCTGCTCGGGGTTGAAGGTCATTTCGATGGTCTTCCACTGGTCGTACTTGTCCGCCGGAAGCGGGTAGCCGTCGGCCTGGCAGCGCAGGATCGCGCGGCGGGCGTTCTGGAAGGCGGTCTCGGCCGAGGCCGCGTCCCCACCCGAGGAGCCGACCATCCGCAGCGAGGACGAGACGACCCGGCCACCGGGCTCCATGTCCATGCTGACCGTGACCGTCACGTTCGCCGCCTGGCTGCCGACATCGACGACCCAGCACTTCTGCACCGCGACGCGCAGCGACTCGCGTTCGCCCTGCGTGAGCGGCGGCCCGGCCGGTCCGCGCTCCTCGGCGGCACCGCCTGCGGCGAGCGCCTGTGCGATGGCATCGGCGACCGCGTCTTCGGCCGGCTCCGGAGCAGCAGGCTTCGGCGTCTCATGCTTCGGGGTCTCGGGCTTGGGTGTTTCGGCCTTGGGCGTTTCGGTCTTGGCGGTCTCGGTTTTCGGCTGCTCCGCCGGCTTCTCGGCAGGCTTGGGCGTTTCGGGTTCCGGCTCGGGCCGTTGGGCGAGCTGCGTCGGCCGGGTGAGCGGACGGCGCGAGGCATCCGGCGCGAGAGTCGGCGCGGGCGGCGCCGGCTCCTCGGCGGCGGCGGGCTCCTCGGCCTCGGTCACGATCTCGGTCGCCACCTCCTCGGGGGCCGTGGCCTCCTGTTCCTGCTCGACGACCTCGGCGGATTCCGACTCGGCCTCGGCGGCCTTCTGCACCTCCTCGGCGACGGTGGTGTCGGGCTCGGGCGGGGCAACCGGTTCGGGCGCAACGCGCGGCGCGGGGCGCGGCACCGGGCGCTCGGCGCGCTCGGGCGCAAGCACGGGCGGTGGCGCCGAGGCCTCGGGCGTGGGCGGGGCAACCGGCAGCGTGGTGTCGGGCGGCGTCACCGGCGCGGGCGGGGCGACGGGCTCCGGCGCGGGCTCGGGCTCGGGTTCCGGCTCGGGCGTCGGAGCGGGCGGCTCGGGATTGGGGGCGGGCTCGGGCTCGGCGGGCGCCGGGCGCGCCGCCGGGCGCGCCTCGGGCTCCGGCGCGGGCGGGGCGTCGATCTCCTGCGCGGTCTCCGGCGATTGCGCGGCACGGGTCAGCGCGGCGAACTCGGCCTCCGAGATCACCGTGACCGCCGAGGTCTCGACCTGCGGCGGATCGGGGCGGAACACGTTGCCGAAGATCGCCCAGAGGATCACGGCAAGGTGCAGAGCGCCCGAGATATAGAGGTTCCTGCGCAAGGGCGCTCCCTCAGTTGCCGGCCGCGGAGGCCGTGCCGTCCAGCGCCGGGCCACCGGCGTCGGTCACAAGGCCGATCGACGAGAATCCACCGCGGTTCAGCGCGCCCATGACCTTGGCGACCGTGTCATAGGGCACAGCCCCGTCGGCGCGCAGGAAGATGCGGTCATCGCTGCGCTCGGTGGCAATCGCCTGCAGCCGCGGCGTCAGCTCGTCCATCGGCACTTCGGTGGTCTGGATCATCACCATGCCGTCGGCGGCAATGGTCACGGTCAACGGCTCTTCGGCCTCGTTCGGCAACGAGGAGGCCGCGGTCTTCGGCAGCTCCACCGGCACGCCGACGGTCAGGAGCGGTGCGGCGACCATGAAGATGATCAGCAGCACCAGCATCACGTCCACCATCGGCGTGACGTTGATCTCGGCCATGGGCTGGCCTCCGCCACCGCTGCGGCGGCGCCGACGGCGGCCTCCGCCGCCTCCCTTTTTCATCACGCCACCGGCCATGGATCAGGAATCCAGCTGGCGCGAGAGGATGGTCGAGAACTCGTCGGCAAAGGCCTCGTAGCCCGCGATCACGCGGTCCGAGTCGGCCGAGAGCTTGTTGTAGAAGATCACCGCCGGGATCGCCGCGACAAGACCCAGCGCCGTGGCAAAGAGCGCCTCGGCGATGCCGGGGGCCACGACCACCAGCGAGGTGTCCTGCTGCTGCGCGATCTCGATGAAGGCGTGCATGATCCCCCAGACCGTGCCGAAGAGGCCGACGAAGGGCGCCGCCGATGCGACGGTGGCCAGCACCGGCAGCCCGCGCTGCAGGTCCTCGGCCTCCTTCTGGATGGCGACATCCATCGAGCGGTCGATCCGCGCCGAGGCGTTGGCGATCATCCCGCCATCGCCGCGATGCGAGCGGCGCCACTCGGTCATGCCGGCGGCAAAGACGCGCTGTGCGCGGCCGCGCGGCTCTGGGCCGATCTGGTCGAAGAGCTCGTCGAGCGGCTCGCCGGACCAGAAGGCGCGGTCAAAGACCGCGGCTTCGCGGCGGGCGCGGCGATAGGCGACGATCTTTTCGAAGATGATCGCCCAGGCCCAGACCGACGACAGGATCAGCATCAGCATCACCAGTTTGACGGTCAGCGTGGCACGGGCGAAGAGCCCCCACATGGAGAAGTCGATCTCCTGCGCGAGCGCAAGGGTATTTGCGTCCATAAGCCTGCTCTTCCTCATGGGCTATGAATTGGCCTCTGCGGGCGAGGCTCTGATTACCGGCCTGTGTAGCCGATTTGCAGACGCTCCACCAACACATTGACGTCATCGGAGGTGTGAAAATGGCGGATTTTCGCGGGAATTCGCCCATTTCCCCTGCGGAAGGGCCGGTCATCCCGGCCTCTTCCCCGAGCCGCGGCGCACAAGGCCCGCCGGGCAAGGGGGGCTCTGCCCCCGTCCGCGCCTGCGCGCGGCCTCCCCCGAGATATTTTTGCCTAGAAGAAAGCCTGGGACGCCGGGCGCGCGAAGCGCTCAGTGCACCTGCTGGCGGAGCACCGCGGGAAGGCGCGCGGGGTGGCCGTCGCCGGTGATCGCCACCAGCGTGACCTCGGCGCGGAACAGCGGCCTGCCGGCGCGCAAGACTTCCTGCAGGAGCCCCAGCCGCACGCCGGAGACCGCTTTCACCTCGGTTCGCACCAGCAGCTCCTCGTCGAAGCGGGCCGGGGCGAGATAGTCGGCTTCGAGCCGGCGCACAACGAAGACGAGGCCCTCGGCCTCGCGCAGCGCGTTCTGGTCGATGCCGCGGCTGCGCACCCAGTCGGAGCGGGCGCGCTCGATGTACTTGAGATAATTGGCGTGGTAGACGATCCCCGCCATGTCGGTGTCCTCGTAGTAGACACGCACCGGAAACTCATGGGCCATGCGCCGCTCCTGTCTGACCGCGGCGACGCGGCGCGCGGGTCTGGTTGCGGCGCGACCCTAGTTCGGCCGCGTCCCGCCCGCAAGCGATGACACATTTCCTTTGCCGCGCCACGGCATTAGCGTGCGGACCATGACCACTGCCCTGATCCTCGGCATCTCCCTCCTCGCCGCCCTCCTCCTGCTCTGGCCCCGGCTCGCGCGCGCCCGGCTCTGGCGGGCGACCGTCACCCCGCTCGCCTCGATCATCGGCAGCGGCTTTCTCGTGCTCGGCCCGATCCTCGAGGCGGCCTACGGCATCTGGGCACCGGCGGCCATGGCGGCGCTCTGCCTTGGTGCCTGGCTCTTCGGCGCGGCGGTGCGCTTCAACATTGCCCGTCGCAGCCGCGGGCCGCGCAGCGCCGCCGAGGAACGGCTGGAGATCGGTGCCTCCTGGGCACTGGCCTTCGCTTATGTGATCTCTGTGTCCTATTACCTCAACCTCTTCGGCGCCTTCGGCACCCGGCTGACCCCCTGGGACGATCCGCTGCATGCCAAGCTGCTGACCTCTGCGGTGTTCCTGATGGTGCTTGGCATCGGCTGGAGCCGGGGATTCTCGGCGCTGGAACGGCTCGAGCAGATCGCCGTCGGGTTGAAGCTGGCGATCATTGCCGGGCTGCTGGCCGGGCTGGCCGCCTATTTCGCCGGCAAGCTCGAGGCGGGGGCGCTGCTTGCCAATCCGCCAAGCCTCTCGGGCTGGGCGGCGCTGACGCTCGGCTTCGGGCTCATCGTGACAGTGCAGGGGTTCGAGACCACCCGCTACCTCGGCGCCGAATACACCGCCCCCACGCGTATCCGCGCGATGAAGCTGGCCCAGGCGCTCGCGGCGGTCATCTACATGGCCTACATCGGGCTCATCGCGTATGTCTTCCCGCCCGGCACGGGGGACGCCAGCGAAACGGCGATCATCGGGCTCATGGGGCTGGTGGCACCGATCCTGCCGCTGATGCTCACCGCCGCCGCCCTGGCCGCGCAACTGAGCGCCGCGGTGGCGGACACCGGCGGGGCCGGCGGGCTGGTCGAGGAGCTCACCCGCCGGCGCATCCGGGTGCGCAGCGCCTATGCGCTGCTGGTCGGGCTGGGGCTGCTGCTGACCTGGCAGCTTGATGTCTTCGACATCATCGCCTTCGCCAGCCGGGCCTTCGCGCTCTACTACGCGCTGCAAAGCGGGATCGCCGCGCTTGGGGCGCGGGCCGAGAACCGCAAGACGCGGGCGCGTGCCTTCGAGGCGCTGACGCTGCTGGGGCTGACCATTGCGGTCTTCGGCGCGCCGGTGGCGTGAGGGCCCTGGCCGATGCTCCAGCGGCGTCCCCGCCGCGCCGCGTGCCGGAGGGCGATTTCCGGCGGCGCAACGGGGACCGGCGACCCGAGAGCCCCGGCTGATCTGCGACGCAGGGATCTGCGGGCAGGCTCCGCACGCGCAGCGCTCCTGAGGACCGCGCCGCAGGCCAGCCTCTTCCCTTGCGCGCCCCCATCGCGGCCAGGCCATTTGACGCGCCGACAGGTGGCTGACCCAGCGACAGATAGCTGTTGACTTGAGATCCGACCTGCGATGCGATACACGCCCGCGGTCCGACCTTCTCGAACAACCGGTGAGCCCATGTTCAGCCGTCTTTGGAACAACTACCTTGCGCCGCTGCTGGGCAGACCTGCCCGTGTGCAGATCGCCGCCCTCTGCCATCGCTCCGTCGATGACCTGCCGGAGGTGCTGCTGATCACGTCCACCCATCACGCCAAACGCTGGATCCTTCCCAAGGGCTGGCCGATGAGCGGCACGGATGGTGCCGGCACCGCGCTTCAGGAAGCCTGGGAGGAAGCCGGGGTCAAGCACCGCGGCGAACGTCCCATCCGCATCGGACAATACCGCTACAAGAAGATCGTCAACGGCCGGCTGCCGGTCACCACGGATGTGGACGTCTATGCCGTTGAGGTTGAGAAGCTGCTCGACAGCTTCCCCGACATGCAGATGCGCGAACGCAAGTGGATGGCCCCGGCGGCGGCGGCGGACGCCGTGGACGAGGATCAGCTCAAGGCGATCCTCGCAGATTTCCCTGCCCTGCTCGCGCAAGCGCGCCAACCCTGAGCGCAGCCGTGGCGCGCTGCCAGCGCCTCGGGAGCCACAGGACTTCAAGGAAATACAAAGTGACTGATGACACCACGCCTCAGTGGGAGACGCTCGACAAGGACCTGAACCGTCTGACGCGTCTTGAAGAGGCAACCATGTACGCCTCGCGGCCGCTCGTCGGCGTCGGGATCAGCCTCGTCTTCGTCTCGCTCGCGGCCGTGGCCGCGGCCATCTTCACCGGCGGCGAGGTGCAGAGCCTCGCGGTGGTGGTGGCGGCCGCCTTCGGTGCCTACATGGCGCTGAACATCGGGGCCAACGACGTGGCCAACAACATGGGCCCCGCGGTGGGTGCCAAGGCGCTCTCGCTGCTCGGCGCCATTGCGATCGCCGCCGTCTTCGAAACCGCGGGGGCATTGATCGCCGGCGGCGACGTGGTTTCGACCATTTCCAAGGGCATCATCGATCCTGCAGGGCTCGCCGACACGGCGATTTTCGTGCGCGCGATGATGGCGGCGCTGCTGGCGGCCTCGATCTGGGTGAATATCGCAACCTGGGTCGGCGCGCCGGTCTCGACCACCCATTCCGTCGTCGGCGGCGTCATGGGGGCCGGCATCGTGGCGGCCGGCATCGGCACGGTCAACTGGTCCACCATGGGCGCGATCGCCGCCAGCTGGGTGATCTCGCCGCTGCTGGGCGGCATCATCGCCGCGGGCATGCTCGCCTTCATCAAGTGGCGGGTGATCTACGTCGAGGACAAGATCGCCGCCGCGCGCACCTGGGTTCCGGTGCTCATCGGGATCATGGCCGCCGCCTTCTCGGCCTACCTTGCGCTCAAGGGCCTGAAGAAACTGATCTCGATCGATTTTTCCACCGCGCTGCTGATCGGCGCGGCGACGGGGATCATCGTCGGTCTGCTGTCGGTGCCGCTCGTGCGTCGGCAGTCCGAGGGTTTGGAAAACCGCAGCCGCTCGCTCAAGACGCTGTTCCGCCTGCCGCTGGTGGTCTCGGCCGCGCTGCTGTCCTTTGCGCATGGGGCCAATGACGTCGCCAATGCCGTCGGACCGCTTGCCGCCATCGTCTACGTGCAGCAATCCGCCAACATTGCCGGCCAGGTCGCGATCCCGCTCTGGGTCATGATCATCGGCGCGCTCGGCATCTCCTTCGGGCTGGTGCTCTTCGGGCCGAAGCTGATTGGCATGGTCGGCAATCAGATCACAAAGCTGAACCCGATGCGCGCCTATTGCGTGGCGCTCTCGGCGGCGGTCACGGTGATCGCGGCCTCGTGGCTCGGCCTGCCGGTAAGTTCGACCCATATCGCCGTCGGCGGTGTTTTCGGCGTCGGCTTTTTCCGCGAGTGGCACTCCGAGCGCCGCGCCCGCCGCATCCACCAGAGCCGCCCCGCCGTGGACATTCCGCGCCAGGAGCGCGCCCGCCGCAAGCTTGTACGTCGGTCCCATTTCATGACGATCGTCGCCGCCTGGGTGATCACCGTGCCCGCCGCCGCGCTGCTGTCGGCCGCCTGTTTCATGCTGCTGCGCGTCATCGGCTTCTGAACGCTCACCCGCGGCTGGCACACCGTCAGCCGCGGGCCAGCAATGCCCCTTCCCTAGATCACGCCTCGGCACACCGCGTCGCGGCCCGGGGCAAGGTCGGCGAAACTGCTGCGGATCATCCAGCGCGTCAGCGTGCGCGCCATGAGGTCGTCTCCGGTCAGCGTGATCCGCCCGGCCCCGATCTCGGTCTCGAACGACGAATGTCCCATCCAGGCCGAGGTCAGCGCGCGCAGCTCGGCAACGACGTAGAGATCGACGTCATGCCTGGGATCGGCATAGCACAGGTCGGTCTCCTCGCCCGGCTTGGCCACCAGCCAGTAGTTCGCCGTTTCGTTCGGCGCGTCGTTCAGGATGAATTGGATCACGCTCTTGCGCCGGGGCAGTTCCAGCAGGTCGATCTTGCGCCGGATGTTCCACATCAACATGCGCGCGTCGAGATCCTGGAGCGAGGCGTCGCAATCGATGTTTCGATGCGCCCATTCACCGAGCCCGCGGATCAGCGGTTCGAGTTCGTCGGCCAGCGCGGTTGTCAGATATTCTGCATGCGCCCCCGGACCGCCGCCGCGGCGGCTGACAAGGCCGTTCGCCTCCATCTCCTTCAAGCGCTTGGACAGCAACCCCGGCGACATACCGGGCACACCGCGCTGGATCTCGTTGAAGCGGGTGGAGCCGGACCACATTTCGCAGAGCACGAGCATGGTCCATCGCGGCTCGAGAAGGCTGGCGGCCATCGCCACCGGACAGAACCGCGGGTAGCTCTTGTCGGACATTGCAGCGCCTCCGCAGGAAAGCGCCGCGCTCCTCCGTCGGCGCACTACGGAAACTGTAGCAGGTTTGCTGCATTTGCTGAACTGGTTCGGCAAGGCCGCCGATGTCAGCCTGAGGGTATCTCTTGACCCGCAGCGAGGCTGACCATGACCCATCCGACCGAAACCCTGGCAAACCGTCATACCAGGGAGGCGCAAGCGCGCGTCGTCTCGGTCTTCACCAAGCGCCCCGAAGCGGCGCAGAGCGTCAACCTCGGCACTGCCGCGGTGACAGACGGGCTGACCTGCACCTACGATCAGGACGGGCAGCGGATCGTCCTCGACATGCCCAAGCCGGTCGGCGGCAGCGGTGCCGGCCCGTCTCCGGGGTTCTTCGGGCGCGCGGCGCTCAGCGGCTGCGTCGCCATTGGCATCAAGATGACAGCCGCGCGCGAGGGCCTTCACCTGGATGCGGTGCAGGTGGACATCGAGCAGCATTGGGACGACCGCGGGCTCTTTGCCCTGGCCGGCACCCCGGCGGGACCGCTCGATACCCGGCTGACGATCTCCGTTGCCTCGCCCGAACCGGCGGCGAAAGTGCAGGCGATGGTCTCGCGCGCGCTCGACAGCGATCCTTGGTTCCTGGCCTTCCGCGATGCGCAGAGCCTGCGCACCGAGGTCACCTGCACCGAGGCGGCCCGGTGATGGAGGCGCGGCTTCAGACCCGCATCCAGCGCTACGGATGGGACGCCGCGGCGGACCACTACCACGCCAGCTGGGAGGCGCAGCTGCGTCCCGCCCAAGATCGGCTTCTGGCGATGGCCCGGATCGGTCCGGGGCAGCGGGTGATCGAGACTGCGTGTGGCAGCGGCATGGTCACGGCGCGGCTCGCGGCGGCGGTCGGGTCGGCAGGACACGTGCTGGCAACCGACCTGTCGCAAGGTATGATCGACGACCTGCGCGCCCGGCTCGGCGCGGACCTGCGTGGAACGGTCACGGCGGCGCGCATGGCGGCAGAGACCCTCGACGTGCCGGACGAAAGCTATGACGCGGCGGTCTGTTCGCTTGGCCTGATGTACACCCCGGACCCCGCCGCCGCCCTGCGCGAAATGGCCCGCGTCGTGGGACCGCGTGGCACCGTGGCGGCCACGGTCTGGGGCGAGCGCCGCAACTGCGGCTGGGCCGACGTCTTCCCCATTGTCGATGCCCGCGTCGCCTCGGAGGTCTGTCCGCTGTTCTTCGGCACGGGCGCTGAGGGGGCACTCAAGCGCCTGTTCGAGGCGGCGGGCCTGGACCAGGTGGCCGAGGTGCGGCAGTCCGAGACACTCACCTTCGCCTCGGAGCGCGCGCTTCTCGACGCGGTTCTCCTTGGCGGGCCGGTCGCGCTAGCGGTGAAGCGCTTCGATGCCGCGCAATGGTCCGCGGTGCAGGCAGAGTTCCTAGCCTCCGTGCGGCAACACCGGCAGCCGGGCGGCAGCTACGGCATCCCCGGCGAATTTCTGACCCTGCGGGGCCTGCGGCCCTGACCGAAGGTCCCCAGTCGGCTCCGGTATCTGGCACCCGACCGGCGCTGCCGCGCGGCGGGTGCCAGCCGAACGAACCGGGCCGGCACATCGCGAGGCCCGGTGCGGCTTGCAGGCGACGCCTATCCCCGGCGGGCGGCCTCGATCGCGGCGACGTCGATCTTGCCCATCTCCATCATGGCGGAAAAGGCCCGAGCCGCCTCGTCGCCACCCGCCGCCAAAGCATCGGTCAGCGCACGCGGCGTGATCTGCCAGGACACCCCCCAGCGATCCTTGCACCAGCCGCAGGCGCTTTCCGCGCCACCGTTGCCGACGATGGCATTCCAGTAGCGGTCCGTCTCCTCTTGGTCATCGGTGGCGATCTGGAATGAGAACGCTTCGGACTGGGGAAAGAGCGGGCCACCGTTCAGGCCCAGGCAGGGAATTCCCGCCACGGTGAACTCGACGGTCAGAACGTCACCCGCCTTTCCCGAAGGATGGTCACCGGGCGCGTGGTGCACCGCCCGGACCTCGCTGTCCGGAAAGACCTGGGCGTAGAAACGCGCGGCAGCCTCGGCCTCTTTGTCGTACCAGATGCAGATGGTATTCTTTGGCGCAGACATGGATTTCCTCCGTATCTCAGAGCGTTGCGCGGCGATCTTTACGTCATCGCCTTGTTGCCTTCGAAATTCAGCATCCAGGGCGTGCCGAAACGGTCGGTGAACATGGTGAAGCGTTCGGCCCAGAAAGTCTCGCTCGGCGGCATCATCACCGCCTGCGCGTCCTCGGCGAGCGCGGCGAAAAGCCGGTCGAATTCATCGACCGAGGCGGGCGAGAGCGAGACCGAGAACCCCTGCGGCCTGGCGTACCAGGCCTCCGGTGCGTCGGAGGCCATGACCACCGCATTGCCGAGCCGCATCGACATGTTCAGCACCATGTCGTCGCTGCCCTGCATCCGGCTCTCCGGGGTCGGGGCGTCGGAGTTGCGGAAGATGCCGGTGATCTCGCCGCCAAGCGTCTTTTCGTAATGGCGCATGGCCTCGAGGCAGGTTCCGTTGAAGGTGAGGTAGATCGTCGGTTCCATCTTGTGTCTCCTTTCGGGTGTCGGGCGATGCTCGGCACCGCCCCTGCGGTCAGGTGGTGGGATCGGTCAGCCGGTCTGTGCATTGCTCCGCCGGGGCCAGAGGTGCCAGCGCAGTGCCAGCGCGTTGCCGGGCCCGTGGACCGCGGCAAAGAGCAGGCCGGCGAGGAAGGTGAAGTGATCCACGAAGAAGCCGAACTCGGCCTGGTTGTCCTGCCAACGCGCCGGACCATGGAAGGCGAAGGCGAGGAAGATCACGTAGACCCCCGCGGCAAGCGCAGCCTCGCTGAAGAAGGCGCCGATCAGGAAGGCGCAGGCCAGCCCGATCTCGAAAACCGCGGCAATCCAGGCCAGGGCCCAGGCGAACGGGAAGCCGGCCGCGGCGATATAGTCGGCGGTCGCGCCCATGCCCGCGAACTTGAAGCCCGCGGCCATGAGAAAAATCCCCGCGAAGATCAGCCGGGCGGTCACGATGGCGAATGTCTTGAGCATGTATGACTCCTTTGCGGCAGGGCTGCGCGCGCGATCAGGCGCCACGCATCATTGCGGAATGTCGGGTTCGGTCAGGCGGGTCAGGCTCGCGAGCGATTGCTGCCAGCCGAGGTAGCAGGCCTCGGGAGGGATTGCGTCGGGCACCCCCTCCTGCACGATGCTGATCTCGGTCCCGACCGAAACGGCGCGCAGCGTGACCGTCACGCGCATCTCGCCCGGCAGTGCCGGATCGTCGAAGACATCGGTGTAGACGATCCTCTCATTCGGGATCAGCTCGCGGTAGTCGCCCCCGAAGGCGTGGCTGCCGCCCGTGGTGAAGTTGCGAAAGCTCATCTTGAACCGGCCCCCCACCCGCGGCTCGAGGCTGTGCACGGCGCAGGTAAACCCATCTGGCGGCAGCCACTTGGCCAGCGCGTCTGGCTCGAGAAAGGCGCGGTAGAGCTTTTCGGGGGTGGTCGAAAGGACCCGGTGAAGACGGATGGTGCTGGGCATGGAGGCGTCTCCTTGATGCAAGCAGGACGGCGCGGCTCAGGACGTGGCGTCGCCAAGTTCGAGCTGGCGCACCGGGCGGACCTCGATACTGCCGTATTCTCCCGGCGGGATGCCGCTGGCGATGCGGATCGCCTCGTTCAGGTCGCGCGCCTCCACCAGGTAGAAACCGGCCAGCAGCTCCTTGGTTTCGGCAAAGGGTCCATCGTAGAGCTGCGCCTGCCCGTTTCGCACCCGCACCGTCGTGGCACTGTCGACAGGATGCAGCGCCTCTCCGGCCAACAGCACCTGCCGATCGACGAGTTTCTGTGCGTAGTCAGCGCAGACCGGATCGGGGCAGGCGCTCCAGTTCTCGCGGTCGAGATAGACAAGACAAAGATATTTCATCGCTCAACTCCTGGTTCCAAAGTCCCGCGTTGCAGGGCCTTCTTGCCAAGTGGTCGAACGGCAGGGCCCGGAATCGACAGGCCTCCGAAAAAACTTTGTCAGTCGCTGATTTCCGCGAGACGGGCCCTGAGAAACCGCTTTTCGGGATCCTGCCGGGCAAGGCCCAGAGACGCCTCATAGGCCGACTTTGCCGCGTCGCAATGGCCCGCGCGGCGCAGCAGTTCGGCCTTGGCCGCATGGGCCAGATGGTAGCCGCCGAGCAGCTCGGGCGTGAGCAGCGGCTCGATGAGCGCCAGCCCGGCCTCCGGCCCGTCTCGCATCGCCACCGCGACCGCCCGGTTCAGCGCGATCACCGGCGAAGGCTCGCGGTGCAGCAGGGCGTCGTAAAGCCCCACGATCTCGGCCCAATCGGTCGCTTCCGAGGACGGGGCCTCGGCGTGAACGGCTGCGATCGCCGCCTGGAGCGCATAGGAGCCGAAGCCGTGCACCCCCAGCGCCTGCCGAACCAGAGACACCCCTTCCGCGATGGCGGCCCTGTCCCAAAGCGTCCGGTCCTGCGCCTCGAGCGGGACAAGATCGCCGCTGGCGGTGGTTCGGGCGCGGCGCCGCGAGTCCTGCAGCAGCAGCAGCGCCAGCAGCCCCCGAACCTCGGGATCGGGGATCAGATCGGCAAGAAGGCGCGCCAGGCGGATGGCTTCCGCGGTCAGATCCGGGCGCATCAGATCGGCACCTTGCGCCGCCGAGTGCCCCTCGTTGAAGACAAGATAGATCACGCGCAGCACCCGCCCGAGCCGCGCCGGCAGAGCGTCCCTGTCCGGCACCTCATATGGGATGCGCGCATCGCGGATCTTCGATTTGGCGCGCACGATGCGCTGCGCGAGGGTGGTCGGCGCGATCAGGAAACCTCGTGCGATGGCCTCGGTCGAGAGCCCGCAGATCTCGCGCAGGGTCATGGCAATCGCAGCTTCTTCGGACAGGCTGGGGTGGCAGCAGGTGAAGATCAACCGAAGCCTGTCGTCCTCGACATCCTCGAGTTCCTCGTAGACCGATGCCTCGTCGGCGATGCCCGCCGCGGCCTCGGCCGCCTCGCTCCAGGGGGTCATCCGGCGCTGTCGGCGCAGGCTGTCGATCGCCCGGAAACGCCCTGCGGACACCAGCCAGGCCACTGGATTGCGCGGCACACCCTGCTGCGGCCAGCGTTCCGAGGCCGCAAGGAAAGCGCTCTGCAGCGCATCCTCGGCGAGATCGAAATCGCCCAAGAGCCGCACCAGGGTCGCAAAGACGCGGCGGTTCTCGCGGCGATAGACCTCCTGAACTCTGTCGCCTGGGGTCACGCCGCTTCCGCTCCTCTGCCGGGACGCGCCGCCCGCCCGGCTCCGTCCCGGACCGAGCTTTCTACGGGACGGGCCGCCACGCAACCCCTCGATCTTGAATGCGGCGCGCAACGGCATGGAAACGCCCAGGCGTCGTCGCCGCGCCTGCCCCCGCGACTCTCCCCGCACCTGTCATCTCCGGCGCAGCAGATCGAGACTCGCCATCAGCCGTGCCAATTCCGCCTGCCGTGAAACCCCGGTCTTTGCGAAAACCGCCTGGAGTTGCGCGCGGACGGTGTTCAGGCTGACCTGCCGCGCGTCCGCCGCCTCGCGCAGGGTCAGCCCCAGCTTGATGGACCTCGCAAGCCCTGCCTCGGCCGCCGTCAGATCGTAGAACCGCTGAAGATCCGCCGCATCGACGGATCCTTCCTCGGCGCCGCTGTGCAGGGCCAGGATGCCAAACCGGTCTGTCGGGGGCACGCCGAACTCGCAGACCCGCTCCTCGCTCAACGGCGCAGCGAGCACCCTCAGCGAGTGGCCGCTGCCCTGCCCCAGCACCGCGCTGTCGCCGATACCGCCGCGGATCGACTGTACCAGCCTGCGCAGCCGCGCGCGGTCGGTCGGCGAAGCTGCGGTGATCCTGGAATGCACTGCTGCAATCGGCGCGGGACCGGACAGGAGCGCGTCCGCGGCGCCATTTGCGAAGACCAGCCCCCCCGACCCATCGACCACGAGAACCGGCACCGACAGCGCGTCAAGCGCCTGCCCCAGCAACGCGCCGCGTGCCTGAGTCCAGCGGAGGGTTCTGCGCAGCGCCAGGGCGCGGCAGAGATGCGGCGCGAGCATTTCGACAAAACGGAAATCGGCGTGGTCATGCGCCCCGGCGGACCGCGACCGGGCAAGCCATATGGAGCAGACCCTGCTGCGATGCCGCTCGAGGTTGATCCCAACCACATGGTGCAGGCCCGACGGCTGCCACACGTCGTTGAACAGCTCGGTGCGCTGGACCTCCGGGCTCGCAAGCAGCGGATCGCCGTGGATCGGCTTTCCGACGGCTTCCACCATCGTCCAGTCCGCGACAACATTCCTGTCGGACAGCGCCTGCATGTAAGGCACGTAGAACGGGTCGAACCCATGGGCGACCTCAACGCAGCCGCCCGTCTCGCCACGATCGCACAAGACAGCGATGTGATTGCCGCTCGCCCGAGAGACGAGGTCGAGCATCCGCAGCAGCGCATCTTCCTGGAACGCGACATCGTAGATGCCGCCAAGCATTTCATGAAGCCCCGGCAGGGGGCCGGAATCCTTGCGATCAGGCATATGCGTCGCCTTCCCAGGGAACCAGGCTCATCAGCCGGATTTGTCACGCTGGTACAATGCGCGGAAAGATACATTACTTTCGTCATTTCGCAAAACCACAGGTTGAGCTCCCCTTTTGGGGACCTATCCAGGCGCCGGCGGCTGCACGCAAATTGGCGGCACTGTCACGCTCAAATCCTGCGTCGCTGCGCGAGACTGACGGCGCGCTCCCCCTCAGTGGCCACGCGATTTCCTTGCGGAATTGCTCTGAGGTCTGACCTTTTAAAAACGCTCCGCATCTTCTTATTGACACAATTCCGAGGAAACCCGCGATGATGCTCCCTTCCAATTCATTAACTTTCCACAAACCCAATCACAAGAATGGAGCGACTTCCCATAAAAATATAGGGCTTTCCCTAAAATATCGGTTCGCTTACGCAAACAACGCGAGACATCGTCCATATGAATGACGCGCAGAATTTTTGCGCAGGGTAAGGTTATCGAGTCGTCCGTTTCTTACTCCGGAGGATCGCACGTCTCATGTTCACAGAGCTTGTCGGCTACCTGGCCTGCACCTTGGTGCTGCTGACGTTTTGCTGCGGCGACACGGTCCACCTTCGAACGCTGGCGATAACCAGCAACCTGTGCTTTCTCGCCTATTCCGCGCTGTCGGGCCTGCTGCCGATAGGACTGCTGCACGCCACGCTTCTGATCATCAATGCGCGCTTCCTGCGGATTGAGATCCAACGCCGAAGACCCCGTCCGCACCGCCGCGGGCCCCAGCCGATGACACGCGCGAAGTTTTCAGGGCAATATACTGATAAATAACATAGATAACCCCTCAATTGCAAGCGGAAGGTTCAGATCCCACTGCCCATCGCGACAAGTAGACCTATCGCACGACGGTCTGGACCCGGCGCGCCGCCGGATTGGCACCACAGAGAAGCGAGTGGAACGATGCATAGCTTTCTGACAATTTTGGCGACCTATTACCTTTGCTCCGCCATGATGGACCTCGGACCGCTTCCCGAAGACCAGGCTCTTCGCTGCAGCACCGCCACGGCGTCGATCGGAGCCAGCTTCATCACACCCGAAGAGCTCTCTCACATTTCAGAAATCGCGCTCGCGCAAAACCAGATGATGAGCAGAGGACTTTCAAGATTCCAGTCTTGGCAGGCGGAAAATCGCGACATGGTGGAGGACTTTGAAGACACCGCGCGAAATATATTCCTGACTATGCAATAGACCGTCCCCTATTCCATTTCGACCACAAACATTCGACTGGAACATTCCATGGATTCCCTGGCAATCCTTTTCCTGTTTGGTGCCAGCCTCGCAAATGCGGCGGCGCCCGGACCCTGCATTGTCTTCACAATCAGCCGCAGCTCTGCCTCGGGTCTGCGCAGCGGCATGTGTGTGACCGGCGGGATCCTTGCGGCAGATGCCATCATGGCCACGATCTCGGTGCTGATGGTGCTCGCATCGACCACGCTGCCCGCCGGGGTCGACGCCGCGCTCAAGGCCACCAGCATCGCGGTGGTCGCCTATGTTTCGCTGCGCATGATCTTCAATTCCGGCAGGGAGAACCCGGCGTGGCACCGGGAGCCGCCACGGCTCGCCGATTTCTCGCTTGGCTTCACGCTGGCCGCATTCAGCCCGTTCAATCTGGTCTTCCTGATCGCGCTATTGCCGCAAATTCTTCCGGACCGCGCGATGGGTGCGCTGGATGCCGCGATCGTCATCGGCGTCTTTGTCGTGGCCTCGATGCTCGCGCAGCTCGTCGCGGTGACCTCAGGAGCTTTCCTGCACAGAAGCTTGCGCAGGTTTGGCGTGTGGCTCGAGCGTGCGGGCGGCCTTCTGATCGCGGCGATCACGATCGCGTCCCTGTCAGCAAGCGCGATTCCCTAGACGGCGCACGCTCACCGTCAGGCACAACGCGGCCGAAGCAGAAGCTCGGGCCGCGTTGCGGGACGTCGTGGCGGAACAGCATCCGGGCCGGACCGGCCCGGCTCGGTGATCAGGCGGCGGCGTCCGCGACCTTGCGCGCCTTGGCAAGGATGTCGGTCACCATTTCGTCCGCCACCCGGATCGTCGTCTTGCCTTCTTTCCGGCTGGTCCTGACAATCTCGTCGATGCGGCGCGCGATTTGGACAAGCCGCTCGGCGCGGTACTCCGGTCCGGCGTGATGCACCTCGCCCGCAACGCTGATGATGCCGCCCGCGTTTACCACGTAGTCCGGCAGGTAGAGGCAATCACGCTTCAGCAGGTCTTCGGCGACCGACGGCTCGAGCAACTGGTTGTTGGCAGCCCCGCACACCAGTTTCGCGCTCAGCCGTGCAACGGTCTCATGGGTGAGGACACCGCCGAGCGCGCAGGGTGCGAAGATATCGATTTGCTGGTCGAACACCTCGTCCGGAGCGCAGACCTCTGCCCCGAAGCTGACCTGTGCTTTTTGAGACGCTGCGGCGTTCACATCCGTGACAACCAGAGCCGCACCCGCAGCATGGAGTTTCTCCGCAAGGCTCCATCCGACATGGCCCAGACCCTGCACGAGCACGCGGCGGCCCGTCAGGTCCTCGGTTCCGAAGACCGCACGCGCGCCGATCTTCAGGCATTGGAACACACCTTCGGCGGTGAAGGGCGAAGGATCACCGCTGGCGTGGGCGCCGTGATCGAGACCGACGGCATAGGAGGTTTCCTTGGCAACGATGGCCATGTCCTCGGGAGAGATGCCGACATCCTCGGCGGTGTAGTAGCTGCCGCCGAAGCTTTCGATCGCCCGGCCAAAGGCGCGGAACAGCGCCTCGGACTTGTCGCTGCGCGGATCCCCGAGGATGACCGATTTGCCGCCGCCCAGCCCGAGACCGGCCATGGCGTTCTTATGTGTCATCCCGGCGGCGAGACGCAGCACATCGGTGCGCGCCTCGTCCTTGCTGGCGTAGTTCCACATCCGGCAGCCGCCGACGGCGGGCCCGCAAACGGTGGAATGCACGCAGACGAAGGCGCGCAGCCCGGCGTCCTCGTCCTCGATGTAGACAAGACGCTCGTAGCCTGCGGGGGCCAGTTCTTCGACAAGTTTCAGGGCCATGTGATCCTCTGAGGGGCGTTTTTTGCGACTGGACAGAGTGTCGCATGTCATGGCCGGTGCTTGTCGCCAAACTGGGACGGAATGTCGGGTATCTGAAAGCGCTTTTCCCTATCGCTTCCGACTTTGTCGGAGAATATCGCTTCACTATGATGGCAGAGAGCTCGGACTGCCCGCCTGGTCCGACTCTGGTAGCGAAATCACATTTGCCGGGGCACCCCCCGGCACCTGACGGAGAATCCGGCGTGGCGATCACCCTTGATGAACTAGACCGAAGGATCCTGCGGCTCCTCCAGTCGGATGGCCGCGTCACGGTCGTGGACCTTGCGGAGAAGATCGGCCTTTCCCCCACCCCCTGCAAGCGCCGGATCCAGCGGCTCGAGGACTGCGGGCTGATCAGTGGCTACAGCGCCAAGATCGACCGCAAGGTCGCGGGCTTCGGCGTCACCGCCTTCGTCTCGGTCGAACTGGAGCGGTCGGACGGGCCGGATGTGGAGAAATTCCAGAAGTCCGTCTCTGGGCTCGAGGAGGTGGTGACCGGGATGCTGATGACCGGTTCCCAGGACTTCCTGCTCGAGGTGCTGGTGCGCGATCTCGAGGAATACGAGGAGTTCCTGCAGAAAAAGCTGATGAAGGTCCCCGGCGTGCGCAACGTGCGCTCCCGCTTCGCGCTGCGCAAGTTCATCGAGCGCACCCGCATTCCCTGAGCGCGCGCAGGCCGCGCGGCGGCTCCGGGCCGGTGCCGAGGCACCCGCCCGAAGCTTCAGCGGGCCGTCAAGGGGCCGCCGCGGCCAGCCCCTGATCGAGATCGGCGATGATGTCGGCAACGTCCTCGATACCGATCGAGATGCGCACCACGTTGGGCGCGGCCCCGGCCTTCACCTGCTGCTCGGGCTCGAGTTGGCGGTGGGTGGTCGAGGCCGGGTGAATGATCAGGCTACGCGTGTCGCCGAGATTGGCGACATGGCTGAAGAGCTTCAGGCTGTCCACCAGCTTCACGCAGGCATCGTAGCCGCCCTTGATCGCAACGGTGAAGAGCGCGCCCGCACCCTTGGGCACGACGCGCTGCGCCCGTTCATGCCAGGGAGACGACGGCAGGCCCGCGTAGGTCACCGCTTCGACGCGCGGGTCCCTTTCCAGCCATTCGGCCACCGCCTGCGCGTTCTTCACGTGGCGTTCCATGCGCAAACCCAGCGTCTCTATGCCCATCAGCGTGTAATGCGCGCCCTGCGGGTTCATCGTCATGCCAAGGTCACGCAGGCCCACAGCGATGGAATGGAAGGTGAAGGCCATCGGCCCCAGCGCCGCATGGAAGGTCAGCCCGTGGTAGGCGGGTTCGGGCTGCGACAGCGAGGGGAACTTGTCCGACGCCGACCAGTCGAACTGCCCCGAGTCCACCACGATGCCGCCGGTGACCGTGCCGTTGCCGGTCAGGTACTTGGTCGCAGAATGCACCACCAGCGTCGCGCCGTGCTCGATCGGCTTGCAGAGCCAGGGGGTTGCCGTGGTGTTGTCGACGATGAGCGGGATGCCCGCCTCATCCGCGATCTTCGCCATCGCGCCAAGGTCGGTGACGTAGCCGCCGGGGTTGGCGATGGTCTCGCAGAAGAGCGCGCGGGTGTTCTCGTTGATCGCCGCCTTCACCGCGTCCAGATCGTCGGTGTCGACAAAGCTGGCGGACCAGCCGAAGCGGCGGATGGTCTGGCTGAACTGGGTGATGGTGCCGCCATAGAGCCGCGAGGACGAGACGATATTGCAGCCCGGAGCCATCAGCGGAAAGAGCGCCATGATCTGCGCCGCGTGACCCGAGGAGCAGGCGATGCCGCCCGCCCCGCCCTCGAGCGCGGTGACCCGTGCCGCGAGCGCCGAGACCGTGGGGTTCGTCAGGCGCGAATAAATGTAGCCCACCTCTTCGAGGTTGAAGAGCCGCGCCGCATGCTCCGCGTCGCGGAACACGTAAGACGTGCTTTGGTAGATCGGCACCTGCCGTGCGCCGGTGGCGGCATCGGGTTCCGTGCCGGCGTGCACGGCAAGCGTGTCGAAGCCGGGTGTCCTGTCTGTCATGTAGGTCTCCTCCCTTACCCAGCGGCACGTTAGGCAAGAGGTGCGGTCGCGGCAATGCCCAGGATATGGCCCTTCCGCCGCGGCTGCCTTCCGCCTGTCAGCGCCTTGCGTACGGCGCAGCTGAAACAATCGCGCAGGTCGAGAAACCAAAGCGCACAACCGCAGCCTGCGCCGAGTCGCAACTGAAACAATCGATGCTTGCGCGATTCAGTGCTGAAAACGGCGCGAAACGTGAATCGCGCATCCAGTCCCTGTCGCCTTGCGACGCTCAACCACCGCAGAACGCGGCAACATGACTGGACAAAGAAATGGCAAATCCGATCTATCTCGACAACTGGAGCAATACCTTCTTCGGCACGAATTTCGGTGAGGAAATTCATGGCCTTGGCGGGAACGATCACATCTCTGGAGACGGTGGCAAGGACACCATCTACGGTGGTGACGGCAACGATTGGCTCTACGGCGGAGAGGGCGATGACCGCATCTATGCCGGCGCGGGCGATGACTGGGTCGAAGGCGGCGCCGGGGCCGACTTCATGTATGGCGCGGGCGGCTCCGACCGCCTGCTCTATTCGGGCTCCGATGCGGCGGTGACGGTCGATCTCTACTACGGCATCGGATCCGGTGGCCATGCCGAGGGCGACCGTTTCAACGGCTTCGAACACGTCTACGGCTCTGACTTCGCGGACTGGCTCTACGGTGACAACGCCGGCAACGTGCTCAGCGGCAAGGACGGCGATGACCACCTGTTCGGCCGCGGCGGCAACGACACGCTCTACGGCGGCGCGGGGGTCGACATCCTCGAGGGCGGCTCGGGCAATGACTACATGCGCGGCGGCGACGACACCGACTCGATGACCGGCGACAGCGGCAATGACAGGCTCTACGGCGACGCCGGCAACGATCTCATCTCGGGCGGCAGCGGTGGCGATACGATCGACGGCGGCGCAGGCTCGGACATGGCCTCCTACATCACCTCCTGGGAGGGGGTCACCATCGATCTCGACAGCGGCAACGTGGCAGGGGGCGAGGCCGCCGGCGACAGCCTGATCAGCATCGAGAGCCTCTATGGCTCGAACCACGACGACGATCTCCGCGGCGACGCGCAGCGCAACTCGCTGGCGGGCAACGATGGACAGGATTACCTCGACGGACGCGGCGGCGATGACAGCCTCTACGGAGGCAACGACCAGGACATCCTGAGCGGCGGCAGCGGCAACGATGACCTGCACGGCGGCGCTGGCAACGATGTCCTGATGGGCGGCGCGAATGACGACCTGATGGAGGGCAACGCCGGGGATGACAACCTCTACGGCGACACCGGCAACGACGACCTGCGCGGCCAGGATGGCGACGACTTCCTCTTCGGCGCGGCGGGCGCGGATGCCATCGACGGCGGCGCCGGCTTCGACACGATCTACTTCTCCGGCTCCACCGGCGTGAACGTCAACCTCGCGGCAAAGAGGGGCTGGTGGGGCGATGCCGAGGGCGACACCTACACCAATGTCGAGAAGGTCATCGGTACGGGCTACGCCGACCTTCTGACCGGCGACAACGCCAACAACGAGTTGCATGGGGGCGGCGGCAATGACGTGCTCTCGGGCTATGCGGGCACGGATATCCTCAATGGCGGCGCGGGCAACGACAAGCTGCGCGGCGGCGGCGGCCAGGACGTGCTGACCGGAAGCTACGGCGCCGACCTGTTCCAGTTCTGGAGCGCCACGGATTCCAACGGCGCGGCTCGCGACACGGTCACCGACTTCGGCTTCGGCGGTGCCGACAGGATCGACCTGAGCGTGCTCGACGCCGACTTTCGCATCGCCGGCAACCAGGCTTTCGAGTTCATCGGAAGTGCCTCCTTCGACGATATTGGCCAGGTCCGGAGCTTCCAGAGCGGCGGCAACACCTTCGTCTGGGTGAACCTCGATCTGGACACCGCCCCCGAGATGGAAATCCAGCTGACCGGGCTGCACGCGCTGGATGCCGCGGATTTCGTGCTCTGAGCTTTTCCCCACCGGCAAAAGGCTCCCCCGTCCAGGGCGGGGGAGCTGTTTTCATGTGGGAACGCTCCCCCGCGGAACGCGAACCGCCCGGCAGTACGGCGTGCCGTCGGATCGCCGCTACGCGGCGGTCCGCAAGAATGACACCGAAGCAATCGCGTTGCTTTCGACCGGGGCCGCCGCCAGCATGGCGCCGCACGGCATGGCATTCTGGCCACAGCCATCCCGGCTGCGAAACGGTAGGAGACCGGGTCAGTCCTGCCCTTCCCGGCTCAACGAACCGTAAAGGATTCGGACCTAAACATCCTGAAGTCATGGAGAAAACCACGACGCGCGAGCGGGAGCGGACCGGCCCGTCCGAAGCGCCATCGTGTCCTGTCCGGTTCGTCAGGTGCTATTGTTGCCAATCCGGAACCAGTCTGTGCGCGCATAATAGGTATCTTAATCTCGCATAGGTAGTATGCACGAAAGACATCGCATCACGCCTCTTGAATTCCGGACCTACAGACATATGCCGCAGGCCAAGCCCACTCCGACAAGCGCTCATGGATCAGGGCTTTCGCGCAGAAGATTGCTGCTCTCGTCGGCATCCGCCGGAGGGGCGCTCTGCCTTGGTGCAGGCGCGGTGTCGCGCGCCTTTGCCCAGGCGACCGAGAACGAGATCCCGGCGCGCTCGCCGCTCGGCCTCGCCTCGGACTTGCCGAACCCGCGCGAAGTTCACTCCGTCAGCGGGCGGTTCAGGCTCGATCTGACGATGAAGCAATCGCAGGTCGAACTGCCCTACGCCAAGGCCAAGCTGCGTCTTTACGAGGGCGAGATTCCCGGCCCGACCTTCCGCGTTCTGCCCGGCGACGACATGGAGATCACCCTCCACAACGACATGCCGCCGAATGCCGACCCGTCTCCGGCGGTGCTCAATACGCCGAACGAGTTCAGCACGACGAACCTGCATTTCCACGGATTCCACGTCAGCCCCAAGGGCAATTCCGACAACGTCTACCTGCAGATTCACCCCGGCGAGAGCTTCAACTACATCGTGCGCCTGCCCGAGGATCACCCGGCGGGCAACTACTGGTACCATCCGCATCGGCACGGCTCGGTGGCGCTTCAGGTGGCCTCGGGGTGCGGCGGAATGATGATCGTCGGCGGCACGCTCGACGAGGTGCCCGAGGTGGCCGCCGCGATCGAGCGGGTGCTCGTGTTCCAATGTCCGGTTGTCGACCCCAAGGCCGAGGATCTTGACAGCTACGACACCATCTGGTCGCTGGACGCCGAACGCTACTGGCTGGTCAACGGCCACTATCACCCGCGCATCTACATGCGGGCGGGCGAGGTGCAGCACTGGCGGATGCTCAACGCCGGCGACCAGCAGTTCCTGCCGATGCGCCTCGACGGGCTCGAACTCCACGAGATCGGATTCGACGGCAACCCCTACCCCGAGGCGCGACAGACCGACGAGATCTTCCTTGCGCCCGGCAACCGCATGAACCTGATGGTCAAGGCGCTGGAGCCCGGCAGCTACACGCTGCGCCGCCCGGCCTTCAGCCAGGGCAAGCAGCCGCTGGACGAGGTGCTGATGGCCGAGGTCATCGTGCTGCCCGCCGACACCAGCCGCATCGCGCCCGACGTGAAGATGGGCACCGAGCTGCCCAAGGGGCCGCTGCCGAAGAACAAGGTGCTCACCGATATCCCCGACGACGAGATTGTCCGCACGCGGCAGATCGTGCTCGGCGTCAGCGACGTGGAAGGCATGTTCAAGGACACGGTCTTCACGCTCAACGGCGAACCCTTCGATCCGCAGCGCGACGACATCGTCGCCAAGCTGGGCGAGGCCGAGGAATGGGAGCTGGTCAACACCACGCCCTTCCCGCACCCGATCCACGTGCACGTGAACCCGATGCAGGTGATCAAGATCAACGGCGAGCCGCTGGCCAATCCGCAATGGCAGGACACCATCGCGGTTCCGGCGGCGGGCACGGTCACCCTGCGCATGCGCTTCACCGATTTCGACGGGCGGTTCGTCATGCACTGCCACATCCTGCCACATGAAGACCTGGGAATGATGTTCAATGTCGCCATTCAGGCCTGAGCTTGCCCTGCTCGCGCTGCTCGCCCCCTGCGCAGCCTTGGCAGAGGAGACACCTGCTGTTCCGTCCAGCGTCTCGTCCTGCGTGTCCTGCCACTCGGCCGACGGCAACCCGCTGGTCGCGGGCGTGCCGATCCTCGCCGGTCAGCGCGAGGACTACCTGCAGAGCGCGCTGAAATCCTACCGCTCCGGCTACCGCAAGGGTGGCATGGCCGACGTCATGGGCGTCTACGCCAAGGAACTTTCCGACAGCGACATCGAGGAGATCGCAAAATGGTTCGCCGCAAACTGATCGCCGCCCTGCTGGGGCTGACGCTCGCCGGGCCGGTGATGGCTGACGATCTCGTCTACCTGACCAGCGAGGAAGGCGAGGCGCGCCTGCTCGGTACCGAGCTAAACCGCGACTACTTCCCGCTCGCGTCCTATCTGGAGTTCGAGCAGATCCTGACCTTCTGCGGCCCGGCCTCGGTCGCCGCGGTGGCGAACTCGCTGGAGATCTCGCGCCCCTCGCCCGACCGGCTCTACCCGTGGACCCTGTTCACCCAGGACACGCTGTTCAACGAGGCCAACCAGAAGCTGAAACCCTATGCCATGGTCGAGCACGAGGGGCTGACCCTGGCCGAGCTCGACACCTTCATCGAGAACCTCGGGATGAAGGCCGATCACCATTTCGCCGACGAGACCCCGGTGGACGCGCTGCGCGCCGCGCTGAAGTCCACCCTGTCGGACCGCAATGCCCGCTTCATCGCCAACTACTCGCGCAAGGCCCTGCCGCAGGAGGGCGACGGCCACATCTCGCCTGTGGCCGCCTATGACGAGGCGACAGACAGCGTGCTGATCCTCGACGTGGCGAAGTACAAGTATCCGCCGGTCTGGGTCTCGGTGGAGACGCTGCACGCGGGCATGATGATGGTCGACAGCGGCTCAAACCGCTCCCGCGGCTTCATCGTGGTTTCGGCGCCGTGACCCCCGCCCCGAAGACCCGTCGCGCCGTGCTGGGCGGCGGGGCCAGCCTCCTTGCAATGGCCGCCCTGCCGGGCGGAGCGCTGGCGGCCTCGCTGAACGCGGCGCGCGACCGGGGGATGTTCCGCTCGATCCTCTACGCGCTCGCGGGCCCGGTCGAGGTCGCGCCGCAGCTGCTGGAAAGCGTGACCGCGCTTTTCGAGGCGAAGTTCGGCCCGGCGGCGGTGGACGTGCTTTCGGCCCATGCCGCGCAGGCGGGCGTCGCGCCGCTGCTCGAGCCGCAGGAAAACGCCGCCCGCGAGGCGCAGCTGCAATGGCTGACCGAGGCGCTCTTCACCGGCACCGCCGACCCCGAGGACGACAACGCGCGGATGATCAACTACCCGCTCGCTCTCGGCTGGAAATCCCTCAGCTTCGGCAAGGCGCCGGGGCTCTGCGCCGGGCCGGAGTTCGGCTACTGGCAACACGAATGGAGCGCCGCGTGACCGGACCTGCTGACCTCTCCGCCGACATCGTCATCGTCGGCTCGGGCATGGGCGGCGCGCATCTGTCGCGCAGCCTCGCCGAGGCCGGGCGCGACGTGCTGGTGCTCGAGGCCGGGGGCCGCAAGACCCGCGGCGAGTACCTCGCGGATTTCTACGAGAACCCGGTGAAGGGCCCGCAGGCGCCCTACCCCAGCCAGGACTTCGCGCCGCATCCCACCGACACCGACTACGACGCCTTCTACGATCAGGCGGGACCGGCGCGCTTCGTCGGGGCGTACCTGCGCATCTACGGCGGCACCAGCTGGCACTGGACCGGCTTCGCCGACCGGCTGCGCCCAGAGGACTTCAAGGCCGCCACGCTCTACGGGCGCGGCGCCGACTGGCCGATCAGCTACGACGACCTGCTGCCCTACTACCGTCAGGCCGAGGAACGCTGGGGCGTCGCTGGTGATCCGGCCCACACCTGGGGCGCGCCGCGCGCCGCCGATGATCCCTACCCGATGCCGCCCATCCCCGCCTCGTTCATGGACAAGCAGATACAGGCGCAGGCGCTCGACGCGATGGGGCTCAACGCGGCGATCTTCAGCCATGCCCGCAACTCCGAAGTGCACGACGGCCGCCCGCCCTGTTGCGGCAACAACACCTGCGTGCCGATCTGCCCGATCGGGGCGAAATACGACGCCTCGGTCGACATGGACAAGGCCATGGCCGCCGGTGCGCGCATCGAGCTGCAGGCGCTGGTGACCCATGTCGCGGTGGGTGCCGATGGCAAGGTCAGCGGCCTGACCATCCGCCGCCCCGACGGCACCACCCAGAGCGTCACGGCGAACACCTACGTGCTGGCCTGCCATGCCATCGAAACCCCGCGCCTGTTGCTGAATTCCAAGCAGGAAACCGCCCCGAACGGCGTCGCCAACGGCAATGACCAGGTGGGGCGCTACCTGCTGTCGCAGTGGAACATCGATGTCTGGGGCGAGGTGCGCGACCCCGTCTACCCCTATCGCGGACCGCAGCAGACCTCGGGCATCACCGAGTACCGCGACGGCGCCTTCCGCAAGGACTACGCGCCCTTCGGCACTTCCTTCATGAACAACGGCTGGAGCGGCAACGCCGACGCCACCAAGCTCTCGAAGGAGCTGATCGCCAAGGGGATGCGCGGCGCGGCGCTGGTCAAGGCGCTCGACAGCCAGATTGCGCGGCACGTGCGGCTCAACTCCTCGGCCGAGACGCTGGGCAGCCCCGACAACCGCATCACCCTGTCGGACCAGCTGGACAGCGCCGGCATCCCCAAGCCGCGCATCGCCTTTACCGTGGACGACTATACCAACGCCGGGATCAAGGTGGCGACCGAGGTCTCCCGCGAGGTGCTGACGCGCATGGGCGCACCCGAGGTGCAAACCGACGATCCCTACCTCTCGAACGCGATCATCGGCGGCACCACCCGCATGGGCACCGACCCGAAAACCTCGGTGGTGACCCCCGACCTGCGCAGCCACCAGCATGACAACCTCTACATCCTTGGAGCCAGCACCCACGTGAGCTGTCCGGTCAACGCCCCCTCGCTCACCATCGCCGCCATGGCGATCCGCCTTGCCGGGCATCTCGGGGCATGAACGGCTTGGGACTCCTCCTGCTGGTGCCGCTGGTGCTGCTCGGCAACGGGCTGCGCTCGGTCATCGCCTCAACCGTCTTCGTATCCGAAGGCAGTTTCGCCAGCTTCCTGTCGATCACCGTCGAGGCCACGGCGGCGATCATGGAGCTCTTGATGGGCGCGGTGCTGGTCTCGCTGCTGGTTGCGCCCTGGCTGATGCGGCGCATCCCCGCACGGCGTCTGGCGGTCTGGATGTGCCTGTTGGCGGGCGCTGCGGCGCTGGGACTTGCGGCGCTCTTCAAGTTCGCGCCGCCCGTGGATACCCGCGTCGCGCTGGTGGTGCTGCTCTTCCCGATGGCCGGCTTCGGCCTTGCAACGCTGGCGCCTATCTCACAGGCCTGGACCGGCCTCGGCGGACCGCGCTGGGACAAGTTCCTGACCGGGGTCTGGTCGGTCGCCATGCCGCTGGCCTTCCTCGTCACGCCGCAGCTTGTCCGGGTGGTCGCCCCCCGGCACGGGCTCGACAGCTTCTTCGCCGGTTTCGCGGTGATCGTGCTGCTGCTGATCGGCGCGATCCTCCTGCTGCGCCGGGGCGCACCCGAGGGCGCCGCACCGGAGGCCTCCGACGCGACCCCGGTGCTGCTCTCGGGCCGACTGATGCTGGCCGCGCTTCTGGCGCTGCTGCTCTTCGAGGGGCTGACCTTCCTCACCTCTCTGAAGACCATCACCTCGCCGCTGGTGGTGCCGCTTGCCGCGGTCTTCGCGGTGAGCCTGGTCTATCTCGTCCGGGTCTGGAAGGCCGAGCCGCGCCGCGCGACCGGCGACGCGGGCACCTCCCGGCGCATCCTCGGGCTCTTCCTCGCGCTCTTCCTGCTCAACGTGGCGACGACCGGCTTCTTCGACACCGCCTACCTAATCCGGCACGCCTGTTCGACGACGCTGATCGACGACCGCGCCACGCTTGCCGCGCTGGCGCAGGTGATCGCGGCGACCGGCACCGCGGCGGCGCTTGCCCGCTGGTCCCTGCACCTGCCGCTCATCGTCGCGGGCATCGCCATCGCCGCGCTGGGACTGCTGTCCTACCTGGCCTATCCGGGCGTGCTGGTGCTGAACGTCTTCCAGATTCCCGACAACACCATCTTCATCGGCTCGCGGCTCTTTACCGGCTTCGGCAGCGGCATTGCGACCACCGCCACGATCTTCGCCGTGGGGCGCATTGCCGGCCCCAAGAGCGCGGCGCATCTGTTCCTGGCCTTCGTGATCATCATCGGCACCGAGATCGGTCTCGAGGGTTTCGAGATGCTGAGCCAGATCGTCACCCTGTCGGATGCCAGCACGCTGCCGCCCTATGCGCTGATCTTCGTGCTTCAGGCCGGGATCGCGGTCGCGGCGTTGCTGCCGCTGATCCTGGGCTGTTTCGGGGCGTCAGCGGCTGTCGCGGGCGTCTCCCTGCCCGGACACCAGGACGCCGAGGGACTGAAGGGCTGACAGGCGAGTCCCCCGCCAGCGCCGGGGCCATCGATCGCGCTCGAAGGGCCGCTCCCGCCATCGGGAACGGCCCTTCTGTCTTTGGACAGCCGCCTTCAGATCGGAGAACCCCCTCCAATCTTCGCGCAAATATGTCGCCATTTCGTGCACTTGAGACCGGAACCTGCAGCTTTGCCGCAACCTTTCTGCACTTGCATCTAACTCGTTCCAGCTAGACCCGATGGGCTACGGCATCTGTGCGATAGGCAGGACACCCCTTCGCTGACACGCTTGGGATCAGGCGGGCTCGTTCATCGTCCCGCAGGTCCCATGACTTGAACCGCAAGGAGGTCAGTGATGCTAGACGAGCTCTACGAGGACGAGGACTTTTCCCCTTATGAAAGCGAATTCGAGGATGAGTTCGCCTACGAAGACGAGTGGGAAAGCTACGCCGACGAATACAGCGACCCCGAAGGCTTCGACGGCGAAGACCTCTTCGGGGACTTCGAGGGCGACGAGTTCTGGGGCCGGCTGAAGAGCTGGGCCAAGAAGGGCGCCCGCAAGCTTCTGAGCGTCGCC
The DNA here is from genome assembly GCF_015223355.1 of Salipiger mangrovisoli. GTDB lineage: Bacteria > Pseudomonadota > Alphaproteobacteria > Rhodobacterales > Rhodobacteraceae > Salipiger > Salipiger mangrovisoli. Next base: position 13,569 of record NZ_JADFFK010000007.1, on the reverse strand, counting down.
AAGAACAACGCGGGCAAGATCGGCTCGGTCATCGGCGGCGCTTTCGGCGGCCCGGCGGGCGCGGCGGTCGGTGGCAGCATCGGCCGCTTCGTGAAGAACCTCGAGGATGAGGACGAGTCCGACACCGAGGACGAAATGAACGCCGTCATGCCGATGGCCGCATCCGACGAGGCGCTGGCCGAGGCCATGGCCGACGCCGCCTCGAAGGCGCATCCGAACGACGCTCAGGCGCTTGGCGGTGCCATCGCGATCACCATCACCTCGCGCGCGCCCATGGCGGTGAAGACCGTCGCGCCCGGCATCGCCGCCGCGACCGGCCGGCTGGCCAAGCATTTTGCCTCCAGCCCGTCGTCCAAGCAGCTCAACAAGACTCTTGCGGGGATCGTGCGGGACACCACCGGCGCGCTGTCTCGCAAGGCTGCCAAGGGCAAGCCGGTGACCAATGCCACGGCGGCGCGGGTGATGACCAAGCAGGCCCGGCGCACGCTGCGCTCGCAGCCGCGCTTGGCGCGGGCGCTTGCCAACAATGTCGCCAAGAAGCGCAAGCTCAATCGCGCCGCGATCGCACGGGCCGAACGGTTCTACTGAAGCCCCTGCGGGAGGGCGGACAGCTGCCCTCCCGGTTTCCGACGGATGTGCCCCCAGGCCAGGATGCGAAGGACCGGATCAATGCGCGACGACATGGAATTCGACCCCGAGACCGACGGCTTCCTCGATCCGATGGCCGATCCCGACTGGGACGGCGCCGCCTTCGAAGACGACCCCGAAAGCGACGATTTCGACGAGACGCTCTACCTCGACGAGGCCGACCGCGGCTCTGCCGCCAAGCGCCGACACAGCACCGCGCAGGCTCGCCATCGCCGCGACACATCCAAGGTGGTGCGCGCCGCGCCGCGCGGGCCTTCGCCACGGCAGAGCCGCGACCAGGTTCTCCGCCGCGCGCTGCGCAAGACGCTGCTGCGCCGCCGGCCCGAACTCGAACGCGCCTTCCACCGGACGATGATCCGCGTGGCCCCCGATCGGGCCCTGATCGCGCGCGCCTTCCCGAGCTTCCTGCACGCGTTCGCCCTTCAGGCCGCGACCCTGGCATCGAAGAAGGCGGGCAGCGCAATCACCCCTGCGCAGATCCTCCAGGTCCCGGTGTTCTCGGTGCTGGCCCCGGCGCTGGCGATGACGGCCAAGCGCTATGGCCTGTTTCCCCGGCAGGACCTTCAGCAGGTGGCCGAGACGCTCTATACCATGCTCAGTTTCACCAGCCTTTCGCTGCGCCTCGGAGCCAGTCTGCTTGGCGAGGACGAAGGCGAGCCGTTGCTGGGAGGCGACGATGAGGACTACGCATCGCTTTCCGAGGACGGCTATGAGCGAGGCCCCGGCGACGACTACGAGACCCTAGCCGAAGCAAGCGCCTTCGAGGACGAAGCTTCACGCGGCGGGCCCCTCACCCACAGCGAACGCGTGGCGATGTCGCGCGCGCTGCGCGGCGCCGCGCGCCAGTTGCTCAGGCTCGAGCGGCGCCTGGGTGTCGGAGGCTGAGCCATGCTGGTCGAGATCCGACACACGCCGGCCGCCCCCCTGCTGACGACAGCCCCCGGCGACAGGCGGCTCTACTCGCGGGCGCGCTTCATCGACCGGCAGGTGCTGAACGCGCGCCGCTATCTCGACGGGTTGGCGCTGCTCGAACCCGAGGAATTCGGCACCGAGGCCGTGCAACCGACAATCGCCCATATCCGCGCGGCCAACGTGCTGGTGCGCGACCTGCACGCGGCGCTCGCCCGTGACGTCACCGAGATGAGCCGTGTCGGTGCCGCGCTGAAAGCCGATCCCGGCGCCGCCCCGGCGGGGTTCCTTCATCTCAAGGATCGCGTCTACCTGCAGACCCAGGAGGCGGAAAAGCTGCTGGCCTTCTACCGCGGCATCTTTACCCAGCGCACCGGCCCCTTCGGCGGCAAGCTGCGCGGCGTCGACCGCATCGCGCGGAACTGCTACCAGGCGGTCTGGATGGGGCTCGGACGGGCACTCAGCGTGCCCGCGCCCCAGCCCTTCGCCTATCTCGAGGACGGCAACGGCCCCGCCACCTACCGGCGCGGCGTGCGGCTTTCGAAGCTCGGCAAACGGCCAAATCCGTTTCCGCTGGTCAAGGTTCCGCAGCACCGCCTGCACAACCCCTGGACCCTTGGCGCCATTCCACACGAGGTCGCGCACAACCTGCAAAACGACCTCGGCCTCTGGGAAGACATGCCGAAACGCATCGCCGCGCGGATGCGGGCGAAGCTGCCGCCTGAGGCGATCGCGGTCTGGACGCGCTGGCACAAGGAAAGCTTCGCCGATCTTGCCGGCTGTCTGCTGATCGGGCCCGCCTACGTCGAGTCGCTGATAGACGTGGTCGGTCGCACCAAGTCCCGCACCGCGCATTTCAACCCCGAGGGCGTGCATCCGACGCCGCTGCTGCGGGTCCCGCTCAACTGTAGCCTCTTGCGCCGCATGGGATTTCAGGCCGAGGCGCGGGCCTTCGAGACTGCCTGGAACCGGATCTACCCGCCTGCGCTCCGCCGCAACCTGCCGCGGCCATTTCGTGATACAGTCGAGGCAGGCACCACGCTCATGGTGCAGGCGATCTGCTACGACCCGCTGCCGCAACTCGGAAACCGGGCACTGGCGCAGGTCGTCAGCTTCGGTCACCGCGATGTCGCCTTCGTGACCGAGGCCGCGCATCGGCTGGCGCGAGGCGAGAACACCGGTGTCCTGCCCGAACGGCACCTCATCGCCGCCGCGCGCCTGGCGATCTCGCGCAAGGGCGCCGATCCGGCGGCGATCAGCCGCAACTTCTACGCAACGCTGCAAAGGGTCTGACCATGGCCGACCGCAGATCTCCACCCGACCACCCGCCGCTGCAGACGATCAGGCAGCTTGAAACGCTGCTGTCCCGCCTGCACAGCCGCGCGACCGCGCTGCAGAAATCCGGGCTGCGGGAGCTCGACATCCACTCGGTCGAGGTCCTGCGGCAGTATTCCGAGACCGGCCTCACGATCCTCAGGGGGATGCTGCACGGGCTGGACGAAGGCGAGGCCGAGGACGCGCTCGAACGCGCCACGGAGCTTGCCGCCTTTCTCGGCGAGGAGCGCGATCATGGCGGGCTCCTGCGCGATCTGCCGCAGGCCCAGACCGACGCCCGCAACGAGGCCGACGCCCTTCCCGCCGGCCAGAAGCGAACCGCCGCTCTGAAGCTGATCCGCACCATCCCCAGCATCATCCGGGACCTGACGGCGGCACCCGCTCTGGCCGAGCGCGTCCAAGACGATGTCCGCGTGTGGCGAGACGCCCAGACAACCAAGGAGACCCCCATGCCCAGCAACGAAAATGAGTTCGGCGGGATCGCAGCCATCCTGCAAGACATCTCGCGCCAGATCGGTTTCATCGGGGCGCGCAGCAGCGGGCAAACGGTGGGCACCACCGCTGGCGCCGGTAGCTTCCGAAACGTCGGCGCGCAGCTGACCGCCTCGCTCGATGCGCTTTCGCTGCCGCGCGAGGGGGTGCAATTCACCGGAGAGGGCCGCAGCATCGCGGCCGCCGACATGCTGATCGACGGCTTGATGGACAACTACCGGCAAGAGACCCGCAACGGGCTCACCGTCTTCGTGCCCGGTCGCACCGAGGGCCGCGCGCCCTCGCGCAGCCTGCCGGTCGACGTGCTGGCCGGTGCCTCGCGCGTCGCGGCGCGGTTGGTGCGATCCGAGGGGGACGTGATCCTCGACATCCTCGACCGGCTGCCGGACATGACCCGCTTCGAGCTTCGCGCCGGCGTGCCCTCGCTGCGCAGCGTACGGGACCGGGTGGCAGTGCAGTTCGATGATCTGGACGAGGTCATGGGGGACCCGCTGGGCGTCAACCTTCCGCAGGCGCTGTCGGTGATATCGCGGGCGATCAAGGCCACGCTCGACTTCGTCGACTACGCGAACCTCGAGGGCGAGCTCAGCGATCAGTTCGAGCGGGTTGATCTTGGGCGGATGCTTGGCGGCAGGCGGGCAGAGACGAACGACGACGAGGTCAGCCTGCGCCGCTCTGTCGCCCAGTCCGAGGAACTGAGATCCGAGATCCGCGAGCTTGCCGAGGCCTACAAGCGGCTTTGTGGCTACGTCAGCCGCCCGCTCAGCGACACGCTCGGCCGCAGCGCGGCGCGGCTCGACCGCCAGTTGTCGGCGATCAACCGTTCGGCCCTCGATCTGCGCGCGACACTGGACCGCTTCGGCACGAGCCAGGCTGAACAGGACCTCATCATGATCATCGAGAACATGTCGGTGCGCGTGAAATACCCCTCCGGCGGCGACGAGGCGGACTTCGAGATGTCTGTCGGCCAGCTGCTGGGATGGATCATCAAGACCTCGGCAGACAGCCGCGGCCAGTCGGGCCGCATCACCGCGCTCGAGACGCCCGACCTCGTCATCCTGTCGAAGGAGCTTGCCGCCCAGTCCAAGGCTCTTGGTCTGCTGGCAAAGGACGAGGGGCTGCACCGCTTCGCGCTCGGTCTCGGCTCGGTCAAGCGCCAGATCGAAGAACTTCAGGCCCTGGTCGATGGTGCCGCCGCGAATGCGGCGACCCTGGCCGGCCGCTGACCCGAAACCGCAACGAAGGAGGCCCGACAGATGGCGGACGAACGTGTGGACACCCTGGAAGAGCTCAACGGCCTTCTCGGACGACTTCAGGCCCTGCGGTCCCAGCTTGTGCGCGACGCGCGAGACGAGCTGGTCGAAAAACCCGGACAGGCCGAGCTGATCAACCAGTACATCGCCGAGGCCGAGCAGACGCTGATGAAGCTGGCCGAACCGCAGCCAGGCGAGGTGCCGAATGACGGTGGGCTGCTGCCGATGATCGGTCTCGGCGACAGGATCGCCAAGACACTCGGCGCGGCGGCCTCGACGCCGCTGGTGCCGAACTACGACGACCAGATCAGCCGCGAGAGGATCGGGGCGATCGCCGATCTATATTACATCTACCAGATGGAGCGCCTGGGAGCCTTCCGCGCGGTGCTGAAGTTGCAACAGTTGTTCCGCTCGGGCGAGGTGAAACTCTCGGATGGTCCGGGCGCGATGGCGCTGTTCCAATACGATCGCAAGCGGCTGCTGCGCTACACCCTCGGTGATCGAAAGGCGGCCTACCGCAAGGTCTTCGGCTACACCGACGCGACACCGCCGGAAGGGGCCGAACCGAACGATCCCTTCCATGCGCTGATGAGCAACTTCTGTCGCCACGTGTCGAACTTCTTCCAGGACAAGCGCGTCTCCGAGGTCGTCCGGCCGAACAACACGCGGGAATCCTTCGGGTCCATGGCGATCGTGCGGCGCGCGGGACTCGACCTGCGGCACAACCTCAAGCAGGTCTCCTATGGACATGTGGCGGTGCTGCGGTCCGAGGTTCTGGGGCTGCTGCGCGACGCCTTCGAGATCCTCAACGCCCCCGACGTGCGCCATCTGTTCGGCGCGGACACCGGCTGGGACGTGCTCGAAGAGGTGCTCAAGCGCTACCTGCAGGAACGCCCGATCTCGTCGCAGCGCAACCGCATGGCGGTGACCGGCCGCGACATCCTGCGCTGGCTGGGCGAGGAGTATATCCTCACCGACGTGCGTACCGATTTCGAGGCCCTGCTCGAGGCGATCGTGGATGCGGCCGACGACTGGCTCACCAGCACCGAATCCGTGGGGCTGCGCACGCAGGCCGGCGGCGCGCATGTCATCGACTTCCGCGCCACGCGGCGGCTGACCCACGGCTGACCCGCTACAGGAGGCAGGAGAATGCGGCCATTCGACGATCTTGAGCTGCGGGAGTCCGGAACCGACACATCCTGGACGCTCCGCTACCCGCCCGACCTGCGGACCGCCCTGCGGCAGGGTCCCGGCGCATGGCAGATGGCCGTCCTGCTTGCGATCCGCCACGGCATCCGAGACCCCGACGAGCTGACCGACATGGCCTTCTTCATGCACTTCCCCGAGCTTGGCGGCCAGAAGGTTCCGGCAGGTCACCCGCGCATGGCCACCTTCCGAAGCGCCTGGACCCGGCTGCGCACCGAGATCCGGGGGCTGCTTGGGTCCGGACCGGCCCCATCCGGCAGCACAACGGGCCCCCCGGCGCGCTTCGCCAGCATTCGCCGGGTCTGGATGCACAGCAACACCATCACCCTCGCCGGCAGCAGTTCTTCGGCGCAGGCCCGCCAGCAGCTCTGCCAGATGGCCCCCACCGATGTGGTCATCGGGGTCAACCCGCCAAGCTGGGCGCGCGAGGCGGGCAACCGCGACCTGGCGTTCAGGGCCTACAGTTCGGCCCGGCAGTCTTCGCGCCTGATGGATGCGCTCGACGAGGTGAAGAGCTGCGGCGCGGCGATCCATTTCATGACCTGGCTCACGCCGCGACGGCGTTGGTGCGACGGGCTGGTCGACACGCTGTTCGATCTCTGCGCCCGCAGCGGCGCCCGCTCGATCCTTCTCGATGCCGAGGAGACCTGGACGAAGGTCAAGCCCGAGACCGGATCGCACGAGGGGTTCGCACGCAAGATTTTCGGGCCGATGATCTCGGGCCGCCCCTGCGCCATCGGCGTCACCCATATCGTCGCGCGCAGCCTGTTTCCCAAGATCGCGCCGCTGATCGGGGTCTGCGACTACCACCTTCCACAGGCCTATAGCCGGGGCAGCCCCGGCAAACTGCAACGCGAGGCGGTTTCGGTTTGGCGCGATCCCAACAAGCCCTTCGTCATGGGGCTGTCGGCGATCAAGGGCCGGGTTTCGACCTCGGACATGTGGACCGACCTGCGGCAGACCGACGCCCTTGGCATCGGCGAGGTCTACTACTGGTCCTTCGGTCATCTGCGCACCCGCGAGTCTCGCGGCCGGGCCGAGGTCGTGCGCCGCGCCAGCGATCTTGCCCGCGCCAACCGGCCGGGCCTGCCGCCGCCCCAGCTCAGCCACATCCCGTGGCCCCTGTTCTGAGGCGGGCCAGCAGGGGTAAGGGATACCCGCACTGGCCCAATCCTCGGTTGTATTTTAAACTCGGAAAAGTTGTGGCGATGACGTCCTGACGAAACCTTTCCCATGCCGATCAAGCCGGTCCCGCTGTCCGTATCACGCGCGCGGCGCCCCGGATGCCACAACCAAAAATTGGAGGCCAAAAATGTCGGCTGCATTGTCACGCCTGCAAATCAGTGATCAAAGCCCCGGAAATTTCGATGCCGTTCCTTCCGCCGAAGTTGCAACACTGGTTCTGACCCCGCGCGAACGCGAGATCGCCATGCTGGTGGCAAAGGGATTTTCGAACAAGGAAGTGGGCCACCTCCTCGACATCAGCCACTGGACGGTGGCCGCGCATTTGAAGGCCTGCTTTCTGAAGCTTGGCCTGCGCCGTCGCTGCGAGCTCGCCTACGCCTTGAGAGACCTGATCTAGCTCATTTTCGCCGGGTCACTGCGGCCGGGAACCGCCGGTGCCCCCCTTTCGGGCGGCCCGCCGAATATCCGGCCCTTCAACCGTCTTCCGGCTGTGAACTCCGTTCCCGCCAGCAAGAACTGATCAGCTTTTCCATGACCTGACGGCAGGGAGACTTCCTGCGCCTTGAAGATGACCGATGGTCATAATAATGATGACCACCGGTCATTACGAAATGCGCGCCCGCCTCCGGCTTCTATGGCAGAGCCATGCGCGATCCCGGCAAGGAGCGGACAGACGATGTTGCAGGGGGCAACCAACGGGAACGTCACGCCAGATCGTCGTGCGGCACGCGCCAAGACGAGGACCGGCCGCACGACCCGCCTCGCCCCGCCCTAGACCGGAGCGCCTCGTCGCCGAGCCGTCCACAGGGGTCCGACGTCTGACCGCCTGCCAAGGGTCGCCGCCCGCACCGCAGACCGGCGCACCCCGTTATCATCTTGAAACTCAGAGGAGAAACATCTGTGACCGAGGTCGCAAAACGCCCCCGTCCGCCCGCCCTGCTCTGGGCCTTCGGACTTCTTCTTGCCGTGGTCGGGCTGGTCCTGGCCGCTGGCGGAGCCTACCTGATCCGCCTGGGTGGATCGTGGTACTACGGCATCGCCGGTGTGCTCATGCTGGCTTCGGCCGCGCTGTGTTTCAAGGGCCGCTCGGCTGGGCTCAAGCTCTTCCTCGCGCTTGTCGCGGGCACCGTCCCCTGGGCGTTCTGGGAAGCCGGGCTCGATTTCTGGGCGCTCGTTCCGCGGCTTGTCGCGCCGGTCTTCATGGCCGCGCTGGCGCTGCTGCTGCTGCCCGCGGCGCGGCGCCACGAAGGCAAGCCCGCCCGAGCCCTCGGTCCGCGCCTCGGCGGCCTTGGGATGCTGACGATCTTCGCCGGTTTCCTTGGCCTGATGTTCGTGCCGCACAATGTCGTGCAGACCGACCTGCCCATCGTGCCCGGCCAAGTGTCCGACGCCACCGCGGCCTCGGGCGAAAGCTGGCTGTCGTGGGGCAAGACCGGCGAGGGCACGCGCTTCTCGACCGCCGCGCAGATCACCCCCGAGAATGTCGGCGAGCTCGAAGTCGCCTGGACCGCGCGAACCGGTTTCGTCGCCAACCAGAGCGAGGACAAGCAGGACCAGAATACGCCGCTCTACGTGGACGGCACGCTCTACCAATGCGCCGCCGCCTCGCAGGTCACCGCGCTCGATGGCAGCACCGGCGAGATCAAATGGCAGTATGACCCGAAGGGCACGTCGCCGCTCTGGAAGCGCTGCCGCACCATGGGGTATTACGCACCGCCTGCCGGCGATGCCTGCGGCCCGCGCATCGTGATGAGCACCACCGACATGCGGCTCATCTCGCTGAAGGCCGAGACCGGCGAGCCTTGCGAGAGTTTCGGCGACAAGGGCGTGGTCGATCTGAGCGTCGGGATGACGCAGATCGTGCCGCAGGGCGACCTCGATCCGACCGCCGAAGTCTCTCCGCTGCCCGGGTTCCTGGCGCAGACCACCGGCCCCTTCATTGGCCGGGACAAGATCGTGCTCGGCGGCTGGGTGGCCGACAATATCAGCGTCGGCGAGCCCTCGGGCGCCGTGCGCGCCTTCAACGCACTGACCGGCGAGCTGGACTGGGCCTGGGACCTCGGCAACCCGGAGATCACCAAGCTGCCGCCCGAGGGCGAAAGCTATACCAAGGGCACGCCCAACGTCTGGAGCGGCATCGCCATCGACGAGGAACTGGGCATGGTCTACCTGCCCATGGGCAACGCCACGCCGGACTATTACGGCGGGCAGCGCCGCGGCTTCGACGATGAATACGGCGCGGCGCTGGTGGCGCTGAACCTCGACGATGGCCGAGAGGCCTGGCACTTCAGCACCGTGCACCATGACATCTGGGACTACGACCTGCCCGCGCAGCCGGCACTCGCAGACATTCCCGATGGCAAGGGCGGTACCGACAAGGCGGTCATCCAGATCACCAAGCGCGGCCAGATCTTCGTGCTCGACCGGCGCACCGGCGAGCCGCTCAAGAGGGTCGTGGAAAAGCCCGTGCCCGTGTCCGACGGCAAGATCGAGGGCGAGTATTACTCGGAAACCCAGCCCTATTCGGTCGAGATGCCGACCATCGCGGCGGACCTGCTGACGGAAAAGACCATGTGGGGCGCGACGCCGATCGACCAGATGCTCTGCCGCATCATGTTCAAGAGCTACCGGTATGAGGGTGAGTTCACGCCGCAGTCGACGCAGAAGACGATCATGAACCCCGGCAACGGCGGCGGCTTCAACTGGGCATCGGTGTCCTACGACCAGACCCGCAACCGAATGCTGGTGGTCGACATGCGGATGCCGACGGTGTCCTGGCTGATCCCGCGTGACGAGTACGGCCAGACCGAGGACCTGGTGATGAACTCGCACGGCCGCTCGCCGCAGTTCGGCCTGCCCTACGGCCACGACCTGCACAACTTCATGTCGCCGCTTGGCGTGCCCTGCATCACCCCGCCCTGGGGCATGATCTCTGCGATCGACCTGGCGACGGGCGAGATCGCGTGGCAGCAGCCGGCGGGCACCTCGGAGGACACGCCGCTCGGCACCCTGGGCAAGAGCCCGCTGAAGGCGCAGATCGGTATGCCGGGCATGGCCGGGCTGGTGACGACCGGGGCGGGGCTGGCGTTCCACTCGGGTACGCAGGACTACTACCTGCGCGCCTATGATACCGAGACCGGCGACATCCTGTGGAAGGGCCGCCTGCCCTCGGGCTCGCAGGCCGCCCCGCTGACCTACATCGGCAAGGATGGCCGTCAGTACGTGGTGCTGACCGCCGGGGGCGCGCGCTACAACCCCTTCGACCAGGCAGATTGGATCATCGCCTACGCCCTGCCGAAGTGAGGCCGGGCCCATGACACCGCCTGTCCCCCGCGCCCTGCGTAGGGGGACAGGACGCCCGGAGGCCATGCCCCTCGGAAGGCCCGGACGCGCCCAATCCGGCTCAGGCCAGCGCCTCCCCTAGCGCCGCGATGAAGCGCTCGAACTGCGCGTCCACTTCCCGCAACCGCGACCAGATCAGCGCGATCTCGGTCGCCGCGCCCTGCGTCGAGATGGGTACCGTCACCAGCGGGCGCCCGTCGTAGCAGATGTCGCTCGGCGGGCAGGAATAACTGATGCCGACCCCCGCACCATGCGCCGCAAGCGAGCGCATCATTTCAAGCGAGCGCACCTTGTGCCCGACAGTGGGGCTCAACCTGAGCCCCTTGAAGAGCGCGGTCATGAACCCCTCGGACAGCTCCTCGCTAAAGAAGATGAGCGGATGCGCTGCGAGGTCCTCGAGCGTGACCATGGCCTGCTGCGCCAGCGGATGATCCGGAGCGAGAAAGGCGACCGGCAGCACCGTCTTCAAAACGCGCCGCTCAAAACGCCCGGCGAACCCCACGTCGTAGGAAATCACCAGATCGATACGCCCTTCCTCCAGCCCTGCGGCAAGGTCAGAGAACCGCCCCTCGGTGCCCTCGAAGGTGCAAGACGGAAACGCGAGCCGCAGCGTCTCGAGCGCCTGCGCGAGCTTGAGCGGTGCGAGGTCCTCGAAACAGCCGACCACGAAGGGCGCCGGCTGGTCAGAGAACGCCTCGATCCCGCGCGCGAGGTCGAGCAGATCGCGCACACGAGCGAGGATCCGGTGGCCCTGCGGCGTGATCTCGACCGGAGCGCCCTTGCGTCGCAGGAACAGCCGGGTGCCGAGCCGCTCCTCGATCTGGGTGATCGCCACCGAGAGCGAGGGCTGCGAGACATTCAACCGCCGGGCGGCGTCGGTCAGGCTGCCAAGCTCGGCGACGGCGATGAGATACTCGTACTGGCGGAGCGTATTATATAGCATAGAACTATAAATATCATTCCAATGTATTATTTGAAACTAATCATTGCGCCTCATAGCCTCCTGGAAAAAGAGGACACGACAATGCACGCACTTCTGACCCAGGACATGGTTGACGCCTTCCAGCGCGACGGCGTCCTTCTCATCAAGGGGCTCTTCGCCGACCACGTGGAGGACATCCGCGCCGGTATCGAGCACAACATGGCCAAGCCCGGCCCCTATGCCGCGGAGAACCTCAAGGAGGGCGAGGCCGGGCGCTTCTTCGACGACTATTGCAACTGGCAGCGCATCCCCGAGTTCGAGCGCGTGGTCCGCGAGTCTCCTGCCGCCGAGGTCGCGGCGGACCTGATGAAATCCGATCGGGTTCAGGTTTTCCACGACCACGTGCTGGTCAAGGAGCCCGGCACCTCCAAGCCGACGCCCTGGCACCAGGATGGCCCCTACTATTTCGTGGACGGCATGCAGACCATCAGCTTCTGGTCGCCCGTAGACCCGGTGACCGATGCGAGCCTGCGCTGTGTCGCTGGCAGCCACCTGTGGGAAAAGCCGGTGCTGCCGAAGCGCTGGCTGTCAGAGTCCGACTTCTTCCCCGACAGCGATGCCTACATGCCCGTGCCCGACCCGGATGCCGAGGGCATGGACATCAAGGAGTGGCAGATGGAGCCCGGTGATGCCGTCGCCTTCAACTACGCCATCCTGCACGGGGCACGGGGCAACAGCTCTGGCGCGCGCCGCCGGGCGTTTTCGCTGCGGCTGGTGGGCGATGACGCGCGCTACGTTGAGCGCCCCGGCCCGACCTCGCCCCCCTTCCCCGGCCACGACATGCAGCCCGGTCAAATGCTGCGAGAAGACTGGTTCCCGGTGATCTTCCAGCGCTGAATGCCCTCGGTCCGGGCCCGCGAGGGCCCGGCTCCGCGACGCTGCAACTGTCGCGGTCCCGCTGCCACGGCGCGAGGCCGTCACGGCGTATGGCCCCTGCGGCAATTGACATGCGCGCCGCTCTGAGCGATGCGCGTCGATCAGGACAAACGGCCACGTGCCGCCCAATCACAGCAGCAACGAGGCAGCACCATGAGCATTCGTGTCGGCATTGTCGGGATCAGCGGATTTGGCGGCGGCGAGGCCCTCCGCCTCATTGCGGCCCACCCGGCCTTCGAGCTTGTCTACGCCGCGGGCGAAGGCAGCGCCGGCAGCCGGCTGGTGGAGCGTTTCCCCGGCGTTCCGGCCAAACTGGCCGGCTTGCTGATCGAGAAATGGGATCCCGAGGCCCTGCCGCCGCTCGACGTGCTTTTCGCCTCGCTGCCCACAGGTGCCTCGGCCGAGGCACTGGCGCGGGTCCCCGAAACGGTGAAGATCGTCGATATCGGCGGCGACCACCGCTACGCCGACGGCTGGGCCTACGGTCTTGCCGATGTCTGGCCCGAGCAGATCGCCGGCCGCAGCCGCATCGCCAATCCCGGCTGTTTCCCGGCGGCGACGCTGAACACGTTGGCGCCGCTGCTGGCCCACGGGCTGATCGCGCCGGGCAATATCGTGATCGACGCCAAGACCGGCATCTCCGGTGCCGGGCGCGGCGGCGGTGACAGCCGTTTCGGCTTTGCCGAGAGCAACGAGAACCTCCAGCCCTACGGCTTGCTCAAACACGTCCACATGCCCGAGATCGCCACCACCATCGAACGGCTCAGTGGCGGCAGCGCCGATGGGCTGGTGTTCACCCCGCACCTCGTGCCGATGACCCGCGGCGTTCTCGTCACCATCTACTGCCGCGGCAGCGCCAGCACCGAGCAGTGCCTGGGCGCAGCGCGGGCCTTCTACGCCGACCGGCCCTTCGTCCGGGTGACCGACCGGCCGCCGCAGACGAAATGGGCCACCGGATCGAACCTGTCCTTCGTCAGCTATGCCGCCGACCCTGCGCGCAAGCTGGTGATCGCGATGGGTGTGGTCGACAACCTCGGCAAGGGCGCGGCGGGCCACGCCGTGCAGAACGCCAACCTGATCTGCGGCTTGCCGGAAACCGCCGGGCTCGACGGTGCGCCGGTCTGGCCCTGAAGTCCGGTCGCGCCCTTCCCCTTTTCGGTCACATCCCTGCAAAAACCGCAAAGGCGCGGGGTCTTCCCCGCGCTTTTGCGCTTTTCCGGGGTGGGATCAGCCGTCCAGCGCGGCGAGCCCCTCGGCCTCGAAGCGGTCGAGCTGCGCCATCTCGGCCGCGGTCAGCGCGATGCCCTCCGACAGCGCCCTGGCGCGGGCGGCGAAGCGGCG
>NZ_JADFFK010000079.1 GCF_015223355.1 Salipiger mangrovisoli | reverse complement strand
AGCCGGGGCCCGCCAATGACGCGCTTCAACGCCTTTTCCCTCCTCAAGAACGCCGTCACCGGTCACAAGAACTGGACCGAGCAATGGCCGGACAGCCAGCCGAAGGCCGCTTATGACGTGGTCATCGTCGGCGCCGGCGGCCATGGCCTCGGCGCGGCCTACTACCTTGCGACGCAGCACGGCATCACCAATATCGCGGTGATCGACAAGGGCTGGCTCGGCGGCGGCAACACCGGGCGCAACACCACGATCATCCGCTCGAACTACCTCTACGACGAGAGCGCGCGGCTGTTCGACCACTCGGTGGACCTGTGGCAGACCCTTTCGCAGGAACTGAACTACAACGTCATGTACTCCAACCGCGGCGTGCTGATGCTGGCGCACAACGTGCATGACGTGCAGAGCTTCAAGCGCCACGTGCACGCCAACCGTCTCAACGGCGTCGACAACCGCTGGCTGACGCCGGAGGAGTGCAAGGAATACTGCCCGCCGATCAACATCTCCAAGGACGCGCGCTACCCGGTCATGGGCGGCGCGCTGCAGGAGCGGGCGGGCACGGCGCGGCATGACGCGGTGGCCTGGGGCTATGCCCGCGGCGCGGCGGCGCGCGGCGTCGACATCATCCAGAACTGCGCGGTCACCGCGATCCGCCGCAACCCCGACGGCTCGGTGGCCGGCGTGGAGACCGAGAAGGGCTTCATCAAGGCGGGCAAGGTCGCGGTCTCGGCCTCGGGCCACAACACGCAGGTCATGGCCACCGCCGACGTGCGCCTGCCGCTCGAGTCGGTGCCGCTGCAGGCGCTGGTCAGCGAGCCGGTGAAGCCGATCTTCCCCTGCGTGGTGATGTCCAACGCCGTGCACGCCTATTGCAGCCAGTCCGACAAGGGCGAGCTGGTGATCGGCTCGGGCACCGACCAATACGTCAGCTATTCCCAGCGTGGCGGCCTGCCGCTGATCGAGCATACCATTGCCGCGATCTCCGAGGTCTTCCCGATCTTCAACCGCATGCGGATGCTGCGCAAATGGGCGGGGATCACCGACAACACCCCGGACCGCTCGCCGATCATCGGCAAGACGCCGGTCAAGAACCTCTACGTCAACTGCGGCTGGGGGACGGGCGGCTTCAAGGCCACCCCGGGCTCGGCGCATGTCTTCGCCTGGACCATCGCCAAGGACGAGCCGCATCCGATCAATGCCCCCTTCACGCTCGACCGGTTCCGCACCGGCCGGCTGATCGACGAAGCGGCGGCCGCCGCTGTCGCGCACTGACATGCGCGCCATGATGACTTCGCACTAAGGACGACGCCCATGCTTCTGATCCATTGCCCCTATTGCGACGAGACGCTGCCCGAGGTCGAGTTCACCTATGCCGGCGAGGCGCATATCGCCCGCCCGGAGAACCCCTCGGAGATGAGCGACGACGACTGGCAGCAGTTCCTCTTCATGCGTGACAACGTGAAGGGCGACCACTTCGAGCGCTGGCGCCACCTGCATGGCTGCGGCCGCTTCTTCAACGCGGTGCGCAACACCATCACCGACAAGTTCCTCACCACCTACGAGGCGGGCGCCCCCCGTCCCGATCTCGCCGCACTGAAGGAGGGCCTGAAATGAGCAGCTACCGCGTTTCCGGCAAGGGCCGCGTCAACAATGCGCGCCCGGTGAACTTCACCTTCGACGGCAAGACCTTCCAGGGCTTCGAGGGCGACACGGTCGCCTCGGCGCTGCTGGCCAATGGCGTGCACCTGATGGGCCGCTCGTTCAAGTACCACCGCCCGCGTGGCCCCGTCGCCGCAGGCTCGGAAGAGCCCAACGCGCTGATCGGCACCCGCCGCGGCCCGGGCCGCTTCGAGCCCAACACCCGCGCCACGGTGCAGGAGATCTGGGGCGGGCTCGAGACCCATTCGCAGAACAAGTTCCCGAGCCTGAAGTTCGACATCGGCGCGGTGAACGACGGCGCCTACATGCTGTTCTCGGCCGGGTTCTACTACAAGACCTTCATGTGGCCGCGCAGCTTCTGGGACAAGGTCTACGAGCCCTTCATCCGCGCCGCCGCCGGTCTCGGCGTCAGCCCGACCGAGGAGGATCCGGACAGCTACGCCTCGCGCAACCTGCATTGCGACGTGCTGATCGTCGGCGCCGGGCCGTCTGGTATTGCCGCGGCGCGCGTGGCGGCGGAGGCGGGCCTCAAGGTCGTGCTGGTCGACGAGAACCCCGAGGTGGGCGGCACGCTGCTGTCGGAGCCGCAGGCGCAGATCGACGG
>NZ_JADFFK010000078.1 GCF_015223355.1 Salipiger mangrovisoli | reverse complement strand
CCCGGGCGCGCTCGATCTCGGCCTGCTCGAGCCGCGGCGCCACCGCGCCGACGACGCGCGCGGTGACCCGGTCCTGCAGGTCGAAGACATTCTCGAGCCCGCCCTCGAAGGTCTCGGCCCAGAGCAGCCCACCGCTTGCGGCGTCGACCAGACGGCCGGCGATCCGCATTCGATCACCGCCGCGCCGGACGCTGCCCGAGAGGATGTAGCGCACCCCAAGGGTCTGGCCGATCCGCGTCACGTCCTCCTGCTCGCCGCGCCAGGCGAAGCTCGAGCTGCGCGAGATGACGAAGAGCCAGCGCACCCGAGACAGCGCCCCGATGATCTCCTCGACCACCCCGTCGGCGAAATAGGCCTGTTCGGGGTCGGTCCCGGAAACGTCGAAGGCGAGCACGGCGATGGAGGGCCGCGCCGGCGTGTGCAGCGGGGTCGCGGGATCGGCCTGCCGCAGCGGGTGCTTGCTGACTTCGTCGAGCACCGCCAGCGTCTGCGGCTCGGGCGCGACGCCGAGTTCATCCCGGAGAGCGGCGCGCAATGTCTCGAACCTGCGCAGCGCGCCGCAGCGGTCGCCGTTGCGGGCCAGGCAGGTCATGATCGTCCTGCACGCGTCCTCGCGCAGCGGATCCATCGCCTCGAGCCGATAGGCAGCGACGAGCGCCCGGTCCGCGTTGCCCGTTTCCAGGGCGCTCGCCATCACCCGCCCGGCCGCCTGCTCGGCAAGGCGTCCGAAGCGCCGCCGCTCCGTGGCGAGCCAGTCCTCGAAGGCGGGATCGCGCACGGCACAGCCCTCGAGAAGCGCGCCGCGATAGAGCGCGAGCGCGCGCTCCGCCGCGGCTTCGGAGCCCTCGGCGCAGTGCCGCTCGAAGGCGAGAGCGTCGATGTCCACCGCGCCCGGGTCGAGGTGAGCGCTCTGCCGGTCCGAGCAGAGCGCGTCCCGGGCGGATCCCAGCACCTCCCTCAGATGCCCGAGCGCGTGCTTGAGGCTGTCGCGGGCGTGCAGCTCGTCGCGGTCGCTCCACAACAGGGCCGCAAGCCGCTCGCGCGGGATGGGCGTGCCGGACGCCAGCGCCAGCACCGCGAGCAGGCCCTGCTCCTTCTGCCCGAGGGACGCCACCGGATCGCTCGCCGACGGGGTGATCCGGCAATCCCCCAGGAGCGAAATCGACACCCTGGCCACTTCGCTCTCCCACACTCATCTACGGGCAGCGGAATTGAACCACATTTCCCGCGAGTTCGCGACGATTTCCCGCTTTCTTCCCGCGCCTGCCTCCGACCAATCCCGCCCGCGTCCCGGCCGATCCCTACGCTTCCCGCCAGCAGATGCGGAGGAGGTTCGCGATGACCGACAGCACCGGGAGGGCTCCCCGAAAGAGCCCATGTCCGTCTCCAAAGGTGGGCGTGATGTCACGTCTGGCCGGGACCCTCCTGAGGCCATGTGCCTGTCTCGTTATGAGCACGCTCATCCTTTCGCCCCAGGAGGCTGACGCCGATGCCGATCCCCTGGAGTGGCGGCACTCCGCGACGATCTCCGTGCTCGTCGAGACCCTCGAGACCTGGCTCGATGCCCGCGCGCCCTGGCCCAGGAAGGCGTCGGAACCGGAGGTCCGGCTGATCAGCCAGTCCAGTGCCGATGCCAGATCAAGTCCGCGCTTCGCCGGAACCGGCCCGACACGGGGTCTCTACGATGCGGAGACGGACACGATCTACCTCGTTCGGCCGTGGGACCGCCGGGACCCTGTGGACGTGAGCATCCTGCTTCACGAGATCGTCCATCACCGGCAGGACGGCGCCCAGCACTGGGTCTGCCCCGAGGCACAGGAACTCTCCGCATACAGGTTGCAGGATGCCTGGCTCGCTGAACTCGGGCTGCAGGCCGACGTCAACTGGATCGCCATCGTGCTTGCCTCCGGATGTTCGCCTCACGACATCCATCCCGACTGACTTCATCGGATCGCCGCCAAGGATGCCGGCTTCGGTGGACTTGGCACGGAAAGGCGACCAACGTTTCCATGCGGCGACGATATGAAGAGCTCTCGTCAGTGACCTGCAGGTCGATCGCGGATCAACTGGCACAGTCTGCGGTCTGCAATCGGTCAGTGATTTCGCAGGCACGGAGCAGAACAATCGACTGCAGCGAGCTCTGAGCATCAAACTCCTATGCGCCCCCGGGTGCAGTGCCGGGGCATCCTACTCAGGTCAGCCCTACACCGCCGGTCACGCCAAGCTTGGGCCGCCTGGAAGCAGCACCTGGCGGTCGGGCAGAAGCGGCGAAGCGTCAACTATGCGACCGGCACGAAGGGCGGAAAGCCGAAGTTCGCTGCG
>NZ_JADFFK010000077.1 GCF_015223355.1 Salipiger mangrovisoli | reverse complement strand
GATTGCGGCTTCTGCGACTCGTCGCACCTGAGCCGCATGTTCCGCCGCCGCTTCGGCTGCACCCCGCAGGCGCTGCGCCAGGAACACGGGCCGGCGGCCTGATCCCGGGCGCCCCTTCTCTGCAACAAAAGCGCCGCGGAGGGGGCTCCGCGGCGCTTCCGTCTGTCTAGGACGCGTGTTTCAGCGCGGCTCGCTCGCCAGCCCCCGCCAGATCGCGACGCACATCACCAGCAGCACGATGGTGAAGGGCAGGCCGGTCGAGATCACCATCGATTGCAGCGATTTCAGCCCGCCCGCCGAGAGCAGCAGGACCACCGCGACAACGCCTTCGAAGACGCACCAGAACACCCGCTGCGGCACCGGCGCATCGACCTTGCCGCCCGAGGTGATCGTGTCGATCACCAGCGAGCCCGAGTCGGACGACGTGACGAAAAAGACGATGACCAGCACGATGCCGACAAGGGAGGTGATCTCGGTCAGCGGCATGTCGTCGAGCATGGCGAAGAGCTGCAGCGGCAGATCGGCCTCCTGCACGGCGGTGTAGCTTTCCTGAACGACCTGGCTGATCGCCGCGCCGCCGAAGATCGACATCCAGACCACGCAGACGAGGCTGGGGATCAGGAGCACGCTGATGAGGAACTCGCGCACGGTGCGGCCGCGGCTGACGCGGGCGATGAACATGCCGACGAAGGGCGACCAGCTGATCCACCACGCCCAGTAGAACGAGGTCCAGCCCTGCATGAAGTTGACGTCCTCGCGGCCGACGGGGTTGGACAGCGCGGGCAGGTACTCGAGGTAGGCCAGCAGGTAGTCGCCGGTGTTGGTGAGCAGCAGCAGCGTCGGTCCGGCGCAGAGCACGAAGAGCAGCAGCAGCAGGGCGAGGCCCATGTTGATCTCGGAGAGCAGCTTCACCCCGGCTTCGAGACCGCGCATCACCGAGAAGAGCGCGATCGCGGTGATGCCGATGATCAGCACGATCTGCGTCGTCTCGCCCACCGGCACTCCGAAGAGCTTGTTGAAGCCCGCGTTGGCCTGTGCCGCGCCGAGGCCGAGCGAGGTTGCAAGCCCGAAGAGCGTGGCGAAGACCGCGAGGATGTCGATGACATGACCCGGCCAGCCCCAGACCTTCTCGCCGAAGATCGGGTAGAAGGCGGAGCGGATCGTCAGCGGCAGGCCCTTGTTGTAGCTGAACAGCGCGAGGCTGAGGCCGACCACCGCGTAGATCGCCCAGGGGTGCAGCGCCCAGTGGAAGATCGAGGCCGCCATGCCGAGGCGCACCGCCTCTGCCTGGCTTGCCGCGGCGCCGAGCGGCGCCCAGTCGGTGCGCGCGCCGGCCTCGCCCATCGCCGTGCCGCCGAGCGACGAGCCGAAATGGCTGAGCGGTTCGGAGACGCCGTAGAACATCAGGCCGATGCCCATGCCGGCGGCAAAGAGCATGGAGAACCAGCTCAGGTAGCCGAAGTCGGGCCGCGCCTCGCGCCCGCCGAGCCGCACCTTGCCGTAGGGGCTGATGACCAGCACGAGGCAGAGCAAAACGAAGACATCGGCGGCCCCGAGGAACAGCCAGTCAAAGCCCGTGGTGACCTCGGTGAAGAGCGTGCTGAAGAGGGTTCCCGCGAGCTCGGGCAGGGCGAGGGTGAAGACCACGAAGGCGATGACGGCAAAGGCCGAGATCGCGAAGACCGGGTTGTGCACGTCGAAATAGATCGGGCCGACCGACCCTTCGATATTGTCGCGGCCGATCGTGTAGTCGGTCTGGATCACGCTTTCGGCGGGTGGGGACCCTAGGTCCGCTGCCGTGTCATCGGTGTCGGTGGGATAGGTCAAATGAGGCGTCCTCTGCTGGTAAGGAGCCCTTCGCCATTGTGTGTCCGGAGACCTCTGCCCGTCTTACTGCGGGAAATCGTACTGTGCCGACGCATCTTGCGCGGCTGGGACCTTTACAGCGGCTCTGAGCCCGGACAGGCGGCAGGCATCTCTGCGATCCGGAGGTTATTCAGCGAAGTGCGCGCCGTGGGCAGAACCGGAACGACAGAGCGCCGGGATCTTCGCGACGCGGCGTGCGGGAACCGAACCGGGGACGCGTTTCCGGGACAGGGGCAATCCGTCCGTTCATGGGTTTTTCGAGGCGAACGACTTAGCTCAACCGTCTCTACTAGAACGATCTTATAGGCGCTTCGCAGCCGGTTCTCTCACCGAAGATCGTGAAAATCAGCGGGCCGTTTTCGCCGGTCGCAGCCGCGCGGGGCAGGCTGGACAAATGCGTCACCGCGGCCGGCGCAAAGATCCGATGCCACTGTCGCATACGCTCACGCGGCGGGTCGCAGGTCTCGCTAGGGATAGCGGATTGCCATTCCAAGCCGGGGCCCGCCAATGACGCGCTTCAACGCCTTTTCCCTCCTCAAGAACGCCGTCACCGGTCACAAGAACTGGAC
>NZ_JADFFK010000076.1 GCF_015223355.1 Salipiger mangrovisoli | reverse complement strand
GTAAGCGCTGTCACCGCGGCACGCCTGTTCAGCTTGACGGGTTGAAGTTCCATGGCAGGAGCTCGTCGATCCTGCTGGCGGGGTGACCGGCGGCGATGGCTTCGAGGGTCGCCTTGATGTAGGCGAAGGGCTCGACGCCGTTGATCTTCGCGGTGGCGATCAGGGAGGCGATGCGGGCCCAGGTGCGGCCACCCTCGTCGTGGCCGGCGAAGAGAGCATTCTTCCGCGTGAGCGCAATCGGGCGGATCAGGTTCTCGACGGCATTGGAGTCGATCTCGACGCGGCCGTCGAGAAGGAAGGTCTGCAGGCCGCCCCACTGGCGATGGATGTAGGTCAGCTTTTCGCCCAGGCGCGACTTGGCCGAGATACGCAGGCGCTGTGCCTGCAGCCAATCACCGAACTCGGCCACGAGGGGCACGCTGCGGGTCTGGCGGGCCGACAGGCGTTGGCCCGGGCCCATGCCGCGGATCTCGGCCTCGATGCGGTAGAGCTCGGCAATGCGGCGCAGCCCCTCGGCAGCGATCTCGGATCCATCCCGGTCGAAGACTTCCTTCAGCTTGCGGCGAGCGTGTGCCCAGCAGTGGGCAACCGTGATCGGCGCGCCGCCCTTGCGGGACGTGCGTGTGAGGCGGTCGTAACCGGTGTAGCCGTCGAGCTGGAGGGTGCCGTCGAAGCCCTGGAGGATCTGCTCTGCATGCGCCCCGGCGCGGCTGGGATGGTAGGTGAACACGACACCGGGCGGGTCTTCTCCGCCCCATCCGCGGTCATCTCGGGCAAGCGCCCAGAAGTATCCTGTCTTGGTTCGCCCTCGGCCTGGATCCAGCACCGGGGCCGTGGTCTCGTCCATGAACAGTTTGCCCGAGGATTTGAGATGCTCGGTTAGCCGATCGACCACGGGGCCAAGATGGAAGGCTGCAGTGCCGGCCCAGTCCGCCAGTGTGCTGCGGTCGACCTGGATGCCGGAGCGCGCCAGGATCTGGCTCTGCCTGTAAAATGGCAGGTGGTCCGCGAACTTCGAGACCAACACATGTGTAATGGCACCCTCAGTTGGAAGACCGCCTTCAATCAGCCAGGGCGCGGCAGGTGCCTGAGTGACGCCATCCGAACAGATGCGGCAGGCATACTTCGGCCGGATGTCGACCAGCACGCGGAGCTGCGCAGGCACGATGTCCAGGCGCTCGGTGCGGTCCTCGCCGATCCGGTGCATCCGGCCGCAACCGCAGGGGCAATCGAGGCTGGTCGACTCGAGGACCCGTTCGATACGCGGCAAGCCCGCGGGCAAATGGCCAAGGTTGCGCTGACGCGTCCGGCGCGGCGTCGTGGTAGACGGCGCGGCCTGCTCCTTGCGGGTCTCGACCTCGGCGACAGCTGTTTCCAGGTCTTCGAAGGCCAGTTGCCGGTCGTCCTCGCTCAGCTTCTCGGAGCGTTTGCCATGCACGACATGGTTCAGTTCAGCGACGAGATGCTCCAGCCGCCGGTTGGCGTCCTTCAGCGCGCCGTTCTCCTGCAACAGCGCCAGCACGGCGGCGCGCTGGCTCTCGGGGATCGCGGACAGGTCGATGGGCGGGGCGCTGGACATGGGCGGATGATACTGCGCCCGGGGTGCCGATGTCCGGCTATTCAGCGCGGTGAGTCACTCTGCCACAGCCGGACGGCGGACCTCCAGTGACCGCACCCGGCGCCAGTCCAGGCCGGCGAACATGGCCTCGAACTGTGCGCGGTTCAGGGTCATGGCCCCGTCACGGATCGAAGGCCAGGTGAATGTGCTTTCCTCAAGCCGCTTGTAGGCCATGACCAAACCACTGCCGTCCCAGAACAGGATCTTCAACCGGTCGGCGCGCTTCGAGCGGAACACGAAGACCGTGCCAGTGAACGGGTCCTCGGCCAGCATCGACTGCACCAGCGCCGCGAGGCCATCATGGCCTTTGCGGAAGTCGACCGGCTTCGTCGCCACCAGGATCCGCACACCCTGCGAGGGCATCAACATGGATGCGCCTCCAAGGCGTGGACGATCTCGGCGATCCGGGCGGCGGGCGCATCCTTCGCGAGTTCGATGATGACCGTACCCCGCACAATCCTGATCGGCGTCCCGGCGCTTGGCGGCTCAGCCTCAGAGGCCGCCGTGATCTCGTCGCAGACCACCAGAGGTGCGAAGACTGCTTCGTTGACCTCCACCGCGGGCAAGACGAGCTTGCCCTCCTTGGCCAGCCGCCGCCACGCCGTCAGCTGGCTCGGCATGATCTCGTAGCGCGCCGCGACACCCGACACCGTCGCCCCGGGCTCCAGCGTCTCGGCCACCGCCTGCGCCTTAACGTGATCCGGCCAACGCCTCTGGCCGGAAGCGAAGACTTCAACACCAAGCGCCGTGAGAAACGAACTCTTTGCGAACATTGCGAAACGCACTCCTTCTCTTTGGATGCGTATCAACTCGCAATGGCTGATCCCGTCGGCAATGTGGGGCGGCGACAGCGTTTAC
>NZ_JADFFK010000075.1 GCF_015223355.1 Salipiger mangrovisoli | reverse complement strand
AGCACCGAGCTCATGCCGCCGTCGGCGAAGATGAGCTGTCCGGAGACGTAGTTCGAGGCGTCGGAGGCGAGGAAGATGGCAAGGCCGGCGAGTTCCTCGGGTTTTCCCCAGCGGCGCATCGGGGTGCGGCCCTTGACCCAGGCGTCGAACTCGGGGTTCGCGACCAGCGCCTCGTTCATGTCGGTCAGCATGTAGCCCGGCGCGATGGCGTTCGACTGGATGCCGAGCTCGCCCCATTCGGCGGCCATCGCCTTGGTCAGCATCTTGATGCCGCCCTTGGCCACGGTGTAGGGCGCGACGGTGGCGCGGGCGAGGTCCGAGGTCAGCGAGCCGATGTTGATCACCTTGCCCGAGCCGCGCTGCGCCATGCGCGTCGCCGCCTCGCGGCCGATGACGAAGGCCGAGGTCAGGTTGGTGTCGATCACCCGCCGCCAGTCGGCGGTGTCGAGCTCAAGCATCGGCTTGCGGAACTGGATGCCGGCGTTGTTCACCAGGATGTCGATCGCTTGCCCGTCCTCGTCGAAGCGCGCGAAGGCGGCGCGGATCGCCGCCTCGTCGGTGACGTCGAAGCAGGCACCCTCGGCGGCGAAGCCGGCGGCGCGCATCTCCTCCACCGCCTGCGCGAGGCGGGCGCCATTGGAGCCGTTGAGCACCACCTTCGCGCCGCAGGCGGCGAGCCCCTCGGCCATGGCCCGGCCGAGGCCGCGGGACGAGCCGGTGATCAGCGCGGTGCGCCCGGTCAGATCGAAAAGCGTCAGGCTCATGCGTCCACCTCCGACACGCGGGTGCTGAGATCGCCGCGCTCGAAGAAGGCGGGCAGCAGCTCGGTGCCGAGGCCCGGGCCCTCCATCGGGTAGACGTAGCCGCCCTCGATGCGCGGCACCTCGGTGACCAGCTCGCGGTACCAGCCGTTGTAGAAGGCGCGGACCGACTCCTGGATCAGCGTGTTGGGCTGGCTGAAGGACATGTGGATGGCGGCGGCAAAGCCGACCGGGCCGATGCAGTCATGCGGCGCGAAGGGGCGGTGGTAGGTGTCGGCCATGGCGGCGATCTTGCGGCCCTCGGTGAGCCCGCCGGTCCAGCACAGGTCCGCCATCACCACATGCGCGGCGTCGCGGTCCATGTACTCCTTGTAGGCGAAGCGCGAGCCCAGCGTCTCCGAGGCGCAGGTCCAGACCGGGGTCGAACGGGCGAACTCGGCCAGCGCCTGCGCGTTGTTCATGCGGATCGGATCCTCGAACCAGCGCGGCGCATAGGGCTCGACGGCGCGGGCGATCTCCATCGCCGTGGGCAGGTTCCACAGCGAGTGCATCTCGAGCATGATCTCCATCCTGTCGCCGACCGCCTTGCGGATCAGCTCGAAGGGTTTGATCGCCGCCTTCATCTGCTCGGCGGTGATGTACATGCCCTTGTTTTCGATCCCGGCGGGGTCGAAGGGCCAGATCTTCATCGCCGAGATGCCGCTCTCCAGCAGGTCCTCGGCGAGTTCGTCGGCGCGGGTCATGAAGGCGTCGAGATCCTCGTAGCGCGAGGGCTCGGCGGCGAGGTTCCAGGTGTCGACGGGCTTGATCTTGTTGGTGCGCACGTAGCGGGTGCCGGCGCAGGTGTTGTAGACCCGGACCTTCTCCCAGCTCTGGCCGCCGAGCACCTTGTGGACGGGCAGGCCGGCGGTCTTGCCGAAGATGTCCCAGAGCGCGATGTCCACGGCCGAGGCGGCGCGGTACTCGACCCCGGTCGAGGCCTGGGCGTTGGGCAGGCTGACCATCTCCTTGTGCAGCAGCTCGATGTTCAGCGGGTCCTGGCCGAGCAGGCGCACGGCCAGCGTGTTGTGGATATGGGCCTCGCAGGCCTCGGCGCCGTAGAAGGTCTCGCCGAGGCCGGTGATGCCGGCGTCGGTCTCGACATGGACCCAGAGCACATTGGCGAATTCTTCCGCGCGGAAGGTGCGGATCGCGGTGATTTTCATGATTTCCTCCAGGCCGGGCACGCCGGGCTGTCTCTCCGTGGCCCGTCCGGCGCGCATCGAGTCGCGTCTTCCGTCGGGTTTCCCGGGACAAGCTGTAGAGAGGCTGCTAGGGTGTGATCAAGCTAAAAATTCGTTATGATGTGACAAAAACGAAAAACCTGTATGAAAGGTAGGCAAGCGTGAGCACACAGGAAAGCGGGCTGGTGGACCGGGCAGTGGCCGAGCTGCGTGCCTATATCCGCAGGGAAAACATGAAGGTAGGCGACGCCCTGCCGAGCGAGCAGGCGCTCTCGGCGCAGCTTGGCGTGTCGCGGACGGTGGCGCGCGAGGCGATGCGGGCGCTGGCCGCGCTCGGGGTGCTGCAGATCGGCAACGGCCGGCGGGCGCGGGTCGCGGCGATGAGCCCCGAGGCGATGTCGATCCTGCTCGACCACACGGTCTACAGCGGCCAGCTGTCGATCCAGCAGGTGCTCGACGTGCGCCGCACCCTCGAGCTGCGCACCGCCGGGCTGGCGGCGCTGCGCCGCTCGGACGCGCAGGCGCGGGAGCTGCTCGAGATCGTCGACCGGATGTTCACCGCGCTGCGCACCGAGCCGACGCTGATCATGGAGCTCGACATCCGCTTCCACGCGCTCATCGCCCGCGCCTCGGGCAACGCGCTCTACGAGCTGCTGGTCGGCAGCTACGGGGTGATCACCCGGCAGACCTGGGCGATCGGCTGGCGCGCCCGCGGCTCGCAGGAGAACCGCGAGGAGAACATCCGCTGCCACGAGCGCATCGCCACCGCGATCATGATGCAGGACAGCTCCAGAGCCGAGGCCGCCATGACCGAACATTTCGAAACCGCAATCTCCGTCCTCATCCGCGCCGGAGTGACGTGA
>NZ_JADFFK010000074.1 GCF_015223355.1 Salipiger mangrovisoli | reverse complement strand
ATCTCCTGGTCGACAAGTTCACGAAGCGTGAGCAGGAAGTCTTGCCGGTGATCGTGCCTCCCGTCCGGGACAATGCTCCCATCCGAGTACGTCTGAAGCACGCCGACAAACCTGATGAACTGTTCCCGGCGGATGATGGCGACGAAGTTCGGCGAATGACGCAGAACCTCGCCCTTATCAATCGGGTGCTTGAGACACGCTGGTACGACCTACTCATCCCCGATGCGGATTTGGCTGAGCTACAAGAACGTCTCGCCGACGACCCGGCAGGAGGTAAGCCTCTCGGGATGCACCGACGGAACCTCTACCGTGTCTTCAATGATCGGGAACTTACGACCGGTGGTCGCTTCTATGGTGGCTGGTGGCAAAGCGTGCCGAAAGCGTACCGGAGGCACCTGGCCGTGAACGGCAAGCGGATGGTCGAGATCGACTACTCGAACCTCCATCCCGTGATCCTCTATGCTGAAGCCGGTGTGACCCCGCCGGATGACTGCTATCGTGGAATTTTCTCTGAATCGACCGAGGCACGGGGCGGAGATGCTCTGCGCAATCTGGTGAAGGCCTCCTTCAACGCGATGCTGAACGCGGAAAAGCCTCTGCGTCAGGCCCCGAGAGGTATCGACCTGAGGGAGTTCGGCCTGACGTGGAAACTTGTCTCCTAAGCAATTCTCTCAGCACATGGACCGATCGCAGACAAGTTCTACACTGGCGCAGGCAAGCGGCTTCAGCGTACAGACAGCGACGTGGCAGAACTCGTTATGCTGGATTTCATTGGAAGCGGCATTCCAATCTTGCCCGTCCACGACAGCTTCCTCGTTCATGAGGGCCATAGAGAATTTCTGACCAAGTCCATGCAGGCGTCTTTGGTAAAGGTCTGTGGCGTCAAAACACAACTAAAATTGGTTGAGCCGGACCTAGGCTACACTCTTGCGAACCAAGCCGAAGAACAGCGCAATGACCCTGACGGCTTTGGCCCCGAGACCAGCTTAGATATCGCTAAGATTCTCTTGGCTCAGAGCGGCCATGACAAGCGCCTTGATGCCTTCTATGCCTTGCGCAATCACTAGGAGGCTAAGGCGCATGATGCCGCTTACCAGCGCCGCTTAGCCTTCTGCATGGGCGGAGCTGCGAGTTGGTTTTCAGTTTCGAGCATTGTCCCTCATCGGCGGTCATCCATTGGTCAGCGTTAGGCTCGCAGTCTCCGAAGTCGGCAACATGCTCGCGGTCTTGAGATGGAGGCTAGCACAGGGGAAGCATCTGTGCGGTCGCCGTAGTATGTCTATCTTCGATGAGAGGTCCAGATTGTTCGCGGCGCAACTTTTAACAGAAATCGGTTGCAAACCTCCCTCGACACGAGCGAGGAATACGACGGTTACGGATAGTTGATGGTTCATTCATGGCAATACCGTTTGTTCGAGTGCTGCAGGGCGTAAGCACTGTCGCCGTCAGAAGTGTCAATGATACTTACAGGGGGCAGGTTCTGTACCCGAACGGCACCAAGCGCCAAGCAATCATTAAAGATCTTGATCGTCAGCAGCTCGCCAACGAGCTGTTAGTATTCGTGCTAGCGAAAGCGGCAGGCATGCCGATCCCAGACGCCTGCATAGGTGTAGCGCAGCCTAGCGTACTTACCCCTCAAAAAGCTCCCACCACCGCAGAAGGTCATGGAATATTCTTCATCAGCACAGATATGATGGCTCCAAACCTTGCCCAGGTCCTAACCGCCGAGGCAACGTTCGATGCGCAGAAAGTTGTTTTAGATAAGCTCGCAGACTGGGATAGGCTTGGCGAACTGTATGCCTTTGATAGTTGGGTTGCGAACATTGATCGACATATGGGAAATATACTTCTCGGTCCGGGTTCCGATATCTGGCTCATCGACCACGGCCACAGTTTGACAGGTCCCACTTGGGAGCCAAGCGGCCTAGATGCGGCAGGCGCTTTTGAAAACCGCCTCGGAGATTGGCTGACCCAACACGTTCGCCAAGACCGAAAGGCAAACTATGTACGCTCTGTTGCGGCATTCTCTGAAATGATAGAAGACATTGATGTACCCGACGCGGTCAAGAGCAGTTTGATCGAAAATCTTCTCCCACCAGAATACGTAAGTGCGGTTAGGGATTTTCTAAGAGATCGTCGGGAGCATGTAGAAATGCAAGCATCGTCCACACTGGGACTGCCGAGGTTGGTTTCATGACGAATATCCAAATATCCTCAGATTTGTTTCCGTCGATACCTGACGGAGTTGAGGCGCAATGGCTGCCGATCTTATTATCCCCGATCTCAGGATCACTCGAGAGACTAGTGGTAGGTGTCGTAGCTTCGAATGAAGCCGGTTTTCATATCGAAATAGCTAATCAGCTCAGCAGGTTAGACTGTTTCTACGGCCCTCAGGCTGAAGTT
Organism: Salipiger mangrovisoli; assembly: GCF_015223355.1. GTDB lineage: Bacteria > Pseudomonadota > Alphaproteobacteria > Rhodobacterales > Rhodobacteraceae > Salipiger > Salipiger mangrovisoli. The sequence continues at coordinate 719 of NZ_JADFFK010000074.1, read as the reverse complement.
CTTCGATTTGCAATCGAGGTTACCCAAAAGCATCTGGAAGAAGATTTTTCCCGCCGCGGCATGGAGGCGATAATTCAGCCCTCAGCGCCGCTCGCCAGCATCGAATTTGGGCAACCTAGAGGTGGTGAAGGTGAAAGCCTTAGGGAAATTGCGCAAAGCTGGATGGCCTCAATTTCTTCGCTATACGGAGATCAGCCTAAAGAGGTGGACTTGGATATAAGTCCAGAAAGTGAGAGGAGAAAGTCTGCCGCAGACCGTCTACCTGCGTTGGTCATGAGCCACGTGATGATGAGAAACCTAAATCTTACGAAAAACTTTCGCGAGGATTTAGCTTCGGGAAAAACGGCCCGCGGTAGAGGTGCAGACGTACTGATCGACTACTCCGGAGATTTCCTTGTCGCCAACTTTTCAACTTTACAAGCAGGGAAGATATCTCCAGCAGTCCGCAGCATAAAAACGCGCCTCTGGGATCTCAAGGTTGACCGAGATAGAGAGCTTGAAGTCAATGATGGAGACTGCCGGAATCACGAACTAATAATCCAGCTCCCTTCAAAGAATGATCCGCAAATATCAGAGCGGCAACATGGCAATCTCGCTTCTGCATATGCCGAGTTGGAAGATCAAGCCGATGAGGTTTCGTTGCGACTACGCTCTTTCCCTAGCGTCGAGATGATCGGGGACCATGTACTGCGAGCGGAGGCTGCTTGAAGGCGGCTACC
>NZ_JADFFK010000073.1 GCF_015223355.1 Salipiger mangrovisoli | reverse complement strand
AAGGCCACGGCCCCCATCGGCCCGCGCTTGCAGACCAGCGTCGCCCCCGAGACCTTGCGCACGTTGCGCAGCGCCTCGAGCGTGTCGGTCGAGCCGCCGGCGATGTGGAACTCCTCCTCGGTGCCGACGATCAGGTCGAAGAGGTGCAGCGTCGATTGCAGCTGCGCCGTGACCTCGGCGCTCGCGGCAAAGCGGCTCTCGCCGTCGCCATGGCCGAGCACCCCCCAGAGGTTCGGGCGGTAGTCGATGTCGAGCGCGGTCCGCGCGCCGTGCTTCCTGGCCAGCTCCAGCGCCCTCAGCACCGCGGCGCGGGTGTTCTCGTGGCTGAGATGCGTGCCAGTGGGCACCACGGCGCGGGCCGAGGCGATGAAGGCCTCGTCGATGTCCTCCTCGCAGAGCGCCATGTCGGCGCAGTTCTCGCGGTAGAAGATCAGCGGGAACTGCTCCTGGTCGCGGATGCCGAGGATCACCAGCGCGGTGAGCCGCTCGGGGTCGGTAACGACGCCCGTCGTCTCCACCCCTTCGCGGGCGAGCTGCTCGAGGATGAACCGCCCCATGTGCTCGTTCCCGACGCGGGAGATCAGCGCCGATTTCATCCCGAGCCGCGCGGTGCCGCAGGCGATATTGGTCGGCGAGCCGCCGATGTATTTCTCGAAGCTGCCCATGTCCTCCAGCCGTCCGCCGATCTGCGCGCCGTAGAAATCCACGCCCGCGCGCCCGATGGTGATCACGTCCAAACTCTTGCTCATCTCGCTGTCTCCGGTCTTGCGGGTTAGGTGCTGGCGACGTTGATCGTCTCGAACGTCAGCCGGTCGTGGAATTGTTCGTGGTGGGCGATGAAGCGCTGCGTGTGCGCCTGGCGCATGTGGAAGGCGTGGGCGTCCTCGTCCTTCCAGCTTTCGACAAAGACCAGCCGGTCGGGGTTGTCGGTGCAGGTGTAGAAGTCATAGGCGATGCAGCCGGGTTCGGCGCGGGTCGCCGCCTGCGCCTCGGGCGCTTGCGCCAGGATCCTGTCCCGCGTGCCCGGCTGGCAGTCGATGGTGAGGATGAACTTGTACACCTGCGCCCCCTCTCAGCGGATGATCGTCGCCTGGAGCGCGTCGATCGAGGAGCGGATGCCCGCCTCGGTGGACATGGTGAAGTCCTCCATCTCGAGGCTCACCCAGCCGTCGTAGCCCATCATGCCGACGACCGAGAAGAACTCCTTCCACCATTGCAGGTCGTGGCCCGCACCCACCGCGACGTAGTTCCACGCGCGATTGGCCACATCGGTCACCTCCTTGAGTTCCAGATAGCCGTTGATGTCCGCCAGTCCGCGCTCGATGCGGGTGTCCTTGCCGTGCACGTGGTGGATCGCCGCGCCGAGCGCCCGCGCCACCGCGATCGGGCAGGCGCCCTTCCAGAAGAGATGGCTGGGGTCGAGGTTCATGCCGATCATCTCGCCGACCTCGCTGCGCAGCCGGAACAGCGTCTCGGGGTTCCAGACCAGCATGGCCGAGAAGTTCTCGAGCGCGATCTTCTCGACGCCACAGGCCTTGGCGTGGGCGACGAGGTCGTGCCAGAGCGGGAAGGCCCGGTCCTCCCACTGGTAGCGGTCGCGCTCGGGCATCTCGGCGGGCCAGGATTTCGTGTAGACCAGCCAGTTCGGCACCGTGTCGCCGGGCGCCGCCTCGGGCAGGCCGGACATGGTGACGATCTTCCTGACCCCGATCTCGCCGGCGAGGCGAATGGTGTCCTCCATCTCCTTGCGGTGGCGCGTGCCCATCTCGCCCGGATCGAGCGGGTTGGCCGAGCAGTTGAGCGCGGCGATCTGCAGGCCGCGGGCCTCGATCTCCTTCAGGCGCTTCTTCAGCTCGCTCTTGTCGGCAAGCAGAGTCTCGGCGCGGAAATGCGGCGCGGGCGACCAGCCGCCGCCGGTCATCTCGATGCCCTCGACGCCCAGGTCGACGCATTTGTCGAGCATGTCGGTGAAGGGCAGATCCCCCATCACGTCGGTGCAGATGGACAGTTTCATTCTTTCTCTCCTCCCGAAGAGCTGCTCAGGCCGCGGCGTAGAGCGCCGGCTTGTCGATCATGGTGATTTTCTCGTGGGCGCCGCTTTCAACAGCGCGCAGCGCGGCATCGGCGACCAGCGTCGCCGCGTAGCCATCCCAGGCAGAGGGGCCGGTCGCGGTGCCCTGCCCCGCGGCGACGATCCACTCGCGGAACTCCTGGTCGTAGGCCTCGATGAAGCGCTCACGCCAATCCTCGGGGATGGTCTGGCGGATGCCGTATTGATCCGACACGACGGTCGCCGGGCGGTTCGGCAAAGCGGCGACACCCATCTCGCAGCTCACTTCGCCGCGGATGTCGTAGCCGTAGCCGATGTTCACCGAGATCTCGACGTCGACGATCGCCCCCGAGGCACAGTGCAGCAGCACGATGTGCGGGTCGCGCAGCTCACCGCCGCGGGTCGAGCGGCGCGGCAGCCGCACTTCCACCCCGGTGACCTCGTCGCTCAGCAGCCAGCGCGAGATGTCCGCGTCATGCACCAGCGTATCGTTGAGCGGCATCTCCGAGGTATAGAGCCCCTCGGGCACCGAAGCGTTGCGGTGGATCGACTTGTAGATCAGCGGCGCGCCCAGCGTGCCGCCGTCGATCACCGCCTTGAGCCGGCGATAGTCGGCGTCGAAGCGGCGCATGAAGCCCACCTGCACGAGACGGCGGCCAAAGGCGGTCTCGGCCGCCATCACCCTGAGCGCCGCCTCCTCCGAGGTGACCATGGGCTTTTCGCAGAACACCGGCTTGCCGGCCTCGATACAGGCGAGAAGCTGCTCCTCATGGGCAGGCCCCCACGAGCAGATCACCACGGCCTCGACGGTGTCCGAGGCAATCAGCGCCTCGGGCGTGTCGAAGACCTCGGCCCCTTCCGGCGCGGCGGCCTCGGCACGATCGCGGGCGATGTCCGCCACGGCGGCGACTTCCACACCCGACAGCACCTTGGTCAGACGGCGGATGTGGTCCTGCCCGATCATGCCCGTCCCGATAACTCCGACCCTGAGCATCATTCTCCCGGCCCTCACTTGAAGTGTTTGTCGATAAGGCGCTGCATTTCCGCGCGCATGAACTTGCCGGACTCATCGGCCTTGTCCTC
>NZ_JADFFK010000072.1 GCF_015223355.1 Salipiger mangrovisoli | reverse complement strand
ATAGAATGGCATTTCACACGACGTCCCAATACCTAGTATTCCCTCGCGAAAAAGCCAGAAGTCTGAATGAGTAAAGTCAAATCCGTAGTGCTTCAGGATTATAAGTCCTTCTCAAGGTTTACTCTCTCCGCCAGAGAAAAAAACATACTTGTAGGGCCAAATAATGCCGGAAAGTCCACGACACTGGATGCATTTAGAATCGCATTTGACGTTTTGAGATATGCTTCTCGCAAAACCGCGTTCCTCAAGTCCCAAGGGGATGACGGGGTTTGCTCAACTTGGGAAGTTCCAATATCAATAGTGCAGATTGATTTACGGCACTGCATCCATAACTTTGGCGATGGACGCGCCAGAATCTCAATTCAACTCGATAATGGTAACACATTTGTTTTACTTATATCTAATGAATATCCAGTCGAGTGCTACCTAAAATCCGACGTTCAGCCCAGAAGGAAGGCTGAATTCCTGAGAGAGCAGTTTCCACTAAAACTCGCCATCGTGCCGACTCTTAGTCCGCTAGAACAGAACGAAGAGCTTGTTCGAAGAGAAACCGTAGAACGCAATAAATACGGCCGCCTAGCGAGCCGTAACTTTAGAAATTTCTGGCTCCACAAGTCTCGAACGGATTTTGAAACGTTCGCGGATCTGATCGAGTTAGGATGGCCCGGAATACGCATTCAACCTCCTGAGATCGAGAGGACCGGCGGAAAACCAATAGTGAGGATGTACTTCCGGGACGGTCCGCACGTTAGAGAGATTCAATGGGCAGGTTTTGGCTTCCAAGTCTGGATGCAAACTATGATGCATCTCTTAGACGCTGGGCATTCTTCCACATTGATATTAGATGAACCGGACATATACCTGCACCCTGACTTGCAACATCGGCTCCTCAGGCTCGTCAGCCAGCGCGTCGGCCAATACTTCATTGCGACCCATTCAACAGAAATAATAAATGACGTGGAACCTGGAGAAGTTCTCATCATACGTCCAGAAACCCGTGGAGCGAAAAGGATACAAGGGGAGTCGGATTATTCTGACGTTTACTCTGCGATTGGAAGCTCCGAGAACGCTCAATTTGCTCGACTAGCAAGAACCAAGAAGGTTCTCTACTTCGAGGGGAAAGACGCGAAGATTCTATCGAAGATGGCGCGAAAAACTCTAGGCATGGACTTCATATCTAACTCGTCGGTCACGCTGATGAAAACAGACGGGTTCTCGAATTGGTCTCGTGTCACCACTTCATCTTGGGTATTTGAGAACTTCTTTGGATTTGAAGTACCCGTGTCGGCTGTTTTTGATCGAGACTACAGGAGCGACAGCGAAGTCCAAGAGTTCCTAGAGGAAGTCAACTCGGCAGAAACTCTCTGCCGCGTCCTGCCTTGCAAAGAAATCGAGAACCTCCTTATCGCACCGAATTCAATCGAGCGGGCAGTGAGGAAGCACAGCCGGGTCCCCCTTGCCGCGGGATGGGAAGCTGAAATTCGATGTATTATAGATGCGAGCATGGAAGCAACAAAGCTACAGACTCTATCGAAGAGAATCGGACAGAGGGCAGAATTTGAGCTGTCGAAAAACCCCAAAAAGAATATCTCATCAATATCCACTGAAGAAGAGAAATCGTTCTCGCTCTTCTGGGATGACATTGATTTTAGAAAGCGCGTTGTTCCGGGTAAGATCGTCTTCTCCAATATCTGCAGAGAAATACAGGATAAGTACAAATTCTCACTTACTGCGGCGCGAGTGATTGATGAAATGACCATACAGGATATTCCAAGTGAACTTAGAGAAATCCTAAATGACATCAAAGAACACCTTGATAAATAGATACCACTATTAGGTAAGCCAAATATCACGCTTGCGTCAGCCTTTCCACGCGAAATCTAGGTACTTTCTTGGGTCCACAAAAGGGCTAAGGCGGCCTGAATGAACAATGAGCGGTTATATTCAACCACGGGATCGCGAACCTGTGAAGACTGCCAGCCAACCTCACTCTACAGCGGCCGACATCCACCTAGAAAGTACCTCTATTGGGTAGCCATCACCGTAGCTATGCCCCACACCCTCAGTTTGCCAACCGCCAATTTGGTCGACGATGTCGGCAGGGCATTCGACCGCCCGCAAGCGATCGCGCATGGCGTGCCTAAAGCTGTGCATGGTGGTTCCCTCCGCCACGATAGGCTTCAACCATTTGTTCAACGCGGCACTAGCTGAGTTTGCATTCGTGACCTCACCTTTGTTGTAGCTTGGAAAGGCAAAACCGCTGTCAGCCTTTTCGTCCAGAATACACCGCGCGGCCCACGCAGCCGCGCCGAACAACGGAACTCTCCGCTCACTGCCCTTTGTCTTCAAACGCCTCCACGGATGCGGCCTGATATGGACGACGAGCTGACCATCGGCATGCACCTCGATATCCTCCCTGAGCAGACCAGCAGCCTCGGCAAGCCTCATCGCGGTATCGGAAAGAAGCGCAACCAGCCAGCGGAGTTCGTCACCAGCGTCCATGCAGTTCCGCTGGACGACGCGAAGGTCAGCATCCGAAATGGTTACGCGTCCGGATACTCCCGCCTCGCGATCATAATAAACGTTTGCAAAGGGGTTCTTGATAGAGAGGCCTTCTTCGCTCATTGCGAAGTTGATCACAGCGCGGACCGTGCCGAAAATTCGCGTGATGCTACTACCCACCAAGCCCTTCTCGACCAAGGCATCCCGGAAAGCGTTTGCATCTCTCTTGGTATATTCTGCCAGCGACTTGTCTCCGCAGGCATCAATGACGTAGCCACAGGACCGTTCTGCAGCCCGACGGAAGGTCTTCGATTTCCCCTGCCCCTTCAATCTTAGGTACGTCACCACCGCCTCCGAGAGTGTCAATACATCGGACGTGACGGCGTCAGTCTCAGCACGGTTTGTCGGTCGGGCCAGTCCCTTACAGAGAAGATGCTTTCCGGGAAGCTCAGCTTCCTGCGACCGGAGATGAAACCAGTATTCATCAAGCTTGCATGCTGCCTGCGTCGCTCTCGCCGCTGCGACTGACGACGACCTTGTCCGTAGAGAGTAGGAAATCTTCTCGGACGAATAGTGTTGCAGGAGATCGGAAGGAACCCTGCGAGCGAAGTAGAAGATGCCATCCTTGCGGAAGGTGAACGGTGCGGATTTGTAC
>NZ_JADFFK010000071.1 GCF_015223355.1 Salipiger mangrovisoli | reverse complement strand
GCGCCGCTCGGACCGATCCGCATGTAGACCGAGCTTCTCGCGCCCGAGGCCCGCGATCCCACGACCTTCAGCCTGCCCGAGGTTTCCGCCGCCAGCTTGGCCCGGCATGCCCCCACGGCCGCGTCGCTCGCGGAAAAGCTGCCCTCGACAAAGCCCTTGGTCAGCGGTTGAATCTGCGGGCCCTTGGCACAGGCGGCAACGCCGGCAAGCGCGGCAAGCAGCACGACAGTCCGGGCGAAATCGACCATCAGGGTGTCCTCCTCTCGTGGCAATCGCGGCCAGCCTGCGGCACCGGGGGACCCGGCTCAAGGGGGTCTGGCGCACTCGTGTCCGATCGTTTCCGCGGACCGGCGCCGCCTTGCCGATCATGCGCGCGGCGCCGCGTCCCGCGCTCCCGCCCCCGGCAGCCCGGCCCCGCGCATCGCCTCCGAGATGGTCTCGAGATGCGCCCGCATCGCCGCCGCCGCGCGCTCCGGGTCGCGCCCCGAGATCGCCGACGCAATGGCCTCGTGCTGGGCGCTGTGGCGCTCGGTGAACGCGCTGACGCCGAGCCTGCGATAGGTCAGCTCCCACTCGCGCTGCCAGGCCGCGTGACGCCGCACCCCCGCAAGATAGTCAAGCAGTCCCAGCAGGATCGGGTTGCCCGTCACCTCGGCGATGCCGCGGTGAAAGGCCGCGTCGAGCTGCTCGCTCTCGGGCCGCGTACGCGCCCTGCGGCCGCGCCGCGCCAGCGCCGCAAGGTAGGCCGCCTGCTCCGCGGTGGCGAGCCGCGCCGCCTCGGCGGCGACCGAGGGCTCGATGGTCAGGCGCGCCTGCATGAGCTGCATCGGCGCGGCGCCCTGCACGAGGATCTGCTCGCGGATCGGATGGCCGAGCGGCCGCGGGCCGCAGAAGGTGCCCTGCCCGACGTGCCGCCAGAGCTCGCCCTCGCGCTCGAGCACCTGCAACGCGCCGCGCAGCGTCTCGCGGCTGCAGCCGAGCTGGCGGGCAAGCTCGCGCTCGGGCGGCAGCCGCGCGCCGACCTCTGTGGCCAGATCGGCCACCAGCCCGCGCAGATCCGACAGGACCACCTGCCCCCGCTTCGATGTCATGCCGCGCCTCCCGCTCCGGGCCAAACCCAGACCAATTTGCAGACCAATGCCATGCCGTGCAACACCGCGCGCCTCTCGAGGAGGACCCAGATGCTGACCACGACCATCCTTGCCCTTGCCGGTTTCGGCGCGGGGGCGCTCAACGCCATCGCGGGCGGAGGCACATTCCTGACCTTTCCCGCGCTGGTCTGGGTCGGCGTGCCGCCGATCATGGCCAATGCCACCGCCACTTTCGCCGCCCTGCCCGGCTATGCCGGAAGCAGCTGGGCCTATCGCCGCGACATCCAGGCAGGCGAAGGGCCAAGCCTGCGCGCGCTCGTCGTCACCGCCATGCTTGGCGGGATCCTCGGCGCGCTGCTGCTGCTGGTCACCCCCGAGGACCTGTTTTCCGGCGTCATTCCCTGGCTGCTGCTGATCGCCACGCTGGCCTTTGCCGCCGGTCCCGCGCTGCTGCGCGGGCTGCTCGCCTCGGGGCGCCGCCTGCCCGATGCCGTCTCGCTGACGCTGCTGCTGCTCGTCTCGATCTACGGCGGCTATTTCAACGGCGGGCTCGGGATCCTGCTGCTGGCCGCCTTCGGACTCATCGGCATGAGCGACCTGCACCGGATGAACGGGCTGAAGACGCTGGCCTCGCTGGTGCTGTCGGCTGTCTCGGTCGTCACCTACAGCCTTGCCGGGCTGATCGACTGGAGCGCGCTGGTCGTCACCGGTCTTGGCTGCGCCGCGGGCGGCTACGTCGGGGCGCATATGGCCCGCAGGGTGCAGGACCTGTCGTTGCTGCGGACCTTCATCGTCACCGTCGGGCTGGTCACCACCATCGTCTTCTTCGCGCAGGCCTACGGTTGAACTTTTCGCAGAATGCTGAATTTTTGCGCGGCAGGCACAGAAGGCAGTCCCCCATGCACATTCTCCGTTCCCTCGGGCCAGCCGTGGCGCGAGTCTCCCTCGGCGAGGCGCTCCGCGCCGGTTTCGGCGCGCTGCTCGGCCTCGGCGTCACCGGGCTGGTCCTGCTCTCGCCGCAGGTCGACCTGAACCTCGGGCTCTATCTCGTCGCGCCCTTCGGCGCCACCTCGGTGCTGCTCTTCGCGGTGCCCAACAGCCCCCTCGCCCAGCCCTGGTCCGCCATCGTCGGCAATACCGTCGCGGCGCTGGTGGGCGTTGCGACCTGCCTGCTGGTCGCCGATCCGGCGCTGCGCATCGCGCTCGCCGTGGGGCTGGCGATCACCGCGACGATCCTGTGCCGCGCGGTGCATCCGCCGGCGGGGGCGGTGGCGATGACCGCCGCCATGAGCCCCGAGGCGATCGACCATCTCGGCTTCTGGTTCGCCCTGACCCCGATCGCCGCGGGCACCGCCGCGCTGGTCGTGCTCGCCGCGCTCTACGCCCGGCTGACCGGGCGGCACTACCCGTTCCGGCAGTTCGACGCCCCCGGCCAGCACGGCACCGGGGACCGCAGCCCCTCTGAGCGTCTCGGGCTCTCGGAGACAGAGCTTTCCGGGCTGCTGGAGCGCTACCGGCAGTCGTTCAACCTCGGGGTCGAGGATCTGGCCCGGCTCATCGGCGCCGCCGAACTGCAAGCCGCGAGCCACCATGCAGGCCCGCTCAATGCCGAGGACATCATGTCGCGCGATCTGGTCACCGTCGGCGGCGACACCACCCTTGCCGAGGTCGCCGAGCTGTTCCGGCGGCATCGGTTCGCCTCGCTGCCGGTGGTCGGGCCGGAGCAGAGGTTTCTCGGGGTGATTTTCCAGATCCACCTGATCACCCGCGCGCGCGAGGACGCAGAGCGGCTCGAACGCGGCTTCCTGCCCGCCTTCCGGCGGCTCGTCGATCTCGGGCGAGAGACCCCGGTGACCGCCTCGGACATCATGAAGGTCGCCGGCCCGCGCGCGACGCGCGGCTCGCCGGTCGCCGCGCTGCTGCCGATGATGGCGGATGGCGACGTCGATGCCATCCCGGTGCTCGAGCGCGGACGCATCGTCGGCATCGTCACGCGCACGGACCTGATCGCGGCGCTGGCGCGGCAGGCGCTGCGGCACCGCTGAGATCGCCGCAGGAAAAAGCCTGCAGACAAAAAAATGGCCGAGACAAGCTCGGCCGAAGTCCAACAGGGAGGTAGGGAAAGATGAGCTTTTCAGCTCAAATC
>NZ_JADFFK010000070.1 GCF_015223355.1 Salipiger mangrovisoli | reverse complement strand
CTCAACGTCATGGCCGGCCCGCTGCGCAAGTGGCGCTTCGTCGCCGCGCCACCGGTCGAACACCTGATGTGACGCGGTGAAGGGGAGGAGGAGAGATGGTCCAATTGGCGGTATTCGGTGCCGGGCGCATCGGGCAGATTCATGCCCGCAACGCGGCGGCGCAGCCGGGGTTTCACGTCAAGTATATCGTCGATCCGGTCGAGGGGCCGGCGCGGGATGCGCTGGCCAAGACCACAGGCGCGCGCATCGTCTCCGCCGAGGAGGTCTTTGCCGACCCCAAGCTGCATGCCATCGTGATCGCCAGTTCGACCAGCAGCCACGCGCCGCTGGTGCACCGTGCCGCCGAGACCGGCAAGGCGGTGTTCTGCGAAAAGCCGGTGAGCCTCGATTTCGCGCTCACCCAAAGCGCGGTGGCGGCGGTCGTGGCCGCGGGCATCCCCTGCATGTTGGGCTTCCAGCGGCGCTACGACGCCGCGTTCCGGGCGCTGCAGGCGCGCGTGGCGAGCGGCGAGGCGGGGCGGCTCGAACACCTCATCATGCAGTCGCGCGACCCTGCGCCTCCGCCGATCTCTTACGTGAAGACCTCGGGCGGCATGTTCCGCGACACGGCGATCCACGACGTGGACATGGCGCGCTTCCTGCTGGGGGAAGAGATCGCCAGTGTCTATGCCAAGGGGTCTTGCCTGATCTCGCCCGAGATCGGGCAGGCGGGCGATGTCGATACGCTGATGATCACGCTGACAACCGAAAGCGGGCGGCTGGCGCAGGTGATCAACTGCCGGCGCGGGCCCATGGGCTACGACCAGCGGCTCGAGGCGGTCTGCGCCCGCGAGGTGCTGCGGGTCGAGAACGCGCCACAGGGCACGCTGCATGTCCTGCGCCCCGAGGGCACGCTGGCACCCCCGCCGATGAACTATTTCCTCGAGCGCTACGCGCAGGCCTATCGGGACGAGATGGCGGGGTTCGCGGCGCTGATCACGGACGGCACACCGCCGCTGGCGACGGCACGCGACGGGCTCGAAGCGCAAAGGCTGGTCGAGGCGGCGATCCGGTCGCACGAAACCGGGCAGGTCGTGGTGATGGCGCCGGGCTGGCGGCCATGAGCCAAGGGGCAGGCGAGGAGGATGGGATGCGCGCAACGGATTTCCTGCCGCCGGGGCTGCGGCTCGGGGTGAGCCCGCTGTCCTGGGCCAATGACGTGCTCGAGGACCTCGGGGCCGATATCCCGCTCGAGGCCTGCCTGCGGGACGCGGCGGAGGTGGGCTACGACGGCGTCGAACTGGGCCGCAAGTTCCCGCGCCAGCCCGAGCTTCTGGCACCGCTGCTGAGAGAGCATGGGCTGTCGCTGGCCTCGGGGTGGTATTCCGGCGAGTTGGCCGGGCGCGGGCTCGCCGCCGAGATCGCCGCTGTTGCCCCGCTTGCGCGGCTGTTGCGCGCCATGGGCTGTCAGGTGTTGGTCTACGGCGAGGTGGCGATGATGGCGCCCGGTGCCGCGTTCGACCTGCCGATGTCGCACAGGCGCGTCATGCTCCCGCGCGAGGTTCCGGGCTATGCCGAGCGGCTGTCTGCCTTTGCCCGCCACCTTTCCGGAGAGTATGGGCTGAGATTGGCCTATCACCACCACTTGATGATGGTCGCCGAGACCTTCGAGGAAATCAGCGACATCCTCGGCCGTTGCGATCCCGCTGTGGGCCTGCTGCTCGATACCGGCCACGCCGTCGCCTCGGGTTTCAGCTACACGCGGCTGATCGAGCGGTTCGGCGAGCGCATCGCGCATATCCACCTCAAGGACGTGCGCAGCGCCGCCATGCGTCAGGTGCGCGACCGCGACACCAGCTTCAACGAGGGGGTGCGGCAGGGGATGTTCACCGTGCCCGGCGACGGCGCGCTCGATTTCGGCCCGCTGGTCCATTTCGCCGCCAGCGGCGCCTATCGCGGCTGGCTGATCGTCGAGGCCGAGCAGGATCCTGCGCTCGCACCGCCGCGCGCCGCCGTGACCCGAGCCTTCACCCACATCCGCGCGGGCTTTGCCGCCCTGCCGCTGCAAGCAGGAGAGTGACATGCAAAAGCGACTGAACATCGGCCTGATCGGATCGGGTTTCATGGGGCAGGCCCATGCGGATGCCTTCCGCCGCGCCGCGATGCTCTACCGCGACCTTCCCGCGGTGCCGCATCCCTACATGCTGGCCGATGCGACCGAGGACCTGGCGGCGGAGGCCGCCGCGCGCTTCGGCTTCGAGCGCAGCACCGGCGACTGGCGCGCGCTGGTGAGCGACCCGCAGGTCGACGTGGTCGACATCACCTCGCCCAACGCGCTGCACTTCGACATGGCGATGGCGGCGATTGCCGCGGGCAAGCACGTCTATTGCGAAAAGCCGCTCTCGGTGACGTTGGCCGAGGCCGAGGCGATGGCCGCCGCCGCCGCGGCCGCCGGGGTGAAGACCATGGTCGCCTTCAACAACGTGAAGACCCCCGCCGCCATGCTGGCAAAGCAACTGATCGACCGCGGCGAGATCGGCACGCCGATGCGGTTTCGCGGCTGGTTTGACCAGGGCTTCTTCAATGACCCCGAGCTGCCCTTTTCCTGGCGCTGCACCCGCAAGGAGGCGGGCTCGGGCGCGCTCGGCGATCTTGGAAGCCACGTGATCTCGGTGGCGCAGGTCCTGATGGGAGACATTGAAAGCACCATCGCCCAGAGCCAGACCTATTTTCCGACCCGTCCGATCCCGCAGGGTGCCGCGGGCTATGGTGCCAAGGCCAGCGAGGGTGCGCCGCGCCGGGCGGTCGAGAACGAGGATCAGATCCAGGCGTTGGTGCGCTTCGGGAGCGGCGCGGGGGGCACGATCGAGGCTTCGCGCGTGGCGGCGGGCAAGGTCTTCGGCGTCTACTGGGAGGTCTCGGGCACCAGGGGCACGATCCTGATGGACGGCGAGCGCTTCAACGAGCTGAAGATCGCGCGCTTCGGGGACGACAAGCCGGACCGGGGTTTCAAGACCCTGCTGGCCGGCAGCCAGGTGCCGCAGTTCGCGGCCTTCTTTCCCTTCGATTTCGCTGGAGGCGGGCTTGGCTATTTCGACGTAAAGGTGATCGAGGTGCGCGATCTGGTCGAGGGCATCCTGTCGGGCAAGGATTGTGCGCCCAATTTTGCCTTCGGGCTCGAGAACATGCGGATCATGGACGCCATGGAGCGCTCGCTGGCGAGCGGTCTCTGGGAGCACGTCGGCACGCGCGCGCCTGCCGGGGCGCAGCAAGGCGTGCCCGCATGAGCTTTCCCTCTGCGCTGCCTGCGTCGCGCGTCCCTGACCCGATGGACGCCCCGGCGCTGCGCTGGGGCGTTCTCGGTACCGGCTGGATCGCGCAGCGCTTCATCGAGTCCGTGCGCGCCCACAGCCGGCAAGAGATCGCCGCCGTCGGCTCGCGGTCGCAGGCAAGCGCCGACGGTTTCGCCGCCGATTGGCAGATCGGCACCGCCCATGGCAGCTACGGGGCGCTGGTCGGTGATCCCTCGCTCGACGTGATCTATGTCGCAACGCCGCACAACCTCCACGCCGCGCATGTCGAGATGGCGCTGATGGCGCGCAAGCACGTGTTGGTGGAAAAGCCGATGGTTCTGAGCCTGGCTGAGGGGGAGCGGCTGGTTGCGCTGGCGCGCGCGCAGGGGGTGTTTCTGGCCGAGGCGCTCTGGACTTATTTCCTGCCCAAATTCGATGTGCTTGACCAGCTCTTCGCGGCGGGCGCCCTGGGCGAGATCAGGTCGGTCCATACCGAGTACGGCGAGTATTTCAGCCGCGATCACCGCATCTTCGACCCGGCGCTGGCGGGCGGGCCGCTCAACGATCTGGGCACCTATCCGGTGTCGCTGCTGACCCGGCTGCTTGGCGTGCCGAAGACCGTGCTGGGGCTCGCGCAGATGGACGCGAGCGGCGTGCAGGGGCACCTGTCGGTGATCCTCGCGGATGCGCAGGGCAACCAGGGCACCCTGTCGACCACGCTCTACGGCTTCACCCCGACCAATGCGGCGATTGTCGGCACCGCGGCGACACTGCGCTTCGGAAGCGCGTTCAACCTGCCCGGACCGTTCCAGCTGATCTCTGCCGATGGCAGCCGCGTGCTTGACTATGTCGAGCCGCCGGGGCGGCATTTCGAGGGGCTTTGCTACGAGGCCGCCGAGGTCGCGCGCTGCATTGCCGGCGGGCTGGGTGAGACGCCGAAACGCCCGCTGCAAGAGACGCTTGCCACGCTGGCGACGATGGACGCGATCCGCGCGGCACTGGCGTCTCCGGCATAGGCGGGGGCACCGGCTGCGCGGACCGAAGGTCGGGCCGGTGCCCGGTCAGCTCACCGCCGTTTGGTCCGCCCCTGTGCCGGCGCGCGCGCGGCGTTTTGGGCTGGGCATGACGGGCGGCCGGGCTCAGGCTCGGACCGTGTTTTCC
>NZ_JADFFK010000006.1 GCF_015223355.1 Salipiger mangrovisoli | reverse complement strand
TGCCCGCCGTGGCATCCTGATCAGACCCGGACCTCTCCGAAGGTCGACGCTCCTACACCACGCGCGGGGGCACTATCAATGCGGCGCCCTTATCCTTCGCACACGGTGTCGAACTCGTTCCGCATCAGACCCAACCGGCGGTCGGTCACTTCGCCAACCTGCACGTGCTCGCGACGCAGATGCACATGACCCGCCCGGTAGAACTGGCCGACATGTGGCAACGGGGTCGCCCGGTGTTCCGCAACCCCGCCAAACCGTCGGGCGGCAAGCTGTCGCTCGACGACACGCCGGGCCTCGGGATCGAAATCGATCAGGCAAGTTTCGCTGACCGGGCGACCCTCATCAGAGCTTGACGCGGGTTCAAATCAACCTGAGCCGAAATTCGGTTCCGTGACTTCTGTAACGGGACCGTTTCCTTCAAGCATTCTGCTGCACCTCGGGCGTGTCTCATGGCTAGGCACGTAGGCGGCGCGGTTTGCGGAGCGCCGTGGCAACAAGCGCGCGATGGTTGCACGTGCTTGGCGGATCTCGGCCGTTCAGCACCGCATGTGCTGCGACGGCAAAGTCTTCCAGCCGGACTCGGTGCCTTAGGTCACCTGACCGGCACGCTACTCCGCCCGCCGCTCTGAGGGGCGCGGGCCTCCGGGGCCCATGGGAGCGTGGTCCCGGCGATGGCGCCGCTTTGATTGTTGCCGCTGCAGAATGCGAGCACGCAAGTGAGATGGGCACGCCGGAATTGCATCAAACCAGCATGATATTATCTGCCACCGCGCTGACCACGAACCGAGGTACGCCCCCAAGGACCCTGGCAGCAAGGCCGAGTTCTAAGGACGGACGGCGCCCTGACTGACTGAAACCCCCGCTCCGGCGGACCGAGCCGCTTGGCCGAGAATGGTTGACAGAGACGGCCCGTGAACGAACTCACAGGCTAAAACTGCCCGTGCCGACCGAGACCGCATAAGGCCAAATTATGAAGGCTACTCTCCGATTTTTTGTCGAATTTATGGAGGCGCCGGCAGGTTTGGGAATGCCGGGCCATGCGCCCGGCACTGTGTACTACTCCTGGCAGCCCCAGCTTTCGGTGGCTGGCTCCCAGGTGACGTACCTCGGATAGGCGCACAAAGGACGCTCCCGAGACGGCGTGCCGCCGCTCGCCAAGCGATGGTCCGGCGCACTCCCGTCTTCGACCCAGGCCATGAGCATCTTGAGGCCCGGGAAGACGTGCGGCCCAGAGCCCGTCCGGTCGTGCCGGACACCGGTCAGCAGGAAAAGGCGCGCAAAGCTCCCGGTTTCTGCGCCATAGCGGTTTTGCACGGTCTCGAACCAGCGGGTCGTGTCTACGGCCGAGATCCCGCTGTCGCCCATGCCATGCACCACGATCAGCCGTCCGCCCGCGCCCTTGAACGCGTCGAGATCGGCGGAAGCGGCGTCGGTGAACTGCGCGGCGGCGTTCATGGAGACGGGATCCGTGTCGAAGTCGAAGCCGTAGACGTCGAAATCAGGATCCGGCGGGTCGCGGAAGACATTGTGCATCGAGGTGTTCCGCGCCTTGCGGCCATTGTTCGGGAACGCGTCCGCATCGCCGATGTGCCAGCCCATGAAGTCGGAGCCCGCATCATAGGCGAAGGGTACGTAGAGCTCTTCGCCCGCGGAGTTGACCGGGCCCTCGTGGATCAGGGTGAAGGCGTCGATCTGGTCCCGTGAGAGGCACTGTTCCGTCGCGCCATCGCGGCACTCCAGCGCGGAAAAGTCGGGATTGCAGCGCCGCGCGCTGTCGACCACACCGTCCTTCAGGCCATCAAGCTCATCGCATTGGGCGGTGATCTCGCGCGTCAGCAAGGCGAAATCGGCATCGTCGAGGAACTGCGTGAAGATCGGCTTCCCCGCGGCGTCCTTCGGCGCCCGCTCTGCGAGCACGCGCACGCTCCAGGCCCCCGCCACATGTCCGCGGGTCTGCTGTCTGATCGGATTCTGCGCCAGGATGCCATCAAACTGGTTGGGATGCCTTAGCGCGAAGATGAGCCCCTGCCGTCCGCCGTTGGAGTTGCCCACGAAATAGGAATATCGGGGCCAAGTCCCGTAAGCCGCCTGCAGAATGGCCTTGGACACGGTGGCAGTCAGGTCGATGGCGTTGTATCCCCAATCGACGCGCGCCTTCGGCTCGAGCCCGAAGCTGGTGTCTGCACGATCGCCAAGGTTGTGCCCCGCATCGGTGGACACCACCGCGAAGCCGAGAGTGAGTGCCGGAGGATGGCCGATCGTGTTCACCCCGATCGCGGGCCTGATCGAGCCGTCGGTGCCGCCTCCGCCCTGGAAGTAGAACCGCTCGTTCCACGCTACCGGCATGCGCAGCTCGAAGCCGGTGGCGTAGCGCTTGCCGTCACTGCCGACGCGCTCCTCGAGATAGCCCTCCACGCGGCAGTGGTCCGGCAAGGCCGTCTCGTCGATCGTCGTGCCGCTGAGGAACTCCGCGACCTCGATGCGCAGGTCGGGGTAGGCGAATTCTGCAAGCGCCCTGCAGGTGTCCTCGGTCATTTCTGCCGACGCCGTCGAGGCCAGTGCCGTGGCTGCCGTGATCAATGCCACTGACAGCATTCTCATCCTGGAATGTCTCATCCCGTCTCCTCTTGGGAAGCTCATGTTGCATGCGATTTCTTGTGATGCCCGCCTCGGCGCTCTCCTCGGCACTCCGGCGATGGCAGAATTTAGGCCCTGTGCCGGGTCGCGCCGCGTAAGGTCCACGCAAAGTCGTCGGCGCGGCATTGGGAAAGCTGGCGCGCGGTCGTGACGCCCTCGCGCCCCGACCTTGCCAAATCGCGGACCGGAATATGCCCGTCCCGACACGGGGACGGGCGCTGGTGCCGCCGACGCCGCTGCGCGGCGCCTAGGCGCCAAGTCACTTCTGCAGGAGTGCGTCCGCCCAATCGGCGATGGCATCGGCGGTCTCGACGGGCTTCGCCGCCGGAAGCGCGTGACTGGCACCGTCGATCACCGCGACCGTCACGCGATCGCCCAGCTCGTCGCGCACCTCCATGCGCGAGCTTTCCGGCCGGAACGGATCGGCGCCCGCCTGCAGGTCAAGGATCGGCGCGGTGCCGCCGGCCCAGTAATCCTCGCGGTTGGTCAGCTTGCGCGCCGCGCGCTGGCTGACCGTCACGTCCTGGTGCCAGCCCTCGAGCCAGGGTTCGGCACTCTGCTCGTCGGTGAAGAAGGCCAGCAGCAGCCCTTCCATCTTCTGGTCCCGGCTCGAGTCCGGATCGTTGATCATGGTGATCGCCTCGGAAAGCTCCGAGGGCCAGGACTTCGCCCCGCCCGCGATCAGCGCCAGGCCCGAGACCATCTCGGGGTGGTCCGAGGCGATCGTCTTGGCGATCCACTGTCCGTAGGCATGGCCCGCGACGATGGCCTTGCCGCCCTCCTGTTCGATCACCGCGGCGAAGTCGTCGCCGAAGTCGTGGAACGAGACCTCGGTCATCTTGCCGGTGCTGGCGCCGATGCCGCGCGGTTCCGGCAGGGCGACGCGGTAGCCGCGTTCGGACAGCCTGTCGGCCAGCGGGGCAAGCTCGCCGGAGCTGCGGCCGGTCGAAGCAATCACCACCACCAGAGGCCCCTCGCCGCGGACCGAGTAGCCCACCTGCGCATCGCCATTCATCGCCGTCTTCTCCTCGACCTGCGCTTGCGCAAGGCACGGCATCGCCAGGGCGAGGGCAAGGCCCATCACCGCAAATCTCGTCTTCATGTCGGTACTCCTCCGAGGGCCCCACACTGTCCGCGACCATTCCCGGCGTGGGGTGAGCCGGGGGCGGGTCCGTTCAGGACCCGGGACGCGGTATTTCGAACGTCTGCTCCGTCACCGCGTACTCGAGATAGCCTAGCCGCGAGACCGGTCGGATCAACTCGCTGCGCACCCGCCCGTCGCGGATCACGCGATCGGAGATCTCGATCCCGGTGACCTCGCCGAAGACGATGTGCGTGTCGCAGGGCAGCCCGCTCTTCGGCGAGAGCGAGATCACCCGGTTCAGGATGCACTCGATGACGACGGCGCTCTGCGCCACGCAGGGCGCGTCGATGCTGCGGCAGGGGCGCGCGTTCACGCCGGCGAGCCCAAACTCATCGACATCGGACGGCACCGGCGCAGAGCTGCCGTTCATCGCCTCTGCCAGCTCGGCGCCGACGATATTGATCGCGAAGACGCCTGTGCTCTCGATGTTCGACAGGCTGTCCTTGCGCGGGGTCGAAGAGAGCATGACGAAGGGCGGATGCGTCGCCGCCGCGTTGAAGAAACTGTAGGGCGCGAGGTTCGGCACACCGGCGGCGCTTCGGCTCGACACCCAGCCGATCGGCCGCGGTGTCACCAGCGCCGTCCAAGGGTTGTGCGGCAGCCCGTGGTCGCCGTTGCGCGGATCATAATACATTGTCTTGCTCCTTGCGGCATCGCGCCACGACGCGGCGCGATGACATTTCCCTCAGCGGCAGACGAAGCTGGCCGCCGCATCGGTGGGACCGCTGCCATCATAGGTCGCCACGGTCGGCCAGGGGCAGAGCGGACGGGTGATCCCCTCGGTCGCCGCGCCGGTGGCAACCAGCCGGTCGGGGGCCCTGCCTTCCTCGACCCACGAGACGATGGTCTGCAGCACGTCAAAGCTGTCCGGCCCCGGCCCGCCGCGACAATGGCCCATGCCCGGTACCGGGAAGAAACGGGCGAAATCGCCGATGTCGCCCATGTCATCCTGCAGCGCTGCCATGTAGCGGGCGGTGTCATTGGCCGAGATCGCCGCATCCCCGGTGCCGTGGTAGAGCAGGATCTTGCCCCCCGCATCGCGGAAGGCGGCAAGATCGGTCGAGGTCGCATCCGCAAAGGAGGCGGAGGCCTCCATGCGCTGCGGGTCGCTGTCGAAGTCGAAGTTGATGATGTCGAAATCCGGGTCCGGCGGCGTCAGGAAGACGTACTTGATGCCGTTGTTGGACAGGCCCGCCTTGATCGCGTTGGGCTCCGGGGTTTCCGAGGTGCCGAGCCGCCAGCTGCGCCAGCCCGCGTCGGCGATCGCCGGGTCGTAGCTCCATGCGACGTAGAAGCGCTTGCCGGCGCTGTCGCGCGAGCCCTCGTGCAGCAGCTTCAGCGTCTCGACCTTCTCCGCGCTCAGGCAGGCTTCCTGCCCCGCACTACACACCAGCCCCGAGGGGTCGTAGTCGCAGCCCGCAGGATCGAGCACCAGCCCATCCGCGAGCCCGTCGAGCGCGTCGCACTGCCGGGCGATGTCCCGCGCCAGAAGCTCGAGATCGGCATCCGAGAAGGCGCGTGACAGGATCGGATGGCCCGCGTCATCCTTCGGGGCGATGGCGGTCAGCTTCTGCAGGCCCCAGGCGGTATCGACGTGGCTGCGCGACAGGCGGAACACCGGCGCGCCCGCGACGATGCCATCGAAGAGTTCGGGAAACCGCTGGCTGGCCATCATGCCCTGCCGACCGCCGTTGGAGCAGCCGATGAGGTAGCTGTGATGCGGAGCTTCGCCGTAATAGCCGGTGGTGAGTGCCTTGCCGGTCTCGGCAACATCCTTGATTGCCTGATAGCCCCAGGCCTCGCGGGCCTCGGGATCGAGGCCAAAGGAGCTGTCCTTGTCCTCGTGCCCGGCATCGGTCGAGATCACCGCGTAGCCTTCGGCCACGGCCGCCGGCTCGCCGGTCGGCTGCGAGCCGCCATAGGCCGGGCGCACGCGGCCATCGAGCCCGCCGCCGCCCTGGAAGTAGAAGCGTCCGTTCCAGCCCTCGGGCAGACGCAACTCGAAGCGGTCGCCGAAGAGCACGTCTCCCACGCCTCGACGTTCATCGATCACCCCGGTGACCTTGCAATAGGCCGGCAGGTCCTGCCCGGCATCGTCATCGGGTCCGGCCGGGACCCAGGCCGCCTCGGCGATCTTCAGGGCGTCCCGGGTGATGTTTGCAAGCGCAATGCAGCCCGCCTCATCCGCTTGCGCACCGGTGGCAATGGCACTGCAAAGCAGTGCGCCATGAGCCAGCAATCTCATGATTCTCCTCCCAATTTCTCCCTTGAGAGGTAGATTAAATCATTAAGCTAGTTTTGTCACTTAAAGAGTCGATGCGGTCCCGGTGTTTGCGCGAACCACTGGGTCAGGTGAGCAATTTCATATCGATCCGCACCTTGTCGCCGCGGTAGATTCCGTTGGCGACGAGGATCAGACGTCCGCCCTCATCGATGGCCAAGCGCTGCACCAGTACAATCGGATCGTTGAGCGACAGCTGCAGCAGTTGCGCGGTCTCAACATCGGCGGAGGCCACCGACAGGATCTGCCGGGCATCAGCGACGCGCACGCCCGGCAAGTCCGACACCAGCCGCATCGCGGTGGTGGTGGAGTAATTCTCTTCGGGGATCAGCGGTTGCAGCTTCTCGTCGACGTAGACGTCGGCGACGAGGAAGGGCACGTTCTGCCGCCGGTGCAGGCGGCGCAGGTGACGATAGCTGGGCGCAACAGTGCCATGATCGAAATCCGCCTGCGCGAGCGTCGCGCCGGGCGTGTCCGACAGCACCTCGATCTGCGCATCGGCACGCGACATGAGCAGGCCGTTCCAGTCGGTCTGCACCTCGCACCAGAGGTCACGCTCCGGTCGCGCCCGCACGAAGGTGCCCTTGGCCCGGAACCGCTCGATCAGACCCTCCTTTTCGATCTGATCGAGCGCCTGCCGGATCGTCATGCCCGCCACGCCGAATTCCTTGGACAGCTGTTCCACCGTCGGTATCCGCGCTCCGATCGCCCAGTCCCCCCGCTCGATCCGGCCGCGGAAAAGCGAGGCAAGCTGGATATAGCGGGCGACATTGCTCTTCTCGAGCAGGTCGGTCGAGCTGGGCTTCTGCATGGAAAGGTCCTCGCTTCTCTTTGCCTTCCGGGCATATCTGACGATATTATAGCTTTATATCACTTACTCCAGGTTGAGGGGAACCGGCTGCAGTCCTCAGTTGCGCAACGGCAGGTCGAAGAGGGCACCGGGGGTGATGGGAAGATCGGCGCTGACCCCTTCCGGAACCGGGATCTCATGCGCGTTCAGGGTCATGGCCACCATTGAATAATAGCCGACGACGGCGGTCAGCTCGACCACCCCTACCTCGCCCCAGCGCGCGCACACCAGATCGTAGACCGGTTGCTTCGGGGTGCCTTGCGTCAGAAGTTGGCAGACGAAATCGTAGATCTCGGCCGCCGCGGTGTCGTCGCCGAAGTCCGGCACCCGGCCCACGCGAAGGGCGTCGATCCACGCCTGATCCAGATCCTCCTTCAGACCGTCGCGTTCATGGATGGCCCATTCCAGCAGGCTGTTCCAGCGCCGCGCTGTGATCAGGATAGCCAACTCGTTGAGATAGCCCGGCAGCGTTGTCTCAAACCGCAGCACGCGGCCAAGCTGCTGCCAGCGATCGGCAAGAACCGGATTGTGCAGCGCCGCCCGCAGGGGGCCGACGAGCACGCCGCGCGGCCCCGACACGATCTCGTCGAAGACGGCCTTCTGTGCCGGCGACATGGTCTCCGGCGCGGGGAAGCTGATACGTCCCATGCTGGTCATCCTTTCACCTTGGCCGCGGCGACGCGGTCCCGGATTTCATCGGTATGCTGGCCGAGCAGCGGCGGCGCGGCATCGAAGGACAGCGGCGCCTCGGCAAAGCGCATCGGTGAGACCACCTGCGGGACCGTTCCGGCAAGCGGATGCGGCAGGTGCCGCAGCATCTGGCGATGCTGCACCTGCGGCTCGTCAAGCACGCCCGGCACGGTGTTGATCGGCGCGCAGGGCACTTTCACCGCCACGAGATCGGCCCGCCAGTCGGCGAGATCGCGGTTGCGCAATGTCTCGCAGATCATCGGGTGCAGCACGTCGAGGTTCTCGACCCGCGCCGCGTTGGTGGCAAAGCGCGGATCCTGCGCCCAGTCCGGGTGACCGAGGGCGGCGGCGAAGCGCACGAACTGCTCGTCGTTGCCGACCGCGATCACGATATGCCCGTCGCGGACCGGGAAGATGTCCTGCGGCTGGATGTTCGGATGCTTGTTGCCCTTGCGGGTCGGCGTCGCGCCCGAGACGAGGTGGTTCATCGCCTGGTTCGCAAGCATCGCGGTGGCCACATCCAGCATCGCCAGATCGATATAGTCGCCCTTGCCGGTCTCGGCGCGGCGCGCCAGTGCGGCCAGCACGGCGACCGTGGCGTACATGCCGGTCATGATGTCGATGACCGGCACCCCGACCTTCTGCGGCCCGGACCCCGGCGCGCCGTCCGGCACCCCGGTGACCGACAGCAGCCCGCCCATCGCCTGGATCATGAAGTCATAGGCGACGTCCTCGGCCATCGGCCCGTCCTGGCCGAAGCCGGTGATCGAGCAGTAGATCAGCCGCGGGTTGATCGCCCGCAGCGACGCCTCGTCAAGCCCGTAGCGTGCCAGGGTGCCGACCTTGAAGTTCTCGAGCACGATGTCGCTTGTCCGGGCGAGATCGCGGATCAGCTCCTGACCTTCTTCCGAGGCGATGTCGACCTCGACCGATTTCTTGCCTCGGTTGACCGACAGGTAATACCCCGACTCCTTGGTCGGCGCGCCGGCGCTGTCCTTCATGAACGGCGGCCCCCAGCGCCGGGTGTCATCCCCGACGCCGGCGCGTTCCACCTTGATGACCTCCGCTCCGAGATCGGCGAGGATCTGGCCCGACCAGGGGCCGGCCATGATGCGGCTCAGGTCAAGCACCCGAACGTGGGAAAGCGGTCCGCTCATGTTGTCTCCTTTTCGAAAGTCAGGACGCCTGCGGTGACCTCGTCGCCCGCTGCGCCGTCATCGACGATGGCGGTGGCGGCAACCGAGGGGCGCTCGGCCCAGGTCGCGGCGAGCACCGCAAGGTGCGGGAAATGGGCCCGCCAGGCGCTGTCGCCCCAGCGGAAGTCAAGCTGGCCGAGGAAGCAGATCACCGCGACATGGCCAGCCCCAAAGGGCCGGCTGGCCAGCGCATCGGCCTCGGCCTCGAGCGTGGCCATGACCGCAGCGATCTTGGCGCGGAAGCTGGCGGTGATCGCGTCCCAGGCGCCCTGCGGGCGAAGAAGTTCTGTGCGCCAGGCCAGCAGGATGTCGGTCGCGCCGTCGGCCAGCGCCTGCCAGCGCTGCGCCTCGATCCCGGCGTCGAGCACGCCGTCCCGGTCGAGCCAGGCGCAGATCACCCGGCTGTCGAAGAGCACGCCCTGGTCGGTGACCAGCGCCGGGATCTTGCCCAGCGGGTTGTCAGCCAGCACGGCGGGGTTCGGCGGCAAGTGGCTGGCAACGACGTTGCGCATCAGCTCCACTTCATCCAGCCGGCCGGTTTCGTGCAGTGTGATCATGACCTTGCGCACGAAGGGCGAGCGGGGGGACCAGTGCAGTTTCATGCCGCAGCCTCCACCTCGGCCAGAAAGGCGTTGAGCAGCGCGGCGGTGGCCTCGGGCCGCTCGAAGCAGGGCACGTGCCCCGCGCCGGAGACCCCTTCGAACCGCGCCCCGATGCTGTCAGCGATGCCGCGCATGGTCTCGGGGATCTTGCCGTCTGACAGCCCCGCCACGAGCAGCGCGGGGACCGCGATGTCTGGCAGGACGGCGGCATAGTCGTAACCCTGAAGCGCCGTGGCGCAGGCCTTGAACCCCTCGAACGGGGTCGCCGCAATCATCGCCGCCAGCGCCTCGGCCCGCTCGGGCGTGGTCAGCCAGCGCTCGGCGGTGACCTTGGCGTAGCCGTCCATGCCGAGCCTGCGGCCCTCATCGATCCGGGCGCCCCATGTTTCGACCGCCGCCGGCGCGGATTTCGCCATGCCGTCCATGAAGACAAGCCCGGCGAAACGCTCGGGCGCCTTGGCGTAGGCGGCCAGCGTTGTCGGCACGCCCATCGACAGGCCGACGCAGACCGCGCGGGAGACGCCCGCGTGGTCCATCACCGCCAGCAGGTCCTCCGAGAGCAGTTCGAAATCCACCACGCCGTCCGGGACGTCCGAGCCGCCATGGCCGCGCTGGTCGTAGCGCAGCACGTTCCAGCCCGAGAGCCGTGCCACCACGCCGTCCCAGACAGACAGGTCGGTGACCAGCGAGTTCGAGAAGACCACCCAGGGCGCGCCATCCCCGGCGCGGTCGATGCGGGTTTTGAGCCGCGTGCCGTTGATCGCCTGCAAAGTCATCAGCGACCCTTCCAGACCGGCTTGCGCTTCTCGACCACGGCGGCGGTCGCCTCGCGGGCATCTTCGGTCTTCATCAGGATCGTGCTGAACTGCTGTTCGATCTGGTAGCCCTCGTCGACCGGCAGAAACTCGATCTGGTTCAGCGCCTGCTTGCCGAGCCGCAGGCCGAGCGGCGACTTCTCGGCGACCTTCGCGGCGAGCGTTCGGGCGGCCTCCATCAGCGCCTCGGGGGCAAGAACCTCCTGCACGAAGCCGAAGCGGTAGGCCTCGGCCGCGTCGATCGGCTCGCCGGTGAAGAACATCTTGCGCAGCATCCCCTGCGGCAGGTGCCGCCCCATGTGCGACGCGCCGCCGCAACGGCCGACGTTGATCTCGGGCATCCCGAACTTCGCCGTCTCCGACGCAAGCCGGATGTCGCAGACCGAGGCCAGCACCGTGCCGGCCCCGAGCGCGGGGCCATTGACCGCGGCGATGGTCGGCAGGGCGCAGTCCCGGATCGACTTGAAGCAGCGCCGCACGATACGGGCGCGGGCCGGGTCTTCCTCGACCGTGGCGGCAAGGAACTCCTTCAGGTCGAGCCCGGCGCAGAAGGCGCGCGCGCCCGCTCCGGTGAAAAGCACGCAGTTGATGCCCTGCCAGCTGTCGGCGGCGTCGAAGGCTTCGCCGATCTCGGCGTAATTGGCGAGGGTGATGGCGTTGACGGGGGGCACGTCGATGGTGATCTCGGCCACTTTCCCGTTGAAGCTGATGTCGATACCCATTGGTCGGTCCTTTCTGAAGTCAGGCGGCGGCGAGCGACAGGGCGATGCCCTGCCCCACCCCGATGCACATGGTCGCGAGTGCGGTGCTGCCCTCGCCGCGCGCGATCATCCGGGCGGCGGTGCCGGTGATCCGCGCGCCGGACATGCCGAGCGGATGGCCGAGCGCGATCGCGCCGCCATAGGGGTTCACCCGCGGATCATCGTCGGCGATTCCGAGCCGCCGCAACACGGCCAGCGCCTGCGCGGCAAAGGCCTCGTTGAGCTCGATGCAGTCGAAGCTGTCCGCCGGCACGCCGAGTTGAGCACAGAGCTTCTCGGTCGCCGGGGCCGGGCCAAAGCCCATGATGCGCGGCGCCACGCCCGCGGTCGCACCGCCGGTGATCCGCGCCAGAGGCGTCAGCCCGTGGCGCTTCATCCCGGCTTCGGTGGCAAGGATCAGCGCCGCTGCTCCGTCATTGACCCCCGAGGCATTGCCTGCGGTGACGCTGCCGCCCGCGCGGAACGGGGTCGGCAGCGCGGCCAGCTTCTCGGCGGTGGTGCTGCGCGGGTGCTCGTCCTGATCGAAGATCACCGGCGGACCCTTGCGCTGCGGCACGGCCACCGGGATGATCTCCTCGGCCATCACGTCGCGCGAGGCCGCCGCCTTCTGCTGGCTGCGCAGGGCAAAGGCGTCCTGATCCGCGCGCGAGATGCCGAAGTCGGCGGCGACGTTCTCGGCTGTCTCGGGCATCGAGTCGGTGCCGTAGCGGGCGTGCATCTCCGGGTTGATGAAGCGCCAGCCGATGGTGGTGTCCTCGACGCTGGCCTGACGCGAGAAGGCGCTTGTGGCCTTGGGCATGACGAAGGGCGCGCGGGACATCGACTCGACGCCGCCCGCAATCGCCAGATCGCCCTCGCCCACGGCAAGCCGACGATAGGCCGCCAGCACCGCATCCATGCCCGAGCCGCAGAGCCGGTTGATCGTGGTGCCCGAGACGGTTTCGGGTAGCCCGGCAAGCAGCAGGGACATGCGCGCCACCGACCGGTTGTCCTCCCCGGCCTGGTTGGCGCAGCCGTAGATCACGTCGATGGTGTCGGCCCAGTCGAGGCCGGCATGGCGATCCTGCAGCGCGAGCAGTGGCAGTGCGCCCAGATCGTCGGCGCGGATGCCCGAGAGGCTGCCGCCGTAGCGGCCGATGGGGGTGCGGATGTAGTCGCAAATATAGACGGTCTGCATGGCTCAGCCCTTCAGCTCTTCGAGGATTTCGGGCACCGGGCCCCGGGCGAAGCCATGGCCGATCGCCGTCTCAAGCGCATCGAGATCGGCCTCGATGCGGTCCGCGGGCTGCTGCGCCGCCCACCACAGCGGCCCGCCCTTCCAGCGCGGGAAGCCGTAGCCGTTGGCAAGCGTCACATCGATGTCGGAGGCGCGCTGCGCCACCCCCTCGTCCAGCAACAGCGCGGCCTCGTTGACCATGGCGATCAGCAGTTGCCGCTGGATCGTTTCGGCATCGAAGGCACACGGGGTGATGCCGGCCTCGCGGCGCGCCGCCGCGATGAATGCGGTCACCTCAGCCGAGGGCTCGGGGCGTTTCTCGGGGTAGTCGTACCAGCCGCCGCCGGTCTTGCGGCCCAGCCGTCCCGCCTCGCAGAGCCGGTCGGGGATGGTGACATAGCGCGCGACCGCGTCGCGCGTCGCGGCCTGCCGCTTGCGCATCGCCCAGGCGATGTCGAGCCCGCTCATGTCCGACACTGCGAAAGGCCCCATCGCGAAGCCGAAGGCTTCGACCGCGGCGTCCACCTCTTCGGGCGCGGCACCGTCGAGCACGAGCAGCTCGGCCCGGCGGCGGTAGGCGGCGTAGATGCGGTTGCCGATGAACCCCTCGGCGACGCGCGCCACCACGGGCTGCTTGCCAAGGCGTTTTGCAAGCGCCAAGCCGGTGGCCAGCACGTCATCCGCCGTTGTTTCGGCCCGCACCACCTCGAGCAGGCGCATCACGTCGGCGGGGCTGAAGAAGTGCAGGCCCAGCACACGGGACCGACCCGGCAGACCCGCGACCATGGCGTTGATGTCGAGATAGGAGGTGTTGGTGCCGATCAGCGTCTCGGGCGGCAACGTGGCGTCGAGCTCGGTCAGCAGCGGCACCTTGACCGAGAGCTCCTCGAACACCGCCTCGATGACCAGATCGCAGCTGGTCAGATCGGAGATCCGCGTCGTTCCCGAAAGGGCCTTCAATTGCGCCGCCAGCGCGGCCTCCGAAAGCCGTCCGCGCGCCTGCTTCGCCTGCAACGCATTCCGCAGCGCACCAAGGCTGCGTTCCAGCGCCTCGGCGTCACGCTCGACGAGGGTGACAGGCAGCCCGGCTGCGAGGCAAGCGCGGGCGATGCCCTGCCCCATGGTGCCGCCGCCGATGACACCGACGGACGAGACGGGGCGAGGCTTGGCGTCCAGCCCGTCGACGCTGCCCGCCCTGCGCTCGGCAAAGAACAGGTGGCGCAGGGCAAAGGCGTCCTCCGACAGGCGGAGCTTTTGGAAAACGGCCCGCTCATCCGCCAGGACGGTGGCGATGTCGGGGTCGGCCGAGGCCCGCACCAGCCGTATTGCCTCGGCCACGTTCGGCCGGCCCCTGCCCTTGTGCAGCGCCTTCGCGGCGGCGGCCTCCAGCGCGGTCTCGTCCTCTTCGGGCACCGCAAGGTCGGCCACCACGCGCTTGGGGCGATCCTCGGCAAGGAACCGCTTCGCCGCCGCCAGCAGATCGCCCTCGGCGACCGCATCGACCAGCCCGAGCGCCTCTGCCTTGATCCCGGTGATGCGGGTGGCGCCGCAGATCATCTCGAGCGCAGCAAGCCGTCCGGTCAGGCGGGGGAGCCGCTGCGTGCCGCCCGCGCCGGGCACCATCCCGAGCGACACCTCGGGCAGGCCGAGCTTCGCGTCCGGCGTGGCGATACGATAGTCGCAACCGAGCGCCAGCTCGAGCCCTCCGCCAAGCGCCACGCCGTGAATGGCGGCGACCACGGGGAACGGTGCCTCTTCGCAGGCCGCGATGACGTCCGGCAGCTCAGGCCAGGCGAGGGGCGCGCCGAACTCGCGCAGGTCGGAGCCGGCGATGAAGCTCTTTCCGGACCCGACGAGCACCGCACCCCGAACCTCGCCGCAGCGGTGCAGCGCCTCGATGAGGCCCTTGCGGATCGCGTGGGAACCGGCGTTCACCGGGGGATTGTCGATGGTCAGCACGGCGATGCCATCGGTGACCTCGAGGTGAACGGTGCCATGCGAGGGGGCTGTGTGGGTGTTCATCGGACTTTCCTCTTCAGTCGGCGGACGGGGCCACGGACGGGACCGGCTCACGGCGGCCGTCCGGCGCGCTCAAGCGGTTCACCAGCACCGCGACCGCGAGCAGCGCCAGTCCGATGCCATCCGACAGGTAGCCGGGTATGATCAGCGTGATCGCGGCGGCCCCGAGCAGCACCCGCGCCGGGATGCCCAGTCGGCCAACGAAATGCAGCCAGCCTTCGCTTGCGGCCGCCATCAGCCACACCGCCAGAACCGCGCTGCCCACGTCATGCAGGATGTCGAGCGGTTCCCCCTGCAGCACCAGCGTCGGGTTCAGCGCGAAGATGAACGGCAGCACGAAGTTCACCGCGCCGAGCCGCATCGCCAGCACGCCGGTGCGCATGCCGTCGGATTTGGCGATCACCGCGGCGGCGAAGGCGGCCAGCGCGACCGGAGGCGTGATGTAGCTCAGCATGCCCCAGTAGAGGATGAAGAGGTGCCCTGCGATCGGGTTCAACCCCGCTCCGGCCATGGCCGGCCCCAGCACGATGGCCAGGAAGATGTAGCAGGCGCTCACGGTCATCCCCATGCCCAGCACAAAGGAGGTCAGGGCACCGAAGAGCAGCAGCAGGAAGACGTTGTCGCCGGCGAATTGCAAAAGCTCGCGCGAGAAGGCACCGCCGACGCCGGTGTAGCTGAGCGCGCCGACGATGAGCCCGACCCCGGCAAGGATCCCGACGATATTGGCGATGTTGCGGATCGCGTCATCCAGCAGATCGACGAGCCGGCCGAGGGTCAGCTGGTTCTCGCCGCGGATCCAGCCGTTGAGCGCGCTGGTCGCAAGCAGCACGAGCGTTGCGTAGAACGGCGCCTGCGCCTCGATCCCGCGCGCCACGATCAGGTAGATCAGAACGACCAGCGAAAGCAGGAAATGCCAGCCTTCCTTCAGCGTCGGCCAGAGCTTCGGCAGGTCTTCGGGACGCTGCCCGGCGAGCCCCCGGCGCGCCGCGTAGCAATCGGTTTGCAGCATGAGCGCGAGGTAAAAGAGCGCCGCCGGAACGATCGCTGCGATCATCACGGTGGAATAGGCGACGTTGAGGTTCTCGGCCATGATGAAGGCGACGGCGCCCATGACCGGCGGCATCAGCGCGCCTCCGGTCGAGGCGCAGGCCTCGATTGCGGCGGCGTAGCGCGCCGGGTAGCCGACCTTCTTCATCGTCGGGATGGTCATCTGTCCGGTGGTCACGATGTTCGAGATCACCGACCCCGAGAGCGAGCCGAAGAAGCCCGAGGAGAGGATGGCCACCTTGGAAGGGCCGCCACGGGTACGACCGAGCAGCGCCTCGGCGAAGGCCATGAAGAAGGCACCGCCGCCGGTGACCACCAGCGCCGAGCCGAACAGCAGGAAGCCGATAAGCAGGCCTGCCACCACGCGCATCGGCACGCCGATGATACTTTCCGAGCCGAGCGCGTGCATCATCACCAGGCCGGGGATGTCGGTGGACGGCCCCCAGAGGAAGCCCGGCATGTTCTCTGCGAAGAGCGGGAAGAGGAAGAAGAAGCCGCAGATGCACAGCAGCACAAGCCCGCCGGTCCGGCGCAGCGCCTCGAGCACCAGCAGGCAGAACACCCCGGAGATGACCTGCGCATTGGTCGGCGCGACGAGGTCCCATCCCTCCATCAGGATACGCTCACCGTTCCAGGCGAAATAGCAGGCCGAGCCGAGCGCGAGCAGCGAGAAAACCACGTCCGCGATGCGTCCGGCGGTGCCGAACCGGTTGTAGGGCAGCGGGTAGACCTGGAAGACGATGGCAAGGAAGATGCCGGTGAGCAGGTAGAAATACGCGGTGTCGAGCAGCACGTAGCCGATCAGCATCTGTGTGTTGAACAGTCGGTCGACATTCAGCAGGAGCGCGATCAGGCCGAGAATGAGCACCACCGCCCGTGTCGGCCCGTGCAGCATGCCGACCTTGACGCCTGAACTCTGGGAGGTGTCCGGCTGATCGGACACGGGAATGGACTGCGGATCGCTCATGACGGACCTCGCTCACGCTCTGAAGTAGGGAATAGGAGCGGGTCCGACCCGTGCGGACCCGCAAGAGGCGAAACTCAGTTCGCCAGGTGTTCGGCGCGCCAGGTGCCCCAGAACTCGGGCCAGCCTGCATCGTCGCCGTCATAGGCCGCCTGTGCCTCGGCCCAGGCCGCCTTCACCGCGTCGACGCGCGCCAGGCGGGCGTCCTGCCAGGCCTGCGCCTCGTCGGTCCAGTAGCCCATCTCCTTGGCATAGCGGATCGCCCCGTCATGGAACGGCGCGTCGGCCGGCGGCACGATGGCACCTTCGGTGGCCCAGTTCGCCGCCTCGGCGGTGGCCTCACGGAAGCCGTCGAAGCTTTGGTCGATTGCCTTGACGAGGTTGTAGACTTCCTCCTCGCTGGTCGCCGCGTAGGTCGCCAGCATCGGATAGCGGTAGCCCAGGAGCCACACCGGGTGGTCCTCGTCGATCCCTGCCCCGGTGGTCTGCTTGTGCGGTTCGGCAAAGCTGATGACGTCGGTGGCCTTCTTCCAGCCCTCGGTGTCCTCGGGCGGGAAGTTGAGCCAGGTCAGGCCCCGCGAACTCGCCTCGATCTCGCGCGCGAAGGACGAGGTCGGCACCATGCCCATGGCATCGAGCTGGTTCGAGATGATCGCATCCTTGAGCGCACCGTAGCTGCCGAACCAGACCTCCTCGACGTCGTCACGGGTCAGGCCGCCGAAGGCAAGATAGGCGTCGGTCTTGATGTTCAACGACGGGTTGCCCTTCACGAAGCCAACGCGCTTGCCGCGCAGGTCAGCGACGCTTGTCGCGTTCAGGTCCGCGGCGGCGATGATCCCCACCGAGGCCGGCCGTCCAAGCATCACGCGCACGTCCTGCGGACCCCAGTCTGGCATGGCGAATTCCTCGGTGCCTTCGCTGGCAAAGAAGAGCTCGTTCGACAGGAAGCCGAACTGCGCGCGCTGTTCGCGCAGCGGCAGCAGGCGGCCGATCGACGTGCCCGAGGGCAGAACGCGAATGCGCGTGTCGAAATTGCCCTGCACTGCGTTCGCGATGGCCGAGGCCTCGGTGTAGCCGCCGGAGCCGACGTCGTAAGCACTCCAGATCATCGAGCGCGGAAGCTCCACATCGTCCTGCGCCAGCGCGGCGGTCGCGCCGAAGCCAAGGATGGCCAGTGTCGGCAGGGCTTTCACAAGCAGTCTAAACATGAGGGGCTCCTCTCCCAGTTGTCGATCAGCCGGTCCCGTATCGGCGGCCAATCCCTCCTGCGAGAGAGCTAAAACATTAAAAGCTATATTACTAGCTTTTTGTTGTTCGCAGGAACTCGATCGAAATTTCTGCCCTGCTGAGAGCAAGTTACCAAAGGCCTCATGTGCGCTTGCCTTTGGGGAACCAGCCTCTCACGTGTCCTTTGCCTGCGACCAAGACTTCGCAGCGCGAATCGAGGTGGCGCTCAACCGTGAACGCCAATGCATGGACCAAGGTCCGCCACGCCGTGCCGCGTCGCCTCGTCACCGCGGCCGCCGCCAGACCGTGCCCCAAAGTCCCTCGCCAGAAATGTTCGTTGGTCGCGCAATGGGCGCTGATGAAGTTGAACCATTGCTTGGGTTCCCCCACTTCTACCGTGAAGGTCTTGGGATCCCGATAATCCCGCCGGACATCGCGCCAAGCGCGCGGACTAGCCACTTTTGAGAGCTGCCGACGTATCCGCGTCCGGGCCCATGAGGCCAAATTATGGAAAATCAAAAAGCGGCGACCCGCGACAACACAGCCACGGATCCTGATCGGTCGATGGGAAAGCGCTTGGGAGGCGATTGCCGGCGCAACTCAGTGCCTTACTGCCGCGATCAGTCGAAGTCGGCCGCCGCAACAACCGCGAGCCCGCCGTTGGCTCAACCCTGGATTGGCATTTGACCCGGCCCATTCGCTGAGGTCGGCTCATGGCCATCATCTCGACTGGAGTACGCAACAGAAAGCAGCATCTCCCCGCCGGCGCACAAGCGCCGGCGAGGAGAGAGACATTTGGTTTCAAGAGGCGTTTCGACGGAGTGTCCTAGTGTACTGGCTCGGGGCCCATGATCGCATAGGGGAGCGTTGTCGAAATAGCTGGCACGTATGTCACTAGGATCAGGAACCCGAACAGGACGAGCACGAACGGTGTTGCCGCCTTGACCACCCTTACAAGGCTCATGCCGGTGATCCCCGAAGTCACAAAGAGGTTGAGACCGATCGGCGGGGTGATCATTCCAATTTCCATGTTCACCACCATAATAATCCCTAGATGGATAGGGTCGATACCCAGTTCGACGGCGATCGGGAAGACAACCGGCGCAACAATCAAAAGCAGCCCCGAGGGTTCCATGAACTGCCCGCCGATCAGCAGAAGGATATTGACCGCGATCAGGAATGTTATCGGCGTAAAGCCATATTCCAGCATCCAGGCGGTAATGGCCTGCGGGATACGCTCCGAGGTCAGCACATGCGCGAAGAGCATGGCGTTGACGATGATGAACATCAACATGACGGTCGTGCGCGCCGCTTCGACGAAAGCCCGGCTGGTGTCCGGAGCGACGAGCGCCGGAAAGAAGGCCCGAGCTGTCAGCGCGATGTTTCGCCCGAATAGTCCTGCCCCGGAAGCCAGTGCTGGCACGGCAGAGGTGCGCCCGCGCAGCAAGAGATAGGCTGCTATGGTCCCGATGCCAACGAATAGGCCGGCAACTGGCGTATGAGCTTGTCGCATGAAGGCGCCGATCACGACAATGACGATCGCCAGGCACAGACCATAGAGAATGGCCCGCTGTCCGGTCCGGGCGTTGTCCGAAATCCCCTCCGGCTCCCAGGATTTGTCTGCCAACGGGCCAGAGTCGCGATAGCCGAAGTTCGCCACGAGGAAGGCATAGACCGCTGCCACGGCGGCAGCCTCGGTCGGCGTGAAGACCCCGCCATAGATCCCGCCTAGGATGAGCACGATCAGAAAGAGCCCCAGCCCTGCGTTCTTGCCACTGTTGACAAGATGTCCGACGCCCATCCACTCGCCCGCCGGCAGGTTCCTGACCCTGGCCATGATGTAGATCGCCACCATCAACGAGAGTCCGGCCATGATGCCCGGAATGACGCCCGCAAGGAACATGCGCCCGACCGAGACGTCGGTGGCCGCGGCATAGACCACCATGGTGATCGACGGCGGGATGAGAATGCCAAGCGTTCCGGCGTTGGCGATGATCCCCGCCGCGAAATCCTTGGTGTACCCAATCCGCTCCATGCCGACGATCGAAAGCGAGCCGATAGCGACGACGGTCGCAGGTGAGGATCCGGAGAGCGCTGCGAAGAGCATGCAGGCAAGCACCGAGGCCATCGCCAGCCCGCCGCGGAAATGGCCCACCGACGCGATCGCAAAGTCGATCATCCGCCGCGCCACGCCGCCCGTTGTCATGAACGTCGATGCCAGAATGAAGAAGGGAATTGCCAGCAGCGTGTAGTTTTGCGACGCGGTGAAGAGCTGGAGGGCGACGGACGACATGGAATCCGTCGAGAGGAATGCGATCACAAGGACGGATGACAGGCCCAGGGACACGGCGATCGGCACGCCGATCAACATCAAGGTGAAGACCAGGATGAACAGGGTGAGGGTTTCCATGGGTCAGTCCTCGGCGGAAACGGAATTGCGGTTGTCGGCGACGAGCTGTTCTGCCTCATGGCCTGCGATGATGGCTTCGCGCTGATTTGTGGCGATCTGCCAACTCGCCTCCAGCGCCCTGTACGCAAGAAGCGCGAGACCGACGGGCAAAATTAGATAGGCAAGCCAGCGCGGCACTCGTTCGTCGAGCGCGAACATCTGGGACATCCATTCGGGCCAGCGCAGCATCTCCATCCCCAATCCGGAATTGAAGAAGCGCTGCCAGTAGAAGACCGCCCCACCCCGCGCCTGACCTCCGAAGATCGAGAGCCAGTCAGCGGAAAGAAGGATAACGGCATAGAAGAACACCGCGAGGGCTCCCAGTATGGCGCAGATCCGGAAGAGCCGCCGCGGAAGAAGACGGATTACCACGTCCACCCCGAGGTGCAGTCCGGTCTTCAATCCGTAGGACATGCCGAAAAGGATCAGCCATGCAAACATGACGCGGGTCAGGTCCAGCGCTCCGGTCCAGCCGCTGTTGAACGCGTAGCGGGCCACGACCTGCGCAAATGAAATCAGGACCATCCCGGCAAGAATCAGGGTGAGGATGCGTTCCTCGACCATCACCACCAGTCCGGGCCGTGCCCGTTCGACAAGGTGAATTACGACGACGAGGGCCAGCAAGGCAAAGAACGGCCAGTATGCCGACATGCTGCATCCTCCTTTTGATTGGGTGTTGAGAGTGTTTTGCGTGCAGAGCGATGTGTCTGCGCGGGACGACGGCAGGCGCCGTCGCCCCGGAGGCATCAGTCCGCGCGACCGCTGGCGACTTCGATGACCTCGGTGCCGATATCGGCTTCGAACCGCTTCCAGACCGGCTTCATCACCTCGACCCAGGCTGCGCGTTGCTCGTCGGTAAGCTCTCGCACAGTTCCGCCGTTGTCGATGATTGCCTGACGGGCTGCCTCGTTCGCCTCGTTGGCGCGGGCGTTATACTCCGCGGAGACCTCATCCACGAGGGTGGTGAAGGCGTCGCGATCGTCGCCGAGGCTGTCGAGGAACTCCTGCGATGTCACGATGAGGTAGGTGAGGAACTGGTGATTGGTTTCGGTGACACCATCCTGAACCTCATAGAATTTCCCAGTATAGATGTTCGACCAAGTGTTTTCCTGTCCGTCCACAACCCCGGTCTGCAGCGCGCCGTAGACCTCGGCGAAAGAGAGTGCCTGCGGCGTTGCATCAAGCGCCGCGATCATTGCCTCGGTCACTTCCGAAGTCGTGGCGCGGAACTTCAGCCCGGCCGCATCCAGCGGTTCCACAAGCGGACGGTTTGCCGAGAACTGGCGCATCCCGTTGAAGATCCAGCCCAGACCGATGATGCCACTGTCCTCCATGGACATCAGAATCTCTTCACCTTGCTCGGTTTCGGTAAAGGCCTGCACGGCTTCGGTCGAGTCGAACAGGAACGGAAGGTTGAAGACCTGGAGTTTCTGGGTGTAGGCGTCGAATTTGCCCACATCGGGCGCAGCCAGCTGCACATCGCCCAGCATAAGCGCCTCGAGCACCTTGTCGTCGCTGAACAGCGTGGAGTTTGGGAAGACCTCCATGCACATTGTTCCGTCAAACTGCTCGTCGAAGCGCTCGGCGAGCGCCGCGACCATCTCGCCCTTGGGGTGGCCGGCAACCGCTGTCACATGGCTGAACTTGACGACACGCTCGCCGCTGTCACAGGCGGCCTGCGCCAGAACTGGCATGACGGAGAGCGCGGCGGCGCTGCACAGGAATTTGCTGAATTTGGTCATGGTATCCTCCCATAGATGACCGTCTGCGCTTGTGTGGCAGTCAAGCCTGTCGTCCCGTCCCGGCGCGCAGTTCCCGGGACGGGTTTATCCGAGCGGCGTCAGCGTGGCGCGGACGCACGGGCAAAAGCCGTCGCTCAGATGTCCATTTCGGCGAAGACTTCCTGTGCGGTGCGGAAGCTGTCGATGCCTGCCGGAACGCCACAGTAGATTGCGACCTGCAGGAAAATCTCGCGCAGCTCGTCTTTGGTCAGCCCGTTGTTTATTGCCCCGCGGACATGGAGGCGCAGCTCGTGGGTACGACCGAGCGCTGAGATCATGCCTAGGTTCAAAATCGACCGCTGTTGCTTGGTCAAACCCGGACGGTTCCAGATCTCGTCCCAGCAATACTCCGTCACCAATTGCTGCATTGGGAAGTTGTAGTCGGTCGCTTTGTTGACCGAAGCATCGACGTATTCGTCACCTAGGACGGCACGGCGCGTCTCCAGCCCCTTCTTGAATTTCTCGGTGAACGGGGTTCCGTCGGGTGCGGTGCCTTCAGCATGCGTGGACATGGCGGTTTCCTTCGATTGGTCTTGGATACAGGGTGCCCACCCCATTGGCAGGACAATGGAGCAGATCGCGTCTTCGGGTTGGCAGGGTCAGCTGTCGGCGAGGAAGCGGTAGATTTCCGTGTGGTCGGCATCCGGCCCGAGCCTGTCTTGCGCCGCCTTCCACCGAACGGACGTTTCGGCGAGAGAGCCCATCTGCAGGTTCAGGGCTTCAGCCAGATCGTTGGCGATGCCGATGTCCTTGGCCATCAGGCCAAGCGCGAAGCCCGAACCGAAATCGCGGTTCAGCACGAACTGCTTCATCTTCACTTCGGTGGTATTGTTGCGTCCAGTCGACACATTCAGCACATCCACGATCACCTCGGGCTCGAGACCAAAGGTCTCTCCCAGGATTACGCCCTCCATGGCTGCCACCATTCCAGCGCCGGACACGTAGTTGTTGATAGCCTTCATCGCGTGGCCCGAGCCGATCTTCCCGGTACGGAAGATTTTGGCGCTCATCGCCTCGAGCACAGGCAGGATCGCATCGATCACGGTCGGCTCTCCGCCTGCCATGATCGTCAGCGTGCCATCGACTGCGCGCTTGCGCCCGCCAGAGACAGGGGCGTCTACCACCCGGAAGCCACGCGGCAGCAGTTGCTCAGACAGGTACGTTGTGTCCGTCGGGGCGCTGGAACTCATATCGATGATGATCGCCCCAGGCGACAGCGCGTCGGCGATCCCGGCCTCTCCAAGCAGGACTTCGCGGACGATTGAGCCATTCGGCAACATCGTGATGACGACATCCGCTCCCCTGGCTGCTTCTTTCGCAGAGCTGCAGGCCGTCGCGCCAGCGGCCGCGACCTCTGCGCGCGCTGCCTCGGACTGGTCAAATCCCTGCACGGAAAAGCCGGATTTAAGAAGATTTTCGACCATGGGCAGGCCCATCCGGCCCAGCCCGATGAATCCAACCATCGCAAGTTCATTTTTTGTGTTCATCGGCTCCTCACCCTTTTTCTCACCTTTGTCAGATTCGCAGACAATCTGTCAACGCAATTTCCGTACGGTCAGTCACCCCTTCGCTTGGAGAGACGACATATTGCCATTTTCTCGAAGCTATAGCAGTGTGATACTTGCTTTGGGTCTTTAGACCTCACTGCCTACCGGAGCACATATGCATACAATCAGACAAAATAATGTGCCGGTTCTTGTCCAGCCACGCACAGCTCGGGAGAACGGAAATGGGTGATTCAAAGGCTCAGAACCTGCAGATCCCACGCCGCAGCGCCACGCTGCGCTCTATGGTCGAGGACAATCTGCGAAAGGCCATCGCCTCGGGAACCTTCAAGCCCGGACAGCGGATGATCGAGCGGGATCTCTGCGAAAGGATTGGTGTCGGGCGGACCTCAATTCGCGAAGCGCTCCGCCAGCTGGAAGCCGAGGGGCTGGTGGTCAGCTACCCGCACAAGGGGCCTGTTGTGGCGTCCTTCAGCGCGGAAGAGGTGCGCCAGCTCTACGTCATCCGCGCTGAACTAGAGGGTTTTTGCGGCCGCGAATTCGCGAGGCACGGGTCGCGGGAAGACATCGCGAAGCTGATCCGGGCCGTTGATGCGTTTGATCGCGCGGCCCAGGGCGATGATCAGGAGGCGCTGATAGAAACCAAGACGCACTTCTACGACGTCCTCGCCCAAGGCGCGGGCAACATCTATGTCACGCAATTCCTGACGTCGCTGCACAACCGGATCACGCTGCTTCGAGTATCCTCGATGCGGCAACCAGGTCGCCTGCCGGAAAGCGTTCGGGAAATCCGCCTGATTTCTGAGGCGATCGCGGCTGGGGAGCCTGAGCGCGCCGAGGCCGCCTGCAAGCAGCATATTGAAAATGCCGCACGAGTGGCCATCGCGCAGGCGCTGACGGGTCAATCCAACGACGCGGAAGAATGATCCGCGCTACACCAATGCGAGCGACGCCGCGACCTCCGACAGACGCGCGCCGATTTCATCGCAGCGCTCAGGCGTGGCCTCCGCGACCGTCAAAGAAACGGCGATGCCCGCCGATGGTTGACCGCTGGAGGCCATGACCGGAACGCCAACACAGATCATGCCCTCGCGAATTTCGCCGTTGTCGATGGCATAGCCGCGTGCGCGGACCAGCCGCATCTCGTCCTCGAACCTCTGAGCATCGCGCGAGCCGTTTGGCGTCAGCGGGGCCGGCCAGGGACTTGAGAGAAGCCGCCGCCTTTCTTCAGGCGATGTGTAGGCAAGCATGGCCTTGCCAGTGGCCGAGTAGATCGCCGGAAGCCGAAGCCCCGCTCGGAAGGTGAAGCCCAGCGGCTGCTCCGAATTGCGGCAGTCCAGGTAGGTCACGTGATCATTGTCGAGCGTAGACAGCGTGACGGTGTAAGCGGACACGCCGCGATCGGAAAGCAGAATGCGGCGAAATTCCGAAACGAGCGAGGTGCCGCCCAGGTAGGCTGCGCTCCAACGCAGGCAGTGCGAGCCGAGGGCGTACCCCTCTGCCTCTGGCC
Source organism: Salipiger mangrovisoli (assembly GCF_015223355.1). Taxonomy (GTDB): domain Bacteria; phylum Pseudomonadota; class Alphaproteobacteria; order Rhodobacterales; family Rhodobacteraceae; genus Salipiger; species Salipiger mangrovisoli. The sequence goes on along the minus strand of NZ_JADFFK010000006.1, from coordinate 253,424 downwards.
TCAAGACCCCGCAAGACACCAGCGTTTCACAAATCCCAAGCGCAGAACTTTTGGGCAACCCCAGATCGCGGGACAGTTCTGACAGGCCCATGGGCCGCCCAGCCTGCGCCAAATGGTCAAGAATGCGAGCGGCGCGCTCAACCGCCGGCGCGCGGCGCAGGGAACGTTCGGGCAAAAGCCACCTCCTGAAAGCAAGCGGAAACGCGTTGGCGAATTGACATCGCCAAAACACCCCCCGTATGATCCATATTAGGAATACTGGTGCATATATGGAACATGTCATTGTCAAACGCAAGCCCTGAAATTGCCGCCCCGACCCCCAAGCTCGTTGACCCGTCCCTCCTGAAGTCACGCTGCTTGGTCAACGGCGACTGGGTCACCGCGGCATCTGGTGAGACCTTCGACGTCACGAATCCCGCCGACAGCCGCCGCGTTGGGCGGGTTCCGAGCATGTCGCCCGATGAGATCCCGGCCGTCATCGAGTCCGCTCGCATCGCTCAGGCTGACTGGGCCGCGTGGACGGCCAAAGCCCGATCCGCTGTCCTTCGGCGCTGGTTCGAATTGATCATGTCGCATATCGATGATCTTGCCCTGATCCTGACCCGCGAGCAGGGAAAGCCACTTGCCGAAGCACGCGCAGAGATCGCCTATGCCTCTTCTTTCGTGGAGTGGTACGCGGAAGAGGCAAAGCGCATCTATGGCGACACGATCCCGGCCCCTCATGCGGACCAGCGCATCACCGTGCTTCGCCAGCCGGTGGGTGTGACCGCGGCCATTACACCATGGAATTTCCCTGCGGCCATGGTGACACGCAAGGCAGCCCCGGCGCTGGCGGCAGGTTGCTCGATGATCCTTCGCCCCGCCGACCTGACTCCGCTGACCGCGCTGGCCCTGGCAGAACTGGCCTGCCGCGCTGGCGTGCCCGCCGGAGTTCTACAGGTCGTTACCGGCTCGGCCCGTGAAATCGGCCAAGTTCTGACCGACAGCCCAGTGGTGCGCAAATTGTCTTTCACCGGGTCGACGGAAGTCGGGCGGTTGCTCATGGCGCAGTGCGCAGGCTCAATCAAGAAACTCTCGCTCGAGCTGGGCGGAAATGCCCCCTTCATCGTGTTTGATGACGCGGACCTGGACGCAGCAGTAGAGGGCGCGATGGCGGCTAAGTTCCGAAATGCGGGACAGACCTGCGTCTGCGCCAACCGGCTTCTCGTGCAGCGCGGAGTCCATGACGAATTCGCCGAAAAGCTGGCGGCCCGCATGGCAGCCCTAGAAGTTGGTCCCGGCGAATCTCCGGGCATCCACATCGGCCCAATGATCGAACGCAAGGCACTGGACAAGATCGACGAACATATCGGCGACGCGCTGGCCAAGGGCGCGCGTCTGGCGCAGGGCGGAAGGCGTCTTGGCGGGCTTATGATGGAGCCAGCGCTGTTGGTCGGCGTGACGTCTGAGATGCGTGTTGCGCAAGAGGAAACCTTCGGACCGCTTGCACCGATCTTTGCCTTCGACACAGAGGAAGAAGCGATCGCAATGGCCAATGATACGATTTATGGTCTGGCCGCCTATTTCTACACCGACAGCCACGCGCGCGCCGTGCGCGTATCAGAGGCCCTTGAGTACGGAATGGTCGGTCACAATACCGGGTTGATATCCAACGAGGTGGCACCCTTCGGCGGTATCAAGCAATCAGGACTAGGCAGCGAAGGATCCCGCTACGGGTTGCTGGAATACCTGGAGATGAAATACCTCTGCAGCGCCCATTAGAGGAAGAGCTCATCCGGGCGCTGACGTTGCTGTCCGGCACCAGGGGGTTCTGATGCTCGTCCGCCCGCGACGAAACCACATCACATCGCGCCAGCCGCGCCAGTGGCCTCGCGCGGGCCCTTACCGGGCTCGTCCGTCCCGGGGCCGCAGATCATTGACGAGTGCATCGAAAGTCCCGGCATCACCAGTCGCCCGGGCCAGAACGATGCCCCTTTGAATGGTCGCGATCATCCGGCGAGCCTGCGCCTCGGAATTGCCCGCCGAGGGCTCCACGTGGCGCTGGCAGGCGGCGAGCACAGCGACCCATCGCGTGAAGTATTTGGCAACTGCGCCCGCTGCGCGGTCGCGGGTCCGATCCAGCGCGAACGCCCCCGCGATACGGACCCCCTGTCCGCCCTCGAAATAGGTCAGTACCGCAAGCACCACGAAAGGCAGGAACCCGACAAGCACCGGCAGAACGAGGAAGCCGAAGCCGGGATCCGTCCAGAAGACCACGAGAGGGTTCGCGCCCGCGAGTGGATGCCTGACCCCCAGGGCAACCATGACCGCAAGCGCCAATGCGCACCAGCCATTGGCAAGCCAGAGGCGCATGAGAAGCCCGACGAGGGACGTAACCACATGGCCGCCGATCACGTTCGCGGGCTGCGACAGCGGGCTTCCGGGCGCGACGTAGCCAGCGCGTCTCGCCGTGCTCGGCCAGCACCCATCCACGCAGCGCAAGCCGCCCCAGGGCCGGGAAGATGGCCGGCTCTGGCTAGGCGATGGCTCCTCCGTGCGGCTGAAGCCCGAGCACCCCAACCACGTCTGGTCCTGTGGCTTCATGCAGGACCGGACCAATGACGGCCGGGCGTACCGGACGCTCAACACCCTCGATGAATATACGCGGGATGATCCGTGTCGACAGGCGGCTGAACTCCACCGATGTCCTGGACGCCCTGACGGACCTCTTCATCCAGCGCGGCCCGGCGCGCTTTCGAGACGAGCTGCTGAATGGCGAGGTCTTCAACTCGTTGAGGGAGGCGCAACTCCTCATCGAACAATGGCGCAAGCGCTACAACACCGCTCGGCCGCATCGCGCTCTTGGATACCGGGTGCCGGCGCCCGAGGTCTTCATCCCAGCAGATCGATGGCCGACCATGCATCAGCATTCAACCCGGACCACTCCATGGGGTCGCCTCGTCTTTTTGTTCTCGGAAGCCACGATTTCGGCACCCATCTTGAGCTTGCCGCCGTCTTCGGTGTTCTTGATGATCTTCACCCGCTGGCCGCCTTTCCGGAAGCGCCATTCTCCATCTCTGGCGTCTGGGACATAGGCCCGCCGTTGCTCCACGTGGTCGTCGTTTCCGTGCATTCGCCGACCGGCGAGGTATTCCACCGGCAGGGCCTCGTATTGAATGAGGGATCAGCAAACGGCAGGTTCATCATGCAAGGCCACCAATCTCAAGTCGCAGATCATTGCGACCAGGAAGAGTGCCAGCAGTGTCTGAGATCGGACGATCCTTGAGGGCATCGGACAGAGCCAAACTATGTGATCTATTGGGTTCTAATTTGGCGCAATCTCACCCATGTGCAGACTCCCAAAGGTGGCGCGCGTTCTACTGCGCCACCGCTGCTCCGGCGACGCCGCGCCCAGACAGTACTGCACTGAGCGCCTCAACGCGCCGTGCCGCGTCTTCCAGCTTGGCATCGGGGACCGTCAGGGCGACCCGCACCAGCCCGTCGCCGTTGCTGCCGAAGGCGCTGCCCGGCATCACCGCGACACCTTGTTCTTCGAGCAGCCGCCAAGCGAAGGCGTCACCGTTGAGCCCGGTGCCGGAGACGTCGAGCATCAGGAACATGCCGCCGCGCGGCATCTGCGCCGATAGTCCCGGCACCGCGTTCAGCCGCGCGCAGAGCATCCGCGCGCGCCGCCCGAAGGCCTCGCGCATCCGCGTCGAGGTGTCGAAGTCGCCGCGCAGCGCCGCCTCGGTCATGTCGGCGATGAAGGGCTGGTTGCCGAAGAGCATCGTCTCCGAAACCGGCAGCAGCGCGGCACAGAACTCCGCCGGGCCGATAGCCCAGCCGCTGCGGAAGCCGGTGGCGGCGTGGCTCTTGGAGATCGACGAAACCACCACGACGCGCTCGCGCAGTGCGGCGATCTCCAGCGGCGAGGTGAAGCTGCCCTCGAAGATCAGTTCGGCATAGACCTCGTCGCAGACGATCCAGAGATCGTGCTCGGCGCAGATCGTCCCCAGCTCTTCGAGCGTCTCGCGGTCGATCACAGCGCCGGTCGGATTGTGTGGCGTGTTGAGCAGCAGCACCCGGCTTTCGGGCGTGATGGCGGCGCGCAGGTCGGCGGGCTGCAACACGAAATCCCGGTCCATACGCAACGGCACCGGCTGCACATGGCCTCCGGCGGCGGACACCACGCCCTCGTAGGTGGCATAATAGGGATCGCCAATCAGCACCCCCTCGCCCGGCCCCACCAGCCCCAGCATGACCGCGAAGAGCGCGGTCTGCGTGCCGGGAAAGCACAACACGTTCTCGGGCCCGATCTGCGGATGGCGCGGGCGGTAGGCCTCGACCAGCGCCTCGACCAGCCCGGGCTCGCCGCGCCCGTTGGAGTATTGCGTGCGCCCCGCGCGCAACGACGTCACGCAGCGCTCGATCAGCGCGGAGTCCGGGGCGATGTCCGGCTCGCCGATGGTCAGCTCGAGGATGTCCTCGCCCGCATCGCGCCGGGCGCGGGCCGCGTTGTGCACGGCCCACTTGTCTCCGCCGAGGGTGCGCAGGCGTTCGGTGATCGCGGCATACCGCATGTCAGCTCCTTTCGTCTTCGAGCGCCAGGTGGCGCGTCAGCGTGGTGTCGGGCAGCCGCAGGATTCCCTCGGCAGCGGCGAGCGCGATGGCCGGGAGCCGCCGCGCGTCATAGAGCCCGTGGCCGAGCGAGCCCTCGATCCACAGACCGTCGATCAGCCCGTTGAGCGCGATGGCGAGATGCTTGCACCGGGCCGGGTCCGCCGGGCAGCCCTGCGCCACCAGCACGGGGTGGATGCGCGCCTCGAGCAGGTCGAGGAACTCGCGGTAGCCCTCGCGGTGGATGTCAGCATAGGCCGGATCGACGCGCACCCGGCCCACGAAGGTGGCCCAGAGCGAGACCTTCACCCCCGAGAGGCTCGGCGGCGCGAAGTTGGCCGCGATGACTTCCGCCAGTGCCGCCTCGGGCGACAGCGCGTCCCCGGCCCCGGAATCCTCGGCGGCGGCGGTCATCTGGCCCATCAGGTAGGCGTAGGCGGCGCGCACCATCTCGTCCTTCGACGGGAAGTAGTGCCGGATCAGACCGGCCGAGACCCCGGCCCGCTCGGCAATCTGCCGCGCCCCGGCCCGGTCAAGCCCGAGATCGGCGACACAGGTGAGCGTCGCCTCCAGCAGGTCGGTGCGGCGACGGTCCTGCGACAGGCGGTTGTAGGCACGCCGGGTCACACCCGGCCTCCCGCCGCCGAAAGCATCATGTCTCGCGCATTCCGTATGGTCACTTTGACTTCCTCGTCGAGATTTGTTTTACATTCGTACAACAGCGAAGAAATTGCAAGGGATGCAGCCGTTCGGGAGGGCCCGGATTCGGCAGAGGGACAGCCATGAACGACGCCACGCCGGCGGTAGAGATCCGCGACCTGCACAAGCACTTCGGACGCCTCGAGGTGCTCAAGGGCATCTCGCTCACCGCCCGCCCCGGCGACGTGGTGGCGGTGATCGGCGGCTCCGGATCGGGCAAGTCCACCATGCTGCGCTGCATCAACATGCTCGAGACCCCCAGCGCCGGCGAAATTGCCATCCACGGCGAGGCCTACGCCATGCGCCCCACCCGTGACGGCGGGCTGGAACCGGCGGACCGCAGGCAGCTGCAGCGCATCCGGGCGCAGCTCGGCATGGTGTTCCAGAACTTCAACCTGTGGCCCCACCGCACCGTGCTCGGCAACGTGATCGAAGTGCCGGTGCAAGTGCTGGGCATGCCCCGCGACGAGGCCGTGGCCCGCGCCCGGCAGGTGCTCGACCGCGTCGGGCTCGCGGAGAAGGAAGATGCCTACCCCGCCCATTTGTCCGGCGGCCAGCAGCAGCGCTGCGCCATCGCGCGGGTGCTGGCGGTTGAGCCGCTGGCGATGCTCTTCGACGAGCCGACCTCGGCGCTCGACCCCGAGCTGGTCGGCGAGGTGCTCAACGTGATCCGCGACCTCGCCGCCGAGAAGCGCACGATGATCCTCGTCACGCACGAGATGGGCTTCGCGCGAGATGTGGCCAGCCACGTCGTCTACCTGAAGGACGGCCGCATCGAGGAACAAGGCCCGCCCGAGCAGATCTTCGGCGATCCGCGCTCGCCGCACCTGCAGCAGTTCATCCGCTCGATCGCCTGACCGCCCCGCACCAAGAAAACCAACAGAGGAGACACCATGTTCAAGACACTCGCGCTCGCCGCCACAGCCGCCGCCGCGCTCGCCGCACCGGCCCTCGCGGAGCCCTACAAGGTTGGCATCGCCGCCGAGCCCTATCCGCCCTTCTACAGCCCCGACTCGAGCGGCACCTGGAGCGGCTGGGAGATCGACTTCGCCGATGCGCTCTGCGCCGAGATCGAAGCCGACTGCGTGATCACCCCGGTGGCCTGGGACGGCATCATCCCGGCGCTCAACACCGGCAAGATCGACATGATCGTCGCCTCGATGAGCATCACCGAGGAGCGCGCCAAGCAGATCGCCTTTTCCGACAAGTATTACGACACGCCGACCGGCGTGATCGCCCTGAAGGACAGCAAGGTCCAGCCCACCCCCGAGGGCGTCGATGGCACCTATCTCGGCGTCTCGGTGGGAACCATCCACGAAACCTATGCCCGCGCGCATTTCGCCGAGACCGCCGCGGACATCCGCAGCTACCCGACGGTGGACGAGGAACTGCAAGACCTCGCGGCGGGCCGCATCGACGCGGTGGTCGGTGACATGCTGGCGCTGATGCCCTTCCTCGAGAGCGACGCCGGCGCCGCCTGCTGCGAGTACCGTGGCGCGGTCGAGAGCGACCCGTCGATCCTCGGCCACGGCGTCGGTGTGGGCCTGCGCAAGGAGGACACCGAACTGCTTGATCGGGTGAACTCCGGCATCGCGGCGATCCGAGAGAATGGCACCTATGACGCGCTGTCCGAGCCCTACTTCGAGGGCCTCGACATCTACGGCAGCTGAGCCGACCTCCCGGGCCGCGACACCAGCGTCGCGGCCCGGCACACTTCAACGACACGGGACACGGCCGCACGATGATCGACGCAATGGATTTCAGCCTGCTCGCACTTTCCTCACCGGGATGGGGCGGCGCGCTTCTCGCCGGGTTCTTGCGCTCGGTCGAACTGGCGGCAGGCGGCTATCTGCTCGGACTCGTCATCGGTCTGCTCGGCGCGACCGCCAAGCTCTACGGCGGGCGCGTTCTGCGCGACATCGCCGAGATCTACACGCTGCTCATCCGCGCCGTGCCCGAGCTCGTGCTGATGCTGCTGTTCTACTACGTGGGCACCGACCTGCTGAACAAGCTGATGGGCGCCATGGGGCGCGAGGGCATCGACATCGACGGTCTCAGCGCCGGCATCCTCGTCATCGGACTGGTGCAGGGCGGCTACGCCACCGAGGTGATCCGCGGCGCGATCCGCGCCGTGCCGCCCGGACAGATCGAGGCGGCGCTGGCCTTCGGCATGTCGCCTCTCAAGGTGCTGCGCCGGGTGACCCTCCCGGCGATGACGCCGCACGCGCTGCCCGGCATGGCCAACCTGTGGATGATCGCCACCAAGGACACCGCGCTGCTCGCCGTCATCGGCTTTTCCGAGCTGACGCTGGTGACCAAGCAGGCCGCCGCCGCGACCCGCGAGTACTTCCTGTTCTTCATCGCCGCCGGGCTGCTCTACCTCGCGCTCACCCTTATCTCGAACCTCGGCCTGCGCTGGCTCGAGCGGCGCGCGCGCCGCGGCCTGCCGGCCGCCGCCTGAGGAGCGCGACATGCCCGACATCGACATCGACACCCCGATCCGCCCCGCTCCCGCGCTGCCGCTGCGCGCACGCCTCGCACCGCTGCTGATGCCGCACCGCCTGGTCATGGCCGGGCTGGCGCTCGCGGCTCTGACTGCGATCATCACCCAGATGGATTGGAGCTGGCTGCCCGGCTACCTGCCGAAGATCGGCCACGGTCTGCTGGTGACCCTGGCGCTGCTCGTCTCCAGCGTCGCCGCGGGCTTTGCGCTGGCGCTGCCGCTCGGTGCGGTGCAGGTCACCGGCCCGGCGCCGCTGCGCTGGCTGGCCACCGGCTTCTGCACGGTGATCCGCGGCACGCCGCTGCTGCTGCAGCTCTGGCTGATCTACTACGGGCTCGGCGCGCTCTTCGCGCAGTTCCCGGAAATCCGTGGCTCCTGGCTCTGGCCCTACCTGCGGCAGGCCTGGCCCTACGGCTTTCTGACGCTGACGCTCTCCTTCGCCGCCTATCAGGGCGAGGTCATGCGCGGCGCCTTTGCCGGGGTGCCGCGCGGTGAGTTGGAGGCGGCGCGCGCCTTCGGCATGCCGCGGATGATGGTGTTCCGTCGGGTGTGGTTCCCGCGCGCCGTGCACCGTGCGCTGCCAACGCTGGCGGGCGAGATCATCCTGCAGCTGAAGGCGACGCCGCTGGTGGCGACGATCACCGTGACCGACCTCTACGCGGTGATCACCCGCGTGCGGCAGGCAACCTATCTGACCTACGAGCCGCTGCTGCTGCTGATCGCCATTTACCTGTGCTTGAGCGGCACGCTGACACTGGTCTTGCGTTGGCTCGAAGCGCGGGTTCCGAGCGGGAGCTGAGCCCGCTCCGCCCCCGGGGGGCAGTCCAGCCCGGTCAGTAGCCGCGCGCGCGATCCACGGCATAGGCCATGGGCTGACCGTCACGCAGCGCACGCGCGGTCTCGACCACCTGCTCCGCCACAACCTCCGGCAGCGAGTCACTGGCGACATGCGGGGTGATCCTTAGCCGCGCATCCTGCCAGAAGCGGTGCTCGGGGGGCAGCGGCTCCTCGCGGAAGACATCCAGCGTCGCGGCCGCCAACTGGCCGCTGTCCAGCGCCGCCTCGAGATCGCCTTCGACGAGGTGTTCGCCGCGACCGATCTGCACCAGACGCGCGCCCGGCGCCATCCGGGCGAAGAGTTCGGCATTCAGGACATTCTCGGTCTCGGCGGTCAGCGGCAGCACGTTGACGAGGTACTGCGCGCCTTCGGCCGCACGGGCCGCGGCATCCGGGCCGGAGAGATAGGCGACGCCCGGAAGCTGTTCCGCCGGTTCGCTGCGGCAGGCCACCCGAACCGAGAAGCCCACGGCCCGCAGCCCCGTCACGACGGCCCGTCCCATAGTCCCGTGCCCCAGCACCGCGATCTGGACCGAGGCCGGTGCCCGCATCCGAAGCGGCGCCCACCGCGCCTGCCTGGCATTGGCCGCCATTTCGGGAAAGCCGCGTTCGTAATGCAGCACCTCATGCACCGCGTAGCCGGCCATCAACTCGGCCTGATGCGGATCGCGCACCCGCGCGATGGCCGCATCTCCGGGCACGCCGGGATGCGCCAGCAAAGCATCGACGCCCGCGGCCACCGACATGGCCAGACCGAGGTTCGGATAGGGCGCAAAGGCCCCCTCCCCCGGCTCCCAGCAGATCGCGAAGCGAACGTCCTCGGGACGGTCGATTTCAGGGGGGCGGCGCAGGACGACATCCGTTGCGCAGGCGCGCAGGGCCTCTCCGTAGAGCGCATCGAGATCCGCCGTTGCGCTGAGATAGACGCCAAGGATGGGTGGTTGCGCGGGCATGGGCTTTTCTCCCTTTCATACGACAGCCGATTTATTGCACGTATGTACAACAAGTGCCACGCCGCAGTGACTGGTGGAAACCGCTGTGAAAGGTCTGGCGCTCCGCCGCATGGTGGTCCCCCGGGCCGAGGACCACCGCAGGCTCACATGCTCACGCAGATCTTGCCGAAATGCGCACCGCTTTCCTGGTAACGGAAGGCCTCGGCGAGATCGGCCAGCGCGAAGCTGCGGTCGATCACCGGGCGCAGCTTCAGTGTCTCGAGCGCCCGGACGAAGTCGATCTGCTGCGCGCGCGAGCCGACGATCAGCCCCTGCAGGCGCTGCTGGCGCGCCATCAGCAGCGCCGTCGGGATCTCGCCGGAGCGCCCGGTGAGCACACCGATCAGCGCGATATGCGCCCCTGGGCGCCCCGCGACGATGGATTGCGCCAACGTTGCCGGACCGCCGACCTCGACCACGATGTCGACTCCGCGCCCACCGGTGAGACGGCGCATCTCTTCACCCCACTCGGGCGTGCTGCGGTAGTTGATGACATGATCCGCCCCAAGGTCGCGCAGGCGCTCGAGCTTGGCGTCCGAAGACGAGGTCGCGATCACCGTGGCACCCATCGCCTTGGCGAGCTGCAGTGCGTAGATCGACACGCCGCCGGTGCCCAGCACGGCAACTGTGTCGCCCGCCTTGATTCCGGCGTCGACCACCAGCGCGCGCCAGGCGGTCAGGCCGGCGGTGGTGATCGTCGACGCTTCCGCGTGGCTCCAGCCCTCGGGCGCCTGGGTGAACCAGGTGGCGGGCAGCGTCACCCGCTCGCGCGCGTAGCCGTCGCGCCCGTCGCCCGGCGTGGTCGAGAAATCGCTGGGCCGGTCATCGCCGGTCTGCCACTCCGGGAAGAAGCCCGAAACGACGGCGTCGCCGACCGCGAAGTCCTCGACACCTGCGCCGACCGCCTCGACCACGCCAGCACCGTCGGCCATCGGGATCCGGCCGTCCGGCAGGGCACCCTCGATGGCGCAGACCCGGTAGTCGTGGTAGTTGAGCGAGCTGGCATGCAGGCGCACGGTTATCTCGCCCGCGCCGGGAGCCGCGGGCTCCGCAACATCGCTGAGAACGAGATTGTCGAGGCCGCCCGGCGCTTTGATCGTTACCTGTTTCAAGAGATTGCCTTTCTTTTGTCTTGGCCCTCGAACGGGCCAACGCCCGCCCTGGCGGCGGATCTAGTGCGCCCTCCGGGGAAACCATCCCCGGGACACGGCCTCGTTGGGCGGTCCGGTGGTGCTGCCGCTGCTTCAGGCCCGAAAGTCAGTGCCGATGCCCTCGATCGAGCGCAGGTGCGCCTGCCATTCAAGTTCGAGGTCGCCGTCTTCCTCGTTCATCTGCACGTATTGCTGATGCACGCGCGCGGCGATCTCGTCGTCCACCATGCGCAGCGCTTGGCCACTGGAGGTGGCAGCGATCTGAATTTCGCAGGCACGCTCGAGGTAGAAGATGTTGTTGAACATCTCCGCGGCGCTGCGCCCCGTGGCGATGAGCCCGTGGTTGCGCAGCATCAGCACCGGGTGATCGCCAAGGTCCGCGACGATGCGCTCGCGCTCTTCCAGATCCAGCGCGATGCCCTCGAAGTCATGGTAGCCGATGCGGTTGTGGAACTGCAGCGAGATCTGGTTGAGCGGCAGCAGCCCCTCTTCCATGCACGAGACCGCCACGCCCGCGCGGGTGTGGGTGTGCATGATCCAGGCCGCATCGTGGCGGTTCATGTGCACCGCCGAGTGGATGGTGAAACCTGCCGGGTTCACCCGCTGCGGGCTGCCGTCGACCTTGTTGCCGTCGACGTCGATCTTCACCAGCGACGAGGCGGTGATCTCCTCCCAGCGCCAGCCATAGGGGTTGATCAGGAAATGCCCGTCCTCGCCCGGCACGCGGGCGGTGATATGGGTGTAGATGAGGTCGGTGAATTTATGCAGCGCGGCGAGCCGGTAGCAGGCGGCCAGTTCTTCGCGGGTCTGTTTCTCTTCGGGGGACATGGTCATCTGTGTCTCCGGTCTTCTAGTTGCGTTGGCCGACAGCGCCACCGGCGCCCTCTGCGGGGCGCCCGGCGTGGGCCGCAGCGAGGTCTTCGAGCGCCTCCGCCACCTGCGGCTCGGGCGGGCAGGCGCGGCGGGTGGTGAGGTCGGTGTGAAGAAGCAGGGTTTCGAGCGTCGCCGCAAGGGTGCCGTCGGGCTTTGTCACGCGGTGGAAGAGTCTCATCTTCTTGCCGACGCCTTCGAGCACCTGCGTGGTCACCGTCAGGACGGTCCCCCGGTGCACCTCGTCGAGATAGCGGATGCGGGTGTCGACGGTGAAGAAGCTCTTGCCCGCCGCGACATAGGCCTCGTCCGCGCCCACGCGCTTCATCAGCCCGTCGGTCGCCCAGGTGCCCAGCTCGAGGTAGGCGGCCTCGTTCATGTGGCCGTTGTAGTCGGTCCATGTCACCGGCACCGCCTGGCGCAGGGTGATCGGCAGCCCGTCCAGCTCACCTCCCTCGGCCAGCGTCTTCTCGTGTCCCAGCAACACGCCGCCCGCACCGCTGCCCGTGCGGCGCAGCCCGCGCAGGATGGCGACAAGGTTGTCGTCGCGCAGCCGCTCCAACTCGCGGATGGTGCGGTGGCCCGACTGGGCGTCGGACTGGCTGCTGATGGTCTCGATCAGCGCCGCATCGAGATCGGGCACATCGGTCAGCTTGGTCCAGGGCCAGCTGAGGGTCGGGCCGAACTGCTCGATGTAGCTCTGCATTCCCGCCTCGCCGCCTGCGATGCGGTAGGTCTCGAAGAGCCCCATCTGCGCCCAACGGAGGCCGAAGCTCATGCGGATCGCGTCGTCGATCTCAGTGGTCGTGGCGATGCCGTCCTTCAGCATCCACAGCGCCTCGCGCCAGACCGCTTCCTGGAAGCGGTTGCCGATGAAGGCGTCGATCTCCTTGCGCAGCACCAGCGGGTGCATGCCGATGGCGGTGACTACCCCGGCGGCCCTGCCGCAGAGTGCGGCATCGCCCGAAATCTCGACCAGCGGCAGCAGGTAGACCGGGTTGAACGGGTGCACCACCACAACCGGCGCGCCGCCGGAGGCAAGATCGCTGGCCTTGAAACCCGAGGTCGAGGAGGCGATGAAGCCGCGCTCGGGCAGCGCGTCGGCGATCTCGGCGTAGACCCTGTGCTTCAGCTCGAGCCGCTCCGAGACGCTCTCCTGCACCCAGTCGGCGCCCGTCACCGCCTCGGTGACGGAGGCGGAAAAGGTCAGCGTGCCTTCGGGCGGCAGCGGGCGGTCGTAGAGGGCGGGCAGCGAGGCGCGCGCATTGTCCAGCACCTCGCCGATCTTGCGTGCCGCCTCCGGGTCCGGGTCAAAGACGGCGACGTCCCAGCCGTTCAGCAGAAACCGGGCGGCCCAGCCGCCGCCGATGACGCCGCCGCCGATGATCGCCGCGCGGCTCATGCCGGGACCGACGGGGCGGCGCGCTTCACGAGACCGAGCTGCGCGCGCACCTCTTCCGGGCCGATCAGCGAGGCGCCCATGTTGGTCAGCAGGTCCGCCCCCTTCTCGACCAGCTGCGCGTTGGTCGCCATGACGCCGCGCTCGAGGTAGATGTTGTCCTCCAGCCCGACGCGGACGTTGCCGCCCGCCAGCGTCGCCGCCGCCACATAGGGCATCTGGTCGCGCCCGAGGCTGAAGGCCGACCATGTCCAGCTGTCGGGCACGTTGTTGACCATCGCCATGAAGGTATTGAGGTCGTTCGGCGCGCCCCAGGGAATGCCCATGCAGAGCTGCACCAGCGCCGGGTCTTCGAGCACGCCCTCCTTCACCAGCTGCTTGGCGAACCACAGGTGGCCGGTGTCGAAGGCCTCGATCTCGGGCTTCACGCCAAGCTCGGTCATCTGCGAACCCATGGCGCGCAGCATGTTGGTGGTGTTGGTCATCACGTAGTCACCGTCACCGAAGTTCATCGAGCCGCAGTCGAGCGTGCAGATCTCCGGCAGGCAGGCGCGGATGTGGGCCATCCGCTCGGTGGCGCCCGCCATGTCGGTGTTCGGTGCGTCGAGCTGCATCGGCGTCTCGGGATCGCCGAATGTCAGGTCGCCGCCGACTCCGGCGGTGAGGTTCAGCACCATGTCCACCTCGGAGGACCGGATGCGGTCGGTCAGCTCGCGATAGTAGTCAAGGTCGCGGCAGGGCGCGCCGGTCTCGGGGTCGCGCACGTGACAGTGGACGATGGCCGCCCCGGCCTTGGCGGCGTCGATGGCGGCCTCTGCGATCTCCTTGGGCGAGCGCGGCACGAGGCGGCTCTTGTCCTGCGTGGCGCCCGCGCCGGTGATCGCGGCGGTGAGAAAGAGCTTGCGGTTCATCTGAAGAGGCATGGTGTCTCCTGTCGTCTCCTTACCGGCCCTTCCAGACCGGGTCGCGTTTCTCGGCGAAGGCGCGGGCGCCTTCCTTCTGGTCCTCGGAGCGGTAGAGTCGCTCGACGGTCTCGAACTGGCTGCCGTTGATGCGGTTCAACGCGTCCTGGAACTTCATGTCTTCGGCCTCTCGAGCGATCTCCTTGATCGCGGCGAAGACCAGCGGCGGACCTGCGGCAAGCTCGTCCGCCATCTTGCGTGCCTCGGCCATCAGCTCGGCCGCCGGCACGATGCGGTTGACCAGCCCCCAGCGGTGCGCCTCTTCCACGTCGAACCAGCGGCCGGTGTAGAGCAGCTCCATGGCGATGTGATAGGGGATGCGCTTGGGCAGCTTAAGGGTCGCCGCGTCTGCCACGGTGCCGGACTTGATCTCCGGCAGCGCAAAGGAGGCGTGGTCGGCGGCGAGGATGATGTCGGCGCTGATCGCCAGTTCCAGCCCGCCACCGCACGCGATGCCGTTGACCGCCGCGATCACCGGCTTGTTCAGGCCGCGCAGCTCCTGCAGGCCGCCGAAGCCCCCCTTGCCGTAATCACCGTCGGCATCCTCGCCGCTGGCGGCAGCCTTGAGGTCCCAGCCGGGGCAGAAGAACTTCTCGCCCGCGCCGGTGAGGATCGCCACGCGCAGCTCGGGATCGTCCCGGAACTCGGTGAAGATCTCGCCCAGCTCGCGGCTGGTGGCCATGTCGATGGCATTGGCCTTGGGCCGGTTCAGCGTCACCTCGAGCACCGCGCCGCGGCGCTCGGTGAGCACGTTCGAAGAGGTCATTGGCTCTCTCCCATCCTGATGAGTGCATCCGCCGCCACCGCGCCCGAGGTGCGGCAGATCAGCGGGTTGATTTCAATTTCGTGGAGGTTGTCCGCGTGGCGGCTGACCAACTCCTGCAGCGCCATGATCGTGTCGAGCACGGCCTCCATGTCCGCCGCCGGGCGGCCCCGGTAACCGGTGAGCAGCGCGCCGGTGCGCAGCCCGGTGAGCGCGCTGCGCACGTCCTCGCGGCTGGCGGGGATCAGCAGCGAGGCGGTGTCGCGGATCAGCTCGGTGAGGATGCCGCCCAGCCCCAGCGTCAGCACGAAGCCATGCGCCGGATCGCGGGTCACGCCGATCAGCAGCTCGGCGACGGTGCCGGTGATCATCTCCTCGACGAGGAAGCTTTCGGCAGGCATGCCCGTCGCCGCCTCCATCACCGCCTCGCGGCAGTCGAGGTTCAACACCACTGCCCCGGCCTCGGTCTTGTGGGCGATGCCCTCGCCCTTCAGCACCACCGGAAAGCCGATGGCAAATGCGCAGGTTCCAGCGGTCTCGGCGCAGTCGGCGCGGTCGGATTTCGGCACGCGGATGCCTGCCGCCGAGAGCAGCGCCTTGGCCTCGGCCTCGGGGTAGATGCGGGTGGTACCATGACCGTTGAGCGGCATCAGAACCGGCGCGGGCGGGCGGTTGTCGCCCGTTGCCCGCGCGCCGACCTGCGCCGCGGCACGGATCGCGCGCAGCGCCTCGCCCATGCCGCAGAGCGGGGTGATGCCCAGCTCCAGTGCCCGCGCCGCGACTGGTTCGGGCAGCCCCTCGGCGAGCAGCGAGACCAGCGCCATCGGCGTGCCGGTGGCCTCGCGCGTTCTTGCTACAGCGCGCAGCACCTGATCGTAGTCGGGTGCGGTGAAACGGTCGTCGCGCGGGTAGTCGATCACCACGCAGCCGAGCCCCAGATCGGCGTCGCAGAGGCCGGTGAATGTGGCTTCCAGCGCCGCCTCGTCGCCCCAGATATAGGTGTTGTAGTCCAAGGGGTTGGCCAGTGCGACCTTGGGGCCAAGCGCGGCACGCAGGGCGGTCTTCTGCGCATCGTCCAGCGCCGGGAAGTCTACCCCCACCACCTCGCCCATGTCGGCCATCAGCGAGGCCTCGCCGCCCGAGCACGAAGCCGAGGCGATCCGGGCCGAGGCAAGCCCGCCGGTGACATGCAGCAGCTTCAGCGTCTCGACCAGCTCCGATGGCGTGTCCACCTGCGCCATGCCGAGCCGGCGCAGCAGCGCCCGCGCCCCGGCGTCGCTGCCGGTGAGCGAGGCGGTGTGCGAAACCGCCGCCTCCTGCGCCTGCTGCGACGAGCCGACCTTCAGCGCGACGATGGGCTTGCCCAGTTCCTGCGCGCGGCGGGCCAGCCCCTCGAAAGCGGGCAAATCGCTGATGCCCTCGATGTGCAGCCCCAGCGCGGTGATGCGCGGGTCTTCCAGCAGCGCGATGCCGAGATCGGCCATGGAGGTCTGCGCCTGGTTGCCCGCCGCCACGACCGCGGCCAGCGGCAGGCCCCGGCGCTGCATGGTGAGGTTGATCAGCACGTTGGACGACTGGCCAATGACGGCGACGCCGCTATCCACCGGCGACATGCCGTGCCGGTCAGGCCAGAGCGCCACGCCGTCGAGCGCGTTGACGATGCCGTAGCAGTTGGGCCCGAGGATGCGCATCTGCCCTGCGGCAGCGACCAGCTGCGCCTGCAGCGCGTCGCCGTCGGCCAGCTCGGATACCGCCTCGCTGAAGCCGGCAGCAAAGCAGACCGCGCCACCACAGCCCATGGCCGAGAGCTCTCCGGCGATCTGCACCGAAAGCTCGCGGTTGACCCCGATGAAGGCGGCATCCGGCACGCCCGGCAGCGACGCGAGGTCCGGGTAGGCATGCAGGCCGCCGACCTCGGATTTCTTGGGGTGCACCGGCCAGATCGGCCCGGCGAAGCCGGTGTCGCGGCACTGGCGCACCACGCTCTCGCACCAGGTGCCGCCGCCGATCACGGCGATCGCACCGGGCGAGAAGAAGCGGCTGAGCGGTTCCATGGGTCAGGCTCCCAGCGGCCGGAAGATTTCCCGGCTGATGATGTGACGCTGGATCTCGGAGGTGCCGTCCCAGATCCGTTCGACGCGGGCATCCCGCCAGAAGCGTTCGATCGGCAGCTCGTCCATCAGTCCCATGCCGCCGTGGATCTGCAGCGCGGCGTCGGTGACGCGGGCCAGCATTTCAGAGGCATAGACCTTGGCCGAGGCGATCTCGCGGTTTGCTGGCAGGCCCTGATCGAGGCGCCATGCGGAGGAGAGCGTCAGCATGTCTGCGGCATCAATCTCGGTGATCATGTCGGCGATCTGGAAGCTGACGCCCTGGAACTTGCCGATCGGCTGGCCGAACTGCTTGCGTTCGGCGGCGTATTGCACGGCGTGGTCGAACACCCGGCGGGCGCGGCCCACCGACATGGTCGCCACGGTGATGCGCGTGGCGTAGAGCCATTCGTTCATCACCTCGAAGCCGCCGTCGACCTCGCCCAGCACCTGCGCGTCGGGCAGGCGGCAGTTGTCGAAGTAGAGGATGCAGTTCTTGTAGCCGCGGTGCGAGACCGAGTTGTAGCCGTTCGCCACCTCGAAGCCGGGGGTGTCGCGGTCGACGAGGAAGCAGGTGATGCGCTTCTTGGGGCCGCGCGGGGTCTCGTCGACGCCGGTGGCGACAAAGACGATGAAGAAGTCCGCGTGATCGGCGCCGGAGATGAAGTGCTTGGAGCCATTGATCACCCAGTCACCGCCATCACGGGTGGCGGTACATTTCATGCCCCGCACGTCCGAGCCTGCGTCGGGCTCGGTCATCGCCAGCGCGTCCATGCGCTCGCCGCGCACGGCGGGCATCAGGTAGCGGTCCACCTGCTCGCCCTCGCAGGCCATCAGGATGTTCTGCGGGCGGCCGAAGAAGTGGGTCAGCGCCATCGAGCCGCGGCCCAGCTCGCGCTCGACCAGAGCGAATTCCAGATGTGACAGGCCCGGTCCGCCGACGCTCTCGGGGAAGTTGGAAGCGTAGAAGCCGAGATCGAGGCACTTCTGCTTGATCTCCTGCGCCACCTCGGCGGGCACCTCGCCGCTGCGCTCGACCGCCGCCTCGTGCGGGTAGATTTCGTTCTCGACGAAGCTCCGGACGGTGGAGACGATCATCTCCTGTTCTTCGGTCAGTCCAAAATGCATGTCGGACCCTCTTGTTCTGTCGTTGGGTTGGTCTGGGGTTTTGCGGGGTCTTCCGCGCCGTCGGGGCGCGAAAGGCAGGATCAGCGGGCGGCGCGTTCCTTGCGCATCAGCAGCAGGGCACGGGCGATCACCAACAGGCTCACCACGAGGATCAGCAGCACCGAGAGTGCGGCAATCGAGGGGTCGACGTTGTCGCGCAGGCCCATCCACATGCGGCGCGGCAGGGTGATGGTCTCGACCGAGGTGACGAAGAGCGTTACGCCGATCTCGTCCCAGCTGAGCAGGAAGCACAGGAAGAACGCGCCCAGGAGGCCGAAGCGGATGTTGGGCAGGATCACCCCGAAGATGCGGGTCGGAACACTCGCGCCCATGGATTGCGCGGCCAGATCCATGCGCCGGTCGATCTGGCTCAGCGAGACCATGACCACGACCACGGCGTAGGGCACGATCATCACCATGTGGGCGAGGATCACGCCGCCAAGGCTGTCGTAGGCGATCAGGCTGTTCCACTCCGACAGCTTCTTGAGGAAGAAGTAGAGCGTCAGCGACGAGACCACGGGCGGTGCCACCATGGGCAGCAGCACGAAGCCGGTCATCAGCCCGGAGAAGCGCGGGCGCAGCATCCAGATGCCGATACAGAAGGCGGTGGCCAGCGCGACGGCCAGCAGGCTGGCGATCACGCCAACCTGCACCGAGGTCAGGAAACTGCTCAACCACTCGGGGTCTTCCCAGAGCGCCTGGTAGTGGCGCAGCGAGTATTTCCCGTCGGGCAGGCTGAGATAGCGGCGCGAGGTGAAGCTCACCGGCACCACCGCGATCAGCGGCATCAGCAGGAAGAGCGCGACCAGCGCGGTCAGCAGCGTGGCGAGCCGGCCGGGGTGCAGCTTTGTCATTTCGCCATCTCCCCGTAGCGGCGCATGAGCAGCACCAGGATGCCGCCCACCGCGAGCATCAGGATCACGCTCATCGCGGCGGCCATGCCCCATTGCGGGATCTGGAAGATCCAGAGGTAGATCAGCTCGGCGATCAGCACCGACTGCCCGCCGCCCAGCAGCGCGGGAGTGACGAAGAAGCCGACCGAGAAGACGAAGACCAGCAGGGTCGCGCCGATGATGCCGCTGGCGGTCATCGGCAGGAACACCTGCCAGAAGATGCGCAGGCGAGAGGCGCCCATGCCGTCTGCGGCGGTCAGCACGCGTTCGTCGACGTTGCGCATGGCGGTGGCCAGCGGGAAGACCGCGAAGGGAATGAGGTAGTGTGACATGCCGATGATCACGGCGAACTCGTTGCGCGTCAGCTGCAGCGAGGTCTCGATCAGTCCGAGGTCCTTGAGCCAGGTGTTCAGCAGGCCGCGGTTCGACAGCATCGACATCCAGCCGAAGGCACGGCTGAGGACGGAGATCCAGAAGGGGATCATGATGCACAGCTCGGTCAGGCTGCGCACCAGCGGGCGACCTCGGACCCAAAGAAGGGTGATGATGTAGGCGGCGGCGACCGAGACGGCGGTGACGATCACGCAGATCCGCAGCGTGCGCCAGATCACGCTGAGCGTCAGCGGGTCCGACAGCACGTGGCTGTATTGGCCGAGCCCCGGCTCGGGGTCGGTGAAGCTGAGCTGCATGATCCCGAGGAAGGGCAGCAGGTAGCTGCCTCCGAGGAACAGCAGAACGGGGCATATCAGGAAGAGATAGGCGCGCATGGAGGCTCCTTGGCGCCGCCCCGCGACAGGGCACGGGGCGGCGGGGATGACGGGATCAGGCGGAGATGATCTGCAGGTAGGCGTCGAGCGCCGCGCTGTAGTTCTTCTCGTACCAGTCCATGTCGAGCGCGGTCTGCTTGGGCAGGTTCTCGGGATCCATCGGGTTGAACATGCGCTCCTCCTCGGGGATCAGCGCGTCTGCCGCCGGGTTGCTCGGACCGTTGCCGAGCATCTGGAACAGCACCACCTGGCGCTCGGGCTCCTGCGTCGCCGCGATGTAGCGCATCGCCGCCTCGGTGCCGCCGGGGTTGCCCTTGACCACGGCGATGCCGCCCGGCCCGATGATGCCGTCATCCCAGGTGAAGGTGATCTCGCCCTCGGTGTCCTTGTGCAGCAGGCTCGCCCGGGTGTTCCAGATCAGCGCCATCGACACGTCGCCGTTGAGCAGCAGCGACTGGCTCTCCGCGCCGCCGCCCCAGAAGGCACCGATGTGCTCCTTGAAGCCCTCGATCTTCTTGTGCGCGCGGTCGAGATCCAGCGGGTAGAGGTCCTCGGGCGCCACGCCATCGGCGAGCAGCGCCGCCTCCCACATGCCCGCGCCCCATTTGTACATGGCGCGCTTGCCGGGGAACTTCTCGGCGTCGAAGAAATCGGCCAGCGAGGTCGGCGGCGTGTCGAACTGCGTGGCGTCATAGGCGATGACGTAGGAGTAGAAGTAGCAGGAGGACGAGTACTCCCACTGGAAGCCCTCACGCTGCTTGGCCGGATCGACGATGTCGTAATCGATGGGTTCGATCATGCCCTGACGGCCGAGCGCCTGCGCCGAGAAGGGCTCGGCATCGACGAGGTCCCAGGTCGGGTTGCCGCCCTTGGCCTGCGCGATGATCGCGCCCTCGGTCGGGCCGGAGCCGTCGTAGAGCACCTTGATGCCGGTCTCGGCCGTGAAGGGCTTGCCGAAGGCTTCGTCCATGGCGTCGAGCGCATCGCCGCCCCAGTTGACGAAAACCAGCTTGCCGGTCTCGGCATGCGCGCTGCGCGCGCCGAGGCCGATGGCCGTGGTGCCCATCAGCGCTCCGAGACCCTGCAGCATCTGCCGGCGCGAGATCTGCCCCCTCGCCTGACGTTCCTTGAGGATTTCGACGCAATCGTTCTGGAAATGGCTGTTCATGTACTCACCTGTCGTTTCGTTTCTTGATTGGAAGAGAGTGTCGGGGGACAAATCTGCCCCGGCCCGGTGCGCGCGGCGCGCCGGATCACAAGGCGAGGCAGGGTGGGAGGGCGTCAGACGGCGAAGCTGTCCTGCACGTCCCAGGCGACGCGGAGCTCGGCTCCGGTCTGCGGTGCGGCGGGGCCGGCACCGTTGTCGAGGTAGAGCATCAGCTCCTCGCCGGCCTGCGTTTCCAGCAGCAGGCGGGACTTCGAGCCGAGGTAGACCCGGTCGCGCAGCCGAACCGGCAGCTGGTTGGCGTCGCCCTCGGCGGCGAGCCGCATATGCTCCGGGCGGACGGCGAGGTGGCCAAGCCCCGCGGCATTGCCCGGCAGCTTGATCGGGGTTCCGGCGACGCCGGATGTGCCGTCGAGGGACAGGATATTGATGTCGCCGAGGAACTCGGCGGTGAAACGGTTGGCGGGACGCTCGTAGACATCATCCGGGGTACCGACCTGCTGCAGCTCGCCGTGGTTGAAGATGGCGATGCGCGACGACAGCGCCAGCGCCTCTTCCTGGTCATGGGTGACAAAGACGAAAGTGGTGCCGAGCTCGCGGTGCAGGCGGCGCAGCTCCTCCTGCATCTGGCCACGCAGGTTCTTGTCGAGCGCCGAGAAAGGCTCGTCGAGCAGCAGCACCTTGGGCTCATAGGCCAGCGCCCGGGCCAGCGCCACGCGCTGCTGCTGGCCGCCCGAGAGCGCTTTCGGCTTCTTGTTCTCATGTCCGGAAAGGCCGACCATCTCGACCATCTGCGCCACCCGATCGGCGATCTGCGCCTTGGAGCGTTTCTGCACCTTCAGCGGGAAGGCGATGTTCTCCGCCACCGTCAGGTGCGGGAAGAGCGCGTAGCCCTGGAAAACCATGCCGAAGCCGCGCTGGTTCGCGGTCCATCCCGTCATGTCCTGCCCTTCGAGAAACAGCTGTCCCGAGGTGGTGTTTTCATACCCTCCGAGCAGCGTCAGGAAGGTGGTCTTGCCCGAGCCCGAAGGCCCCAGCAACGAGAGGAATTCGCCTTCGGCGATTTCCAGGGAAATGTCGCGCAAGGCGTGGAATTTCCCAAACTTTTTTCCGACCGAACGTGCTTCGATCTGCGTTGTGTTCGCCACAATCGCCTCGCTTTTCATTCCTGTCCGTTATGCGACAAACCTAGGGAAGCGCGAACGTGGACCGCAAATGAAACTTGTTGAGGAGCGCGACAAACGAAATTTGTCACGCGTTGCGTTTGCGGCGAAACCTGCTCAATTCCAGTCGTCTTTTCAGCCAGTTAGAAAATTCAACCACGATCTGGTTCTCGAGGTTTTCTTCGGGCGTGCAAAGAAAATACCCCGTGTCCGCGTGCAGGGATGGTGCAAAAGGACGCATCAACCGGCCTTCGCGCAGCTCCTCGCGCCACAGGACCGTATCGCCGATCGCGATTCCCTGACCTGACAGAACCGCGGTGTGAACGATGTTCATGTCCGAATAGCAGATACCCCGGTGGGCATTTTCCGGCGGCAGACCGGACAGCTGCATCCAGTTTTCCCAATCGGTGAAGTCGTTCATGTGCAGCAAGGTCGCGGCCTTGAGGATCCCCAGATCGTTGAAGCTCTTGAACTGGCTCAGGTAGGCGGGGCTGCAGAGCGGGGTGAATTCGACCGACATCAGTGGCTCGATCAGCAGGTGCGCGCGCGGCTCCTGCCCGAAGGTGATGAAGATGTCGACCTCGGGGTTGTTGGTGTCCGCGAGGTTGTGGGTGCTGATCACGTTCAGCACCACTTCGGGGTTCTCGGCGAGGAAATCGCCGATGTGCAGGCACAGCCAGGCCGAGGCGAAGCCCGGCGGCGCGCTCACCGTCAGCCGCCCGGTCAGCCCGTGCTGCGCGACGCGGGCGGTCGACGATGCGATCATGCTCAGGGCGCGGCGCACGTCCTCGGCATAAGCGCGGGCGCGCGGGGTGATTTCGGTACGGTTGCCGTTGCGTTCGAGAATCTTGAAGCCGAGATCGCTTTCCAGCAGGCGCAGCTGGTGGCTCACCGCGCTGCGGGTGACGTTCAGCTCCGCCGCCGCCCTCCAGAGCGCGCCGTTGCGCTCGACGCTTTCGATGGCGCGCAGCGCCTGAATGGAAGGGAAACGTTTGATGGCGGGCCTCGTTTGCTGGAATGGCTGCCGCTGAATAGCGCAGCCCGCGCCGGCGGGCGAGACCTGCGCCGTACGGGGCCGCGCATCGCGGCCCCGTACGGGAGTGGATCAGAGCGCGGGCAGTTGCGCCTTCAGGAAGTCGAAGTGCCGGGCCGCCATGCCACGATAGGCGCGCCAGCCGTCGGCAGTGTTCTGCGCCACCGCGTCCGACAGCACCGAGAGCTTTTCGCCGCTGGAGCGCGCGAGGATCAGCGTCTGTGCGGCCTTCTCGAAGAAGTAGAGGTCCTCGTAGGCGTCGGCCACGGTCTCGCCGACCACGGTGATCCCGTGGTTGCCCATCACCAGCACCGACTTGTCGCCCAGCGAGTCCGCCAGCCGCTCGCCCTCTTCCTCGGCATCGGCGATGCCGCCGAAATCGAGGTCATAGGCGGTGCGCCCGTAGAAGCGCGCGGTGTTGTTGTCGATCGGCACGACCGTGGGATCGGCAAGGCAGGAAAGCGCCGTGGCATAGGGCGAATGGCAATGCAGGATCACCTTCGCCTCGGGCTTCCTGCGGTGCAGCGTGCCATGCACGCACCAGGCCGAGGCATCGGGCGCATCGGGGCCGTCCAGCACCGTCTCGTCACCGCTGTCGAGCAGCAGCAGGTCCTCGGGCCGGATCGTCGCAAAGTGCTGCCAGCGCGGGTTGAGCAGGAGGCGGGCACCATCCTCTGAGACAGCGGCACTGAAGTGGTTGCCGACGGACTCGCTCCAGCCCATCTGGTGGCAAATGCGGAACGCCGCCGCGAGATCCTGCCGCAGCGCGGCAGGATCGGTCGCGGTCTCCGGCAGGCTGTGCAGGGATGCGGCGCTCATTTCTTGAAGCGCCCCTCGCTGACCAGCGCGCGGTAGGTCGAGCGCACCTCGGCCCGGTCGGTGTAGCAGCCGCGCAGGTAGCGATCGCCGCTTTCGGCCGTGTAGGCGGCGCGGCCATGCACGATGCGGTGATTGTCGAAGACCATGCATTCACCGGCCTTCATTAGGAAGGTCATCATGTATTTCTCTTCCTGCAGCATCTTCCCGAAGCGGCAGAAGGCCGGGTACCAGCTGTCCAGCAGCTCCTGCTCCAGATCGGAGATGTCCAGCATGTGCTGGCTGATGGTCAGGCCGGACACCTCGCCATGCCGGTCCAGCTCGATGATCGTCTGGCGCGAGCGCATGTCGTAGGTGTCATGCTCGCAGAAGAACGGCACGGGCACCTCCGAGAGCACCTTGAACCCCTCGGGATCGCGGAGCCGGAAATCGTTGGCCACGGCCACGCCATCGGCATAGAGGCTGTAGCCTCCCTCGACGGTGTTGGCCCGGCAATGCAGGAACTGGACGCCCGGCGCGTGTTCCTCGGCGGGGGTGTCGGTATGCAGCTCCAGCGCCGAGGCGGTATAGGCGGTGTTGGTCGGGTTGATGTGGGTCTTCACGTCGAAGTAGTCGCCGAAGAAGGTCGGGCGGACCTGACCGATCATCTCTGCGGTTTCGGTGATGCCCGCATCGCTGTTCGGCATGTCGGTGAGGATCACGAAGCCTTCGACCAGCAGCGCCTCGATCCATTTTGCCCGCAGCGCAGGGTCGGCCAGCAGCTCGGGTTGGCTGAAGCGCGGCACGTCGGGGTAGTGGTCGCCATACCATGCCTTGCGCGGCAGGTCCGCCGGGTCGGGGCGGCGCGCAGGGGTCTTGTAGGCCTCGAGCCAGTCCAGCGGGAAGCGGGTGACGTGATCCTCGTCCGCCCAGGTGATCTTCAGCGCATCGCCGACGACCTCCGCGGTCTGCGCGCGGGGGGCGGTGTCGAGGTGGAAGATGTCGAAGCTGCGCTCGCGCGTGTCGGCGTTGAACGAGCTGGGGCAATTGTCGCGGAGCCAGAAGTAATTGAAGTAATGGCTGGCGCCGTCCGAGAGGGCAAGCTCGAGCCCCTTGTCCTTCAGGACCGGGGCGGCAATCGGAGGTGTCATCACGTTCATCATATTTTCCAGTGTGTTGAGCGTGTGTTTCGGGAGTTTCCGAAACAAGCATCCCATGGGTTTTCTTTCCGCGACAGCCGGATTAGCGTGATGATAACTTAAGCCCAGGGTTATGAAATGGATCGCCTGCCGCCGCTTCGCCTGCTGACCACCTTCGAGGCCGTCTCGCGCCATGGCTCGATGCAGCTTGCCGCCGCGCGGCTCAACGTGACCCAACCGGCGGTCAGCCAGGCACTGAAGTCGCTGGAGGAGCACGTGGGCGCGCCACTGGTCGACCGGGCCACGCGCCCGGCGCAGCTGACCGAGGCGGGGGAACTGCTGGCGCGGGCGGTGCGCGACGGGCTCGGACAGATCGCCGCCGCGCTCGAGGACATCCGCGCGCTCAGCGGGCAAGAGGGCAACCAGGTGACCGTTTCCTGCACGCTCGGTATGGCGACCTACTGGCTGATGCCCAGCCTGCCGGAGTTCTACGCCCGTCATCCCGAGATCACGGTGAACGTGCAGGCCCCGGCGACGGACCTGCCCCATCTCGCGCCGGGCATCGACATTGCCGTGCGCTACGGCACCGGCGGCTGGCGCGAGGGGCGCACGCTGAAGCTCTTCGACGAGCGGGTCTGCCCGGTGGCGGCCCCGGCGCTGCTCGAACGGCTGGAGGCCGAAGGCATCGGCCTCGACAGCGCGCCGCTGATTCATGTGCGCAGCCCGCACAACCAGCATTGGGCAGGCTGGGAGGATTACCTGCGCACCCGCGGCATCGCGCGCGGGCGGCTCTCGGGGCAGACCTTCAACAACTACGTGCAGGCAGCGCAGGCGGTGCTCGACGGTCGCGGTGTGATGCTGGGCTGGCGCTCGATCGCCAGCGGCGCGGTGCGCGAGGGCGCGCTGCGGATGTGGCCCGGTGGCGAGGTGGACCTCGGCACGTCCTATTTTGTCACCGCCGCCACGCCGATGTCGCAGAGCGCGCAGGTGTTCCTTGGGTGGATCCAGAGTGCAGGCACTGCGGCCGAAGAAAATTTCCAGAATCAGCGCTTGTCTGATCCGCGAGACCAGTCGCGCTGACGACGGACGAGGCGGATCGGGCCAAATATTGCTATTTCTAGACCCTAGGCATTCCACTCACCGTCTTAGCGTATGGAGGCTACGGCGGTCGCTGGCCACAGGGGCTGGGCAGCGTTGCAAACTGGCAATGGGTCGCGGGTCGGTACCGCCATTCGGATGCCCGGCATAGAGGAACTTCCACAACTCGCCAAACTGGAGGCGAGCTGCGCCACCAGCCTATTCACAGGCGATCCGAGAGGAATGACCCCGACTGCAGCGGGAGAACTGCTCTACCGCCACGCCCTTCCGCTGCTCAAGGGGCTGCTCGCGACGGAAGATAGCTTGCGCCCTGCGGTGGGTGATATGTCGGGGAATTTCGCCATCGGGCTGGCCTATTCCGTGGTCAAGCTGATCGGGGAGGAGTTCCTTCGGACCGTGCTGGAAGACCACCCGGAGATCAACCTCGCGCTGACCGAAAGCGTCCCGAGCAGCACGTTGGCGCACACGCTGCAGAACAAGATCGACGTGGCGATGACTTTCACCCCCAAACCGATCCGAGCTCGTCATCCGACCAGTGCTGCGCGAGCAGTTGGTGCTGATCGGCCTTGCCGACATCATTGGCCCTCCCGGAGAACTCATCGAGATCGAGAAAATCCGCAAAGCCGCCGATCATGTACCGCCAGTTCGCCGCGGCGACCCTCGACGGCCATTGCAGCGAGAGATCAACGAGCGGGCCCGCTTCGTCCGGGCCATAAGCAACGCCCTGAAGTACGGCTCTGGCGCATTCATCGGCGGCAAGCTCTACAGCCGCGAAATGCTGGAACGCGGCGAGGTCGCGATGCGGCCGATTGCCGGACCGCCGATCACGCGCACCCTGTCGAGTGTCCATCTCTCGGGCAGGCCCGCAACCTTCGTGGGCGAGCTGATCCGCGACCTGTTGATCCGGTTCGTCTGCGACGTGGTGCAGAGCGGGGCGCGGGATGCAGAAATAATCGACACCACACAGACCTGATGCCGCTTGCCGACCTTGTCGATCCGCGCCCGGCGCCCACTGGGACAGGCAGTTCCGAACTCGCGGACCGACGCGAGCAAATCCGTGGACGGCCCGCCCCCCGCTGCGCCGGTCGGGTCCTCGGCGTAAGCTCAGGACAGCGGCGCCGGATGGATGAACGGCCAGGGCGAGGCGTCGGAGCCGCGTTGCACGGGCACCTCGATGACCACGGGCGCATCGAGGGCGAGCGCGTCGGCAAGGACCGCGCGCAGCTCGCCCGGGCTCTCTGCCCGGTAGCCCTGCACGCCGAAGGAGCGCGCCAGCGCCACGAAATCCGGGTTCTCGAGATCCGCGCCCAGCAGGCGGTTGCCGTAGCTGGTCTGCTGGTCGCGCCGGACGTTGCCGTAGGCGCCGTTGTTGAACACGATGGCGACCACGGCGATGTTGAACTGCTTGGCGGTTGCCAGCTCCTGCACGCCGAACATGAAGCCGCCGTCCCCGGAAACCGAGACGACCTTCTTCTCAGGGTTGCCGACCTTCACCCCGAGCGCGGTGTTGAAGCCGAAGCCGAGGTTGTCCTGATAGCCGCAGGTCACGTACTGGCGCGGTGCGTAGACGGGAAAGCACATGCGGGCGGTGAAGCCGACCTGGCTCACCTCCTCGACGAAGAACCCGTCGCGCGGCAGCACCTCGCGGATCACCCGCAGGTAGCCCTCCTGCGGCTGGACCGTGGCGAGCGCGGCCTCGGCCTCGGCGCGCAGCTGGCCAAGCTCCGCCTCGCGCGAGGGCCGCGCGGCATCGCCCGCAAGCGCCGCGTTCAGCGCATCGAGCCCCTGCGCCGCGTCGGCGACAAGTCCGCAGTCGGGCTTCAACCGCACCATCTCGGTCGGGTCGATGTCGAGCCGCAGCACCTTCAGCCCCTTCGGCATCCAGCGCCAGCGGAAGTATTGCAGCTCGAGCCGCGACCCGATGCCGATCAGCAGGTCGCACTCCTGCCAGTAGCGCCAGGCGGCGGGCGGCAGCAGGGAAAGCGCGTCATCCTCGGGCAGGACGCCCTTGCCGGAACGGTGCGCGGTGACCGGCGCCTGCAAGTGTCGGGCCAGCGCCCCTACCTGCGGCCCGGCCCCGAGCGCGCCCGAGCCGACCATGATGAGCGGGCGTTTCGCGGCGCGGATCAGCTCGGCGGCGCGGCGCACCGCCTCGGGGTCCGGCAGGGGCGGCGCAAGCGGCGCGGTGGCGACGGGCTCGGGCACCTCGGCGGACATGCCGAACACGTCCCAGGGCGCCTCGATCCCCACCGGGCGCTGGCGTCCCGAGAGCATCTGGCAGAAGGCCTCGGCCATCTTGTCCCCGGCTTCGGTGGGATGGTCGATGCGCCCGGCCCACTTGGTCAGGCCGCGCAGCGTCGCAAGGTGGTCGGGCAGTTCATGCAGCTGGCCCCGGCCCTGCCCGATCAGGTGCGACATGATGTTTCCGGTGACGCAGATCACCGGCGCGTTGCTGCCGTAAGCGGTGCAGAGCGCCGCGCCGGAGTTGAGCAGCCCCGGCCCCGGCACCACGGTATAGGCCCCGACGCGGCCGGTGGACTTGGCGTAGCCATAGGCCATGTATCCCGCGCCCTGCTCGTGCCGGGTGTGGATGAAGCGCACCCCCTCCTCGCGGGCGAGCGCGTCGTTGAAGTCGTACATGTGCGCCCCGGGAATGCCGAAGACGGTATCCACGCCGTTGGCGCTCAGGGACTTGGCGATCACCTCGCCGGTGGTCAGTCGTGTCATTGCGGCCCTCCTCCAGGCGCGATGTGCGGGTGCGGATGGCGGATCAGCCGCGGAACTGGCCGAGCAGCGACCGCAGCCCCGCGCTCAGCACGCCGACGTCGCTGCCGACGGCGAGGAAATCGACCCCGTCCTCGAGATAGCCCTTCGCCAGGCGCTGGTCCGAGGTGAGGATGCCCGCCGCCCTGCCCGCCGCGCGGATCCGGGCGAGCGCATCGCGCACCGCCTGCTGCACCTCGGGCGCGCCGGGGCGACCGAGATGGCCCATGTCGGCGGCAAGGTCGGCGGGACCGACGAAGACCCCGTCGACGCCCGGCACCGCGAGGATCTCGTCGAGCGCGGCGAGCCCGGCCCGGCTTTCCACCTGCAGCAGCAGGCACACCTGCTCGTTCGCCGCCTCGAGATAGCCCGGGACATGGCCGTAGGCCGAGGCGCGCGCGAGGGCCGCGCCGATGCCGCGCACCCCCTCGGGCGGGTAGAGCACCGAGCGCACCGCCTCGCGTGCCTGCGCCGCGCTCTCGATCATCGGGATGAGGATGGTCTGCGCGCCGAGGTCCAGCATCTGCTTGATCCCGGCGCGGTTGTCGTCGCGCACCCGCACCACGGGATGGGTGGTCGAGCCCACCGCCCGCAGCTGCGCCAGCACGTCGCGCAGCCCGTTCGGCCCGTGCTCGCCGTCGATCACCAGCCAGTCGAACCCGGCATGCGCGCAGAGCTCGGCCGCCGAGGCGTCGCCGAGCGCCATCCAGAGCCCGATCTGGGTCTCGCCCGAGCTCAGGCGACGCTTGAAATGGTTTTCCGTGATGTCCATGGCACTCTCTATTCGAAGGACAGCGAGACCGCGCCGAAGCTGCCGAAGTCCGCGTGGATTTCCGTTCCTGGCGGGCATTCCACCGGGCCGATGAACGAGCCCGAGAGAACCACCTGCCCCGCCTCGATCCGCTGGCCGTATTGGCCCATGCGCCGCGCCAGCCAGACGAGGCTGGTCACCGGATCGTTCAGCACCGCCGCGCCGAGCCCGGTCGCCACCACCTCGGCGTCGCGGGTCACGATGGCACCGACCCAGCGCAGATCAAGGCTTTCGGGCGCGTGACGCTCGGCGCCCAGCACGATCCCGGCATTGGCAGCATTGTCGGCCACCGTGTCGAAGATCCGCCGCGACTGCCCGGTCGCGGGGTCGCTGCGCAGGATGCGGGTGTCGAGGATCTCGAGCGCCGGGGCCACCGCCCCGGTCGCCGCCAGAACCTGCTCGCGCGTCGCGTCCCCCGACAGCGGCGCCTTCATGATGAAGGCGATCTCCGCCTCGATGCGCGGCTGGATGAACCTGCCCGCCGGGACGACGCCGCCGTTCTGGAAGTCCATGTCGTCGTAGAGGATGCCGGAATCGGGCGTGTCGATCCCCAGCGCCGCCTGCATCGCCTTCGAGGTGAGGCCGATCTTCCAGCCGAGCACGCGCCGGCCCTCGGCCAGCTTGCGCGCGATCTGCGCGGTCTGGATGGCATAGGCGTCATCGAGCGTGATGCCCGGGTGGCGCAGCGACAGAAGGCCGATCTGCCGCCGCGCGCGCTCGGCCTCCAGCAGGTCAGCCGCGGCGCGCTCGATCTCCTCCGCGCTCAGCATGGCTCGTCCGCCACGGTGTTGCGCAGGATGCCGATGCCCTCGGCCTCGACCTCGATGACGTCGCCGGGCACCAGCCAGCGCGGCGGATCGAAGCGCGCGCCCGCGCCGGTGGGCGTGCCGCAGACGAGGATGTCTCCCGGCACCAGCGTGCAGAAGGTCGAAACGTAGCGGATGATCTCGCGGAAATCGAAGATCATCCGGCCGGTGCGGTCGCTCTGCCGCACCTCGCCGTTGACCCGCGTCTCGAGCGCGATGTCATCGAGCTGCCCCGCCTCGCGGAAGGGAACGAGCCAGGGGCCGATGGAGCCCGAGCCGTCCCAGTTCTTTCCTTGCGTCACGTTGAACTTGGCGTGGCGCACCCAGTCGCGGATCGTGCCCTCGTTGCAGAGGGTGATCGCGGCGATATGCCCGTAGGCCTCCTCGCGCGGGATCCGTCGGCCCGCCTTGCCGATGACGATGGCGATCTCGCCCTCGTAGTCGAGCTGCGGGCTTTCCGGCGGGCGCAGCAGCGCGCGCCCGTGCCCGGTGAAGCTGCGCGGGAAGCGGATGAAGAGCGAGGGGTGCGGCGGTGCCTCCTGCCCGTCCTTGTACTCGGCGTTGCGGTCGGGGAAGTTCACGCCGACGCAGATCAGCTTCTCGGGATTGGCGAGGGGGATCAGGAACTCGACCTCCTCGGTCTTGTGGGTGGCGCGGCAGCCCGCACCGGCGGCGATCACCGTTTCCAGAGCGCCCGCCTCGATCACCTGTTTGAGCCCGCGGAACCGGCCCTCGAACTGCGGCGTCAGATCGACGATGCCCTCTTCGGTGACAAGGCCAAAGCGGTCGGCGCCCTGTGCGCGGAAGGCCGCGATGCGGGCCGGAATGGAACGTGTCATCTCTAGCTCCTGTCTTTCACGGACCCGCGCGCCTAGGGCGCGACGATCGGCGTCGCCTTGAGCGCGGCCTCGACCGGGGTCACCCCCGCGAAGACCGAGCCGTTCTCGAACCAGCTGCGCGGCGCAGGCGCGCCCCAGAGCGTCTGGCGCTGCGGGTCCTTGAGATCCCAGCGGATCGCCTCGAGATCGGGATCGACCGTCTGGTAGTCCGAGCAGTAGATCTCGATCCGGTGCCCGTCGGGGTCGAGCACGTAAAGGAAGAAGGCGTTCGAGATGCCGTGCCGCCCCGGCCCGCGCTCGATGTTGCCGACGTAGCCGGTGGTGGCCATCAGGTCGCACAGGTCGATGATGTTGAGCGGCGTCGGCACCCAGAAGGCGGTGTGATGCAGCCGCGGCCCGAGCCCGTTGGTGAAGGCCAGGTCATGCACCCCGCCCTTGCGATGCGTCCAGGCGGCCCAGAGTTTGCCGGTCTCCTCATCCTCTGTGTATTCGGTCACCCGGAAGCCGATGGCGTTGTAGAAGGCCACGGCCCGGTCGACGTCGGGCGAGAAGCAGTTGAAATGGTCGATCCGCAGGGGTTTGACCCCCTTGTAGAGCGCGTATTTCTGGTGGATCGGCGGCAGGCGGTCCATGCGGAAGTAGAACTCGATCGGCATGCCGAAGCAGTCCTGCGTCGCCAGCGTCCGGCCCTGGTAAGGCCGCTCGACCCAGGCGACCGGATGGCCCTCGGCGGCGAACCAGTCATGCGCCTTGTCGAGCTCGGCCTCGTCGAAGACCTTGAAAGATAGCCCGCGCACGTCGGCGGTGTCCGAGCGCCGCAGCACGAGGCAGTGATGCCCGCGCTCCTCCATGGCGCGAAGGTAGACGGTCTCGTCGTCCTCGTCGGTGACCTGCAGGCCGAGCGTGTCGACGTAGAAGGCCTTCGAGGCGGCGAGGTCACGCACGCCGAAGGCGACGTGGCTCAGCCGGATGATGTTGAACGGCGGAAATAGATTGGGCGCCGGAATGGGCATGGTGTCTCCTCCCTCGAACGTCGGTCGCGGCCTCCTCAGCCGCCAAGTTTCGGTATCCGATGCATCTGGCGCGGGAACGAGACGTTGACCGTTTCCATGTAGAACTCGAAGGACCAGTCGCCGCCGTCCCGCCCGATGCCCGAAGCCTTCACCCCGCCGAAGGGCGAGGGAAGGTGGCGGATGTTTTCCGAGTTCACCCAGATCATCCCTGCCTCGAGCGCGTCGGTCATCCGCATCGCCCGGTCGAGATCGCGGGTCCAGAGATAGGCCGCGAGCCCGTAGTCCACGTCGTTGGCGATGCGCGTCGCCTCCTCCTCGTCGCCGAAGGGAATGGCGGTCAGCACCGGGCCGAAGATCTCTTCCCGCGCGATGGCCATGTCGCTGGTCGCGCCGGTAAAGAGCGTCGGCCGCACGAAGCAGCCCGCCTCGCCGGTCTTGACGCCGCCCGCGGCGATGGTCGCGCCCTCGCGACGGGCGGTGTCGAAATAGGACAGCACCTTGCGCTCGTGCTCGGGGTGGATCAGCGGGCCGACCACGGTCTCGGGGTCGAGCGGGTGGCCGACCTTGATCCGCTCGGCCACCTCGGCGACGCGGGAGGTGACCTCGTCGTAGACCGTCTCCTGTACCAGCAGCCGCGAGGATGAGGTGCAGCGCTCGCCGTTCAGCGAGTAGATCATGAAGGTCGCGGCATCGACGGCGCGATCGAGGTCGGCGTCGTCGAAGACGATCACCGGGTTCTTGCCGCCCAGCTCGAAATGCACCCGTTTCAGCGTCGGCGCACCCTGCGCCATGATGAGGCTCCCGGTACGGCTTTCGCCAACGAAGGCGATGGCCTTGATGCCAGGGTGCTCGGTCAGCGCCTTGCCCGCCTCCTCGCCCAGCCCGTTGACGAGATTGAGAACGCCCGGGGGCAGACCCGCGTCTTCCGCGATCTCGACCAGCAGCTTGGCGGTCATCGGGCTGAATTCGGCGGGCTTGTGGACCACGGTGCAGCCCGCGGCGAGCGCCGGGGCGATCTTCCAGGTCGACAGCATGAAGGGCGTGTTCCAGGGCGTGATCACCCCCACCGGCCCGATCGGCCGGCGCGAGGTCACGTTGAGCTGCGTCGGGTTGCGCAGCGCCTGCCCGTCCTCGGCCGCCGGTGCCTGCTCGGCGAAGAAGCGGAAGTTCTCGGCCCCGCGCAGCGCCGCCTTGGACATGAAGCGCAGCGCCTGCCCGGTGTCCATGCTCTCGGTCAGGGCGATCTCGTCGGCGCGGGCCTCGATCGCGTCGGCCACGCGCAGCAGGATCCGGCGCCGCTCGGTACCGGGGGTGCGCCCCCAGCTCGCGAAGGCCTTGGATGCGGCGGCGACGGCGCGGTCGATGTCCTCGGCCCCGCCCTTCGCCACCTGCGCCAGCGGCGCAAGGTCCACGGGCGAGATCGTCTCGAAACTCGCGCCGCCCGCCGCGGGCACCGAGGCCCCCGCGATATGGTTCATCACCCCGTCCCGGCGGAACCGCTCGAGGACGGTCCGGGCGCGCGCGAGGTTTTCGGCAAAGGCACTCATCGGCTCATCCTTCCTCAGGCCTTGCCCGACAGGCGGGCGTGAATGGGGGTGTTCTTCCAGCTGAGCTCGGGGTCGATCTCGCGGATCTCCAGCGACAGCGCGAAATGCGGGCTGGCGAGCGGTCCGGCCAGCGCGGCCTCGGCGGCGGCCATGATCGCGGCCCCTGCCCTGGCCAGCAGCTGCCGCGGCCGCCCCGCCCCCACCATGAGGGTGAGCGCGGCGAAATCATTCTCGGGCAGCCCGTCCGCGACGATCCAGTGATCCGCCCGGAAGGCGCGGATGCGGATACCCGCCAGCGGAAAGATCCCGGTCTCCATCATCGCCCGGTGCAGGCTGTCGCAGAGCGCGCCGAGATCGGCGCGGCGCTCGAGCCCGGGCGAGTATTCAAGTCGCAGATGCGGCATGGCTCTCCTCCATATCGTTTAACATGTTAATTAATGAATTGCTTGTCAATCAGATATTAAACATGTGAAGTAAATCCACCTTGGAGGGCCTCCCGTGACCGAAAGAAAAGACCTCGCCGAAACGCGGCGCAGCCTGCCCATGTCGCTGCTGCGCACGCGGGAACTGGTGATGGAGCGATTCCGCCCGATGCTGGGCGCCCATGGCGTGACCGAGCAGCAATGGCGGGTCATCCGGGTGCTTGACGAGCGCGGCACGACCGATGCGTCGACTCTCTCGGAAGGGGCGGCGTTGCTGCCGCAGTCGCTGACGCGCATCCTGCGCGGGCTCGACGAGCGCGGCTTCGTGGCGATGACCCGAGACCCGAACGACGGCCGGCGCCAGCAGATCAGCCTGACCGATGCCGGCGCGGCGCTGGTGACCGCGGTCGCGCCGGAGAGCGCCGGGATCTACGCCCGGCTCGAGGCCGAGATCGGCGCGCGGCGGATCGAGAAGCTGCTCGACGATCTCGAGGAAATCTGCGCCGCGCTCCAGCCGCGGGCCGAATGACCGGCCTCGCCTGGCGCAGGGTCGGGCGTGCGGCAGGCAGGGCCAACCCGCCCGCCGCAATGGAAAAAGTCAGATAACCCGGATCACGGTGCCCCAGTCGTCGGTGAATTCCGCCGGGGCCGCCGGGGTGCTCCGCCGCAGCTCGACGAAATCGAGCCCGGTTGTCTGCGCCGAGCGCCGCCCTGCCCCGGCCGAGACCCATTCGTTCACCGCGACGTGGTGGTGATAGCGCCCGGTCGACAGGAACACCGCCCCGTCGCGCCGCCGCACCTCGTCGAAGCCGAGCCGCTCCTGCCACCAGCTCGCGGCGGCGGAAGCATTGCCCACCTTGAGGTGCACGTGGCCGATCATCGTGCCCGCGGGCGCGCCGGTCCAGCGCGCGGGGGCCGTGCCAGCGGCCGCCACCACGGCCTGCGCGTCGAAGGGCACCGAGGCCATCTCGACCCTGCCGTCGGTCCAGCGCCAGTCCTGCTGCGGCCGGTCCGCGTAGAGCTCCACCCCGTTGCCCTCGGGGTCGGTCATGTAGATCGCCTCGCTGACAAGGTGGTCCGCCGCCCCGTCGACGCCGAGGTCGCGCTCCACCGCCTGCAGCACCCAGCGCCCGAGGTCGGCGCGCGTCGGCAGCAGGAAGGCGGTGTGGTAGAGCCCGGCTTCGCGCGCGCCCGCGCGCCGCAGGCCCGCGATCTCGGTGATGCTGAGCAGCGGCGCCTCCGCGCCGAGCCGGATCGTGCTGCCCGCCCTGTCGATCTCGCGCAGGCCGAGGGTCTGCACGTACCAGGCCGCCAGCCGCTCGGCGTCGCGCGCCCGGAGGCCCACCGCCCCGACATGGATCGGCGCCGCGCGCGGCAGGGTGTTGCGCAAGGTTTCCGCGCCGCCGAGGCCGGGCAGGCCAAGCGCCGAGGCCGCCATGGCCGTGCCGAAAAAGGACCGTCTGTTCATCTCTGTCTCCTGCTGCGGGCAGCCGGAGGTCCGGCCGCCCGCTCTCCCTTTCAGAGCTGCTTGCCCAAGCGCGCGTCGAGCGACAGCCGCCCGCCGCCATGCGCCACAAAGAAGAAGGTGACCGCCGACCAGATCAGCGACAGCTCGGCACCGGAGTAGCCCTGCTCCTTCAGGATCCAGTGGAAGTAGACGGTGACCAGCAGCACCACCGTCGTGCCCGCCGCCGCGAGCCGGGTCAGCAGGCCCAGCACCAGCAGCAGCCCGCCGCCGAACTCGGTGACCGAGAGCGCCACGGACCAGAGCCAGCCGGGGTGGAAGCCCATGCCTTCGACCATGCCGGTCGCGCCGAGCGGGTTGGTGATTTTCGGCCAGCCATGCACCATGAGCGCGAGGCCGCAGATCACCCGCAGCCATGTCACCGCCAGCGGCGAGAGCGCCGCGTAGAGCGGGGCGAGTTTCGGGAATATAAGGGATTGGTCCGGCGTCTGCCGGGGATCAAGAGACGTCTGTGTCATGTCGGATCTTTCCTGATGACGCAGCGATGCTGCGCCCTGAATGGGGGTGCGGCGCCACGCGCCGCGTCGAAAGGTTCAGGGGATCAGGATCTTGGCGGGGGCTTGAGCGGCAGCGGCTCGCTGCCACGCACGGCGGCGCTGTCGTTGGGCAGGAGGTCGCCGGACACCGGCAGCTCGAGCGCCGGAAGCGACGCCTCGGGCAGCAGGACGCAGCTGGTGCATTTCCCGCCGGGCAGTTGCTGCGCGCCGAAGCCGAGCGGCATCTCGCAGACGTCGAGGGCGGTGATGGAGCCCGCGCAACCCCCGGACGCCGCCTGAGCGGGGGTCGAGGGGAAGATCAGAAAGAGGTGCGCCAGCACGAGCGTGACGGCAAGTATCCTGCGGAGCATGACCGGGTCCAGTTGCTGGCCCAGACCTAGGCCAGCCGCACGCCGCGCACAAGCGCCTTCGCCAGTGGATCACACGCGCCGGCCGCAGCGGGCGGACCGCCGCCTGCGCATTCAGTCCGTGATCAGCTGCGCCCCGAGCCAGCGCCCCTCGGTGACCGAGGCGACGATCTGGCCACGGATGGTCTCGAACATGATCTCGCGCAGGGGGGTCGGGCGGGCGTCGAGCGGCACCACCCAGTAGAGCGTGCGGCGCGGGCTCGGGTCGCGGATCGGCCGCGCCACCAGCCGGCCCGCCGCGAGATCGTCGCTGACGAGTACCTTGGGTGCCAGCGTGCAGGCCAGCCCCTCCTTCATCGCGCCGAGCGTCGCCGCCACCGAGGCCAGCTGGATCCGCGCCGAGGCCTCGAGGAAGGCGAACTCCGCCGGACGGTCGTTCAGCGCCCGTGACAGGTAGCCGCTCTGCAGGATCGCCAGCGGCAGTTCGGCGATGTCCTTCAGCCGGATCGGATCGGAGGAGACCCCGAGGATGTCCGGGTGCCCGATGCAGAAGACCTCCTCCTCGAGCAGCGCGATGCGCTCGGTCTGGCTGTCGACCGGAGGGTTGAAGATCAGCCCGGCCTCGATCTCGCCCCGCTGCACCGCCTGGAAGCCGACGCCCGAAAGCACCTCGCGCAGCAGCAGCTTCACCCGCGGCATCTCGCCCATCACCCGGCGCATGAGCGGACCGCCGATCACCGAGATCACCGAGAAGGGCATGCCGATGCTGATCGCGCCGGAGACCTCGGCCTGCCCGGTGCGCACATCCTCGGCCGCGGTCTCGAAGGCCGCGAGGATGGCGCGCGCATGGGTCTCGAGCTTCAGCCCCGCCGCGGTAGGCTCCATGCCGCGCGGGCGGCGGGTGAAGAGCGGCGTGCCGAGCTCCGCCTCAAGCGCCGCAACATGCTGCGAGATCGCCGAGGCGGCGACGTGGCAATGGTCCGCCGCGTGCGAAAGGTTGCGGAAATCGCACACCGCCACGAAGTACCGAAGCTGTCTTGAATCCATGGATGCCTCCGCCCTGCGTTCTGTATTTCAGAAGGCATCTTTCGGAACAATATAATTTTCCGACGGGAGCCACCCTGACATACATTTCCTGCGAGCAGTTCTGGGAGGAGAGCGCGATGACCGAGAAACCCCTCGACGGGATACGTGTGGTCGAGATGAGCCACATGGTCATGGGCCCCTCGACCGGCATGTTCCTCGGCTTCCTCGGCGCCGAGGTGATCAAGGTCGAGCCGCCGCAGGGCGACAAGACGCGCAACCTGACCGGCATGGGCGCGGGCTTCTTCCCGACGTTCAACCGCGGCAAGAAGTCGGTCACCCTCGACGTGAAGGACCCCGCCGACCTTGCCCGGCTGCACGGGCTCATCGCCACGGCGGATGTCTTCGTCGAGAACTTCCGCGACGAAACCCTCGCCAGGATGGGCCTTGCGCCCGACCAGCTGCGCGCCGCCTGCCCCTCGCTGATCGTCGCCTCGTGCAAGGGGTTCCTCAAGGGCCCCTACGAGCACCGCGCCGCGATGGACGAGGTGGTGCAGATGATGACGGGCATGGCCTACATGACCGGCCCGACCGGCCGGCCGCTGCGCATCGGCTCTTCGGCCAACGACATCATGGGCGGGCTTTTCACCGCCTATGGCGTGCTGGCGGCACTGATCCAGCGCGGCAAGACCGGCAGCGGCAGCGCCGTGCGCGCCGGACTCTTCGAAAACTGCCTGCTGCTCGTCGCCCAGCACATGGTGCAGTTCGACATCGAGGGCACCGAGGCGCCGCCGCTGCCCGAGCGGGTGTTCTCCTGGCCCGTCTACGACCTGTTTCCCACCTCGGACGGGCGGCAGATCTTCGTCGGCGCCGCCACCGACGGGCAATGGGAGAAACTGTGCAAGGGGCTCGGGCTCGAGCATCTGTTCGACGATCCGCGGCTGCAGAACCGCCCCGACCAGATCGCCGCGCGCGACTGGACGCTGCCGCAGGTCGCCGCGAAGATCGCCGCCCGGCCCTTCGCCGAAATGGTTCGGATCATGGAGGAGAACGACCTGCTCTTCGCCCCGGTCTCGCGCCCGGCCGAGATGTACGACGACCCGCATGTGAACCGCCCCGGCGGGCTCTTCACCTCGCAGTACGCCGACCGGAAGGATTTCCGCGCGCCATCGCTGCCGGTGCAGATCGACGGCGCGCCGGTGGTGTCACGCTCGGTCGACGTGCCGGGCATCGGCCAGCACAACGCCGAGATCCTCGGCGCGCTGGAGGCCGCCCGATGAGCGCCGACGTGCTGAGCGCCTACCCCGCGTCGCAGCTCGCCATCCGCGAGGTCGGCCTGCGCGACGGGCTGCAGATGACCGCGCGCTGGCCCTCGACGCCGAAGAAGCTCGAATGGGTGGACCGCGAGGCGGCTGCAGGCGTTCGGTATTTCGAGGTCGGCTCGTTCCTGCCGGCGGACAAGGTGCCCCGCTTCGCCGACGTGCGCGAAGTGATCGCCGGAGTGAGCCGCCATCCGGGCGCCCACGGCATCGCGCTCGCGCTTAACCAGCGCGGGGCCACAGATGCACTGGCGACCGGCGTGCAGGAGATCACCTTGGTGATATCGGCCAGCGAAGCGCACAACGCGGCCAACGTCCGGCGCACCCAGGAACAGAGCCTTGCCGAGATCGCCAATGTCGTGCGGCTGCGCGACGAGGCCGGATCGGCGACGATCATCAACGCGGGCATCGCCATGGCCTTCGGTTGCTCGCTCTCGGGCGCGGTGCCTGAGGACGCGGTGCTGCGGATGATCGACCGCTGCCTCGAGGCGGGCGTCGACATGGTCGGCGTCGCTGACACTGTGGGCTACGCAGGTCCGCGGCAGGTCGCCAGCCTCTGCCGCCGGATCGCGGATCGACTCGGCCCGCTGCCCTACGTGCTGCACCTGCATGACACCCGCGGCACCGGCATCGCCAACGCGGCGGCGGCGCTCGACGCGGGCTGCCGCATCCTCGACGCCTCGCTCGCCGGGCTCGGCGGCTGCCCCTTCGCCCCCGGTGCCACCGGCAACGTGGTGATCGAGGACCTCGTGTTCCTCGCCGAGACCATGGGATTCAGCACCGGCATCGACCTCGGAAAGCTCGTCGCGCTGCGCGACATCCCCGCAGGCGAGATGCCGGGCGAGGCGCTTTTCGGTGCGCTGGCGAAGGCCGGGCCGCCGCGCGCGATGAGCTGGCAGGCCGCGCGCCCTTGACGGGCGGGCGGGATCTTCGGAAGCGGGGAAGGGAGCCCCGCGGAACAACGCATTAAAGGGAGGAGAACCACCATGGACTTCAAAGCGCTTGGCATCGCCGCGGCGATGGCGACCCTGACATCGACGGCGGCGTCCGCCGATCCCACCGCCATGCGGTGCAGCCACCAGCTGCCCCCCGCCCATTCCGTCGCCAAGGTGATCGACCGCTGGGCGGAGGAGGTCGAGACGCTGTCGAACGGCGAGATCGACGTGCAGGTCTTCGGGGCCGACAGCCTCGTCGGGGCGAACGAGAACATCCTCGCCGTTGCCAAGGGCGAGATCGAATGCGCCTTCTCGGTGCAGTTCCAGTGGGGCAAGACGCTGCCCATCATGACCGTGACCACCGCACCCTACGCCTTCTCCGACATGCGGATCTGGCGCAACTGGGACGGATCCGAGGCGGCGGGGTTCCTCGAGGAGAAGCTGCGCTCCAAGGGGGTCGAGAACGTCGTCTGGCTGTTCCAGACCAATTCCTCGGTCTTCACCTCGAAGGGCAAGCCGCTGGCCGGGCCCGAGGATTTCAAGGGCATGAAGATCCGCGGCCTCTCGCCGGCCTTCGACGCGGGACTTGC
Source organism: Salipiger mangrovisoli (assembly GCF_015223355.1). Lineage (GTDB taxonomy): Bacteria > Pseudomonadota > Alphaproteobacteria > Rhodobacterales > Rhodobacteraceae > Salipiger > Salipiger mangrovisoli. The sequence continues at coordinate 212,905 of NZ_JADFFK010000006.1, read as the reverse complement.
CGCACTTGGTGCCGCGCCCTCGGCGATGCCGGGCTCCGAGGTCTACCAGGCGCTGGCAACCGGTGTGCTGGACGGCGCTCTGACCGGCGCAGATGCGGCACTCTCGCGCAAGTACTACGAGGTCCAGGACCAGTTCGTGGTGAGCCCGGTGATCTCGGTCTATTTCCACGGCTATCTCAACCCGAAGTTCTACCAGGGCCTGTCCGACACCGCCAAGGCGGCGCTCGACAAGGCCGGCCACGAGGCGGCGCTCTGGGCCGTCGAGGCGGGCGAGGCCGCGCAGCAGGCCGCACCGGCCGAGCTCGAGGCCAAGGGCGTCGCGGTCCGGACCGCGACGGAAGAGGAGAATGCCGCGATGGAGGCGCTGATGCGCCCGGCCTTCGACGAGAAGTTCGGCACCGAGGATCCGGACAGCGCCAAGCTGCTCGAGCTGGTCGAGCAGCTGAAGTCCGGCGCCTGAGCGATGAGCCGCACGCAGGACGACACGGGGGCGGCCGGAACCGCCCCCCTCACCGAACGCGCGCTGACGCCCCTCGTCCGGCTGGGCGCGGCGCTCAGCACCGCGCTCATCCTGGCAACGCTGGCGCTGACCACCTTCTCGGCCCTGATGCGCTACGCCTTTGACCGGCCCCCGGTCTGGGTCGATGCGCTGAACGGCTTCCTGCTGGTCGCCATCGTTGCCTTCGGCGTGGCCGAGGCCTACCGGCGCAACGATCACATCTCGATCGACATTCTGACCCATGCCCTGCGTGGGAAGGCCCGCACAATGGCCGCAATCTTCAGTGATCTCTGCGTGCTCGCTTTCTGCGGCGTGCTCGGGATCAGCACCTGGGAGTCGATCGAGTTCGCCCGGATGTTCGGCGCCTACACCTCGGGCGCCATCGAGATCGAAAGCTGGATCCCGCAGGTGCCGCTGCTCTGCGGCGCCGTGCTGCTCGGCGCCTACGCTTTCGCGCGTTTGCTGGGGCATCTTTTCGGGAAAGGCCGGACATGACGGCGCTGCTGATCTTCACCGGGCTCATCCTGCTGCTGCTGACAGGGATCCCGATCTTCGCGGCGCTCGGCCTCACCGCCACCGTCATCCTGCTGATCTTCGAAGGCGGCATCGGATCGGTCGCCGACACGGTCTTTGCCCATCTCAACAAGCCGATCCTGACCACGGTGCCGCTCTTCGTCTTCATGGCGCAGGTGATGATCCGGGCGAAGGTCATCGACGACCTCTACGCCATGGCACACACGCTGATCGGCCACATCCGCGGCGGGCTCGGAATGGCCACGGTCATGGCCTGCACGATCTTCGCCTCGATCTCGGGCTCGTCGGTCGCCACCGCCCTCTCCGTCGGCTCGAGCGCGATCCCGCAGATGGAACGCTACGGCTACCCGCGCCAGAGCGCGCTCGGCATCGTCGCGGCGGGCGGCACGCTCGGCATCCTGATCCCGCCCTCGGGACCGATGATCCTCTACGCCATCGTCTCGGAGGCGTCGATCGGCGCGCTGTTCCTCGCCGGGATCATCCCGGGGCTGCTGCTCGCGCTGCTCTTCTGCATCTACTCGATCCTCGCGGCCACGCTGCGCGGCGACGACAGCCCGCGTTTTGCCGGGATCCCGCTGATCCTCGCCGCGATCCGCCGCTCGATCTGGGCCATCCTCGCGCCGCCGGTGGTGATGGGCGGCATTTACCTCGGCATCTTCACCGCCGCCGAGGCCGCCGCCGCCGGATCGGTCTACGCGCTGGCCGTCGCCGTGCTGGTCTACCGCAACTTCGGGCTGCGCGATCTCTGGGACTGCGCCTATGCCTCGATGCGCACCTCGATGATGGTCTTCATGATCATCGCCGGGGCGGCCATGTTCGGCCATGCGATCACCATCATCCGCCTGCCGGTCGGGGTCACCGAGATGGTCGCCCACCTCGGCCTCGGCCGGCTCGGCTTCATCCTCGTGGTCATGGCGATGATCTTCGTGATGGGCATGTTCTTCGAGAGCATCGCGATCATCCTCATCACCACGCCGATCCTGCTTCCGACCATGGCAGCGCTGCACATCGACCTCGTCTGGTACGGCGTGCTGCTGATGATCAACCTCGAGCTGGCGATGATCACCCCGCCGGTCGGCATGAACCTCTTCGTGATCAAGGGGATCACCCCTGCCCCGCTGTCCGAGATCGTACGCGGCGCCTTCCCCTATGTGCTGATCATGATCCTGGGCTTGGCACTGCTGATCGCAATGCCCGGGCTCGCGACCTGGCTGCCTTACTCCGCCGGGTTCGGGCAATGAGCCGGCCTCCCAGGCGGGTGTCCGGCCTGGGAGGCAAACGTCACTGCCGGAAGTCCGTGCTGGCGGTCAGCCCGGACCAGAGGCACATCTCCTGATTGTCGGCATCAGCGCGGGCATCGGGACCCAGCCGCACCCGCAGCGCAGGCTGTACTGCCTCGGCGATGGCAAGGAGCGCCGCCGCCGCGCGGGCGGGATTGCCTGTCGATGCCGCTTCGCAGGCCCTCCAACCGTTGATTGTTGATCGCTTGATGCTTGGCGAAACCTTTCAGCCCATCGGCTGCCCTACGCCGGAATTTTTTCCGAAAGCGCCAAATTAGGTAAAAAGCATCTCGCTGCTTCCGCGCCGGTCGATACCGATCACAGGAAGGCCACAGCGAGCTGGGCCGACTTGCAGGCATCTGTCTTCGGTGGGGCGATGCCCCATTGATCGCTGCGGCCCGCGGGCCAGGTCCAGTCCTCGGGCCCTCCGGGGCGATAGCTGTCGTCCACCTGAAGCACCTCGGCGGTGTGCTCGACCACCATGCCGAAAGGGTCGACGAAATAGAGAAACACGTTGTCACCGGGACCATGTCGTCCGGGACCCCAGCCGATGCCGAAACCCGCATCGCACATCCGACCCGAGGCCCTCATCACCGATTCCCAGTCGGGGTGGTTGAAGGCAACGTGGTTCAGCGTATCGACCCCGGCTATCGCCAGCACCACCGCGTGGTGATCGGAGTTGGTACACAGGAAACCCATCATCTTCGAGCGGTCGGAGAGGCGAAAGCCGAGGCCCTGCTCGAAAAACGCAATGTCCGCAGCAAGATCGCGGGTGTTGATGTTCACATGGGCCAGCCTGTCGGGCATCGCGCCGTCCCCGTCCCCGAGGCGGCTGGCGCGCGCATCGCCCTGCACGACGCGGTAGCGCCGCCCCGACGGGTCCCGCAGGGCAAACCCCGTGCCCCCGCCAAGATCGACCAGCGCGCCGATGTCGCCTTCGGCCGTGCCGCCCGCCGCAATCATCTGCGCCCGCAGCGCCGCAAGATCAGTGCCCTCGGCGGCGCGGAAGGTGACCGACAGCACGCCCACCGTCGCGCCCCGTGTCAGACGCAGCACATAGGGGTCGGTGCCGCTGGCTCGCAGCCAGACCTGCGTGGCATCTCGCGCCGCCTCACGCAGGCCCCAGACCTGCGTGTAGAACTCGGCGGCGGCAGCGAGGTCGGGCGTCGCGATCTCGACGCTGCGCAGGCCGGTCAGCGGAAAACCCGATCCCATCTCAGGCCTCCGCGACGATCTTGCTGACCAGCGAGCCGACGCCGTCGATGCGCACCTCGATCTCGTCCCCCGGCTTCATCCACACCGGCGGGGTACGTTTCGAGCCGACACCGCCCGGAGTGCCGGTGGCGATCACGTCACCCGGCGCGAGCGGAGTGAACTGCGAGACATAGGCCAGGATCACCGGGATCGGGAAGATCATGTGCGACACCGGGGCCTCCTGCATCACCTCGCCGTTGAGCACCGAGCGCACCACCACGGCACGCAGGTCGGCGATTTCGTCCGGCGTCACCAGCTCGGGGCCGAACGGCGCGGTGCCTGGAAAGTTCTTGCCGGGGATGAATTGCCGCGTGTGCCATTGCCAGTCCCGCACCGAGGCGTCGTTGAAGCAGGCAAAACCCGCGACATGGCTCATCGCTTCGGCCTCTGGGATATTGCGTCCCCCCTGGCCTATGATGATCGCAAGCTCGGCCTCGTAGTCGAGATCCCCCGAGACGGAGGGGCGGATCACCGGATCATCGGCGGCAACCAGCGTGTCGGCAAAGCGGGTGAAAATCGAGGGGTGCGCCACCTCGGCGCGTCCTGTCTCCTTGCGGTGGCTTTCGTAGTTGTGACCAACGCAGAGAATTTTTCCCGGATTCGGGATAACCGGCAGGAGCTTGACCGAGGCGCGCGGCAACCGTGGTGCCGGGCCGTCGAGAGCCAGTGCGCCCGCTGCGATCGCCGCGCGCAGATCGGCAGGCGCGCCGGGCAGCGCGCCGAGGTCGGCGACCTCTGCTCCCTCGACGCGACCCCAGGACGCGCGGCCTTCGTGTTCAAAGCTGATGAAACGCATATTGGATGTCCTTCCCTGTCCTTGCCGTCACGACGCGGCGCGCTGCGCCGCCACGGGGTCCTTCAAGCCGATTGCCCGCGCGATACGGGCAATCTCAGCGCTCATTTGCGGCGCGCCGGTCGCAACAGCCGCGGTATAGAAGTCGGGGCGGAGCAACACGTGCGCGACGGCTCGCGCGTCGAACCAGGCCGCGAGATGGCCCTCTGGATCCGCGATGTCGCTGCCGAGGACGAACCGCTTGCCCTCGAGGCGCGACAGGCCCGCACCGGCTTCGGCCGACAGCCCCTCGTCGTCCCGCGAGAGCAGCACCCAGCCGCCTCCGGTTACCGAGTCGAGCAGCCCGCCGTCCGCGCGCGCCACGGGGTTGATGAAGCGCTCGCCAGCGCCGGCACCGACAATGTCCGACACAATCGGCGCAATGAGCTCGGCCGCCGTGCGGATGCCGCGCTGCCCGCGGACCCGCGCGTCGCGCGCCGTCGCGGCCTCGGGGTCGAGCACGCAGATGTACTTGCCCGCCTCGATCGCCTTGCCGATCACGTGGCGGACCTGCGCGTCGCGTTCGAGCTGGTAGCTGTCGAGCAGCGACGGCTCCGCCGCACCCGCCACCACCAGCGCCAGCTTCCAGGCGAGGTTCGCGGCGTCGCGCATCCCGTGGCACATGCCCTGGCCGAAAAATGGCGGCGTCTGATGCGCGGCATCCCCGGCCAGCAACACCGGCCCGACGCGCCACTTCGAGGCGACCAGCCCGTGAAAGCGGTAGGTGGCGGCGCGGATGATCCGGTGCTCCGACCCCTTCACCCAGGGTGCGACCAGCGCGGCGACGGTCTCGGGGCGGGACATCTGCGCGTCCTCCTCGCCTGGCAGCAGCATGAACTCCCAGCGGCGGTGGTTGCCCCGGCCCGGTACGATGGTCGCCGGGCGCGCAGGATCGCACATCATCACCGACAGCCGCTGGAGGTTCGCCTCCTCGGCCACCCCGGTGAGCTTGGGGAAAGAGATCGGCCCGTCGACCTCGGCATCGACCACCAGCCAGGGCTCCTCAAAATCGAGGTCATCGAGCCCTACGCCGAGCGCCTTGCGCACCGTGCTGCGCGCACCGTCTGTGGCGAGCACCCAACGCGTGGCGATCTGCTCGCCCCCGGCCAGCATCACATGCGCATGCGCCCCTTGCGGCTCGAGCCCGGTCACCTCGCAGCCAAGGCGCAATGTTACGTTCGGATAGCGCGACAGGCCCGCGCGCAGTACCTCTTCCAGCTCGGGCTGGTAGAAGAAATAATCGTTGGCATAGCCGAAGGGCCGGGGCTGCCCCGCCGCGCTGAGGTAGCGGATCACGCCGTGATCGGCACCGATGTGCAGATGCCCGTCGGCCGCCAGCAGCCGGTGCTCGAGCGGTGCCAGAAGCTCCGCATCCGCCAGAAGTCGCAGCATCTCGTGGTCGACATGCACCGCCCGCGGCAGAGCATAGGGCGCGGCGTCACGGTCGAGCACCAGCACCCGCAGACCGGCGCGGCCCAGCAGGTTCGCGGCGAAGGCGCCGATGGGGCCGCAGCCGACGATGGTCACATCCCACTCAGGGCTCATCTCTGGTCCTCCAGATCGTTCGGGAATTGGGCGGCGCGGCTGCGGGGCGACATCAGTAGAGCACCCCCGGCAACCAGAGCGCGAGCTGCGGCACTGCAAAGAGCAGCGCCACCAACAGCACCGGCGCGATCAGGAACGGCAGGATGCCACGATAGAGCGTGCCCATGGAAAGCGCCGCGCTCTGCGCCTTGATGATGAAGAGGTTCATCCCCACCGGCGGGGTGATCAGCCCGAGTTCGACCAGCACCGCCACCAGCACGCCGAACCAGATCGGATCGAAGCCGAAGCCGGTGACCACCGGCAGGAAGACCGGAACGGTGATCAGCACCATGCCGATGCCTTCGAGAAAGCAGCCCATGACGATGTAGAGCAGGACGATCAGCGCCATGACCAGCGCCGGCGACAGCTCTGCCGTCTGCGCAAGCGCCAGCAGCCTCTCGGGCAGCCGCGTCTGCACCACGAAATTGGCGAACATGGTTGCGCCGATGATGATCATGAAGAGCGCGCAGGAAATGATCACCGTCGCCTGCACCGCGCGGATGAAGCCCTGGGCACTCAGCGTGCGGCGCAGGAAGCCGATGACCACGGCACCGAAGGCGCCGACCGAGGCGGCCTCGTTGGGGCTGAAAATCCCCACGTAGATGCCGCCGATGGAGACGAGGAACAGCAGCATGAACTGCCAGGGCCGGAGCAGCGCCCGGAAACGCTCGGCCAGAGAGACCCTCTCGGCCCCCGGCGGCGGCCCGGCGCGACCCGCGAGCAGCACCGAGACCATGACGTAGAGCAGCATCAGCACGATGCCGGGGATCAGCGAGGCGGCGAAGAGCCGGGCCACCGAGGCCTCGGCGATCGAGCCATAGATCACCAGGATGATCGACGGAGGGATGAGGATGCCGAGCGAGCCGCCGGCGGCGACCGAGGCGGCGGCGTAGCCGTCCTCGTAGCCCGCCTTCTGCATCTCGGGCAGGGCGATGCGGGTCATGCTGGCGGCGGTGGCCACCGACGAGCCGCAGATTGCCCCGAAGGCCCCCGAGGCCGCGATCGAGGCGATCGAGAGCCCGCCGCGCACCCCTGCGGTAAACACCCGCGCCGCGCCGAATAGCTCGGCGGACATGCGCGAGCTTGATGCGACCTCGCCCATCAGCACGAAGAGCGGGATCACCGAGAGCCCGTAGCCCGAGGCGGTGTCGAAGGTGCCGGTCCCGGCGAGTAGCGCCGCAACAGACACATCGTTCAGCACCATGTTCCCGACGATGCCGACCAGCGCCAGTGCCAGCCATACGGGTTGCCGCAGGAACAGCAGCAAGAACATCGAGCCGATGCCGGTGAGGCCGAGGGCAAATGCGCTCATGACTTCGCCTCCTGCGCGGCAGACGCGGTGTCCGGTGCTGCCCGCCCTGCCCCGCGCAGGCGGCGCAGCGCCTCCCATACGGTGCCCGCCAGCCCGACAAAGGCCACGGCCCAGAGCGACCAGAGCGGTATCCCCAGTTCCAGCGAGCGGTCACCGTAGGTGTAGGCATCGCGTGCGGGGCCAAGCATCGCCCAGCCGAGAAACAGGAAGAAGCCCAGCGTGCCCAGCGAGGCGAGCAGCTTCAGCAGGCCGAGCACCGCCGCGGGAAGCAGCCCGTCGACGATGTCGATCAGGATCTCACCTTGCCGGGCGACGACCGGCGCCATGCCGAAGAACACCATGACCAGCAGGCCGAAGCTCACCACGTCATAGGCCCCACGCACGGGAATGTTGAAGACGAAGCGCAGCACCACGTCCGCCACCACGGTGAGCATCATCACGACGACCGCAAGGGCGGCGATGGCATGGAATATGCGGGTCAGGCGATCCGGGGGCATCGGGCTTTGTCCTGTGTCTGCATCTCGGGAAAAAGCGCGCCCGAACCCTTTCGGGTCCGGGCGCGGCGGCTCATTGCGTGTAGGCCGACAGGAATTCGCGACCCGGCTTGCCGGCGTCATCCACGCCCTTGACCATCGCCTCGACGATCGGCGAGACCTCGGCCCTCAGCGTGGCGAGCTGGTCGTCCGTGAGCGTCACGATCTCGACTCCGCCCGCGGACATGTAGCCGCGGCCCTCGGCCTCGCCCTCGTCGAGCATCTTGCCGAAGGCCTCGGCGCGGTCGGGGCCGGTGGTTTCCTCCACCAGCTTGCGCAGCTCGGGCGTGAGCCGGTCATAGGCCTTGTCACCCATGACCACCGCAAAGGCGGCCGCGGCGAAACCCGGCTCGACCGAATAGCCGAGCACCGGGGCCAGATCGAAAGACTTGGTCGCCTCGAAGGGGAAAGCGGTGCCGTCGACCACACCCTTGGCCAGCGCGTCTCCGGTCTCCGCGGGCTGCACCGGCACCGGCGACGCGCCGAGCGCCTCGATCAGCTGCTGCCAGATCGCCCCGGCGTAGCGGATGCGCAGGCCCTTGAAGACCGACAGATCCGAGGGATCGGCCGACTTCAGGTGCAGCTTCAGCGGCGGGGTGACCGCCATCCAAAGGATATGCGTGCCGGCGTGTTCCTCGGCGAGATACTCCGGCGCCAGCTCGGTCAGACGGCGCGAGGTGATCGCACTCTCGTTGCCCGCAGCCGGAGAGGTCAGCGGCAGCCCCGCCAGTTCGGCCATCGGGAAGCGTCCCGGCGTCGCGCCGCTCAGCACCACCGCAACATCGGCGGCCCCGGTGCGTGCCAGGTCAAACTGCCGCGGCGCCGGACCAAGCTGGCCCGAGGGGAACAGCTCGACGGTCAGCTCGCCGTTGCTCTTCTCGGCAAGCTCCTCGCCCCATTGCGTCAACATACGGTTGAACGCGTGGTTCGGCGGCAAGAAGGTCGAAACCTTAAGCGTTTCCGCATATGCGGCGGGGGCCAGCCCCAGCCCCAGCGCCATGGCGCAGAGCGATCCTTTGATCTTCATTGTCCTCACTCCCTGTTTGATCGTCATGATCCGCCGGACCCCTCCCGGTCCGGTCAGCGCAGGCCCTCCCACTGGCGCGCAAGCTCTGGCCAATGCGCCGAACCGCCCTGCCGCATCTTCTCGCGGCCCACCGGATCGGCAAAAGCCGCGATCCCCGCGGCGTAGCTTGGCCGCGCCTGCATCGCGGCCAGCCAGCGTGCGATGGCCGGAAACTCCTCCAGCCAGAGCCCGGCAAAGCCGAGCCTCTCTATCCGATCGACATAGGCGACCAGCGCGACATCCACCTTCGAAAAGGTCTCGCCCATCATCCAGCGCCGCTGCCCGAGCGCGAGTTGCATGTCTGCGAAGGTGCGGCGAAGCTGCCGCAGCGCCTGCTCGACAAACACCGCCGCGAGACCCTCTTCCAGCAGCGTCCGGCGTTTCATCCGGGCCACCGGATCGGGCATCCGTGCCATCATCTGCGCGATCTCGTCGGCTGTGCGGCTGGCGAGGATATTGGCCCGCATGGCGGTCGAGAAGGACAGCGTGTTGACCGCCGCATGGATGTCCAGCGTCCGCAGCAGCCAGTGCGCCGCGGTCACTTCGGGCTCGCGGCCCATGGGGGACAGCCGGCCGCCGCCCCTCTCGCGGTCGAGATGGTCGAGGATCAGGCTCGATTCCACCACCACCAGCCCGTCATCGACCAACGTCGGGACCACCGCGGCAGGGTTGAGCCGCAGGTAGTCGGGCGCATACTGGTCGCCCTTCTGCAAATCGAGAAGACGGCTCTCATAGCTCAGCCCAAGTTCTGCAAGCGCGACCCGGACCTTTTGCGAACAGACGCTGGTCGGGCCATGGTAAAGCGTCAGCATCTGCCCCCTCCCAACATGCGTTCAGTTTTCGATGACGATGGAATTGCGCAAAGTGGCAAGTCCTTCGATCTCGACCTCGACTTGATCGCCGGGGCGCATCCAGAGCGGCGGGTTGCGCTTGGCCCCCACCCCGCCGGGCGTGCCCGTGGCGATGACATCGCCGACCTCGAGCGCGGTGAATTCCGAGCAGTATTCGATGATCCGCCCGATATCGAAGATCAGGTCCGAGAACCGCGCCTCCTGAACGATCTCGCCGTTCAGCCGCGTGCGGATCGCCTGCGGGCCGATCTCGCCCATTTCGTCGGGCGTCATCATCCACGGGCCGAAAGCCCCGGTGCCGGGGAAGTTCTTGCCCGGTGTGAATTGATGCGTGTGGTACTGGTAGTCGCGGATGCTGGCGTCGTTGTAGCAGGCGTAACCGGCGATATGGCCCATTGCCGCGCCGCGCGGGATGTAGCGGCCGGGCTTGCCGATGATGATCGCCAGCTCCCCCTCGAAATCGAGGCTGCCCGACACTTTCGGCACGGGGATCGCGGCAAGGTGGCCGGTCTGGCTGTTGGCATAGCGGGCAAAGATCGTCGGATGCGCGACCTCGCTGCGGCCGGTTTCCTTGCGGTGAGTTTCATAGTTCAGGCCCACGCAAAGGATCTTCGGCGGATTCGGCAGCACCGGAAGCCACGTGACATCACCCAGCGGATAGACCTGCGCCCCGGCCCGCGCCTCGGCCACGCCGGCGAGCCCGTCCGCGATTGCCGCCCGAAGATCAGCATAGCGCGCCTTCAGCGCCGCACCGACATCGGCGAAGTCCCTCTCCGTCGCCATCCCCCATGTCTGCCGTCCGGCAATCTTCACCGTCGAAAGTTTCACGCCGCGCCTCCCGTCCCCTCGCAGCGCCCACGGAGGGCGCCCTTAACCTTAGGGCTAATATACAAATTTGGATTCTACAACTTAATTTATATTTTTTATTTCTCTGACACATAATGTATAGGTAAGCCAAGCGCCACACATGGGGACAGGATGGACCACGCCACGCCAGTCGGCACCAAGACGACGAGCCTTGCAGGATCGCTTCACGACCGCCTGCGCACGGACATTCTGACGGGCCGGCTCGAACCGGGGCTGAAGCTGCAAATGAAGCTGCTCACCGAGCGTTACGATGCCGGACAGACCCCGCTGCGCGAGGCGTTGAACCGGCTCTCGTCCGAGGGGCTGGTCGAAAGCCGGGTGCAGCGGGGCTTCTACGTCAAGCCGGTGCACCTCGACGAGCTTCGCGAACTCACCAAGACCCGCTGCTGGCTCGAGGCCGTGGCCCTGCGCGAGTCGATCGCCAATGCATCCTCCGATTGGGACGAGCAGCTGATCATCGCCCATCACCGCCTGACGCGCACGCCGCGCTCGCTCGATCCCGAGCGGTTCGAGGACAACCCCGAATGGGAACGGCTGCACCGTGATTTCCACAAGGCGCTGATCTCGCGTTGCGGTTCGACGCCGCTGCTGGAGTTCTGCGAGCAACTCGCAGACCGGCTCTACCGCTACCGGATGCTGTCGATCCGCAAGGTCTTCTCCACGCGGCCGGTGAAGGACGAACACGCCGAAATCCTCCAGTTCGTGCTCGACCGTGACAGCGAGAAGGCAACCGAGGCGCTGACACGCCACTACGAGCGCACCGCCAACGCCGTCCTGAAGGATCTCGGCAGCGAGGAGCCGCGGGAAGAGAGCTGAGCCCGTTCCCGCGGCCATCCGGCGCTAACCGTCCTGCCCGGCGAGCAGCGCCCGCAGCGCCACGAAACCCAGCAGGTCGCGGCCGAAGCTGTCGTCGGCCGTGCCGAAATGGCTGACGATCGAAATGTGATTGTGCCCCGGCGCAGAGGCGATCAGCGGCAGTCGACCGTCGCGCTCGGCCAGCGCCTCGATCAGCCGGCGGGTCTGGTCGCTGATCACAGCGGGCTCGTTCTGGGCATAGGCCACCAGCACCGGGATCTCGCGGCCCGCGACGGCCTCGACCACCGATTGCGCCGCCCGGTCGCCCTCGGCACCGTAATAGAGCAGGTCACGCTCGGGATCGAGCGCACGCGCCCGCAGGTCGACCACGGGGGGCGAGATCAGCACCGCGCCGATCACCCCGTCTTCTTCCGCCTGAAGCTCTTCGCGGAAAACGTAGTCGGCCACGTGCATCGCCCCGGCGGAATCGCCGATCACCACCACTTTCGATGGATCGCCGCCGTGCGCCGCGGCATGGTCGGCAATCCAGCCGAGCGCCGAGGCCACATCCTCGGCACCCGCAGGCCAACGCGCATCGGGGGCGAGCCGGTAGTTCATCGTCACGGCAACCACTCCGTGCCGGGCGAACCAGCGGGCCATGTTGACGATGTCTCCCTTGTCGCCGCGCACGAAGCCGCCGCCATGGACCAGCAGCACGACCGGCTGGCCCGTGGCTCCCTCGGCCACGCGCAGGTCCAACAGGTGGCGCCGATCTGATCCGTAGGCAGCGTCGCTCACCACGTCGAGCCCGGCATCGTCCTCACTCGCAAGCATCTGCCCGTAAAGTTTCATGGTGCCGCCGACCATCTCGCGCGACAGCTCCTGCCCCAGTTCCTGCAATGCCATGAGCGCATCCGGCGTGTCGGCGATCTGCGCCGACACCGGAAGCGCGGACATGGCGGCGAACATCAGCGCCGTCAGCGAACCTCTGGTTTTCATGTGTGGTCTCCTCCCGTCTTGGCGTCCTTTCTCCGGGCGCCGGTGTGACCGCTCAGCGGCCGATCGCATGATCAAGAAACGCCCGGATCGTCGCCCAGACCTCTGCCCGGCAGCGCGCCGTGCGCGTGCCGCCGTTCGCGCGGCTGGTCCAGCGCGTCATCTCGCGCGGGCCGGTGGCGTCCAGATCCGTGCGGTTGAGGAAGCCGTGCCCAAGCCCCTCGACGCAGATCAGCTCGGCATCGGCCCCCACCGCGTCCAGCGCCTCGAACAGTTCCCGGCTCTGCGCGAATGGGATCGCGCTGTCGAAGCTGCCATGCAGGATCAGGAAGGGCGGCGCATCCGGCCGCGCCCGTGCCGACGGGTCGGCCGCGGCGGCGCGTTCCGGCAGCGCATCGACCGTGCCACCGAGAAACAGGCATTCCAGCGCCTCGGGGTCGTTCATCGCGCGCGGCGGCGGCAGATGCGCGGATTCCGGATCGCTGCCGGGCAGCGCCTCGGGATCGCGCTGGCGATCGAGCCGCGCAAAATTCACCGGACCGTAGCCGTCGATCACCGCCGCCACATGCGAGGACACACCCGGCCACTCGTCCGAGATGAACGCCTCCGGTGCCAGTCCCGCCAGGCTGGCAAGGTGCCCGCCGGCAGAGGATCCAAGAAGCGCGATCCTCTGGGGGTCGATCGCATAGTCCGCCGCATGGCTGCGCAGCCAGCGCACGGCGGCGGCCGTGTCGATCACCGCCGCGGGAAAGATCGCCTCGGAACTCAGCCGGTAGTCGATGGAGACCATCGCATAGCCGCTCTCGGCAAAGTGGCGCGAGAGATCCGGGGCCAACCGCCGGTCTCCGAAGCGCCAGCCGCCGCCATGAAGAAAGATCACCGCGGGGTGCGGACCCTCGCCCGAAGGCAGGTAGACATCCGCCAGCCTGGGGCGTCCTCCGGCGCGTGAATAGACCTGGTCGGCGCGCAGGCCGACACCGGGCCGGAGCGGCGGAAGCTCTGCCCGGCTCATGCCTCGGCATCCGCGGGACGGCCCAGGGGCACGATATCGAGCGTGTCGAGCCTCGCCAGGACGCGGTCGAAGCGGAACGGCGCCGGCTCCTGGGGATAGACGGTCGTCTCGGTCGGATCGCCGAGCGTGTAGAAGAATTCCTCGAAGACACCGGGCACCAGCCAGCCGATGATCTTGGTATAGGGCTCGAGGAACTGGAAAGCGTGCGGCGTGCCACGCGGCACGAACAGGAAATCTCCCGGTGCCAGCTCAAGTTCTTCGTCGCCCGCGCGCATGCGGATGCGCCCGGCGGCGCAGAAGAAGGTCTCGTCGTGCGCCAGGTGCTTGTGCGGCGGGATCATCGTTCCCTGCGGACCCTCGGTCAGCAGCGTAAGAAACCGCCCGTCGCTCTGCGCCTTGCCGCCCGCGAAGGTGAAGAGCTGATCCGCCACCGCCAGATGCACGCCGCAACCCGCCTCGAGCGCATAGGGCACTGTCTCGCGCGGAAGCTCGCGCCGAGGTGCCTGCTGCGTCAGCTCCTCGGGCAAGGCGCCGAGGATCTCGGTGTCGCACATCGCGGCGTCGGCACCGGTCAGATCGGCCCAGCTGCCGGGGTTTCGATCGGGCTGGACATACCCCTCGTAGGGGCGCCCCAGCTTCTCCGGCAGGCGGCCGGCCTCGGCACCGCTATGAAACACCATCGCCCGGTTGCGCAGCCGCATCATGCGCAGGCCGTAGTCGGTACCGGGCGGGATCGAGGCATAGTCCCCACCGACAAGCCGCCAGCAGAGACCCATCATGTAGAGCTCGATCTCGCCCTCCAGAACCTGAAAGGCGACATGGGAGGCGGCATGACGCAGCATCGGTAGCCCCGCCTCGCGCCCGCCGGTCAGCATCGACAGCGAGAACGCCCCGCCGGTTTCGGCAGCGCCCGCGTAGGCCGAAGCGACCATGCCGCCCAGAAGATGACGCGGCCCCATCCCGGCACGGATGCCGTAGGGGACCCTCTTCGTAGGGAGTTCGTTGAACCGCATGTCGTGTCCTTCCGTTTCGGCAATCCGCTCTTGTGGACTGCAGTTATCCGGCAGAACCGCCTTAAGCGGAAATTGATTGTTTGATCGAAGCCGTATCAGTCTTGTGAATAGTGGCGCCGGGCTTCATGCCGCCTCTCAGGCCAGATCCCGCATCAGCTCACGCAGCCAGTGCAGGCCCGCATCGCCGTCCGCATGCCGTCCCCATTGCAGGACAAGCCGGTTGGCCGGAATGTCGAACGGCAAGGGGCGCACGGCCAGCGGCAGGACCTCTGCAAACTGCTGCGCGGTGCGTTCCGGCAGGGTTCCGAGCCGCTCGGTCGCCAGCACGTGCCAGGGAACGGCGGCATGGCCCGAAACGGTGACACTGCCGGAAAGCTGGCCGTGCAGCTGTTCGATCAGGATGCGGTCGATCGGCGTCTTGCGGTCGGGGCCGAGTTGCAGCAGCACGTGGTCGGCGGCCACATAGGCCTCGGGCGTGAGCGGCCGCGCGGCGATTTCGGCCTCGCGCCAGCAGATGACCGAGAACGCCTCGTCGTAAAGCGGAGCGCGCGGATGGTCGCCGGCGGCATATTGCAGCGGGATGGCCAGAAGGTCGATCTCGCCCCGGTCGAGCCGAGCCTGCGGGTTGTCACCCAGCGGGCGCACCACCAGCGTGACCTTCGGGGCGCGCCGGCGCAGATCGCGACTGACCGCCGCCAGCAGACCCAGCGACACGGCCTCGGCGGCCATGATGGTGATCTGCCTGTCCTGCGCCGCAGGGTCGAAATCGCCCGGAACCAGAACCCGTGCCTCGATTTGCCGAAGCACGGCAGCAACCTCGCCATGCAGTCGCCGTCCGCGATCGGTAGGCACCATTTGCCGACCGACCCGAACAAGCAGGTCCTCGCCGAAATGCGCGCGCAGACGGGCCAGCGCGTTGCTGGTCGCCGCCTGGCTGAGGTTGAGCCGCCGGGCCGCGGCGCTCACGCTGCCTTCGTCCAGCAAAACCTCCAGCGCCACAAGCAGGTTCAGATCAAGACCGCGAAACCGCATGCGCCCGCCCCCATGTCTTGGCCGAACGAAAGCGGCCGTGTTTCAGCGACGCTATCGCGGTGCGGCAGAAGAGAAAAGCTGCGGCGATGCGTGTGCGTCAGCGGCCCGACCCTGGCCCGCGCCGCGAGGCTCAGAGCAGGAAGGCGGTGTCGGCAAGGGTCTTCAGACCGCTGATGGCGAAGACCACGCTCACGTCGCCATCCGAGAAGACGGTGTCGGGGCCGACCTCACTGAACTGCGCGGGCGCCGCGACGGCATTCCCATAACCGAACCCGCGCAGGTCGATCGTGTCCCACGGATCGATCCGCAAGACCCGGTCCCGACCCGCCTGTGCCGCATCGAACACGAAGCGATCCGCCCGGAAACTGCCCAGAAGCAAATCCTCACCAGCACCGCCCGCCAGCGTGTCGCCCTCGAAGTCGCGCATGAAAGCCCGGAACGGCGCGGCGGTCTTCTGGGTGAACTCCCGGCTCTGCGCGAAGCCCTCCACCACCTCGGCACGGCTCATGCCGTTCCCGAGCCGACCGGCCCAGGCGTTCAGGCCGGGCCTATCCGGGGCGCGCTCCAGCACATTGTGATAGAGCAGCGTGACGAAAGCGCGGTCGTCGAGCGCACCAAAGGTCTTCTGGAATCCCGCCGATCGGACAAAGCCGGGAAGGATGGCCCGAAGAGACTGGCCCGCGTCGAGACGGGCGGTCCAGCTGGTGAACCCCGCGCTGTCGGGCGGACGGCCCAGCGTCGCGCTGTAGAGCCGGTAGACCTGCGCCCCGGTCGCACCGGACGCATGGGGAAGGCTCTCGCCGATCAGCACGTCATCGCCCGCCTCCCCGACCAGCCAGTCGCGCCCCTCTGCCCCAAGCAGCGTATCCCTGCCGTCCGCGACGAAGAAGATGTTGCCCGCCGCGTTGCCGGCGACGAGATCATCACCGCCGCTGCCGGTGATCTGCTCGTCTCCCCTGAAGCTCCCCTCAGCCCGCGACGGGACCTCGGCGAACTCGATCAGAAGCGCACCCTAGGCGGGACTGTCCGCCTCGGGCAGAAGGCGGAGCACGTCGTCCGCGCTGTTGGAATAGCGGGCGTCCGCTTCCAGCAGCTGGGCGGGGGGCAGGGTGACACCGCCGAAAAGCCGGCCTTCCTGCCCGTTGCTGTCCTCCGTGCCGTCGCCATCGAGGTCACGATCTGAGCAGCGTGCGATCTCCGTGACGATTTGCGCGCCGTAGCTTCCGGCGGCGACGGGCAGGCTGACCGCCCCGCGCGCCGTGCCGAAATCCAGCGTGTCAAAGCCGGCATCGCCGTCAATCACCTTGCGCCCCGATCCCGCGACGATCCGGTCATCACCAACGCCCACTGAGACGGTGTCATTGCCCGAGCCGGGGACCAGCGGGTCGTCTCCGGCCGCCCCGATGAGGGTGTCATCGCCGCTGCCGCCCGACAGCATGTTCGCCAGTGCATCGCCAACCAGCTGATCGGCCGCCGCGCTGCCGACCGGGTTCTTTATCGAGACCAGACGGCCCATGCCGCCCGTGTCGCGGGCGGTGCCGCTGGCAAGCTTCGCCATCACCCCCGAGAAAGCCGTTGCCACCAGGCTGCCGTCCTGCGCACCGGACGCAGCCCAGGCGTAGGACGCAGTGTCGCTTCCCTCGCCGCCGAACAGGCTGTCGCCGCCGCTCGGCTCTGTTGCGCAAAGCGCGTGAAGCCCGAACTTCCCCTTCCCCAGACGCACTTATCCTACGGGATGTGTAACGGCTATGCCGAGCGCGGTGTAGCCGTTCGGGACGGCGGCGCGGATCTGAAGTTCTGCGACATGACAATCGAAATCGCGTGCCATTAGGCTCTGTCCCAGCAGCTTCACGCAATGCATCTTCGTCTCGACGCGGCGTCGGCGCTGATAGCCGGCCCATTTTTGCCGGATGGCGCGGCCAGGGTATTTCGACGCGCGCAGGGCCTCGTTCCGGGCGATGGCGCCCGCGGTCGAGGGCTTCCAGGACCTGGCGTTCTTGCGCGGCGGCATTGCAGCATGAGCGCCGCGGTCGGCGACGGCGTCATGGCACCTACGTGTATCGTAGACTCCGTCTGCGGTGGCCGAGCCGATTTCCACATCAGGCGGGATCTGGCTGAGCAGTTCGGGCAGCATGGGCGCGTCACCGACGTTGCTCCCAATGATCTCGAGGGCTCGGATCTCCAGCGTCTGTTCGTCGACGCCGATGTGGATTTTGCGCCATAGGCGGCGTTTCGCGCCACCATGTTTGCGAACGTGCCACGCGCCTTCGCCTTCGGCCTTGATGCCGGTGCTGTCGATCAGCAGTTTCAGCGGACCCTTCGAGCCGCGGTAGGGAATGGTCACGGCCAAGGCCTTCTGGCGCCGGCTCAAGGTGCTGAAATCCGGCACCGCACAGTCGAGCCCAACCAAGCGCAGGAGGCTTTCAACGAACCCGGTCGTCGGCGGTGGCACCCAGACCATGTCCGGATCGAACCAGATCGTCAGGAAGCCACGCTGTTTCAGCGCTTCGTTGTAGGCCGACCAGTTCTTGGTCTTGTAGCTCGGCGGGATGAGTCAACTCATGCAGACCGGCTACAACGTTGTATTCGCGAGATGAATACCTCATCCCGCCTTTACGTGACAAAGTTCCATGCCGGAATAAAATTCTGGATCAAATATCGCGACCATGACTGCTGACCTATTGGTCCGTGCTATCACGCTCGATGAAATTTTGCAGCCTTTGCACCTTGCGCAGGGCGGGCCGGGCCAGCCCTGCGGGCTAATTTTCGCGTCGCCTCGACAGGCCCTGCGGCTATCCTGCGTCTCACCCCGGCAGTGGGGATTCCGCTGCGATGATCCGGCTGAGCGCCGGCGATAGCCCTACCGATGACTTGCCGATGGGCCGGGACGCCCGGCTCGGCCCGGCGATCCGCAACGAGGCAAGGGCGAGCGCCTGCGCCGTCGCGGTGGCGATGGGGTCAATTACGACCGCCGGGACCTCGTCCGCGATCTCCGGCGCGAGTCCGGCCAGCGGTGCCCCCCCCAGGATGACCACATCCGCCCCGTCCTCGAGGGCCGCCGCGCGCGACAACTCGATCAGCGCGGCGCGCTGTGCGGTGCGGGCGTGCAGCACGTCGGGGGCGTGGCGCTGCGGCGTGCGCACCCCGGTGAACCGCTGCCCGAGACCCGTGGCCGCAACGCAGTCGCTGTACCAGCGGCGCATCACCGGCGAGAAGGTCACGATGGAGAAGCGCTCGCCCAGCATCGCCGCGGAGAGCACCGAGGCCTCGGCCATGCCGACCACCGGCACGTCGAAGATCTCGCGCGCGGCGATCAGGCCGGGATCGCCGAAAGCGGCGATCACCACGGCGTCGATGCCCTCGAGGTTCTCGGCGATCATCTCGAGCGCGACGCCCCCCGCAATCTGCGCCTCGGCGCGCGAGGCGATGTAGGGGAAGCCGCGCGTGGCGGTCAGCGGAACGATGTCGGCGCGCGTGCCGGCGAGTTGCCGCGCGATGGCGGCCATGCTGTCTGTCATCGCCTGGGTCATGTTCGGGTTGACGAGAAGCAGCCGCATCACGCGCCCCCCGGCTGCGCTGTCGTGGCGGGCGGCAGAAGCGGCGCGATTTCTGCCGCGAGCGCAAGCAGCTCCGCATCACGGCCCGGCGCGGTCATGATCTGCACGGCCAGCGGCAGGCCGTTGGCATCCGAGCCGCAAGGCAGCGTGATCGCCGGGCACCCGGCATGATTGAGCTGCGAGGTGAAGGCAGCGTGGTCGCGCGGTCCGCAAGGCGCGCCGCCGATGCTGGCCGGGGCGCTCAGTTCGACCGGCCAGGCGGCACAGGGGGTCGTTGGCGTGATCAGCGCTGCGTGGCGCGACAGGAAGTCCCGCAGGATCGTGCGAATGCGATGGCTGGCGTGATGCGCCTCGGCCACCGCGACGCCGCTCAGGGCAAGGCCGCTCTCGATCTGCGCGCCCAGGTCGGGGTCGATCCGCCCTGGTGCGGCGCGCCATTGCGCCCCGAAGAGCGCGGCAAGGCCCGCGTGCTGGAGCGGCATCACCGACATGCCGTCGAGCCCCTCCCAGTCCGGTGCCGCGGGGCCGGTCACATGACCGGCCCCGGCAATCGCCGCGATGCCCGCGTCAAAGGCCTCTGCCACGCCCCGATCCAGTTTCTGGCCAAGCCCGAAATCGGCGGAAAAGGCCAGGGGACCCCGCAACGGTTCCGCCGGCTCCAGATCCGCCAGGACCGCCATCGCAAGGCGGATGTCCGCGACCGTGCGGGCGAGCGGGGCGAGCACCGAGATGCCCCAGACCGGCTCGTCGAAGCCCGGACCATAGGGGATCAGATCCTGCGTCGGTTTCAGCCCGATGATCCCGACATGCGCAGGCGGGCGACGGCTGGAGCCGCCGGCATCCGTGCCAAGCGCCAGAGGCACGATGCCCCCGGCCACCGCCGCAACCGGCCCGCCCGAGGATCCGCCCGGCGTGCGCGACAGATCCAGAGGATTCCGCGTCATTCCGTAAAGCGGCGTGTTGGTCGATCCCTTGCAGGCGAATTCCGAGCAAGTGCCGATCCCGAGGATCACCGCCCCCGCCCGGCGCAGCCGTGCCACGGCCGTTGCATCCTGCGGCGCGATGAACCCCTCGAACAGCCGCGAGCCTTGGGTGATCGGCAGGTCCTTCACCCAGATGTTGTCCTTGATCACCACCGGCACCCCCGCCAGCGGCAGGTCCTCGCCCTCGGCCAGCCGCCGAGCGACCGTCTCGGCCTCGGCATCCAGCGCCGGGTTGATCAGCGTCAGCGCATTCAGCACCGGATTGCGCGCCGCGGCGCGGTCGCGGGCGGCGGCGGCCGCGGCCTGCGGGGTCACCGTCCCGTCGCGCACTTGTGTCGCGAGCTCTGTGGCGGAAAGATCCATGAGGTTCATGCACGTTGTCCCTGCGTCTGTGCCCAATGGGCGGCAATCTCGCGGCGCGGCGCGATCCAGACGCCACCGCGCGATGTCATGTGCGCGAGCACCTGTTCGAGCCCGGCAATTCGTCCCGGCCGTCCGATCAGCCGCAGGTGCAGGCCGACGGACATCATCCGCGCGACGCCGGCGCCCTCGGCGTAGAGCCGCTCGAAGGCCCCGATCACGTATTCCGAGAAATCCCGCGCCTGCACGAAGCCGCCGCCGGGCGAAAACCGCATGTCGTTGGTGTCGAAGGCATAGGGCAGGATGACATGCGTACCCTCGATGCGCGGGATGTCGTCGTCGTAGGCATCGCTGTCGTAGAGGAAATCCCCCCGCGCCTTCAGCAGCGCGCGGGTGTTGACCGAGGCCGAGGAGCGGGTGTGCCATCCCACGGGTGCAACGCCGCAGGCGCGGGTGATCGCGTCATGCGTCCGCGCGATGACCGCCTCTTCCTCGGCGCGCGCCATGTTGGCGTGGCGCTCCCAGAGCCAGCCGTGGCACGAGACCTCGTGCCCGTGCGCCACTGCGTCCCGCAGCAGCCACGGCGCGCGCTCGGCGGCGCGGCCGCATGTCGAGAAGGTCGCGCGCACCCCAACGCCCTCGAAGGCGCGGGCAATGCGGGCGTAGCCCTGCCGCGTGCCATAGGCAAAATGGGTCTCCATGCAGAGGTCGGGAGCCCCCACGACCTCCTCGCGGATCTCGTAGGTGGGCTCGTTGCGCGCATCGCCGTCGCCGATCGAAAATTCGGCCCCCTCCTCGACATTGACCACGAAGGAGACCGCGAGCCGCGCGCCTTCCGGCCAGCAGGAGGCGGGTTCGGCACCGAAATATCCCCGCAGGTCTCGGCGATCGGGTGTCTGGAATGTCATTGTGTCAGCCCTGGATCATGCGGTTGAGACCGACGGTACGCGCGCCGATGACCAGCACGAGGATCGCCAGCAGGATCAGCCCCGAGGACATGGCAGCCAGCGACGGATCGGGCTGTTCCTCGAGATATTGCAGCATCTTGATCGGCAGCGTCTTGTTGCGGGCGTCGGTCAGGAAAATCGAGATCGGATAGTTGTCCATCGAGGCAAGGAAAGCGAAGAGCCCCGAGGTGAGGTAGGCGGGCGCAAGGCTCGGCACCAGCACCTTTAGGATCGCCTTCGGATAGCTGAGGCCCAGCGTGCGGGCCGCGTCGATCAGCGAGAAGTCGAAGGCCGCCATCGAGGCCAGCAGCGTGCGCATCACGAAGGGCAGCGTGATGACGATATGCCCCAGCAGCAGCGACCAGTAAGCGTCGCGCAGGCCGATCTCGCGGAAGAACTGCAAGAGCGCGACGCCCAGCACCAGTCCCGGCATCATCAGCGGCGAGACGGCGAAGGTGGCGACGGCCTCGCGGCCCGGGAACTGGCCGCGCGTGACGGCGACCGCGGCGAGCGTGCCCAGCACCAGCGAGATCAACGTCGAGACCACCGCGAGGTTGACCGACAGCACGACGGCGTCCCAGAGCCCGCTGCGGTCGGCAAGCGAGCGGTACCAGCGCAGCGACCACTCGGGCGGCGGCAGCGTGTAGACCGGGGAAGAGGTGAAAGAGGCCGCGAGGGTGATCACGATGGGCAGCATCAGGAAGGCCACGCAGGCCAGCCCGACGATCCACGAGAGCGTGCGGAAGATGCGGTCCGTCTGGGTCATGTGCGGGCTCCCAGCCTGCGGGCCAGCCAGCTCGACAGCACGACCACCAGCACCGCGATGCCAAGCAGGACCGCCGAAATGGTCGAGCCGAGCGGCTCGTTGCGAAGATAGAGGAACGAGCGGGCGATCAGCATCGACAGCGTCTGCTGGCGCTCGCCGACGAGCAGCGAGGGGATCACGTACATCGACACCGCCAGCGAGAAGGTGAAGGCCGAGCCCGCGACGACGCCGGGCAGGGTCAGCGGCAGCGTGACGTTGAAGAAGCGGAACATCGGTGTCGCCCCCAGCGAGGCGGCGGCCTCGGGCAGGCGCTGGTCGAGCTGGCGCACCACCGCGTAGATCGGCAGCACCATGAAGGGCAGGAAGACATTCGCCGCCCCGACCACCAGCGCGGCCTCGGTGAACATCATGCGCATCGGCTTGTCGATCACTCCAAGCCATTGCAGCGCCCCGTTCAGCGCGCCGTTGGCCCGGAAGAGGATCGACCAGGCAAAGGCCTTGACCACCACGCCGAGCGACATGGGCAGCACCATCGCCACGAGGAAGACGGTCAGCCAGCCTCCCCTCGCGCGGCTCATGGCGAAGGCGGTGGGATAGGCGATGGCCAGCGCCAGCAGCGTGGTCAACGCCGCCACCCGCAGCGTCCGCCAGAGCACCCGCATGTTGTAGTCATCGGCGAAGAAGGCGCGGTACTCGGTCAGCGAGACCCCCTCGGGCGTCTGCACCGATTTCGCCAGCAGCAGCACCAGCGGCAGCGCGTAGACCACGGCCAGAAAGCCGAGCGCAGGCACTGCCAGCAGCGTGATGCGGTCGATGCGCAGGCTCATGCCTCGCCCCCGTAGACCAGCGTGTCGGCCACCTCCCAGCCGAGCGTCACGGACTCGCCGCGGGCCAGGCCGGAGCGGATGCCGGACAGTTCGCAGAGGATCCGGTCGCCCTCGGCCGCGCGCCCGTGGAGCACGGTCTTCGAGCCCAGCACCATCGCGTCCTCGAGCGTAACGGTCAGGCTGTTCTCGCCCTGCCCGACCGAGATGAGCTCGGGGCGCACGCCGACCATTGCCTGCGCGCCCACCGGCAAATCTCCCGCGGCCCGCAGACTGCCGTAGGGGCTTTCGATTTGCAGCATCCCACCGGCAGCCGCGGTGACGCGCCCCGACACGCGGGTCGACAGGCCGACGAAATCCATGACGAAAGGCGAGGCCGGCCGCGCGTAGAGCGTCGAGGGATCGGCGAACTGCTCGATCTTGCCGGTGTTCATCACCGCGATCCGGTCCGAGACGCCCATCGCCTCCTCCTGGTCGTGGGTGACGAAGATCGCCGTGATGCCGCGGTCGCGCAGCAGCGATTTCAGCTCGACCTGCATGGTCTCGCGCAGCTTGCGGTCAAGCGCCGAGAAGGGCTCGTCGAGCAGCAGCAGGTCCGGTCGGACAACCAGGGCGCGGGCCACGGCGACGCGCTGCTGCTGGCCGCCCGAGAGCGCCGATATCGGCCGCTCGGCAAAGCTTTCCATCCGCACGAGGCGCAAAGCCTCGGCGACCGGACCGGCAATCTCTGCCTTGGGCGTGCCGCGGGCGCGCAGGCCGAAGGCGACATTCTCGGCCACCGTCAGATGCGGAAACAGCGCGTAGTTCTGGAACACCACCGACACGTTGCGCCTGTGCGCCGGGAAGCGGCTGATGTCGCGGCCGCCCAGCACCACCGAGCCCTCGTCGGCCTCCATCAGCCCGGCGATGATGCGCAGCAGCGTGGTCTTGCCACAACCCGAGGGACCGAGCAGAGAGACAAGCTCTCCGCGGTCCACCCGGAAGTTCATGCCGGACATGACGCGGGTGCCCTTGAAGGATTTGGCAACGCCCCAGACGTCGAGGTAACGGCGGTCGCCGGGCGTGCGCTCTTGTGCCCTGTCCTGTGCCATGTCCAGCATCGTCTCAGAGCGCCATCAGCTTGTCGAAGCGCTCGATCCACTCGCGCCGATTGGCCGCGACGAAGGCCCAGTCGGGGCTGTAGATCTCGACACCGTCGGGAATAACCGCGCCAGCCTTGACCGTGGTGTTGGCCGGAACCGAGGAAGCGAAATCGGCGATGGCGGCCTGCATCTTCGCGCCCAGCATCTCGTTGACATAGGCCGCGGCCAGCTCGCCATTCGGCCCACCCTTCACCAGGCAGATGCCCGAAGGCATGGCGAAGATGCCCTCCTGCGGTGCCGCCAGATCCACGGGCACGCCCTCGGCCTTGCGCGGCAAGGTGTAGGACGAGAAATTCCCCGACAGCAGCGTGATCTCGCCCTGCTCGAGCAGGTTGAACGCCTGGCTCATGGTCGAATAGACCGACAGCAGGTTCGGCTTCAGCTCCTCCAGCTTGGCGAAGGCTGCCTCGATGTCGTATTGCGCCTCGGAGAAGGGCTTGCCCGAGCCGAGCATGGCCGCCACGAAGAGCGTCCACATGCCTTCGGTGTTCTGCAGCGAGGGGATGATCACCTGCCCCGCGTTCTGCGCGTCCCAGAGCGCCCCCCACGACGGCACGCCCTCGGCGTAGTCGGTGTTGTAGGCGATGCCCGCCCAGGGCTGGACGTAGTTGCACCACATGCCGTCCATATGCACCGCGTCGCCGCGCAGGTCGGTCATGTTCGGCACCGCATCGGCAGTGATCGGCGTCAGCAGGTCGGCATCCACCGCCTGGATCATCACCGGATCATCCATCTGCACGACCGACAGGTAGGGATTGTCCTTGTTGGAGGCCATCTTCTCGAGGTTGACCGAGGACTTGGTACCTTCGAACAGGATGTCGGCACCGATCACCTCCTTCATGTGCGGCACAACGATCTCTTCCATCCAGGCGGTGTGCGATCCGGCGCAGCCGATCACCAGCTCGGACGATTGCGCCCGCAGCAGGGCGGGCGCGGCGAGCGTTCCGGCGGCCGCGTAGGCCGAGGTCTTCAGAAGCGAGCGGCGCGTTATGCCGCGGGGTGCAAGGCGAGTCATGAGGTGTCCTTCTCTGTCGGTTGCACGGCTCGGTGGCCGCGGTGGGGCCGGTTCTTCTGCCGGATGTCAAAATGGAATGCCATTTGACTTATGCGGATATCCCGCCCAAGTTCCGAAGAAATTCCACGTTAAGCCGCGCCTTTTTCAATTCTGCCCGAAGAATGTGCGCCTATCCCGGCGCTCTGCCCCTCTCTTGCACCGAAGGAAAACCAAAATGGCATCCCATATCAGAAACATCGCTCTGCTGACACCCGACTCGGGCTTGCGCAGGGGGCTCGACCTGATTGTCGGCGACGATGGCAGGGTGGCCGACATCGGACGGGCTTTGCCCCCTGCGCCCGGAGCCGAGATCATCGACGGGCGCGGGGCGCTCTGTCTTCCGGGTCTGGTGAACTCCCACAACCATTCGCCGCTGATGATCGTACGGGGGATGATCGAGGATGTGAGTTTTGCCCCGGCCTACACGCCCGGCGTGCCGCAGGGTCACTGGCTGTCGGACGAGGAGACGCTCGCCCTCGCCCGGCTCGGCGTCATGGAAATGCTCTGCGCCGGGGCCACCACCATTGTCGATTACTACCGCTGCCCCGAGGCTCTTGCGCAGGCGGCGCATGAGTTGGGTCTGCGGGCGATGGTCGGCGGCCGGGTCATGGACATGGACAGCGCCGCGCTCGCAGAGGGACGCTTTGCCCGCGACGAGGCGCTTGGCGAGGCGACACTTGGCGCGGCCCTGGCTTTGCAGGAGACATGGGACGGCAAGGGCCGGATCAGCACGATCCTCGCACCCCATGCGCCCGACAGCTGCTCGCGCGAGATGTTCCTTCGGATGCGCGATCTTGCCGAGACCAGCGGCAAGCAGATCCACACGCACCTCAGCCAGTCGCAGATGGAAGTGGACCAGCTGCGCGCCCGCGAGGGCATGACCCCGACCGAGTTCCTGGAGGACGTGGGCGTGCTTTCGCCCGATCTCATCGCCGCGCATTGCATCTTCATGAGCGACAGCGACATCGCCCGTTTCGGCGCGGCGGGGGCGGTCGTTGCCCATGCACCCATCGGCAACGCCAGCTTCGGCGCGGCGGCGCCGATCAAGGCGCTGCTCGAGGCCGGGGCGACGATCACCCTATGCACCGACACGAAGTCGGCCGACATGTTCGAGGCCATGCGCATGGCGCTTGCAAGCGCCCGCTGGAAGGCCGGCATGTCCTTCGACTTTGACGCGGCGCAGGTTTTCGGCTGGGCAACGCAGGGTGGTGCCGCGGCGCTGCGCGGCCATGCGGCAACCGGCACGCTGACCATCGGCGATCCCGCGGATCTCATCCTGCTCGATCCAGATGCGCCGAACCTGCGCCCGCAGATCGACGGCGCGGGCATCGTGGTGCACTCGGCCAATGCGGGCAATGTGACCGACGTGATGGTCGAAGGTGACTGGCTGGTGCGCCATCGCCGCCCGACGCGGGCCGACATGACCGAGGTGGTTCAGACCGCGCAGCAGGTCTGCGAAGGACTCTGGCGGCGTGCCAGGGGCTGAGGGCGGGTCCTAGGCTGTTTCCGCCTCCAGCATCGCGGCAAAACTCTCGCCGGTGTGCTGGAGGTGCTGGCGCCACACCCTGGCCGCCGCGACCTCGTCGCCGCTGCGCAGGGCCTCCATCAGCGCCTCGTGCTCCGCGACCGACTGCGCCAGCCGGTCCGGGTTGTGGATCGCCACGAACCGGCCGTAGCGCGCGCGGGCGATCAGCCGCTTGTGCGCATCATGGATCACCGGGTTGCCGCAGGCCGCGACGACGAAATCGTGGATCTCGCTGTTGGTGTCGAAATAGTCGGTCTGATTGCCGATCTTGTAGTAGGTCATCATGCGCGCGTGCATCTCCTCGATCTCATCGAGCAGCTCGGGAGTGAGGGTGCGCGCCAGCCGTTCCGCCGCGAGGCTTTCGAGCGAGGCGATCACTTCGAAGAGCTGCCGCGCTTCCTCTGCGCTGCACCGCACGACCTGCGCGCCCTTGTTGCGCGAGATCTCGATCAGCCCGTCCTGGTGCAGCAGCTTCAGCGCCTCGCGCACCGGCGTGCGCGACAGGTCGAGTTCGGCGGAAATCCGGCGCTCCACCAAGCGCGAGCCCGGCGGATAGACCCCTTTGACAATCCGGTCCCGCAGGACATCCGCCACCCATTGCGCGATTGCGGTCGGGGATTCCGACGCCGGAGGCAGGGCGGGGACATCTGGCAGAAGATCGGTCAAGGCAAGGACGCTCGCGTTAGCGGAATATTGGCATCCCATCTTGTCGAAACACCTCGCCGATGCAAGCGCCCTGCACCGGCGCCCTGCCCTCTTCAAGCGATCCGAACAGCGTATTGCGCGCCAATGTTGGTTCTTGGCCACGCATGCCGCGGCCTGCCGGTGCGCATCGCGCCGATGAACGGGCGACACATTCTTGGAATGCCATTGGTCCAATCCCGGCCGGCCGGCGTGGCAGGCCAGGACCCGTCCAGCCTCAGCCGTGCGTGGCGATATAGGCTTCTATGCACTGCACTTCCTCGACCGATCCGAAGATCAGCGGACAGAAGCCATGCGGTTCTTGCGGTACCAGCTCGAGGATGCGCCGGCGTCCGTCGGTGGCCCGGCCCCCGGCCTGCTCGACCATGAACGCGATTGGGATCGCCTCGTAGGCCAAGCGCAGCCGGCCCTGCTCGTAGCCCTTGCGCCCGTCCTGCGGATAGAGGAACGCCCCGCCCTTCAACATGATGCGGTGCAGGTCGCCCACCGCCGCGGCCAGCCAGCGCATGTTGTAGTTCTTGCCAAGTGGACCATCCTTGCCCGCGCGCATGTCGCTGGCATAGGCGCGCAGCCCTGGTGCCCAGTGCCGCTCGTTCGAGGCATTGACCGCGATCATCGAGGTGGCCGCCTTGAGACGGATGTTTTCGGCGGTCACCCGGAAATCCCCGGCGCGGCGGTCGAGCGTGGCGATATGCACCCCGTCGCCGAGCGACCAGGCGAAATCCACCGAATGGCCGAAGCAGGCATATCCCGCCGCGACGGCCTCGGTTCCGGGGCGACGGAAACTGCCGTCACCTGCGGGATAGACCACGAAAAGCATCCCGAGCAGCGCGCAGATGCCGATCGAGCCGGACCCGTCGATCGGGTCCATCGCCACATCGAACTCGCCCTCGGGGTCGAGCGTCACCACCGCCTCGGCCTCCTCGGACAGCACGTGGCGGATGTTGCAGCCGGAAAGCGCCCGCAGCATGTGCTCATGCGCGCCGACATCCAGCGCCTTCTGCGCATCGCCGCTCTCATTGTCGCCGACAATCTTTGCCGGATCGCCGGTCAGCAGACCCTCTGCCAGCCGGTCGGCAATCGGCGGCAGCGCCTCGGCGATATGCCGCACGATGCGCGCCGCCCCGCTGTCGGTAAGCTGCGTGTGCAGGGCCGCACCCCGCGGCGGATGGTCGTTCGGGAGGGTCAGCATGTTCGGTCGTCCTGTCTTTGGTCGCGCGCCCCGGTGTAGCGCCCTGCGCCGCCGGAGGGAATGCTTCGCCTCAGGCTTTGATCCGTAGCCCCTCGTCCGCGTGCGGACCCGTCAGCAGCGGCAGCATCGGCCCCTCGCCTTCGCGCACGTCGGCACCGGAGAGCACCGGCAAGGCCGGCGGCCCGTAAAGCGCACTGACCGGCTGCGTGCCCCAGATCGCGGGCGCCAGATGCGGCATGACCCCGGCGAGTTCGATCTGCGCGCGCCGACCAAGGGCGCGCAATGCCGTGGGGCCGGGCCAGAGACTTTCGACCAGCACCCCGCCGGCGTTGAGCAAGGCGTGCGCGGGCAGCAGCAAGTGGTGGTACCCCACGCCGCGAGCGCCGCGTGCCACGCGCACCCGCGTGCCGCGCCGCTCGGCGAGATGCCCGGCCCGCACCAGCGCCGCCCGACCGGACCCCGGCTCGGTGACGGCGATACAGTGCTGCCGCGACAGCCGCAGCTCGCAACGGTTGCCAAGGGCACCTTGCTGGACCACCACGGGGGCGAGCATCGGGTCGGCCTCGATCTCCTCGGCGCTGACGTGGCGGGCCCCGGCCCAGAGGATCGGCTGCGCGCCGGTCTCGGTCATCACCAGATCACCCGCGCACAGCGCCTCGACCGGGGTCCATCCGCCCGGAGTGGCCAGGAGCGTGCCGCTGACCAGGCAGGGCACCCCCATGGCGTGCAGTGTCTCGTCCGACATCACGCTTGCCGGCGAGACCCCCAACAGCACAACGCTTTCCCCGGTGGGGAAGGTCAGCACCGCATTGCCCGACCCATCGTCGGAGACAGAGATGTCCCAGGTGTTGACGGTCTCGCCGTCGGAATCGCGCAGCGCGCTGGTGTTGAGCTGGTCGGTGGTCCGGGCCCCGTCCAGCGTCATGTCGAAATCGGTGACCGTGTCGCTGCCACCGCCCGGCGCGAAGACATAGCTGTCGCTGCCGTCGCCGCCGGTCAGAAGGTCGTCGCCCGCCCCGCCCGCGAGCGTGTCGTCGCCGCTGCCGCCCTCAAGGCTGTCGGCGCCACTGCCGCCGGTCAGGCTGTCGTCACCGGACATACCGTAGAGTTGCTGGTCACTGTCGCTCGTCGCGGCATCGATCGTATCGCTGCCGGTGCCACCGACGACCTGCTCGATGCTCCAGAAATGACCCGTAGAGGTCCCGCTACCGACGCTGTAATTGCCGAACTCCCACCCCTCGAAGGTGACCGTGACGGGATCGGAAGCCCAGAAGAAGTCGAGCGCGTCGACGTCGGAATCATCGCCATCCTCGCCAGCGTAGATGGTGTCATTTCCGTCGGCATTGCCTATGAAGAAACGGTCCGAGCCCCCCTCGCCCCACATCGTGTCGTCGCCGGTTCCGGCCCAGAGGGTGTCATTGCCCTCGCCGCCGTTCATCGAGTCGTTGCCGTCATCGCCCGAGATGTTGTCGTCGCCGTCACCGCCCCAAAGCGAATCCGCCCCGACCCCGCCCCAGAGCGAGTCGTTCCCGGCGCCGCCATCAAGCGTGTCGCTGCCGTCTTCACCGTAGAGGACATCGACGCCGTCGCCGCCCTTGAGGACATCGTCGCCAATGCCGCCCCAGAGTTGGTCGTCGCCGAGCCCCCCCTCGATGCTGTCGTTGTCGGCTTCTCCCCAGACGGTGTCATTGCCCTCGCCGGCGAAGATCGTGTCGTTGCCGTCGCCGGCGTAGATCAGGTCGTTCCCGGCACCGCCCTCGATGCTGTCGTCGTCGCCCTCGCCGTAGATCGTGTCGTTGCCCTCGTCGCCGTAGAGGGTGTCGTTGCCCCAGCCACCGTAGATCAGGTCATCGCCGGCACCGCCGTAGATCAGGTTCGCACCGTAGTATTGCGCGCCTTTGATGTCGTCGATGTAGTCGTTGCCGTCGCCGCCGTAGACGGTGTCGTTGCCCTCGCCGTAGATCAGCGTGTCGTTGCCGCCTCCGCCCGAGATGACGTCGTCCCCGGAGCCGCCATCGAGCGATTCCGAGAAGCTTCCGCCGGTCATCGTGTTGGGATCGTCGCGCTCGTAGGCTTGGCTGTTGAAACTGCTGTAGGCCACGCCCTCGGCGGGGACCGAGGTGCCGCCGACGTAGGTGTAGGTCACCCCCGGCGTGATCGGCGCGTCGGTGACATATCCGAGCGGGCTGCCGTAGCCCTCGATCCACATCTCGTAGACATGAATGGTGCTGCCATCGGGCGCGGTGACTATGTTGGCGCTGCCGATGTAGAGCTTGCCCGAGGTGATGAGCGCGCCACTGGCATCGGTGGCCGTAGCGGTCTGCTCGCTGGCGTCGAGAGCGCCGCCGCCGCCGGTCAGGTAGTCGTCATCGTCGGTGACAACGATGGTCACCCGTTCGGACTGCTCCCAGTCCGAGCGGACGTAGGCCCCGCCGACGCCGTTCTCGACCACCGTACGGTAGTCGGTCGTGCCAAAGGCACTTAACGTATAACTCGTCACAACACTGCCTCTCGAATGGAAGCGCGGCCGCTGTTACCCGACCGTTGGGCCACCTCTTTCACGCGTTGCGCAAAGACGCAACGTCAGGCAGGGGCTGCGTATCCGCAGCGGCAATGCCGCGCGGAGCATGTTGCATGAAAGTGTCTAATTTCGCATTAAGTCACGGCGGGACTCAGCCGCGGCGCAGCGCAAGAGCCTCGATTTCGACAAGGAACTCGGGCCGCGTGAAGCCCGATACGATCATCAGGGTCGAGGCCGGCTTCACCTCAAGCTCGGCGCAAGCACGGTCGCGGGCGGCCATGTAGCCCGGCATGTCCTCGCGCCGGGTGACGAAGGCAGAGAAGCGCAACACGTCCGAAAAATCCAGTCCATCCTCGGCGAGGATCGCGCGCAGCGCGGCGAAAACGACATCGGCCTGCGCCTCTACGCCCTCGGGAATGGTGCCGTCCGACCGCAGCGCCAGCTGGCCCGAGGTCGCCACCACCGGTCCGGCGGCGATGCCATGCGAGTAGTGCCCGAAGGGCGCTGCGATCGCGGTCGGGGTCAGTGCCTTCATGCGGGGTTTCCTTCTTCTGTCAGACCCGCACGCGCGAGAAACATCTGCACCGCCTCTGCCGCGATCCGCTCGAAATCCATCTTTGCACCGGGCTCGACGCCAAGCACTCGGCGGCTCTGAAGTTCGTAGTCGGCGTAGTGCTGGGTCACCGCCCAGATGTTCATCATGAAGAGCAGCGGGTCGACCGGGTTCATCCGGCCCTCGTCGATCCAGCGCTGGATCACCGCAGTGCCCGCCTGCACCGAGGCGTGCAGCCCCTCCCATTTGCCGCCCATCTCCGGTGCTCCGCGGCCCAGTTCCTGCAGAAAGAGGCGCGAGGCCTCGGGGCAGTCGAGCGCCAGCCGCAGCTTCAGTCGAACATAGCCGGAGATCACCTCGGCCGGATCGTCGGACTCGCCGACGAAGAAGATGTCGCGCCACTCGCCGATGATCCCGTCCAGCACCTCGCGGTAGAGGTCCTCCTTCGAGGTGATGTAATAGTGTAGCTGCGCCTTGGTGATCCCGGCGGCCTTGGCCAGCTGCTGGGTCGAGGTACCCGACAGCCCGGTGCTGGCGAACTCGCGCAGCGCCGCCTCGCGGATGGCGTCGTGGATTTCTTTACGCTTCAGATGTGCGGCGCTCATCGTCTTTCCCCTTGCTTGCCGGTTCGCCGAACCGGGACAGACGCATGCCGACCTTTCCGAGAAAGGCCTTCAGGTCGCTTGGCTTGCGGTGATTCATGTCGTGTAGCTGCAACCAGGTCACCCGGCAACGCGGGTGGAACAGCACCCGGAAACCCCGCGCCAGCATTGACCTGCCGGGGTCGCGGATCAGCCGCAGCCACCACCAGGGCGAGCCCGAGGTGGTGATCACCGCGAAATGGCGGATGTTCTGCAGGCAGCCCGTGGCCCGCTTCTTGCGAGCGCCGGCCACGTCGAAGGCGACGCCGGGAAGCCAGACCCGTTCCATCCAGCCCTTGAGGATGGCGGGCGGGCCGTACATCCAGGTGGGATAGACAAGGACCAGCCCCTCGGCCCGGCGCAGCGCCGCGACGTGTGGCGCGACCCTGGCGATGAGCCGGTCGGTGTTCGGAATGTAGTCGGCCCAGTCCTCGGCACTGAGAACCGGATCGAAGCCTTCGGCATAGAGGTCGATCACCTCGACCTCGTGCCCGGCCCGCAAGAGGGTCTCGCGGGCCGTGGCAAGAAGGGCGGCACCGTAGCTTTCCCGGCCCGGATGGGCAAAGACGATCAGGACGCGCACGGCACCACCCTTTCCGGCTCAGTTCGCCTCGGCGGCGGTCTTGATCTCGATGCCGTGGCGCTTGTTGACGAAGGAGGTATCGGCCACCTTGCTCAGGTCGAGGTCCCCTTCCTCGAGAATGCCGCTGTTCACCGCGGTCTCGTAGAAGTCGGCGATGCGCGCGTCGGTCATCGCGCCAATGCCAAGCTCGAGCGCGTCGCCGCTGTCGATGATGCCAAGCTCGCGCACCTGCGCCATTTCGGCGTCGAGCTTCTCGACCGTCAGCTCGGGGTTGGCGGCGATGATCGCCTCGTAGCCGGCGGTGTGATCGCCGTAGAGGAAGGTGTACCAGCCCTCGATCGAGGCATCGACGAAGCGCTGCACCAGCTCGGGGTTCTCGTCGATCATCTGCTGACGGGTCTCGATGGTGGTGGCATAGGTGTTCCAGCCGTAATCCGCCATCAGGTAGGTCGCCACATCCGCACCCTCGGCCGCGGCATAGAGAGGCTCGGCGGTGGCATAGGCCTGCTGCACCATCTTCTCGTCGCTCAGGAACTGCGCGAGGTTGTAGCCGTAAGGGCGGACCTGCTCGTCGCGGAAGCCGAAGTCCTGCACCATCCACTTCCAGTAGGAGAACTGGCCGTCCTTGGACAGCAGAATCTCGGGCGCGGTGCTCAGGTCTTCCCAGCTCTCGTAAGCGCCTTCATGCGCGATCAGTGCCTGCGGATCCTTCTGGAAGATCGCCGCGACGACGGTGGTCGGGATGCCGTTGCGCACGTTGTCGAACGAGAGCAGCAGGTTGCCCGCCATCAGGAAGTCGAGCTTGCCGGCGATCAGCATGGGACGGTTGTTCACCTGCGGGCCACCCTGGCGGATCTCGACCTCAAGTCCGTATTTCTCGTAGGTGCCGTCCGCCAGCGCCTGGTAGAAGCCGCCGTGGCCGCCCTGCGCCAGCCAGTTGGTGCCGAAGACGACCTTGTCGCCGGCGAAGGCCGCAGATGCCGCGAGCGAAGCCGCCAGCGCGGTCAGGGAAACGGAGAGAGTTTTCATGAGTTTGGTCCTGTCGGTAGAAGGGTCTCGTTATGCGCTGCGCGCCATTTCGGGGCGCCAGCCCCGGGTCTTGCCCGGGTTCATCAGCCCGTAGGGATCGGCCAGCTTCTTGAAGTCGATCTGCGCCGTGTCGATCGTTTTCATGCCGCCATCCTCGATGGTGACCACATGCGGGTCGAAGATCGTGCACCCGTCTGCTTCCAGTTCCGCGATCAGCGCGTACATCTCGTCCTTGCCGCGGAAGCGCACCAGCGGCAGGGCGAAGATCTGGATCTCGCCGTCCTGCCGCGCCATCTCGTGGTGCCAGAACATCTCGTCGCCGTAGCGGTCCATCTGGCGCATCACCAGATCGATGTCGAAGGGACGCGGATAGGCGACCTGCAGGTAGGTCCAGCCCTTGTCCACCTTCAGCGCCTGCAGAGTCGTGTGGTTCCAGCCGCATTCATAGGCGGGCTGCAGGCGATTGGCGTGGATCTCCTCCATGGTCATGGCAAAGGAGATCGTTGCGCCCTCGGCCTCGGCCCGCGCGCGGAAACGCTCGATGTCCGACGGGGCGACCATGGCGAAGACCGCGTCGCGGTCCTCGGGGAAATAGCCCTCGAACTTGCGGTAATAGGGCGCGAAGCGGCGCTCGACCGGGGTCAGCAGGTAGCAGTCGAGACCATCCTCCTGCGCGGCGGTGGCAAAGCGCAGCGCCTTGTCGTAGCCGTCGAAGAGCGCCGCGGTGTGCAGCCAATCGGTCGAGGGGGTGAGCGCCAGCCCGACCTCCAGCACGATGCCATTGGTGCCATAGGCGTGGTGCACCTTCTGCACGTCTTGCCCGCGCAGCTCGATCACCTGCGGCTCTTCCTCCAGCGTCAGCACCTTGAGATAGGTCAGATTGCCCTCGTCGCGCAGCATGCCGTGGCGCAGCGAGCCGATGCCGCCCGAGCCACCCGCGATGAAGCCGCCGATCGTGGCAAGGCTGCGGGTCGAGGGATACATCGTCAGCTCCTGCCCGGTCTCGCGCGCCGCGTCGTCGAGCTTCGACATGCGGATGCCCGCCTCGACATGCGCATGGCCGGGGGTGATCTCGAGAATGCGGTTGAGGCGCGTCAGATCGATGACCAGCCCGCCGTCGAGCGGCACGCATTGACCGTAGTTGCCGGTGCCGCCACCACGCAGCGTGACAGGAACCTTGTGGCGCGCAGCGGCCGCGGCGACGCGGATCACCTCGTCCTGATCCTGCGGGATCACCACCAGCTCGGCGCGCTTGTCCTTCAGCTCGGCGTCAAGGATCGGGCTGTACCAGAAGTAGTCTTTCGAGCGCGCTTCGAGCGCGCGGTCGTCGTCGTAGAAGCGCAGCCCGTCAAGGTCCTGCCGCAGCGCGGCGAGCGCCTCGGTGTGGCGGCCCAGCGGGGCGGCGAGGTGGGTGTCGGTCATGCGAAGTCTCCGGGGGTCTCGGGGATGGGGGCGCCATCGCGCCAGACGGTGCGGACCGCGCGCGGGCGGTTCAGCGCATCGTCGAGGCCGGTGGCGGCGATATGGATGAAGTCGGCGGAAGCGCCCGCCTTGATGGCGACGTCATGACCGAGCCACTGCGCCGGGGTCTCGGTGACGCTTGTCAGCCATCCCTGCGGGTCGAGGTGCCCCGCCAGAACGGCCATGCGGTAGACGTCGAAAAGATCGTAGTCGCCCTGCGGGTAGAAGGGATCGCACACGTTGTCCGAGGCCAGCATCACCGGCATCCCCGCCGCGCGCGCCTCGTGCACCGGGGCGAGCCCCCGCAGCCGCGGCGTGCGGCCGGGCGTGGCATCTTGCAGAAAGGCGTTGGTCGTCGGCAAGGTGCAGAGCGCCATGCCTGCCTCCCCTGACCGGCCCAGAAGATCAGCCACCGCGCCCTCGGGACGCACCGAGAGCGAACAGCAATGGCCGACCAAAACCCGGCCCGCCATGCCCCGCGCCTCGGTCTCGTGCAGGATCGCGTCGAGCCCCTGCGCCTCCGGGTCCAGCCCCTCATCGACGTGGAAGTCGAGGTGCAGGTCGTGTTTCTCTGCCAGATCGAAAACCGCGCGCAGCTTCCCGGGAATATCCTCGTTGCGGTAGACGAAGGCACCCAGCACGGCGCCGCTCCCGGCGATCTCCTGCGCGATCCGGTCGCCGAATTCGGCGAAGGCATCCAGGGGTGTCAGCGTGGCAAGCTGCAAATCAACACTGCCGCGCCATTCCTCGGCCAGCCCGCGCAGAGCGGCAAGCGCCTCGGGCACCTCGGCCTCGGTCCAGTCGACGTGGCTGCGCATCGCCTTGGTGCCATTGGCAAAGGCTCGCCGCAGGCCGCGCGCGGCGCGCTGGCGGAGGTCATCCGCGGTCCAGTTCGGCTTGTCCCCGGCCATCAGCTCGATGGCCTCGTGCAGCGATTGCGGGCGGCTCGGCACCCGCGCGGCGGTGAAGGTCTTGTCGAGGTGGACATGCGCGTCGGCGAAGCAGGGCAGCAGCAGACCGCCCCCCTGCCCGTCCGATGGGGTGAGGGCGGCGATGCGCCCCCCCTCCAGCGTCACGTCCCAATATCCATCGCGCCCGGTCAGCGCGACGCCGGTCAACGTGGTCATCGCTCAGCCCTGCCGCTTGATCTCGCTCTCGTGCCAGTGACTGAGCACCGCGCGCGAGAGCCAGGAGGTGGCGAGGAAGATCAGGATGCCCAGCATCGACACCAGCAAGAGCGCGGCGAACATGCGGGGGATCTCGTTGCGGAAGCTCGACTCGAGGATGCGCGAGGCCAGACCGGTGTTCTGTCCGGCGGTGCCGGCGACGAACTCGGCCACCACCGCGCCGATCAGCGCGAGGCCGCCTGCAATCTTCAGCGCGGCCATGAAGTAGGGCAGCGCCGAGGGGATCAGCAGGTAGCGCAGGCGCTGCCACTTTGTCGCGCCGTAGAGCGAGAAGAGGTCGCGCAGGTTGTGGTCGGCGCTGCGCATGCCGATCGCGGTGTTCGACAGGATCGGGAAGAAGGCGACGATCCAGGCGCAGATCAGCAGCGCCGCGAAAGTGCTGTCGACGTAGATGAGGATCAGCGGTGCGATGGCCACGACCGGCGTCACCTGCAGGATCACCGCGAAGGGAAAGAGGCTCATCTCGATGGTGCGAGACAGGGCAAAGACCATCCCCAGCGCCACCCCACCGATGATCGCGAGCCCCAGCGAGAGCAGCGTCAGCTTGACGGTGAACCACGCGCTCGACAGCAGCGACGGGCCGTCTTTCCACAGCGTCTCGAGAATAAGGCTCGGCGCCGGGATCAGGTAATGCGGGATCTCGTTGTAGCGCACGAGGAATTCCCAGAGGCCGAGCGCGGCGAGCAGAGCGAGGCTGGGCATCAGGATGCGCATCCGGCGCTCGCGACGGGCGGCGCGCAGCGCCGGATCCTCCGAGGGTGCGGCCTGCGGGGCCATGGTCACGGGGTCAGTGGTTGAGGTCGACATCGTCCATGGTCCCTTCGAGTGCGTCGGACACGAGACGGCAGGTCTCGGCGTATTCGGGCGTGGTGCGGTAGTGCGCGTCGCGCCTGGCGGCATCGGGCAGCGCCATGTCGTGCACCACGCGGCCCGGGCGCGGCGCCATGACCACCACACGGCTCGACAGGTAGACGCTCTCGAACACCGAGTGGGTGACGAAGATCACCGTCAGCCCGTTGCGCCGCCAGAGGTTCAGCACGTCGTTGTTGAGCTTGAAGCGCGTCATCTCGTCGAGCGCAGCGAAGGGCTCGTCCATCAGCAGCAGCTTCGGCTTGGTCACCATGGCGCGGGCGATCGAGACGCGCATCTTCATGCCCCCCGAAAGCTCGCGCGGGTAGCTGCCGCCGAACTTGGCAAGGCCGACCATCTCGAGCGCCTCGGTCACCTGCGCCTCGGCCTGGCGGCGGCTCAGCCCGCGCAGCTTCAGCGGCAGGTAGACGTTGTCGAAAACCGTGGCCCAGGGCATCAGCGTCGGCTCCTGGAAGACGAAGCTGACATCGCCCCCCTGCACGCCCTTCCCCGGCGCGTGGCCGTTCACCGTGATCTGCCCCGACGAGGGCGCGAGAAGCCCCGAGATCATGCGCAGCGCGGTGGACTTGCCGCAGCCCGACGGGCCGAGCAGGCTGACGAACTCTCCCTGCCGGATGGTGAGGTCCATGTCCTGCAACGCCAGCGTTCCATTGTCGAAGCGCTTGAAGACGTGGGACATCTCGATCTGCGCAGCGCCCTGCGCGGAGGTGTCGAGAGGCATGGGCAGGTCTCCTTACCAGTCGGGATGCGTGTCGAGGCGCGACAGCGGCGCGCGGTGGATCTCTTCGAAGATCTGGGTGAGCCGGGCAACCGCGTGATCGAGCGTCGCCTCGCCCTTCTCGGCGCTGGCCAGATGGGCCTCGCCGCAGGCCCCGGCGCTGCTGAGGTCCTGCGTCAGCCAGGCGGGCTTCGCCGGGCCGGGCAGCGCGATCGAGGGAGTGTCCGTGGCCCAGATCTCGGCCTGGGACGGGAAGTCACGGGCATGGGACATGTCGACGTTCGCGGCATCGAGCGCCAGCATGACCGAGGTTTCCATGTCGCCGGCGTGGATGCCGTGGCGCAACTCGCGCTCGGAATAAATGCCTTCGGGCATCCCCGCGGCGAACCAGCTCAGGGCAAAGGCCATCATCCGATGCTTCTCGCGCAGCTCGCGGGCGACGATCTCCATCGCCGGAATATTGCCGCCATGACCGTTGAGCAGGACGATCTTGCGCACACCCGAACGCGCCACGCAGGCACCGATCTCTGTCCAGACGCGCAGCAGCGTTTCGGCCGAAAGGGTCAGGCTGCCGGGATAGGCGCTGTGTTCGTTGCTCTTGGTCACCGCCTGTGTCGGCAGGAAGACCACCGGGATATGATCGGGCAGCCTGCCTGCAAGGCGCGAGACCAGCCCCTCGACGGTCGCGGTATCGACCGACATCGGCAGATGCGGG
This sequence comes from Salipiger mangrovisoli, assembly GCF_015223355.1. Lineage (GTDB taxonomy): Bacteria > Pseudomonadota > Alphaproteobacteria > Rhodobacterales > Rhodobacteraceae > Salipiger > Salipiger mangrovisoli. Next base: position 174,115 of record NZ_JADFFK010000006.1, on the reverse strand, counting down.
CCGTGCTGCTCGATGGCGCCGAGCGGCAACACCGCGATCAGCCGCTCGCGGTCGAGCGCGGCAAACTCCCTGCTGCTGAAATCCGCCCAGTATCGTTTCATGCCCTGCCCTCTTCGACTGCGCTCGCCGCACCGCAGCGATATGCCGCGTCATAGCAAGTGATCAAACCAAATGGTATGAAAAATCCCGAGCAAAAGCGAGGACCTTGGGTCTTCGAGGGGACGCGCCGCAAATGTTGCCTCAGAATTGTGCATTTACGCGACCTTCGCATCCTGAAGCGCCGGGCGCTCATCCCGAACGGGAGCCCCGCCAAGCGCGAATCGCATTCGTGCAGGCCGCCTGCGCAACTTGCTTGACTAAAGTTGTCGGAAATTGATACTGAGCCGTAGCCACCCGGCCAACCACCGGGCCGCCCTTCCCGAAACGTTCCCGAGACTCCCCTGCGCGCCATCGCCCGCAGATTGCAGCCCCCCGCCCGACCGACGCGAGCCGCCATGACCTTCATGCCCCGCATGACATCGCAGACCCAGGCCATCCACACCACCCGCCCGCTGCGCTGGCGGCGCTGGGAGGGTGCGATCGCCGATGTCTGGCACGTGCATGGCGCGGCAGGTGGCGGCGGCTTCTACCGCTCTCCCGATCCGCGGCTGGTGATCTTTCTGGATGCGCCTCGCTCGCTGCGCCTGCGCACCACGCCGGAGGGACCCTGGATGGAAGGCATAGGTGCCTTTTACATCCCCGCCGGCATGCCGCTCTGGAGCGCCTTGCTCGAAGACCGCGACTACGCGCACCTCGACTTCCACCTCGAGCAAGACGCCTTGGCGCAGCGTCTGCGCGGCGCGGGCGGGCAGCGCAGGATGGACGAGGCGCATTTCCTGTCCGGAGCCGAGCGCACCGGCATGATTGCAGGGCTGCTTGCCGAAGAGGTACAGACCCCTTCGCGCCCCGATGTGATGCTCGACGGGCTGCTTTCGGCCCTGCTGTGCGAGGTCCTCGACCTAGGCGCGACCGACGCCGAGCCGCGGCGCGGGGGACTCCCGCCGCATATCATTCGCGAGTTGCGCAGCCATGCACTGTCGGCGCTGCACCGGCGCATCGAGGTTGCCGAACTCGCCAAGTTGGCGGGTCTTTCCGAAAGCTGGCTCACGCGCGCCTTCAAGCAGAGCCTCGGAACGACGCCGCAGCGCTGGCTGACACAGCTTCGGGTCGAAACCGCCATGGGGCTGATGACCGACACGCGGCTTGGCCTTGCCGAGATCGCCGCCGAGGTGGGGTTCGCCGACCAGGCACATCTCACCCGGAGCTTCCGCACCGCCCAGGGCGAGACCCCCGGCGCCTGGCGAAAGGCAAGAACGCGCGCGATTGCGACAAATCACGGCGGTCTGGTTCAATCGCACAACCAAATCCCGAGATAAATACTCGGAAAAAATTCCGTATCGTGGGACGTCTCATGACCAGTTCTCTCCGCCTGTCCTATCTGGCGAGCGCCAGCCTGCTTGCCCTTGCCGGCGCCGTGCAGGCGCAATCCACCGCAGACCTCTTCGACCTCGGCGAGCTCGTGCTCGAGGGTGCCTATGACCCCTCGGACCCGGTGCCCGGCTATGTCGCCACCACGGCGCAGACCGCCACCAAGACCGGCACGCCGATCCTCGAGACGCCGCAGTCGATCTCGGTGATCACCGGAGCGCAGATCGAGGACCAGGGCGCAACCACGCTCGGCGACACGCTGGGCTACACCGCCGGGGTCACCGCCCAGCCCTACGGCACCGACCCGCGCTTCGACGCGCCCACCATCCGCGGCTTCGACGGCGGCGACGCGCAGTACCTGAACGGGTTGCGCATCCTGCGCGACTTCGGCGCGCCCTCCTTCGAGATCTACTCGCTGGAGCGGATCGAGGTGCTGAAGGGCCCGGCCTCGGTGCTCTATGGCTCGGGCATCCCGGGCGGGGTGATCAACCAGGTGCAGAAGCGCGCGCAGTTCCTCAGCTTCGGCGAGGCGGGCGTCGGCGTCGGCGATCCCAAGGCCACCGAGGCCTTCGTCGATTACAACCACGCCTTCTCGGACACTTTCGCCGCCCGCGTCACCGCGGTCGCCCGCGAAAGCGAGGAGGACGTCGAGGAGCTGGAAAACAGCCGCCAGTACCTCGGGCTCGCCACCCGCTGGGAGCCGACCGAGCAGACCTCGCTGCAATTCCTCGGCTCGTGGCAGAAAGACAGCCCGATCACCCCGACCGGCGTGCCCTACGGGCTGATCGGCGAGGAGGATGACGAGGATCTGCGCGACTATTACGGCGGTGACACCGACGTCGACGAGAGCGACCGCCGGGTGCTCAATCTCGGCTTCGAGCTGGCGCAGGAGATCAACCGGGACTGGAGCGCCGAGGCGAGCTTCCGCTACCAGAAGTTCGACTGGGACTTCACCGGCTACAACGTCTCCACCGCAATGAGCGGCTACGGCCTCGTCAACCGGGTGGTCACCAAGCAGCACGAAGACAACTTCACCCAGAACCTCGACCTGCGGATCAAGGGCCATGCCGAGACCGGCGACGTGGCGCATGCCCTGCTCTTCGGGCTCGACCTGCGCCGCTACGGCATGGATGACGAGACGCGGTTCTACTACCCCGGCGAAACCCCCTTCCCGGCGCATCCCGACGACAGTGCCGGACTGCCCGCCGCCGGCTACGTGCAACAGCGCGACCTGACGCTGACGCAGGTCGGGGTCTACGCGCAGGACGAGATGGCGATCGGCAACTGGCGCGCCTCGCTGGCACTGCGCCACGACTGGGCCGAGCAGAGCGGCGATGTCGCCCTGACCCAGTGGGATGCCGCCACCTCGGCGATGAAGACCACCACCTACGACGCCGACCGCAAGGACGAGGCGACCACCGGCCGCGCCGGGCTGTCCTACCTCTTCGCCAACGGCGTCGCGCCCTACCTCAGCTACACCACCTCCTTCGACCCCGAACTCGGCACCGACTACCTTGGCAAGACCTACGAGCCGACCACCGGCAAGCAGTGGGAGCTGGGGGTGAAGTACCAGCCGCTCGGCTTCAACGGCTTTTTCGGCGCGGCGCTCTACGAGCTGACGCAGGAGAACGTGAAGGCCGCCTCGAGCGACAGCGAGCACGCCTATTCGCAGATCGGCGAGGTGCGCTCGCAGGGGCTCGAGCTTGAAGGCACGGTTGACCTAGAGAATGGCTGGACGCTGCGCGGCGCCTATACCCGCAACCTCACCGAACAGACCAAGGGCGACAACGAGGGCAAGCAACTGCCCAACGCGCCGCTGCACAACGCCAGCCTCTGGGCCAACTACAGCTTCGCGCCCGATGCCGCGCTGGCCGGGCTCACCCTCGGGGGCGGGGCGCGCTACATCGGCGAGCGCTACGGCGACGCGCCGAACGCCATGGCGCTCGACTCGGTCACCCTGTTCGACCTGCAGGCCTCCTACGCGATCACCGAGGACATGCAGCTCTCGGTCAACGTCAGCAACCTGACCGACGAGGCCTATGTCGCCTCCTGCACCCAGTACTACGGCTGCTACTACGGCGACGGCCGCACCGTGCAGGCGCGCCTGACCTACAAGTGGTGACCCGAAATACCTGACAACCGGAGGCCCCGCGTCTAAGGATGCGGGGCCTCTTTCTGCCTTCAGCGGCAGGATTGCATTTCTACCCTCGGGAGACAGCCGGATGCTGCGCCAGTTCTTCGCCTACTACCGCCCGCACATGCGGCTCTTCTGGCTCGATTTCGGATCCGCCGTGCTTTCGGGACTGCTTGAGCTCGCATTTCCGCTGGCCATCGCCGGATTCATCGACCATCTGCTGCCGGGCGGCAACTGGACGCTGACGCTGGTCGCCGCCGTCGGGCTGGTGGCGGTCTACATGATCAACGCCGTACTAATGATCGTGGTCACCTACTGGGGCCACATGCTGGGCATCAACATCGAGACCGAGATGCGCAGCAAGGCTTTCGCGCATCTGACCAAGCTGAGCTGGCGCTGGTACGACCGGGCCGAGACCGGCAAGCTGGTGGCCCGCGTGACCCGCGATCTCGAGGAGATCGGCGAGGTCGCCCACCATGGGCCCGAGGATCTGTTCATCGCGGTCATGACCTTTGCCGGCGCCTTCGGCCTGATGGCCTGGATCCATCTGCCGCTGGCGCTGATGACGCTGGCGATCGTGCCGGTGATGGTCTGGCTGATCGCCGTCTACGGCGGCCGGATGACGCAGACCTGGCAGGCGATCTACGGTCGTGTCGGCGCCTTCAACGTGCGGCTCGAGGAAAGCCTCGGCGGCATCCGCGTGGTGCAGGCCTTTTCCAACGAGCCGCACGAGCGCGCGCTCTTCGAGAAGGACAACCGCAGCTACCGCGAGACCAAGCTTGATGCCTACCGCATCATGGCGAAGCTCACGGCGCTGCATTACAGCGGCATGCGGCTGGTGCAGGTGGTGGTCATGGTGGCGGGAGCCGCCTTCGTCTTCGACGGCTCGCTGTCGGAGGGCGGCTTCGTCGGTTTCCTGCTGCTGGTCGGCGTGTTCTTCCGCCCGCTCGAGAAGATCGCCGCAGTGATGGAGACCTATCCCCGCGGCATCGCCGGTTTCCGCCGCTACACCGAGCTGCTGGCCACCGAGGCCGATATCGCCGATGCGCCCGATGCCATCCCGGCCCCGGCCTTCCGGGGCGAGATCCGCTTCGACAAGGTCAGCTTCGCCTATGATGGGGCGCGCGGCGTGCTGCATGACGTCACGCTCGACATCAACCCCGGCGAAACCGTGGCCCTGGTCGGCCCCTCGGGTGCGGGCAAGTCGAGCCTGATGGCGCTGCTTCCACGGTTCTACGAACCCACGGGCGGCGAGATCCGCATCGACGGCATCCCGATCCAGAAGATGACGCTGGAGTCGCTGCGCCGCCAGATCGGGCTGGTGTCGCAGGATGTCTTCCTCTTCGGCGGTACGCTGCGCGCCAACATCGCCTACGGCAAGCTTGACGCAACCGAGGAAGAAATCCGCGCCGCGGTCGCGCACGCGCAGCTCGGCCCGCTCGTCGAGAGCCTGCCCGACGGGCTCGACACGGTGGTCGGCGAGCGCGGCGTGATGCTCTCCGGCGGACAGCGGCAGCGCGTGGCGATCGCCCGCGTCTTCCTCAAGAACCCGCCGATCCTCTTGCTTGACGAGGCAACATCAGCGCTCGACCGAACCACCGAGCGCGAGGTGCAGGCGGCGCTGTCGCGGCTGGCGGTCGGGCGCACGACGCTGGTCATTGCGCACCGGCTCAACACCGTGCGCGATGCGGATCATATCGTGGTTCTGGAGCAGGGACGCGTCATCGAACGCGGAAGCCATGACACGCTGATCGAGGCGAAGGCGGCCTATTACGAGCTGGCCAGCTGATCGCGGGCAGAAACGTGCACTCGTCGGAGACGGAAAAGCGCCGGCCCGCAAACACGGGCCGGCGCCTTCACGAGGAAACGGACCTTACAGGCGGATGTCGTCGAGCCGCTGGTCGCCCGGCAGCTTCGAGCGCTCGAGGATGATCTGCGAAATCGCCCGCGCCCGCACCGGGTTCAGCGCCGCCATGATCGGCGCGGCGTCGCGCTCGCTCATCGTGCCCAGCACCATGACCGACACCTCGATGTCGAGATCGTCCATGATGGTCGCGGCATCCTTGGGCTTCATGTTGCGGTAGAGCGCAACCAGACGGTCGACGTCTGAGGTATGCGCCGCCTTGACCTTCTCGAGCAGGCCTTCCAGCTCGACCTTCAGATCAGCGAGGCGCTGCTGCTCGACCTCGAGCGTCTCGCGCGCAAGGTCGAGTTCCGCCTCGCGCTGCGCATAGCGATCCTTCTGCGCGACCAGCAGTTCGCGCTCGGCCCTGATCGAGGCCAACAGCTCTTCGGGCCCACCCTCGCAGAGCATCGCCGGATCGGCCGCGGCAGCCGTCGCCGCGGCGGGCACCGGATCGGGCTCGCTGCTGGCGGCGGCCGAGGCCGCGCCGACGAACATCGTCTGCTCGGCCTTGGCCGGCTTGGACACCGACGCCAGGGTCGGCTCGTTCGCCAGGGTCACCCCGATCTTGCCGATCACCGCGACGGCAAGGCCGATGAGAAGGAATGTGATGGGACGCATCTGGCTCAGGCCTCGCGGTTGCGCACGGTTTCAAAGAAGCCGCGCACCAGTTCCGACTTGCCAGAAACAGAGGCCGTGCCGACCGGGCGGCTCGGGCGCTCGCGGGTGGTCCGGAACGAGGCTGACTCGCCCCGCGCTGCATCGCCGCGGCTGAGTTCAGGTTCGCGATGGCGGCGGCTGCGAGCGTCGGCGGCCTGTTCGCCGGCGACGCGCAACGCCGAGACCGCGGTTTCCGACTTGTCGACCGCCGCCGAGAAGCTGCCGATCATCGGCTCCAGCTCCCGCAGCGCGGCCATCAGCACGCGCACACGGCGATCCACCACCCAGGCGTAGGTCAGCGTTCCGACGAGAAGCACCAGAATGGCAATGTCAATCAAGAAGGACATTTGGCAAATCCTCTTCTTCGTACAATTTTTCAGAAACTTTCAGGGCGATCTTGCCGTTCTTGCGGCGCCCCACTTCGGCGCGGGCGATCTGCTTGCCGGTGACGCAGAGGGTCACCGGATCATCGACCTGCATCCCCAGGTCCAGCACCTGGCCGGGCATCCACGACAGCACGTCCCGCAGGGTGAGCGTCGCCTCTCCCAGCACGGCGGCAAGCGGGATGCTGGTGGTGCCGAGCTTGTCCGTCAACTTCATGCGCCAGCCGGAGTCGCCGCCCAGCTGGCCGCCGGTAAAGTTCTGCGACAGCACATCGCTGACCGCATCGAGGGCTGTGGTCGGCAGCAGGAAGACCATCTCGCCGATCCGGTCCTCGATATTGATCTTCAGCACCGCACGGGCGCAGGAGCTGGTCGGCGGCGCCAGCAGCAGCGCCTTCGGGTTGGTTTCGAGATGGCTGATCTCGAAACTGACCGGCGTGACCTTCTCGAAGGCGGCGGACAATTCCTTCAGCGTCTCTTCGCAAAACGCCTTGCCGATGCGCTTCTCGATGCCGGTGAACGAACGCGGGCTGCGCGGACTTTCCGGAACGGTGCGGCCGCCGAAGGTGATCTCGAGGATCGCGTAGAGAAGCTCGGGCCGCAGCGCCGCAGCGATGGTCCCGCTCCACTCGGCGGCCTCGGTCACGCCGATCAGCGCGGGTTCGGGCAGCGAGTCGATGGCATCCTGGCAGGTCAGATAGTCGACCTTGTCGAGGCTCACGTCGACCATCGCGCCGAGATAGGCCTTCAGCACCTGCGCCAATGACAGCGCAAAGCGGTCGAACACCACCTCGAGCATCGGCAGGCGCGCGTAGGACCGCTTGGCGCGCTCGACGATCAGTTCCTCGACGGCGCGGGTGTCGATCGTGATGCTGCTCTGCTCGGTCATTGGATGATCAGGTCCGCGATGAGAAACTCCAGCGGCGCATCGCTGTCGGTGATCGCGCGGGCGCGGCGCAGCAGCTCCGCCTTCAGCCGGGCCAGGCCGATCGAGCCCTGCAGATCGCTCTCGTTGAGCTGCCGCAGGTAGTCCTGGAAGCTGTCGCGCAGGAACAGCTGGCGGCTCTCGATGGCTTCGGCGCCGGGCAGCGACTTGTCGTAGATGAGCGCGAGGTTCAGCTTGAGAAAGCGCGAGGTCTGGCGGCCGGTGGCGGTCGTCGCCGTGATGTTCACGATGATTTCCTGGAACGGCAGCGAGATGATGTTCTTGGGCAAGGGGCTGTGCGCCCCACCCGCCCCGAGCGCCGCAGGCGACAAGGATTCCGACGCCGCCGGCTGATGCCCGGCCGGGTCACTCGCCCCGGCGTCTTCACCGGAGATCAACGCGCTCAACCGGGCCGGACCCGCCGCTGCGACCAACCCCGCCAGAAGCGCCGCGACACAGGCCAGGGCAATCGCAAGCGCGATCACCAGCTTCCCTCTTTTAGAGGGTCCGTCGGAACTGTTCTCGGTCAGTGTCGCGTCAGCCATGGACCGTCTTTGATAGCGGTGGTTAATCTTGTCCAACTATGCGGCGAAACCTACGGGTAAGCAAGCAGAACTTCCCGTATAGTTCTTGATGAGCAAGAACAGTTGTGTTTATTCTTGCGACGGGCGACATGACAGGGCGCAGAACACGTGCAGGCGATACTGGAAAATCTCAAATCGCTGGGCTGGCGACGGCTCTCGGTGCTTGGAGGAACGGGTCTTGCCCTTGTTCTTGCGGTCTTTTTCGGCCTCTCCGTTGTCACGACTCCTGACTATATCTCGCTGTATCGCGACCTGAATCCCGCCGATGCCGCCCGCATTGTCGACTCGCTTGAAGCCGCGGGCATCCGCAGCCGCACCGATACCGCCGGCACCGCGGTCAGCGTTCCCGCCGAAGATATGGCGCGGGCGCGCATGGAGTTGGCCTCGCTTGGCCTGCCCAGCGAAGGCACGCCGGGCTGGGAGCTGTTCGACGAGCAAAGCGGGCTGGGCATGAACAGCTTCATGCAGCGGGTGAACCGGATGCGCGCCATGGAGGGCGAGCTTGCGCGCTCGATCCAGACCATCGATGGCGTCGAGGCGGCGCGGGTCCACCTGGTGCTGCCCGAGCGCGAGCCCTTCTCCCGCGAGAGACCCAAACCCTCGGCCTCGGTCATCGTCCGCGGTTCGCGGCAGATCGGGATGAAACAGGCCCATGCGATTCGCTCTCTGGTTGCATCCGCGGTACCCGATCTTGCTCCGGCGCAGGTGACCGTGCTGTCGGCTTCCGGCGAGACAATCCTTGCCGATGACGGCGAGGCGGGCAGCGAGGCGTCGCTGCAATCGGCGCGCGCGCAGATCGAGGACCGGCTGAGCCAGCGCATCACCCAGATCCTCTCGGCCCGCGTCGGCGCGGGCAATGCCCGCGTGACCGTCAGCGTCGATTTGTCGAGCGAACGGCAGGTGGTGCGCGAGCAGACCTACGATCCCGAGCAGCGGGTCGTTCGCTCGACCGAGACCCGCGAAGAGGTCACCCAGGACCAGCGCGCCGCCAGCGGCGAAGTCGGCGTTGCCGACGATGTCCCCGCCGCGCTGGCCGATGCCGTGCCGGGCATGAATTCCAACAGCTCGAACAGCAACAACGAGATCGTCAACTACGAGATCGGCGGCAAGCAGGTCGAGACAGTGCGCGAGCCGGGCGACGTGCAGCGCATGTCGGTGGCGGTGCTGATCAACGGCATCTACAACGTGCAGCCGGACGGCTCGGTCCAATACGAGGAGCGCACCGCCGAGGAACTCGAGCGGCTTCAGGCACTGGTGCAGAGCGCGATGGGCTTCGACGAGACCCGCGGCGACTCGGTCGAGGTGGTGAGCCTGCGCTTCATGGACTACTCGATGGACGTGGGCGAGCCGGCGTCGCGCAGCCTTACCCAGATTCTCTCAGAGAACATGGGGACGATCCTGCGCGGGCTGTTCTCGCTGGGGCTGGTTGCCGCGGTGCTCGCCTTCGGCGTCCGCCCCGCGATTGCCCGGCTGATGGCGGCAAATGGCGCGGCGGCAGGTGCCGGCGACGCGGCGGGCGGCCTGCCGGCCCCCGGAGCCGCTCCGGCACTGCCCGGCGCCAAGGCGCCTCCCGGCCTGCCCGGTCAATCCAACGTGACCCAGCTGCACGCGCCGCAGGGCGGTCAGGAGCAGGTCTTCCAAAGCGGCACCGTGCTCGACCCGCTGCCCGAGGGCAGCGAAGAGATGGTGTCTTTCGCCTCGGTCCAGGGCGGGGTCCAGCGCGGCTGGATCAACACCGTCGGTGAGCTGATCGAGCGCGAGCCCGAAGACGCGATCAAGGTGGTGAAGAGCTGGCTGGCAGAAGGGTCCGCGACATGAGCTTCATCTTCGACCGCAACTTCGATGCCGAAGCCGACGCGCAGCGCCGCGGCGAGCAGGCCAAGATCGGTGCGATCTACACCCGCGCGGAGTTCGACGCCGCGATGAGCGAGGCCCGGACCGAGGGCTTCGAGGCCGGGCTCGCGCAGGGCCGGGACGAGGCCTCGAACGCGGCGCAGCAGAGCAGCAGCGCGCGCCAGGTGACCGCGATGGAAGCCGTCGGCCCCGCGCTTCAGGCGCTCTTCGCCGATGCTGACCGGCACCACGCGGTGCTGGAATCGCAGATGGTCGGCTTTGCGCTCTCGGTTCTGCGGCAGGTCGCGCCGGCGGCAGGTGCGGCGCTTGCCGAGCAGGAAGCCCTGCAGGAAGCCCGCGGCGCGGTCCGCATGGCGCTTGGCGCGGCGGAGCTGAAGCTGCGCTTCGCACCCGAGGTCACCGAAACCAGCGGCGCCGAGATTCACCGCATCGCGCGACAGTCCGGCTTTGGCGGGCGCGTCGAGGTCAAGCCCGACCCCGCCCTCGCTCCGGGGGATGTGCGGGCCGAATGGGACCACGGCGTGATGACCTACAGTTTCAACGACATCTGCGAACGCATCCTCGGCGCGCTGGAGAGCAGCAAGGCGCGCATCGACGCGGCGATCGGGCAGGATCAGGCAGGAGACTAAGACATGATGGACGAGGCAGAGACCAAGCAGTCCGAGACCGGAGCCGCCGCCGCGGCCCCCAAGCCGGCAGAGAGCGGCCAAGGCATCGATGCGATGCTGAACGTCGGGCTGAACGTGCAGATCGTGCTGGGCCAGACCCGCATGCCGATCGCGCAACTCCTGAAGCTCAGCCGCGGCTCGATCATCGAACTCGACAAGAGCATCGGCCAGCCGGTCGAGGTGATGATCAACGAACGTCTCGTGGCGCGCGGCGATCTGGTGCGCCTGCCGGATGACCGGCTGGGCGTCTCGCTGATCGAGATCGTCAAGGACTACGTGTCCGAAGAATGACCCGGAAATGCGGCCAGTGGGGAACAGCGCTGACCTGCCTGCTTGTGGCGGTGGGGTTGTTGCTTGTGGCCGCGGGCCGCGCCGATGCGCAATCGGCGGGCTCGGACCTGCTGGGGGCAATCGGCGACGCTCTCAGCTCGGCCCCCGCCGGTTCGGACGAGCGCGCGACGCTCTCGGGGCGGATCATCCAGCTCATCGCGGCGATGACCGTGCTCTCGCTGGCGCCGGGCCTGCTGGTGATCATGACCAGCTTCACCCGCTTCGTGATCGTCTTCTCGATGCTGCGCTCGGCGCTCGGCCTGAACCAGACTCCGCCCAACATGGTGCTGACAGCGATGGCGCTGTTCATGACCTTCTTCGTCATGCAACCGGTGTTCGAGGATGCCTGGGAGGGCGGCGTGCAGCCGTTGATGGAGAATTCCATCACCGAGGAGCAGGCGCTGACCCGGATCGGCCAGCCCTTCAAAGCCTTCATGTATGTGAACACCCGCGAGAAGGATCTCAGCCTGTTCCACGACATCGCGGCGCGCAGCGACGCAGGCGGCGCCGCGGTCGAGCCGGGGCCCCTGCCCGAGGGCCCCGAGGCCGTGGGCTGGCGCGAGCTGGTGCCGGCGTTCATGATTTCGGAACTGCGCCGCGCCTTCTCGATCGGCTTCCTGATCTACCTGCCCTTCCTGGTGATCGACCTGATTGTTGCCTCGGTGCTGATGAGCGCCGGCATGATGATGCTTCCGCCGGTGCTGATCTCGCTGCCATTCAAGGTGATCTTCTTCGTGCTGATCGACGGCTGGTACATGCTGGCCGGAAGCCTGATGGAAAGTTATCTGCCGCTCGCAGGGGCGGGCTGACACATATGATTGGAGCCGCCTGATGGCCGTAGCGAACGTCCAACGCACCACGTCGAGCGACCCCGCGTCGCAGGCCCCGCGCCGCAAGCTGAACGGCCCGCAGAAGGCGGCGATCCTGTTTCTGTGCCTCGGCGAGAAGCGCGGGTCGGCGCTGATGCAACAGCTCGACGACGACGAGATCCAGCGCGTCACCCGCGCCATGTCGGGTCTCGGCTCGATCTCGGCCGAGACCGTCGAACAGGTGCTGGCGGATTTCGTCGAGGGCATGACCAATGGCGGCGGCGTGGTCGGCTCCTTCGCCGTGGCCGAGAACCTTCTGCGCTCGCTGCTGCCCGGGGATCAGGTCGAAGGCATCCTCAAGGACATTCGCGGCCCGCTCAAGGAGCGCGACCTTTGGGCGCGGTTCAGCAGCCTGTCCGAGAATGTCATCGCCAACTACCTCAAGGGCGAGCACGAGCAGACCATCGCGGCAATCCTCACCAACGTGAAGACCGACGTCGCCGCCAAGGTGCTGCCGCTGCTCGGGCCGGAAAAGATGAACTCGGTGGTTGAGCGGATGATCCGCATGGAAGCCGTACCGCATCACATGATGCGCCAGATCGAGGAATCCCTGCAGAGCGATATCATCAACGCGGGCGCGCAGCCCACGGCCGCCGAACAACACCAGCGCATGGCGGACCTCTTCAACAAGCTCGACCGCGGCGCTTTCGATGCCATGGCCCCGGCCCTGGAAAGCTCGATCCCCGACTCCTTCTCGGCCATCAAGGCGAAGATGTTCACCTTCGAGGACCTAGTGAAGCTCGAACCCATGGACCTTGCCCGGATCATGCGGGGCGTGCCCGGCAACACGCTGCCGACCGCGCTGCGCGGCGCCAGCCAGGATGCCCGCGACGCGTTCCTAAACGCCCTGCCCGGTCGCTCGCGCGACATGCTGGTCGAAGAGATGGAAACCATGGGGCCGGTGCGCCGGCGCGATGTCACTTCAGCGCAGACACTGATGCTCGATTACGCGCGCACGCTGGCTGAAGAGGATCAGATCCGACTGCCGCTCGGCGACGAAGACGACGAGATGTATTGAGTCGCGCGCCAGGTTTCAGCGGAGCTTGTAACCGCTGAAACCCTGGATGGTGTCGATGTCGATGGTGACCGGAACGAAGCTGCCCGAAGAGGAGCTCAGTGCGCCCGACATCAGCGTGACGATGGGATTGGTCGAGACCGTATCGCTGGTGGCATCACTGATCGCGGCGAACTTGCGCACCAGGCTCTCGACATAATCCTCGTCGCCCAGCTTGTCGAAATCGATCCGTTCCGAAAGCAGCGCCGCCTGCCGGTCGATGTCGCCGGTCGCGATCTCGTCGGGCAGGCCAAGCGCGGTGCGGATGAACTGCGCCATGTCCTTGTCCTTGAGAAGATCATAGGCCGAGTCGACGGTGCCCGCCTTGCGGCGGAACTGCAGCGCCAGACCAAGCGCCTCGTTGTCTTCGGCCTTGCCGTTCACATAGGTGGTGTCGACATAGGCGGCGACGATTTTCGCCTTCCACTCGGGATCGATGGTATTGCTGTTGGCCGCACCCTCATCGCTGAACCCCATCGCCTCGTAGAACACCTCGAAGCGGTCGTCGGTGAGCTTGTTTACCAGCGACTCCTTGTCGTCGATGTCGCTCTTGAGGATCTTGCCCATCATCGCCTTGCCGAAGATCTGATCCTCGAGGTCGTAGGCCTTCATGACGAAACTGTAGAGCCGGTAGTCGCCGATCAGGTCGTCCACCGTTTCGACGTTCTCAATGTTCTCCATGAAGTAGGAGATTTCACGCGCGTGCTGCGGCTCGCTTTCGATCATCGCATGCTCCTTGTCCTCGGTCTTGCCGATGAGACGGAGTGCAAGCGATGCGGACATACCGGACATGGAAATCATCTGTGCGCCCTCGGCAGATCTTCGGGAGAGGTGGGGTCGAGCCCCGCGGGACCGAGCACCTCGGCTTCGCGTTTGATCAGCGGACGCAGATCGCGCAATGCGGTGAAATACTCACCCTGGCTGACGTTGTTTGCCGCCTCGAAGACATGGCTGGTCATCTCTGCGGTGAACACCGTGGCCAGCTTCGCGAGTTGCTGCTGTGCGGATTTGGTCAGGGAATCCCGGCGCTCGGGGTAGACCAGCGCGCTCTGGATGAGGAAATAGGCCGCGCGCACCGGGGTGGTGGCCGCCTCGGGCTTCAGCAGATCGGTTTCGCGGATGATGTCGGCACGGTTCTCGACGGTGAGCGTGGTCTTGCGCCCGCCGTTGCGCATCATGCAACCGTTGACGACGATCCGCTCAAAGGGTTTGAGAGTAAGATTGAGCGCCATCTTGATCCACTGACGTCGGCGCCGGACGGGCGGCCGAGAGCCCCGCAAGAATGTTCTGGTTCACGTCGATCAACGCCGGAAGGCCGGGTCCACCGCCCAGCACGACGCCGCAGGTGCGGTCCACCCACAGAGAGATCGACAGGAGGTTGGCCCGCAACGCCGGCGGCAGCGCGTTGCTGTCGCTCGCAAGGTCGCCGCGCAGCCGTTCCCAAAGTCGGCGGTTCTGCACGACCGCGTCGCGCAGCCCGCCCGAAAGCACGGCCAGGCGCGAGAGTTTCTCGGAGGAGGCCGCCCAGTCCGCGTGGTGCTGATACATGGCCCCGGTGATGCGCGCGAAGACGCGGGCCTCGATCTGCCTCGGCGACTCGCTTTCGCGGATGGTTCGTTTGTATGCGGAGATGCTCATTGCCGTTCCTGCCTCTGCTCCCCCGACCTGCTGCGGGGTGACTGTAAACCGGGCCCGGTTTGTCCGATGCTCCGACGGAAAGGGGGCGCCCTTGGCGCCCCCTCCTTATGCCATCAGAAGTCGCGCATATTCCAGAGGAATTACTGGAACAGCGACAGAATGCTCTGCGGCGAGGAGTTGGCGATCGACAGCGATTGCGTGGCCAGCTGCTGCTGCACCTGCAGGGCCTGCAGACGCGCCGCTTCCTCTTCCATGTCGGCATCGACCATGGCGCCGACACCGGTGTCGATGTTGTCGGTCAGCTTGTTCAGGAACTCCTGCTGGTTCTCGATCGACTTCTCGGCGATGCCGAGCTTGGTGGCAGACTCGGTGGCAGCGTCGAAGGCAGTTTTCGCCGTCGAAAGAGCCGCCTGCAGATCGCCCGCAGACATCGCGGAATCCGAGACGTCGATGCCAGCAAGTTCGGCAACGATCGACGAGAGATCGACCTTGTTGAACGACATCGAGGTGGTGTCCAGCGAGCCCGTGCTGTCACGCGTGATCCCGGTCACGACGCTGACCCCGGAAGTTCCCGCTGCGATTGCTGTCACACCGGCCGAAGTTCCCAGCGTGATGTTTTCCGCCTCTGCCGCGTTCACCAGGTCGTTGCCGTTGAAGGTGGCCTGAGCAATGGTGTTCTTCATCTGGTTGATGAGGCCATTCAGCTCGTCCTGAATCGCTGCGCGATCCACCGCGTCGCCCTGGGCGAAGGCCACGCGCTCGGAGAAGGTCTCGGCCAGCGTCGCGATCGACTCGGCACCCAGGCGGGCGGTCGAGATCGAGTTCTTGGTCAGCGTCAGGCCTTCGTCGATCGCCTTGTAGACCGAGCTGTCGGACGACATGGATTCCGAGATCGAGAAGTAAGCTGCGTTGTCCTTGCCGGACTGGATCTTCAGGCCGGTCGAGATGCGGCCCTGTGTGCTTTCGAGGTTCTTGTTGATGCCGCGCAGCGTCGACAGCGCGTTCATCGCGCTTGCATTGGTATTGATGGAAGACATCTGTCTGCTCCGATTTCTATCGTTGTTCTTCGCCTTTCTGGCGAAAACGGTCCTGCCGTGGATTACCCGTACCACGAGAGATTGGAGCGATTGATTAACGAAACATTAATTACGCTAGGGACAGCATCAGAGTTGCGCTTGGGTAACGCATTGTGTCCTTTCTGTGTCGCAAGCAAAGACATCGTGTCCCCAGCGGGTTTGCCGCGCCGACTTTCGTCGTATCGCCGCCGCCGCCGCGCCCAAAGTCTTTACGCACAGAAAAGGGGGCGCCAGTGGCGCCCCCCCGGTTCTTCCTGGCAGAAGCTCTGCCTGCGCCAGCGGATTACTGGAACAGCGACAGGATGCTCTGCGGCGAGGAGTTGGCGATCGACAGCGACTGCGTGGCCAGCTGCTGCTGCACCTGCAGCGCCTGCAGACGCGCCGCTTCCTCTTCCATGTCCGCATCGATCATCGCGCCAACACCGGTGTCGATGTTGTCGGTCAGCTTGTTGAGGAACTCCTGCTGGTTCTCGATCGACTTCTCGGCAATGCCGAGACGGGTTGCCGCATCGGTTGCATCGTCGAAGGCCGACTTCGCGGCCTCCAGGTCGGCCCCAAGGTCAGCGCTGGTCGTGAGGTTGATCCCTTCGAGGGCATCGACGATGCTCGACAAATCCTCGGTGCTGAAGGACATCGACGTCACATCGAGCGAGCCGCTGGAGTCGCGCGTGATGCCGGTGACCACCGTGACTGTCGAGGTCGTTCCCACCACGGCCGCCGTGGTGCCGATGTTTCCAGCGCCGGCCGCGTTCACCAGGTCGTTGCCGTTGAAGGTCGCCTGCTCGATGGTGTTCTTCATCTGGTTGATGAGGCCATTCAGCTCGTCCTGGATCGCCGCGCGATCCACGGCGTCACCTTGGGCAAAGGCCACACGCTCCGAGAAGGTCTCGGCCAGCGACGCGATCGACTCGGCACCCAGGCGGGCGGTGGAGATCGAGTTCTTCGTCAGCGTCAGACCTTCATCGATCGATTTGTAGACCGAGCTGTCGGACGACATGGATTCCGAGATCGAGAAGTATGCTGCGTTGTCCTTGCCGGACTGGATTTTCAGGCCGGTCGAAATGCGGCTCTGAGTGCTTTCGAGGTTCTTGTTGATGCCGCGCAGCGTCGACAGCGCGTTCATCGCGCTTGCATTGGTATTGATAGAAGACATTGTATCTGCTCCGATTTCTATCGTCGTTGTTCGCCTTTCTGGCGAAAACGGTCCTGCCGTGGGTCAGCAGTAACACGAGAAATTGAAGCCGCTGGTTAATCGGGGGTTAAATCTAGACCGATTGGTCGTAGCGTTGCGTCTGGGTCACGCCTTGTTTCGATTTCGTGCCATCCTTGCCATAGACGCCCCGCAGGCTCTGGCGTTCGCGGATCCGGTCGATCTCTTTCGCCACCGCCCCGGTTGCTTCGGTCATCCGCCGCAGCAGCGCCAGGTCGCTGTGGATCAGCTCGCGCAGGCCGGACAGGCTGTCGCGCAGCTTCTCCGCAGCGGGATCATCGCCCCCCAGCAAAGGCTCGGGGTCGGCAAATGCGGCCTCGATCTCGGCAAGGAGTTCCTGCTTGCGCGGGAACAGCTCTTCGACGCGCGCCAGTTCGCCCTTACCGATGGCAGCGATTTCGTCGCGCAGCAGGCGGGCCAGCCGGTCGATCAGCGCATGGGCGCGGGGTCTGGTCATCTGCGTCATGTGTGGTCTCCACGCCGGGCGGCCGCGCCATAGGCCGACATCGCCTGTTCCAGGTTGCGCGCAATGCCCGCGCCACCCTGCTCCGCCAGCTCCTTGCCGAAGGCCTCGGCCAGGAAATAGCGCCAGTGTTCCTCGGCCTTGCCCCCGCCGAAATCGCCAAGATCGACCTCGCTCAGCATCTCGTTGACCATCTCGGTGAGAAACATCGCCTCGAATTCCTTTGCCGCACTCGCGGGCGCGTCGGGCGCGATGGCGCCGGGCTGCGCGATCTGCGCGCCGGTCACCTGCAAAGCGGCCATGGAAGTCTTCACATCCATGCTGTCTCTCCCCTCAGATGATCTCGAGATCGGCGTGCAGCGCGCCCGCAGCCTTGATGGCCTGCAGGATGGAAATCGTCTGCGTCGCGGTCAGGCCGATGGCATTCAGCGCATCCACCAGCCGTTGCAGGCTGACATCTGCGCCTTCGAGGATGGTGAAATGGGTTTCCTGCTCGTCAACGCCGACGGTGGTGCGCGGCACCACGACCGTGGTGCCGCCGATGGTGATCGGCTCGGGCTGGCTGACCTCGGGATCCTCGCGCACCATGACCGTCAGCCCGCCCTGGCTGACCGCCACGCGGTCGATCCTCACGTCTTCGCCGATGACGATTGTGCCCGAACGCGCGTCGATCACCACCTTGGCAACGGCGTCCGGGTCGACCCGGATATTCTCGACGTCGGACATGATGCCCGCGATATCCCCCTTGCCCGCGCCATGCAGTGCGACCTCGACGGTGCCGGGGTCGAGCGCGGTTGCCGTATTGGTGCCCATCCGCTTGTTGATCGCCTCGGCCATGCGGGTCGCGGTGGTGAAATCGGGGTTGCGAAGGGCAATGCGCACGGAACTGAGCGAGGACAGCGCGAAGTCGACTTCGTTTTCCACCGTCGCACCGTTTTCGATCCGCGCCACGGTGGGCACGCCCTCGACCACAGAGGCCGCCATGCCCTGTGCAGCATAGCCCGCCACGGCGATCGGACCCTGGGCAACCGCGTAGACTTCCCCGTCCGCGCCGGTCAGCGGCGTGACGATCAACGTGCCGCCGCGCAGCGAGGTCGCGTCGCCGAGCGAGGAGACCACCACGTCGATCGGCGAGCCGAGCCGCGCGAAGGGCGGCAGCATGGCGGTCACCATGACTGCGGCGGTGTTGCTCGTCTTGATCTGGTCATCGGACATGTTCCCGACGCCAAGGCGATCGAGCATCGCCTCGATGCTCTTCTCGGTGAAGGGGCTGTTGCGCAGACTGTCGCCGGTGCCATTGAGTCCAACCACGAGACCATAGCCGACGAGCTGGTTCTCCCGCACGCCCTCAAAGGTCGCGATGTCCTTGATCCGGACATCCGACGCTGCGGGAAACGCCGTGAAGAGCGCCACGATGGCGGCGCCGAGGCAGGCTGCGATACGCATGGGACTCCCTGGGCTGCGGTCCTGTGTTTCAAGGACTAAACATCGTATCGCCAAACTATTCAATGACAATTTCCAAACTAATCATGCTATCCTTGTGTATTGCTTGACCTCACGAAAAATTCTTCGCATGATCAGGTCATCCAATCATGGATAACGAGTGTCGGTCGGCCTTCGGGAGAGCAGTTTGCATATCTATCTTTACGAGCCCCGTTCGAATGCCTTCAGCGGCCTGCTGTCCGAACTGGACGCGGCGCAGTGGCAGCCGGTCGCCGTCAGCGATGATTTCTTCGAGCGCGAGCTGGACCTTCTAAGCAGCGACGGCTACGCCGACCGCCCGGTCCTGCTCTCGGAGCAACCGCGCACACTTGAACACATTTTCCGCCTGCGGAAATCCGGCTGCCGGAACCCGATCCTGGTGCTGCGCGACCAGCGCGACCCCGAAGCCGCGATGGAAGCGCTCGACGCCGGTGCCGATGATGACATCGTCGGCCCGCTGACCGGGCCCGAGCTGCGCTCGCGGGTGAACGCCATCACGCGCCGGTTCCACGGCCATGCTGCCGGATCGGTTCGAATCGGGGATGTCACCGCCTATTTCGACGGGCGCGACCCGGACGTGGCGGGCACCCCGATGCGTTTGTCGCAGCGCGAGCTGGCAATCTTCCAGCAGATCGCGCTGGCAGCGCCGCGCGTGGTGTCGAAATCGGTGATCTATGACGCGGTCTACGGCATGGCCGAGGATCAGCCCTTCGACAAGGTGATCGACGTCTACATCTGCCGCATTCGCAAGAAGATCGAGGAAATGTCGCCGTCTGGCGACCCGCACATCCGAACCATCCGCGGGCGCGGCTACAAGTTGGCACCCGGCGCCGAGGCCGGCCGCGAGGCCGAGGCGCCGCGCCTCAGCCTCGCGAGTGCATCACATGTAGTTCAGAAAGCTCAGGTTGGATAGGCGCGCGCTGACCGTGTAGCTGGCTTCGAGCTGGGCTTGCAGCATGGTGACGTTGCTGGCCGCGTCATAGGCATCGACACCATCCAACTCCATGAGGCGGGTCTTGTAGAGCACCGCCCGATCCGCGATCTGCTCGTTCTGCGACTCGAGCCGCGCCGCCACGGTAGAGACCTGCGTTTCGGCATCGAGCAGCCCCGCGGTCCCCGCCGAGATCGCCGTGATCGCCTCGTTGACCCAGCTCGAATAAGCGGCGCTGTCCGAGATCGAGGCGGGATCGTAGGACGCGAGCATGACCAGGCCCTTGAGAACCTGCCGGAACGGCTCGGCGTCGGCCTGCACACCATAGGAAATGCTGACGCCGTCCCCCAGATTGGCGCGCGCAGGCGCGGTGCCGGTCGAGCCGTTGTAGAAAAGCGTCTGAAAGTTGGTGTCCGGATCGGTGGCGCTGTCGGAGAAGATCGCGTCGATCTCGGCCAGCACGCTGTCGACGTCGGCAACCGAATTCAATCCGCCGGACAGCAGGCCCCCGATGACCCCCTGCGGCGAGAGGCCGCTTCCGGCCTGCGTTTCGGACCAGCCCTGCAGCGCATTGGTGACATTCGACGTTCCGGCGAACAGCGCGCTGCCACCGTAAGCCTGGCCAGCCTGGCCGATGAACGCATCCAGCGCCGCCTTTGCGGCGATCTGCATGCCCGAAGACGCGTCGGTGGCCTGACCGGCATTGGACACCGCCACGTCGAGCACATCCTGGACCGACTCGCGCATCGCGCCCAGCGACTGGGTGATCATCTCGAGACGGGACAGCACGAGCTTGTTGGTCGTCGACTGCGCCTCGTCGCGATCCAGCGTGGCGTTGAGGCTGAGGGCCTCGGTCGCCCCGAGACCAATCGACTTGTAGACGTCGGCCTTATATCCGGTGGACAGCTCCTGCTCGGCCCGCGACAGGGCGCTGGCCGCTTCGGCGTTCTGGTTCCGGCGCAGCAGGCTCGAGTAGAGCGTCGATGGGCCTTTGCTTAGGTAGATCATGGCGGGCTCCGGGATCAGAAGGAGTCGAGCAGCGTGTCGAGCATGGACATGACCGTGGTCATCACCTGCGCATTTGCAGAATAGGCCTGTTCGATGGCGACGAGCTGTTGCAGCTCGTCATCGACATTCACGCCCATGAAGCCGAGCCGCGTCTCCTGCACCGTGAGTGCCGCGGCAGCAGAGGTCTCGGCGCCAGTTTCCGCGTTCGCGCGCGTGGTGTTCTGGCTGGCGATCAGGCTTGCCATGTAATCGGCCAGCGTCGCGCTGTCGGCGAGCCCCAGCCTGGCATCGAAGCTGGTCTTGCCCGCCATGGCGTCAACAAAGGCATTGAGCTGCGAGGCATCGTTGCTTTCGCCCTGCACGGTCGCCCCGACACCGTCGCGGAAGCGCCAGACCGCCCCGCCCTCGTCGGGCACGAGGGCGCTGTTCACGGCGATCCGCGCAGCAAGCCCGGCAGCCACGGGATCACTCAGCGCCGCGCCGGCGTCGGTGAACAGACCTGCCTCACCCGGTGCCAGCGACACATCGGACGTCTCGAAGACGCTGATCAACCCCTTGGCCACCTCGTCGAGCTGCGCGCTCATCTCGGGGATGACATCGTTGTAGAGCGTGATCTGCCCGGCGAGCGAGCCCTCGCCGATGCCACGGGCACCCGCGGCTCCCGGCGTGATGTCGACGGCTCCGGCGCTCAGAACACCCGTCTCCGCGTCAAAGCTGATGGTTTCGGCGGTTTCGCCAAGCAGCAGCGCCGTGCCGCCGGTGGTGAAAATCTCCATCCGCCCCTTCGCATCGGTGCGCATGGTGAAGTCCATTTTCTCGGCGAGGCTGTCGAGCTTGGCCGTGATCTCGTCGCCAAGCGCGAGCTTCTGGCCCTCGCTGAGCTTACCACTGGCGAGCTTCTCGTTCATCTTGGCGAGATCCGCGAGCGTCGTGTTGATGCTCGTGATGTCATTCTGCGCCGACGACAGCGCTTGCTCCCGTGCGTCGATGAGCGAGTTGGAGGCGAGGTTGAGCGACAGCGTCAGCTCCTGCGCATCGGTCAGCGCGGCGCGCTGCAACGAGCTGTCGGTCGGGCTCGCCGCCATCAGTCCCAGCGCGTTCTGGAAATCCGTGAGCTGGGTCAGCAGCGTCACGTCCGAGCCCGTATCGCCAAGCTGCGCGGTGTAGAGCGACAGGCCGGTGGCGATCGCATCCTGAGTTGCGGTGCGCGACACCTCGAGACGATACATGCTGTCGAGCGAGGTGTTCACCGCCTGGGTGATCTCGCTGATCGTAACGCCGCCAGAGTGTCCCGAAACGATCGTCGGATCGCGGCGCGCATAGGACGCATTGTTGGCGTTGGCGATGTTGTTCGAGGTCGTCTGCGCCCAGCGGGACGTGACGCTCAACCCGCTGCGTGCCGCGTTGAGGGCCGCGGAAAGGCTCATGGTGCGATCCTATCTGCCAAGTCTGTCACCCGGTGTCGCTGCCCGAGGTCAGCGCTTGAGATTGACGGTTTCGTTCAGCATCTCGTCGGCGGTCGTGATGATCTTCGCGTTCGACGAATAGGCGCGCTGACGCTGGATGAGGTTGGTGAGCTCCTGCGCGATATCGACGTTGGAGCCCTCGATGCCGCCCGAGGTCAGCGAGCCGGTCTCGCCGGTGCCTGGCGCGCCAAGGTAGAAGTCACCGGATTCATTCGACACCTGGAAGGTCGAGTTGTTGGAGGTGGCCAGCCCGTTGGCATTGGCGAAGGTCGCCAGCGGCACGGAATAGAGCACCTTGCGGGTGCCATTGTCGAAGACGCCCCAGACATCGCCGGACTCGTCGAACTCCACGCTGGTCAGCATGCCGCTTTCGCTGCCGTCCGCATCGACCTTCATCGGCGTGTAGTCCCCGGCGAACTGGGTCAGCCCGTCAAACGCCCCCGGCGCACCCAGCGAGATGGTCAGCGCCTGCGGCGTGGTGCCATTGTTGACCGTCAGGGTCATCTCGCCGGTCGCCGTATCGAAACCGAAGCCGGCGGGCGCGGTGGCCAGCGATGTCACATTGGAATAGCTCGCAGGCGATCCGGCATCGGCACCGCTGTTGTTGAAGGTGATCGTCACCGAGCCATAGTCACCATCGGGGCCCGAGATGGTGACATCCCAGGCGTCATCGGTCGTGGTGGGCTGGAACGACAGCGTCAGCCGCTCCGCCTCGCCGAGTGCGTTGTAGAACTCGACAGAGGTGGTGAAGGCATTGCCGGGTTCGGCGACGCCCGTTTCCTGCGACGGCAGCGTGCCGCTGATGCCGATCGCGCTGGTGGCCGAGCCGTTGATCGCCTGGCTGGCGACGTTGACCGGCACCAGGTCCGAGAAGCTCGAACGGTCCACCCCGCCGAGCTGGCCCGTGCCGTCATAGGCGAAGCCCATCAGGTACAGCCCCGCGCCATTGACCAGGTTGCCATTCTCGTCGGGCGCGAAGCTGCCGTCCCGCGTGAACATGTTGCCGCTGGTGTAGCCCGCGTTGATGTTCGAGTTCACCACGAAGAACCCGCTGCCGTTGATCGTCAGGTTCGAGGCGACCGAAGTCTCCTGGAAGGTCCCCTCTGAGGTGTTGGAATGGGTGATCGTGGTCGCGACACCTGCCGAGGTGCTGCCCGTGGCCGCGGTCGAACCCGAGGTGATCATCTGCGCGAAGCTGCGGCGATACCCGATGGTATCCGCATTCGCGATGTTGTTTGAAATGCGTTCAACCGCATTGGAGTTCGCCGTGAGGCCGCTGACCCCGGCCGCCATCGCGCTGGAAATGCTCATGTCCGTCTCGCCCTATTGGTCGCAGTTGAACCGCAGTTGACTGATCACTTAGGCAAACCAGGTTTCACCATGGTTAAATTTGCCTTTACTTGTATTAATTTCGGCGCCGCGCGACTGAATCATGCCTGATCTTGGCACCTAGCACCGCTCAGTTCAGGCGCTCCACCTCGGGAAGGCTGTCGAGGGTTTCCTGGGCCTTGTCGATCCGCGCCCGCGCGGTTTCTTCGCGCAGCGGCAACAAGGCAGGGGCTTCCCGCGTCAGCCCGCGCGCGATCTCAGCCCAGCCCGGCAGCTCGGTCAGGCTCGGGAATTGCCCGGCCAGGTCCGCCGCGCGCGCGCTGTCGCCACTGCGATGCGCCGAGAGCAGGTAGCGAATGGCGTCCGGCAAGGGCATCTCGTTGCCCTCACGCGCGTAGAGCCGCGCATAAGAGGCCTTGGCCGCCGGCCATTCGCCACGCTCGAACCGCGCCAAGGCGCGCAGGCGCAGCAGCTGCGTCGTCGCTTCGCCGTCCGGCGTGTCCTGCCCGTCAGCGAGCACCTCCACGGTTTGGCCGGTCTCATCGAAATAGCGCGCCGAAACCAGGTCGAAGCGGCGCTTCAACACCGGGTCCGTCAGGGCAATCGGCTGCAACAGCAACGCTCCCAGGGCCTCGAACTGACCGCCCGCCAGCAGGGTCTCGGCCTCTTTCACCTTGAGACGCGCCAATTGGCCCTCTTCTGCGGTGGTGATGCCCAGATCCTGCGCCGCCGTAAGGTAATCGTGAGTGGTGGCATATTCTTCGGCGGCAACCTTGGTTGCACCCGCCTTGCGGAAGGTGTCTGCAAACAACTCCGAGGCCAGCGCGAAACTCTGCGTGAAGCGGAAATAGCGCGCGATGCGCTCGTGATCCGCCATGAAACGGCCCAGCGGGATCTCACCCTCGGCGCCCCTGCGGTAGATGTCCTCGATCAGCGCCCGCGCCTTCTGCTGCGCGGCGGTCGCTGACGTGGTGCCCGCCAGCCGCGCGATCAGCAAGCCGTAGGTTTCGATCGCGTCCGTCTTGCGCCCCGAGATCACCTGCAGCGAGGCAAGCTGATCCATCACCGCGCCCGAAGACTCGTCGCCGCGCCACATCTCCGCCTCCAGCTTCAGCAGGCGGATCGCGTCTGGGGTTGAGAGGGCATCGCGCGTAAGGCCCAGCGTGACCAACGCCCGGCGCGCCCGGTGCGCCCAGATATCGCGGCCAGTGATCGCATGCATGTAGCTGTCGAAGGCGGCCAACGGCTCGTCAACCGTCTCGGCCACCTGCCCGAGCAGGTAGTAATATGCCGTGCCGTCTCTCAACTCGGCGTACCCCTCGAACGAGACAGCAATATCTCGCGCAAGGTACCACTGCCCGGTTTCGATCGCGCATTGCAGAAGGCCGGGAAGCACCTGCGCCCGCACCGGCGCCGGGAAGCGCGCGAGGCGCGCTGTCGCCTGTTCGAGCAGGGGCCGGGCATCCACGCAGTTTCCGTCGCGAATGTGCGAGAGTGCAAGAAACAGCGGCTGATCGGGCCAGGCAGAATGCGGAGGATCGAGCAGGGCTTCGGCGCGGGGCGTCAATGGCCGCCCGCGCGTATCGATCAGCCCGAGCGCCAGTTCGAAAGCCCGCGCGCGCAACAGATGGGCGGGCGGCACCGCCTCACCCGCCACGCCACCCAGCACGGAAAGCCCCTCGGGCGCCATGGCATGCGCGAAGAAGAACTCGGCCAGATCGGTCAAGGCCCGCGCCTGATCGGGCTGCCGGTCGCCGGCGGCGATCACCGCCTCCATCAACCGCGCCCGTTCCTCGATGAAGGGCTCCTCGGCCCGCTGCCCGAGGTAGAGCGCCGGCGGATCGATCACGCGGGGCTCGGAGATCGCCGCCGGGGTGACCTGCGCAAAATGCTGCGGACCGGCGCGCTCCGCCAAGGCCGGGCAGGCGCAGAGGAACAGCGCCAAGACCGCCACACGTTTCCCTGCGATTGCACAAGAATAGACCACCGCTTATGCCCGCTTCATCATCATTATGCTTGCGTTATCTTAGCAAAACACGCATCATCATCAAGAAAAGAATGATCGAGCAAATATTAATAGGCCGTTTGCATGGATAATTCTATCTACGTCGCGCTTTCCCGGCTGACCGCTCTTGAGCGGCAGATCGACGTGACCTCGAACAACATTGCCAATGCGAACTCCACCGGCTTCAAGGCCGAGCGGGTGCTGTTCGAGACCTACCTGCAAAAAGACGACGCCGCGCTTGCGGGTGAAGGCACCAACTACGTGCTCGATCGCGGCTCCTATGTCGACAACAGCTCGGGCGCGATCATGCCGACCGGCAATGCGCTGGACCTCGCCCTCAGCGGCGATGGCTGGTTCGGCTATCAGACGTCAGATGGCAGAACCGCATTCGGTCGCGATGGCGGGTTCGTTCTCGATGCCGAGGGGCGGGTGATCACCGCGAGCGGCGCGCAGCTGCTTGACGCGGGCGGCGCGCCGATGGTGCTGCCGCCAGATCAGGCCTCGACCGTCAGCATCTCGAACGACGGGGTGATAACCTCTGCCGACGGCGCGGTGCTGGGCCAGGTCGGCGTCTTCACCCTGCCCGACCGCCAGAGTCTCGGACGCTCGGGCGGCGGCATGTTCATGCCCCAAGATGGGAATGCCCGGCTGATCCCGGACGAGTCGACCACCCAGGTCATCCAGGGCGCCGTCGAGATGAGCAATGTGCAGGCGGTGACCGAGGTCACGCGGCTGATCGAGATCCAGCAGGCCTATCAGCAGTCGCTGAACCTGGTGCAATCGGATGACGATCTGAAAAAGGACATGCTGAGCCGGATCCGGAACAGCTGAGGAAGGGACGACCATGAAGGCACTCGGAATCGCCGCTACCGGCATGATGGCGCAGCAGACCAACGTCGACGTCATCTCCAACAACATCGCGAACGCCAACACCACGGGCTTCAAGGCCTCGCGGGCGAGCTTCACCGACCTGATCTACGAGAACATCACCCGCGAGGGCGCGGTGACCGCCGAAGAAGGCAACACCCGTCCGACCGGCCTCGACATCGGCCTCGGCGTGCGCACCGCTGGCACCGTGCGGCTGAACACCCAGGGCGGGCTGGCGCAGACCGAGAACCAGCTCGACATGGCGATCGACGGACGTGGATATTTCACCGTCAACATGCCCGACGGCACCCAGGCCTTCACCCGTGACGGCTCGTTCCGCCTGTCGGCCGAGGGGCAGATCGTCAACGAGCAGGGCTTCGAGATCGATCCGGGCATCGTATTGCCGGACGACACCGTGTCGGTCTCGATCAGCGAGACCGGCATCGTCAGCGCCTATGTCGGCAACGACACGACCCCGGTCGAGGTCGGCCAGCTGACCCTGACCACCTTCGTCAACGATGCCGGCATGCGCCCGATGGGAAACAACCTGTTGCAGGCCACCGTGGCCTCGGGTGACCCGATCCCGGCCACCCCCGGTGACGAGGGCGTCGGCATCCTGCGCCAGGGATACCTGGAAAGCTCCAACGTCGATATCATCCGCCAGATCACCGACCTGATCCAGGCGCAGCGCGCCTACGAGATGAACTCGAAGGCGATCGAAACCGCTGACCAGATGATGTCGGCCGCCAACCAAATCCGCTGACGTCATGTCCCGTTTCGCCTGCCTTCTCGCCCTGTTGACCCTGGCGCCGCTTGTCGCGATGGCAGAGTCTCCGGATGTGCTCATCGAAGAGCAGGCGCGTATGAACTGGGGCGCGGCACTGCCGTCCGAAGCCAATCTGCGCGTCCGCTTCAAGGGCACGCAGATCGAAGATGCCGAAACCATCTCGGCCTTCTGGATGGACCGCGACAGCGGCCAGTTCCTGGCCAATGCGCTGACCGAAGAGGGGGTGACCCACCGGCTTCAGGGCTTCGTCATCGCAACACAGACGCTGCCGGTCCCCACCCGGCGATTGATGCCCGGCGAGGTGATCGGCGCAACCGACATCAAGACCGTCGAGATGCCACTCAGCCGCGTCGGTGCCTTCACCATCGTCGACGA
Source organism: Salipiger mangrovisoli (assembly GCF_015223355.1). Classification (GTDB taxonomy): domain Bacteria; phylum Pseudomonadota; class Alphaproteobacteria; order Rhodobacterales; family Rhodobacteraceae; genus Salipiger; species Salipiger mangrovisoli. The sequence goes on along the minus strand of NZ_JADFFK010000006.1, from coordinate 146,647 downwards.
GGCAAAGCTCGACGGCATGCAGGTGCGGCGGATGCTGGCACAGGGCCGCCCGGTGATGACCCAGTCTGTGATGCAGCCGCTGGTGATCGGCCGCGGCGACAAGGTGAACATTCTTTACGACGATGGCCGGCTTGTGGTGACCGCTCCCGGCCGCGCGCTCACCGATGCCCACCGCGGGCAGGACGTGCGCATCGTCAATCTCGTCAGCAATACCCCCCTCGTCGCGGTTGCGCGCGGAGAGGGCCTCGTAGAGGTGATCCGATGACCCCGCTCCGTCATGGCCTGATGGCCGCCTCCGCGCTGGCCCTGCTGGCTGGCTGCAATTCTCCCGCCTTCGACCGCGACCCCGAGGTCAGCCGTGTCGGGCTCGATCCGCAGACGCTCGCCGAGGCGCGCAGCGTGAACATTCCCATGCCGCCGCCCAAGCCCGACCGCATCCCCTATCGCGCCGAGGGTGCGTCGCTCTGGGAACGCGGCTCTTCGGGGTTCTTCGGCGACCAGAGGGCGACGCAGATCGGCGACATCCTGACCATCCTGGTCGAGATCGACGACACCGCCTCGCTCAGCAATGAATCCGACCGCAGCCGCAGCGGCAACTCGACGCTCGGCTTCCCCTCCTTCTTCGGCTACGGCACCCAGATCGACAAGATCCTGCCCGGTGTCGGCCCCGAGGACCTGCCATCGGGCGACAACATCGTCGACATCACCTCGAAGACCGGCGCCTCTGGCTCGGGCTCGATCGACCGCGAGGAGATGATCTCGTTGCGCATGGCCGCCCTGGTGGTCCAGGAACTTCCGAATGGCAATTTCGTCGTCGCCGGTCGCCAGGAGGTGAAGGTGAACGAGGAACTGCGTGAACTGCGCGTCACCGGCATCATCCGGCCGCAGGACATCGACCGCAGCAACGCCATTCCCTACGACAAGATCGCGGAGGCGCGCATCTCCTATGGCGGCCGCGGATCGGTCAGCCGACAGCAGACACGGGGATACGGCGAAGATGTCATGGACGTTATTCTGCCTTATTGACCCGAATAACGCCGTGATTTGACGAAAAAATAGCCCGAATCGCGCGTCATTACGGACCCTGACAGAGAAACTGCGGGATTCGTTATGAAGAAATCATACATCGCCCTGGCCGCGCTGCCCCTGATCTTCGGGGCCGTCGGCTATGGTGCCGGGCATGTCCTGGCCCCCGCTGCGCAGAATTTGGAAGAGCAAACGGCAGAAGCCGGGCCTTCCGAAGCGGAGCAGATCCTTGACGATCTTGCCACGCATGGCCCAAAGCATACCACCGCTCCACAAGCGGACGGCGACACCGGGCGTCCGCAGCACCTCGACCAGGCCCAGACGTCGGCAGGACCTGAAGCCGAAACCGAAATCGCCCATAAGCCCGCCGCTGCGCAGGGGATGCTGACCAAGGATCGCGCGACCGATTCCAGCATCGTGTCACTGGGCAAGATCTCGGTGCCGGTCTATCGCGCCGACAGCATCACCTACGTGGTTTCGGAAGTCGGCGTGGCGATGCGCGACATCAACACCGCGGTGAACTTCAACATCCCCGAGAATGCCTCGCGCCTGCGCGATGCCATCCTGACCTCGATGCATCGCGCCGCCGATGGCCGGTCGATGAAAGGCGTGAGCATCGACACCGGCAAGCTCTCGCAGGAGCTGTCCGAGGACCTGAAAAAAGACTTCGGAGACGATGTCTCCGAAGTCCTGTTCCTGTCGCTGGTGAAGGCCGACGTGCCGCGCACCTGAGCGCTTAGATGATCTCTTCGACGAGACCGGCAAGCACGGTCTCGCCATTCTCCAGGTGGAGCGTGGCGAGACCGTTTTCATATGTCATGCTCTGAACTTTCAGCGGCGCGTAGGTCTGCGAGGCAATCGTGCTGCCCTCGGCATCGAGCGCCGTCAGCGCCATGGTGTAGCCGCCTGCCGGCAGCGGCAGGCCTTCGTAGTCCAGCCCATCCCAGCCCACGGCGTGCCGCGCCCCAGCGGTGGTATCCAGACCGCCATATGTGCGCAGCACGGTGCCGTCCTCGGCCGTGACGGTCAGGGTCACGCTGTCCGCCTCGGCAGCGAGATAGTAGGACATCTCGGCCGACCCGCCATCCTCGGCCAGCACGACCTCATCCGTGGCGGTCACCACCGAACGCCCGATCAGCGACAGGCCGGTGATCGCCCCCATCGAGGCCAGCTGGTCCGAAATGCCTTCGAGGTTGGCGTTCGTCGCCACCGACTGCTCCACCTGGCTCAGCTGAGCGAGCTGGGAGATGAAGGTGGTACTGTCCATCGGCTCGAGCGGGTTCTGGTTCTGGATCTGCGCCGTCAGCAGCGTGATGAAGCTTTCGTAGTCCTCCGACAGCTGGCTCATCGAGCTGCTGGACGAACTGGGCGTCGTGCTGACGCTGGTGGTCCCAAAGGGATCGATGGCCATTGTGTTCTGTTCCCGTCAAATCCTGAGGTCGACGCTGCCCACGGGCAGCGCGAGCGATTGAGTCGTTGCGCCGCTCTCGGCGCGCGCGGCCTCGGCACTGGCGGTCCCATAGGTTGTGAAACCGCCTGAACGCGCACCGTCCTGCCCTTGCCCGCGCCCCTGGGCACCGCCTTGAGCGTCCATGTCGGCGAAGCTGAGTGCGCCGTCCTCGACCGCATGCCCGGCGTCGCGAAGCAGGGCCATGAGCCCGTCGCGATCGGCGCGCAGGGCGCTCAGCACAGCGGCCTGATCGGCGCGCACGACCACCTGCATCCTGCCCGCCTCGTCCGGCGTCAGGGAAATCTCGACCTTGCCCAATCCCTCGGGCTTCAGTTCGACATTGATCTTGCCTTCGGCGCTTGAGCTGGCGCGAATTTGGCCCAGCACGTCCTGCCCCTGCGCCGCCACCTGCGGCGCAGCACCGGCAAGCTGCGAGGCCGCCATCGCGCTGGCCGCGAGCGGCGTTGCCGACACCGGACCAAGCGGCGCAGCCTGCACCTGAAGCGGCCCCGGCGGCGGGAGTTGGTCTGCGCCGTGCGCCGCCGTAGGTGGCGCGGCCAGGGCGAAGCCCGCGACCGGGCGGGCCTCGGCGCGCGGGAGCGCGGCGCGCGCATCGCCCTCGTCCTCCGCGGTTCCCGGGAATGCGCCCTCTCCCTCTGTGAGCGCACTCCGGCCGAGGCCATCCGACGCAAACTCGGGCAGCTCAGGCTGCTGGTCGCCAGGCGCGACCTCGACCACTTGTGATGTGTCTCGCAGAGGCAGGCTCAGCAGTTGTCCCAGCCCCGAGGGGACCGGAACAAAGGTCGGTGCCACCTCTTCCGCGGTCACAAGCGCCAGCTGCATTAGGGCGGCCAGCGCCGCCTCGTCCCCCGGTTCCTCTTCCGCGCCCGAAAGCTCGGCCTGAAGATCGGCCAGTCCCTTCGACAGATCGCGCCAGGAGAGCTCCTCGGCCTCTGGCCCCGCCTCCACCAGCGTTTCGGAAAGCTTGGCGACCAATGCCTTGGCCTTGTCCAGCAGCACCGGATCGGCGGCAAGCGCCGTGCCGATCTGCTCGATCACCGGGGCGAGGACTGCGGCGATTTCCTCCTCGGAAAGATCGGGATCCGCGAGCGCCGCGCCCGCCTGCGCAAGCAGGTCGGAAACGCCGTCGCCGGTCTCTTCCACGCTGTCAGTGCCAGCATCCTTTCCGCCGCCAAGCAAGGCGAGAAGCCCGGCAAAGGGCGTCTCTCCCTCGGCCGGCTTCTCGGTTCCCTTCGCTTCTGCTTGGCTGGCATTCGGTGCGCCAAGCGCGGTCAGCAAATTGATCATGTCAGCACCGCCCGAGAGAACCCCTTGTCGATCAGATTGCGCCGAAGCCGCAGCATGGCGCGCTTCTCAACCTGGCGCAGGCGGTCCTGCGACACGCCGAGATCGCGTGCGATGCTGCCGAAGGGCTCGGGGTCGGGCTGCAGGCGTCGCCGACGGATCACCTCGGCTTCTTCCGGGGTCATCGGCTCGAGCGCCTCCGCCAGCAGCCGGGTCAGCATCGCCCGCTCGCTTTCCAGCGTCACAAGCTCTTCGGGGCCGGGTTCGCCCGAGACGAGGATATCGCGCGGACGCCCGTCCTCATCATCTTCACCCCCGTCGAGCGCGATGATCCCGTGGGTCGCCATGCGGATGCGCGCGCGCTCTTCCTCGGACAGCTTGCCTGTCTGCGCGTCAAGATAGGTGCGCGCAGGAATGTCGATCACCGCCTTGATCCGCGCCAGCGCGCCGGAAATCCCGTTCATCACCCACCATGCGGCATAGGTCGAGAAGCGCACCTCCTGCTGCCGATCGAAGCAGTCGGCGGCCTTGATGAGCCCGAGGAAGCCTTCCGCCGCCAAATCCTCGAGGTGCACCGGGTTGTCGGTGAACCGCGCCGCCTGCGACCACGCCTGCCGTGCGTGCGACCGCAGCAACAATTCGAGGGCCTTGCGGTCCCCGCTATCCTGCCAGCTGCAAATGGCCCTGCGCTCCTGCTCTATGTCGAGGAACGGCTCGCGCATCGCTGCCTGGTACGTCATGGACATCATGAAGAAACGCCCAACTCATTCTTGCCTGCAAGAATAAGTAAACACAATTCTTTGATATCAGGAAGAATATAATGATTTACTGAAGGTTAAATCGAGCAGCAAAACTCGCCTTTAGCGGCATATACTCGCGCTCTGGCGCGCCCATGACCGCACGCAGCATGGTCTCTGTGCGGCTGACCCAGTCGCTCAGGCGAAGCGGTGTATCGGAGACGCTGAGCAGATCCTCTGGAACCAGCAGCGGATCGGGCGAGGAGAACCCCGGATCAAGGTCCGCGAGATACACCGCCAGCTGCCGCTGCCAAAGGAAATCAGACCGCGAGAAGAGCATGGGATCGGGCAAAAGCGGCCTGCGCTCGGCCAGCCAGTGGCGCGACAGGCTCCGCCCGAGACCGCGGCAGAAGCCCTGCGGCTCAACTTCATGTCCTTCACGACCAAGTGCGGCGGCTCGGCGCATCGCCGCATGCGCCATGATGTAGAGCGCGTCGGTCTCATGCTCCATCGGCACACCGCCAAGGCTCTGTGCCAGCAGCAGCGCTTCGGCAACGGTTTCACCCAGGAGCTGCGAAAACGAGACGCCCGATACAGGCAGCATCACCACCATCGTGCCATAAGGCAGATCGAGCGGCAGCTCTTCGACGAGCACGTCGCCGAGTGGCAATGCAGGGGCCAATTCCAGCTCGTCGGCCATGACAAGCGGATGCCTGCAGTCGCCGCGAGCCATCAGGGTCTCTGCCTGTACCGGCAGGATCGCCGTCAGCGCCATTTGAAACCTGACCCCGAATTCCACTTCCGGAAGAGCCACGCCCTCCCGCCAGATTAAACGCAGAATGTCCCCGCTACGCATCCGTTTACCCATGCCCCAAGTGAGTCTTTCCCCGGGTACACAGTAGGTTTTGAGCGGATCCTCGCAAACCCACCAAATGTAAATCGACCTCCTAGATATTGAGGTCTTGATCTTTCTGGATGCTAGATGAAGGAGTGCGAGTCGCGCAGTGAAATCCCTGTGTTTGCAAGGATTTTCACATCGAGCATTCCTGCTTCCATCGCAGAGATCGCCACCCACACCCTCTGAGTTTCCTTAACATTCCGCAAATTACGTGTGGATATACAGCTTTGTGCGGCAAAGAGAACACTAGATATGGTGAGTTTTGCCGCTACTTTCCCGAGCACGCTTTGCAGGCATTAAGGCTGCTGCGGCTTCGGATACTGCAATGTGACGCTGATACGGCGGTTTTCAGGGGCCGCGGGATGTTCCGAATCCAGCGGCGCCGTATCGGCAAGGCCGGAAATGCGCGTAATCCTTGCCGGATTGACCCCGGTATCCACGAGCACGCGGCGCGTCGCATTGGCGCGATCTGCGGAAAGCTCCCAGTTGGAATAGCTGCCGGCCCGCTGGTAAGGCACCGAATCCGTATGCCCGGAAATGGTGATCTCGTTCGGCAGGTCGGTGATGGCCTCGGCGACGATGCGCAGCAGGTCACGGGTCCGATCCTCGATCCGCGCGCTGCCCGTGGCGAACATAGAACTGCTGTTCTTGTCAACGATCTGGATTTCGAGCCCGTCCGCCGTGCGCTGGAACAGCAGGTTCTCCTGCATCGCCTGCAGCTCGGGATCCTCGACGATCTGCTCGGTGATCGTTTGCTCGAGACGTTCCTGCGCCTCCTGCCATTCCTGCTCGGTGCGCTCGGCCTGCTCTGCCGCCGCCTCGGCTTCCGCCGCGGCCTGGGCCGCCGCGATCCCATCGGCAACGCCATTCTCGCCGGTGTTGATGGTCTGGCTGTCCTGCTGTCCCTCGGGCCGGGTATCGAATTCGACCACGACCCGCGAATCCGGGTCACGCAGCCGGCTGTCAAACACCGCGAGCGGGTTTTCCTGTCCGAAGCTTGGCAATTGGACAGGACTTTGCGGCCCATCGGTGCCGCTCATCACGCCGTCCTGCCCCAGCACCATGCCGTCCAGCAGGCCGTCACCGCGTCCCCCGGATTCCGAAAGCGACGGGGTGAAGTAGTCGGCAAGCCCGCGCAGCTTTTCTTCATCGGACGCGGCAAGGATCCACAGCAGCAGGAAGAAGGCCATCATCGCGGTCATGAAGTCCGCGTATGCGACTTTCCAGGCACCACCGTGATGCCCGTGTCCGCCGCTTTCCTCGATCTTCTTTACGATGACCGCCTGTTCGTTCCTGCCAGCCATTTCGCGCTCTTACTCCTGCCCCACCATCACGGTGCGGTCGTATTTGCCGAGCCCGGCTTCCTTGGCATGGGCGGCCTTCTTGCGCGAGTAGCTCGGTGCCACCAGCGGAAACTCCTCGGCAAGATTGAAGGCCGCGCGATATTGCGCCTCGGTCATGCCGTGCTCGGCGCCGAGATGGCGCTTCAGCATCTTGAAGCCGCGGCCGCAGCACAGGCAGTACACCTTGTCCTCGGTCACGGCCTGCGCCACGGGAAGCGCCGGGTGCATTCCGCCCGCCCCGGCGGCAGGAGCCTGCGGCGCCCGTGCCGCGGGCGTCTCTTGAACTTCGCCGGTCAGGCGCCGGTAAAGGTTCACGATTTCATCCGGAGTCACGTCCGGGCGGGACGCGTAGGCGGCCACGATCCGGGCCACCATGTCCTGCGATTCGTCATGTCCGTTCATATTCTTATCCTGCCGATCGTCATTCTGCTGTCGCATCGCCGGGACCAAACGCACTTCTGTCCGTTCTTGCCTGTTCTTGACTTTTCTGTCCTTGAACAAGCGCGCCCGTCGACGGGGATTGCACTTATACTTTACATAGATTCTTGCCCTATGGGCAATTTAACCTTCCCACTCCATGTTTCGAGCGGCTTCCCGCCGGTCGAGATAGGCTTGCGAAACCAGTGGCGCGTCCTGAGGCAGCCGCCATTTCCTGCGGTACTCCTCGGGCGTCATGCCGAGCACCTCGCGCAGGTGCCTGCGCAGGAGCGGCTTTTGCATGCCGGTTTCGCGACAGGTCAGCATCGAATATGTTTCGGCCACGGGCAGCGCGTCCGGCCGTCGGATGCGCCCCAGAAACCGCAACAGCAACCGCTGCAACTCTTTACCCATTTCCTAGTCTCTTCTTGGTGACTTTGGTCTTCTCCTGAACAGGCAAATAGGAATTGAAGGTTAATCCATGTTGAATATAAAAATCTTACGCCAAGTCATGGGAAAAAATTTGTCGAAACCTTGTCCGAGCCTGCCGCAATGATCCAGCGCGCTTCCTTCGCGGTCGTGGTGGAACGCGACACGGCGCAGCGCAACGCCTGGTCCGAACTGTTGGAACGGAGCGGTCTGCGCCGGGTGCTCCGGCGCGCGCGCCCTGCGGAAGCGCGCGACCTGATGGCGCCCGACGTGCCCCTCACCGCGATGATCGTCGGGCTTTCCGCCCACCTGCCGCGCGATGACGACATGCTCGGCCTGATTGTCGGCGTCCGCCGGCACGCCCCCGATGCGGTGATCCTCGCGGTCGATCATGGCAACCGCGCGCGCGGCGCCGCCGAGATCTTCGCCGCGGGTGCCGACGACGCGCTCCGCGCCGACCACGACCCTTCGGAAATGCTGGCCCGGCTGTCGGTGCGCCTGCAAAGGGCGTCTCTCGCCGGGCAACGCGCTGCCCGGCTCGTCCAGCTTGGCCTCACCCCCCTCGAGGAGCGCATCCTTGCCTGCCTGCATGCCCGGCGCGGACAGATCGTCAGCCGCGCCCTGCTCGCGACCGAGGTGACCGGCGGCGAATGGGCCTACGGCGACCGGCGCTTCGACGTTCACATCGCCCGCATCCGCAAGAAACTGGCCGAGCAGTATGGCAATGCGCTCCAGGTGCGCACGATCCGGGCGCAGGGCTATGTGCTGGAGGGCGACGCCCCGCTCTAACCGGCGAGCGCCTCGCGCACCGAGGCGAAGCTCGCGCTCCAGTCGCCGACCTTTGCCTGACGGTGCAGCTTGAGCACACCATACCAGGGGTCCTGACGGACCTCCGCGCCCCAGTACCACATGCATTCCGCGCCCTCCGGCACCAGCATGTGCGTCTCGGGATGCCCAAGGGCACCGCACACATGCGCGGTGGTGTTGTCGATGGTGACAATCCGGTCCACCGCGGCACATTGCGCGGCGAAGGCCGCGAGATCGGCCATCTGGTCAACCAGCGGATCGCAATGGATCTCGACGTCCGGTCGCGCGGCGCGGGCGGCGGCGATCTCCGCGTCGGTGTCCCCGTACTGCAGGCTCACGACGAAGGCATTCGGAGGCAGGATGCCGACCATCTCGGCCAGATCGACAGAGCGCAACGTGCCGATGAGCCCCCGCGCAGCCCAAGCCATGCCGAAGATCGGGCGATCTCCGGCGAGGCTGCGATAACGCGCGCGCAGTTCGCTCACGGCATCCGCCCGCGGTGCGAGGTACCCGCCCTGACGGGCATCGGCCGGTTGTCCCGGCAGCAAGCGAACGAGATCACCCAGCGCGACGATCTGTTGCCTGGACACGCCCATGCCGTGGAGCTTGAAATCGCCTTTCGTGACCACCGAGATCCCCAGCGCATTGCCCAGCAGCAGCACCGATTCCCGCCGGTCCGCGACGAAGACAATTTCTCGACCCTTGAGCTCGGGCAGGAGACGCACCAGCGTCAGCAGCGCCAACTGGTCGCCGACCCCCTGTTCGCTCATCACGTAGAGGCGCTTTTCCCGCTCCAGGTTTTCCGCCGAAGCGTTTTCCACGGGCACCGTTCTGCGGTAGCTCTCCGGCAGGCGCTTCAGGTAATGCGGTACGCCCTCGTCATACTCGCCGTGGCCGAAACAGAAGGCCCCGTAGGCCCGCGCGATCGAACGCTCCTCGCTCGCAGACTGCATTGCCTCGAGATAGGCCTGCCGCGCCTCGGCGCGCAGTCCAAGGTCGTGATAGGCATTGGCCACGAAGGCGCGCGCGCGGCCATGCATGACGGGATCGCTGAAAACATGACCCTCAGCCAGCGCGAGCACCTCGTCATGCTTCGACTGGAAGCGGAGCGCGCCAATGAGGGTCATCAAGGCGTCCTCGCGGTCGTTGACCCCCTCCGCAAGCAATTCGCGAGCGCGCGCTTCTGCTTCCGCCATTTCGCCGCGCTGGAAGCAGGCAGATGCCGCCGCAAGCCTGCCCAGTTCGCTCTCAGGCGCGATCCGATGCGCGCGATCGAGCCAAAGCCCCGCCTCTTTGTAGCTCTCGCATTCCGCCAGCTTGACGCCGACCGTCCGGCTCAGTTCGACGCTCTTGACCTTGTCCATGAGCGGCTCGAGCACCTTTGCCGCAGCCGGGACCCGGTCAAACAGTTCCATGACCGACAGGTAGAGCACCATCAACTCGACCTCGGTGTTCCCGGCCGCAAACGCCTCTTCCATCTTCGCAACGGCTTCGTCCGGCTCGGCGCAGAAGAAATGCGCCTTGGCCAGACCGGTGATCACGTCAACCGACTTGGGCGCGCTTTCCGCCGCCTTGCTGAAGAACGCCTTGGCGGTCTGGCCCTCGCGCCGGTTCAGGGCCGCGAGACCCAGAACGATCCACGCATGGGGGTTCTCGGGAACCGACTTGGTGAGCGGCAGCACCAGCTGGCAGGCCTCGGCCAGATTGCCGACCTTCAGGCACTGGTAGGCCTGAAACAGCGAAACCGCGGAGTCGCCGCCGATGCCGTAGAGCTTCGCACCCCTCGCAGAGAGGGCCCGCTTTTCCTTGCGCGTAAGGGCGTGGACGTTCATGGGGCCTCCTTCGGGATATGGGAATATGCCGCCGATCCGGCGACACGCGCGGCCGCGGGGATGTCACGCGGCGCAGGGGCACGGAGCCCGTTATGGCCAGGACCGGTCAAAACCGTGGACGCAAGAAGATCATCCGCGGCGGGACGGAACGCAGGGCGCGCCGGGCGCATCAACGCCCCGTCCTCTCCGCCGCGTCAAAAGCGATCTCGAGCACCGGGGTGGCGAGCCCCGTGGGCAGCTCCACCGCCCGCATCATGGTCCCGGTCATCAGCCCTGCGCCGGTCAGCACCGCCAGCGCAACGCGCACCGGCGTGAAAAGGCGGCGCGCCCGGCGCGGCCTTGCCAGCACCTCGGCCTGCGGCTGCGCCTCGGGCACGGCGGGCTCCGCCGCGCGGCTCACGGCACCCGGCGCGACGAAGACGCCATGATCGGTCACGGTCACTTCCGCCGTGCGCGGCGAGGCAGCGAAGCGCTGCCGCAGTCCGGCGGGAAAGCGGGTCTCGGGGATGTCGATGACCAGCGGCGCGCCGGGCACCCAGCCCTGCACGGCCTTCCGCGGCAGCACGAAGCGCGAGAAGTCATCGCGGAAACCAACCTCATCCACCAGCACCGCGCGCGTCTGGATGGTCACAAGCTCCGGGCTCAGCGTCACACGCACGCCGCGATACCCAAGGCTGACCTCGGCCTCGACGAACAGGCAATCGCTGTCCGAGACAACCTCTGCCGAGGCGTAGCCCTCGGGCATCTCGCCACGCTTTGACTTGCGGCGGGCGACACTTTTCGGCGTCAGCTCCGAAAGGTGCAGGCGCGGGCGCCAGCGGAAGGGTTCGGGCCCACGCAGTGCCGTCGCCACGGCCTCGGGCATCGCCTCCATCACGCGCATGGGGGCGGGACGCGCCTTGCGGTCCTGCTCGAAGCGATAGTTGATCAGGTAGTCCTCGGCCATCTCGGCAAGGTCATCCTCGCCCGCCACCAGCTTCAACAGCTTTTGCTCGTCCGAGAACAGCACGCGGCGCGTTGGGTACCCTTCGACCGGCGGAACCACGGCGAAGCCGCCCTTGGCGCTGTCCAGCACCGCGCCGACCTTGCGCAGAACCGCCCGGCCCTCCTCGACATGGTGCAGCACCATCTCGCAGCTCCCGGCCTCGTCGAGGCAGAGCGCAAGCCCGATCTCGTCCGGCCAGTCGGCGAACACCGTCTGAAGCTCCGCGGCCTCGAAGAAATAAGCGAGTTTTTCGGCGTTCATGATCAGCGGCCCCGAACAGTTCTTCGACTTGTCTTATCTATTCTTGTTTATACTTGAACGGAAGTCAAATTTACATATGCTGATCATGACCGCCGGCGCATTCCGGCCGCAAGAGCCAAGTAGAGATTTCAATCCATGACGATGATCCTGGGACTCGCCCTTGTCTTCGGCCTTGTCTTCGGAGGCTTCATCCTGTCCGGCGGCAAGATGGACATTGTGCTGCATGCCCTGCCGTTCGAGGGCATGATGATCGGCGGCGCGTCGATCGGCGCCTTCGTGATCGCCAACAGTTTCTCGGTGATCAAGAGCGCCGGCAAGGGTGTCGTGAAAGTGCTCAAGGGTCCGCGCTGGAAGGCAAAGGACTATTCCGATCTGCTCAACCTGATGTTCGAGTTGTCGCGCATCTACAAGGCGCGCGGCGTCCTCGCGCTCGACAGCCACATCGAGTCGCCCGAACAGAGCGACATCTTCGCGCGCTACCCGCGCATCGCGGCCGATCATTTCGCCATCGACCTGATCCGGGACAGCTTCCGCATGCTGTCGATGCAGTTCGACGACAAGTACCAGACCGAGGATGTCATCAACCGCAAGATCAAGAAGCACCACCACGAGGCCATGGCCTCGGCCCATGCGATCCAGCAGATGGCCGACGGGCTTCCCGCCATCGGGATCGTCGCCGCGGTGCTGGGGGTGATCAAGACCATGTCGTCGATCGATCAGCCACCCGAGATCCTTGGCGGGATGATCGGCGGCGCGCTCGTCGGCACCTTCCTTGGCGTCTTCCTCGCCTATTGCATGGTGCAGCCGGTTTCCGGCCGCCTGACGCAGATCGAGGACGAGGATGCTGCCTTCTACCACATCATCCGCGACATCTTCGTCGCAATGGTGTCGGACCACCCGCCGAGCATCTGCGTCGAGATCGGGCGCGGCAACATTCCCACCCGGATGCAGCCGGACTTCTACGAGGTCGAGGCCGCGCAGAAGGAACTGCCCGCGGCATGACCCGCCTCGGTACGCTGCCGCTGCTGCTGCTCACCGGGATGGCCTCGGCCGCAAGCGCGCCGACACCCGAAGAGGATCTTTCGACACTGGGATACATCTCGGCGGCCCGGCCCGGCGAATTCCACGCCGTCCCACCTTCGGGGAACGGCTTCCCGGCCGAGATCCTCATGAACATGCGGATGAAGCTCGGCGGCGAGCGGCCGCTGCCCAGCGATCCCGCACCTCAGGCCCAGCCCGAGACCCCGGCCAATGGCCACTGAGGCGGCCCTGCGCCGGCTCCGGGCGCTTCAGGTGATGGAGCGGCTCAAATCCCTGGAAACCGAGCGTCAAGCCGCCGAGACCGGCGTACTGCGCGCCCGCATGGACAAGCTTGAAGGCGAGAAAACCGCGCTGCTCGACCGGCTCTCTGGCGAGTCCCGGATCGACGGGCTTGAGGGTGCCCCCTATCTTGGGCGCTTCATCCGCTCGATCCGCGCCGAGGTCGACCGGATCTCCAGCGACGCCGCCCGGCTCGCTCCCGAACTGGCTCGGTCCGAAGAAAAGCTGCGCGCCGCGCTGGCCGAGCAGAAGACCTACGAGATACTGCGCCTCAAGCGGCTTGCCGAGGAGCGCGAGGCAAAGGCCAAACGTGAGGCCGAGGCTCAGGACGAGCTGTCGCTGCTGCGCTGGACGCGCTGAATGGCGCATTCGGCCGCGGACCCCCGCGCCCGACTCACCGTCGTGCACTGCTTGACCGGCTTCCGGGTGAAGCCGGATGACGGCACGCGCATCTGTGGCCAGTCGCCTTACCATCCCGGCGCCTATGTGTGACGCTGGCGGCGCGGCATGCGCTGCGCATCGCTCCGCAGATCGCCGAAGCGGGCGCTGCTGCCTTCTCTTTCGCGAGGCTCCCTGGTGCGGCAAGACCCGATCCCCACCGACGCACGTGTGGAGCTGCTGCGCGACGGCGCTCCCGACCGGCGGACCTGTCTCGTGCCCGTGACACCGGGCATGATCCTCACCCGCCAGTCCGGCAAACTCCTGTACCAGCCGGAGGAGGACGCGTGAGCGCTCAGTCTCCCCATCCGCCGTGCTGGTGACCATCTGCGCGAGCCCTGAGGGCATGGCCGCGAAGGCGCCGCGCGGCACGTCTCCGGCGTGTCGGCCCGCGACGTATGCCCGAGGAGTCGGGCGCTACGCATTTGCCTGGGCCCAGGCGACGCGGATCATTGAAGCGTGCGGTGATCCTTGAGACAGGCGCGCGGAAGCGCCGGCTTCCCCTGCCCGGCTGGACCCTGCCAAGCGCCATGGGTGCGAGGGCGGCTCACTCTACCTGCGCGCCGGGGTTACCCCGGCGCCGGGCCGCTCGACGGCCCTGCCCGACCTTCCGGACGTCCTGCGCGGCGCTAGGCTCTTGTCGCGGCGGACCTGGTGCCGCTGCACCCCGGAGTGCTGCCTGCGCTGAAACTGGCCGTGCCGACAGGCGTCCCGACGCGCTGGAACGCCCCGCTGCGCTGCTTCGAGCCAGACACCATGGTGAAGACGGACCGGCGGCGCTCGGGCATTTCGGATGCCTGACGCAAGGGCACCCATGCCACAGTGCTCGCCAAGCTTCGCGCCAAGGTAGATCGAGAATTGCTTTTGTCGCCCACCTGTGGAAGGCTTTCTGCATAGGTTTCCCGGCACGATTTCTCGCCGTGAAATCAGATGGTTTGAAGACCTGTCTTTACGCGTACCGCCTCGGAGGCCAAGCCGCATCGTATTCTGCGGCCACGGGACCGGGGCCGTGATTTCCCAAGGAACAGCCACCTCCGATACGAGGATTTTGCCATGCCGGTCCGTCTTTTTTCCCGTCCCGTCCTGACCGCTGCCCTGCTGACCTCGGCCAGCCTGCCCGCCACCGCTTGGGCACAAGACCAGGGACCCAAGTTCAGTTTCGGCTTCACAACATTCGCCGACGCGCCGATCGAAGGGGATGCCGATGACGACGCGCGCTACAGCTGGCGCGCCGACATCAAGATGAGCTACGCGGAGATCTGGTCCGGCGGCTCGATCAGCGGACATTTCGAATACAATGACGGCGACGATATCGTCGGTCTCGGAGAAGGCGGCCTCGTCTGGCCCACCAACACCTTCGCGACGCTCCCGGCGCTCACCTCGGACAACCAGACGACGCTTTCGCTGACCATGACGCAGCAGTTCAACAACACGACGAGCCTGTCCCTCGGCAAGTTCAACGTCATCGACCTGGCAGAGGCGACGCCGCTGCTTGGCGGTCAGGGACAGGGCGGCTTCCAGTATCTCGGCATCGGCGCGCCCAGCAACTTCGTGCTGCCGCCCTACATCTTCGGCGGCATGCTGACGGTGAACTACGCGCCGATGATCTACACGCTGATGATCTACGACGCCAACAACGCGCAGGGCGAGGAGTTCTGGGACGATCTTTTCGACGAGGGCGTGGTCTACAACGGCACCGCGACCTACACGACGCAGATCAACGGAAAGCCCGGCTTCTACAGCCTCAATATCGCCCATTCGACGAAGAAGGGCACTGACTACGAGTCCCTGCTGCTGTCGCCCAGCGACGACGCCTTTGCCAGCACCAAGGATGGGGTGAACTATACCGGCGTGAGCTTCCAGCAATACCTCTGGAGCGATCCGCAGAACCCGATGGTGGGCTGGGGCGTCTTCGGCCAGGTCGGCTTCGGGGACGGCAATCCCAACCCGCTCGACGAGATGTTCCTGCTCGGGGTGGGGGGCAACTCGCCGCTCTACGGTCGCTCCAGCGACCGCTGGGGCCTGGCCTGGAGCAAGTACAACTGGTCAGACAAGCTGGGCGAGGCGCTGGGGGCCTACGGAGTGAAGCTGCGCGACGAGTCGGCGGTCGAAGGCTTCTACGAGGCCGCGCTCACCGAGAACTGGCGCATCGGCGGCAACATCATGTGGGTGAAGCCGAGCTTCGAAAGCTACGACGACTACACGCAGGTCGGCTTCCGCATCCGCGCGACCTTCTGACCCTGCCGCCCGCCCGAACAGGGCGGGCACCCTGCTTCAGACGAAGACGAAGTTCCGGGCTGCGCTCACATCGGCAAGGCGCAGATCGCCCTGCAGCAGCAGGCTGCCTTCGCTGCCGAAGTGGAGGGTGATGCCCTCGGCGCCGGCGCTGAAGCTGATGTCCGACAGATCGTCGATGCCCGGCAGGTCGACTTCGATCACGTCCTTGCCGGGTGTGAAGTCGGTGATCACGTCGCCGCCGGTCAGATCGCCTTCGGCCAGCACGAAGACGTCGCGCCCGGCCCAGCCGGTCAGCGTATCCGCTCCCAAACCGCCCGAAAGGCGGTCGTTGCCCGTCATGCCGTTCAGCTCGTCGTCGTCCTCGCCGCCGCTCAACGTGTCGTCGCCCTCGCTGCCAACCAGAGTGTCGTCGCCCTGATTACCCGAGATCAGGTCGTCGCCCTCGGCTCCCTTGAGGGAATCGTCGCCGCCCCAGCCGAGCAGCCGGTCGTCGCCCTCGCCGCCGTTGACCTGATCGTCGCCCTTGCCGCCGGTAAGGTGATCATCGCCGCCCTGTCCTGCGAGCGTGTCATCGCCATCTCCCCCCTCCAAGGTGTCCGCCGCAGCGCTGCCGGTGATCCGGTCTCCGGCTTCGCCACCGCTGTCGGGCGGGATCATCGCCCCCGCCGAGGTCACGTAGGTGATCTCGATCACCTCGAAGGGATCGAGCGTCACCAGAACCGTGGTGCCCGTCACCGCGAGGTCAGTCAGCTCGGCCCGCACATCGTTCTCGTTGATGTAGTAGCGCTGACCGTTGACCAGCAGGCTGTCGGCCTCCTCGAAGCCGCTGCCCGGCACGTAGTGCACGCCATCACTGGAATTGGCCGAGAAATCCGCGCCAATCTTCACCGCCGAGGCAGAGCTGTAGTCCGGCACCAGCGTCGAAAGGTCCAGCTCCAGCTCGATCGTGTCGGTCGCCCGCGAGGCGACGTAGACCACGGTGCTGTCCTCGGACTGCCAGGCGTGGAAGGTGAAGCTGCCGTCCGCGATCGAAAGGTCGGTGTCGAGCAGCTCCAGCCCCGGCAAGCTGGAACTCATCAGGTCGAAAGTGGCGCCGTTGATGGTGTTGAGCACGCGCCCCTCGGCGTCGGTGATCACGTCTTCGGTCTGCTTGCCGGCAAGGTCGGTCGGCGTGTTGTGCTGCACCGGCCAGACATGCGCCGCATCCACCCCGAGCCCGTTCATGTTGCTGGTCATCTCGACCATCACCGAGGCCGAGCGCAGCCCGGTCTCGGCGGTGTCGGAGGTGCGCACGTTCCACTCGGTGATGTAGAGGTCGAGCTCCTTGTCGAACTCTTCCTCCCAGACGGCGTAGTCGCGGTTGATGAAGTTCATCTCGCCGCTGGTACCCTCGAACTCGGTGACCTGCTTGTCGTAGTAGTAGTGCTCGACCACCCCGTCGATCGCCTCCCGCGCCTCGGTGCCAAGCTGGTCGATGATCGTGCGGTTCGCGTCCTGCACGCGCTCCAGATAGGGTCTGTCATCGACCGAGACGTGATACTCCGACCCGGCGAAGGGCGAGGCCATCTGCACGAGGATCGCGGCCTGATCGTCTTCCGCGAAGCCCGCGTCCTCCATACCGCGCGCCAGCGCGACCGCGGCGACATCGGCCTTGGTGCCATAGGCCGTTTCGCCCATGCTCCAGTATTCGTTGCCGATCTCGAAGGCCTCGACCACATCGGAATAGTCACGCATCACCGTCTCGGCGAAGCGCGCGATCTCATCGTCCAGCGTCTCGAACTCATCCACGCCGTAGTTCTTCGTCGGCAGCACCAGCGTCACCTGCGCGCCATTCTCGCGCGCCCAGTCGAGCATGTCGGTGACCTCCTGCCGCAGCTGCCACGCACCGTCCACGCGCTGCATTTCCAGCACGTTGAGGAAACCATCGCCATCGACTTCCAGATCGCCGCTGTCGCCCTGCCCGGCCGGGAAGCGCAGGTGGGTGATGTCGAGCGCATCCGCCGCCGTGCCGAAATTGTCGAAGGGCACGCCGTCCTCGGTGTTCACGCTGAACACGAGATTGCCGCCGAAATAGGCCCCTTCGAGCATCTGGCCGGTGCCCGTGGCCGCGGTGACGGAAACATGCGTGCCGTCGAAGGCGGGCGGCGCAGAGGCCACCGGGGTCAATTGGGTCAGGTTGCCCAGCCAGCCCGCGGGATCGCCGAGCGACGCCGCGTCCACCCCCTTGATCACCGCGAGCACGATGCCGTCATAGATCAGCGCCGCGCCGCTGCCGTCCGCTGCCTCGGCGACGGTCAGATTGTCATAGGCTTCGTCCGCATCGATCAGCGTGCCGTCCGCCCGCATCAGCGAGATGAGTTCGGGACCGCCGTCATTGCCGTTCAGCTCGTAGGTGTGCAGCGTGAGCGGGGTGAAGGCATCGTCGCCCTGCGGCACCACGATGTCGTAGTAATCGTTGCCTGCCCCGCCCGCGAGGTGGTCCCCCTCGTCGCCGAAGAGAATGTCGTCCCCGGCGTTGCCGACCAGCGTGTCGCCCACCGTGTCGGCCCCCGCCACATCGACACCGCTGATCGAGTCATTCCCGTCCTGGCCGTCGAGGTAGTCGCCGCCGCCCCGCCCCACCAGAACGTCGGCGCCCGGCCCGCCGAAGAAGTCGTCGCGCGTTTCGGTGCCGATCAGCATGTCGTCGCCCTCGAAGGTGGCATTGAGCGCCGACGAGAAATTGCCGATCCATATCGTTTCGTAGAAAAGCTCTTCGGCGGTGTAACCCTCGATCACCGCCACGACCTCGCCATTCATGAAGACACCCGCGCCGCTGCCGTCGGGCATATCGCCGATACCCGCCGCGAGCGTGCCGTCGAAGAAGGCGGCGCGCGGGATGATGTCTCCCTCGGGTGTCACAAAGACAACTCGGTCCGGAAGGTCCTGATCTGTAAGCCGGGAGAAATCGAGGTCGGTAATGGTGACCGGCTCCGCCCCTTCTTGCCCGACCGGCACGATGAAAAGGTCGGCACCGCCGCCGCCGGTCACCGTGTCGCCATCGTCCCCCCAAAGCAGATCAACACCGCCACCGCCGTCGAGCACGTCGGATGCGCCCGGCAGGTCGTCCACCATCACGATGAAATCGCTGCCCGCCCCGCCCTCGGCCGTATCCGAGCCGAGCCGGTCAACCAGCAGGTCATGGCCACCGCCGCCGACAAGACGATCGTCGCCGGGGCCGCCATCCAACGTCTCGTTGCCGCTGGTGCCGGTCAGCATGTCATTTCCGATCGTGCCCAGGATCAGTCCCGCGTCCAGGTCATCGGCGGTGCCTGCCGCGCCATCATCCTGCGCATCGTCGCTGTCCGAGCCGGAAGACGAGCCGCTGGCCATGCTCCAAAGGAGCACGCTGAGCAGAAGCGACGAAAGATAGAGCATGATCGGTACCAAACTAGAACTGGGAAAAATCGTCGGCGCGCCGGTCGGAGTCTGCCCGCCAGAATTTGCCGACCAGAGTAAGACATAATTTTGCCGTTTTTTATCTTCTTTCAGAAACACTTCGTTTCTGTGCCTCTTTCCGGTGCCGCGGTTGCCAAAACGTCTCACCGCGTCCGCAAGGGCTTCACCCTGAGGTTGGTGTAAGGCGCCGGAGCGCGGTCTCGATCAACCGGCTCTCGGCCGCCAACCGATGCCCCCGGTGTCAAATAGGGTATTTCGCATGTGTTATTTGCCTTTGTGGCATCGCGACCGGCGCGGTGCCGACGGGCGTGAGACATCCACCCAATTCGGCCACGCCAAGCCAATTTCCTGGAAAATCCTTCACAGCACCTTGCCCGCGTTGCGCGCTGGCCGGCTCGCGCCTGGCAACATTCGGGCCGCTTGCGCGCCCGAATTCAGAAGCGCCTATGAAGGCTTGAAAAATGAGATACGGAAATTTGAATATAAAACCGGAAATCGAGGTGCGACCTCCAATTTGAATGGCACCTCCCGCGCCGGTGATCTTGCCCCCTTCGCGCGCGAATTGGCGGGGTGACGCCCCCTCAAAATGATTGCCGCGCCCAGGGAGGGACGCGGCAGGGAGGAAATACCGGGAAGGTAACGCGGCTTATTCGGCCACTTGCGCGGGCTTCATCGTGCCGGCGTACTCGTTGTGGAAGTAGGTCATCGTGTCGAGCAGAACGTCTTCCAGGGCGATCTTCGGCTCCCAGCCAAGCAGGTCCTTGGCCTTGGAGACATCGGGCATCCGGCGGTCGCAGTCCTCATAGCCTTCGCCATAGAACTCTTCCGCGCTGACCTCGATGATCGGGTAATCCTCGTAAGAGGCGTCGCCGGTGATCTTGGCATAGGTCTTGCGCATCATGTCCGCCAGTTCGGCCATGGTGACTTCGTTGTTGCGGTTGCCGATGTTGAAGGCGTGGCCGTTGGCCTTCTCGGGGTTGTCGAGCATGCGGCAGATCGCATCGACCGCCTCGTAGATCGAGACGATGGTGCGGCGCGCCTTGCCGCCATCGACCAGCTTCATCGGATCGCCGTTGAGCAGCGCGCCCATGAAGCAAGCCAGCACGCGGGGAACGCCATCGCCGTCGCGCTGGGGAATGTAGTCCATGCGCGGACCGAAGAAGTTCAGCGGACGCACCACGGTGAACGGCAGGCCGTCTTCCTTGTGGTGCGCATAGACGAGGCGCTCGACCATCTGCTTGGCGCAGGCGTAGGTCCAGCGCTGGTTGACGATCGGCCCCATGATCAGCGGCGTTTCGTCTTCCTTCAGTTCGTAGAGATCGGGGTTCTCGTAGGAGGTGTCCCCAACATAGCTCGACAGCGTGCGGCCGTAGCACTCGCTGGTCGAGAAGCTGATCAACCAGCGCTTGTATTCCACGCAAAGCTCGACGATCGGGTAAACGTCGAACAGGTTGGATTTGATCACGCTGATCGGGTTGGTGTTGTACTCGGACGGGTTGCAGATCGCGGCAAGGTTGATCACCACGTCACCTTCGGCCACGGCGTTCCGAAGATCCTGCTGGGTCTCGGGATCGTCGACGTACCTCTGGTGGAGCGTGAAATTCGGATTGTCGAGATGCTTCCGAATTTTCGAGCTCTCCGGGTCCCATCCGATGATCTTGTGATCGGTGGTGGTGAGCAGGCGATCAAGCAAGTGGCTGCCGATAAAGCCTCCGCAACCAAGGATAACAATGTTCATCGGATTCTCCGTTCCAATTCGCATAAGAAAAGCACCTCCGGTCAGGACCCGCGAAAATTCGGGTCCCCAGAAAATATTGACGTAAAATCTATAGCTTGCGCGCAGGATAAATCTTCACTACCCGAATCCTATTACACGAAAACTTTCAGCATGACCACGGCTGCAACGCCGATGAAAGTCCGGGGCACAAGGCTGAGGACCAATCTTGGCCGAATTCTTGGCAGCAAACCGCCGCCCCTGCCCCGATCCGCGCCACTTCCTGCACGCGTGGGCCAAAGAAACCATTGCGGGTGTCATTTCGGCGGCACCGGATTTCCGCAGAATCCCAACTTCACCAGCGACGATTCGCCATTTTGCCAGCTGCGTGACGCAATATGAGCAGGACGGAACAAGGCCCCGCCGATCTCTCGACGGGGCCTTCCCCTTGCACGTCCCTCGTGCATGGCCGGTGACCCGGCTCTGTATCTCTGTGCTGTATCGCTTTAATCGAACATCGTGTTCGGGATCAACGTGGCGATCTGCGGGAAGAGGATGATCAGCACCAGCCCGACGATCATCGCGATCAGGAAGGGCGTCACGCCGCTGAACACGGTGGTCAGGGGCACGCCCGGACCGGCCACGCCGCGCACCACGAAGACATTCATCCCCACCGGCGGGGTGATCATGCCCATCTCGATGACGATCACCGCCACCACGCCGAACCAGATCGGATCGAAGCCGAAGCCGGTGATCACCGGGAAGACGATGGGGATGGTGATGACCAGCATCGAGAGCCCGTCCATGAACATGCCCAGCACCACATAGCCAAGCAGGATCACGATCAGCGTGCCATAGGCCCCCAGGCCCAGCGTCTCGAGCTGTGCGCCCAGCGTCGCGGGGATATGGGTGATGGCAAGGAAGGGATTCAGCACGTTGGCACCGATCACGACCATGTAGAGCATGGCGCTGGTCTTCAGCGTGTCGAGCACCGCTTCCTTGAAGCCCGCCCAGCCCATCCGGCGCTGCACCAGCGCCAGCAGGATGACCAGACCCGCACCGATGCCCGAGGCCTCGACCGGGGTGAAGACACCCAGGTAGATGCCGCCGATCGACACGAGGATGACGCCGAACAGCGGCCAGGCCTCGGACGAGATGCGGAACTTCTCGGCCCAGCCGATCTTCTCGCCCTGCGGACCGTCCTCGGGGCGCAGCGTCGCCTGCAGCCAGATCACCCCGATGAAGAGCGCGCAGAGCAGGACGCCCGGCAGGATGCCCGCCATGAACAGTCGCCCGATCGATTCCTCGGTAAGGATCGCGTAGAGCACGAAGCCGGTGGAGGGCGGGATCAGGAAGCCGAGCGTGCCGCCCGCGGCGACCGCCCCGGTGGCGAGGCTGTCGGCATAGCCAAGCCGCTTCATCTGCGGCAGGGCCACCTTGCCCAGCGTCACCGCCGTGGCAACGGACGAGCCAGAGACCGCCGAGAAGGCAGCGCAGCCGATCACCGAGGCCGAGGCGAGCCCGCCCCGGAAGCGCCCGACCCAGGCATAGGCGGCATCATAAAGCCCGCGCGAATAGCCCGCGGCCGAGGCGATGTTGCCCAGCAGCACGAACATCGGCACGACGATCAGCGAGTAGGAGGAGACCGCCGAGTAGCTCTCGGTCAGCAGCATGGCGCTGGCGCCGCGAAAGCCCGACAGGCCCCAGTAGCCGAAGAAGCCGACCAGCAGCATGGCAAAGGCCACCGGCGTACGCAGGATCATCAGAAGGAAGAGCGCGGCAATGCCGAGCAGCCCGGCGGAGACTTCACTCATTGTTCTTCTCCGAGCACGAGGACCTTCAGGATTTGCAGCGCAAAGACCAAGACACAGAAGCCGCAGCCAAGGGCGAGAATCCCGTAAAACGGCCAGAGCGGCAGGCCGAGCATGTTGGTGGTGTCGCCGAATTCGGCGGCATCCAGTGCCTTGTAGTAGGCGCGGTGGCTGAGCACGCCGAGCGCGAAGCCCGACAGGAGCCGCGCGATCACATCGCCTGCCATCCGCCCGAAGCGACCCAGCAGGCGATCGAAGACATCGACGCTCACATGGCCATTGAGCTGCGTGCAATAGGGCAGCGCGGACATCACCAGCGCCACGGCGGCAAGCTGGATGATCTCGTTCGAGCCGAGGATCGGCAAACCGAAGGCGTAGCGCAGCACCACGCCGATAAAGATCAGCACCACCAGGGCGAGCAGGGCAACACCCCCGACAACGGCCAGAAGGGCGGTGGCCCTGTCGGTCGCGACCGACAGGGCATTGGTTGCGCGGCGCATCATGCCGATCAGTGGGCCAGCGCGTCGACGATGGCCTGGGCGTTGCCCCCGGTCTCGGCGACGACCTTCTCGGTGACCGGCGCGGACAGCGCGTTGAAGGCAGCGGCCTCCTCGGCGGTCAGCTCGATGACTTCGCGGCCCTCGATCTCGGCGAAGGCCTCGACGCCGCCCGCGGCCACTGCCAGCTGCACCTCGTTGCCCAGCACCGAGGCCTCCTTGCCCGCGTCCAGCAGGGCCTTCTGCTCGGCATCGCCGAGGCCGTTGAAGGCATCACGGTTGGCAAGGATGAAGAAGGGCGAGTTCGTCGTGTCCATGCCGATGGTCAGGTAGTTCGCCACTTCGCCAAGGCGGAAGGCGCGGGTGGCGGTGGTGTCGATCATCGCGCCGTCGATCACGCCGGTTTGCATGGCGTTGTAGATCTCGCTCACCGGCATCGACACCGGGGTTGCGCCCCAGGCTTCGACCAGCAGGCCGGTATTGCGCGACGGCACGCGGATCTTCATGCCCTTGATGTCGGCCGGGCTGCGCACGGCCTTGTCGCGGGTATAGAGCTGGTTCGGTGCCGAGGACCACAGGCTCACCAGGATGGCGCGGCGGTACTCGGGCTGGAAGAGCTCGATGTTGTTCCAGATGTCGGCAGTGCCGGTCTCGGTATCGAGCACGCCCGGCAGTTCCGCCACCAGCGTCAGCGGGAAGGTCGAGGCGGTGTAGCCCGGCAGCGAAACCGCCAGCTCTGCCACGCCGTCGAGAACACGGCTGTACTGCTCGGCCGGACCCGGCCCCAGTTCGCCACCGTTGTAGATGGTGACGGTCAGCGCGCCGCCCGATTTCTCCGAGACCATCTCGGCGAAGGGATCGAACGCGCCGTCGATATAGGGGTGGGTCGGCGCGAAGAAGCTGGCGAACTTGAAATCCTCTGCATAGGCAGCGGTCGCAGCGAGGCCGAGGGCGGCCGCGAAAATCACAGAGCGCATGGAAATCCTCCCGAGATCACGCCCACCCGCACGGCAGGCCATGTGCGGGATCCGGTCTGCAATCTTCGCTCGGCAGGTTCCAATAGATTCGGCGCATTTCGGCATAATTTTTGGCTATACCGCGGGCAACCCCTGCGCTGCGCCGCGCAGGCAGTCGAGCATCAGCTGCTGCGCACGGGTCGGAAGCCAGCCCTCGCGCAGCGTCAGCCCGATCTCGCGGAGCGGCAGTGTTTCCGCGAGGGGAAGCTGAATCAGCGACCTGCGGTCGATCTCGGGCGCCACCTGACGCCCGGACGTGAAGGCCAGCGCATCGCTCAGATCGAGGTATTCACGTATAAGCAGAATGAAACCGGCTTCGATGAGACTGTCGGGCAGCGACAGGTTTCGCCGAAGGAAAAGCGCCTCGAACTGGTGTCTTAGCTGGGTTCCCGGCCCCGGCACGATCCACGGGTAGCCCTGAAGCTGCTCGGCGCAGAGCTGCCCCTTGCCGGCCAGCGGATGGCCCGGCCGCGCGACGATCGCGAAACGATCCTCGAACAGCGCCTCCTGCCGGACGTCGGGCGCCGGTGTCTGGTTGCGCAGCGATCCGAGCATGATGTCCACGTCGCCGCGGCGCAGCCCGGCGAGCAGCATGTCATGGGTGCCGTCGAGCACGGTGATCCTTATCCTCGGCCGCGTCCGGCGGAAGGCCGCGAGCGCCCGAGGCAGCAGCACCGAGCGCGACAGCGGCAAGGTTCCAATGACGATGCGCCCCGTCTCGGCGCCATCGATTTCACCCAGTTCCATGTCCGCCTGGTCGAGCTCGCTCAGCGCCAGCCGGGCGCGCGGCACTAGGGCGCCGCACACCCGGCTTGGAATCAGCCCGTGGGCGCTGCGCTCGAAAAGCAGGCCGCCGACCTCCTGCTCGAGTTGGCTGACGGCGCGATGAACCGTGGGCTGTGCACGGCCGAGTGCGCGCGCCGCGCGGGTGAAACTGCCGGTGTCATGGACCGCGATCAGCGCCTGCAGCTGTGCGCTCGTCACCAGCCCGCACAGCCGCGGCGAGACCACCCCCAGCGCCGCATCAAGCTGCGCAAAGGCCCGGCCAAGGCGCGCCGCCAGCACCGCGCCGCGCTCATTGAGAACGAAGCCGCGGCTGGTCCGGTCAAACAGCGCTCCGCCGGCCTGGTCCTCGAGCTTGCCCAGCATCTGCGTCACCGCCGGCTGCGACACCTTGAAGCGCTCGGCCGCCCCGGTGACCGATGCCTCGTCCGCCACCGCAAGGAAAATGCGCAGATGCCTGAGATTGCGGGATATCACTGCCCGATCGCCCCGTTCAAGCTGCCCATGACCGCCCCCTGACCCCGTCTGTCCCGCCGCCGCTTATAGCGCCGTCACGAAAGCGGGGTCCATACAGCCCACGCGGCGCGGGACCGGGGGCTCTGCCCCCGGACCCCCGGGATATTTCTGCCTAGAAGAAAGGGGGGCGCCGCGCCTCAGGAGCTTCCGTGGCGGTCCAGCGGCGAGCGGGGAATCCGGAACATCGCGCCCGGAGTCAACTCGTGATGCTGGAAACCATGGCGGCTGTAGAAAGCTTCGAGCGCGGGCTTGTCGAGCCCCTCTTCTCCGAAGGGTTCGTGGTGCAGCTCGATGCCGAGTTCGGCCTCATCCGCGGCCTCGACCAGCTGGCGCAGGATGCGATGCGCGATTCCCTTGCCGCGATGGGCCGGCACCACCCAGATGCCGCTGAGGATGAAGCGCTTGCTCCAGAGCGAGTGCTCGATATAGGCGACGTTCTCGTCGCTGTTGCGGTAATAGGTGCGCTCGCCGGTCTCGCCGGTCGAGGCCATCAGCCCCGGAACGCGCGCCAGCCGCTCCATGACATAGGCGTATTTCACCTCGGCGCGGTGGCGCGCACGTTCAAGCCCCTCTTCCAGCTCGCGCGTCAGGTCGGGATGGCGAATCTCGCAATAGTCGCGCATTCCGTGCTGCAGGGCGATGGCCACAAATGCGCGCAACTCGTTCTCAAGACGGGTGATTTCGGCCTGTTCCTCGGATTGCCTCCGGGGGGTGATCAGGGGCCGGGACCCGCGTGCAAAGTCGGTGTATGGCATGGTGTCCTCCCAGGCCGATATTACAGCGACATTTGCGACGGGACAGTAAATCCCGACACCCTGTTGGCGCAAACAGCAGATTGCGCGGCTGCCCGCCTCTCTGGCGGGCAGCGAATGCGGCGCTCAGACGGCGGCTTCGCGCGCGATCACGTCGCGCATGGGCTCGAAAAGCATTTCCGCCAAGAGTTTGGTCACCTCGTCCCAATAGGCGTCATCCGCCGCCAGCGCCGCTGGGACGAAGGCGGTTTTCCGCAAGGCGGCGACGATCTCATCCGCCTCACGACCTTGGGCCAGAGCACGCAGCTCTCCAGCCCGAGGATCGCGCAGCTCGTAGGCGGCGCAATCATGGGTGGCGCCGCTGAGATGCCGCGCCCAAGCGGCGGTGGCAAAGGTGAAGGCGCGGCAGTCGATGCCCTTCGCCCGCGCATCCGCAACCGCCGAGAAAACCCGCTGCGGCATCTTCTCCGAGCCGTCCATGGCGATCTGGAAGGTTTCATGCGCGATCTCGGGGTTCTCGAAGCGCCGGGCCAGCGCCACGGCATAGGCGGCGGGCTCGATGCCGGGAATTTCCGGCAGGGTTGCCGCGGCAGCAGTCAGGTGGCGGCGCACCAGCCTGGCCAGCGGCGCGCAGCCCATCACGTCGCGCACATAGGTCGCGCCCGCGTGGAAGCCGACGTAGGCCAGCATCGAATGGCTGCCGTTGAGCATCCGCAGCTTCATCATCTCGAAGGCGGTGACGTTGTCGGTGAAGATCGCCCCGGCCTTTTCCCAGGCCGGTCGGCCCTGCGGGAAATTGTCCTCGATCACCCACTGGCAGAAGCTCTCGGTCTCGATCGCGGCAAGGTCCTCGCAGCCGATCAGCGCCTGCGCCTCGGCCAGCGTGGCGGGCGTGGCGGCCGGGGTGATGCGGTCGACCATGGTCGAGGGGAAGGCGACCTCGGCGGCAATCCACTCGGAAAGCGCGGGGTCGATCCGGCGGGCGAAATCCACCACGGCACCGCGCAGGAGAACACCGTTTTCCGGCAGGTTGTCGCAGCAAAGCACGGTGAAGGGCGCAAGACCCGCGGCGCGGCGGCGGCGCAGCGCCTCCGTCAACAGGCCGAGAACACCCTGCGGAGCAGCCGGATTCGCGAGATCCGCGGCCACGGCAGGATGCGCCGGGTCGCAGCCATGGGCTGCGCGGTCGAGGCCGTAGGCCTTTTCGGTCACCGTCAGCGAGACGATCTTCGTGCCCTCGGCGGCCATGGCGGCGAGCGCCGGCTCGGGGTTGCCCGCCGAACAGATGGCATCGGCGATGGCGCCGATCACCCGCGCCTCGGTGCCCTCGGCACCCTTGGCGATCAGCGTGAAAAGGCCGTTCTGCGGGTGCAGCTCGTCCGAGGCCTTCGGCGAGCGAAGCGAGACGCCGAGAATGCGCCAGTCCCCGCCCGCGGCGGCCAGCGCCAGATCGGTCAGCGCCGCCTGATGCGCCTTGTGGAAGGCGCCAAGGCCGAGGTGGACGATGCCCACCCCATGCGCCTGCGGATCATAGCCCGGGCGCAGCGCCTCGGGCACCTGATCAAGTGACGTCAGCCTCATGCCTTGCCCGCCACGAGCTCGTGCTCGAAGGCACGGTAGAGGCCACGCAGTTCCGCCAGACCCTTGAGACGGCCGATCGCCGGGTAGCCCGGCTGCGCCTCGCGGCCGATGTCGTCGAGGATGTCCTGCCCGTGGTCGGGGCGGAAGGGGATCGACCAGTCGGCCCGGCCCTCGCCCTTACGGCGGCGTTCCTCGGCGACCACGGCGGCAACCATGGCGACCATGTCGGTGTGGCCCGAAAGATGCTCGTCCTCGTAGAGCGAGTTCATCACCTCGGTGCCCTCGATGCTGACGTTGCGCAGGTGCAGGAAGTGCACGCGGTCGGCCAGGGCCTTGAAGATCTCGACCGGGTTGTTGTCGGGACGCGCGCCGAGCGAGCCGGTGCAGAGCGTCACGCCGTTGGCGCGCAGGTCCACGGCATCGAGGATTTTCCGGTAATGCGCCTCGGTCGACATGATGCGCGGCAGGCCGAGCAGCGGGAAGGGCGGATCGTCCGGGTGGCAGCAGAGCCGCACCCCCAGGTCCTCGGCCAGCGGTGTCACTTCCGACAGGAAGTCGATCATGTGCTGCTGAAGCTGTCCCTCCGAGATGCTGTCATACTCGGCGAGGTGCAGCTTCACATCGGCAAGGCTGAACTTCTCGGCCGCACCCGGCAGGCCGAAGACGACGTTGCCGGCCAGCTGCTCCTTGCGCGCGTCATCCATCTTGGCGAAGCGCTCGGCGGCCTCGGCGACCACCGCGTCGGGGAAGCTCTCGGCGGCCCCGGCGCGTTGCAGGATGTGGATGTCGAAGGCGGCGAAGTCGATCAGGTCGAAACGCATGCAGCGCGCGCCGCTCGGCCGTTCCCATGCCAGATCGGTGCGGGTCCAGTCCAAGACCGGCATGAAGTTGTAGCAGATGGTTTCGAGCCCGGCCTCGGAGAGGTGGCGCATCGAGGTCTTCCAGGTCTCGATATGCGCCTTCCAGTCGCCCTTCTGCTTCTTGATGTCCTCGGAGACGGGCAGCGATTCGACCACGTCCCAGACCAGCGGCGAAGGGCGGCCGTCCTTGCGGGTGGCGATCTCGCGCTGGCGCTGCGCGATCTCCTCGGGGGTCCAGACCGTGCCGGTCGGCACGTGGTGCAACGCGGATACGACGCCCTCGACGCCTGCCTGCATCATGTCGTCGATGCTCACGCGGTCTTTCGGACCGAACCAACGCCAGGTCTGACGCATCGGAACCCTCCCTTTTTGTCTGCTGCGCGGGACGGAATCCCGCTCCTCGGTGGTCACGTGATTAATAGCAGCGGATTCTAATGTTGACTAGTATGGAAGTATGGAGCAGTTTGCCGCTACGGAGGAGAGCCATGGGAATCGAGACAATCCAGATCGAGCCGGTCGACCAGTCGGCGCCCGTCGGGCCGCAGCTGATCCGCGCCCTGCGCCAATCGATCATCCGAAACCATCTCGAACCCGGCACCCGGCTCTCCGAGGCGGAGATCGGCGCCAAGTTCGGCGTCTCCCGCCAGCCC
The DNA here is from genome assembly GCF_015223355.1 of Salipiger mangrovisoli. Classification (GTDB taxonomy): domain Bacteria; phylum Pseudomonadota; class Alphaproteobacteria; order Rhodobacterales; family Rhodobacteraceae; genus Salipiger; species Salipiger mangrovisoli. Next base: position 117,543 of record NZ_JADFFK010000006.1, on the reverse strand, counting down.
GTCCGTGAAGCCTTCATCAAGCTCGCCGAGGAAGGCCTGCTGGAGATCCGCCCGCAGCGCGGCTCCTTCGTGCGCAAGATTTCCGTCGGCGCCGTGCTCGACGCGCGCTTCGTCCGCGAGGCGGTCGAGGCCGACATCGCGAAGGCCTGCGCCACCATGCGGCCCGCCGGGCTGGTCGAAGATCTGCGCAGACAGATCGCCGCGCAGGCGCGGCTCGTCGATCAGCACCCCGCCGCCTTCGTGCCGCTCGACGACGAGTTCCACCACACCCTCGCCAAGGGCGCCGGCCGCCCCAATGCCTGGGCGGTGATCGTCGGCATGAAGAGCCAGATGGACCGGGTGCGCCAGATGACCTCGGCGCATTTCCCGCTCGAACACCTCATCGCCCAGCACACCGCCGTCGTTGACGCCATCGACGCGGGCGACCCGGCTGCCGCTGAAAAGGCCATGCGCGGCCACCTGCAGATGATCCTTTCGGACCTGCCGGCCATCCGCGAGGCCTTCCCCGACTATTTCGACCCCGATGCCGCGTGAGTGCGTATGCGGCATCTTCCCCAAGCGACCCTGAAAGGGAGGAACACCATGATCGTTGCGAAGACCCTCAAGACCCTGATGCTCTCCGGCATCGCCACCGTCGCGCTCAGCGCCTCGGCCATGGCTGCCGACATGACGCTGAAGCTCGGCCACCTCGCCAATGAGGACAACACCTGGCACAAGGCCTCGGTAAAGTTCGCCGAGGAACTGGCCACGCTGACCGACGGCCGCATCGAGGTCGAGATTTACCCGAACGAGACGCTCGGCAAGGAAGTCGACGTCATCAACGGCATGCAGCTCGGCACCGCCGACATGACCATCACCGGCGAGTCCCTTCAGAACTGGGCGCCGATGGCCGCGCTGCTCGCGATGCCCTACGCCTACACCTCGCTCGAGGACATGGACGCCGCCGCCAGTGGCGAACTTGGCGACCGTATCGAGGCGCAGATCATCGAGAAGGTGGGCATCCGTCCGATCGCCTATTTCGCCCGCGGCCCGCGCGAGCTGACCTCGAACCGCCCGATCACCTCGCCGGACGATCTGAACGGCCTGAAGATGCGCGTGCCGAACGTGCCGCTCTTCCTCAACGTCTGGAAGGCGCTTGGCGCGAACCCGACCCCGATGGCCTTCTCCGAAGTGTTCACCTCGCTGCAGAACGGCACCATCGACGCGCAGGAAAACCCGCTCGCGCTGATCAAGTCGGCAAACTTCAACGAGGTGCAGAAGTACATCAACAAGACCGACCACGTGCGGTCCTGGATCTACCTGACCATTTCGGAAATGGCGTGGGACCAACTCTCGGAAGAGGATCAGGCCAACGTCATGGAAGCCGCCGCGCGCGCGCAGGCCTACGAGCGTGAACTCTTCCTCGCCGACGAAGAGAAGCTGGTGACCCAGCTCGAAGAACTCGGCGTGGAGTTTGTCGATGTCGACAACGCCGCCTTTGCCGCCGCCGCCAAGGAAGCCGTGCTGAACTCGGTCTCCGACGAGATCCGGCCCGACGTCGAAGCCCTCTTCGACAAGTAAGCCGACCCGCGGGCCCCTCCTCCCTTCTTCAGGGCCCGCACTCCCGGGCCGGACCCCCCACTCGGGTCCGGCCCTTCCCGCAATTTCACCGAAGAGCCGTTCCATGCAAAAGCTCGTCACGGTCCTGACCGCCATCGCCCGTATCGCGACGGGGCTCAGCTTTGCCGCCATCATCATCGCCGTCATCATCCAGCTTCTGGGCCGCTCCGGCGTGATCACCTCGGTGGTCTGGACCGAAGAGCTCACCCGCTTCGCCCTGCTCTACCTCGCCGCCTTCGGCGTCGGCCTGGCCTACCGCTCGGGCGATCTGGTGAACGTCGACATCGTCTGCGAGGCGCTGCCCGGACGACTGCCGTGGATCCTGCGTCTCGTGTCGGCCGTGATCACGCTCGGCTTCGGCCTGATGCTGATCAAGGCGACCTGGCTCTACGTGTCGATCGGCGCGCGGCAGACCGCGCCCTCGCTGGGCGTCCGGATGGATTACATCCACGCCTCGGTGCTGGTCGCGCTGCTTGCCCTGAGCCTGTTTGCCGGACTGCGCGTGGCCGGAATGCTGACCCGCCGCGACACCGGCCTTCCCGAAAAACCCGAAGAGGAGCTCTGAGATGGAGCTGACCATTCTGCTGGGCTGCTTCCTCGGCGGCCTGATCATCGGCCTGCCGGTGGCAATCACCCTCGGCGTCTCGTCGATGGCCTACATCCTCTTCAAGGGCATGCCGCTCGTCGTCATCCCGCAGAAGATGTACGCCGGCATGGACAGCTTCGTGCTGCTCTGCATCCCCGGCTTCATCCTCGCCGGCAACCTGATGAACGCCGGCGGCATCACCGGGCGCATCGTTCGGCTGGCGCAGGCGCTGGTCGGCTGGATGCGTGGCGGCCTTGGCCTCACCAACGTCGCCGCCTCGATGCTGTTCGGCGGTATCTCGGGCACCGCCGCGGCCGACGCCGCCTCGATCGGCGGCATGATGATCCCCGGCATGAAGAAGGCGGGCTACCCCGCCGACTTCTCCGCCGCGATCACCGCCGCCTCCTCGACCGTCGGGCCGATCATCCCGCCCTCGGTGCCGATGATCATCGTCGGCACGCTCTCGGGCATCTCGGTCGGCAAGATGTTCATCGCGGGCGCGATCCCCGGCATCATGATGGGCGTGGCGATGATGATCACCGCCTGGATCCTCGCCAAGAAGCACAACTACCCGCGCCAGGAATGGCAGGGGCTGGGTGAGCTCTGGAAGGCCTTCCTCGGCGCCTTCTGGGCCGTGGCCATGACCGCGCTCATCGTCGGCGGGTTGCTCACCGGCTTTGCCACCCCGACCGAGACCGCCATCGTCGCCTCGATCTACGCCTTCGTCGTCGGTGCCTTCGTCTACCGCGGGCTGAAGATCCGCGACGTGCCGAAAATCCTGATCGACAGCGCCGTCTCGGCCGCCGCGATCCTCGTGCTGGTCGGCCTCGCCAACGTCTTCGGCTGGATCCTCGTCGCCGAGCGCATCCCCCAGATGATCGCAGACTCGGTGCTCAGCATCACCGACAACAAGTTCCTGGTGATCCTGCTGATCAACCTCGTGCTGCTGTTTGTCGGCATGTTCATGGAGACCATCGCCGCGCTGATCATCCTCTTCGTGCCGCTGCTGGCGCTGGCGACCGGCGTGGGCGTCGATCCGCTGCACTTCGCGGTCTTCGCGGTGCTCAACCTGATGATCGGCCTCACCACCCCGCCGGTCGGCGTGTGCCTGTTCATCTGCGCCGGCATCGGGCGGGTCACGCTGTGGCAAGTCACCCGTGCGATCATGCCCTTCATCCTCACCAACATCCTCGTGCTGCTGCTCGTCTCCTACGTGCCGTTCTTCAGCACCTGGCTGCCCTCCTTCCTGTCGAACTAGGACCAGACCCATGACCAACCGCATCGCACGGCTGCACGGACAGAAAGACCTGCGCGTCGAGACCATCGAAGAGCCCACCGCCGCGGCGGGAGAGGTCGTGGTCGCGATCGGCGCGGGCGGCATCTGCGGCTCGGACATCCACTACTACGCCGACGGCGGCATCGGCACGATCCGCGTCCGCGAGCCGATCATCATCGGCCACGAGGCGGCGGGCACCGTGGTGGCGGTCGGCGCGGGCGTGACCGGCGTTGCCGAGGGCGACGTGGTGGCGGTGAACCCCTCGCACCCCTGCGGCACCTGCAAGTTCTGCACCGCGGGGGATCACCAGCACTGCATGACCATGCGCTTCAAGGGCTCGGCGATGTTCCTGCCGCACGAGCAGGGCTTCTTCCGTGACCGCGTCGCGATCGGGGCGGGCCAGTGCTACAAGATCGCCGAGGGCGTGCCGATGGCCGAGGCCGCGCTGGCCGAGCCGCTCGCCGTCTGCTGCCGCGCCGTGACCCGCGCGGTGCAGGTCGCGGGTCCGCTGACCGGCAAGCGCGTCCTCGTCACCGGGGCCGGCCCGATCGGCGCGCTCTGCGTGGCGCTGGCCAAGCATCACGGCGCTTCGGAGATCGTCGTCACCGACCTGCAGGACGCAACGCTGGAAGTCGCGAAGCAGGTCGGCGCCACCCGTACGATCAATGTCGCCACCAACGGCGCAGAGCTTGCTGAATACGAGGCCGAGAAGGGTCAGTTCGACCTTTGCTTCGAATGCTCCGCCGCCGGTCCCGCGATCCGCTCGGCCATCGCCTGCACCCGCCCGCTCGGCACCATCGTGCAGGTCGGCGTGATGGGCGACACGCCGGTGCCCTTCAACATGCTGGTCTCGAAGGAGATCAACCTCTGCGGCACGCACCGTTTCGACGCCGAGTTCGGCCAGTCGGTCGAGCTGATCAATTCGCGTTCGATGAACCTCGCGCCGATCGTCACCCATTCGATGCCGGTGGATGACGCCCAGAAGGCCGTCGAGCTGGCAATGGATCGGGGCAAGGCAGTGAAGGTGCAGCTGACCTTCGGCTGACCTACCTCCCCTGCCCCCTGCAAGGACCGCGTCGCCCACCGGCGCGGTCCTTTTTATGTATGAGACCTGCGCCTCAGCCCTCGACCATCCCCACCGTCCCGAGGATCGTCGCCAGCCCGGCATAGAGCCCGCGCAACGAAAGCTCCGGCTCAACGTCGATCCATTCCTCGAGGCTGTGCGCCCGCCCGCCGGTGCCGCCGGAGCCGAGGCAGATCGCCGGCACGCCAAGGCTCATGGGAATGTTGGCATCGGTCGAACTGCTTGCTGTCGAGGGCGTGAAGCCGAAGGCCGGAAGCGCCGCGAAGGCCGCCTGCACGATGGGGCTCTCGGTCGCGGTCCGCCCCGCCGGGCGGTTGCCGATGCGTGTGATCTCGGCTCGGACCGCGCCATTGGCCGTATCGCCGCGGGCGTTCTCGGCAGCCACGGCGTCCTCGACCAGCCCGTGCAACGCGGCATCCAGCTTCGCCAATTCGCCCGCATCCTCCGAGCGCAGATCAACCTCAAGCCAGACCTCCTCGGGGATGGCGTTGATCGAGCTGCCGCCGCCGATGACCGAAGCGCAGAAGGTCGTGCGCGGCTCCGCCGGCACCTCGATCCGCGCCATGCCTGCCATGAGAGACCCCAGCGCATAGGCCGGGTTGACCGTGCCGAAGGCATTCAGCGAATGCCCGCCCGGCCCGCGGAAGCTCACCCGGTAGCGCAGCGATCCGACCGCGCCCGTGGTGATTTCGCCGACCTCCAGCCCGTCGATGGTGAAGAAGCCCGCGATCTTCTCGCGGTAGCCGCCCTCTTCGAAGAGGTGGCGGATGCCGCGCAGGTCGCCCTTGCCCTCCTCGCCCACGTCGCCGACGAAAAGGATGTCCTGCTCGGTCTCGATCCCCGCCGCATCCAGCGCCCGGATGAAGGCGAGCAGCGCCGCCAGCCCGCGCGTGTCATCGCCGACGCCCGGCGCGAAGAGCTTGGAGCCCTCACGGCGCACGGTCACATCGGTCCCCTCGGGGAAGACCGTGTCCAGATGCGCCGCGACGACGATGACCTGCCCGTTGCCGCGCCCGCGGCGCAGGCCAAGCACGTTTCCGATGCCGTCGCGCTCGACCTCTTCCAGCCCCAGCGCGCGGAATTTCTCGGCATAGGCAGCGGCGCGAACCTCTTCCTTGAAGGGCGGCGCCGGGATCTCGGTCAGCTCGATGATCTCGCCCACGAAGCGGTCATGGCCCTGCGCCAGGTCCTCCTGCGCGCGCTTGAAACGGTCCGAAGCGATAATCCGGGCGACGTCTTGGGTCATGGAAGGGTCCTGTAACTGGGTCTGGAGGGCGAACTGCTCGCACCCCAGTTACAGGAGGACCGGCACGCCCGCCACTCAGCCCGGCGCACCGATGCGGGCGATGTTGCCGACAAGCCCCTGCGCCGTCGAGAGCGCCCGCGCCGTCGCCTGCGCCATCTGTGGCAGAAGCATCCATTCCAGCGCCCAGGCCGCGCCCGAGCGTTCCTGCTCGTGGATCAGCGCCTGGTGCATGCCCGAAAGCTGCACAGCGTTGAACCGTGCCAGCGTGACCAGCAGCTCGGCGCCCACCGGGTTCTGCTTGTGCGGCATGGCGGACGACCCGCCGCCGCCCGAGAGCTTGATCTCGTCGAGACCCTGCTGCGCCATGAGGCAGATGTCCTGCCCGATCTTGCCGAGCGTCCCGGTGATCAGCGACAGCAGACCGGCGTATTCCGCCACTGCATCGCGCTTGGCGTGCCAGGCGCTGCCGGTGCTGGCAAGGCCAAGCGACTCTGCCACTTGGTCGGTGATCTCCTGCGCGTCGGCGCCAAGCGCCTTGCGGTCTCCCGAGGCACCGCCAACCTGCACCCGCTCGACGTGGCGCGCGATCTCCGCCAGGCGTTCCAGGTGCGCCGCCAGCGGCTGGTGCCAGGGCCGCAGCCGGTCCGAAACGGTGATCTCGGTCGCCGCCTGCATCCGCGTGCGGCCCATCAGCGGTGCCTCGCCCTGCCGCGCGTCCAGATCGATCAGCGCGGATTCGAGCTCGGTGATCCGAAATGCCAGCAGACCCGTCGTCTCTTTCAGTGTCAGCACCAAGGCGCTGTCCACCACGTCCTGCGAGGTTGCGCCCTTGTGCACGGCTGCCACCGCTTCCGGACCAACGATGGCCTGAAGCTGCTTGACCAGCCGAGGCACCGGCACGCCGTCCTGCGCCATGCCCGCGCGGATGTCCCCGAGATCGATCCTGGCCGCGGCAATTGCAGCTGCCGCCGCCTCGGCGATCTCGGCATCCACCCGGCCGCAGGCCCCGAGCGCCCGGCTCCAGGCCGCTTCGAAGGCGAGCATATGCGCCATCTGCCGCTCGGCCGACCAGATCTCCGCCATCTCCGGATCGCCGAACAGCCCGCCCAGCCAGGGGTGATCGAAAACGCTCGCGCTCATGTTGCTCCGTCCCTCTTGCATGCCGAAAGGGCGACCTTACGGTCGCCCCCGTTTCCCTTTTCTTACGAGACCCGCCTCAGATGTCGAGGAAGACCGTCTCGCCCTCGCCCTGCAGGCGGATGTCGAAGCGGTACTTGCCCTCGCCGGTCTTCCTGGCGATCAGCGTATCGACGCGCGGGCGCTGCTCGATGCGCGCCAGCAGCGGATCCGAGGCGTTGTCCTCGTCCTCGAAGTAGATGCGCGTCTGCAGCCCGATGTTGATGCCCCGTGCGACGACCCAGAGCGAGATATGCGGCGCGCTGACCACGCCGCCCCGGCCCTTCACCTTGCCCGGCTTGACCGTGCGCAGGGTGAACTCGCCGGTTTCCGCATCGGCGGCAAAGCGGCAATGGCCGGAGACCTTGGGATCCGCGCCCTCCTGCCCGGGGAACACGCCCTTGGCGTCGGGCTGCCAGCTCTCGATCAGCGCGTCACGCATCGCCCAGCCGGTGCCGTCGTAGACCGAACCGGTGATCTCGATGATCTCGCCCTCGCAGCCGTCCTCGATCGGGCTCACGCCGATCTCCTGGTCATAGTAACCTGCGTTGCCCGCGTAGGTGGGCATCAGCCCGATGTGGACATAGGGCCCGGCGGTCTGCGAGGCGGTTTCCACGAGGGTGTCGAGTTTCTGCACCATGATCACATGCCCTCCAGCTTGTTCTCGAACATCGACTGGCGACGGCCGCGCAGCACGATGTCGAACTTGTAGGCGAGGTAGTCGAGCGGGCGCGAGTGCGCCAGGTCGAGCGGGGCGACCAGCGCATCGAGCTGGGCGCGGTTCTTGATCGTCGCGGCGATCGGGCAGTGGTTGATCAGCGGATCGCCCTCGAAATACATCTGGGTGATCAGGCGCTGGCCAAAGCTGTGACCGTAGACCGAGATGTGGATGTGCATCGGACGCCAGTCGTTGCCGCGGTTCGGCCACGGGTAGGCACCGGGGCGCACGGTCAGGAACTGGTAGTAGCCGTTCTCATCCGTCAGCGTGCGGCCGCAGCCGCCGAAGTTCGGGTCGAGCGGGGCGAGGTAGGTGTCCTTCTTGTGACGGTAACGCCCCCCCGCGTTGGCCTGCCAGATCTCGAGCAGCGTGTTCGGCACCGGACGCGCGTTCTCGTCGAGCACGCGGCCGTGCATCAGGATGCGCTCGCCCACGGCCGGGGCCGCGCCCTTGGTCCAGTTCAGGATCAGGTTGTTGTCGAGCGCGCCGAGCTTGCCGTGACCAAAGGTCGGGCCGGTCTCTTCCGAGGGCGAGCTTTCCATCGACAGCAGCGGCAGGTTCGGCGAGCGGCTGACGCTGGTCTTGTAGCCGGGATCGTAGGCGACCGGATGCGCATCGCGGTTGCGCGGGATCAGCGGGCCCTTCTCTGTGGTCACGAAATTGCTCATTCGGCTGCCGCCTCCATTTCGGCATAGGTCGCCTTGGCGAGTTTCAGCGCGTGGTTGGCGCGCGGCACACCGGCATAGATCGCCACGTGCTGGAAGGCCTCCAGCACGTCCTGCTTGCTGGCCCCGGTGCGCGCGGTGGCGCGGATGTGCATCGGGATCTCCTCGAAGTTGCCGGTCGCCGCCAGCAACGCCAGCGTCAGCATCGAGCGCTCGCGCTGGCTGATCGCGTCCGAGGCCCAGACCGTGCCCCAGGCGCTGCGGGTGATCAGCGTCTGAAAGGGCTCGTCAAAGGCGGTCTTGGCGGCCTCGGCGCGGTCGACATGGGCATCGCCCAGCACCGATCGGCGCGTCTTCATGCCCTGTTCGTAAAGCTCGTCCATTCAGGCGGTCCTTTCCAGAAAATCGGTGATGAGCCGGGCGGTCGCCACGGGCTGCTCGACGCAGGGGATGTGCCCCGCGCCCTCGATCAGCGCGAAGTCTGCGCCGCAGAGCCCGGCGGTGCCGCGCACCAGCTCGGGCGGGGTCGAGCCATCCTCGGCCCCGGCCATGGCCAGCACCGGCAGCGTCAGCGCGCGGGTGCTCTCGGTCAGATCCGCCCCGGCGATCGCGGCGCAGCAGCCGACGTAGCCCTCGACCGGCGTGCGCACGAGCATGTTCTTCCACGCGGCGAACTGCGGATCGCTCTCGCGGAAGCCCGGCGTGAACCAGCGCTCGAGGATCGCGTCCGCCAGCGCGCCGACGCCACCCGCGCGGATGCCGTCGATCCGGGTCTGCCACATCTCGGGCGTGCCGATCTTCGCGGCAGTGTCCATCAGCACCAGCGCACGTACGAGATGCGGCCGCTTCGCCGCCAGCCCCTGCCCGATCAGCCCGCCGATCGACAGGCCGACGAAGGTGATGTCCCTCATCGCGAGCGCCTCGCAGATCGCCTCGGCATCGGCCACCAGCGTTTCCATCGCATAGGGCGCCTCGGGCGCATCCGACAACCCGTGCCCGCGCTTGTCGAAACGCACCACGCGCAGCCCCTCGGGCAGCAGCGGAATGAGCGCGTCCCAGACCCGCAGGTCGGTGCCCAGCGAATTGGCCAGCATCAGCGCGCGGCCCTCCTTCGGGCCGTCATCGCGGATGTGCAGGCTGACGCCGTCTACGGTAACTGTCTGCATGATGTCTCCTCGGTCTCGGGGTTCTTCTGCCATGGCAAACCTCGATTGGAAAATATAAGTAGAGGCATGACCCATAACTCCGAGGTTATGAATGCTCCACCCGCACCTGCGCATGAGGCACTTGCGCTGCTTCCTCGAGACCGCCCGCCTCGGCAGCCTCAGCTCCGCCGCCGAGGCACTGCATGTCAGCCAGCCCGCCGCCTCCAAGACCATCAAGGAGCTCGAGGACATCCTCGGAGCGCAGCTATTCGACCGCAGCGGACGGCGGCTGGCGCTGACACAGGCGGGCAAGATCTTTCAGCAATACGCCGGCACCGCGCTGGCCGACCTCGAGCGCGGGCAGCGGCTTCTGCGCGACCTGCCGCAGCGCCAGAGAAAGCTCGCCGTGGGCGTGCTGCCGACCGCCGCCACCGGGCTTTTCCCGGACGCCGCCGCGCGCTTCCGGGCCCTTCACCCCGATTGCACGCTGCGGGTCTCGACCGGACCGAACTGGCTTTTGCTCTCGCAATTGCGCGAAGGCGCGCTCGACCTGGTGGTCGGCCGAATGCCCGCCACCGGCACCGGCGAGGGGCTCAGTTTCCGCCAGCTCTACTGGGAGCGCGTGGTGCCGGTGATCCGCCCCGGCCACCCGCTGGACGGCCGCGACTGGGACCCTGCCGAGCTGCTGCGCTACCCGCTGATGCTGCCACCCGCAGGGGCGGTGATCTCGGGATCTGTGCGGGCCTTTCTGCAATCGCTGGGGCTTGGCGAGCCGATTCCCGCGTATGAGAATGTTTCCCACGCGTTCGGGCGCAGGGTCGTGGTGCAGTCCGACACGATCTGGTTCATCAGCGCAGGCGTGGTGCGCGCCGAACTCGACAGCGGCGAGCTGGCGGTTCTGCCGGTGAGCAACGAGTTGCTCGGCGGGCCGGTCGGGATCTCGCTGCGCGACGGGACCTTGCCCGACGCGCTGCTTCTTGGATTGGTCGACGAGCTGGTCGCGGTGGCCGCGCAGCACCCGGCACAGGGCGGCTGAACCGGTCGCGCCGCTAGATGGCCGGGGTCAGCGCCCTCATCTCGGGCACCGGGCTCACCAGCGCACGCCCCTCGTTGAAGGCGGTGATGTTCTCGCGGATCAGATCGGCGGCCATCTCCTGCACCTCGGGGGCATTGCCGGCCATGTGTGGTGTCAGCACCACGTTCTCGAGCGCGCAAAGCTCGGCGGGCACGTCCGGCTCCGTCTCGAAGACATCGAGTCCCGCGCCCTTGATCGTGCCCGATTGCAGCGCCGCGATCAGGGCCGCCGTATCGACCACCGATCCGCGCCCGACGTTGAAGAAATACCCCTTCGGCCCCAGCGCCTCGAGCACCTCGGCATTCACCGCGTGCTGCGTCGAAGGCCCGCCCGGCACGCAGGCGACCAGATAGTCCGATGCTTCGGCCAGCTCGCGCAGCGAAGCCACATAGGCGTAGGGCAGATCGGTCTTCGGCGTGCGGCTGTGGTAGCTCACCTCGATGTCGAAGGCCGCGGCCCGACGTGCCAGCGCCGCACCGATGCCGCCCATGCCGAAGATGCCCATCTTCTTGCGCGAGACCAGCGGCCGCGGCGTTTCGGTATAGTTCCAGGCCCCCGAGCGCGTCAGCCGGTCCTGATGCGGGATGGCCCGCACCGCCGAGAGCAGCAGCGCCATGGCATGGTCCGCCACGGCCCCGGCGTTCACCCCGGCACCATGCGACACCCGGATCCCCCGCGCGAGGGCCGCCTGCACGTCAATCCCTTCGTAGCCGGTGCCGACGCAACAGATCAGCGCGAGGTTCGGCAGCTCGTCCATCTCGGCCCCTGTCGCCCCCCGGAAACCGGCGGTGACCAACACGCGGGTCGCCGCGCGTTCCTCATCGGTCAGATGCGTGTATCCCGCGGTGCAGTCGTGGAGCGTGTAATGCGCGCCGAGCATGCTGTGATAGGCCTGGGTCTTGATATTGATGGCGACATGCTGGGACATGGTGCTCTGCTCCGTTCTTCTCACGCCCCTTGGCCGGGGCAATTTCCTCGCGTGAGGCACGGGTGCACTTACGGCCCTGCCCCACGGCGCGGATCCCCCTCATCTGCCCCGAGGGCGGCGCGGGACACAAGCGGGAAACGCCCTGCGCCCGCCACCGCACGACCGGCTCCCTCCAAGCGCCCGGAGTTTGATCTTGGAATTTTTGCGCTAGTTTTTTGGGCAGCGCCACCAGCCCGAGGGAGAGATGATCGCAGCCGCCGCCCCACGACAGTTCCAGGTCGCCGCGCTTCGGATGCGCCACGGCAGGCGGTCATGACGCAGGCGTTGGTCGCGGGCCTACTGGGCTATCAGTCCGCCACGGGTGCCTTCGGCGCGATCGTGCAGGAGCCGCAGGCCTCGAGCAGGCCCGACGAGACCTGCCTGATAACCGCGCAGATTTGCCTGATCCTGCTGAGTCCGGGCCTCGCCGGCCGCGACCCGCTGCTGCAGCTGTCCCTCGAGCGGGGGCTGTCGTTCATCGAGAGCTGCGCCGCCCCCGAGGGCAACGGCTGGTTCCGGATGCATGCAACAATGCCGCCGAACGCCGCTCTTCCGGACCTGAAGACGACGGCGCTCGCCTGGCTGGCTCTGGTTCTGGCCGGGCGGCGCGAGCCGCAGGTGGCCCGCGATGCCCTGCTGACCGTGATCCGCGACACCGAAGTGAGTGCGCCGCGCCCGGAAGACTCCGCCTGGATTGCGCCCGGACTTTGCCGGACCTGGCCGACCCGCGGGCAGCATGTCAATCCGGTCGATCTTGTCGCGAATATCCATCTTGCCGCCTGCCGCGCATCCCTGGGCCTGCCGCTGCCCACCGCGGCGCGCGAGGCGATGACGCACGCCAGCGCCGCGCTCGATCCAGCCGGCGGGAATTTTTCCCAGATCTCTCCAATGTGCGCCTCGCCCGCCGAGGTCGAGCTTGCGCTGGAGCAGGCGGTGCGCGCAGGGCAAGAGGCGCTCGTCCCGGCCCTGAGGACGGTCAGGCAGCTTGGTTTCGGCAGGCGCGACCGGCTGGCCCGGCGTCCCGCCGACCGCCCGTTGCATTGCCTCCCAGATGGCGGGACGGTCTGGAGCGCCCCGTCGCTGCAACTCGCGCGCTGGCTCTACGACCTGTCGCACGACTCGCGGCCGGACCCGCGACCGCGGCTGCCCTGCCCCTGAAGGTTCAATAGTCTTCCTGGCGGATATCGCGGATGGTCAGCACCGGCGAGGCGTCGATCTCATGGGCATCGAGCATGGCGGCGACCCGTTCGAGCGAGGCCACGAGCTGCGCCTGCTCCCAGTCCATCAGCGCCTCGAAGCTCTTGACGTACTTCTGCTGGAGCGCGTCGGGCGAGCTGCTGACCGCCGCGCGCCCCTTGTCGGTGATCGCCACGTCGGTCTGCCGCCGGTCCACATCGGAGCGATGCCGCGCCACCATGTCGCGCGCCACCAGCTTGTCGACCAGCGCGGTGACCGTGGCCTGGCTGACCCCCATCTGGGTGGCCAGCGCCTTGGGGGTGGCGGTGCCATGATCCTTCTTGGCGACGATCTGCAACACCCGAAGCTGCGCCGGGGTCAGCCCGGCGGCCTGCGCGAGCTTGCGCTCGAAAAGCTCGGTCGCGCGCAGGATACGGCGCAGCGCGATCAGGCTCTGGTCGGTGCGATCTGGAGTTGGGTCAGCCATGCGGAACTTTTGGCAGGATTCCGCCAAAGCTTCAATTGTCTAAGCACTTGACTGTGTCATTCGTAAGACTAAGCAGATTTGCTTCATAAAATCGTATCATTCACGTCTGAAAATGACCTCATACGCCGCTATAAGCGCAAAAACTGCTTCGGTGGTTGAAACTTTTGGTCACCTGTATTAGTTAGATTGACGAACGAAACGGAGGAAACCAGATCGATGCCGAAAGACATGACACAGCCTGACGCGCGCACCCCGGTGCTGCGTAAGCCCGAAGCAACGGACGGGGCTGCGATCTGGGAGCTCGTGCGCGCCTGCAAGCCGCTGGACGAGAACTCCATGTACTGCAACCTCGTCCAGGCCGAGCATTTCCGCGACACCTGTGTTCTCGCCGAACTTGATGGCGAGCCGGTGGGCTGGATCTCGGGCCACATGATCCCCAACCAAGACGCTTTCTTCGTCTGGCAGGTGGCGGTCAGCCCCAAGGCGCGCGGCCTCGGTCTCGGCCGCAAGATGCTGACGCATCTGGTCGAGCGCGAGGAATGCGCTGAGGCAACGGAACTCAAGACGACGATCACCCGCGACAACGATGCGTCCTGGGGCCTGTTCCGCAGCTTTGCCCGCTCGATCGGCGGCGAGCTCTCGGACGAGCCGCACTACACGCGCGACGAACACTTCGACGGCATGCACGCGACCGAGCACATGGTCACGATCGAGCTGCCCGAAGAAGAAGAGGCGCTGCGCGCCGCGGCCTGATCGCTCCCCCTTACATCGCTAATCTTATCTTTTTCTAAGTTCTAGAAAGGACTTCGTTATGCCGAAAGACACGTCTAACGGCCCGACTATTTACGCTCGCCGCGAGAGCGAGGCACGCTCCTACTGCCGCTCCTTCCCGGTGAGCTTCACCTCTGCCCGCGGCTCGGAACTGACCGACGACCAGGGCAAGACCTACATCGACTTCCTGGCCGGCTGTTCCTCGCTGAACTACGGCCACAACGACCCGCACATGAAGGCGGCGCTGGTCGAGCACATCATGAGCGATGGCATCGCCCATGGTCTCGACATGCACACCGACGCCAAGGAAGCCTTCCTCGACGCCTTCGAGCGCCTGATCCTCGAGCCGCGTGGCATGGACCACAAGGTGATGATGGTCGGCCCGACCGGCACCAACGCCGTCGAGGCCGCGATGAAGCTGGCCCGCAAGGTCACCGGCCGCACCAACATCATCGCTTTCACCAACGGCTTCCACGGCATGACCGTGGGCGCGCTGGCGGCGACCGGCAACAAAGGCAAGCGCAATGGCGGCGGCATGCCGCTTCAGGGCGTGACCCACATGCCCTACGAGGGCGCCTTTGGCCCCGATGTCGACACGCTCGCGCAGATCGAGATGATGCTCGAGAACCCCTCGTCGGGTCTCGACGCCCCCGCCGCCTTCCTCGTGGAGCCGGTGCAGGGTGAGGGTGGCCTCAACGCCGCCTCCGCCGAATGGCTGCGCGGCATCGCCCGCCTTGCCAAGAAGCACGGCGCGCTGCTCATCGCCGACGACATCCAGGCTGGCATCGGCCGTACCGGCACCTTCTTCTCCTTCGAGGAGATGGGCGTCGAGCCGGACATGATCCCGCTGGCCAAGTCGCTCTCGGGCTTCGGCCTGCCCTTCGCCGCGCTTCTGCTGAAGCCGGAGCTGGACGTCTGGAAACCGGCCGAGCACAACGGCACCTTCCGGGGCAACACCCACGCCTTCATCACGGCGCGCGTGGCGCTCGAGAAGTTCTGGGCCGATGGCCGCTTCCAGAAGTCGCTCGCCGAGAAGGCGCAGCTGGTCGAGGACGAGCTGAACACCATCGCCGACATGATCCCCGGTGCCTACCTCAAGGGCCGCGGCCTGATGCGCGGCGTCGATGTCGGCTCGGGCGAGCTGGCCGGCGCGATCTGCGCCGAGGCCTTCGAGCGCGGGCTGATCATCGAAACCTCGGGCGCCGACGACGAGGTCGTCAAGGTTCTCGCGCCGCTGACCACCCCGGAAGAGACCTTCCGCAAGGGGTTCGGCATTCTGCGCGACGCCACCGCCACGAGCCTGAACAACCACAAGATTGCCGCGGAGTAACACCATGATTGTACGCGATTTCAACGAACTGAAGAAAACCGACAAGCATATTGCCGACGCGCAGTGGACCTCGACGCGCCTGCTGCTGGCAGATGACGGCATGGGCTTTTCGTTCCACATCACCGTGCTCGAGGCGGGCTCGGAACACACGTTCCACTACAAGCACCACTTCGAGAGCGTCTACTGCATGGCCGGCAAGGGCTCGATCACCGATGTCGCCACCGGCGAGACCCACGAGATCAAGCCCGGCGTCATGTACGCGCTGAACCTCAACGACAAGCACATCCTGCGTGCGACCGAAGAGCTGCACATGGCCTGCTGCTTCAACCCGCCGGTCACCGGCACCGAAGTGCACCGCGAAGACGGCTCCTACGCACCCGCCGAGGAGGCGGCGTAAGCCATGACCCATACCGTTGAGAAAATCGGCGGGACGAGCATGTCCCGCCTGAACGAACTGCGCGACACGCTGCTCATCGGCGGCCGCGAGGGGGATGATCTCTACGGTCGTGTCTTCGTGGTCTCCGCCTTCGGCGGCATCACCGACCTGCTGCTCGAGCACAAGAAATCGGGCAAGCCGGGGGTCTACGGCCAGTTCGCCAACTCCGACACCGGCCACGGCTGGCACGACGCGCTGACCGAGGTGTCGAAGGCGATGATCGAGGCGCATGAAGGCGTGCTCGATCATCCCGGCGACGTCGAACAGGCGACCGACTTCGTGCGCAACCGCGTCGAGGGCGCGCGCAACTGCCTGATCGACCTGCAGCGGCTGTGCTCCTACGGGCACTTCCAGCTGTCGGAGCACATGCTGCAGATCCGCGAGCTGCTCTCGGGGCTGGGCGAGGCGCATTCGGCCTATGTCACCGTGCTGATGCTCCAGCGCGCCGGTGTGAACGCACGCAATGTCGACCTTTCGGGCTGGCGCGACGACGGGCACTACACGCTCGAAGAGCGGATCATGAAGGCCATGGAGGGGGTCGACCCGGCCTCCGAGATGCCCATCGTCACCGGCTATGCGCAATGCACCGAGGGGCTGATGCGCGAGTTCGACCGGGGCTACTCCGAGGTGACCTTCTCGAAGCTGGCGGCGTTGACGTCGGCCCGCGAGGCGATCATCCACAAGGAGTTCCACCTAAGCTCGGCCGACCCCAAGCTGGTGGGCGCGGAAAACGTCCGCAAGCTGGGCCGCACCAACTACGACGTGGCCGACCAGCTGTCGAACATGGGGATGGAGGCGATCCACCCCAAGGCCGCCAAGACGCTGCGCCAGGCACAGGTGCCGCTGCGCGTCACCAACGCCTTCGAGCCGGGCGATCCGGGCACGCTGATCGACGACCAGCCCGCCGAGACCCCGGCGGTCGAGATCGTCACCGGGCTCGACATCGTGGCGCTCGAAGTCTTCGAGCAGGACATGGTCGGGGTAAAGGGCTATGACGCCGCGATCCTCGACGTGCTGACCCGCCACGGCGTGCGCATCGTCTCGAAAGTGTCGAACGCCAACACGATCACCCACTATCTCGACAGCTCGCTCAAGACGATGCGCCGGGTCGAGGATGATCTGGCCAAGCTCTACCCGCAGGCGCAGATCAGCGCGCGCATGCTGTCGATGGCCTCGGTCATCGGGCGCGACCTCAGCACCCTTTGCGTGCTGACCCGTGGTCTCCAGGCCATCGCCGAGGCGGGCTACGAGTCGATCGGCGCGACGCAGGGTCCGCGCAACGTAGATGTGCAGTTCATCCTCGAGCGCGACGACCTCGATCCGGTGATCGCCGCCCTGCACGGCGCATTCGTTTCCCCGCAGGCCAGCCAGAAGCTGAAGACGGCCGCCTAAGCCTGCACGGTCCAACAGGGACTTCGACCAACTGGGGGCGGCTCGCGGGCCGCCCTTTTTCTTTGCCCCACCGCCGAGCCGCAACTCTCTTCGAAGAGAGTTGCAAAAGCCTTCGAAGGCTTTTGCCCCCGCCCTTTCGCGACCGTCACACGGTCGTCAGATACCGCGGTCATCAGGGGGGCATTGTTCTCGGCGGGCTTGCGCTATATTGGCACGGCTTCCCCGTGTTCGCTGTCCGGAGGTGACCACCGATGCAGACGCCCTATTACCTGATCGACAAATCGCGGCTCCTGCCCAATCTCGAGAAGATCGCCCATCTGCGCGAGACCTCGGGGGCCAAAGCCCTGCTGGCGCTCAAGTGTTTTGCCACATGGTCGGTCTTCGACATGATGAGCGAGTACATGGACGGCACCACCTCCTCCTCGCTCTTCGAGGTGAAGCTGGGCCGGGAAAAATTCCCGGGCGAAACCCACGCCTATTCCGTGGCCTGGGCCGATCACGAGATCGACGAGGTGCTGGCGAGCTCGGACAAGATCATCTTCAACACCGCGGCGCAGCTCTCGCGTTTCGAGGAGGTCAGCCGCGGCCACACCCGCGGGCTGCGGGTGAACCCTGGCGTGTCGACCTCGAGCTTCGATCTCGCCGACCCCGCCCGCCCCTTCTCGCGCCTCGGCGAGCATGACCCCAAGGACATCGAGCCCGTGCTTGAGCAGGTCAGCGGCTTCATGTTCCACAACAACTGCGAGAACGCCGACTTCGAGCGCTTCGACGCCATGCTCGGCTCCATCGAGCAGCGCTTCGGCCACCTGATCCGGCAGATGCAGTGGATCAGCCTCGGCGGCGGCATCCATTTCACCGGCGAGGGGTACCCGCTCGACCGCCTCGCCGAGCGCCTGAAACGCTTTGCTGGCGAAAACGAGGTGCAGGTCTATCTAGAACCCGGAGAGGCGACGATCACGAAATCGACCACGCTGGAGGTGACGGTGCTCGACACGCTCTTCAACGGCAAGAACCTCGCGATCGTCGACAGCTCGATCGAAGCGCATATGCTCGACCTGCTGATCTACCGCGAGAGCGCCAAGATGAACGAGAGCGGCGATCAGCCCTGGATGATCTGCGGCAAGTCCTGCCTGGCGGGCGACATCTTCGGCGAGTTCATGTTCCCCAAAGCCCTGAACCCTGGCGACCGGCTCAGCATTCAGGATGCCGCCGGTTACACGATGGTCAAGAAGAACTGGTTCAACGGGGTGCAGATGCCCTCGATCGCCATCCGCGAACTCGACGGCTCCGAGCGGCTGGTGCGCGACTTCACCTACGACGATTTCAGCGCCGCGCTTTCCTGAGCCCGCGCGCATACCCAAGACGGACAAAAGACGGAGGTCCAGTGAGTTGAAAAAAGACGTTCTCATCATCGGCGCAGGCGGCGTCGCTCAGGTCGTGGCGCATAAATGCGCTCAAAACAACGATGTGCTCGGCGAGATCCATATCGCCAGCCGGACGCTTTCGAAATGCGAAGCGATCCTTGAGTCGGTCCGCGAAAAGGGCGCGATGAAGGTAGAGGGCGTCCTCAAGGCTCACCAGGTCGACGCGATGGACAGTGCCGCCGTGGCGCAGCTGATCCGCGACACCGGCGCGCAGATCGTGATCAACGTGGGCTCCGCCTTCGTCAACATGACCGTGCTCGACGCCTGCATCGAAACCGGGGCGGCCTATATCGACACCGCCATCCACGAGGATCCGGCGAAGATCTGCGAGACCCCGCCGTGGTACGCCAACTACGAGTGGAAGAAGCGCGACCTCTGCGCCGAGAAGGGCGTCACCGCGATCCTCGGCGCGGGCTTCGATCCGGGCGTGGTCAACGCCTTCGCCCGCTTTGCCATCGACCAGATGGACGAGGTGAAGAGCATCGACATCGTCGACATCAACGCCGGCTCGCACGGCAAGTATTTCGCCACGAACTTCGACCCCGAGATCAACTTCCGCGAGTTCACCGGCACCGTCTACTACTGGGAAGACCAGCAGTGGAAAGAGACCAAGATGTTTGCGTCGGGCAAGGACTGGGATCTGCCCGTCGTCGGCACGCAGCGCGCCTACCAATCGGGCCACGACGAAGTGCATTCGCTTTCGGCCAATTACCCGCAGGCCGACGTGCGCTTCTGGATGGGTTTCGGCGAGCACTACATCAACGTCTTCACCGTGCTGCAATCGCTGGGCCTGCTGTCCGAGCAGCCGGTGACAACCGCCGAGGGTCTCGAGGTGGTGCCGCTGAAACTGGTCAAGGCTGTGCTGCCCGATCCCTCCTCGCTGGCCCCCGACTACACCGGCAAGACCTGCATCGGCGATCTGGTGAAGGGCGTGAAGGACGGCCAAGAGGTCGAGATCTTCGTCTACAACGTCGCCGACCACAAGGAAGCCTACGAAGAAGTGGGCAGCCAGGGCATCTCCTACACTGCCGGCGTGCCGCCCGTCGCTGCGGCGATGCTGGTCGCCTCGGGCGAATGGGACGCCAAGACCATGCGCAACGTCGAGGAACTCGACCCCAAGCCGTTCTTCACCATCCTCGATGAAATCGGCCTGCCGACCCGCGTCAAGGATGCCAAGGGCGACCGCCCCTGGAACGCATGATTTCCTGACGTGATCGCGCAAAGAAGACGGGCCGGAAGCACCAGCTTCCGGCCCGTTTCGCGTCGCTCGCAGGATATCAGACGATCAGGGCATCGATCACATCCTGCGCAGTCAGCTCCGGGCCGAGGTCGGCGCCGTTGCCGTAGACGATGAGTTTGGCATCGGCAGCGAAATTCATCACGATCCGCGCATCCTGCACGTGGCCATAGGTCTCGAAGACGTCCTCGGCCGACATGCCGAAGTCGAAAGCGGACAGGTCGATCCTGTCGATCGCCCAGTCCCCGGTCCCGAAGTTCCGGACCACATCGCGGCCGCCTCCCGGCGCAAAGACGAAGGTGTCCTGGTTCGCGGCGTAGCCCCAGAGCGTGTCATTGCCCGCACCGCCGTCGAGCGTCACCCCCCGACCCGGACCATATTGGTCGCCGACATCCGGCACCTCGTTGATGCTGCTGCGCTCGTGCGAATAAAGGCGATCGTCGCCAGTGCCCCCGAAAGCCTCGCCGCCGCCGAAGGCGGACATCTCGATGATGTCGTTCCCGCTGCCGCCATAGGCATGCGCCGTGCCGCCGTAGCCCGCCACGATCCTGTCGTTGCCCGCGTCTCCGAACAGCCACCAATGGGTCTCTACCGGAAATGGCCCCACGTCGCCGCCATTCAGCGTGCGGATCACGTCGTCACCATCGTCGCCATGCAGAACTTCCGAGCCGCCTTCGGTCCAGTCGTCGAGGATGTAATCATTGCCCGGTCCGCCATAGGCCACGTCCGGCCCTGCCCCGGTGACAATGCGGTCATCGCCTTCGCCGCCATAAAGCGTGTCGCGGCCAGATTTGCCTTCGAGCGTGTCATTGCCCTCGAGTCCCTCGATCAGGTCGAAGCTGCCGGTGCCCGGAAGAAAATCGTCGTTCACCGTTCCGATGATGTCAGCCATGCAGGACAATCCCTCTGCAATTAAGGTCATGAAAATGCTGGGCCCGCACGGAGGACCGGCCCCGCGTGACCCTAGACCCATTTGCCCGCACACGCCAAGGTTGCTTTCCTCACCGCCGAAAGGTCCGGGCTTCAAGCAAGGATTGCGGTCTGCCGCCTGCGTGGGCATCTTGCGAAACATGGCACGGCCTGGATAGCGCGCTCCGCGAAACCGGCTCACAACGACAAGGGTCCACGCATGACCGCCAACCTCTCCCCCGCCCTCCCCGCAACCGGCCGCTGGGCCATGCTCGTGGTGATCTGCCTCGGTGTCGTGGGAGTGCTCGCCACCTGGTTCTCGGCCACCGCCATCGTGCCCGAGCTGATTTCCGAGTGGCAGCTCAGCCCGGCACAGGCCGCCTGGCTGACCAACGGGGTACAGCTCGGCTTCGTGGTGGGGGCGGTCGGAGCCTCGCTGATCAACCTTCCCGACCTGATCCCGATGCAGCGGCTGATGACCGTGGCCGCGGTGCTTGCAGCGCTGGCCAATCTGGCCTTGCTTGTCTCAAGTCCCGGCGGAGCCATCGCCGCGCGCTTCGTGACCGGGGTCGCGCTGGCCGGCGTCTATCCACCCGCGCTCAAGCTCATGGCAACCTGGTTCGTCAAGGGACGCGGGCTGGCGCTTGGCTTCCTGATCGGTGCCCTGACCCTTGGCTCGTCGATGCCGCACCTGATCCGGGCACTGGCCGAGGGGGTGAACTGGCACCTGGTGGTCTGGGGCACGTCGGCCTCGGCACTCGCCGCGGCGCTGCTCTTTGCGCTGGCGCTGCGCGAGGGTCCACATGGCTTCGGCCGCGCCACATTCGATCCGCGCAAGTCGCTTGCGGTGTTCAGCAACCGGCCACTGCTTTTGGCCAACCTCGGCTACTTCGGTCACATGTGGGAGCTTTACGCCATGTGGGCCTGGTTCCTCGCCTTCGCCACCGCCGCGCAAGAAGGCGGGCTCTCGCCCTTCCCGTTCGGCACGGCCTCGATGCTCAGCTTCGCGGTGGTTGCCAGCGGCGTGGCCGGCTGCCTGCTGGGGGGCTGGCTGTCGGACCGCATCGGGCGCTGCCTGACCTGCGCCGGAATGATGCTCGTCTCGGGGGGCTGCGCTGCGCTGATCGGCTTCGCTTTCGACGGCCCGCCGATGCTGCTGGCGGTTCTGGCGCTGGTCTGGGGCATCAGCGTGATCGGCGACAGCGCGCAATTCTCGGCTGCCGTCACCGAGATCGCCGACGCTCATTTCGTTGGCACCGCCCTGGCGCTGCAACTCGGGCTCGGCTTTGCCCTCACGGTTGTGGCGATCTGGGTATTGCCGCTTTTCGCCGCCTGGCTCGGCGGCTGGCGATGGGCATTCCTGCTGCTTTTGCCCGGCCCGCTTCTCGGCGCAGCGGCGATGTTTGCGCTGCGCCGGCATCCCGCGGCCGGCAAGCTTGCAAACGGGGCCCGCTAAAGCCGCCGGTCCGCACGGCAGAGGTTATCGAACACCCTGCCCGCTTTGACCGAAAAATAATCACGGCATCAGCGCTATTCCGGCGTCCACTTGGTCCTGAAATCGATTTGAGTGATAACAGTTTGGCGAATCGTTTCCTGATCGCTATCAACGTTTTATGCGAAATTGATTCGTACACATATGTCTTTATCAGAAATTGCAGATGTAGATTTTAGCCATCCGTCTGCGCATGAGCGCCGGAGCTTTCCCACCAACCCAAGCCTGCCGCCCAAGGCGGAAACCGACAGCCAAGGCGCGAGCATCCAACCATAATCTTCCGCCCGGCGGGTCGCTTTCGAGCGCCGCCGCAAGGAAGGTGCACGCATGGTTTTCGAAACACGCGATCAATCGGACGGGTGCCGCAAATACGGCCCGGAATAGCGTGCTTTCGCGCTTGCCGCGCACACCTATTAGTTGTTTTCGAGTATTTTTATTCAACCATCAATTACCACAGACGCCGAAATACTGAAATTAGCCAAATTCAGAGGAACCCAATGTTCTACAAGTTCTTTAGCCAGCTCAAATCCTATTCCTACGACGATGCCTCGCGCGACTGCGACGACGATACCGACGCGTCGCCGACGCCCGGCGACGACTGCGGTTGCGATGACAAATCCATCCAGAAGTACATCTTCGGCACGCTCTGCGACGACACGCTGACCGGAAGCGTCCGCAACGACCTCATCATCGCCCTGTCCGGAGACGACAGCGTCGACGGCGGCGACGGTTGCGACAAGATCTACGGCGGCTCGGGCAACGACACGCTGCTCGGCGGAAATGGAGAGGACACGATCTACGGCGGCAGCGGCGACGACGTGATCCAGGGCGGTGAATGCGACGACAGCCTGATGGGCGGCGACGGCAACGATACGATCAATGGCAACGCCGGCCAGGATTACATGGATGGCGGGGACGGCAACGACGTACTCACCGGCGGCGTCGATGACGACGAAATCTACGGCGGCTCCGGCGACGACACCATCAAGGGCGGCGGCGGCGGCTTCGACCTGATCGACGGCGGCGACGGCAACGACTCGATCATGGGAGGGGACGACTCCGACACGATCTACGGCGGGGCAGGCAACGACAGCATCAACGGCGGCAGCGGTGATGACCTGATCTTCGGCGATGCCGGCGATGACACGCTGATCGGCGGCCTGGGCACGGACACGCTCACCGGCGGCGAAGGGGCGGATGTGTTCCGTTACACCGGGCAGACCGGCATTGGCACCGACGTGATCACCGACTTCGACGTCACCGAGGATAGGTTCCTCTTCAATGGCCTCGACGGCGCGAGCTTTGCCGCAAGCGCCGATGCGGAAGGGCTGCTGCTCACCTATGCGCCGACGAGCGAGACCATCCTGCTCGCCGGCCTCGGGCTGGCCGACTACGACCTTCTGGTCGGTCTCTGACCCGCAGAGCACGAGCCCTGCCCGACCGGGCTCGTGCGCCAGGGACACTGGCGCGGCGACACTGCGCAAAAAACAGGCAGGTATCGTGCATCCCCTGCGTCATGCAGCCAGCACATTGGGGCTATCCGTTCTTGTGCATTGTTCACGGCAGTACAGAATGGCATCTTGATCCCGTCGACGCGGTATCGCGTCTGCGAGTTTCTTGAGGCTCTTCTCCTCCTCCCTAGAGCCTCGAGATTTGGCGGCAGCTCATCTCCTCCTCCCTCGAGCTGCCGCCTCCCCCCCCCTCTCTTCGGAAATCCATGCCGACCGCGTCGCGCCTGTTCCGGTTTTGAGGTGTGCCATGCATGACAAAGGGCCAGCCCGAAGGCCGGCCCCTCTTGCCGTCGTTGCGAAGGACTCAGCTCAGCTCGGTCGCCGTGATCGCATAGGCGAAGCTCTGCGGGTCGAGTTCATCCTGCTCGACGCCGTCAATCTCGGCCTGCGGGTACATCAGGAAGCCGATCTCGTCGCGGCTCGAACCCGGCAGCGCAACATCGTGCGCGAAGTTGAGGCCGACCCAGTTGCCTTCCCATGCGCCGAAAAGCGCGGCCCGCACTGCGCGCACCTTGGGATCGTCGAGGCTGAGGTTCTTCGGCGGCTCTTCGAGGATCACCTTGCGCACGTCCGCCGGATCGACAGCGACCCAGCCATGCGTATCGAGGAACACCTCGGCGCGGCAGTGCTGCGCCTTGGTTACATCCGACGAGCCAGCGCCCAGGCTCTTGTAGCCGAAGTTCGAAGGCGCCACGCGCAGGCCGTAGACATCGCGCGCCGGCAGGCCGGCGGCCCGCGCCAGCCCGACGTAGAGCGCATTGAGGTCCGCGCATTTGCCGGTGAGGTCGCCCATCTCGAGCATGGAAGCCACGTCGCCGATGCCGCAGCCGCGGGTCTCGGGGTTGCGCTCGGAGCTTTCGACCACCCATTCATAGAGCGCCCGTGCCTTGGCCAGATCGCCGTCGATGTCGCCGACGATCGAGTTGGAGGTCGCCTTGACGATGCCGTCGGTCGGGATCAGCCGGGTCGGCGCGGTGTAGAAGGCTCGGTCCTCGTCCGAGAGCGAGGCTGCCGCACCCGGTGCCGAAAGATCGGTCGCACGGTCGCGGGTCGAGACCACCGCCGCGACCTCCAGCTCGGCAGAGGACTGGCCCGTGGACCAGACCGCGTGGATGAACTGCGCGCCGCTCTTCTCGTCGGTCTTCAGCTCGGCGCTGTCGGCGTTGCCGCTCCATGTCGGGGCCTCGGCCTTCATCCAGCCGTCCTCGTTGACCGAAGGGACCGGCAGCCAGGCCTGAACCGGCTTGCCGTCCGCCGCGATGTCGACCCGCGTGGTCACTTCGAAGCGGCGCCAGTCGGCGGGTGTCGGCGCAAAAGCGGCGCGCGCGCCGCGCGGCAGCAGCGGCAGCACCGAGAAGGCGGCGCCGGCCATGATCATGTTCCGTCGATCCAGTCGCATGGAAATCTCCTTCGTCAGCAGCTGCGGGACACGTATCGGCCCTCGCGCGCCGGGTTATCGCTCACCCCCGATTTTCTCAAGACAAAACCACCGCGACGCGGCTTGCTGCGCGGGACAGGCAAAAAGCGCCTCGGTTCACAAGATTATTTGCCCCATCCCGTTCTCTCGGTAACAAATGCGGGCTATCTGGAACCCATGGATGTTATTCTCGTCACCGCGATCATCGCGTCGCTTTTTCTGGTCATCGCCGCGGCAGAGCCGCTGGCGGCTCGTCTGCGCCTGCCCTACAGCGCGATTCTCGCGCTTCTGGGCATCCTGATCGGCGGCGCCGCGCTTTTCTTCCTGCGCACGGACCTGACCGATGCGCTGAACCCGGTCGCCGCAGCGGTGATCAACCTGCCGATCCGCTCCAACGTCTTCCTCTACGTGTTCCTGCCGACGCTGCTGTTCCAGGCCACGCTGGGGATGAACCTGAGGCGGATGCTGGACGACTGGGTGCCGATCCTCGTGCTGGCCGTGGTGGCGGTGGTCGCGGCCACGCTGTTCGTCGGCCTGGCGCTGTCCTGGACAAGCTCGCTGCCGATCATGGCCTGCTTCCTCGTCGGGGCGATTGTCTCCACAACAGACCCCTCGGCGGTGGTCGGCATCTTCCGGTCGATCGCCGCGCCGCGCCGCCTTGTCCGGATCATCGAGGGCGAGAGCCTGCTGAACGACGCCGCCGCCATCGCGCTCTTCGGTCTGTTCATGGGCTACGTGATGGAGGGCGTACCCGATCCGACGCTCGGAGGCGCGCTGACGCAATTCCCCATGCTCCTGGGTGGCGGGGCGCTCGCCGGCTGGCTGGTGGCGCAGGGCGCCATCGGGGCCATGGCGATGCTCGAGCGCTACGAACGCGCGCAGCTCTCGGTCTCCATCGCGCTGCCCTATCTTGCCTACATCGGCTC
Source organism: Salipiger mangrovisoli (assembly GCF_015223355.1). Taxonomy (GTDB): domain Bacteria; phylum Pseudomonadota; class Alphaproteobacteria; order Rhodobacterales; family Rhodobacteraceae; genus Salipiger; species Salipiger mangrovisoli. The sequence continues at coordinate 91,498 of NZ_JADFFK010000006.1, read as the reverse complement.
CGAACAGATTTTCGGCGCCTCGGGGGTGATCGCCGTGGTGGTCTCCGGACTCACGCTGAACCTCGTCGGACCCGGCAAGATCCCTCCAACTGCCTGGGCCAACCTGCGCGACGTGTGGGACATTCTCGCGCATTGGGCCGGGGCGCTGATCTTCATTCTCGCCGCGCTGCTGATCCCGCGCCTGCTTGATGACGTCCATTTCGGAGACTTCGTCCTGATCCTCGTGGTGGTTGCCGCCGCCATGGCCGCGCGCGGCGCCATCCTGTCGGGGCTGCTGCCGATCCTGCGCCTGCTGCGCCTGTCGCCTCCGATCGAACGACCCTATCGGGTCGCCATCCTCTGGGGAGGGCTGCGCGGCGCGCTGACCCTGGCGCTGGCCCTTGCGGTCACCGAAAGCTTCCGTGTGCCGATCGAGGTCAAGCGCGTGATCGGTATCCTGGCCACCGGCTTCACCCTCTGGACGCTGCTCGTGCAGGGCACGACGCTGACCTGGGTGATCAAGAAACTGGGTCTGGACCGGCTCGGACCGCTCGACCAGGCACTCAGCACGCAGGTCGTCGCCGTGGCGCTTCAAACCGTGCGTGAACAGGTGGCCAACGCGACCGAGACCCACGGGCTCGACCGCGAGATCGTCCGCTCCGAGGCCAAGCGCTTCGGCAAGCGGCTCGACACGGTGGTCAGGGCCGCAGAAGAGAGCGACGAGATCCTCGACCGCGATCGCATCACGCTGGGGCTGATTGCGCTCGCCGGGGCCGAGCGCGACGCCACCACCGCGCGTATCCGTGAACGCACGCTGTCGCTGCGGCTGGCGCAGCGCGCGCTTTCCGATTGCGACCGGCTGATCGAAGGCGCGCGGAGCGATGGCCGGACCGGCTACCAGCGCGCGGCCCGCGCCTCCATGGACTACGGCAAGCAATTCCGCGCCGCGCTCTTCCTGCACAACCGGCTGCGCATATCCGGGCCGCTGGGGCGGCTCACCGCCGACCGCTTCGACCTGCTGCTCTCGCAGCGGCAGATCCTGCGCGACCTCGAAGGCTTCATCGACGGGCGTATCCGACGCATCCACGGCCGCCGCGTCGCCGACCTGCTGCGCGAGCTGCTGACCCGACGCCTGGACATGGTCGAACGCGCGATTGAAGGCCTGCGCCTGCAGTATCCGGGCTACGCGGAAGAGCTGGAGCGCCGCTTCATCCGCCGCACCGCGCTGCGCCTGGAAGAGGGCGAATATGAAACCATGCATGACGATGGGCTGATCGGCGCAGAGGTCTACACCGCGCTGAAGCAGGACCTGGCCCGCCGCCGCTCCGAGGCCGAGGGCCGTCCGCCGCTGGACCTGTCGGTTCAACGCACCGAACTCGTGCGCCAGTTTCCGCTCTTCACCGACCTCGACGAGAAGGAACTGCGCCGGCTGTCCCGCGCGCTGCGCACCCGCTACGCCGCTCCGGGCGACGTGATCATCCGGCGTGACAGCACCGCCCGATCGGTGTGGTTCATCGCTTCGGGCGCGGTCGAGCAGCAGGCCGGCAACCACACCTGGCGGCTGGGGCGCGGCGAGATGTGCGGCCAGCTTGCGCTGCTGATGCCCAAGCGGCGGCGGCGCTCGGAAGTGCGGGCGATCACGCCCTCGACCCTGCTGCAACTCGACGAAATCCGCTTCAAGCGCCTGTTGTCGCGCTCCGAACGCCTGCGCGAGGCGGTGCGCGACAGCGCGGCGCGGCGTGGGCTCGATGTCTCGTCGATCCTCGAGGACCAGGGCTGAAGGCTCGCCTTGCCGCATCGCAGCGCATGTGCGGAATTTCGCGCCGTGTGCCCCGGCCTTCGGCGGCGAAAGGCCCGGCTCGGCGGACGTTTGCCAAAACGTCGCTTTTATGCTGCAGCGCAATATGTCATGCCAAGCGCATAGACGTTAGGTTACTTGGTATAGATTTGCGCTGAACCGCTCACAAGGACGGCGAATAAATTGAATACAATTCAAAAGAAGATTGTCGGCTCCGAGATTCTGCAGGCGCTCGCCTCGTTTTCGGTTGTCATGCTGGCGCGCGTCGGGGGCAATCTTGCTACTCTCGCTTACACGTTGATCTTCGTCCGGCTGCTGACCCCCGCGGAGTTCGGCGCGGTCTCTTCTCTGTGGTCGCTTGCGCAGCTTCTGGTGCCGCTCGCGACGCTGAACCTTGCCCCGGTGGCGATCCGCGCCGTGGTGCGTGCCCGGCAGAACGGCACCGATGATCTGGCCGCCGGCTTCATCGCCTTTTCGCGCCAGGCCATCGCGATCGCGGCCCCCTGCACCATGGCGCTCTACCTCGCCATAGTCTGGATCAAGTTCCCCGAGTACCTGCACACCAGCCTGGCCGGGGTGCTGCTGGTCACGCTGATGATCGCCGGCATGGCGCGGGTGCAGACCGGCGCCGCGATCGGTGTCGCGCTGGACAAGGCCGCGGCCTCGCAGGTGCCGCGCGAATTGGTGCGCCCGCTGATGCTGCTGGCCATGCTGCTTGTCGTCGCGGCGCTGGGTCTGAAGCTGACGGTCTCTTCCGCGCTGGTGCTCTATGCCATCACGGTGATCGCGAACATGGCGCTGCAGCACTACCTGCTGCGCGATGCCCTGGCCTTCACCAAAGCGCAGGCGCCCCGGATCGAGAACCCCAAGGCATGGCTAACGACCGGCCTCTATCTGCTGCCGTCGCGGATGATCAACGACAACGCCAAGATCCTGATGATCGTGGTCGCGTCCACCGTGCTCTCGCTTGAACAGGTCGCGCTGATCACCGTCGCCCTGAGCCTGTCCGGCCTCCTGGGCTTCGCCATCTCCGCGGTCGAGATCTCGTTCTCGGCCAAACTCTCGCGTGCCCTGCATGCGCGGCAGGAGCAGCGCACGACAAAGCTGCTTGCGGTCGGGGGCGCGACCAAGCTCGTGCTCTGCGCGATCATGGTGCTGGCGGTGCTCTTCGCGCTGAAACCGTTGCTTGCAGCTTTTGGCAAGCACTACACCTCGGCCGACGGGATCACCCTGACGCTCATGGCGATCCCGCTGATCAAGGCCCTGTTCGGCAAGGCCGACCTGGTGCTGCTGGTGCATGACATGCGCAAGCCGATCTTCTGGGTCCAGCTGATGACGCTTGTGCTGCTGCCGGTAAGCGCGCTTCTGACCCTCGTGCTGCCGATGTTCGACCCCGCCATGGTGACCAGCATTGGCTTCGTCTTCGCCTTTTTCGTCGGCTACGCCGGCCTGTGGTGGGTCAGCCTGAAGCGCACCGGCATCGACACTTCTGCACCCGGCGCGATGATCAAGCTCCTGCGCGCCCGGACATCAACCTGACACGGAATGCCCCTGCAATGACCGACTCTCACGCCCCCATCTTCGTTGTCGGACATCCCCGCTCCGGCACCACGCTCCTGGCTTCGATGCTTGGCCGGCATCCCGATCTGGTGTCCACGCCGGAAAGCCTGTTCATGAACCAGGTCCGCTATCAGCTCATCGACGCCCGAAAACAGGGGCCCGAGGCGTTGGTGGAGGCCGCGATGACCGGGCCGCTGCAATACATGATCTCGGACCGGGCCGGCTTCGTCGCGGAGCTGAAAGCTGCCAGTGCCGGCGCGCCGCTCGACGAGAACACGGTCTTTGCGACGCTGCTCGAACACTATCGGCGCGCACATGGCGCGACACGGGTCGTCGAGAAGACGCCGCTGCATCTGCGGCACCTCGACGAGCTGGTCGACTGGTTCCCCGACTGCCGGATCATCTGGATCATCCGCGACGGGCGCGCCTGCGTGCGCTCGCTGCAAAAGGTGGACTGGGCGACCGGCGATGCCGCGACTCTCGCCCGGCAATGGGTGCGCAACATCTCCTTCGGCAACACCTTCGCTGCGCAGGCGGGGGCACGGCTGACGACGGTGCGCTACGAGGCGCTGCTCGCCGACCCGGCGACCGAGCTGGCGCGGCTCTGTGCGCATATCGGGGTCGAGCCGGTGGCCGAGATGCTCGACACCGGCGGCGGCACCACGGTGATCAAGCCACAGGAAATGAGCTGGAAGGGCAAGGTCAACACGCCGGTCGACGCATCGCGCGCCGATGCCTGGCGCCGCGAACTGACGCCCGAGGATCTGGCGAAGGTCTCGCCGATCATGAACGACACGCTGCGCGCCCTTGGCTACCCCACCGATCCGGTCGCCAGCACGCTCGAAACCTGGCGCGGACGGCTCTACACGCTCAAGCCCGCCGTCCGCCTGCAACGAATGATTTTCGATCGCCGGGCGCGCATGTTCGGCCCGCAGATCGGGCGCAATGCCGCCAAGAAGGGAAAGACCGCCTGATGCTTTCGGTTGCCATCTTCGCCTACAACGAGGAGGCGGCGATCATACGCAGCCTCGAAGCCGTGGTCGCCGCGGGTCTCGCGCCCGAGGACCGGGTCACCGTGCTGGTCAACGGCACCCGCGACCGCACGCTCGAACGCGTCGCCGAATTCGGCGCGCGTGATCCGCGCTTCTCCGGCGTCGACATCGCCTTCGGCGACAAGGCAAACGCCTGGGACGTCTACGTGCACAGCCTCGCCCCCGCCGAGGCCGCGGCACATGTCTTCATCGACGGCGATGTGCGCGTGTCGGAAGGAGCGCTCGACCGGATGCGCGCCGCGATGGACGCTCACCCCGAGGCGCTCGCCTTTTCGGGGCTGCCGCGCGGTGGCCGGCGCTCTGCAGGCTGGGCCGAGCGGGTCCTGAAGAACCACGGGCTTCCCGGGAACTTCTACATGTTGCGCAACGCATTGGTTGCGCGCATGAAAGACGGGTTCTGGCTGCCCGTGGGGCTGATCGGCGACGACACCTTCCTGCGCAACATGATCCTGCGCGATCTCGACCCCGAGGCCGAGCCCGAGTTCACGCGCATCTGCCCCGTGCCCGAGGCGTATTTCGACTACGAGTCCTTCCCGGTCGATTCCCTTGCCGGGCTGAAGGCGCTCTGGCGGAGGCACAATCGCTACGCCCTGCGCGAGGCGCAGATGCATGTCCTGATGCGCCATCTGCGCAAGGAGGGACTGCCCGGGCTGCCGAAACGAATCGACGCGATCTACGACCAGTGGAACCTCTGGTCCGACATGCGCACGGCTCGGGTCGGTTTCGGTCCGCGCCGCCTTCTTTTTGCGCATGCGATCCCAACCGCACGGCGCGCGGCTGGCCGCGATCTGGGTGAAGGCGTGTGGTTCAACTAAGACATTGTTTAACGAGTGCCCTGGCGAAGTCGCCAGGGGTATGAGGAGGGTGCGCGAGAGACTTTGGTAACCGGCCATTTCGGCCGTGCGGAACGATTTGCCAGTGTAAAAGCGACGTTTAGACAATCAGCTTTGGCAAAAATTCAGACTTTTCAATAAATTAACATCATGGCGACGTCGCCAGGAGGTTTCACGTGTCGATAAAGAAGCGCGCCATTTTGGCCGTCAAGAATGCTGTGCCTGCGCCAGCCCTCGGTCTGGCCCAATCTGTTTCAACTGAACTTCGCCAGAACCCGCATTACCGCTACCTGCGTCAGCAAAAGCGCCGGGGCGACTATGCCTTCATCCACATCAACAAATGCGGCGGAACCAGCATCGAGAAGGCGCTCTCGATCCCGGTCAAGATCCACGACACCGCCGAGCAGCGGCGCCGCAAGATTGGCCGCCGTGCTTGGGACCGGCTGTTCACCTTCGCGCTGGTGCGGCACCCCTATGATCGCGTCGCCTCTCTCTATCGCTACCGGGTGCGCACCCGGCAGACCGGAATGGGGGACGGCACACTCGACCTCAACACCTGGGTCGAGCAAGTGTGGGGCAAGCACAACGCGCAGCTTCTCGACCAGCCGATCATGTTTGCACCCTGCATGGACTGGATCACCGACCCCGACGGGAAGATCATCGTCGACGAGATCCTGAAGCTGGAAGAGATCAATCAGGGTTGGGCCGGCATCGCGCAGAAGATCGACGGGCCGCTGACACTTCCGCGGGAAAACACCACCGTCAAGACGACCGCGCCAAGAGACCTTCTCAGTGCGTCGAGCAAGGACCTGTTGCGCACCGCCTTTGCCGCAGATTTCGAGAGCCTCGGCTACGACGCGTGACTTTGCCTGACGCGGTCTTCCGCGAGGGCCGCTGCGGCGCACTCCGCAGCGGCCCCCTGTTTATATGAACTGCAATTCCACATCGCTGGCTGTTGCAGCATTGCCGATCAGCGTGAAGATTTCGCCTGTCGCGCTGTCTTCGATGAAGATCTTGTTCTTGAAATCGCTGATCGCGATATCGCGCAGCTCTCCCTCCACCTGAAGGATGAGCCGGTCCTCCGCTCCGAAATCGACGATCGTGTCGCGGTCGATCTCGTGGAGCCTGAAGACAAACAGATCGGCCCCCTCGCCCCCTTCGTATCGGTCCCGGCCCGGCCCGCCGTCGAGCGTGTCATCGCCCTTGCCGCCGTAGAGCTTGTCATCGCCGGCACCGCCCTGAAGCCAGTCGTTCCCCGCCTCACCCTCAAGGATATCGTCACCCGCATCGCCGAACAGCACGTCCTCGCCTGGCCCCCCAAGCAGACGGTCGCTACCGGCACCGCCGCGGAGCGTGTCGTTGCCCGCTTCGCCAAGCAGCCGGTCGTCTCCCGCGCCGCCGTCGAGCAGATCGTCGCCACCACCCGCGAAGAGCGAGTCGTCCCCGTCGCCGCCGTCGAGCGTGTCGGCCGCGCTTTGCCCCCGCAGCGTATCGTTCCCCGCACCGCCGACAAGGATGTCTCCGTCATGGCTGGCGACGAGGCTGTCATCACCCTCTCCGCCATCGAGCAGGTCGATCCCGGCCCCAGCCACCAGCGTGTCGTTTCCGGCCTCGCCATACAGGCTGTCGCTGTCTCCCGATCCACTGTCGAACATGTAATCGTTGCCGTTCCAGCCGTAGAGAATGTCGGTTCCTTCGCCGCCATCCATATTGTCGTCGCCGTCCATGCCGACCAGCGTGTCGTCCCCGCCATTGCCGCGCAGCGTGTCGTCGTGGATGCTTCCGGAGCTGACGTTGTTTTCGTCATCCGCCGACAGGTACAGCCCGGCGGTCAGATCCCAGACAGTCCCGTCGGCAAAAACCGCGCGTTCGACGTAGCTGCCAAGATCACTGCCCCCGAGCCCCTGCACCATCTTCACCGCAAAGTACTCGGGGCCGTCCTCGCCCTGCACGACGATGTGCCAGCGCGCCCAGTCGATGTAGCTGCGGATGTCCTCAGGCAGGAGGTCGGCGAAATAGATCGTGTCAAACCCTTCGTCCGGGGCCTCGATGATCAGGTCGCGGGCGGGCGCGCTGGCCCCGTCGCCGCGCCGAATGATGTAGGTGTCGTCGCCGGTGCCACCCACCTGCGTGTCGTTCCCCACGCCACCGTCGAGCACATCATTACCGTCCCCACCGATGAGATAATCTTGGCCCGCGCTCGCGATGATCGTGTCATCCCCGTCCCAACCGTTGAAGGTCGTGCCATTCTCGTTTCCGGTCAGCAGGTTGTTACCGGCATCGCCGACGAGCGTCGCGGTTTCCCCCTCTGACACAATGAGGTCAGGCGTGTCTTCCGTCGCCGTGTAGATGACGTCGTCGTAGAGCGCCGTCTGGTTCGAAGAGCTGGTGTTGAGCACTCCCGACTCGAGATCGCCAAAGGCGCTCATGTCCTCGTTGCGCGGCAGTTCCTCGATGCCGGGGATTTCGTAGGCGCGGACGTAGTCGATCTGGAACTCGCCCGAGTCAGGCGTCTCTTCGGTCGAGCCCCCCGTCCAGCCACCCACGGCGAGGTTGAGCGTGATCGCCATCTCGTCGTGCATGTTGGTCGGCGTGGGGATCGAGAACATCACGTGGCCGTCGAAGGTAAAGGTGATCTCCTGCGGTGTCCAAAGCATACCGTAGACGTGGAAATCCGCGCTGGCGTCAGGGATCAGAGAATTGCCCGAAGCGGTGACCTTGGTTCCCCAGATCGCGCTGTGAACCGCCGTGCGATAGACGTCGGTCTTTTCCCCCATCATCTCGAGGATGTCGATCTCCGGCGGCCAGCTATGGTCATTGTTGGTGAGCCAGAAGGCCGGCCAAAACCCCTGCCCTTCCGGCACCTTGGCGCGCACTTCGAAATAGCCGTAGGTCTGTTTGAAAGTGTCGTACGTGTCGAGTTTTCCCGAAACCCACTCGGTCGCGACCTGATCGGCGGCAGCCTCGGGGGTGCGCGCGGCGGTGATGGTCAGGATCCCGTCCTTCACCGAAAGCGGGTTCTCGACGAGCATGTTCCCTTCCTCGTCGTAGATCGCCTGATCGATGTAGGTGTGCTCGCGGTTGCCGCGCGAGATGACCGTGGTGACGGGGTGTCCGATCTGCGCCAGGGTGTTCCAGGCGCCGCTCGTGAGCGAACCGGCATCGTCGAAACCGTCCTCGAAAGACAGAACCATCGTGTAGCCTTCCGGCAGCGGCAGTTCCTGAAGGCCGAAATCCTCCGCCGAAATCTCGCCCTTCTGCACGCCTTCCAGGGTGACCGACTGATCCTCGCCGAGCGTGATGACCAGCCCCGCATCCGTATCCTCGGAGGCGGCCAGAATGTCGGAAAAGCTGGCAAACTCGGGCATCCAGATCGTCAGTAGATCGACACCCACCTCGAAGTCCGTGATGACATCGTGCCCGTGCCCGGCCTCGATCGAAAAGGTGTCGGCATCGGCACCGCCGGTGATGGTGTCATCCCCGAGCCCCCCCGAGAAGGACTGCGTGCCCTTTCCCGCGACGATCTTGTTTCCCAGGTCGTTGCCGCGGATCGCGTGCCAGTTGCTCACCGCCTTGAACACCAGGTCTTCGACGTTGTCCGGGATGGTCATCGACCGCCAGGCCCAGATCGTGTCGTGCCCCCCGTCTGCCTCTTCGACGATCTCCGCGTCGGGATCGTAAAGCCGGTACTGGTCGTTCCCATCGCCGCCGACGAGCGTCGTTCCCGAGTGCCTGTTCTGTAGGTAGTCATTGCCCCCAAGGGCGAGGATCGTGTCCCCGTCTGCTTCCGTGCGCAGCCATTCGCGGTCGTCTGTTCCCACGATCGTCATGGTGCTGTCCCTTCAGATGAGTGTAACTTCTCTGAACAGGCGTTGCACTTTTAACGAGTGTTCCCCAAGCAACTCCCACACCCTTAAAACAGAAAACACCTGTTCTGACTTAGGCTTAACCATGGGGTTACTCAACCCAAAGCATAACCACGGGTCAGGGTATAGCTGACCATAGGGTAAGATCAGGTTAACTTTCCCGTGAGGATCTCCGGGAAATTGTTCACGCAGCTTTTGAGGTGAAAAATGCGGCGCTCAGGCGCGGTTATGTGCGCCCTGCGCAGCGCCGGAGGTCCATTCCTCCCGGCCGCTCACGATGAAGATGACCACCAGGATCAGCATGAACTCATGACCGCGGAACAAAGTGGTGCCCAGCAGCGAGGTGAATATGATCCCGACCATCAGCACAAGGCCGCCGGCGGCGGCGGCAGAGCCGCGCAGGGCGTAGAGCCGCAGCAGCTGCTTGGTCGCCGCAAGGAGCAGCGCGATCATCGCCAGCAAGCCGGGCCAGCCCGTGCCGACAAGGATTTCAAAGACGAAGTTGTGGAAGGACCGGCTCGTGGTGGCCCCCGCCTCCTGAGTCATGAACCGCTCGTGCGCAAATTCCCCGGCCTGCCAGAATGCGCCGTATCCGACCCCGAAGAACGGATGCTGCGCCGACACCCCGCGCGCAACCTCCCAAAGCGTCGTCCGCCCGGTCAGCGACGAGGATTTCCCCACCGCGTCGAGCACGGATTGCACCGGATCGATTCCGTAGAGGCCCAGCAGCACCGGCACCAGCGCAAACATGATCAGCCCGAGAACAGCCGAAGGGAACGCCACAAGCGATGGGATCCGGCGCGAACCGATGACAAACAGCATGCCGCCGAGGACCGGCAGCAAGAGCACCGAGGTCATCGATTGCGACAGGACCAGCGCGAAGAGCGTCACGAACATCGTCGGGATCAGCGCCACCTTGAAAAGCGTGCCGGCCTCGCGGCTGCGCATCAGCCAGACGGCCATGATAGCGATCACCGCGAACAGGGCCCGCTGCCCCAACATGTTCTTGTGCGAGTAAAGCCCCGCCAGCCCCCCTGCCCGCGTGTAGACCGGCCAGGGAAATATTCCCGTTGCCCAATGCAGGATTGACAGAAAAACCGAGATCGAGATGACGATGGTGAGCGCCTTGATGATCACGGTCAGCGAATAGCGCCACCCAAGATAGCAGCCGATCATCATCGACATTGTCAGCTGAAGGCTCGCCACCAGCGTGCTGCCCTTCGAGAAGGACCAGATCACCGAGGCGATGCAGACCGCCGGGTAGATGAACAGCACCTTGTTGCGCATGAGGACCGGGAAGAAATATGGCCACAGCATGCCAAACCGCAGCAGCGCGATGGCGTAGCACATCATCCAGGTCAGCGATTGGATCTTGCCGAGTTGGATGAACGAGTCCGAGCTGACGAAGAACACCAGGAAGAGCAGCGTCACATCGGCAAAGGCCCAGATGTCCGCCGACTCGCGGCGCGCGCTCAAGGCTGGCCGGTGCGGTTCCACGAGCGCCATGTCAGCGGCTCGCGACCTTGGAAGCTTCATGTCGCGCGCGCAACAGCCCGCTCAGTGTCCGGTTCAGCGGTGTCTCGACCGTTCGGAACAGCCACAGGCCCGCACTGCACACCACGAACATCGTCACCAGCACGAAGAGCACCGCAGTGAGCCCGGTCTTGGGCAGGACGTCGTTGCGCTGCCAGAGTTCCGCCAGCGGCAGGACCATTAGCATGTGGAAGACGTAGATCGAGTAGCTGGCATCCCCCAACCGCTCGAGCAGCGGCATTTTGGGCAGCGCATCGCCAAGCCCCGCAAAGCCCGAGACGATCAGCACCGACGCGCTCCCATAGATCACGGTGCGGTGCAGGTGATCCCGCACGTCCACGTCGAGCCCGAAAAGGCACAGGATCGCGACCCCCGCGGCCAGCACGCAGACATTCCGAGCCATCCCGCCGGGAGCCCGGCTCCACAGCGCAGCGACCAGGCAGCCACCGACGAACTCCAGAAGCAGCGGGCTGGTGTAGGTCTTGGCCCAGGCCGCCTGCGGCTGAAGCGCAAAGCCGAGCAGCACCAGGCAGCCCATCGCAAGCGGCAGCGCCCCAAGCCGAAGCCGATCGGGGATCAGCAGCGTCGCCGCGAACATCGCGTAAAAGAACATCTCGAAGGTCAGGGTCCAGCCCGGCACCAGAACCGGCCAGACCTCATCGGGGAATGTCGGGCTGTAATGCGGCACAAACGCCAGTGATCGCAGCAGATGCGGCAAGGTGACGGTGATCCACGAGTAGCCGACAAGGGTGACGAAGGCGACCCAGGCCAGCGTCGCGATCCAGTAGGTGGGCGCGACGCGCACCGCACGCCGCAGCAGGAAATCGACCGGGTCAGATTCCGACCTGCGACTGATGCTCCACATGATGAAACCGCTGATCACGAAGAACAGGTCCACCCCGGCGTTGCCAAGGGGCAGCGCGTCGTGCACCGGGCCCGGCAGGCTTTCGCCAGCGCGCTTGCCGGTGTGCAGTGCCACGACGGAGAGCGCAGCAATCGCGCGGAGGTACTGGATCGAGTGAATGCGTTTCATCTTCAACAGGCAGCCTTGAAATCGTCTACGCACCAAGCTCGGTGCAATGGCCCGTGCGGGCAAGGTTGGTTCTAGCGTGGAATCCGGTCTTCGCCAAAAACGAACGGCCGCACCACTCCCAAAACTTGTGTGCGCGAGGAAAAACTCATCAATATGACACCAAGGAGCAATTTTTCTCCTATCGCGCCCCCGGAGCGCTCAACACTGCGCGAGGAGCCCGGCACCGCCGGGGTGACAATCGGGACGCGGATGCTACCGTTCGCGCGACCGCGGGGGCTTGCGCCGCCGCTCTCACTTCTCGGGAAAGTTGAACCTATGCGATACGCCTCCCTGTTGCTCGCGCTGGCCATACTGCCGCAGGGCGCTCTGGCCGGACCAGACCTGACGGGCACGATACCGATCATCGATGACAGCTTTTCCGACGGCTTCAACCGGTACGACGGCAAGAGCGGGCTCTGGTCCACCGACGGGCGCAACGGCGGCATCATGACCAACGCCGCCGAGGCGGTGTTCCTCGACACGGGCATCCTCGCGCCCGAGGCCGACGCCCTGCTGCCGCCGCTGCGCGTGCTCACCGACGACGGCCTTTCGCTGCGCAGCGCCCGCCTGCCCGACGCCCTGCTGCCCATGGTGCGCGAGTACATGCAGGCAAACGGCCAGGGCAATCGGGCCGACAAGGTCAAATATGGCACCGCGCGCATCACCACCGCGCAAACCTGGTCGCAGACCTATGGCTATTTCGAGATCGAAGCCCGGATGCCACGGGGCAAGGGCCGCTGGCCTGCCTTCTGGATGACGTTTGCCGGGAACGGCTGGCCGCCCGAGATCGACGTCTTCGAGGCCTATGGCGCGGGACTCGACAGCCCGACGCCCAAGGATGGCACCTTCAATACCGCGGTCTTCTTCGATGCGCTCGACGCGGACGGCAATCCGACCCAATCGGTGGATGTCGAGAACCCCTTTGCCGCCGATCCCGCACCGCGGCTCAAGAAGCAGGGCAAGCGCGACATCTTCAAATTCACGCAGCTCAACAACCAGACAGACCTCGACGCCAATATCTATGACGAGTTCAACGTCTACGCCGCGCTCTGGACCCCCGAAGAAATCACCTTCTACTTCGGCAAGACACGGGAAACATTGAAGGAAATCTTCAAGACGCCGACGCCAGACGATCTCAAGCTGCCGATGGTGATCATTGCCAACGACCAATTCACCGCGCGCGGCGGTTTCTGGTCACCGCGGCCCGAAGCGATCGACCGCGTGCTTGATCCCGAGAATGACTTCCGCATCCGCCGGATCACCGTTCGGGCGCTGGAGCCAGAGACGATCCTGTCCATGGCCGATGGCGACTCGCCCTACTCCGATGCGGACAGTGTCATCCTCGACACGCCCGGCGACGATGTCATTGCGCCCGGGGGCGGATTCGACATCATTCGCCTGTCAGGCGGCTCAAACGAAATACGGCTTTCGCGGGGGCGCGCGCAGAAGATCATCGAGGGCTTCGACGCGGACGACGTGATCGAGCTCGAGGGCTACCCCTTCACCGACAGCGAGGACGCGCTGACCCGCCTGACGCAGGTCGGGCCGGACGTCTGGCTGCCCAGCGGCTCCGATCCCTCGTGGCCGCACACCGTGATCCTGCGCGATCTGCAAGTCGAGGATGTCCGTCCGGAGCAATTGCGCGTGCGCTGGTCTGAAGCGTTGCACAGTTGGCACGGGGAAGCTGGCGACAGCAAGCGCCCGCAAATCGACGCCGATGGCGACGGGCTGCTCGAAAGTCCGTTTCAGGGGGCATGGTTCAACGACAAGGGCAAACCGGTGCGCATGATCGGAACCGAAGCCCCCGACCGGTTCATGATCGGCAACCCTGGGAGCACCATCGAGGTTGCAGCGGGTCGCGGGCTTGACCAAGTCGAGACCTGGATCCCCTACAGCCTGCCGCGTGACATCACCTACGCAATCGCGCGCAGGCCCGGTCTGGAACTGCGTGCCAGCGCCAGCGATACCCGGCTCGAGACCCGTGCCGATCGGGTGACGCTGTCCGGCGGCACCGGCGACGATCTCTACGTGATCGCACCCGAGGCGGCGCGAACCCGGCTTCGGCTCGGCGGCGGCAACGATCGCATCCGCGGCTTGAAATCTGGTGATGTGATCGAGGTGCTGCCCGCCGATCTTGCGTGGCGTTCCAAGTGGCAGCTCACCACGCTGCCGCACGGTCTCGAAGTCCGCTTCGCCGAAGGCCGCTCGCTGCTGATCGAAGGCGGTACCGAAGCCGCGTTCCTCGATGCCCTCGAGGCCGGGAACTAGGCGCGCTACGCGCTGTCGCCCAGGTCGAAGGCGCCGGGCGACAGCTCTTCCCAGAAGGCCTGGATCGCCTCGGCGTTCAGCGCCGACATCCAGCCATGACGCTCGAAGTCATCCGCCGCCGACCCGCGCAGCCGCGACAGGAAGAGCCGCTTATCCGCGTCGCGCTGGGTCGGCGTCCGCGCCTCGGCCAATTGCCGTATCTTCGCAAGCCGCCGCGCGCGGGCCGCGGTCTCGGGCGAGAGGTTTCGCGACGAAACCTGCGCCGGGGTTTCCGGCTCGGTCGGTCGGTAGTCCTCCTTCAGCGCCTTGGTCAGGTAGCCGACAGGGTTCTTCACCCCGCCCTGCCCCGCCACGTAGTCGAGCTTGGCCCGGACGTAGGGCTCGCCGTGTTCGCCCAACCATTGCCGCGCCAGGCGGTCCGAGACCCCCAGCGCCAGCAGCCTGGAATAAAGCGGCGAGTTGCGGATGCCCTCGCCGTCATCAAGATCGAGGATCGCCAGTTGCGGGTTCTCGGCGATGCGGAAGCGGATGTCGGTCACCGTACGGCCCATCTTGCGCAGCTCGGGCGTGACCACGATGTTCGAGGTCTTGTTCACCTCGGCCACCGCCGGTTTGATGACCTTGGCGTTGAGATGCTTGAAGGTCTCGTAATAGGGACTGTCACCAACCCCCATCAGCCGCCGGAAGATGTCGAGCGACCACCAGCCGGTCGAGCCGGTGCGCACGAAACGATAGCAGTTCTCGTAAAGCGCCAGCGCGTGGCCCGACGTGAAGCGCCGCTGGATGTTCAGGTTGATCAGCGCAAACACCTTGGGATCGTGCAGCTTGTCGGCCAGCGCGGGCGAATAGGCGTATTCGCAGACCCCGCCTTTGAGCTTGGCAAAGCTGAGCAGCGAAGACACGCCCCATTCCTGACGCCCCTCCTCGTCGAGCATGTCCCATTCGGCAACCGTCTCGGCGAGGCCGCGCAGAGACTGTTTCAGGCTGTCCATGTCGTTCGAGTTGTAGCCGATCATCAGGCAGAGCGTGCGCGCGTCGATCCGGTGCGTCTGATGGCTGGTCAGCGTGTCATAGGCGTTGAGCAGCAAGACATTCGACAGCTTGCGCTGCAGCAGCGTGAGCTTGCCTGAGACGTGGATCGCCGCGACATGCTTCTTCACCGCACCACGCCGGAGGCTGCCCGTCAGCGTGTCTCGAGGAATGTCGTCGCTGAGTACGACGGGGTTCGCTGGCCGGTCCTGGTCCATCGGTGGTCTGCCCTTGTCTTCCGGGCCGCCCCGCGGCCCCTGCCCTAGCCGAGGTCTCGACTCGCCCCGGTTGGCGGGCAGTATCCCGTATTAGGTATCCTCCAGCAAGAGACTTACAGGAACCTAATCGGCGATCAATCCGTGTACCGCAAACGGGCACCTATGGGCTTTGCCCTGGCATCGGGGCCCGGCGAAAGGTATCCGTTTGCAGGATCAGGCCTGTGGACATCTTGCAAAGACCGCGCCCGATTCGTTCCCGATAGGGTCTGAACAGGCCAAAAAGGCACTTGAACCCGCAAACTGGGACCTTTGCACCGAGAATCGGAGCCAGTTGTCCTGAAAACGGGTCCCTTCGGCACCGTGCCGAGGTACCCATCACCCTGCATATGGGCACCTACCTTACACTAAACCACTGTTTTAAATCGGTTATTCCGAACTCAAAGATCTTAAAAACCCACAATACCTGAAACATAACAGGCTCTGTTACGTGTAAATCGAGGAATTTAGAGGAGCGAGAGCCTGCTTCGAGATTCCCATCGTGCAGAGCATGTGCCATAGTTTGCCCAATATCGCCCCAAACGGCGGACATCTACCGAGGCAACATGGCACAGAAACCTGGAGCGAAGGCGGCATTGCCGCCCTATTTCAACGTATCTCCCGAAGACGCGGCCGCCAAGCTTGCAGCGCCCATCGACACGGCGCGCTTTGCCAAGGCGGCGTCTTTCGCCATGCGCGGGCGCGACGACCTTGCGCGGCGCGGTTATGCGCCCGATGGTGCCAAGCGACTGCGCAAGTTCTCGACCTGGGAGGTCTGCCGCTTCCTCATACCCGTGGATCCCGGCCACCTGCGGCGCGTGCTGCGGCAGAACCCGCAATTGCCGCAGGGCGAAGGCGAAGGCGGCTCCAAGTGGTTCACGCTTGAAGAGGTGCTGCGCCTGCGCGAGCACTTTGCCGAAGAAGGTGCCCAGAACCGCCAGTACAAGAGCTGGCGGCCCGAGGGGCTTCCGGCGAAGGTCGTTGCGGTTGCCAACTTCAAGGGCGGCGTCGGCAAGACCTCGACCTGCGCGCACCTGGCCATGTCCGCCGCGCTCGATGGTTACAAGGTGCTGGTGATCGACCTCGACAGCCAGGGGTCGATGACCTCGATCATGGGCGGAAAGGTCGAGGACGAATGGCAGACGGTCTTCCCCCTGCTCGCCCGCGACTATGCGCAGAGCCTGCAAAAGGAGAACGAGGTGCGCGAGGCCGAAGGGCAGCCGCCCTTCGCGCTCGACGAGACGCTGCGCGAGGCGCTGGAGGTTTCGCCGCGAAACCTCGTGCAGAAGACCCATTGGCCCAACATCGATCTCATCGGCGCGCAGCTGAACCTCTATTGGGCGGAATTCCAGGTTCCGGTCTGGCGGATGCAGATGCGGGGCTGGGCGCTCTGGGACGCGCTGTCGAATGCGTTGGATGAGAGCGGGATGCTCGACGAATACGACATCATCCTGCTCGATACGCCGCCGGCGCTCGGCTATCTGACGATCAACGCGCTGGCCGCCGCCGACATCCTGCTGGTGCCGCTTGGCGCGTCCTTCCTCGAGTTCGACTCGACGGGCCGCTTCTTCGACATGATCTACTCGACCTTCGCCTCGATCGAGGAGGGCGAGAACCGCCAGCGCCGGGCCGACGGACTGCCCGAGATGCGGTTCGAATGGGACGCGGTGCGGGCGCTGGTCACGCGCTTCGACGCGGCGCAGCAGACCGATCTGGCGAATGTGATCCAGGCCTATTTCGGGGACTTCATGACCACCTACCGCCAGGAGGTGACGGCGATGGTCGGGCAGGCGGGCGAGCAGGTCTCGGGTATCTACGAGACCGATTACCGCGAGTTCAACCGCGACACCTATGTGCGGGGACGCGAAACCTTCGATCGCACCTGGGCCGAGGTGAAGGAAGTCATACTCGGCACGTGGTGGCGGGATCAGCAGATGGCCAAGGCCGAGCAGGAGGGACAGTGACATGGTGAAGAGACGCAAGCTGGAAACCCCCAGCGCCGAAGACCTGAAGCGCTACGAAGAAGAGTTTCGCGGCGAAACCGCCCCGGCGCGCGGACCGCTGAGTGCACCGATCGCGCAGGTCGCCGCGGAAACCGCCGCCTCGCTCGACAGCCGGCCGTCGGCGGTGCGGGTCGCCGACGCAAAGACCCGCGCCGATGCCGAACGTCTGCGCGAGGCCGAGGCCAAGGGTCTGGTCGTGCGCGAGCTTCCGGTGGCCGACATCGCATTGGAAGCCATGGTGCGCGACCGCATGGCGCTGTCGCGCGAGGAACTCGACGAGCTCAAGCAGTCGGTGATCGCAAACGGGCTGCGGCTGCCGATCGAGGTCTGGGATATGGGCGAGGGCAGCTCGCCACGATGGGGGCTGCTGTCGGGCTACCGCCGCCTGATGGTTTTCCAGGAGCTGGCCGACTACTGGCAGGGCGAGAAGTTCACGGTGATCCCGGCGCTGGTGCGTGACCCGGACGCCATGGGCGGCGCCTTTGCCGCGATGGTCGAGGAAAACGAGGTGCGCTCGGGCTTGACCCATTACGAGCGCGGCCGCATCTCGGTGCTCTCGGCGCAGCAGGGTGCCTTTGGCAGCGTCGAGGAAGCGGTCAACGCGCTGTTCCCGGTGGCCTCGAAGGCGAAGCGGTCGAAGATCCGATCCTTTGCCTTGGTCTTCGAGGAACTGGGCGACCTGCTGAAATTCCCCGAAGCGATGAAGGAGACGCTTGGCCTGAAGCTGGCTGCGGCGCTGCGCGACGGGCAGGAGGGCGCGCTGCGCGACGTGCTCTGTGATCCCACCCGCCGCAATGCCGAGGACGAGGCGGCGCTGCTGGGCAAGGCGCTCGATGCGCTGACGCCGACGGTGCGCAACCCGGCGCGGGGCGGGCGGCCCAAGAAGCAGGCAGCCCCCGCGGCGCGCACCACCGGCAGTGGCGTGCAGCTTGCCGCCGAGGAAGATGCGCGCGGCTGGGTGATCCGGGTCGACGGCAAACGGGTGGATGCCGAGCTGGTCGAGAGCCTGATGCAGAACCTGGAGCGTTTGCTGGCGCCGAACTGAGGGCCGGGCGCGCTGCCCGCTGTCCCGGCAACGGCCGTGGCAACCCATGAAAAAGCCCAGAATATCCTTGCGGAATCGGACGGGTGCCCCGTACCAATCGATGGGGAGATGCACAGCTTGAGGCTCGGTGATTTGACGAGACTGACAAAGGCTTTTTCGAGGCTGCTTGCCACTGCAGGCGCGGCAATTCTTTCCTCTCAGCCGCTTTGGGCGGACCCGTATCGCATCACCGCGGGGGACAGCGTGATCCTGACGATCTCCGGCGTCGAGGCCCCGGTCGAGACGATGGTGGACACCGACGGCGAAGTCCGGATCGGGCAGATCGGCGGCGTCGCGATTGCCGGGATGACGTTGAACGAAGCGGAAGAGACGCTGGCGCAGGAGATGCTGGCACGGGGGCTCTACGTCGACCCTCAGGTGAGTGTGGTGATCACCGCCTACGCGCCGGTCATCGTGGCTGGGGATGTCGGCTCGCCCGGCCGTCATGACTATTTCCCCGGCATGACCGTGGCCTCGGCCGTGGCCATCTCGGGCGGCAGCGTGGCCGGCAGCGTGAACCGGATCGAGGTCACCCGCGCCCGTGCCCTGGCGTCGAGCCAGATGCGCGAAGCCAATCTGAAGATCGCCGCCGCGGTCGCCAAGCTTGCCCGCGTCAGGGCCCAGCTCGCCGGCGACGAGGCAAGGGTCGAGCTGACGTCTGAGCTGGCGGCGCTGCTTCCCTCGGCGGCGGCGGTCGACCTCGACCGGCTCATCGAGGGCGAGGCAGAGGTGCTGGCATCCGAGCGCGAGCGCAGCGTCACGCTGCTTGCCTTCTGGGACGAGGAGATCAAGACGATCACCCATCAGGCCGCGAATTTCGATGATCGGATCGAGGCACAGCGTGCCATCTCGGAAGTATACCTCAAGGCGCTCGAGGACGCGCGCAGCCTGCAGGAGCGGGGGCTTCAGACGTCGACCCGCGTTTCCGACGCCGTCGAGAACGAGGCAACGGCGCGCAGCAAGATCCTCGAACTCGAAACTGCAAAGCTCAATGCGACCCGCGCAATCTCGAGTGCGGAGCGCGAGCGCGCAAGCTACCTGACCGAGCAGCGTGAGGCGGCGCTCGGCGAGCAGAACGAGCTGCTTGCCGAACTTGATACGCTGCGCGTCGAATATGATCGGGCAGCGGAGCTCACCGCTCTGCTTTCCGGCGGGCAGACCGGTGCGTTGCTCGACGAATCGTCGGTTGTGGTCGACTACGCGCTGCAAAGCTCCCGTCCGGGGCGCAGCGAGGGCGCGGCGCTGACGCCGAACTCGCCCATCTTCCCCGGGGAGACGCTGATTGTTGCGGTCCGCCCGGTCGGATCGGACCTGAACCAATAACAGCCTCTGCCCTGGCGGCATTGCCGCCGGGGTTGCCGATTCCGGTCACAATCCCAGCACCGGTGCAGGTTGGTTGCGTTGCGCGTAGGGACGTTTGTTGCCGCTATTTCAGGCGTCCATGGGTATCATGCGGTTCCTGAATGCAACAGATGTGGTGCAAAATGGCAACGTATCCCGAAAACAACCCTGTGAAACCGGCCTCGACGCCCCAAGGCGCGGTTTGCCCCAGTGCGGGCCAGCCGAAGTCAAGCTTCTGCCTCGATTGACCTCGAAACCCGACGCAGGACGGCAGCGCATTGGCCGTCGAGCGATAGGAGTTTCTCTATGACGACGGTGGCCGCGAGCGGTGTCTCAATTGAAGACCTCACGTCCGATCCCAAGGTCTATTTGACTTGGTATCTTCAGGGCTCTAGCAGAACGACGCTGAAGATCGACGTGGAATCCGTGTGGGAAGACTACAGCGGTGCAGGCGTGAAAGTGGGGGTGATCGACAGCCAGATCGATTTCAACCACGTCGACCTTTCCTCGGCCTACGACCTGTCCCTCGATTACAGTTTTGTCTCGGGCACCGACGAGGTTGAGATCAACTCCAAACAGATGATCGACTCGCATGGCACTTCCGTGGCCGGTGTGATTGCCGCCGAGGGCGGCAACGGCAAGGGCTCGGTCGGTATCGCGCATGGGGCGACGCTGGTTGGCCTTGCGATCGACTATTCCAGCGAGACCGTCGTGGACATGGTGCTTGCAGCGCTGAAGGCCGCAAAGTCCCTCGACGTGGTCAACAACAGCTGGAGCTTCGGCCAGAACTTCGGCGACAATTTTGCCGGGTCGGCCTATGCCGAATATGGACAGGCGCTTGAAGACCTTGCCGCCGACGGGCGCGACGGGCTCGGCACCTCGGTGGTCTTCTCGGCGGGGAATTCCGGTGTCGGCGGATCGTCGAACTACCACAACTTCCAGAATTCACCCTATGTGATCGCGGTCGGTGCGGTCTCGCCGTCGGGCGATGCCTGGGAGTCGACCAGCCTTGGGGCCAACGTGCTGCTGTCGGCACCCGGTGAAAACGTGCTCACCACAGCGGCGGCCAATCGCTATTCGCAACCGACCGGCACGTCCTTCGCGGCGCCGGCGGTGTCGGCAACCATCGCGCTGATGCTCGAGGCGAACCCCGAGCTCGGTTACCGGGACATCCAGCAGATCCTGGCGCTGTCGGCACGCAAGGATGGCCTGGGAGCGCCTGCGGAAGGCGGCATCGGCTGGATCGAGACGGGCACGCAGAACGTGAACGGCGGAGGCGCGCATTACAGCGACTCCTTCGGTTACGGGTTCCTCAACGTGCATGACGCGGTTCGGCTTGCCGAGAGCTGGACCAAGCAGCAGACCGCCGCGACGCTGGACGAGGTCACGGTCGCGGTGGACAGCAACCTTAGCCTGATCGCGGGGAGCGTGGATCACATCTCGCTGGGCATTGAGGTGGATACGGCTATCGAGGTCGAGCATGTCCAGCTGTCGATGAACCTGCGCTGGACGAACACCGGCGACATAGATGTCTATCTGACCAGCCCCGAGGGCACCACGGTCCAGCTGGTCTACAGCATCGAAGACCGCAGCTACATCGGCGCGCTGCGCAATTTCGAGCTGAGCTCGGTGGCGAGCATGGGCGAACTTGGCAGCGGCACGTGGACGCTGGACATATACAACCGCAACCCCGATGCGACGGGCAGCGATGGTGCGCCGCTGTCGGGCAAGCTGAACGGGGTGACTCTGACGATCCTCGGCGATACCGACGATCTGGTCGACGACCTCTACTACTATTCCGACGAGATGGGGACGCTCTATGCCGCGGACGGCGAGCGCCACGGCTTGGCCGACCTGGATGGCGGCGAGGACACGATCAACGCCTCGGCAGTCACCAGCAACAGCGTGATCGACCTCCGCGGCAAGCTCGCCAGCATGATTGCCGGCGTCGAGATCGATATCGACACTCCCGATGAGATCGAGAACATCTTTGCCGGCGACGGCGATGACACGCTCGCGGGGAACGCGGGCGACAATCTTCTGGACGGCGGTCGCGGCGACGATGTGTTCTACCTGACAGCGGGCGAGGACAGCCTTGTCGGCGGCGCGGGCAGCGACACGCTGATCATCGATGCGCTGTTCTCGGCGGTCAGCGGCTATTTCACCGAGACCGCCATGCTGGTGTTGTCGATCGGCGCAGACGTCATGTCCTGGGTGAGCGAGATCGAGGTCTTCAGCTTCATCGACCAGACCTACAGTTTCTCGGACCTGCTTGCGAGCTATGGCGACAGCATGCTGATCGAGACGCCGGCACCCGGAGGCGAGGTGACCGAGGAGGAGCTTGACGAAACCGATGGCGGCAGCCCCGCAACCTTGCCCGAGCCCGAAGCCGAGATCCCGGCCATCGAGGTGCCAAGCGAGGTCTTCGAGGAGACTGACACGGAGACCGTGCTCGATTTCGATACGCGGCACAGCGGCACTGATGGTGACGACAAGCTGCGCGGTGACAACGGCACGGACTCGATCAGCGGCGGTGCGGGGGACGACATGGTGGTTGCTCGCGGTGGCGCAGACTGGCTTGATGGCGGCGCGGGCGACGACATCCTCAAAGGGGGCGCGGGAGACGACACGATCCTCGGCGGCGCCGGCGACGACAAGGTGATCGGCGACGATGGGGATGATGTGCTGAACGGCGGGGCAGGGCGCGACGTTCTGCGCGGCGGCGCCGGCGCGGACACCTTCATCTTCAACATGCAGGATCGCGGGGACGTCGATGTGATCGGCGACTTCAATGCGGCAGAGGGCGACCAGATCCTGGTGACCGGACTCGAAGGGCAGGCCGATGTCGAGATCAACCTGTTGGAGAAGAACGGCGCGGTCTTCGTGGTGGTGGACACCGACGATGGACCTCAGCGCGTCTTCAAGGTCTGTTTCGACGACGTTGCCACCATCGACATTCTACAGCAGTCGCACGACGGCTTCCTGCTGGGCTGAGGCCGGGGCGGATGCCCCGGCTCCGGCGGCTCTCTGGGCTCAGGCCCGGAGGGCCGCAGGCTTGTACCGCTCCCAGGGGGTCGGCCGGTTGAGCAGCTTTTCCAGCGCGGCGACCTCATCGGCGTAGAAATCGGTCAGCATCGCCTCGGTCTCGGGCTTCATCGGCTGCACCACCGCGTTCATCGCTTCTCGGTTGGCGCTGCGCAGCTGGCTGATGCCCGGCGCGGATTTCACCGTTTCGACGACGCGGCCAAGCCCGTTGCGGCGGGCGTAGTTGCCGACCTTCCACAGCGCTTCGCCGACCACCGGATTGCGGTAGCGCACGCTTTCGTTGGCGCGCAGATCGAGGAAATCCTCCAGCGGCGGCAGCCCAAGCTGATCGGTGACCTGCCGGGCCATCGCCTCGCGGTCGGCGTTGATTTCTTCCTGGAAGAAGACGTGGATGCGCTCTGCGGGGAAGTGGTCGAACCAGCGGCGCAGGTGAGTCGCGTAGCATCCCTGATCGCGGTAGAGCGGGTTGTTGCCGAGCGCCGTCTCGAAGAGCAGGTTGTCGCCGCTGATATGCCCCTTGCGGGCCTCGTGCAGGTGGTTCGAGAAGGCGCGCTTCACCGGGTCGCGCAGCGTGACGAAGACATGCAGATCGGGGTTGTAGGCAGCGGCGCGCGCGGCGGCGGCGGGGTGGATGAGGTACGACGGCGAGATTTCCCCGCGGTGTTGCACCTGCTGCTCTGCAGCGAAGTTCCGCTCGTACCACTCGTAGCCGCGGTCGAAGTAATAGCTGAAGAAATCCACTTCCTTCTCGTCGCTGACCCGTACACCGGGGCATTGCTGAAGCACGCCGTAAAGCCAGGTGGTGGCGCATTTCTGGCCGCCGATCCCGACAAAGGTTGCTTGAAATCTACGCATGAGAATGTCCGGTTGGTTGCTTGATCTATCGCCCGGAGTCTGGCGCGGCACCGCGCGAATGGAAAGCTCTGATTGCCGGTCGTGCGCCGAAGCGCGCGCCGAAGCGTCACGAAGTGTTCAGCTAATGGTAGAATAGCTGAGAAATGAGCAAGTGCCTGCTGCATTCCGGGCGTGGTGGCCGATTTCCCTTGATCACCCGCTACATGTCGCGCACTCAGGAAACATTGGCAGGCCCATCCGTTGTCGTCGAACTGTTGAGTGGAACGGATAGAGATCTGACGTGTTGATAGAGTTGTGGCGAGTTGTGTCCGGGCGTGTTGTGCGCGTTTGTTAAGCAAGACGGACAGTTGAAGACTTT
The DNA here is from genome assembly GCF_015223355.1 of Salipiger mangrovisoli. Taxonomy (GTDB): domain Bacteria; phylum Pseudomonadota; class Alphaproteobacteria; order Rhodobacterales; family Rhodobacteraceae; genus Salipiger; species Salipiger mangrovisoli. Next base: position 67,568 of record NZ_JADFFK010000006.1, on the reverse strand, counting down.
TTGAGGAACGGCGCAAATACATGAACAGTTTTGACCGAAACAGCCAGACAGGGTTCCAGATCGAGGACCGTGACCGCTTCCTGCCTGCGATCGAACTCGGTTCCGTCCTGAGGGACGCCCTGTCGAAGGTCTGGCGGCGCAAGCGCATCCTCGCGGCCTTCGTCTTCGGTGGCTTGGTCCTGGCTTTTCTTCTGCTGGTAAATGCAACGCCACTTTACACGGCCAGCGGCTCCATTCTGATCGATCCGCGCGTCGGTCAGAGCCCGGAAGCCAACGGGCAGGGGATGCCCGCCGGGCTTCTGATGTCCGACGCCCTGACCGTGGACAGCCAGCTTCGCGTGCTGACCTCGCGCGAGGTGACTGGCCGAGCGGCGCGGGACCTCGGTCTCTATGAACCCACCGAGAAGGACGAGCCGTCCTTTGTCTCGTCGCTGTTGCGCAATCTCAATCCGGCCTCGGCTGAAAGCGATCCTGCCGCCGATCTGACGCCCGAGTTGCGCGAGGAGCGCCGCGAGGAATCGATCCGCAAGAACTTCATCCGCAAGATGAAGGCCGAGAGGTCAGGCAGCAGCTTCGTGATCGACGTCTCCTACACCGCGCCTGGGATCGAATTCGCCCGCACCGCGGTGAACACTCTGATGCAGCAATATCTCACCGTCTCGGGCCAGCAGCAGATCGCCAGCACCGAGCGCACCCAGGAATGGCTGGCCTCGCGGGTCGAAGAACTTGGCAAGTCGGTCGAGACCGCGGAACGCGCCGTTGCCGACTACCGCCGCGCGAACATGCTGCTCACCGCCGAGGGCCAGCTGCTGCCAAGCGAGATCGCGCTCAACGCGGCGAACGAGGATCTCGTCGGCCTGCGGACCGAAGCCCTGGCTCTGGATGTGCAGATCTCGCAGATCTCGCAGCAGATCGACTCCGGGGCGATCGATGCCGTGCAGGTGCCGCCCGAGGAGCGCAGCCAGGCGCTTGATGATTTCCAGTCGCGCTACGCCCAGCTTCTCCAGGAAGAGAAGGAACTGATGCTGACCTGGGACGCCTCGGCGCCGGTGGTGCAGAGCGTGGTGAAGCGTAAGGCGCAGACCCGGGACTTGATCATCGACCAGTACAGCCAGATCCGCGACCGCCTGAACAGCCAGGCCGAGGCGCTGAACCGCCGTATCGCGGCGACACAGTCGCTGATCGCCGAGCTGAGCGACTCTTACGCCAATGACGCCTCGAAAACCGTGCAACTGCGCAGCCTCGAACGCGAGGCCGAGGCCAAGCGTGAGCTCTACGAGCGGCTTCTGGAAGAATACAACAGCACCTCGCAGCTGCTGACCTTCGACACGACCTCGGCGCGGGTGATCGCCTGGGCGGTGGCCCCGGATTCCAAATCCGCACCTGCCTCGAAAAAGGTCGTGGTCATGGCGGTCTTCGGGGCGATTGTGCTCGCGCTCGGGCTGATCTTCCTGCTCGAGGCGATCGATAACCGCTTCCGCACGGGCGACGATGTCACCGACACGCTTGGGCTCTCGTTCCTCGGGCTCGTGCCAAACTTCCGCACCGACGAGAAGCGCTCGCGCTCGAACAACCCGGAACTGGCGGCCCAGGCCCGCTCGCGGGTGCTGAGAGGTCTGCCGCAGGCGGTTCGGAATTTCGATTTCGCCGCGCGTTGGCCGCATTCGCTGACCGCCGAGACCATGCGCTCCATGCACGTGCAGCTGTCGCTGGCCTATCCGCGGCGATCGCGGCAAGGTGGCGGCGGGCTGGTTGTTGGCCTGACGTCTTCTGAGCGAGACGAAGGCAAGAGCACCACGGCCTTCAACTTCGCCAATTTCCTCGCCCGGCGTGGGGAATCGGCGGTGATCGTCGATCTTGACCTGATCAGCGGCGAGATGACCAAGCTGCTCGGACCGGTGCTGCCGGCACCGAACCAGCTGTCGGAGTTCCTGATCGACCGGGAACGCGCGGTAGCTGCGCTGCAACCGATCGAGGATTTCCCAGGTCTGGCGGTGATCGGCAACAGCGCGCAGCACGACTTCAAACTCTACGCGCCGAAGGACACCGCGGCGCTGGAAGAGGTGTTTGACGAGCTGCGCAAGCACTTTGATTACGTGATCGTCGATCTTCCACCGCTGAACGGCGTCTCGGAAACCCAGCTTCTGGCAACGCTCTGCGACACGGTGGTGCTGACGGTGCGCTGGGGAGCGACGGCGAAGGAAACGGTGAAGGCCGCGCTGCGCCATCGCGACCAGCTCCGCGACCGGATCTTCGGCGTGCTCTACACCCGCGCGTCGATCCGCAAGTTCGAGGCCTACAACAATCTGAAGATCAGCGACTACTACAGCTGAGTCCGCCCCACATTCACGACATACCTGGACCAGTGAGACCTCCCGATCATGAGCCAGAGAAATGAAACGGTGCAGGCGCGTGCCGCGGATGAGGCCAGTCATGGCCGCTGACGGCACGCGCAACCCGCCCGAGGTGCGTCCGGCGCGTATCGAAGTCTTTGGCTTCGATGTGTCCGAGATTTCCACCATTCGTCGGATCCGTGCGATGGTCGCGGCCGGTCATGACGTGCGCAGTTTCACCATGCGCCGACAGAACATGAACCAGGACTTCGAGCCGGAGTGGCCCAACACCCATCTCTACAACACCAAGGACGAGAACCTGCTTCTGCGCGCCGGTGTCGTGGCGGGCTCGGTTCTGAAAATGGCGGGTCACCGCGATCGGCTGCGCCGCGCGGATATGATCTTTGCGCGGAACATGGACATGCTGGCGATTGCCCAGGCCGCCCGGACCATCGCCGGGGCAGGGCATGTGCCGCTGATCTACGAGTGCCTCGACATCAACGGCTCGCTGTGCGGCGACGGGGCAAAGGGCAGGGCAATGCGCGCCGCCGAGCGCGCCTTGCTGGCCAAGGTTCAGTTGGTGGTTGTGTCTTCGCCGAGCTTCATCAGCGAATATTTCGGGCCGATGCAGGGCTATGATGGGCCCTGGGCCCTATGGGAGAACAAGCTGGCCGCCGGGGCGGCGCTGCCGCCACGCCCGCGCCTCCGCGCGCCTGCCGGCGACGGGCCGCTGCGGCTAGGTTGGGTCGGCACGATCCGCTGCGCGCCAAGCCTGAAGCTGCTGGCCGAAGTCGCGGACCGCATGGGCGACCGGGTGCAGGTCGAGATCCACGGCGTCGTGCACCGGCACACGCTGCCTGATTTCGACGCGGTCATCGATGCGCGCCCCAACATGACCTTCCATGGCCCCTACGAGTATCCGGGCGCCCTTGCCGATATCTACGGCGGCTGCGACGCGGTCTGGGCGCAGGACCTCTGGCAGCGGGGCAACAATTCCGACTGGCTGCTGCCCAACCGCATCTACGAGGCAAGCTGGGCCGGTTGCCCCAGCATCGCCGTCGCGGGGACCGAGACCGGGCGCAGGGTCGGGTCGGACGGGCTTGGCTGGGTGCTCGACGACGCATCGGGGGATGCGCTGCTGGCCCTGCTTGAATCGCTGCCGCGACAGGAGATCGTCGCGCGGGGGCAGGCGCTCCTGGACCGGCCGGACGCGGATTTCGTGCAATCGCAGGCGGACATCGAAGAGGTGATCGACCGGGTTCGAGCGGGGATCGCAGCATGACCTCTATGTCGGGCACCCCGATCATGGCGCGGCTGGTGGATCCGGCGGAAATCCTCGTTGCCATCCCGACGCTGAACGAGGAGGCGCATATCGCCCGCACGCTGGAGGCGTTGCTTCAGGATTCGCCGCAGATGCGGGACGTGCGGATCATCGTGGCGGACGGTGGCAGCACCGACCGCACGGTCGAGATCGTCGAGGCGATGGGCCGGACCCATCCCAACATCCGGGTCATCCACAACCCTTTGAAACTGCAATCGGCCGCGGTCAACCTGGTGGTTGAAACCTGCGCCGACCCGCGGCACAGCATCCTGGTGCGGGTCGACGCGCATTCTCACTACCGGCCGGGATACGTGCTTCAGGTCGCCGACAGTCTGCGCGAGCACGAAGTCGCGGGGCTGGCGACGGTGATGGATTCCGTCGGGCCGTCGTGTTTCCAGCGTGGATCGGCCTGGGCGATGGAGACCAAGCTGGGCTCGGGCGGGTCTGCGCATCGCGGCGGAGCCGCATCGCAATACGTCGATCACGGGCATCACGCCGGCTTTGACCTGGCGATGTACCGCAGGGTCGGCGGCTACGATACGGGCTTCATCGCCAATGAAGACGCCGAATACGATCACCGCGTCGCGCTGGCCGGTGGCCGCATCTGGCTCGATGCCGGGATCCGGCTCGACTACGTGATGCGGCCGACGCTGGCCAAGCTTGCGAAACAGTACCGCCGCTATGGGCAGGGCAGGGCGCAGACCCTCCGCAAGCACCGGATGCGGCCGCGCCTGCGCCAGATCGTTCCGCCGATAGTCGTGGCGGCTTCGGCGCTGTCGTTGCTGCTCGCCCCGGTGTTTCCCTGGGCGCTGGCGGTGCCGGCGCTCTATCTCGCCGCGGTGGCGGCGATGACCGCGCAGACGCTGATCCGCAAGCGCAGCCTTTGCGCGCTTTGGGTCGGACCGGCGCTGGTGTGCATGCATTTTGCCTGGGGACTGGGGTTCCTGGCTGAACTTGCCTATCCGAGCAAGAAGGACGCCCGATGAACATCGACCTTTGCATCTGCACCTTCCGCAGGGAACATATTACCGACACCTTGCGCTCGGTGGGAGCCTTGGCCGTGCCCGAGGGCGTCGCGCTGCGGGTCATCGTGGTGGACAACGACGACACCGACTCCGCACGCGCACGGGTGGAAGCGGTGGCGCAGACGTTGCCGATGCCACTGCGCTACATCCATGCGCCGGGCGCCAATATCTCGATCGCGCGCAACGCTGGACTGGATGCGGTCGAGGCGGAATGGGCGGCGTTTCTCGACGATGACGAGATTGCTGCGCCCGACTGGCTGGCCACGATGATCGCGCGGCAGCGCGAAACCGGGGCCGATGGTATCTTCGGCCCTAGCCGTGCCGTCTACGGCCCCGGAGCCCCGGAATGGATGAAGCGCGGCGATTTCCACTCGCAATACGCCGCACCGCGCAACGGCGTGGTCGAGACCGGCCATACTTGCAACGCGCTGCTGCGCTGGACCGCTACGCCCTGGGCGGCGGAACGCTTTGAACTGGCGCGCGGCAAGTCGGGCGGCGAGGACACCGAGTTCTTCTTCCGGCTGCGCAGCCTCGGCGCGACCTATGCAATCGCCGAGGATGCCGTGGTCACCGAGGAGGTTCCGGAGCAGCGCCTGTCGATTGGCTGGCTGCTGCGCCGCCGCTACCGGATCGGCCAGAGCTATTCCGCCACGGCGCAGAGCCTGCCCGCGCGGGCGCGTCTCTTCGGCACGGCGGGGGTCAAATCCGCCTATTGTGGAGCGCGGACGCTGCTGGCGTTGCCGAACCCCGAACGCCGCACCTTCTGGCTGATGCGCGGCACGATGCATGCCGGTGTCTGCGCCGGTTGTCTGGCCTTGCCCGAACGGGCTCTCTACGGCGGAGCACCCTCATGACTACAGAGACCCTGACCTCGCATGGCGCGGCGGCCAACTCGGGCAGGTTGCTGCCGCAGTTCATCATCATCGGCGCGATGAAATGCGGGACCACTTCGCTCTACCGCTACCTGGCGCTCCACCCCGAGGTTGACATGTCACGCGACAAGGAGACCGACTTCTTCGTTGCCGAGAAGACATGGGGGCAGGGGATCGGCTGGTACTCCGACCAGTTCACCGACACCGGAAAGGTCCGCGGCGAGGCCAGCCCCAATTACACCAAGTGCCGTGACTTTCCCGGCGTTCCGGCGCGCATGGCGGAGGTCTGCCCCGACGCGCGGCTGATCTACATCGTGCGCGACCCGGTGGTGCGGGCGGAATCGCAATACCGGCACAGCTTCATCCTCGGGATGCTCGACACCGACCCGGCCGATTTCGCCGGGACCCACGAGTATGAGCACATCCTCGACGCAAGCTGTTACGCCCGGCAGCTGGACGCCTTCCTCGAGCACTTTCCGAAAGAGCAGATCCTCGTGCTGGATTTCGACCGGCTGGTGCGCGATCCGCAGGCAGTGATGGACGACGTCTGCGACCATATCGGCGTTGCGCATCACCAACTGCTGGACATGGGCGCACAAAATGACAGCCGCGAGCTGTCGCGCGTGCCCGCCCCGATCCTGCGGTTCGCGCAGAGCCCGGTGGGGCGGCGGATCACCGGCGCGGTCAGCCGCGACACGAAAGACCGCATCCGTGGGATGCTGGCGCGGGGCAAGCCGCGAAAGGCCAAGGATTTCCCCGAGGACCTGCTTGAGCGTCTGCGGCGCGATATCGCCCCGGACGCTGCGCGCTTCCGCGAGATGACGGGACAGGACTTCAGCGGTTGGAGCGTCTGAGAACGCGACACGAAAGGCAGGACGCATGAGCACGAAAATGAGCTTCTCGACCCTTCAGGTCGGGCGCGCCATCGCGGCCATCGCGGTGGTCATCTTCCATGCGAACACCTTCTTCGTGCCGCAGCGGCTGCACGGCGGGGACAGCGCGGCACGAATTTTCGACATGGGCTATGCGGGGGTCGAGTATTTCTTTGTGCTCAGTGGCTTCATCATGGTTCTGAGCCACAGGCACCAGTTCGGAGACGCGAGCTGCGCTGGCAATTTCCTGACCAAGCGGGTGGTGCGGATCATTCCCTTCTACTGGGCGGTCATGCTGGTGCTGTTGGCAATGATGCTGGTGTACCCCTCGGCCGCCGACGGCAGGTTCTCGGTCGAGAATTTGCTGCACTCGCTGTTCCTCGTGCCGAATTCCGATGGTACGCCGCTGATGATCCACTCTGCCTGGACGCTGAGTCACGAATTCCTTTTCTACTTCGTCTTCACCGCGTTGTTCTTCTCGCTCCGCTGGGGCGCGGCCTTGTTCGGGTTCTGGATGCTGGGCGTAGCGCTGACGCAGGGTCTGGGGGCCATCGCCTACCCGTTCGATTTCCTGTTTTCGATCTACAACCTTCTGTTCCTGCTCGGAATTGTAGCGGCTTTCGCTCATGCCCATGTCAAGCCGCCGCTCGGCTGGACCTTGGCGCTTGGCGGCGCGGCGATCTTTCTGGCGAACGGCATCGTGCATACCTACGCGCTGGCCGAAGTGTCGCATGTGCTTCGAACGGTGATCTACGGCGTCGCTGCCTGCATGATGGTGACCGGCTTTGCCGGGCTGGAACTGGCAGGGCGGATCCGTTCGAACCGGGGTCTGGTCTTCCTCGGTGACGCCTCCTATTCGATCTACCTGGTGCATGGCATCGCGCTGTCGATCTTCACCAAGATCGTGACCGCGGCAAAGCTGAACCAGCATCTGACGCCGTTCCTGTCGCTGACGCTGCTTGTGGTCCTTGCGACCCTGGCCGGATGCCTTGCGCATCTCTGGATCGAACGCCCACTGCTGGCGGCCTTGCGCCCTTCACGCCGGGTGGGAACACCGGTCACTCGTGGTTGAGGCCGGGCGCAAACGCCAGATGGCACCTCGGGAAACCTTAACAATGGTAAATGCCACGTTAACATTTTTGCGAGCCGATATAGAGGCGCCTCTTTGAATTTCATCCCTGGCATGTGTCTGAAAATGGACACAATTACGCCGCTTTATTGGGCTGCAGCTTAAATAAAGGCCTAAATTTTCGGTCTGGCGGAAACTCGCCAACCTATTGTAGTATTTGCTAGCCGAAAAGGCGCATAGGTTGTAAATTTCTACCTGAGGGTGTCCTCAATTGTGGCAAAAACACGTTTATTTTAGGGCCATAACTCATTGACTTTGCTCGCTCATGCGACAAATGTGGCAGGCAAGAGGCCGAGAGGCGAGCAGCAATAATTAGCCAACCATCGCGGCGGCAATCTGCCGTTGAGAATTTTTTAAACATTGTGAAGGATTAACTATGTCTATCATCACCTCGAACGGCGTGGACACTTTTGTCGCCCTGAACGACGACACCACGGTCAATGGCCGCGGCGGCAATGATGTGATCAACGGTGCAGGGGGCGAGGACTCGCTCAAGGGCGGCACCGGCGACGACTATATCAAAGGCGGCACGATGGATGACACGATCGCCGGTGGTTCCGGCGACGATACCGTTGTTGGCGGCTCGGGCGACGACGTGCTCATCGGCGGTCTCGGCAACGACAAGCTGGTTGGCGGCACCGGCGATGACATCCTGCAGGGCGGCGCCGGCAACAACAAGTTCTTCGGTGGCGAAGGCGCGGACAAGTTCATCTTCACCGCCGACTCGACCGGCTTCAACAAGGTCTTCGACTTCGAGATGGGCATCGACACGCTCGAGTTCAAAAATGTCGAAGTGAGCAGCTACGATGAGACCGACGCCGGCCTCGTCGTCGAGCTGGACACCGGCGGGACCCTGCTGCTGAAGGGCCTGGACGCAGACGACGGCTTCGATCTCTTCGGTTTCTGAGCGACGCTCTGACCCTATGACACTGCGATCCGCCCGCGCCTTGCCGCGGGCGGATTTTTTTGTGTGCCAACTGCTTTCGCTTTGGGACTTTGATGCCGCCGCGCAGCAATTTATCGCCACCCGGAACAGATTGACCTTGCTGCATTTCGTCGGTTCAGGCGTAGCTGTGCGGGCGCATGGAAATTGCCGCCGACAAAGGAGACCCCACTTTTGGCGAGAAAAGCTCCATTCCGCGAACGGCTGACCCGAAGGTTCGCGATCCTCTCCGGACGTAGCGTCCGAACCATGATGAACTCCACCCCGCGCCACCGATGCGTGTTCTTCCACCTCCCCAAATGCGGCGGTACGTCGCTTTCCGAAGCGATGTATGCCACCGTGCCCTTCAACCACAGATTGGGCGTTCTTGACGCGGTGGCCACGCGCCGCGCCGCGGCAATCCTGCAGTTCGACAAGGATGACGCGCAGCTGTGCCATGAAGACCTTGATCATGGCCAGTCTGTCTTCGACCTGCGCGAGGGCATGTTGCTGCAGCATATGGCCTGGGACACAATGCTGATCCACGGTCACGTGCTCTGGTCCGAACGTGCCATGCGGCACTTCGGCAAGGCCTACCGCTATGTCACCATCATGCGCGATCCGGTTGCCCGGACGATCTCGAACATGCGCATGGCGCAGCGTGCGGGCATCATCGGGGATGATCTCGAGGCCTATGTCGAGGGGCCGGTCGCGCGCCGTCAGGCCCGCGTGTTCCTGCGCTATCTCGCTGGCCGGAACGACATCCCCGAAGAAGAGGTGCCCGCGGCCACAGAACTGGCCATGGCCCGCCTCGATGACTTCGCGCTCATCGGGTTCCTCGATCGGCAGGACGCTTTCGTAAAACGCTACGGCGAGGTCTTCGGGGTACCCTTGCGCATCGCGAAGCTGAACGTCGCCCCTGACCGGAAACCCGATTACCCCGAGCCGGTCATGCAGCGCATCCGCGAGCTTTGTGCGCCCGACATCGCGCTGTACGAGCGCGCGCAGAAGGTGTCCGCCGCCTGCGTCTGACGGGCCTGCGATCAAGCGTGGACGGTTCCAAGAAAAAGGGCGCCCCCCGGGGCGCCCTTTTTCCATGTCCTTGTGCCGATCACGGTGCGGCGGACAAATTAAGGGGCCACCCGATGGGTGGCCCCTTGCGCAAGGGGGCAATCGAGACCGGGAGGTCTTCTAGCAGCCTGTCCGGCCGAGTACGGCGCCGACCGTCTGCCGCAGGATGCGCAGGTCTGACCGGAGGCCAAGCTCGTTGTAGTAGGAGGCATCGAGCTGAACGCGCTCGTCGTAGCTGACATCGTTACGGCCAGAGACCTGCCAAAGCCCGGTCACGCCGGGACGCAGCGAGAGGTAGACCCACTTGTGGCCGCCGTAGCGATCAAGCTCGTCGAGGGTGACCGGACGCGGGCCGATCAGGCTCATCTCGCCTTTCAGCACGTTCCAAATCTGCGGCAGCTCGTCGAGCGAGGACCGGCGGAGAAAATCGCCGAAACGCGTGACGCGGGGATCGTTCCGCAGTTTGCGGTCCTTGTCCCATTCGGCGCGCGCGATGGGATCCGTCGCGAGGAGGTGTTCGAGGCGCTCCTGCGCGTCGGGAACCATCGTGCGGAGCTTCCAGCAGCGGAAGGTCTCGCCGTTGCGGCCGACCCGCGGATGGCCAAAGAAGCCGGCGCCGCCGTCGAGGCGGACAACCACGTAAAGGAGCGCAACGATGGGGAGGATCATCGGAAGCATCGTGAGTGCGAGCACGACGTCCAATAGTCTTTTAGGTGCGCGATCGTACAGCCGGCCAGAGCTCTGAACTTCGCTCATGCCTGCTGCGGAGCGCAGCCTGTTCGTCGATGTGTTGCTCATTTTGGTATCCCAAATTGTCTTCGTGTCTAATCTCAACTGCCCACGTAGGGCCACGCCAGAGCGGGGCCTCTCAAATTATTTTATCGGCGGAACGCGGCCTACAGCGGCCGTGCTCTCTGTTCTTAGAAGCTCATTGTAACGATGGGACAATGACGCTGGACGCTGTTCCACGACCTTGGAAACTCAAACAAGTCCTCCCGTGAGAAAACCTTACTACAAACCATCTCCATAACGTCGTGAGCTTGGGAATTTTCCAAGCTTTTCTGCACTACAGCATAACCTGATAGCGGCATTAACCCCACCGCCCAACCTTTAGTCAAACGTGAAACCAAATTGGGCTGCAATTCGCCTTTAAATGGTCAATTGTTGCCGAAATGAGGCCAAGTTCGCTGCGGTTGTTTCCCGCGCTTCGGCGAGATTTGGCCAGTGGGCCCGTGTTTTACGGCACATTCTGCAAGTATTCCGATTCGTCCGACCGCTGGGACCCGGAATTCGGCGAATCGCCTATAGGTAGAGTTGCATCACGTTATTCTCCCGGCATGGATGGGGGCGAGATGTTGCACTGCAGCATGGGCTGGCGATAGGCCGCAGCACGACCGGTTGGGCATGGTTCCGCTCGCGGGCGGGCAGCATCCCGAACCCGCCCCGGCGATGTCTTGCCTGCGGCGGTGCCTGTCAGCCGGGCAGCACCGGGATGTCCGCATCGCCGAGCGCGCCGTGGAGCCGGGCGAAGGTCTCGGAGACGTCCATGGACTCGCGCTTGCCCTGGCTGAGAAGCCGGTCGAGTGGCTCGGCCAGATCGATGGCGGAATCCACCTCGGGGTCGCTGCCGCGGCGGTAGGCGCCGATGCGGATCAGCTCTTCCATGTCGGCATAGCGCGCCGCGGCGCGGCGGGCGGCCTTGTAGATCGCGTATTCGTCCGGGTGATGGCAATCGGGCAGCATCCGCGAGATCGAGCGGAGCAGGTTCACCGCCGGGAAGCGGCCCTGTTCGGCGATCTTGCGGTCGAGCACGATGTGCCCGTCCATGATACCGCGCACAGCGTCGGCGATCGGGTCCTCCATGTCGCCGCCATCGACCAGCACGGTATAGAGCGCGGTGATGTCGCCGCCGCTGCCCGAGCCTGGCCCGGCGCGTTCCATCATCCGCGGCAGCTCGGCGAAGGTGGTGGGCGGGTAGCCCTTGGCGGTCGGCGGCTCGCCCCCGGCGAGACCGATCTCGCGTTGCGCCATGGCAAAGCGGGTGACGCTGTCGATCAGCAGCAGCACCTGCTTGCCCTGATCGCGGAAGTATTCGGCCACGGTCGTGGCGGTCCAGGCCGCCTGACGGCGCATCAGCGGCGGCTCATCGCCGGTGGAGACGACCACCACCGAGCGCGCCAGACCGTCCTCGCCGAGGTCTTCCTGAAGGAAGTCCTGCACCTCGCGGCCACGCTCGCCGACGAGGCCCACGACGATCACGTCCGCCTGCGCACCGCGCGCCAGCATCGCCATCATCGTGGACTTGCCGACGCCCGATCCCGCGAAGACCCCCATGCGCTGCCCACGGCAGAGCGGGGTGAAGACGTCCATCACCTTGACCTTGGTGTTGAGCCGCTGGCCAACCCGGCGGCGTTCAAAGGCGGGGGGCGGCGCGGCGCGGATCTTGCGCGGGCTGCCGCCTTCGGGCAGGCGGCCCTTGCCGTCGAGCGGCTGACCGAGCGCGTTCACCACGCGGCCGATCCAGGCGTCGTCGGGGCGGATCTCGTTGGCGCTGTGCGACACATGCACCGGATCGCCGGTGCGCACCCCGTCCCAGCTGCCGAAGGGCAGCAGGCGCGTGCCCTGGGCGTCGATGCCAACGACCTCGGCCAGGACCGGCCCCTCGCGTCCCTGCACCAGGCAATGCGCACCGATGCCCACCGCGCGCTCGAGCCCCGAAACGGTCAGGACCAGCCCGAGCGCGGATTTCACCTCGCCGGTTATGCTTGACCTTTCAATGGTCCTGGTAAGGCTTGAAAGCTCCGAAAACGCGGTGTGCATGGTCACTATCCATTGATGTGTCCGTTTTATTCATGCTATCCTTGTTTCAACCGAAAGGGAACTCTTCATGAAACTTGATGGTATGTCCTTTTTCCAGTTGGCCTCCGAGCGCATGACGTGGCTCGGGGCGCGGCAGAGTGTGATTTCCGAGAACATCGCCAACGCGGATACGCCTAATTACAAGGCCCGCGAGGTGAATGACTTTGCCCAGGCGCTCGACGGGCAGCGGTCGATGAACGGCCTGGCGGTCACCAACGCGCAGCACATCCAGAGTGGCCATACCACCCCCGACGGCGTGCGAATCGAGCGCGACGAAACCGCCTGGGAAGCCAGCCTCGACGGCAACACCGTGTCGGTCGAGCAGCAGACCATCAAGGCGGCGGAAGTGGCGGGCAGCTACCGGTTGGCGGCGGAGTTGTATCGGAAGGGCCACACCCTGCTGACCGTCGCGGTCACTGGCATCCGCTGAGAGAGGGCATCATGGATCCGCTGAAATCAGTTCTGAACGTCGCAGCGAGCGGCATGCGTGCCCAGGGCGAGCGCCTCAAGGTCGTCTCGGAGAACGTCGCCAACGCCAGCTCCACCGGCAACACCGAAGGGGGCGAGCCCTATCGGCGCAAGGTGATCTCCTTCGAGGAAATGATCGACCGCGAGACCGGTGCCTCGATGGTGGGTGTCTCGGACGTGACCCAGGATGACGCCGATTTCGAGCTGCGCTTCGACCCGTCGCATCCTGCCGCCAACCAGGACGGCTTCGTCAAGGTCTCGAACGTCAAGACCATCCTCGAGCTGGCCAACATGCGCGAGGCCTCGCGCAGCTACCAGGCCAACCTGAACATGTTCGAGACCGGGCGCACCATGCGCTCGCAGCTGCTCGACCTGCTGAAATAGGACTTTGAACTATGGCGGGACCTTCCTCGCTTCTTTCGCTGAACACCGCCAGCGGCGCATACCGTGCGTCGCGCGACATGGCCGCCGAGAAGATGCCGGCCATCGTGCCGGACCGGACCGAGAAGCCCAGCTTCTCGGACATGATTGCCAAGGCCGGTGCCGACACAGTGCAGACCATCCGTCAGGCCGAGGCGGTTGCACAGAGCGGCATGCGCGGCGATGTCGACACGCAGCAGGTCGTGCTGGCGACGCTCGAACTGGAATCCACCGTCAAGGTGGCGGTGTCGGTGCGCGACAAGCTGGTCGAGGCCTACCAGGAAATCATGCGCATGCCGGTCTGATCCGGCGAATGGGGACGCGGTGACCGAAGCCGATACGCATACGATCCTGTCGGACGCTTTCCTGACCGTGCTCTACGCATCCGGTCCGATCATGGCGATCGCGCTGAGCATCGGCTTGGCCGTGGCCTTCTTCCAGGCGCTGACGCAGATCCAGGAAATGACGCTGACCTTCGTGCCGAAGATCGTGGCGATCTTCCTTGGCCTGCTGGTGCTGATGCCTTTCATGTACGCCATGGTGAAGCGGCTCTCGGATTCGGTGTTCGACCTGATCATAAACGGGGGCTTTTGATGCGCGGGCTGTGGAGCGCACTTCTGGCCGTCGCGGCGCTGGTCGGCAGCGGGCAGAGCGCTGTCGCGGACTGGAGCGACTTCTACCGCCCGACGCCGCGCACGGCCGAGCCGATGGCCCCTGTGGCCACGGCCACGGCCTCGGCACCTTCGGGCATCTGCATCCGAGAGATCCTGCGCGCGCAGCTGCGCCACCAGATTCCCGGCAACCTGCTCCTCGGCATCGGCCTGCAGGAGTCGGGCATGATGCACGAAGGCGAGCTGACCATCTGGCCCTGGACCGCCAATGCCGAGGGCGACGGCCGCTACTTCAACAACCCCGAGACCGCCGCCAGCTGGGTGCGGGCGCGGCAGAAGGACGGCGTCGCTTCGGTCGATGTGGGTTGCATGCAGGTCAACCTGCGCTGGCATCCCGAGGCTTTCGTCTCGCTTGAGCATGGTTTCGATCCGGCGCGCAACGTCGATTACGCGGCGCGGCTGCTGGTCTCGCTCTACGAGCAGACCGGCGACTGGGTCGAGGCGGCGGGCCGGTATCACTCGGCAACGCCCGAGTACCAGCAGGTCTACCTCGGGCGGCTCAAGCAGAATGTGGCGATCGCCAATGACCGCCTTGATATCTTCCGCGCGCTGGCGGCGGGGGCTGGGGATGGCGATGCAAGCGTCGCGGTCGCGGTTGCTTCTGCCGAACCGCTGCCCGAGGGCCACTTCTGGACCTCCTGGCTGACCACGCGAAGCGGTGCCGCCGACGAGGGCGCGCGCAGTCTCTACGGGCGCGAGGTCATGCAACCCGTACTGCCCGCCTTCCGAAAGATGTTCTGATGGCCGTGACCGATCCTTTCACAAGTTCCCCACGCAAGGGCTCCGGTCTGATGAGCAAGGGCTTCGCCAACCGCGACGTGGCCTTTGCCCTCGGCGTGACGCTGATGCTCGGCATGCTCTTCGTGCCGCTTCCGCCGGTGATCCTCGACCTCGGTCTCGCGGTCTCGCTGTCGGTCTCGGTGCTGATCCTGATGGTCGCGCTGTGGATCCCGAAGCCGCTGGAATTCAACTCCTTCCCGACGTTGCTGCTGGTGGTCACAATGCTGCGGCTGTCACTCAACGTCGCCTCGACCCGGCTGATCCTGTCCGAGGGCCACACCGGCCCCGGCGCCGCGGGCGGGGTGATCGAGGGTTTCTCGCGCTTCATCGTCGGCGGCAATTTCATCATCGGCATCGTGATCTTCGCGATCCTCGTGGTCATCAACTTCGTGGTGATCACCAAGGGCTCGACCCGGATCGCCGAGGTCTCGGCCCGTTTCTCGCTGGACTCGATGCCCGGCAAGCAGATGGCCATCGATGCCGATCTCGGCGCCGGGCTGATCGACGAGGAGCAGGCGCGCAGCCGCCGCAAGGAGCTGGAGGACGAGAGCGGCTTCTTCGGTGCGATGGACGGTGCCAGCAAATTCGTGCGTGGCGACGCGGTGGCAGGGATCATCATCACGCTGATCAACGTCATCGGCGGCATCCTGATCGGCGTGGCGCAGCACGACCTGTCGCTCTCTGAGGCGGCGAACTTCTACACGGTGCTGACCATCGGCGATGGGCTGGTGTCGCAGATTCCCGCGCTGGTCGTCTCGCTCGCCGCGGGTCTCATCGTCACCAAGGGCGGCACCGAGGGTGCGGCCAACGAGGCGGTCCTGGGTCAGCTGTCGAAGTTCCCCAAGGCTCTGTTCATGGCCGCGGCGCTGCTCTTTGCCATCGGCTTGCTGCCGGGCTTCCCGTCTCTGGTCTTCGCGGCGCTGGCAGGGCTGATGATCTTTCTCGGCATCACCGTGCAGCGCGGTGCCGAAGAGGCCACCCGCAGCGCAGCCCGCGAGGAGGCCCAGCGTCAGAAGGCGGCCGCCGCACCTGCCGAGGACAGCATCAAGGAGACGCTGAAACTCGACACGCTGCGGCTTGATCTGGGGCAGGCGCTGGTGCCGCTGATCTCCAGCCCCGACGCGGCGCTGGCGGGCAAGATCAAGAGCCTGCGCGGGCTTTTCGCGCGCGAGTTCGGCTTCGTGCTGCCCACGGTGCGGATCAAGGACGAGCCGATGCTGCCCTCGCAGAGCTACGCGCTGATGGTGCAGGGGGTCGAGGTCGCCCGCGGCGAGGTGCGCCCCGCGGGCATGATGGTGGTCAACCCCGGTGACTGCGGTCTGAAGGGCGAGAAGGGCAAGGATCCGACCTTCGGCCTCGATGCGCTCTGGGTCGATCCGCAGACCGCCAAGCAGGCCGAGGGCATGGGGCTGACCGTGGTCGACCCGGAAAGCGTGATCATCACCCATCTGACCGAGGTGGTGAAGGAACACCTGCCGGAACTGACCACCTACGGCGCAACGCAGGAGCTGATCGAGGGGTTGGACCGCGAGTACCAGAAGCTCGCCAAGGAAATCCCCGGCAACGCGCCGATGGTGCTGATCCAGCAGGTGCTGCAGGGATTGCTGGCCGAGCGCGTCTCGATCCGCAACCTGCCCCTGATCATCGAGGCCATCGCCGAGGCCAAGCGCGGCACCTCCAGCGTGACACAGATCACCGAGCAGGTGCGCCGCCGCCTCGCCAACCAGATCTGCAAATCGATGGTGGACGGCTCGGGCTTCATCTCGGTGATCACCATGGGTCCGGGCTGGGAGAAGGAGTTCCTCGAGGCGCTGCGGGTCAGCGGCGACGAGCGCAACTTCGTCATGTCGCCGCAGCGGGTGCAGGACTTCGTGCTGCAGGCGCGGCGCGAGATCCAGCAATTCGCCGAGCGCGACGAATGGCCGGCGCTGCTGGTCAGCCCCGAGGTGCGCAGCTTCGTGCGCTCGATGCTGGAACGGGTCAGCCCGATGACCACCGTGCTCTCGCACAACGAGATCCACCGCAAGGCCGCGCTGCGCACCGTCGCGACCATCGGCAAGTAATGAACGTCTCGGCGCTGATCACCGTCCAGTTCCTCGGGGTGGCGCTGGTCTTTGCCCGCATCGGCGGCATCCTGATGTTCATGCCCGGCCTCGGAGAGCCGCTGTTCCCGGTGCGTCACCGGCTGGCCATGGCGCTGGTGCTGTCGCTGGCGCTCTATCCTCTGGCGCCGCTGGGGCCGGTGGATTTCGACAACACCGCCGGCTTCATCGGCATCCTCGCGATCGAGCTGACGCTGGGGGTGTGGATCGGCATGTGCGGGCGCATCCTGTTGACCGGGCTGCAATTCGCCGGCTACCAGATCGGCATGATCGCCGGGCTTGCCAACGCCTTCTCGCCCAGCCTCGGCTCCTTCGAAGGGGCCAACCTCGTCTCTACGGCGCTGATGATGGCGGCGGTGGCGGTGATCTTCGCGACCGACATGCATCACCTGATCATCCACGCCATGGTGATGAGCTACGATATCTTCCCGCCGGGGCGCATTCTCACCGGCGATCTCGCGCAGCAGATCGTCAAGGCGGTGAGCGCGAGCTTCTACATGGGCCTGTCGATCGCCGCGCCTTTCTTCGTCATGGGATTGCTGCTCAACCTGGCGATGGGCCTGACCGCGCGCATGATGCCGACGCTGCCGGTGTTCTTCGTCGCCGGGCCGGTGCTGATCTGCTCGGGCCTGCTGGTGCTGGTCATGGCTTCGCCACTGATGCTGCGCGAGTTCGCCGAGCATTTCGCCGACTGGCTCGGCCTGCTGGTCTTCTGAGGAGCGCGCGGTGGCCGAAGACGAGGACAAGAGCAACAAGACCGAAGAGCCGACCGAGCGAAAGCTGCGCAAGGCGCGAGAGAAAGGCGAGGTCCCGAGTTCCAAGGAGGTGGGGAACGTCACCGCGGTGCTGTCGCTTTTTGCGATCACCGCCTTTGTCATGCCGAGCGTCTCCGCGCCGCTTGCGGGGGTGCTGCGCGGGGTTTTCGAGACCGCGGGGCAGGTGACCGTTGGCGAGGACGTTCAGGGCATCCGCGATCTGGGCGGGGTGACTTGGGGTGTGCTGCGCGGCGTCGGCATCCTGCTCGCGCCGCTGCTGACGCTGATGGTGCTCGGCGCCGTGGCCGGGGTGCTCCTGCAGGGCGATATCGTTGTGGCGGCAGAGAGGATCCGGCCGAAGCTGTCAAAGATCAGCCCGCTCGCGGGGTTCAAGAAGATCTTCTCGATGGGCGCCATGGTCGAATTCCTCAAGAGCATCGTGAAGGTGCTGGTGGTGGGCACGATCGGGCTCTGGATCACCTATCACGGCGTCCGCCAAATCTGGATGGTGCAAGGGATCCTGCCCGAGATGGTGACCGACTTCGCCCGCCGCACGGCCTCGCAGATGCTGCTTGTGGTGCTGGCGCTGCTGCTGGTGATCGCCGTCGCGGACGTCTTGTGGAAACGCTTCGAGCACCGGCGCAACCAGCGCATGTCGCTGCAGGACATCAAGGACGAGCACAAGGACACCGAAGGCGATCCGCAGATCCGTGGCAAGCGGATGCAATTGCGCCGCGAGCGGGCCCGGCAGCGCGTCGCGCAGGCGGTGCCGCGGGCCACGGTGGTGCTGACCAACCCGACCCATTTCGCCGTGGCGCTGAAATACGAGAGCGGGGTCGATCTGGCGCCGGTCTGCGTGGCCAAGGGGGCGGACCTGCTTGCCGCGCGGATCCGCGAGCTGGCGCGCGAGGCGGAGGTGCCGATCATCGAGAACAAGCCGCTGGCGCGCGCGCTGCATGACGTGGCCGAGGTCGACAAGCAGATCCCGATCCAGCACTGGGAGGCGGTGGCGGCGATCATCGGCTACGTCATGGACATGCAGCGCAACATCAAGCGCCCGCTGCCCGAAGGGTCGAGCCTGCGCGAAGAGGACTGATCGCTTCGACGCGCATCGCGCTGACCTTGCCATCGGCATATGGTCGCGCACGCGGGCTGCACGGCGTGGAAAACGCGCGGACTCCGCGCTAGGGCAGGGGGGCGAAGCGCGGCGCTTTGCTGCGTCACCGCGACTGTAGACCTTTGTATGCAGAACGGCTAAAGGGGGCCAGACCCCCAGGAAAGGCACCGCATCATGGCTGAGAACAACACTCCTGACATCGTTTACACCAAGGTCGACGAAGCGCCCGAGCTGGCCTCGGCCTCGCTGCTTCCGATCATCCGCAGCTTCGCCGCGGCCGCCGGCGTATCGATCGGCACCAAGGATATCTCGCTGGCGGGCCGTATCCTCGCGACCTTCCCCGAGGCGCTGACCGAGGCGCAGCGCCAGTCGGACGACCTGGCCTGGCTGGGCGAATGGGTGAAGACCCCCGAGGCCAACGTGATCAAGCTGCCGAACATCTCGGCCTCGGTGCCGCAGCTCGTGGCCGCGATCAAGGAACTGCAGGGCCAGGGCTACGCGCTGCCCGACTACCCCGAGGCCGCCACCACCGATGCGGAAAAGGCGATCCAGGCGAAATACGACGGCATCAAGGGTTCGGCCGTGAACCCGGTGCTGCGCGAGGGCAACTCGGACCGCCGCGCCGCCGCCGCGGTGAAGAAATTCGCGCAGTCGAACCCGCACCGCATGGGCGAGTGGACCAAGGACAGCAAAACCCGCGTCGCCTCGATGGACGGCGGTGACTTCTTCTCGAACGAAGTGTCGGCGACGCTGGACAAGGCGGCGACCGCCAAGATCGTGCTGGAAACCGCATCCGGCGAGAAGGTCCTGAAAGAGGGCGTCTCCTACCCCGCCGGCACCGTGGTTGATGCGACCTACATGAGCGCTGCCAAGCTCGGGGCTTTCCTGGAAGACGAAATCGCCAAGACCAAGGCCGAGGGCACGCTCTTCTCGCTGCACATGAAGGCGACGATGATGAAGGTCTCGGACCCGATCATCTTCGGCCACGCGGTGAAGGCCTGGCTGAAGCCGGTGTTCGACAAGTTCGGCGCCGAGCTGAAGGTGCTTGGCGTGAACCCGAACTCGGGCCTCGGCGACCTGCTGGCGCGCGTGAAGGACAATGCCGACATCGTCGCCGCGATCGAGGAAGTGACCGCCGCGCGTCCGCCGATGTACATGGTGAACTCGGACAAGGGCATCACCAACCTGCACGTGCCTTCGGACGTGATCATCGACGCCTCGATGCCCGCGCTGATCCGCGCCGGTGGCAAGGGCTGGGGCCCGGACGGCAAGGAAGCCGACACCAACTGCGTGATCCCCGACAACTCCTACGCGCCGGTCTATGACGCGTCGATCGAGTTCTTCAAGGCCAACGGCAAGCTGAACCCGGCAACCGCCGGCACCGTGCAGAACATCGGCCTGATGGCGCAGAAGGCGGAAGAATACGGCTCGCACCCGACCACCTTCGAGATCCCCGAGGCGGGCACCGTCAAGATGATCCTCGACGATGGCACCGTGCTGCATTCGCACGCCGTGGACGCGGGCGACATCTGGCGTTCGGCCTCGGCCCGCAAGGCGCCGATCGAGGACTGGGTGAACCTGGCGATCGACCGCCAGAAGGCCACCGGCTACCGCGCGATCTTCTGGCTCGACGCCAGCCGCGCGCATGACGCCGAGCTGATCGCCTACGTGAAGCCGATCCTCGAGGCCAAGGGCGTGGCGGACAAGTTCGAGATCATGGCCCCGCGCGAAGCCACCATCGCCTCGCTCGAGACCATCACCAAGGGCGAGAACACCATCGCGATCACCGGCAACGTGCTGCGCGACTACCTGACCGACCTCTTCCCGATCCTCGAGCTGGCCACCTCGGCCAAGATGCTGTCGATCGTGAAGCTGATGAACGGCGGCGGCCTGTTCGAGACCGGTGCCGGCGGCTCGGCTCCGAAGCACGTGCAGCAGCTGGTCGAAGAGAACCACCTGCGCTGGGACTCGCTGGGCGAGTTCTGCGCCCTCGGCGAGAGCTTCAAGTTCCTCGCCGACCAGAAGGGCAACGAGAAGGCGCGGGTGCTGGGCGATGCGGTGGATGCCGCGACGCAGGGCATCCTCGACCACGACCGTTCGCCCTCGCGCAAGGTCGGCGAGCCCGACAACCGCGACAGCCACTACTGGTTCGCCCGCTACTGGGCAGAGGCACTGGCGACGCAGACCGGTGACGCCGAGATGGCGGCGCATTTCGCCCCCATCGCCAAGGCGCTGGCCGAAGGCGAAGCGGCGATCGTGGCCGAGCTGGCCGCGGTGCAGGGCAAGCCCGCCGATCTGGGCGGCTACTACCACGGTGATGCGCAGAAGACCGCTGCCGTGATGCGCCCTTCGGCGACGCTGAACGGCATCCTCGGCTGAAATCGCGCCTGACGGTGTGACCGCGCCCCCGGCTCGCAAGGCCGGGGGCGTCTTCTATTGCAGACACGCGATCGGCAGGCCGGACAATGCATGCCCGATTTTATCCACAGCCTCGGTATGTCAATTCTGCGACAGTCTGAGTCTCTTGCGGTGAACACTGCTGAATGTAGGTGACAAGGAATGCGCTACTGCATCTGGTGGTTTTGCAAGGCGGGTTCTCAAAAAATCCATTGTTAACAACATATTAATGATTTGACCGCGATCATAGATCTGTGCCGACCCGGTGATTCTCGCTTGCCTTCGCGGCAGCGTAGCAGGGCCAATCGAGTCGTTCTCTCTTGGGTTGAAAATCCGTGGTCCACAGATTGTGGAAAAGATGCGGCAGGACAGTGGCTTGCACGAAAGCTGCCGGGCTGGCGCAAAAAACTGCTCACGCACGGCGATTTCCCGCTAATCTGAACGGGCCCGGGTCGCTGTCATGACTGAGCAAGATCGGAGATTTCTCTCCTGATGGCAGCGCCTCGCCCGCATTTTCAGGGCGACGTTCTCCGTTCGGGCAGAAGGGGGAGGCTGTTGGGCCGACGTATCCTTTGTCTTTTGTTTATTATGGTCGGCACCCGTAGAGAGATCTTCGGGTGCCTATTTTTTGGTGTAGGGCGCCTTGATTGACCCTCAATTCGGATATACATTTTCGAGTGTATATCCGCGTTCCGGAGGGCGCCATGCAGATCTCGAAATGGGGAAATTCGCTCGCGGTTCGCCTGCCCGCGGAACTCGTGCGCGAGCTTGGCCTCAAGGAGGGGGACCGCATCGAGTTGCATCCCGATGCGCGGGGGCTTGCGGTCAGCCGTGCCGAGCGGCCCGAGGAAATCCTTGCCGGGTTGCGCCGCTTCCGAGGTCGGTTGCCCGCCGAAGCACGGCTGTCGCGTGACGAGGCGAACGCGCGCTGACCGATGAGCCGCGCCTTCTTCGATACCAATGTGATCCTCTACCTTCTGGGGGAGGGACCGAAGGCGGACCGCGCCGAGGCGCTGCTGCTCCAGGGCGGGGTGATCAGCGTGCAGGTGCTGAACGAGGCGCTGGTCAACTGTCTGCGCAAGGCCCGGCTGAGCCCGCAGGAGGCGGGGGATTTCCTCGCCGGGGTCCGGGCGCTCTGCGAGACCGTGCCGCTCACCACCGAGACCCATGACATCGGCCGCGCGCTGGGGGCGCGTTACGGGTTTTCCGTCTACGATTCCATGATCGTCGCGGCGGCGCTCCGGTCCGGGTGCGACACGCTGTGGACCGAGGACATGCACCACGGGCTTTTGGTTGAAAGCAGCCTTCGTCTTCTCAACCCTTTCGCGAGCTAAACACCGTCCTTCACCTTTCGCTCACTTCTTCGGGAACCGATCGCCCTGCTACGCGGTTGCTTGGAGAAGGGTGCTGGTGACGGCAAGGGGCGTTATCCGTTTGAGACGCAGGGGTTTCCTGATCATTCCAATGGTCCTCGCGGGGTGTGGCGGGCGGCACAACTGGCTTGCGGCGGCGGGCGAGGAGGCGCGCGCGGTCGAGACGCTGTTCTGGATCGTGCTCGTGGGTGCGGGGGTGATCTGGGCGCTGGTCGTCGGGCTTGCCGTCTACGCCCACCGCGCCGAGGCCAAGCCCCACCGCGAGCGCGAGGCGCGGCGCTTCATCCTCTGGGGCGGGGTTGCCCTGCCGGTGCTGGTGGTGGGCGGTCTGTTGATCTGGGGTCTGCTGATCCTGCGTGACATCACCGCCGACGACGGCGCGCTGACCGTGCGCGTCGACGGCGAGCGCTGGTGGTGGCGCGTCATCTACGACACGCCCGAGGGGCCGGTGACCACGGCCAACGAGATCCGTCTTCCGCTTGGCGAACGCGCGCTGTTCCGGCTTACCGCCGATGACGTGATCCACTCTTTCTGGGTGCCCGCGCTGGGGGGCAAGATGGATATGATCCCCGGCCGAGAGACCACTCTGGCGCTGACGCCGAGGCGGCTTGGCAACTGGGGCGGGCTTTGCGCCGAGTTCTGCGGCGGGGCACATGCGCTGATGCGTTTCGACGCGATCGTCATGGAGCCGGATGACTTCGCGGCCTGGCTCGCGCAAGAGGCGCAGCCGGCGCGGGTGGCCATGGACGATCCGGGTTTTGCAATTTTTGCTGAAGAGGGCTGCGGTGCCTGTCACGCCATCCGCGGCACCGAGGCGCAAGGACCGGTCGGGCCGGATCTGACCCACCTGGCGTCGCGCGACAAACTGGGGGCGGGCATCTACGACATGACGCCCGAGAACATCGCGCGCTGGATCACCGAGACCGACGCGATGAAACCCGATATCGACATGCCCTCCTACCCGGGGCTTCGGGGCGCGCGGCTCGATACGCTTGTCAGCTTCCTGATGAGCCTCGAATAAGGGACCGCGCCACGCATGACCGAAGAGATCGACCTCTCCAAGCCGCCCCCCGCCGAGCCCTACGACAGGGCGCGCGACGAAGCGCAGCGTGCGCGGCTGATGAAGGTCTGGGAAACCCCGACCGGCTGGCGGCGCATCTCTGCGGTGAACAATTCGTCGGTGGGCAAGTGGTACCTGCTCACCTCCTTCGCCTTCTTCACCTTCGCCGGGTTCCTCGCGCTGCTGATCCGCGCGCAACTCGCCGTGCCGAACAACGATTTGCTGTCGCAAAGCCTCTACAACCAGCTTTTCACCCTGCACGGCACGGCCATGATGTTCCTCTTCGCCGTGCCGATCTTCGAGGCGGTGGCGATCCTCATCCTGCCCGAGATCCTCGGCGCGCGTGACCTGCCGTTCCCGCGGCTCTCGGCCTTCGGCTACTGGTGCTTCCTGATCGGCGGCATCTTCGTCTGCGGTTCGGTGTTCTTCGGCGTGGCCCCCGACGGCGGCTGGTTCATGTACACACCGCTGTCGTCCGACCCGGATTACAGCGGGCTCGGGGCCGACATCTGGCTCCTGGGCCTGTCGTTCATCGAGGTCTCGTCCATCGCGGCCGCCGTCGAGCTGATCGTCGGCGTGCTGAAGTCGCGCCCGCCGGGAATGCGGCTCAATCTCATCCCGCTCTACTGCTGGTACGTGCTGGTTGTGGCGGGGATGATCCTCTTCGCCTTCCCGCCGCTGATCGCCGGGGACTTGCTGCTCGAGATGGAGCGCGCCTTCGGCTGGGCCTTCTTCGATCCCGACCGGGGCGGCGATCCGCTCCTGTGGCAACACCTCTTCTGGATCTTCGGCCACCCCGAAGTCTACATCATCTTCCTGCCCTCGATCGCGCTGATCGCCACCATCCTGCCGACCTTCGCCGGGCGGCCCATGGTCGGCCATTCGTGGATCGTGCTCTCGGCCGTCGGGGTGGCGTTCCTCAGCTTCGGCCTCTGGGTCCACCACATGTTCACCACCGGCCTGCCGGAGATCTCGCTCTCGTTCTTCTCGGCGGCCTCCGAGGCGGTGGCAGTGCCCACGGGCATCCAGATCTTCTGCTTCATCGCCACCATGCTGGTCAGCAAGCTGCGCCGCTCGGTGCCGATGCTCTTCGCCGGGGGCGCGCTGGCGATCTTCGTCTTCGGCGGTCTGACCGGCGTGATGGTGGCGCTGGTGCCCTTCGACTGGCAGGCGCATGACAGCTATTTCGTCGTGGCGCACCTGCACTACACGCTGATCGGCGGCATGCTCTTCCCGCTCTTTGCCGGGGTGCACTACTGGTACCCATTCGTGACGCAGAAACGCATGTCCGACCGGCTGGGCCGCTGGAGCTTCTGGCTGATGTTCGGCGGCTTCAACCTCGCCTTCCTGCCGATGCACTGGACCGGGGTCATGGGCATGCCGCGCCGGGTCTGGACCTATGACGTGACCGACGGCTGGGCGGTGCTCAACATGGTCTCGACCATCGGAGCCTTTGTTTTCGCCGCGGGCTTCGTGGTGCTAGCGGTGAACGTTCTCTGGCCGCGCGGCAAGGCGCCGCTGGTCGTGCGCAACCTCTGGAACGCCGGGACGATGGAATGGAGCGGCGAGGTCCCCGACAAGCCCTGGGGCGTGCGCTCGATCCCTTACATCCACACCCGCTACCCGCTGTGGGAGCAGAAGGAGCTGCTGGGCGAGATGGACCGGGGCGAGTGGTTCCTGCCCGACGCCGAGGAGGGCAAGCGCGAGTTGATCATCACCGACATCCTCGACGCCCGTCCGCTCTACGTGCAGCGGGTCGGCGGGCCGAGCTACCTGACGCTAGGCTCGGCCTTCTGCCTCGGCGCGGTGTTTATCCTTGCGACCTTCCATCTCTGGGCGCTGACCCTGCTTTTCGGCGCGGGCTTCATTGGCTTCACGCTCTGGTGGCTGTGGACCGGCACCTCGGAAATCCCCGAGAAACCCGAGAAAATGGCGGGCCGCGGGCTTGTGCTGCCGACCTATGCACAGGGCAACAACTCGCCCGGCTGGTGGGCGGTGTTCATCACCATGACCGGTGACATGACCGCCTTCATGGGGCTGGTTTTCAGCTACTTCTTCTACTGGACTGCGCTGCCGGACTTCCTGCCGGGCGCGGCGAAACTGCCGGGTTTCGGCTGGCTGCTCATCGGCCTTGCGCTGCTGCTCGCGAGCTGGCTGACGGCGCTTGCAGCGCGCGAGCGATTGGCGGGCGGCAGCGCGGGGCAGGCGATGGCGCTGCTGGTCGCGGGCGTGCCGCTCGGCGCGGCGGGGATCGGCGCGTGGGGCTGGGCGGCGTGGAGCGCAGGTCTCGACCCGACCGAGGCCTCGTTTGATGCGACTGTCTGGGTGCTGATCCTTTGGATGGGCCTGCACCTGCTGCTCGACGCGGTGATGCGGCTCTACGTGGCCGCGCGGATCTGGCGGAAGCGCTGCACGCCGCGCTACCGGGCCGACAGCGCGAACCTCACGCTCTTCACCCATTTTCTCGCGCTGACGGCTGTGGTGATCTTCGCCCTGCTGGCGCTCTTCCCGATGCTGATGGGGGGCGCGTGATGGCACCGCGCAGAAAGATCGTTCCGCCCGGCGATGCGCCGCGTGTCATCGACCAAGGCTCGGTCTGGATCCTCGTCGCCGCGCCCTCGATCTGGGCGGCGCATTTCCTGATCAGCTACTGGGTCGCGGCGATCTGGTGCGCCAAGCTCGGGCGCGGGACTTCGCTGGCCGAGCCGCGCTGGATCATCGCCGGGCTGGGCGCGCTCTGCATCGGTGCGATCATCGGGCTGGCGGTGCTGGCGGTGCGGCGCTACGGCGGGGTCTTCGTCATCTTCGAGGAGATCACCGAGAGTTCCGAGCGCGGGCGCGACCGCTTCGTCGGCCACGTTGCGCTGCTGCTCTGCGTGCTCTCCGCCGCGGCGATCCTCTTCACCGTGATCCCCGGCATGGTGCTGGGACAATGCTGAGCCCGCGCCGGCTTTTGGCGCTGGCGCTGCTGGCGGCGCTCTGGCTCGGGCCACTGCCGGGGTTGGCGGCTGGCTCGATGGTGCTGCACATGGTGCTGCACCTTGGCGTGACGGCGGGGGTGCCCGCGCTCTGGGCTCCGAGGCTGCGCCTGCCCTCTGGCGCGATGGCGCTGGTGCTGGGCGCGGTCGCCGAGATGCTGGTGGTCTGGGTCTGGCACCTGCCGGGGATGCACCTCTGGGCGCGTCTTAGCGGCACGGGCCTCATGCTGGAGCAGGGAAGTTTTCTCATTGCCGGGATCATGCTCTGGGCCACGGTCCGCGCCGCGGGCGGTTTCGGCGGCGCGGTGGTGCTGCTGGCCACGACGATGCACATGACCCTGCTCGGCGCGCTGATCGGCCTCGCTCCGCGCACGCTCTATGGCGAGATCTGCGCCGGTCATCTCGGGCTCTCGGCGCTGCAGGAGCAGCAGGTGGCCGGGGCGCTGATGGCCGGGGCCGGGGGAGCGATCTATCTCGTCGCGGCGCTGCGCCGGCTGGGGCAGGCGCTGGAGTTGAAGGAGGCGCAGGCATGCGAGTGAAACGCTGGATACTTGGCGGCATGGGCGCCCTGGCCCTTGGCGGCGCCGCCTTCTTCTGGTTCGCGCCCTACAATATCGCGGCCTCCGTGCCGCACCTGCCCGGCGTGGGCGAGGTGCTGCACCAGTACCTGCGCAACGCGGTGCGGGTGCGGGCGGGTCGCGTAGAGGTGCCGGAGCATGTGGATCTCGACGATCCGGCGTTGATCCGTCTTGGCGCGGGGCATTTCGCCACCGGCTGCCAGACCTGCCACGGCGCGCCGGGCATCGCGCGCAACCCGGTGGTGGAAGGAATGCGCCCCGAGCCGCCGATGCTGACCTCCGAGGATTTCGAACCCAAGGAGTTCTGGTGGATCGCCCGGCATGGTTTCAAGTACACCGGCATGCCCAGCTGGCCGGGTGCAGGGCGCGAGGACGAGCCCTGGGCGCTGGCGGCCTTCCTCTCTCGCTATGACAGCTTTGACCGCGCGGGCTACGAGGACGCCGCCTTCGGCCGCGCCGGAGGCTATGAGAGCGACGGCGTGCGCTTCGGTGGTCTGCCCGGCGCGATCCCGCAGGAGCTCGGCTGCGCGCGCTGCCATGGCGAGGACGGTCTGGGCCGCGATGGCACCGCGCCGAAGCTGGCCGGGCAGTCCGCCGAATGGCTCGAGTTGGTGCTTGGGGCCTACGCCAAGGGGCATCGGGAGAGCGGCTTCATGGAACCTCTCGCCAAGCCCCTGAGCGCCGAGACCCGTGCCGGGATCGCCGCGCGCTACGCCGGGATGAGCGGTGAATGGCAGGGCAGGGCGCTGCCTTTCGGCGATGCCGAGCGGGGCCGCGCGCTGGCGCAGCGAGGCGACGAGCACGAGGACATCGCCAGCTGCGCCTCCTGCCACGAGGGCGGCGACGACGGTCTGTCGCCGAGGCGCGCGGATACCCCGCGCATCGCCGGGCAGGACGGCTACTGGCTGGTCAACTGGCTGCGTCTCTACCGCGATGGACCGGTGCCCGAGGCGCCGCGCGCCCCGCTGATGCAGGCGGCGGCGCGCAATCTCAGCGACGAGGACATCGCCGATCTTGCCGCTTATTACGCCATGCTCGGCGGGGGCTGAGAGGGATCCGAGCGCGGAATCCCGCCTCGGGACTTCCTCCCGCCGTGGGGAGCACGCGCCACGCTCAGCTGCCGCGGTAGGTGGAATAGCCGAAGGGAGAAAGCAGCAGCGGCACGTGGTAATGCGCGGGCTCGGACATGCCGAAGCGGATCGGCACCACGTCGAGGAAACGCGGCTCCTCGGGCGGGGTGCCGCAGGCATCAAGATAGGCACCGGCATGGAACACCAGCTCATAGGTGCCGAGCGCGAAATCTGCGGCGGGCAGAATCTGCGTGTCGGTGCGGCCGTCGTCATTTGTCACCAGCGTCCTGAGCAGGCTGCGGCTCTCGCCCTCGATCCGGAAAAGCTCGATCTTCAGCCCCTGTGCGGGGCAGCCGCGGGCGGTGTCGAGCACGTGCGTCGTCAGGTATCCGGTCATCGGCGGGTCTCCATAAGGGGTTGCGGGACATAGTGGCAGAAGCGGGGGGCGGGTAAAGCCCCGCACGCCCGAGGCAGTTTCAAACGCCGTTTGAAGATCAGCGCGCCGCCATGCGCCGGGTCATGTCGATCATCCGTGCGGAGAAACCCCACTCGTTGTCGTACCAGCCGAAGAGCCGCAGCTGGCCGCCCTCGATCACGCGGGTTTCGCGGGTCGAGAGCACCAGTGATTCCGGCCGGGCGCGCAGGTCGGTGGACACGCAGGGATCGGCGGTCAGCCCGACAAGCGGTGATCCCGCGAACAGCTCCGACAAGACCGAATTGATGTCGTTGGGCATGTCCTTGATCTGCAGGACGGCGTCCACCGCCGAGACCGAGATGCAGGGCACGCGCACGGCGGTCACGCTGAGCCGGTGGTCGAGCGCAGGCAGCACCTTGATCACCTGCTTCGCCGCGCTTGTGCTGGTCGGCACCATCGAAACGGCCGCGGCGCGGCTGCGCTCGTAGCTCGCGCCGGGCGCGTCCACCGTTGGTTGGCTGCCTGTGTAGCAGTGGATCGTCGTCACATGCGCGCGGTCAATGCCGAAGCGCGCGTCGAGCGCCTTCAGCATCGGCGCGATGGCGTTGGTGGTGCAGGAGGCGTTGGAGACGATCCTTGCGTCACCCATCTCTGCCTCGTTGGCACCGAGCACGCAGGTGACATCGGCGGCCTCGGAGGGGCCGGAAAGCAGTACCGACCGCGCCCCGGCCAGCAGCCCGGCCTCGGCATGCGGGCGGTTCGACGCCGCGCCGGTGCATTCGAGCACCACGTCGACATGGCCCAGGTCAAGGTCGCGCAGGTCGCGGGTGGTGTGGAAGGGGATGCGGCGGCCATTGATGACCAGCGCGCCGGGCTCCTCGGTCACGGTGCCGGGGAAGGGGCCGAAGACGCTGTCGTAGCGGAACAGATAGGCGCACATCTCGGGCGCGGCGATGTCGTTGATCGCCACCAGCTCGAGGTCGGCATGCGCCGGGTTGGTGAGCAGCTGGCGCAGCAGGGTGCGGCCGATGCGGCCGAAGCCGTTGATCATGATGCGGGTCATGGGTGCCTTCCGCGGAACTAGGACGGGCCAAGCGATACGCCTCTGCGCCGCGGGGTCAAGCGGGTGGGGTGACGCGCGGGCGCACCCGGCCTCGCGGGCAGGCGGCTGTTCCGGTCTTGCTCAGCCCACGAAGCGGCCCCGGTAGTCGCTGGGGCTCTGGCCGCGCAGCGCGCGGAAGCGGCGGGAGAAATAGGCCGGATCGGAAAAGCCCAGCCGGTAACCGACCTCGGCCACGGGCACCTGGGTGAAGGCGAGCAGGCGGCTGGCCTCGGTCATCAGCTTGCCTTCGATGTAGCGCGAGGCGCTGAGGCCGGTGGCGGCGTGGCACAGCCGGTTGAGATGGCCGGGGGTGATCGACAGGGCGGCGGCGTAGTCCCCGGCGCGCCAGCCCTCGGCGAGATGGTCCGAGATCAGCCCGTCGAGCGCCATCATCTTGGCCCCGCCGGGGGCGGCGGGCTCCTCGGCCGGGGCCAGTGTGCAGATCTCGGCGAGGAGCGCCTGCGCCAGCGACACCAAGAGGTTGGCGCGATAGGGGCCGGGGCGGGCGAAGGCGGCGACAAGCTGTTCGGAGAGGGTGACCAGCGTTTCCGAGGCGTCGCCGATCGCCGGGCGCGCCAGCCGTGCAGAAAGCGCAGCGGACGCCGGGCGCATCCCGGCGAGCACCGGCGCGGGGAAGGAAAGCACCAACCCTTCGCTCAGCATCTGAAATTCGAAGCCATGCACGATCTGTACCGGGATAAGCAGGAATTGTCCGTCGTCCAGGCGGTGCGCCTGACCGTCGATCCGCACTTCGGCATGGCCCTGCCGCATCAGAAACACCTGCGTGATCTCGGCGTGCCTATGCGAGGAAATCACCCAATCGTGAAGTCTTGCGCGGTCCCAGATGCGCTCGCAATGCACCGTGTCCGGAAAGCCACCGGTTTCTCCGAAGAGATCGAACAGGGGGATGTCGGGACGCCGGGTCATGCATGAATAGTACCAGTCTATGCGTCCCCTGTCTATTCGCGCCGGACCTTGCAGGGCGTAGGGTGCGCGGAATGATCGGAGGAGATTGCATGAAAACCGAAGTCGTGGTCATCGGCGGCGGGCCGTCGGGCCTGCTGCTCTCGCAGCTGCTGAACAAGGCCGGGGTCGCAACCGTGGTGCTCGAGCGCTCGAGCCGCGAGCACGTGCTGTCGCGCATCCGCGCCGGTATTCTCGAATGGGGCACGGTCGAGCTGCTGCGTGAGGCGGGTGTTGGTGCGCGCATGGATGCCGAGGGCTACCCGCATGATGGCACCTACCTCACCGATGCCGAGCTGATGGTGCACATCGACTTCAAGGCGCTCACCGGCAAGCAGGTCATGGTCTACGGCCAGACCGAGGTGACCCATGACCTCTACGATGCGCAGGACGCCATGGGCACCACGGTGATCCACGGGGTCGAGGACGTGACGATCCACGATCTCGACGCGTCCGAGGCGGCGGTGGAATACACGCTGAACGGCGAGCGTCACCGCATCACCTGCGCCTATGTGGCGGGCTGCGACGGTTTCCACGGTGTCAGCCGCGAGACGATCCCCGAGGAGAAGCGCCGCGAGTTCGAGCGGGTCTACCCCTTCGGCTGGCTGGGGATCCTCTCGCGCACCCCGCCGGTGCATGACGAGCTGATTTACTCCAACTCTCCACACGGGTTCGCGCTGGCCTCGATGCGCAACGAGAATCTGGTGCGCTACTACGTGCAGGTGCCGCTGACCGACAAGGTCGAGGATTGGTCGGACGAGCGTTTCTGGACCGAGTTCAAGCGCCGCATCCCGTCTGAGGCCGCCGCCAGGCTGGTCACCGGCCCGTCGATCGAGAAGTCCATCGCGCCGCTGCGCAGCTTCGTTTCCGAGCCGCTGCGCTGGGGCCGGCTTTTCCTCGTCGGCGATGCTGCGCATATCGTGCCGCCGACCGGCGCGAAGGGGCTGAACCTCGCGGTCTCGGACGTCTACTACCTGCACGAGGCGCTGATCGCGGCGCTGAAGTCCGGCCAGAGCGCGGGGATCGACGGCTATTCCAAGCGCGCTTTGGCGCGCATCTGGAAGGCCATGCGCTTCAGTTGGCAGATGACCACCATGTTGCACCGTTTCGAGGGCGAGGACAGCTTTGCCGAAGAGATGCGCCGCGCCACGCTGCGGCACCTTGCGGACTCGGAAACTGCCCGCAAGGACCTCGCCGAGAACTACGTCGGCCTGCCGTTCTGAGGCTCTCGGGGCGATCCCGGAAATTTTGCAGTCATCCTCTGATCAAGGCCCGCCTCTTTGAGCAGGCCTTATTTAATTCAGACTATTGACGGCTCTTGCGTGATCAGCGAGAGGGTGCATAGTCGGAATAAGGCAAAATTTCCGCAGGGAGAGAAAATTTTGCAGAGCATTGGAGAGGCCTTCCATCTGGCGCTGTCCCTCGTCCTGTCCGGCGAGGCCGATCTCTACGAGATCGTCGGCCTCTCGCTGCGGGTCAGCCTGAGCGCCACGGTGCTCGCCTGCGGCATCGGCCTGCCCATTGGCGCGCTGATCGCGGTGAGCCGCTTCCGCGGCCGCGGCCTCGTGCTGATCGTGATGAACGCGCTGATGGGTCTGCCGCCGGTGGTCGTCGGCCTGCTGGTCTACCTCTATCTCTCGCGCTCCGGGCCGCTCGGCTTTCTGGGGCTGCTCTACACCCCCGGCGCGATGATCTTCGCGCAGACCATTCTCATCGTGCCGATTGTCGCCGCGCTGTCGCGGCAGCTGCTCGAGGACCTGCATGCCGAATATGCCGAACAGTTCCGCTCGCTCTGCCTGACGCGCTGGCAGAGCGTTGCGACGCTGCTCTGGGACGGGCGCTACGCGCTGCTGACCGTCGGTCTGGCAGGTTTCGGCCGCGCCGTGGCCGAGGTCGGGGCGGTGATCATCGTCGGCGGCAACATCGATCACCTGACCCGCGTCATGACCACCGCCATCGCGCTCGAGACGTCAAAGGGTGATCTGCCGCTGGCGCTGGCATTGGGAATCATCCTGCTGGTGCTGGCGCTGGGGGTGAACGCCGGGGTGCAAGCGCTGCGCATGACCGCCGCGAGGCAGGCCCATGTCTGAGAGGGCGCATGTCTGACCTGCCGATCACCTCGGTCCCGCCGATGGCGCGCCCCCGCGACGAGGCCGCGCCGAAGCGCCCGCTGCTGCCGTTGCGGGTCTCCGGCCTGCGGTTGACCGCCGATGGCACCGCCCTTCTTGACGGGGTGGAGCTGACGCTCGCGCCGGGCGGCTGCACGGTGATCATGGGGCCGAACGGCGCGGGCAAGAGCCTGCTGCTGAAGATGATGCACGGGCTGCTTGTGCCTGGGGCCGGGGACGTCAGCTGGAACGGCATCCCGGCGGCGCAGGCCACCGCCCGGCAGGCGCTGGTGTTCCAAAAGCCGGTCCTGCTGCGCCGATCGGTCGCCGCCAACGTCGATTTCGTGCTGAAGAGCCGGGGTCGCGACCGCAGCCGCCGGGACGCATTGCTGCGCGAGGTCGGGCTCTTGCACAAGGCGCGCCAGCCCGCGCGGCTGCTCTCGGGCGGCGAGGCGCAACGGCTGGCGCTGGCCCGCGCGCTGGCCACCGATCCGGAAGTGCTGTTCCTCGACGAGGCCACCGCCAGCCTCGATCCGGCCTCGGTGCTGGTGATCGAGCGCATCGTTGCCGCCGCCCGTGACTGCGGCACGCGGATCGTCTTCGTCACCCATGATGTCGGGCAGGCCCGGCGCATGGCGGACGAGGTGGTCTTCCTGCACCGCGGCCGCGTCGCCGAGCACAGCCCGGCCGATGTCTTCTTCCCTGAGCCGCGCAGCCAAGCGGCACGGGATTACCTGGCGGGACGCATCGTTCTCTGATCGCCCGCCCCATGTGTCTCCAAGTGATTGATTACCAAGACAGAAGGATCCTCGTCATGACCATCGCAAGACTGATCGCCTCAACTGCGCTGACCCTCGGCCTCGCCGGTGCGGCGATCGCGCAGGAGCAGTCGATCATCGTGCAGTCCACGACATCGACCGCCAACTCGGGGCTCTACGACTACCTGCTGCCAATCTACACCGCCGAGAGCGGCATCACCGTCAACGTCGTTGCCGTGGGCACCGGCCAGGCGATCAAGAACGCCGAAAACTGCGATGGCGACCTACTGCTGGTGCACGCCAAGCCGTCCGAAGAGAAGTTCGTCGAGGCGGGCTTCGGCACCACGCGCACGGATCTGATGTACAACGATTTCGTTATCGTCGGCCCCGAGGCCGACCCGGCGGGCGTGAAGGGCATGGACGACGTCGAGGCGGCGCTGACCAAGATTTCCGAAGCGGGCGCGCTCTTTGCCTCGCGCGGGGATGACAGCGGCACCCACAAGAAAGAGGTCGCGCTGTGGAAGGATGCGGGCATCGACCCGACCGCCGCCTCGGGAGAGTGGTACCGCGAGACCGGCTCGGGCATGGGCGCGACGCTGAACGCCGGCATCGGCATGGGGGCCTACGTGCTGACCGACCGCGCCACCTGGATCAGCTTCCAGAACAAGCAGGACTACGCGATCGAGGTCGAGGGCGACGAGAACCTCTTCAACCAGTACGGCGTGATCCCGGTGAACCCCGAGAAATGCCCCTCGGTCAAGATCGATGCGGCGCAGGATTTCGCCGACTGGCTGATCTCGGACGAGGGCCAGAAGGTGATCGCCGACTACAAGATCGACGGCCAGCAGCTGTTCTTCCCCAACGCACCGAAGTCCTGATAGGGTCCGGGGGCGGCGTCGTGCCGCCCCCCGACACATCCGGACCCCATGACAGACCCGCAGTTTCCGCCCCACGACTACCTGACTGTCCGCGAACTGGCCGATCTGCTGCGCCTGAAAGAACGCAAGATCTATGATCTTGCTGCCTCGGGCGAGGTGCCCTGCTCGCGCGCCACCGGCAAGCTCCTGTTCCCCGCCGCCGAGATCCGCGCCTGGATCGAAGGCGCGCAGAGCGGCGGGACGATTGCCGCTCCCACAGCGCGACCGGGTGTCTTCCTGGGCTCCCACGACCCCCTGCTCGACTGGGCGATCCGCCAGTCGCGCTGCGGGCTTGCCACCTATTTCGACGGATCGCTTGACGGGCTGACGCGCTTCGCCGGCGGGGAAGGCGTGGCAACGGGCCTGCACGTCCGCGACCCGGCGGGAGGCTGGAACGCGGCTACCGCGCGGGATGCCGCAGCCGGACAGAATGCGGTGCTGGTGGGCTTCGCGGCGCGACGCCGCGGGCTGGTGCTGCGCGAAGGCGGGGCCGCGCCGAAAGGGCTTGCCGAGCTTGCCGGACTGCGGCTGGCACCGCGGCAGCAAAGCTCGGGAAGCGCCGGGCTGCTGCGCGACCTGGCGGCCGAAGCGGGGCTTGATCTCGGCATGGTCACCCTGACACCGCTCGAAAGGACCGAGGACGAGGCGGTGCAGAGCGTGCGGCGTGGCGAGGCCGACGTGACCTTCGGGCTGGAATCGGTCGCCCGCGCCTATGGCCTGCCCTTCGTGCCGCTGATCGACGAGCGCTTCGATCTGCTGATCGATCGCAAGGCGTGGTTCGACCCGCCTTTGCAGCGGCTGATGGCCTTCTGCCGATCCGAGATCTTCCGCAGCCGCGCGGAGAGCCTTGGCGGCTACGACCTAACGCCGCTTGGCGAGGTGGTCTGGAACGCCTAGCGCAGTGCGGATTTCATCGCGGTCTCGGGGAAGCAGGTGGCGGGTCGCCCCTGCGCCTCTTGCCAGCGCCCGATCGAGCGTCGGGTCTTGAACCCCGGCAGCCCGTCCGCCCCGCCGACATCGTGACCCATCCGCTCCAGCGCCCGCTGCATGGCCGCG
The DNA here is from genome assembly GCF_015223355.1 of Salipiger mangrovisoli. Lineage (GTDB taxonomy): Bacteria > Pseudomonadota > Alphaproteobacteria > Rhodobacterales > Rhodobacteraceae > Salipiger > Salipiger mangrovisoli. The sequence continues at coordinate 32,076 of NZ_JADFFK010000006.1, read as the reverse complement.
ACATCAGAGCGGTAGAGCCCGCCGACCGCGCCCCATCCCGCGCTGAAATCGCCAACGCCGTACTGGATGCGGTCGCCCACATGGCCCACAAAGAGCGCGTAGAGATCGCTCATGTTGTACTCCTTCAGCACGTAGAAGTTGGGCGTGACGATGAACGCTGGCCCATGCCGCCCGGCAGGCATCAGCAGGAATCCCTCGCCGCGCCGCTCGCTCTCGGGGAAGGCGCGGCCGGAAACGCGGGTGATGCCGAGCTTTTCCCACTCGGAAATGCGCCTGCCCTGATCGGGGCCTTCGAGCGTGCAGGAGACGGAGGCGGGCACGGTGACCTCGAAGCCCCAGTCGCGTCCGTTCTGCCAGCCGTGTCTGGCAAGGTAGGTGCCGATCGAGGCGATGGTGTCCGCCTCCGAACGCCAGATGTCGGCGTGGCCATCGCCGGTGCCGTCGGCGGCGTATTTCAGGAAGTTCGAAGGCATGAACTGCGGCTGCCCCAGCGCCCCGGCCCATGAGCTTTTCATCACCCCGGCCGGCGCGTGTCCGGCTTCGGCGATCTCGAGCGCGGCGATCAGCTCGTCGGTGAAATAGCCGGCGCGGGTCGACATGAAGCCCTTGGTGCCCAGCACCTCGAAGGCGCTGTGCGGGATCGCCACGCGGCCATAGCCGCTCTCGCGGCCCCAGATCCCGAGGATGATGCGACCGGGCACGCCGGTTGCCCTTTCCGTGGCGGCGAGCGCCGAGGCGTGTTTCCGCGCCATCTGCCGTCCGGTGCTGGTCGCGCCGTCCACGGACCCACGGTTGAAATACTTCGCGGGCTGGCCGAACTCGGCCTGACGCTGTTGCTTCGGGGTCTCGGGCCTGGTGCCCGGTGGCACGAGGTCGGGCAGGTCCCAGTTCAGACGCACGCCGGCGAAGGCCGTCTCGAAGGTGCCGCGCGACACGCCCCTGGCCGAGGCGCGGGGCCAGACGGTCTGTTCGAGCCAGCCACGGAACTGCCGCTCGATGGCGGCGCGGTCGAGCGCCGCGGCGGGGGAGGCGAGGGCGCAAAGCGCCAGCAGCGCCGCTGCCATGGCGCGGCGCCACCCTAGGGAATCGCGATGTCTGGTCATGGTCTGCTCCGCTCGGCTTTTGCCCCAGCCTAGCGCAGCGGTCCCGGCGGGGTCACGCTCTCTTCGCCCCACTGCGCGATCTTGCGGTCGATGGTCTTGCGCGAGACTCCGAGCCGCCGCGCTGCCTCGGCCCGGTTGCCCTCGCAGAGGTCGAGCATGTGCAGGATGTGACGCTGGACCACGAGGTCGAGATCCTCGATCGCCCGCGCCCCGGTCATCTCGCCGGAGCCAGCGACCTCGGGCGGAAAGCCGCCCAGGATCACCGAGCGTTCGATCAGGTTGCGCAGCTCGCGCACGTTGCCGGGCCAGTCGTAGCGGCGCAGGTTGAGCAGGGTCTGCTGGTCAAGCTCCAGCCCCGGCATCCCGAGCGCTTGGCTGAACTGCTTGGTGAAGAGCGCGGCCAGCTCGAGGATGTCGTCCGACCGGTTCGACAGGGGCGGCATCTCGACCTTCAGCACGTTGATGCGGTGGTAGAGGTCGGCGCGGAACCTGCCTTGGGCCACCAGCGCCTCGAGGTCGGCATTGGTGGCGAAGAGGAAGCGCAGGTTGAGGGGAAGCTCGCGTTCTGCCCCGGTCGGGCGGATGCGCTGATCCTCGAGCACGCGCAACAGCGCCGCCTGAAGCGGCTCGGGCATCTGCGCCACCTCGTCGAGAAACAGCGTCCCGCCGTCGGCCAGGAGCAGCAGCCCCGGTTTCAGGCGATCGCCGTTCTCGAGGCTGCCGAACAGCTCCTGCACCATGCGGTCGGGCGCAATGGCAGCGCAGTTGACCGGGACAAAGGGCTTGTCGGCGCGGTCGGAGAGCTGATGGAGATGGCGCGCGGCCATTTCCTTGCCGGTGCCGCTGGCCCCGGTGAAGAGCACCGGCGTGGGCAAAGGCGCCAGCTTGGCGAGCAGGGCACGCACGGCGACCATCACCTCGGATTTGCCGAGCAGCTTGCCCTGGAACTGGCCCGTGCGCAGCTCGCGCCGCAGCAGCGTGTTGTCGCGCCGCAGGTACTTGCGGTCGAGCGTGCGCGCCACGGCGCCGAGGATTTGGTTGGCGCGGAAGGGTTTCAGGACGAAGTCGCTGACCCCGGCGCGCAACGCGGTGATCGCGGTCTCAAGATCCGCATAGGCGGTGATCAGGATCGTGTCGCCGAAGAAGCCGCGGCGCTGCTGCTCTGCCAGCCAGTCGAGGCCGGTCATCTTCGGCATCACGTTGTCGAGGATGACCAGGTCGAAATGCGCCGCGTCGAGCTTTTGCGTCGCCTCCAGCGCCGAGCGCGCTTCCTCGACCCGCTGCACCCGCGGGGTCAGCATCTTGACGAGGAAGTTGCGCATCCCCGGTTCGTCATCGACCACGAGGATCGAGGCGCCGGCCAGGGTCGGGCCGTAATCGTCGGTGGTGGCGTCCTTCGGCGTCATCCGCGTGGGCTCAGTCGTGGCGGACGTTTGGGCTCGAGTAGACCTCTGCCGAGGACATGCCGATCTCGTGCAGCCCGAAATAGGCGGCAATGCCGATGACGATGATGGCGGCGAAGCCCGTGAACATGGCTTTCATATGCGGTCACTCTCCTTTGGTGGCCTGTTTCAGGTAGTCTATCAGATCGGCCCGGTCGCTGCCGCCCGCGATCACCTGCATGGGCATCTTCGAGCCGGGTATGTAATGGTCCGGACCCTGATCGAAAAGCGCATCGATCGTGGTTTCGGTCCAGATGATCTCCGACCCGTCCAGCGTGTCGGAATAGCTGTAGCCGGGCAGGGTCCCGGCGCGGCGGCCGAAAAGGCCGTGCAGGCTTGGACCCGCCTTGCGCGACGGGCCGGGGTCGAGCGCGTGGCAGATCGAGCATTTGCGCATGAACTGGCGCTCGCCATTGGGCATGGTCTCGGCGGCACGCAGGAAGCTGCGCGCGCCCTCGATGCCCGGATCGAAGACGTCGAGCAGGTCGACCGGCCAGGCATAGGCCACATCGTCCAGCCCGCCGGCGTGGATCACCGTGCCATCGGGCGAGAAGGCCAGCGCCCAGACCGGGCCCTGCCGGGTGGCGCGGAAATCCCGGGTGATGCGCCAGTCCTGCGTGTCGACGATCATGATGAACCCTTCGCCATCGCCCACCGCAAGCTGGTGCGAAGGGGCGTTGTAGGCCATGGCGAGGATCGGGCGGCGATCGAGCGTCAGGTCGGCGACCTGCGCGCCCGTCGCGAGATCGATCACGCGGGTGCCGCCGTCGACCGCGCCATAGGCGATCCAGCCCTGCCCGAGCGCCAGCCGGTTGATGCCGAAGCCGTGCTGGACGATGGCCAGCGGCGCATCGCCCGCGGTGAGGTCATAGCGCAGCAGCGCGCCGGCCATGGTGGCGGCGTAGAGCATGCCGGGCCCGCCGAAGGCCAGCGCGTTGACGCCGGAACCAGGGGCTGGCAGTACCGTCCCTTCGGCTCCGCTGCGCGGCCAGAGCGCGATGGAGCCATCCCAGCTGCCGCTGGCGACGCGCGTGCCATCCGGCGAGACCGCGAGTGCCGCGACCTTGCCCTGATGCCGCCCGAGCACGCGCGGCGCATCGCCCCAGATGCGCACCGAGAAATCGTCGCCGCCCGAAACCAGGGTGCCGTCCGCCCCCCAGCTCAGCGCGGTGACCGCTGCGGCATGACCTTCAAGCCAGCGCGGTGTGACCCCGTCCCAGAGGCCGACGGAATTGTCGAAACTCCCGGTCGCCACCTGCCCCGAGGGCGAAACGGCGATGGCCATGATCGGCCCGCCGTGGCCCTTCAACGTGGTGAACTCCTGCGCCGCCGCCGGGGCGGCGCAGAGCAGGGCGCTCAGGACAAAGGCCAGGCGGCCCATCGCGGTCACTCCGCCGGGGTGGCCGTCTTGCTGGCCGGGTTGCGGGCTTCGGCCGCCTCGCGTTCCTTCACCTTCTCGTACCAGATCGAGTGGTGCTGATGCGCCCAGTTCTCATCGACCTGGCCGGAGCCCATGGCGTCATAGGCACCCTCCATGCCGAGCGTGCCGATGTAGATGTGGCCGATGATCACCGCCATCAGCAGGAAGGCGACGATGGCGTGCCAGAGCTGGGCGAACTGCATCTCTTCCTGCGGCGCGAGCTGGACGGGGAAAGCGTCCCTGCCGAACCAGCCCGGCACGCCCCAGTCGTTGAGCACCGAGAATGTGTGGGCAAAGAGCGGCAGATCGAACGGGAAGAGCAGCGACAGCCCCGAGACCGAGACCGAGGCCCCGAGCAGGATCACCGACCAGAAGATGATCTTCTGGCCCGCGTTGAACTTCTTCGCGGGCGGGTGCTTCTTGCCGATGATGCCGCCGGCCTGGGCGAACCAGGTGATGTCGGTGCGGTCGGGAATGTTGTGCCAGACCCACATGACGAAAACCATGATCAGCCCGAGCATGAAGGCCCAGCTGACGTTGTTGTGGATGAACTTCGAGTAGTGCAGCAGCGTCGAGTTGAATTCATGGCCCAGCAACGGCACCAGGTACTTACGCCCGAAGAGGGTGAAAAGCCCGGTGAAGCCGAGCAGGAGGAACGATCCTGCCAGCGTCCAATGCGCAAAACGCTCGATCCACTTGAAGCGCTGCACGGTGCTGCCCGCCTTGCCGCCGTCGATCTTGATCCGGCCGCGCAGCAGGAAGAATACCGCCAGGATGCCGATGGTCCCCAGCAGCAGCCAGCCGCCGTAGGTCGCGAGCGGACCGCGGCGGAAGCTCAACCACCACATGCCGCCGTCCTGGATCAGCACCTTGCCGTTGGGGTTGATCGTCGAGGCGCGCACGTCGGCCTCGTTGTAGCGCAGCGCGCGCCACAGGTCGGGATCCGAGGCGCCGCCGCGGGTGCCGAGCTCGGGCGCCTCGGGTGCGGCGCCGCCGATGTTGTCGCGCCGGAAGCTGTCATCGATCTTGATGCCCGCCTGCCTGCGCATGATGTCCTCGAGCGTCTGCGCGCCGCCGGTGGCGGAGCGGTCGGGCTCGGGCGGAAGAAGGGTGCCCTGCGCCGCGACGCCCAGCGGGGCGGCGGTCATCAGGACCAGTGCGAAAAGTGCCAGCAGGTGGCGCAGCATGGTCGTCTCCATGAAGTAGGTTCACGCGAGAACCGCGCGGAACGGCGGCCATCGCCGCCCCGCGCGGGACTTCGTTGCGTTACCGGCGGGCCCGAAAGCCCGCCGACCTTTGGCTCAGTTGGCCTTTTCGTCGTAGGCGGTGCCCCAGCCCCAGGCGCCCGAGCCGAAGCCACGGGCCACCACGCGCTCGCGGTAGATCGCCGACACCTCGTCGCCGTCTCCCGCCAGCAGGGCCTTGGTCGAGCACATCTCGGCGCAGATGGGCAGCTTGCCCTCGGCGATCCGGTTGCGCCCGTACTTCTGGAACTCGGCCGCGGAGTTGTTCTCTTCCGGGCCGCCGTTGCAGAAGGTGCACTTGTCCATCTTGCCGCGCGAGCCGAAGTTGCCCGCTTGCGGGTACTGCGGCGCGCCGAAGGGGCAGGCGTAGAAGCAGTAGCCGCAGCCGATGCACAGATCCTTGGAGTGCAGCACCACACCTTCTTCGGTCTGGTAGAAGCAGTCCACCGGGCAGACGGCCATGCAGGGTGCGTCCGAGCAGTGCATGCAGGCGACCGAGATCGAGCGTTCGCCCGGCTGGCCGTCCTGGATGGTCACCACCCGCCGGCGGTTGATGCCCCATGGCACCTCGTGCTCGTTCTTGCACGCGGTGACGCAGGCGTTGCACTCGATGCAGCGCTCGGCATCGCAGAGGAATTTAGCTCTTGCCATGTCTCGCTCTCCTTACGCCGGCATGATCTTGCAGAGTGTGGCCTTGGTCTCCTGCATCTGCGTGACGGAGTCGTAGCCATAGGTCTGCGCGGTGTTGGTGGATTCGCCCAGCACGATCGGGTCTGCCCCGTCGGGATATTTCGAACGCTGGTCGACGCCTTCGAAATGGCCGCCGAAGTGGAAGGGCATGAAGGCAACGCCCTCGCCCACCCGCGGGGTGACCATGGCCATGACCTTGACCTTGCCGCCCTCGGGGCCCTCGACCCAGACATCCGCCCCGTCCCGCACGCCGAGATTGTTGGCGTCGCGCGGGTTGATCTCGATGAACATGTTCTGCTGGAGCTCGGCGAGCCACGGGTTGGACCGCGTCTCGTCGCCGCCACCCTCGTATTCGACCAGTCGGCCGGAGGTGAGGATGATCGGGTAGTCCTTCGAGAAGTCGTTCTTCTGGATCGAGGCATACATGGTCGGCACCCGCCAGAAGGTCTTGTCTTCGTAGGTCGGGTAGTCGGCCACCAGGTCGCGCCGGTTCGTGTAGAGCGGCTCGCGGTGCAGCGGGATCGGATCCGGGAAGGTCCAGACCACGCAGCGGGCCTTGGCGTTGCCGTAGGGGGCGCAGCCATGCAGGATCGCCACGCGCTGGATGCCGCCCGAAAGGTCGGTCTTCCAGTTCACGCCACCGATCTGCTCGGCGAAGTCGGACGGGTAGGGACCGGTCTGGTCCTGCTCGCCGACCTCAGTGTCGGTGCTGGGGCGCGCGTCGATATAGCCCGCGACCCATTCGATCATTCGCCGCTCGTAGGGCGTGAGGTCCTTGTCCCATCCCAGATCGATCAGCATCTGCATGGTGAACTCGGGGTAGCCGTCCTCGATCTCGGAGCCGACGGTGTACGAGCCCTCGGCCAGCAGGTTCTGCCCCTCGTATTCGACGCCGTAGCGGGCACGGAACGGCAGGCCGCCGTCCTTCACCGCCAGCGACAGGTCATAGAGGTTGGCCGAGCCCGGGTGGTTCATCTCGGGCGTACCCCAGCAGGGCCACGGCATGCCGTAGAAGTCGCCATCCGCGGGGCCACCGTTGGCGCGCAGCGTGGTGCGGTCAAAGGTGTGCTGGTTCGCCATGTGCATCTTGAGCCGTTCCGGCGACTGGCCGGTGTAGCCCACGGTCCACATGCCCCTGTTGAACTCGCGCGTCAGATCCTCGATCGAGGGTTCCTCGCCGTTCACCTCGATGTTGCGGAACAGGCGATCCGCAAAGCCGAACTTGGTGGCGAACTTGTGCATGATGATGTGGTCGGGCAGCGACTCGAAGAGCGGGTCCACCACCTTGTCACGCCATTGCAGCGAGCGGTTCGACGCGGTCACCGAGCCGTAGGTCTCGAACTGGGTCGAGGCCGGCAGCAGGTAGGTGTTGTCGGTCCGGTCGTGCAGGATCGCCGAGACGGTGGGGTAGGGATCGACCACGACCAGCAGGTCGAGCTTCTCCATCGCCGTCTTCATTTCCTTGAGGCGGGTCTGCGAGTTCGGGGCGTGGCCCCAGAACACCATCGCGCGGGTGTTGTCGGGCTGTTCGAGGTTTTCCTTGGCCTCGAGCACGCCGTCGATCCAGCGCGAGACGGGGATGCCGGTCAGACCCATCATCTCCTTGTCCTTGCCGTCCTTGCCTTTCAGCATGGCGAAGCGGGACTTGAGATAGTCGAGGTCTTCCTCCCAGACGCGGGCCCAGTGGGCCCAGGCCCCCGCGGTCAGGCCGTAGTAGCCCGGCAGCGTGTCGGCGAGCACGCCGAGGTCGGTTGCGCCCTGCACGTTGTCATGGCCGCGGAAGATGTTGGTGCCGCCGCCGGCGGTGCCCATGTTCCCCAGCGCGAGCTGCAGGATGCAGTAGGCGCGGGTGTTGTTGTTGCCGTTGGTGTGCTGGGTGCCGCCCATGCACCAGATCACGGTGCCCGGACGGTTGTTGGCCAGCGTCCGCGCCACGCGCTCGAGCTGGCGGCCCGGCACGCCGGTGACCCGCTCGACCTCTTCGGGGGTCCACTTGGCGACCTCGGGACGGATCTGGTCCATGCCCCAGACGCGGCTGCGGATGAAGTCCTTGTCCTCCCAGCCGTTCTCGAAGATGTGCCACAGCAGGCCCCAGACCAGCGCCACGTCCGACCCCGGACGGAACCGCACGTATTCGTCCGCGTGGGCGGCGGTGCGGGTGAAGCGCGGGTCGCAGACGATCAGCGGCGCGTTGTTCTGTTCCTTGGCCTTCAGCACGTGCTGCAGCGAGACGGGGTGCGCCTCGGCCGGGTTGCCGCCGATGATGAAGATCGCCTTGGAGTTGTGGATGTCGTTGTAGGAGTTGGTCATGGCGCCGTAGCCCCATGTGTTCGCAACGCCCGCAACGGTGGTCGAGTGGCAGATCCGCGCCTGGTGGTCCACGTTGTTCGTTCCCCAGTAGGCGGCGAACTTGCGGAACAGGTAGGCCTGCTCGTTGCTGTGCTTGGCCGAGCCGAGCCAGTAGACCGAGTCAGGCCCCGAGCTGTCGCGGATCGACAGCATCTGGTCGCCGATCTCGTTGATCGCCTGCTCCCAGGAGATGCGCTGCCATTCGCCGCCCACCTTCTTCATCGGGTACTTCAGGCGCCGCTCGCCATGCGCATGCTCGCGCACCGAGGCACCCTTGGCGCAATGCGAGCCAAGGTTGAACGGGCTGTCCCAGCCGGGCTCCTGCCCGATCCAGACACCGCCCTGCACCTCTGCCATCACGGTACAGCCGACCGAGCAGTGGGTGCAGACGGATTTCACCGTCTTGATCTCGCCGCCGGTGGCGGTGGCCGCGGTGGCCTGGGTTACCGTACCACCGGTGGCGGCCACGGCCGCGAGGCCGCCGATCGCCAGACCGGACCCGCGCAGGAAGGCGCGACGGTCAACCGAAGTGTTCGCCACTTCGGAAAGGATACTTGTCCGCTGGGGGCGTCGCGCAACCCCGTTGGTCTTTTTCCTCAACATGTTTCTCTCTCCCCTTGCGCGCTAGGCCCCCGCATGGTGCCTGGCTTGCTTGGTGTTGATCGGGTGCCTCGGACAGTCGGGCGTCACGCAACCAGTCGTCCTTGGCGGGAAGTGCTGCGTCCGGTCAGAACCGGGCGGCGGCGTAGTAGGCGCGCGTGTGCGCGGTGTCCTGCATCTTGTTCGACGACAGGTCGGGCTCGGCGGCCTCGGCCTCGGTCCCGGTGGTGGTTGCCACGGCGACCGCCGCGAGCGGCGCTGCCGTCGAGGCCAGTTTCAGGAAATCGCGGCGGCTGGTCGCCTCCTCGTCTTTCCGCTTCATCGAGAGACCTCCTCTCTCAGGTTGCGGCGGTTGCCCGCCATACTGCGGATCACTCCGCGCTCATCCGGAAGGCTTCGGTCTCGATCTCCATGAAGGCCCGGCCGAGACGTCCGACCGGGGCATAGAAGACCGAGTTCTTGGCGCCCTCGAGATCCGAATAGAAATGGCTCGCCCAGGGGGCGATGTGCTTGTTGAAGAAGCTCTTCTGCTGGCCGAGCGTGGCCGGGGTGCCGAAGCGGCCGACGATCATCGCGCCCATCATCTCCATGAGGCTGGCGATATTGTCCTCGGGCTCGAAGACGTTCTCGGCGCGAGCAAGGCCACGCGCGGTCATGTCCTGGCGCAGCTGCGCCAGCGGCTTCTCGTTCAGGAAACCGGTCAGGTAGTACGAGGCATAGGGCAGCAGCTCGCCGCGGCCGAGGCCGATGAACAACCGGTTGTACTCGCTCTCCACCGCCTTCGGCTTCGAGATCTTGGCGACCTTTGCCAGCGTGGTCACCGCCTCGCCGATGGCGCTGGCATCGCCGGTCAGCCCGGCAGTCTGGTCGATCAGCCCCTGGTCGGCGGGGCGCGCAAGGATGAGCCCGAGGAAGTTGTAGAGATCGGCGCGCAGGCGATCCTCTTCGGCGATCTTCGGCGCGGCGGTCTGGGCTGTGGTCTGGGCGGCTGCGGTCATGTGGGTCTCGTCGGTCATCATCAGGCCTCGAAGGAAAAGCGCATGCGGCGCGCGCTTGCGGGCAGGGCGCTGTCCTCGGGCTCGGGGTCAAATTGGGCGACTTCGGCCGCCGGCGGTTCGGCGGGGCGGAGCGGCGGGATTTCCGGTTGCGTCTCGATGGTCGGCCCAAGCGTTTCCGGCGCGCGGATCGAGGCGGTGCCGGCGTCGGCGACCTGCACGGCCGCTTCGGCGTTGTCGTCCTCGGTCTCTGCGGGCTGGGCCTCGGTCTTCGGCTGGCCGACGTATTCAAGATGCGCCAGCAGCCCCTTGCCGACCTGGTAGGTGGTGCGAAACTCGGAGGCGGGCGCCACGCCGGTGAAATCGGTGTCGTAATCGTTCAGCCCGTCGAGGCAGGCCAGCACCGGGTTCGAGCGCCAGAGCGTGCGCAGGGCGCGGTTCTTCAGTCGCTTTGGCAGTTGAGATTCGAGGAACTTGCGGACCATCTCGCCATCGGTGACCGCTTCCGGTGCGGGCAGCCCGGCCTCGGCCAACAGATCCTCGTCGCTGCGCTCGGCGAGCTGCGCCTCGGTTTCGGCGCGGCGGGCGCTTTCTTGCGCCTGCGCCTCGGCACGGGTCTCTGCCTCTACGCCGGCCTTCCTGCGGGACCAGAAATCCTTCACTGCAGCCTCCCTCTTTTCAGGGCGGGCGAGGCGTAGATGTCCGCGGGTTTCGAGACACGCGGATCGCCGATGCCGTCCTGCTTGCCGTCCACCTTGGCACGATCCCTGCGGCGTTTCACGAATTCTTCTTCCTGGTGGTGGCGTTCGACGAAATCGCCGACCCAGGCCAGCAGACCGGCGGGCATCGGCACCTTCTCGACGATGTCCTCGCCGCTGTCGCAGTAATCCTGCGCCTCGTAGGGCGAGGCGGTGATCAGCACGATTTCAAACGGATGCGCGCCGAGGGTCTTGCGCATGACGACGTATACCGAAGGCTCACGGGCGGTGATGCCATGCAGGTAGGCTTCGGTTTCGGCGCGGTAGAGCTCGAGCGAGACGGTGGCGGCGTGGTATTCGACGGCCTCGCCCTCGCGCCGCAGCTCGCGCCAGTCGGCCGGGCCGGCCCCGGGCAGCACGGCAACGGCCCGCCAGGCCCACTTGGCCCAACGGGTGACACCGGGGGTGCGCCGCAGCACAACGCCCACGGGCATGAATTGATCGTTGCTCGGATGTCCTGTCACAGTGATGTATCCTTCCTCCCAGTTTGATTGAAGCAGGTCGGGCGCATCGCGAAAGGGTCAATCGGTGCACAGCGGTATTCTGCAACCGAAGATGGACATTTTGGGTAGCTCCGGAAGAGGCAAAAATGCGGCAGGGACAATCTGTCCAATCCGAGTTTTTTGCTCTGGAAAGCCGCCGCGGTGCGGCATGCGAATCACCTTGGCGCAGGGGAGGCAAGGTCGGGCCGGATCGGCGAGTTTCCGCCCGAGGAATTGAGTTGTCGGAGGGCACGAATCGGGGCTACCTAACCCTCTAACCGAGCGCAAAACGGCCCGGAACGGAGCCGTTGGCCAGGAAGGAAGCCATGACCAAGACCTTGATAACATGTGATTGTATGGGCACGCAGTCCATCGATGCCGAGGCACTCGCCAAAGCCACGGGATTCGAGGTCACGCCCCCCTGCAAGGCGCTCTGCACCAGCCAGATCGAGCGCGCTGCCAAGGGATTGACGCAGGGGAATGTCGTCCTCTGCTGCACCCAGGAGAGCCGCACCTTCGAGGCGCTGGCCGAGGAGTTGGGAACCGAGCCCGCACCGCTGCTCGACCTGCGCGACCGGGCCGGATGGAGCGCCGATCATGCAACCAAACTACCCAAAATGTCCGCCCTCGCGGCAGAGGCCATGCTGCCCGCCGCACCCGAGAAGACGCTGGATGTCATCTCCGAAGGGCTCTGCCTGATCCTTGGTGCGCCCGAGGTTGCGCTTGAGGCGGCCGCGCAGCTGGCGCCGCATCTCGGTGTCACGGTGCTGCTCGACAGCGCCGACGAGATGCCCGACACCCGCGCCTTCGACGTGATCACCGGCCGGCTGCGCAAGGCGCAGGGCGCGCTTGGCCAGTTCAGGGTGACGATCGACGCGCTGCGTCAGGTCGAGCCCGGCGGGCGCGGTGCCTTCACCCTGACCGAGCCGCGCGACGGCGGCGTGTCGCAATGCGACGTGATCCTCGACCTGCGCCGCGACCCGCCGCTCTTCCCCGCGCATGAAAAGCGCGAGGGGTACCTGCGCGCCGATCCCGGCCGTCCGCAGGCAGTGGCGGCCGCGGTCATGGCCGCCTCGCACCTCGTCGGCACCTTCGAGAAGCCGCTCTACGTGCGGCTGGAGTCGCTGCTTTGTGCCCATTCGCGCGCGGGCAAGACCGGCTGTACCAACTGCCTCGACCTCTGCCCGACCGGGGCGATTTCGCCCGACGGCGAGCATGTGACGGTCGATCCGATGATCTGCGCCGGCTGTGGCGCCTGTTCCTCGGCCTGCCCCTCGGGCGCGATCAGCTACGACGCGCCGCCGGTCGATCTGACCATGCGCCGGGTGCAGACGCTCGCCAAGGCGTTCCTCGACGCGGGTGGCCACGCGCCGCGCCTTCTGGTGCACGACGCGCACGGAGCCGAGATGATCCGCCTCTCGGCGCGCCACGGCGACGGGCTGCCCGCCGACGTGGTGCCGCTGGAGATCCGCGCCATCGGGGCCTTCGGCCATGCCGAGACCGTCGCGGCGCTGGCTGCCGGTTTCGCTTCGGTGACCGTGCTGCCGGGGCCGGGCGCTGATCTTCCGGCGCTTGCGGCGCAGGTGGCGCTGTCGGACGCGATCAGCGGCGGTGGCAGGGTCATCCTGCTGCAGACCTCCGACCCGGACGCCATGTCCGAAACGCTCTACGCCGAGGCCGCCCCCGCACCTGTCGCCACGCCGGTGCGCCCCATGGGCACCCGCCGCCAGATCACCCGGCAGGCGGCCCGTGCGCTGCATCCCGGCGCCGAGACCCTGCCGCTGCCCGAGGGTGCGCCCTATGGTGCGGTGCTGGTCGACACCGACGCCTGCACGCTCTGCCTGTCCTGCGTCTCGCTCTGCCCCTCGGGCGCGCTTGGCGACAACCCCGACCTTCCGCAGCTGCGCTTCCAGGAGGACGCCTGCCTGCAATGCGGCCTCTGCGCCAACGTCTGTCCGGAGGATGCGATCACCTACGAGCCGCGCCTGCTGCTGACAGAGGAGGCGCTGGAGCAGCGCGTGATCAACGAGGAAGAGCCCTTCGCCTGCATCGAGTGCGGCACGCTCTTCGGCGTCAAGTCGACCATTGACCGGATCACCGAAAAGCTTCAGTCCCATCCGATGTTCGACGGCGACAAGCTGCGGATGATCCAGATGTGTGACGACTGCCGGGTGAATGCGCAGTACCATGCCAAGGACAACCCGTTTGCCGCCGGCGAGCGTCCGCGTCCCCGGACCACGGATGACTACCTCAGCAAGCGGCGCGATCACTGAGTGCAGAGCCACAGGGAGGCAAGAATGAGCGACGATTTCAACATGTCCATGCGCAAATTCCTCAAGCAGGTGGGGGTGACCTCGCAGCAGGCGATCGAGGAAGCCATGCGTGGCAATGAAACCGCCGGGAAGAGCTACGCGGTGAAGGCCGTGATCACCATCGAAGAGCTCGGCCTGACCCATGAGGTCACGGGCGAGATCAAGGGACAGGAGTAAACCTTGCCAGCGAGCAGAGAGGCGGTTCAGGCCGTCCTGAAGAGCGTCGCCGATCCGGTTGCGGGTGGCGACATCATGTCGAGCGGCGTGGTGCGCGCGCTGAATGTGGACGAGGCGGGCGCGGTGCGCTTCGTCATGGAGATCCCGCCCAGCCAGAGTGCCGCCTACACCAAGATCAAGGAGCAGGCGGAAAGCGCGCTGAAGGCCACCGAGGGCGTCTCGGCGGTCTCGATCGTGCTGACCGGCCACACCGACAAGGCGCCGCCGGATCTCAAGATGCGCAAGGCCGAGCCGCAGGGTCCGCAGCGCGTGCCCGGCGTGAACCACATCATCGCCATCGCCTCGGGCAAGGGCGGCGTGGGCAAGTCCACGGTGTCCTCCAACATCGCTTGCGCGCTGGCGCAGCAGGGGCGGCGCGTGGGTCTGCTGGACGCCGACGTCTACGGTCCCAGCCAGCCGCGGATGCTGGGCGTCTCGGGCCGTCCGGCCTCGCCTGACGGCAAGACCATCCTGCCGCTGCGCAACCATGGCGTGACGATGATGTCGATCGGCCTGATGACCAACGAGGATCAGGCGGTGGTCTGGCGCGGCCCGATGCTGATGGGGGCGCTGCAGCAGATGCTGATGCAGGTGCAATGGGGCGCGCTCGACGTGCTGATCGTCGACCTGCCGCCGGGCACCGGCGACGTGCAGATGACGCTGAGCCAGAAGGCGCATGTGGACGGGGCCATCGTGGTCAGCACGCCGCAGGACGTGGCGCTGCTGGACGCGCGCAAGGGCATCGACATGTTCAAGCAGCTGCACGTGCCGATCCTCGGGATGGTCGAGAACATGTCCACGCATGTCTGCTCGAATTGTGGCCATGAAGAACACGTCTTCGGTCATGGCGGTGTTGCGGCCGAGGCGGCGAAGCTCGGCGTGCCGCTGCTCGCCGAGGTGCCGCTCGACCTGCAGATCCGGCTCGCCTCGGATGGCGGCGCGCCGATCGTGGTCAGCCAGCCCGACAGCGCTCAGGCGCAGGCGTTCCACGCCATCGCCGCGGCGCTGGTGGCGCAGGGGGTGGCATGAGCACCACCGATGCGCTTGCCTTCCCGCCCCTCCTGTGGGGCGAGGAGGTGACCACCAATGCCTTCGACCACGCCTGTCAACGCGCCCTGCTGGGCTGCGATGCCGGGCTGGTCGCCTATCGCATCACCGCCGATACGCTCGAGGGCGCGCTGGTCTTCGCCCCCGAGGTGCCGCTCAAGCAGGCGATGGCGATGCTGCCGCTCTGTGGCGTCGGCTTCCAGAACGCGCTTGGCGTCATGGCGCCGCCCGAGGTCGCCGTGCACCTGGGTTGGGACGGAGGCATCCGGGTGAACGGCGCCGCCTGCGGGCATTTCCGCTGCATGGCCGCCTCCGACGATCCGGCGCAGGTGCCCGACTGGCTGGTGATCGGCTTCACCCTGCCGCTCATCCCGGCCAGCGACCGCCCCGGCGACACGCCCGACCAGACCTCGCTCTTCGCCGAGGGCTGCGCCGAGGTCCAGCCGCCCGCGCTGCTCGAGGCCTGGGCGCGGCACACGCTGAACTGGGTCAACCGCTGGGAAGACGAGGGCGGCCGGTCGCTGCACGCCGAATGGCGCGCGCTGGCACAGGACATTGGCGAGGAGGTCACGCAAGGCGGCCTCTCCGGTACCTTCCTCGGCGTAGACGAGGATTTCGGAATGCTGCTCCGCGAAGGCGAGAGCACCCACCTCATCCCGCTCACCACCCTGCTCGAGCCCGCGCCATGAAGGATCACGCATGAAACTCGCCCGCGCCATCCATTTCGACGAGAGCGACACCCGTGTCTTCGCCTCGCCCGCGCGCACCGGCGAGTGGTGCATCTCGGGCGGCTTCGAGTTCTCCAACTGGACCGAGGGTGACCTCACCGGAAAGGCGCGGCAGGCCTTTGCAAACGGCTGGCTGGGGCTCGAGACCTTCGGCCGGGTGACCTTTGTCGCGGTGACCAATGTCGAGCCCGCCGAGGTGCAGGCGCTGACCGACCTCTTGGCGGAGCATTTCGTGACCTACTACGGAGCGCCTTCGGTCGAGGCCGCGCGTCCGGTCGCCGCCGAGGAACTGGCGCAGATGGTCGAGCTCTGCGAGGACCATGCCGCCAACACGCTGCTCACCGTCGCGCGCGAGCTGACCGACGCCGGGGTGCGCGAGAGCTACCGGGTGATCGAGGCCAGCGATGCCGGGCTCGAGCAGTTCGCCATCCACGGCGCGCTCGACGATCCGCACGACCACCACCACTAAGACGGGCGCCGAACCAGCCCGAGAATCCGGCCCGACAATCCGGACTGACCGGGGGCGGGGGCCGTGCTAGGCTCGCCCCCGACATGAAAGCCAAGACCCGCCCGATGATCTCTGTCCGCCTGCGCCTGCTGATTCTTGCGCTTGCGCCGCTGGTCGTGCTGATGCCGCTCCTGCTGCTGCTCGGCATGACCCGCTGGACCGAGGACTACGACAAGGTGCTGGCTGCCAACGTGCAGAGCGACCTGCGCATTGCCGAGCAGTACCTGTCGCGGATCATGGTGCGCACCGGTGACGAGCTGTCCGGCGTGGCGGGCTCGGTGGCCTTTGCCGAGGCCTTCTCGGGCGAGGTGCCCGACCGCACGTTCATGCTGGCCAAGCGTGCCGAACTGCGGCTGGATTTTCTCTACTACCTGCCCGCGGGCAGCAGCGCCGCCGCCGCGCAGCGCTGGCCGGTGATCGCCGCGGCGGCCGAAGGCCATGCGGGTTCGGCGCTCGACATCTTCCCGCCCGACGCGCTGGCGTCGCTGCCGCGCAACCTTGCCGGACGGGCGCGGATCGACCTGATCGCGACGCCGGCCGCCGCGCCCAGCGACCGCCGCGTCGAGGAGCGTGGGATGGTGGTGCACGCCGCGAGCCCGGTCAGCCTGCCGGGCCACGAAGGCGTGCTGGTCGGGGGCATCCTGCTCAACAGCAACCTCGGCTTCATCGACGCGATCAACGCGCTGGTCTATCTCAACCCGGAGACCGGCGGCACGCGGCAAGGCACGGCGACGCTCTTCCTCGACGACGTGCGGATCTCGACCAACGTGCGGCTCTTCGAGGACGTGCGGGCGCTCGGCACCCGCGTCTCGGCCTCGGTGCGCAACGCGGTGCTGGACGAGGGCCGCACCTGGCTCGACCGCGCCTTCGTGGTCAACGACTGGTACATCTCGGGCTACCTTCCGCTGACCGACAGCTTCGGTGCGCGCGTCGGCATGCTCTACGTCGGCTTCCTCGAGGCGCCCTTCGCCGAGGCCAAGCGCGCCGCCTACCTGTGGATGATGGCCGCCTTCGCGGCCGTTCTTGGCCTCTCGGCACCGGTCTTCCTGTGGATGGCCAAGGGTATCTTCGCCCCGCTCGAACGGATGACCCACACCATGCGCCGGGTCGGTCGAGGCAACCTCTCGGCGCGGATCGGCCCGGTCGGGGCGCATGACGAGATCGGCCAGGTGGCAGCGCATCTCGACGGGTTGCTCGACCAGGTTCAGGACCGTGACCTGAAGCTGCGGGCCTGGGCGGAGGAACTGGAGGATCGGGTCGATACCCGTACGGCCGAGCTGCGCGAGGCCAATGCCAAGCTCGAAGAGACCTACCGCCAGCTGGTGATGAGCGAGAAGCTTGCTTCGATCGGCGAGATCACCGCCGGCGTTGCGCATGAGATCAACAACCCGATGGCGGTGATCCAGGGCAACGTCGAGGTGATCCGTATGGAGTTGGGCGAGGAGGCCGGGCGGGTCGAGACCGAGCTGACGCTGATCGACCGGCAAATCCTGCGCATGGAGGCGATCGTCGGCAAGCTGCTGAAATTTGCCCGGCCCGCCGAGTTCTCGGACTGCGGTGAAAGCGTGGACCTCGCGCCGCTGGTCGAGGACTCGCTGCTGCTGGTCGAGCACGCGCTGCACAAGGGGGCGGTAGAGGTCACCACCGACCTGCCCGCGCTGCCGCAGGTGGCCATCGACGCGGGCGAGATGCAGCAGGTGGTGATCAACCTCGTGCTCAACGCCGCGCAGGCGATGGGCGAGGCGGGACGGCTCTCGCTGGTGCTGACGGAAACTGCGCGGGACGGGCAGCCGGGCGTGGCGCTGGTGGTGCGCGACACCGGGCCGGGGATCGCGCCCGATCACCTGCCGTCGATCTTCGATCCATTCTTCACCACCCGTCGGGGCGAAGGCACGGGGCTTGGGCTGTCGATCTCGCAGAGCATCGTGCAGCGCGCGGGTGGCCTGATCACCGCCGCCAATGCACCGGAAGGCGGGGCGGTGTTCACCGTGTGGCTGCCCACGGCGGGGTGAGGGCGCGCCAGCCCGTCCGGAACCAGGGCGAAGCGGCCGGGCGCGCGCGCCCGGCCCTCGGCCCGCTAGGCCGCCGTGACCCGCACCGCCGAGAACTTGAACTCGGGGATCTTGCCGAAGGGGTCGATGGCCGGGTTGGTCAGGATGTTCGCCGCCGCCTCGACATAGGCGAAGGGCAGGAACACCATGTCCGGCGCCACCGCGCGGTCGGCGCGGGCCATGACCTCGATCTCGCCGCGGCGGGTCTGCAGCTTAACCATGCCGCCCGGCTCCACGCCGAGCCTGCGCAGGGTCGAGGGATGCAGCGAGCAGTTCGCCCCCGGCTCGACCGCGTCCAGCACCTTCGAGCGGCGGGTCATCGAGCCGGTGTGCCAGTGCTCGAGCTGCCGCCCGGTGGTCAGGATCATCGGGTACTCCGCATCCGGTGTCTCGTCCGGGGGGATCACCGAGGCGGGGGTGAAGCGGGCGCGTCCGCCCTCGCGCGGGAAGCCATCGGCGAAGACGATGGGCTGGCCGGGATCCTCGGGCGAGAGCGACGGGTAGGTGACCGCGTCCTCGCGTTCCAGCCGCTCCCAGGTGATGTTGTCGAAGGACGGCATGCCGCGCTTCATCTCGGCAAAGACCTCGCGCGGGTGGGTGTAGGTCCAGCCGAGCCCGAGGCGCTGCGCCAGCTCGGTGGTGATCGCCCAATCCTCGCGCGCTTCGCCCGGCGGCGTGGCCCCGGCGCGGCCCATCTGCACCTGCCGGTTGGTATTGGTGACCGTGCCGGTCTTCTCGTAGAAGGCCGCGGCGGGCAGGATCACGTCGGCGTAATTGGCGGTCTCGGTCAGGAAGATGTCCTGCACCACCAGATGCTCGAGCTTCGCGAGCGCGGCGCGGGCGTGGGTGACGTCCGGGTCCGACATGGCCGGGTTCTCGCCAAGGATGTACATGCCGCGGATGCCGCCCTCGTGCACCGCGTCCATGATTTCCGTGACCGTCAGGCCCTTCTTGCCGCTGAAGTCGCCCGAGCCCCAGATCTCGGTGAAGGCCGAGCGCACGCCGTCGTTGGTCACATCCTGGTAGTCGGGCAGGAACATCGGGATGAGGCCCGCGTCAGAGGCCCCCTGCACGTTGTTCTGCCCGCGCAGCGGATGCAGCCCGGCGCCGGGCTTGCCGACGTTGCCGGTCATCAGCGCGAGGCTGATCAGGCAGCGCGAGTTGTCGGTGCCGTGGATGTGCTGGCTGACGCCCATGCCCCAGAAGATCAGCCCCGCGTTGGCGGTGGCGAAGGTGCGGGCAACGTCGCGCACCAAAGCGGCATCGATACCGGTCAGATCCTCCAGCGTTTCCGGGGCGAAGCCGGCGAGGTGCTGCTTCTCGGCTTCCCAGTTCTCGGTGAACTTGTCGATATAGGCCTGATCGTAGAGCCCTTCCTCGACGATCACCGACATGATCGAATTGAGCAGTGGCACATCGGCGCCGGGGCGGAACTGCACCATGTGGCTGGCGAAGCGCTTGAGCGCGTGGCCGCGCGGGTCCATGACGATGAGCTTGCCGCCGCGCTTGGCGAACTGCTTGAAGAAGGTCGCGGCGACCGGGTGGTTCTCGATCGGGTTGGCGCCGATGACGATGGCGACGTCGGCGTTCTCGATCTCGTTGAAGGTGGCCGAGACCGCGCCCGAGCCCACGTTCTCCATCAGGGCCGAGACCGACGATGCGTGGCACAGCCGGGTGCAATGGTCGACGTTGTTGTGACCAAAGCCCTGACGGATGAGCTTCTGGAAGAGGTAGGCCTCTTCGTTGGTGCATTTGGCCGAGCCAAAACCGGCGACCGTCTCGCCGCGCTCGTCGTGCAGCTTGGCAAGGCCGCTGGCCGCAAATGACATCGCCTCGTCCCACGAGGCTTCGCGGAAATGGGTGAACGGGTTGGCGGGATCGACGTTCAGCCCCTTCTCGGCCCCGTCGAGGCGGATCAGCGGTTTGGTCAGCCGGTGCGGGTGATGGATGTAGTCGAAGCCGAAGCGCCCCTTGACGCAGAGCCGCCCCTCGTTGGCCGGTCCGTTGATACCCTCGACGTATTTGACCTTGCCGTCCTTCAGCTTCAGCGAGACCTGGCAGCCGACGCCGCAGAACGGGCAGACCGACTGCACCGCCTCGTCGAAGTCGCGGCTGTCGCCGTGCTGCTCGGCATCCATCACCGTGGCGGGCATCAGCGCGCCGGTCGGGCAGGCCTGAACGCATTCGCCGCAGGCCACGCAGGTGCTGTCGCCCATCGGATCATCCATGTCGAAGACCGGAAAGGTGTCATGCCCGCGGTCGGCCATGCCGATCACGTCGTTCACCTGCACCTCGCGGCAGGCCCGTACACACAGGTTGCACTGGATGCAGGCGTCGAGATTGACCTTCATCGCCACGTGGCTGTCGTCGAGCAGCGGGATGCGGGCCTTTTCCATCGCGGGAAAGCGGCTCTCGGTGACGCCGGTCTGCTCGGCCATGTCCCACAGGTGCGAGCCGCGGTCATGCGCCGCCTCGCGGGCAGGCTGGTCGGCCAGCAGCAGCTCCATCACCATCTCGCGCGACTTCTTGGCGCGGGCGCTGTCGGTGGTCACCTTCATGCCTTCCGCGGGCGCGCGGCAGCACGAGGCGGCCAGCGTGCGCTCGCCGTCGATCTCGACCATGCAGGCGCGGCAGTTGCCGTCGGGCCGGTAGCCGGGCGCGTCCTTGTGGCAGAGATGCGGGATCGTGGTGCCGAGCCGCTTGGCGACCTGCCAGATGGTCTCGCCGGGGAAGGCGCTGACCTCTTTGCCATCAAGGATGAAAGAGGTCTGGGGAATGCTCGATCCGTCGGCCATGACTTATGCCTCGCGCTGGCTGGGCTGCGGTTTGGGTGCGGCCGCGGCGGGACGTTGGCCGCGGCCGCGCTGCTGCGCGGTCCGAGAGGGACAGGGAGCGGGACCGCGCATCATTTCACCTCCTCGGGGAAATGTTTCATCACTAGCCTGATCGGGTTCGGGGCGGCTTGTCCAAGACCGCAAATCGAGGCGTCGGTCATCACCTGACAGAGGTCTTCCAGAAGCTCTGCATCCCAGCGGTCCGCCTGCATCAGCTTCACCGCTTTCTCGCAGCCGACGCGGCAGGGGGTGCATTGGCCGCAGCTCTCCTTCTCGAAGAACTTCAGCATGTTGAGCGCCGCGCCGCGGGCGCTGTCCTGCTCCGAGAGCACCACCACGGCGGCGGAGCCGATGAAGGTGCCATGCGGTTGCAGCGTGTCGAAATCCAGCGGCACGTCGCCCAGAGAGGCGGGCAGCAGGCCGGACGAGGGGCCGCCCGGCTGGTAAGCCTTGAACACATGCCCCTCGGCCATGCCGCCCGCCGCGATGATCAGGTCGTTGATCGTGCTGCCCGCGGGCAGCACGTAGACGCCGGGACGCGCGACACGGCCCGACAGCGAGTAGCTGCGCATCCCCTTGCGATCATTGTGGGCGATGCCGGACTTGATGGCGTGGCCCTCGCGGGTGATCCGGCCGATCCAGTGCAGCGTCTCGACGTTGTGCACCAGCGTCGGTCGGTCGAAGATGCCCACCTGCGCCACGAAGGGCGGGCGCAGACGGGGCATGCCGCGCTTGCCCTCGATCGACTCGATCATCGCCGACTCTTCGCCGCAGATATAGGCGCCTGCGCCGCGGCGCAGGTCGATGTAGCCGGCAGGGACGATCCCCGCGGCCTCGAGCGCGGCGAGCTCCTTGTGCAGGATGTGGTGGATCGCCGGGTACTCATCGCGCATGTAGATGAAGCAGGTCTCCGCCTCGACCGCCCAGGCGGCGATCAGCATCCCTTCGAGCATCATGTGCGGCGTGCGTTCGAGGTAGTAGCGATCCTTGAAGGTGCCCGGCTCGCCCTCGTCGCCGTTCACGGCAAGGTAGCGCGGGCCGGGATTGGCGCGCACGAAGCCCCATTTCTTGCCCGAGGGGAAGCCGGCGCCGCCCATGCCGCGCAGGCCGGCGGCAAGGATCTCGTCCTGCACCTTCTCCCAGTCGCCGCCATCGCGCAGCGCAAGCAGCCTGTCGTAGCCGCCGCCGGCGCGATAGGCCTCGAAGCCCTCGTAGCGGGGGATCACCGGCTCGAAATCGCCTGCATCGAGGGCCGCCGCGATCTTCTCGGGGGTGGCGTGGTCGACGTGCAGATGGCCGATCTCGACCGTCGGTCCGGTGTCGCAGCGGCCCATGCAGGGCGCGCGTAGCACCCGGACCCGCGCGGGATCATGGCCGGCGCAGAGCGCGTCGAACAGCGCCTCGGAGCCCGCCATCTCGCAGGACAGGGAGTCGCAGACGCGGATGGTCAGGTCGGGGGGCGGGGTCTCGCCTTCCTTCACCGGGTCGAAATGGGCGTAGAAGGT
This sequence comes from Salipiger mangrovisoli, assembly GCF_015223355.1. Lineage (GTDB taxonomy): Bacteria > Pseudomonadota > Alphaproteobacteria > Rhodobacterales > Rhodobacteraceae > Salipiger > Salipiger mangrovisoli. Next base: position 9,792 of record NZ_JADFFK010000006.1, on the reverse strand, counting down.
GGCAACTTCCCAGACCTCGGCCATCGACAAGCGCATTTCCTCGGCCAGCGCGCGCAGGTGGGCGGCGGACAGATGATGATAGCGGTCCTGGATCAGGTGCAGGAATTCGATCAGCAGGTCACGGCGGCGCGGCCGGTTGCCGAGCAGCGCCCTGACCTCGTCCCACGCACGGTCGTCGAGCTGCCGCCCCTTTGGCGTGGCGCGTCCCATGCCGCCCTTTCGGCCGGATTTCCAGATCCCCTGCTGCTGATCCAGCGCCATCGGATGCCTCCCTTTCGCGTCGGTGGGTGCCCGTTCTTCAAGCATCCCATCATTCCCAGTCAATATCGCTGTACCGTCAATCGATTGAATAAAACTATCATGGCGAAACCCATCAGGCCGAAACCCGAGAGGATGGACAGCGCCGCGCCGTCTGATATGCAGATCGCATGACTTGGGATCAGGAACTCGACGCCCGCGGGCTGCTCTGCCCGCTGCCGGTGCTCAAGGCGCGCAAGCGTCTTCAGGGCATGACCAATGGCGAGGTGTTGCGATTGATCGCCACCGATCCAGCGGCGGTGATCGACGTGCCGCACTTCTGCAACGAGGCAGGGCACAGCCTGCTCGGATCGTCGGACGAGGGTGAAGCCCAAGTGTACCTGATCCGCAAGGGTTGAGCCCGCGCGCTTCTCGTGCCGCTGTCGATCCCACGGGCTGCGGTGCCTCTGCCGGGCCGAGCCGGGATCGGAAGATTTTGTTCTGGAATTCGGCGCCCTTGTGGACTCTAACGAGGTCAAGGTTTGTCGAGGAGTAAGTCTATGCTTAGGATCACCCCTGTCATCCTCTGTGGCGGGTCCGGAAGCCGGCTCTGGCCGGTTTCGCGCAAGAGCTTTCCGAAGCAATTCGCCAGCCTCATCGACGACACGAGCCTGTTTCAGGCGACGGCAACGCGGCTTGGCGGCAGCCCGCGCTTCGCCCCACCGGTGATCGTGACCAATTCCGCCTTCCGCTTCGTTGTGGTCGAGCAACTCGCCGAGATCGGCATTGATCCCGGCGCCATCCTGATCGAGCCCGAGGGCAGAAATACCGCACCGGCGGTGCTGGCGGCGGCATTGCACCTGCACGCACTGGACCCCGAGGCCGCGATGATCGTCGCGCCCTCGGACCATCGGATGCCCGATACCGAGGCCTTCCATGCCGCGGTCGAGAAGGGCATCCCGGCGATCGAACAGGGCAAGCTGGTGCTCTTCGGGATCCAGCCGGACCGTCCGGAGACCGGCTTTGGATATCTTGAGCTGGATGGCAGCAAGGGCGACTCGGTGCCACTGCGCCGCTTCGTCGAGAAACCCGATGCGGATGCAGCCGCCGCCATGCTGACACAGGGAAACTTCCTGTGGAACGCGGGCATCTTCCTGTTCCGGGTCAAGGATATCATCGCCGCCTTCGAGGCACACGCCCGCCAGCTCATTGTGCCGGTGCGGGCCGCGGTCGAGCAGGCAGAGGTGGACCTCGGGTTCCTGCGGCTCGCCCCGGAGCCCTGGAGCGGGGCCGAGGACATCTCGATCGACTACGCGGTGATGGAGAAGTCCAGCAATCTCGAGGTTGTGCCTTTCCGCGAAGGCTGGTCCGATCTTGGCGGCTGGGATGCGATCTGGCGTGAGCTGGAACAGGACGAGAAAGGCGTGGTGACCTCCGGCGGTGCGACGGCCATCGATTGCCGCAGCTCGATCCTGCGCTCGGAGTCCGAGGCGGTGCAACTCGTCGGCATCGGCCTGGACGATATCATTGCCGTGGCGATGAAGGATGCGGTTCTGGTGGCGCATAAGGATCGCTCGCAGGACGTCAAGCTGGCGGTCAGCGCGCTGACGGAAAAGGGCGTGAAGCAGGCCACCGAGTTTCCGATGGATCACCGCCCCTGGGGCTGGTTCGAAAGCCTCGTGGTCGGCAGCCGCTTCCAGGTGAAGCGCATCCACGTGCACCCCGGCGCCTCGCTGTCGTTGCAAAGCCACTTCCACCGCTCCGAGCATTGGATCGTGGTGGAGGGCACCGCGCGGGTCACGGTGGACGACGAGGTGAAGCTGATCACCGAGAACGAGAGCGTGTATATTCCGCTCGGCTCGGTGCACCGGATGGAAAATCCTGGCAAGGTGCCGATGGTGCTGATCGAGGTGCAGACCGGCTCTTACGTCGGCGAAGACGACATCGTGCGCTACGAGGACATGTACGCGCGCGGCCAGGGCGCCAAGGGCTGAGGCCAGACCAAAAGGCAGGAGACGCCGGCATGGCACCGAAATTCGGAACGAGCGGCCTGCGCGGCCTCGTGGTTGAGCTGACGCCCGCGCTGGTCGCCGATCATGTTCGGGCCTTCGCGGCGGCCTGCGACCATGGCGGCGTGCTCTGCCTTGGGCAGGATCTGCGTCCGTCGAGCCCGCGCATCGCGGGCGACATCATTGCCGCCGCCCGCGCCGAAGGGCTGCGGGTGATCGACTGCGGCGCGCTGCCGACGCCGGCGCTGGCGCTTGCCGCGCAACGGGCCGGCGCAGGCGCGATCATGGTGACCGGCAGCCACATTCCCGCCGACCGCAACGGGCTGAAATTCTACAGCCGCGCGGGCGAGATCACCAAGGCCGACGAGGCGGCGATCAGCGCGGCCCTCGGCCGTGCGCCCGGCACCGCCGAGGGTGCGCTCGAGCAGGACCCGCGGGCCGCCGCACGCTTCGTGGCGCGCTACGTGAGCGCCTGCGGCGCGGGCGCGCTGGCCGGTCGCCGGATCGGACTCTATGCCCATTCCGCCGTGGGGCGCGACGACTTGCAGGCGATGCTGGAAGGTCTGGGTGCCGAGGTGATCGAGCTTGGCCGGTCCGCGGCCTTCATCCCGGTGGACACAGAGGCGGTGGACCCGGACACGCGCGCGCAGATCGCCGCATGGGTCATCGAGCACGGGCTCGACGCGCTGGTTTCCACCGATGGGGACAGCGACCGGCCGCTGCTGGCGGATGAGACCGGCACCCTCGTGCCCGGCGACATTCTGGGTCAGATCACCGCGCAGGCGCTGGCGGCAGAGGCGGTGGTGACGCCGATCTCGTCCAATTCCGGGGTGTCTCGCAAGAGCTTCGCCAGGGTGCTGACCACCCGCATCGGCTCGCCCTATGTGATTGCCGGCATGGCGGAGCTGGGCGGCAAGGTCGTCGGCTACGAGGCCAATGGCGGCTTCCTTTTGGGGTTCGACGCCGATGGGCCCTCGGGGGTGATCACTGCCCTGCCCACCCGCGACTGCATGCTGCCGCTGATCATGACGCTGATCGCGGCAGGGGACGGCGCGGTCTCGGCGCGCGTCGCGCAGGAGCCGCCGGTGGTGACCGTCGCGGACAGGGTGCAGGAGGTGCCGCAGGAGGCCTCGCAGCCCTTCGTGGCCCGGCTGAGCGCCGACGCGCAGGCACGCGCGGCGTTCCTCGGTCGGCTCGGCGCGTCCGAGGCGGCCTGCGATCTTACCGACGGTATCCGGATGCGACTCGCGGATGGGCGGATCGTGCACGTTCGCCCCTCGGGCAACGCGCCGGAGCTGAGGCTCTACGTCGAGGCCGACGACCGGGACAAGGCCGAGGCGCTCCTGCGGTCCGGCCTCGCAGAATTGCGTTCGGCGCTGCTCGGCTGAGACCCGGTCAGCACAGTCCGAAGGAGGCGTAGGGAATGTAGCGCACCGGCGTGCCTGGCGCGACATTCACCGCCCCGTCGGGCAGTTCCACCAGACCGTCCGCCCAGGACAGCCCGCTGATCCGGCCGGATCCCTCGGAGCCGAAGACCTCTGCCGCGCCCTCCGCGTTCAGCCGCGCGCGCAGGTATTCGCGCCGTCCGGGCTTCTTGCGCTTCTCGAAGGCCGCCGGAACGGTGAATCCCTGCGGTGCGCTCCAGCCCGCGCCCGAGAGCAGCGACAGCGCCGGGCTGGCAAAGACCAGCGCGCAGACCAGCGCCGCGACCGGGTTGCCCGGCAGGCCGAAGACCGGCACGCCCTCCCACATGGCCAGCGCCAGCGGACGGCCCGGTTTCAGCGCGATGCGCCAGCTCGACAGGCTGCCCCGCGCGCGCAGCAGCGCCGAGACGTGGTCTTCGTCCCCCGCCGAGGCACCGCCCGAGGTCAGGATCACGTCGGCCTCGCGCGCGCCCTCGTGCAGGCGTTCGGCGATCTGCGCGGCATCGTCGCCGACATGGCCGAGGTCCACCGGCTCGTAGTGCCAGCCCTGCGCCAGCGACAGCAGCATGGGGCGGTTGGCATCCCAGATCTGGTGCGGCGCGGCGGGCAGCTCGGGCGAGGCGATGATCTCGTCCCCGGTCGACAGCACGCCGACGCGCAGTCTGCGGTGGACCGGAAGCTCGGCGATGCCGAGCGCCGAGGCCAGCGCGAGATCAGGCGCGCGCAGTCGCTGGCCCTTCGTCAGCGCGGGTGCCCCGGCCGCCACGTCTTCGCCATCCCTGCGGGTGTTGGCGCGCGGCTTGATCGGCCCGTCGAAGACGACCGTCGTGCCGTCGGTATTGGTGTCCTCTTCGAGCACCACCGTATCCACCCCCTCGGGCAGGATCGCCCCGGTGAGGATGCGCACGGCCTGGCCCGCGGGCACGGCATGGGGGTAGGGCTGGCCCGCGGCGGCGCGCCCCGCAACCAGCGGCAGGCGCTGCACGCCGCTGCCGGTGGCGGCATGGGCAAAGCCGTAGCCGTCCACCGCTGAATTCGGCATCGGCGGGTTGGAGCGCCTGGCCGCCACGTCAGAAGCTAGTACCCGGCCCGCCGCGCGGGCGGTGGCGATGGTGGTGGTGCCGGTCACCGGGCGCAGTGCGGCCCGCAGCTTCGCCAGCGCCTCTTCCACCGGCACCCAACTCACCCCCTGCGGCATCGCAAAACAATCGTCGCGCAGGCGCGGCGGGAGCAGGGGGCTTTCTGGATCGGAGGACATGGCGGGCTCGCTGGGCTGGGAAAAGGCGCGACGGGCGGCTGCGGTCAACGCGTCCTCGTGACCGAGGCCGAGAATCCAGCCTTCCATGGCATCGCCTTCGCGGGTCATCGCGTCAAGCCGTTGCGGGTCGAGCGCGCGCAGTGCGCCGGCGAGAATCCGAACCTGCGCGCGATCCTTGATCTCGTCTTGCTCGGCCAACTCGGCAACAGTGTGCCTTATGAGCGACGGGAAGAGCTCGACCAGGGTGATCGCGGTGTCGTGGTGCTCAAAGGGGCGCACCGAGAGATCCTCGCCGAACCGCGCGCGCAGGGCCTGCAGGCGGGGGATGCCGAGCAACGCCTGCGAGCCGACCGAGCCGGTGGTGTAGAGCTTCCAGACCGGCTGCGCGCCGGGGGTGCCGTCACACGCGCGCCGCTCGGGCAGGCCGTGGCCCTCCCGCTTCGTGCCCCGGGTTGGCAGGCGCGGGTCGCCGAAGGTTTCCGGGCAGCCCCAGAACGGGCCAATGCCGGGAAAGAGATCGTTCAGCTCGGCGGCGACCTGAAAGCGGTTGTTTGCATTGTCCGGCGCATCATCGATGCGCTCGCTTAGGGCGTGCCAGAGCCGCAACGGGTCGGACGTGCCAGTGAGCGCCTCGGCAAATTCCTTCGGGTAGGCGAAGGGAAAGTCGAACCCCGCCAGCACCCGCCGCCCGGCGGCGCGCTCCGCCTCGAACAGCGCGGCCAGCGTCTCGATCGCGTCATGGCGGGTGCGGTGGTAGCTGGCCTCGACATCCTTCCCGCGGGCAACGCCGATCCAGATGGCATCCTTCGACGGCTTCGTGGGAGAGGGTTTCGACGCCCCCGACCAGTCCACGACGACGAAGGTGTCGAAGCTCAAAGCCCGACCTCGCGCAGGATGAAATCGGCGATGGCCCCGGTGTCGTCGAGGTCGAACCGGGGCAGGGCCGTCTCCACGTCGCTGTCGGCGGCCACCGCACGGATGCTGGCGTTCGCGGGGGAGAGCAGCGGTTTGCCGGTCTCGGCCCGATGCGCCTCGATCTTCGGATGCGGCGCGGCCTTGTAGCCCTCGATCAGCACCAGATCGACGGGCGAGAGCTTGGTCAGCAGCTCGGAAAGCGGCGGCTCGGCGGCATCCCTCAGCTCGTGCATCAGCGCCCAGCGGTGCGGCGAGGCGAGCAGCACCTCGCGCGCCCCGGCCTGCCGGTGGCGGTAGCTGTCGCGGCCGGGCTGGTCGACGTCGGTGCTGTGATGCGCGTGCTTGAGCGTGGAGACCGAGAGGCCGCGCCCGCAGATTTCCGAAACAAGCCGCTCCATCAGCCCGGTCTTGCCGCAGTTCTTGCTGCCGGTGACGCCGTAGATCTTCATGAGGCGAGCGCCTGCGCCCGCGCCAGGTCTTCAGGCGTGTTGACGTTGAAGAAGGGATCGAAGGGCTCGGCGGGGAAAAGCGCCTCCCCCGCGCCGTGCTGGTCGGTCCAGAGCACAACCTTGCGCAACCCGCCCTCGAGCGCCGCGCGCAGGTCGTCTCGCAGCGAAACCGGCCAGAGGCCGAAGGTCGGGTGCCGATTGATCTTCTTGCCGCCGCCGGACTTCAGGGCCTCGTCACCGGAGCGCGGCGTGCAGGCCAGCGCCAGCAGGTGTGGCGCGTCTTCGGCAGAGAGCAGCAGGCGCGGCACCAGATCGCAGGGGAAGAAGGGCGTGTCGGCGGCCACGGTGACGATGCTGTCGGCCCCTTGTTCGACGGCCCAGTCGAGACCTGCCAGCACGCCCGCCAGCGGGCCGGGGAAGCCGGGGATCGTATCGGGCAGCACGGGGAGGCGGTAGCGGGCAAACCGGCCCGCATCGCCGTTGGCATTGAGCGCCAGCCCCCCCACCTGTGGCTCGATCCGGTCGATCACGCGCTGCAGCAGCGGCTCGCCGCCGATCTCCAGCAGCCCCTTGTCGCCGCCGCCCATGCGCGTGGCGAGGCCGCCCGCGAGGATCACCCCCAGCGGCTGTTGCAGCGGGCGGCTCATTCGGCGGCCTCGTCAGCGGACTTCCGGCGGGACTTGCGGTCTTCTTCGGGGACGGACGAAGGATCGACGTCGCGCACCAGCCGTTCCTCGCCCGACAGGCAGACGAAACGCTGCCCGCGCATCCGCCCGATCAGCGTCAGTCCCACCTGCCGGGCGATCTCGACCCCCCAGGCGGTGAAGCCCGAGCGCGAGGCCAGCACCGGAATGCCCATCAGCGCGGTCTTGATCACCATTTCGGAGGTCAGCCGCCCGGTGGTATAGAGGATCTTGTCCTCGGCCCCCATGCCATGGCGGAACATGAAGCCCGAGATCTTGTCTACCGCGTTGTGCCGCCCGACATCTTCCATGTAGACCAAGGGCTTGTCCTGCTGGCAGAGCACCGTGCCATGGATCGCCCCGGCCTCAAGATAGAGCGACGGGGTGGTGTTGATCTCCTTGGCCAGCGCATAGAGCCACGACGTGCGGACCTCGGCCTGCGGCAGGGTGAGCCCCTCGAGCCCCTCCATCATGTCGCCGAAGACGGTGCCGACGGCGCAGCCGGAGGTGCGGGTCTTCTTCTGCACCTTCTCCTCGTAGGAGGTCTCGCGCTCTGTGCGGACGACGACGGTCTCGATCTCGTCGTCGTAATCCACCCCGGTCACCACGTCATCGGCGCGCAGCATTCCCTGATTGCGCAGGAACCCCAGCGCAAGATACTCGGGATAGTCGCCGATGGTCATCGCGGTGACGATTTCCTGACGGTTGAGATAGATGGTGAGCGGGCGCTCCTCGACCACCGAGATCTCGGTCTCGGCCCCGGTCTGGTCGGTGCCCGAGATGCGCCGCGTGAGGCGCGGATCGGCGGGATTGGGGAGCAGGGGAAATTCGGGCATGCGGATGATCTTGCGCCTCCTCTGGCCTGCGCGATGGGCATCTTGTAACCTGAGCCGGGGAGTTTCAAGGGGACGAGCATGCTTGGGTACGTAACGGGTCTGGGGCGCGGTGAAGTGGACCGGCTGATGCGCGAGGTGGCGGGCCGCCTGCGCGCCGAGGGCTGGCCGCTGGCCGGCGCGGTGCAGCACAACATCGAGACCGGGCCAGCCAGCAAGTGCCACATGGATCTGCAAGTGCTGAGCGGAGAGGACGTGGTGCGCATCAGCCAGGATCTTGGCGCGCTGTCGCGCGGCTGCCGACTCGATCCGCAAGGGCTCGAGCGGGTGGTCGGGCTGGTGAGCGCGGGCCTTCAGAAGGGCGCGGCGCTGCTGCTGGTCAACAAGTTCGGCAAGCAGGAGGTCGACGGCCGCGGCTTCCGCCCGGTGATCGGCGAGGCGCTGTCGTCGGGCGTGCCGGTGCTGGTGGCGGTCAACGCGGGCAATCTCGAGGCCTTTCTGACCTTCGCCGAGGATCTGGCCGAGCCGCTGCCGACGGATGCGGATGCCGTGATGGACTGGTGCCGGGCGCGGATCCGCGAGGCGCGGGCGGCCTGATCCCGTTTCAGGTGCTCAGAGCCAGATCGTCGCGCAGCGGTTGCCGCTTTCGGCGATGATCTTCGCGCCCGCGCCGAGCGCGATCTGCAGCATGGCGCGGTTGTCATGGCTGAAGGTCGCCTCGACCGTCTCGATCCCCATGTCGCGGGCATGCCCCAGCGCTGCGGAGAAAAGCTGCCGCCCGTAGCCAATGCCCTGGTAGGCATCCTCCACCGACAGCGCGATCTCTGCGTGCGACTTGGCAACGCGATAGATCTCGAGCACGGCGCGGGTGTCGCCATCGGCCTCCAGTCCAAGCACCAGGTCTGGTCGGCAGGACTCGGCGCGGCGCTTCAGCCAGTCGTCGCCGACGCGGCTGTGAAACCGGCTGCGGATCGCCGCCGCGCTGAGGCGTTTCCAATGGCCGTAAAGCAGCGCCGCCGCCCGATGGACGGAGCCTTCGGTCGTTACGGTTGTCAGCACTGCCTCTGCGGTCGCCATGGATCATCCTTTCTGCACCGGCGGTGACATAGGGATCCGAAACCTGTCGCACTAGCGACAATTCGGGGATCCCGGCATGCGCTGGCGGCATAACAATGCCGTGATCGCCCGTGTTCCCCTCGCGCGCGCCGAAAGGCAAAAGGTCCCTTGATTATCCCGAGTAAAATTGTCATGTAAGGCCCGCGGCAAGCAGTGCGCCAGCCAGAGCGTTCCAAATCTCAAGGCGGAGGCGACATGGCACGAGTTCACGCAGAGGAAAGCACGGGGTGTGCAGGATGAGCGGCACGGGTCACGGCCGCTGCGGCAGGGGGCCGGCAGGGCTTTCCGATCTCACCGGGCTTGGGCAGAGCGATCTGGTTGTCCTGATGATTGCCCGCTATTTCTTCCAGTCCTTCGCGCAGCCGCAGGCCGAGGGCTGGCTGCGCGCGATCTCGGGGGCGGAGCAGGTGATGGGGCGCGAGGCGGGGCCACATGTGGTCTGCGCGGTGCTGCGCGCGGTGCAGCAGATGCGCGCCGCCCGGATCAACCACTTCCAGTTCTCCAACCCCGATTGCCCTAGCTGCGCGGCGCGGCTCTGCGGGCATGAGCGGCTGTTCCTCAACACCTTCCGGGCAGTCCGCCGAGGCCGCATCGCGGATGCCGAGGCCCATGCCATGCTGCTCTGCGAAGGCAATCCCGCCGAGGCACTGATCACGGCGATGGCAGACCTCTGCGCGGCGCTGCCTTCGGCACCGGTACGACCTTCGGTGGAGCGGCAGCCGCTACACTGAGGCGGGACGGGCCCTGGCCTCTCCCTCGGGCCAGGGCCGGTTTCCGCTTACCGCTCGGCTGCGGCGCGGTACCATTGCACGATCTCTTTGCGGGCCTCCGGGTCCATCTGGATGGCGTTGGGCGGGGGCATGGCATG
>NZ_JADFFK010000069.1 GCF_015223355.1 Salipiger mangrovisoli | reverse complement strand
ATGTCGCCCAGAAGTCCCGCCATTCAGCCATCGACGGTCGGACCACCCGACATCCCGGCTATGCCAAATCCCAGCGAAGCCGAAAGAAGATCGAGGAACCCTTCGGCTGGGCCAAGACCGTCGGCGGCCTGACACAGACCATGTATCGCGGCATAGAGCGCGTGCGCGCCCGCTTTACGCTGACAATGGCGGCCTGCAATCTCGCAAGGCTGCCGAAACTGCTGGCGGCCTGACCGGGGAAGCCGCAGGCAGGTCTGCCTGCGCATGCTCCAGCCCCACCCGACATCCGCGTCGAGGGAAACCATCCTTCACGCGGGCCTTTTTCAGTGCCCTGTTAGGGACATGGTTCACGGAAAGGCAGCAGGGCCGATCAGCTTTGAGAGCCTGTCAATGCAGCGGACGTCTTCGCTTCGCCCCGCAAGAAGCCTCGCGGAGCAATTTCAGTGAGAGCAAGGGGCGGCGTTTACCAAAAAACGGCGCGTCAAAAAAACAGCTGAAAGGTAAGCCTCAGAAATCGGCAAGCGATTGCGACGGCAAGCACTCAACCACCCGAAACTATTGCCCTGCCCTATTGATCGATGCCACGGAGAAACCGCCCGCCGGAGCGAAAATATTCCGTGTGGTCAGTGTGCCTGATCAATGCCCTTATGTGTGACCAGAGAACACAGGTGAGCGTAAACTTCTCTTGCCCGGTCAAGCAGGGCGCCGTCGAACATGTGGTCTTTTGCGGCATCTTCTTCTCGACGGAAGTAGCTGTCCCACTGCTTTGACGGGTTATGGCTCAGACCCAGACTTGCGACCAGGTGTTCCATGGTCTGCGCAGGCTTTCGGCGCAGATCGTCTTGCTTCACCAGAAGCAGCTTGTCGGCGCGATGTGCGATGTGCTCGAAACATGTGATCCAGTAGGCCAGCCAATAATCTGGTTGTTCCAGATCACGTCCCCTTAGAAAATCGCGCGCGAAGTCCATTGGGCGGTGTAATTCCCCAAACTCGAAGTGCCCGATATCGCGCATGTATCTCTTGGAAAAAGAGTCTTCGGCATGCAGCTTGGTGAAGTTCTTGTGCTGACGGTAAAGCGAAGCTGCATGCGCCGATGGCTCTCGCAGCGGGACGATGATCTGGCAGCCGGGAAAGAGTTTCGGCAACACCGGAAGCCGCGCGATATTTGCATTGTTCTTGCTCAAATAACGCACGGGATAAGAACTGTTCGGGTGCCTGATCTGAGCAATCTTCGCGAAATGCCGCTTGAAAAACGCCTGCGCCTCAGCTTTGAACTCATCACCTTGCCACAGATCGATATGGGTTTCGTGGTACTTTTCAGGCCAGTGCAGCATCCAAAACACTTCATCGAAGGCTTCCGGGCTCTGCAATCCGATCTTCATGCCATCCCCATGACTTCGCTCGCGCTCAACAATCTGGGTGCGATGGCCGGACATTCGGGACCACAGCATCGGCGCGGTCAAGAACGGCATGTCAGCATAACGATGCGTCGCCAATTCCGGCATGTCGTGGAGCGCATTCAGAAGCGCTGTCGTCCCCCCACGCGCCAGTGATGTGATAAAGACCGGCGGCGCCTCCGCTGTTTCCGCAATGCGCTGGGAAAACAGACGATCATCGATGCGGGCAAAGGCTTTTTGCGCCTTGGGCCCGGAAAATGCCAGCGCATGAATCAGCCTGTCGCCACTGCCATAGGAATTCGTATCGTTGACTTTGGGTGCCTTCACCTCAGCGCGCTTGCGCGGGCGCCGCACAAATCCAAGCCCGATCGCCAGAACCGAAACGACGACGATGAAGTCGGCGCGCATCAGGATCCCCAAGCTATCCTCTTGCGGCACAAGCCCCACAATTCCGGCTGCGACGACGGGCACGCCCACAGCCGCGAGAGCCAACAGGATGCGCCAACCGACCTGTCCGGACAGTTTGATGAGTTGCAGGCCCGCGTCGCGGACGATGCGTTCCTTCGCATCGTCATCCAAGCTGGAATCCAGCATCGCGGTCACCCCGGCCGTGGATGTGCTGCTGATTTCCCGAGCAACCGTTAAGATGCGCGAACGCACCAACACCAACGAGAAGCACATGACCGACGCGATCGCGACAATGAGCGCTCCGATAGACGCGAAATCAATCATCTGAAGTGCTTGGGCTCCCTGATCCAGCGCGACGTTTGCGAAGCAAACGTTTCAAAGGAAACCAAATAAATCCAACCACCAAGAGCAGGAGGCCGAGCAAAACCGCGAGTGTGACCGCTATGGCGCCCAGGCCCGCGCCCGGTCCAACATAGGCATGTGCAGAAAGGGGGAAAATCACAAGCAAAAGAGAAAGGGGAACGATTCGCAAATTAAATACCTCTCATTGTCAAGTATTAACGGCCAAAACGCCGCCTAAACCTTGCCGCCCACGAGCATATGCATGATTCAAACGGACTCGAGCCGCCACATCACAAGGATGCGCAAATTTCTGTTTGCCAGGACAGATGATCAATGCCAAACTTCCAGCATATCATTTTGGCGATTTTAAAAGCTATGTCTAAAGAAAAAAGCTATATTTCAGTAATTTCAGGGTTGGTTCTTCTTGCTATCTTTTGCTTTGGTGTCGGCCTCTTCGTCGCCCACTATAGCATCTTTCCCTACCATCAGGTTGTCGAAATGGCAAAGATTGCCAAATCTCTAGTGCAGCATGGGGAAGTGATCGGTGAGGGTCGCCAGGTCAAGGCACCCGCCGGCGCTGCGAGGGCACTGGCGACGGTCCACGACGCAGACGCCGCCATCGGCGAAGGCCACTATGCACTTCTTGGTTGGGATGTCGGGCTTGGCTCTTACTCGGTTCGGCTGCATGACGGCGCCGGAGAGCTCGTGCACACATGGCCCATCGACGAAATGTCGTTCTCAGACGTGCCACAGCATCGTCAGAACGCGCCACACGCCATGGAAGTTCTGGCCGACGGGTCCATTCTGGTCAGTTTTGACCTGGTCGGGCTTGCCGCCCGCGTGAACCCATGCGGCGATGCTATCTGGGTGCGCAACGGGTTTTTCCACCACTCCTTCTCACCGGCTGCGGACGGTGGCATCTGGACTTGGTACAGCGAGGGCACGGCCTACGGGCAAATACAGGACATCCTGAAGTTTGACCCTGAAACCGGCGAAGACATGGTGCGGATCAGCTTCACGCACGACGTTGTCACACGCTCCCGCGAATCGGCGATGGCCTTCTCGATGTTTCCGGACTTCCCTTTCGTGCCGAATGACCAGGATCCGCGCGACATATTTCACCCAAACGACGTCGAAGAACTCCTGCCCGAGCTGGCCCCTGCATTTCCCGAGTTCGACGCGGGCGATCTGATGATCTCCATTCGCGAACTGGATCTCGTTGCGATCATTTCTCCTTCCGGAGAGCTGAAATGGACAAAGTATGGCCCCTGGCTCAAGCAGCATGACCCCGATTTCGAATCTGACGGGCGGATCTCGGTCTATAACAACAGCCGCTTCAGGCCGCGTTCCGCGATTATCACGATCGATCCGGTCACAATGGAGGTCACGGACGCGTTGCCTGGGCTCGAGGCCCCCTTCAAGAGCGAGCTTCGCGGAAAACACCAGTTGCTGCCCAACGGCAATCGCCTCGTCACCATCCCCGAGCAAGGTCAGGCGATCGAAGTCACTCCGGATGGAAGGGTCGCGGTCGAGTTCAACAACATCAGCAGCGAAACGTCCAAATTCAATGAGGACCTGGTTAACGCGCAATGGCTTCCAGAAGACTTCTTCGACGTGCTTCCACAATGTGACCGATGAAGGTTTCGACGGAGCCATTGAAATGCCTTGCGGCCCTGTGTTGGGCTGCGGAGAAACAGAATTTTCCGACTGTTTTCAGCATGATGGGATGGTGACGCCATCGAGATAGTGCGTCGCAATCTGGATATTGCATCTGATCGCTCGAGAGGACCCTATCGAGGCTGCCCCCCTGCGCCGCTCCAGGTTTGCCGCAGGCACCCCCGAAGAACATGGGGCATCCTGCGCAAAGGCCGTGAACAAGCCCCCCCCCGCCTCAGGTCTGCGAAAGCGCAGTGCGGAGGGTTTGAGGTGGCATCGGCCCGCACAGCTCTAGCTGGAAAGCGATCACGTCGATTGTCGCGATGATCGGCTGCTCGGCGAAGACGCCAAACCACCGGGTCCAAAACGGCGGAGCTCGACAGCGGCGGGCACGCGGACGTTCTTGGCCTCTTGGTCTAGAGGATGACGGCGCCCGAGCGGGCGAGCCGAAGGCTACGTCAGGCAAATGAATCTTCGCAAAGTCTCGGCGTATTTCGCCATGGCGAAGCGCGACCGCCGATCGCGGTGATGATGGATTCCATCGAGGTGCATCGGGATGCGCACGGGGGCAAGCCCGCGTCGCATCCGTGGTCCGAGCGACACTGGCGGCTTGATCCGCGCGGTGCTGCCCCCGTCCTCCGACCGCGATCACCTGGCGAAGCGGGCTGATCCGGCCCGCCTGTCGGACCGTGCCCGACGCGATGCCATCTTCCGACCCGAAATCCGCTGTGTGTTCGAGGAGCACTGGCAGGTCTGCGGCCTTCGCAGTATCGTCGGCTGGCGGGCCAGCACGTCAGCGCAGACCGGTTTCGTCCTGGATGCCCTTCGCCAAGGCAGCCCATGAGCGGGACCCCTCGAAAGCCTGAGAAGTGGTCAATCACAGCGAGCAGGGCTCGCGATCCCAGTCCATTCGCGACACCGAGGGGCTGGGCGAGCCTTCGCCATTCTGCGTGACCCAATGGCGTAGAAATGGCGCATCATCGACCCTTCGGTCGGCAGCCTGATAGTGCCCCCGCGCGTGGTGTAGGAGCGTCGACCTTCGGAGAGGTCCGGGTCTGATCAGGATGCCACGGCGGGC
>NZ_JADFFK010000068.1 GCF_015223355.1 Salipiger mangrovisoli | reverse complement strand
CCGCGTCACATCAGGTGTTCGACCGGTGGCGCGGCGACGAAGCGCCACTTGCGCAGCGGGCCGGCCATGACGTTGAGGTAATACATCTCGAAGCCGTGCGGCGCGCCGCAGGGGTGGTGGCCGCGCGGCACGCAGACGACGTCGTGGTCATGCACCGCCATGGTCTCGTCGAGCAGCCGGTCGTCGGTGTAGACGCGCTGGATGCCGAAGCCACCCGCCGGGTTCAGCCGGTGGTAGTAGGTCTCCTCGAGGTAGGTGATGCGCGGGAAGTCATCCTCGTCGTGGCGGTGGCTCGGGTAGGACGACCAGTTGCCCGCCGGGGTGAACACCTCGGTGACCAGCAGGCTGTCGCAATAGTCCTCGTTTTCCATGGCGATGTTGTTGATGTGCCGCGTGTTCGCCCCCTCGCCGCGCTGCGTCAGGGTGATGCCCTCCGGCCCGATCCGCCGCGCCGCGTGGCCGCCCACGCCCGGCGCCGAGCAGACCGCCAGCGTGCAGTCGGTGGTGGCCTCGGCGCTCCAGTCGCTGCCGTTGGGCAGGTAGAGGCAATGCGGCGGGGTCTTCTCGAAGACGTTCATCCGCGCGCCCAGCTCGCCCCAGTCCGTGCCCGCGCCGGTGAGCCTGGCCTTGCCCTCGACCATCACGAGGATGACCTCGCGATCGCCGGTGGCCTCGCGGACGTTCTCGCCCGCGCGCAGCCGGTAGAGCGAGAAGCCGACGTAGCGCCAGCCGGCGCTTGCCGGGGTGATCTCATGCACCTTGCCGTGGGTGCCGAAGGGATGATGAAGAAGATGGCTCATGTGCCCGATATCCTTGCCCTGTTGCTCCGACGCGCGCTCACGCGCCCTGCGGCTGGATCAGCCCGACCTCGGCCGCCAGCGCCTGCAAGCTCCGCAGCCCGAGGCTCTGGTACTCGAAGGGATTTCGGACCGCGCTGTCCTGTTCGGCCTCGATCACGATCCAGCCCGAGTAGCCCCGCTCCGCTGCCACCTTCAGCACCGGCTCGAAGGCGACGCATCCCTCGGGATCGCCCGGCACGGTGAAGGCGCCGCGGCGCACCCCTTCAAGGAAGCTCAGCCCCTTTTCGCGCACCTCGCGGGCCACCGCGGGCCGCACGTTCTTGCAATGGATGTGGCTGACCCGGTCCATGTAGCTGCGCGCCAGCGCCGCGGGATCGGCGCCGCCGAACCAGGCATGGCCGGTGTCGAGCAGCAATCGCGTGTGCGGCCCCGCCATCTCCATGAAGCGCGCGATCTCCGCCGCGCTCTCGATGATCGTGCCCATGTGGTGGTGATAGCCCATCGCCACGCCCTCCTCGGCGGCGACGCGCGACAGCTCCTCGTAGCCGCGCGAGAAGCGGTCCCACTCGGCATCACTCATCACCGGGCGGTCGTTCACCGCCACCGCGTCGTTGCCGTGCACCGTGTTCGAGCATTCGCAGGCGTTGATGTGATCGCCGCCCGCCGCCTTGGTGAAGGCGATCCAGTCGCGCAGGGCCCGCACCTCATCCTGCAGGTCATTGACCAGCAGGCCCGTCGAGAACCAGCCCGCGGCGAAGCGCAGCTCATACTCGGCCAGCTTGGCCTTCAGCGCGGCGCCCTCCGCGGGCATCTTGTGGCCCTTCTCGATGCCGTCGAAGCCGATCGCCCGACAGTCGCGCAGGCAATCCTCGAGGCTCAGGTGATCGCCGATCGACCAGTCGTCGTCGTTCGACCAGGCGATGGGGTTGGTGCCGAAACGGATCATCTTGCTCTCCCGATCCCTGTCATGTGATGGCGCGCCGCGCGGTCAGTCGAAGACCCGCTGCTGCGCCGCATTGGCCGCGTAGGTCTCGCGCGCCCGCTCGAGCCGCTCCGGCCCGCCGACCTGCGGCACGGCGACGTCCCACCAGTGCCCGCCCGCGCCGGTGCCGGGCACCGCCGTCGTGTCGATGACGATCACCGTGGGAATCTCCCGCCCGCGCGCCTCCACGATCTTCGCCTCCAGCTCGGCAATGTCCGCCGCTTTCTCGGCATGCGCGCCCATCGCGGCGGCATGGGCGACGAAGTCGATCTCGGGCTGAACCTCGACGTTGCTGTCGCGGTACATGTTGTTGAACTCGGCCCCGCCGCATGCGATCTGCAGCCGGTTGATGCAGCCGTAGCCGCGGTTGTCGGTGAGCACGATGGTGAAGGGCACGCGCCGCATCACCGCCGTCGCCAGCTCGGAGTTGGCCATCATGTAGGAGCCGTCCCCGACGAAGCAGATCACCTCCTTCCCGGGCGCGGCGAGCTTGATGCCCAAAGCGCCGGCGACCTCGTAGCCCATGCAGGAATAGCCGTATTCCATGTGATAGCCGCCCTCGGCCGCCTGCCAGAGCACCTGCAGCGCGCCGGGCATGGTGCCCGCGGCGCACATGACGACGGTGTCCTTCGTGGCGACCCGCTGGACGGCCCCGATCACCTGCGCATCGCTGGGCAGCCCCGGGACGTTCGGCGCGGCGGTGACCTGCGCCACGGTCTCGTGCCAGCCCGTCCGCGAGGCGGCATCGTGCCAGCCGAAGCTCTGCGCCCCGAGCCCGGCCCCCAGCTTCTCGAGCACCACCTTGGCATCGCCCACGACCGGCACCGCCCCGTGCTTCTGCGCGTCGTAGCCGGCGAGGTTGACCGACAGCAGCCGCCGCCCCTCGCCCCCGAAGACCGTCCACGAACCGGTGGTGAAATCCTGGAACCGCGTGCCGACCCCGAGGATCAGATCCGCCCGCGCCGCCAGGTCATTGCCGCAGGCAGACCCCGTGACCCCCGGCGAGCCGAAGTTCATCTCGTGCTCCCAGGGCAGCCCGCCCTTGCCCGCCTGGGTCTCCACCACCGGGATACCGTGGCGCGAAGCGAACGCCGCCAGCACCCGCTCGGCGCCCGAGTAGAGCACGCCGCCGCCCGAGACGATCAGCGGGCGCCGCGCCGCCCTGATCATCTCCAGCGCCGCCTCCAGCTCGACCGGGTCCGGCTCGGGCCGGCGGATGCGCCAGACCCTCGGCTCGAAGAACCCCTCGGGATAGTCGAAGGCCTCGGCCTGCACGTCCTGGCAAAACGCCAGGGTCACCGGTCCGCAGGTTGCCGGGTCGGTCATCACCTGCAGCGCCCGCGGCAGGCAGGTCAGCAGGTGCTCGGGCCGGGTGATCCGGTCGAAGTAGCGCGACACCGGGCGGAAGCAGTCGTTGGCCGACACCGTGCCGTCGCCCCAATCCTCGATCTGCTGCAGCACCGGGTCGGGCCGGCGGTTCGCGAAGACGTCGCCGGGGATCAGCAGCAGCGGCAGCCGGTTCACATGCGCCAGCGCCGCGGCGGTCACCATGTTGGTCGCCCCCGGCCCGATCGAGGAGGTCACCGCCTGCGCCCGCCGCCGCCGCCGGGTCTTGGCATAGGCGATGGCGGCATGCGCCATGGTCTGCTCGTTCTGCCCGCGCCAGGTCGGCAGCGCGGCGCCGATGCCATGCAGCGCCTCGCCGATCCCCGCCACGTTGCCATGGCCGAAGATTGCCCAGACCCCCTCGATGAAGCGGTCGCCCTCCTCGGTCATCTGCACCGACAGCCATCTCATCATCGCCTGCGCCGCCGTCAGCCGGATCGTACCCATCGCCATTCCTCCCGTTCGGCCGCCCGCGGCCCGTTCTTCTAGGTCCAAATATCCCGGGGGAGCCGCGCGCCGCGCGGCGGGGGCAGCGCCCCCTCCTGCCTCGCCATCCTTCATGCCGCGGCCTCCCGCGCCCCGGCGCGCGCCGCGTCCCAGACCTTGCAGAGCGTCGCGTAGCGCGCCGCCATCTGCCCGACCGCCTCGCCATCCGAGATCGCGCCGCCCATCCAGGCCCGCGCCGCGTCGCCGAAGATCGTCCGGCCCACCGCAAAGCCCTTCACCAGCGGCTGGCGCGCGGCGCGCGCGAAGCTCTCCGCGAGCTCGGCCTCCGGCGCGTCGAGACCCAGCACCACGATGCCGCGGGTGCGCGGGTCGTTCTCCTCGATCGCCGCCACCGCCCTGGCCCAGGCCGCCTCGGTCCTGAACGGCTCGAGCTTCCACCAGTCGGGGCAGACGCCGAGCGCGTAGAAGCGGCGGATCACCTGCGCGGTGGTCTCGTCGTCCACCGGCGCGACCTTCGAGGGGATCACCTCCAGCAGGAATTCCAGCCCGCTCCGCCGCGCGGCGGTGAAGAGCCGCAGCACCATCTCCTCCTGCGCCGCCCATGTCTCGGCATCGTCCTCGGGGTGGCAGAAGCAGAGGCATTTCACCACCTGGTCGCGCGGCCACTCCTTCAGCCCGCCGATGTCCGGCCCGAGCTCAGGCTCGAGCATCAGCGGCCGCGAGCCCGGCCATTCCACCGGGCGGCCGATCCACAGCCCCGTGCCCTCGGCGCGGTAGAGCGCCTCGCGCCCGAGCCGCCCGTCGCAGAGAATGCCATAGCCGCCCTGCCCCGCCGCCACCTCCTGCGCGGCGCGCAGGCAGAGCTGCTTGAAGGCGCCGATCTTCTCGGGCGTGGCGCCGGCCATCTCCTCCATCTGGCTGCGGTGGTCGAAGGCGAAGACGCGCATGCTCGACCAGTCGCCCTTGCGGTTGGTGGCCCAATGCACCTGCTCGAGCGCCGCGTCGTTGCGCAGGTCCTTTCGCTGGATGCCGCGCTCGAAGAAATACTGCAGCTCCTCCCAGCTCGGGTAGGCCGGGGTGCAGCCGTGGCGCGAGACGGCGAAGGCGCCGCAGGCATTGGCGTATTTCAGCGTCGTCGGCCAGTCCTCGCCATCGAGCCAGCCCTTCAGCAGACCCGACATGAAGCCGTCCCCCGCCCCCAGCACGTTGAACACCTCGATGGGAAAGCCCGGCCCGCTCTGACCCGCGTCGAGGCTGTCCGGGATCGCCCCCTCGAAGGCCACGGCCCCCATCGGCCCGCGCTTGCAGACCAGCGTCGCCCCCGAGACCTTGCGCACGTTGCGCAGCGCCTC
>NZ_JADFFK010000067.1 GCF_015223355.1 Salipiger mangrovisoli | reverse complement strand
TGCGCAAAACGAAGCATAAGCGTGCGCAAGGGGTGTCAAGAGCAAATCGACCCCACAAGGGCTAATTTCTGACATAGGTCGATTTATAGAAACGGCGGAGCTCTTGCTCCGCCGTTTTCCTTTGTTGGGCTGCATTTGACGTCCCGCCCATGACCGGCGAAGCCATCCTATGGGGGCGGTCGGACGGCCTCGCGGGGTGTCTATCCAGACTCTAGGCGGTCGCACCGCTTCTTATTCGATAGGGACGGGCACTACCTCCCAAGCCTTCCGCTCCCGCGGTGCCGGACGCGACGGCCCTAAGCCGTCGTTCCCCGAAAAGTTGGCAAGCTAAGGCTAGGCCCAGCGAACCGGCCATTCACTGCGGTCGCGAACGCACCCGCGGGATCATGGAGTTCAAGAGCGGTCTGTGGCAGCATCCGGGCATGATCAATTTCCGAACCCTTGCTGACGGCCATCCCGATCTTGCGCATTCGCCGCTGCTCCGTGGCGCTCTCCTGACGCTACAATATACGCGCACGCATGGGTCAATCGGCCTCACCAAGAACATGGCCTTCAAGCGCGTCTTCGTCCACTGGGCCGTCGAGAATTTCGACTGGCCGGGCAAAACCTCCGAAGAGATGTTTCGCTACAACAAGGTGATCAATGAATACGAGTTCCCGCCGCTTGAGATTCTGCATTTCTTACTGATTTCTCTGCGCCTAGGCCGTCACTTTAAGGGTGAGTTTCGGCTGACCAAGCGCGGTACAGAGCTGGCGCAAGCCCCGGCTCTACTGTTTGCTGAGCTGATCCCCTACTTTCTGCTCCGGATGGATCACTCATCCTATGCGCGCTTTGAGGGCCGTCCGTTCGGAACATGGGATGTCTGGATCAATGTGATCAACGTCGAGGCAGATTTTGGCACGACCGAGGCTGCCTTGTTCAAAAACTTCTACGGCGAGCCCGAAGATTGGCACACTGCAGGGTGGCGAGAAATGGCGGCGTTCTCATCCTGCGTGCTGCGACCGCTCGAATGGGCGGGATTTCTGATAGAGACTCGCGAAGATGCACTCGGCAAACAGGCCTGTCATGTGTTCAAAACGCCGCTCTGGCGCAGCGCACTCCACTTGGACTCCGATGATATTCTGCGACCTATGCCTGTTCATTGATGCTCTTTAGCGGCCTTCAGGTCGCGCCACCGGTCTAGTGGGATCGGCCCAAAGCCGACCTCCATCCCAAGCGCAGGGGGATACCGCTCCTGAGCCATAGCTGCCGCTCGAGCTAGGCGCAGCGTAGCGTAGCGATGCTAGCAGCCCGAACGACCTCCAGGGACAATGATGGTTATGAAAACGGCCGTCCTGCAGCTACGCTCGAAGCCAGCGTAGGAGACAGTGCCATGATCAAGGTCGACGAGCATATCCACTCCACCGCGCGTTTGCGGGAGTTGCTGCCCACGGACGGTTTCGTGAATACCTTTCTGAAGGTCAGCGACAGCCTCAATGACGTTGCAAGGGCATTCATCGCCCAGTGCCCCTTCGTCGTGATCGCGACCAAATCCGCTCAGGGCCTCATGGACGTCTCGCCCAAGGGAGACCCTTGTGGCTTCATCGAGGTTCATGATGACAAGACCCTCATTATCCCCGACCGGTTGGGAAATCACCGTGTAGACAGTTTCCACAACCTGCTCGAAGATCCGAACATCGCGTTGCTGTTCATCGTTCCGGGCCATGGCGACACCCTGCGAGTGGCCGGAAAAGCGAGGATCGTGCGCGATGCTGCCATCAGTCGTCGCCACGCGGTCAACGGACGGGAACCTCTTCTTGCGCTGGTCGTGGATGTCGAAGAAGCCTTCATGCACTGTTCGAAGTCCATGATCCGTTCGCGCCTCTGGCAGCCCGAGAAATGGCCTGCACGGAAATCGGCGCCCACCCTTGCCGATTGGGTGGTCGCGACGGTCGATCGTCAGCAGACCCTCGAGGAGGTGCAGGCAGATCACAGCGACGACGAGGCGACCCGGCTTTACTGACCCTTCGTTCGGCGACCTGCGCTCCCGCCTGACAGGTCATCAACGCAAAGTGACGGCGCCGTGTCGTTCGCCTGCACTGGCCAGCCTCCGGGGCGCCGCCAGGTCACTGCCCGATGATTTCGGACTTTAGCGTGAAGCTGATCATCAGGACATCCTTGCAGGTCTGGTCATCAATCTCGTGGCCGGCCAGGGTGGCCATGATATCGTCCAACGCCGCCATGTATTCGGTCGCGCTGATGTTCATGCCACGATGCGCCGCCACCATGTCCCGCCCGGTGTAGGCCTCCGGCCCCCCGGACCCCGCCCCCAGAAAATCGCATAGATGCGCCTTGGCTGCGTCCAGATCTTCGGGTCTTTCCCGATAGGGCAGGAAGCGCGGGCCAAGCGTGGGGTTGGTCATGTGGGCCTCGATGATGTCGTCGACCAGGGCTTTGATGCCCGGCTGACCACCGAGACGGGTGTAGAGTGTCTGTTCCATCTGTCTTACCTTCTGGCTGAGGATCGTCGCTTGGGGAAGAGACGCAGGCCCGACAGCAGGCCCGCGCCGGGATCACGTCGCAATCACTGGGCCGCCTGTTGCGCGAGCATGGGCCGAATGTTGTGGTTGACCCGGAACAGGTTGCCCGGGTCGTAACGCGCCTTGATCTCCTGCAGGCGCTGCATGTTGCCGCCATAGGCCTCGCCAAGACGGTCGGGTTCATCCTCGGGCATGAAGTTCACGTAGACGCTGGGTGCCGCATCGGCCGCGGTGTCACGGAACAGCTGACGCGCCCAGGCGATGCAGGCGGCGTCCTTCGCCGGGTCGTCCCAGCGGGTGTGGACATTCATGACGAAGTGCCCCGCCCGTTGCGGGTAGGCCGTCGCATCCGCCGCCACGCGGGCCATGGCGCCGCCGACATGCGCGATGAACACCTCGCTCTGCGGATCCGGCAGATCGCCGACCGCGTCGAGGATGGCCTTGATCGTCCCGGCGCCGAGTCGCAGGAAGTCGCGGCTTTTCCAGTAGTTGCGCGCACCGGGCGTCAGCAGCGGATCGAAGGCGGCCTGCCAGCCGGTGAAGGGGTGCGGGCCGATGACGTCCACGATTGGCGTGCCGAGGGCCCGCAGCTCATGCATGGCCGCTTCGCCCTCCGACATGTCGCCCGCGTAGCAGGCGGCGAAGATCAGGATCTCGCGCCCATGCCAGTCCGCCGGAAGGAACGGTAGAGGGGGCGCCTTGCGCAGCACGGCCCAGATCGTCAGGTCATCCGGGGCCCGGTCGCAAAGCTCCTGGAACTTCGGCAGCAGGTCTGCGGCCGCCTCGATCGGGTGGATGACAAGGCCGGACAGGACCTCTGGGCCGACCGGATGGGCGCGGAACTCGAACGAGCTGACGACACCGAAGTTGCCGCCGCCGCCCCGCAGGGCCCAGAACAGATCGGGGTTCTCCTGCGCGGAGGCCCGGACACATTCTCCGTTGGCCAATACCACATCGGCGCTGAGCAGGTTGTCGATTGTCATGCCGTACTTGCGCGTGATCCAGCCGAAGCCGCCGCCAAGGGTCAACCCGGCGATACCGGTCGTCGAATTCACCCCGACCGGTACGGCCAGACCGAAGGCCTGCGTCTCGTGGTCCAGATCGCCAAGGGTCGCGCCCGGCTCCACCCGCACGGTGCCGGCCGTTGCGTCCACCCGGACCGACCGCATGGCGGACAGATCCAGCATCATGGAGCCTTCTTCGACGGCAAGGCCGGCGATCTGGTGCCCGCCGGCGCGGATGGCCATGCGCAGCCCGTTGGTTCGCGCGAAATCTACCGCGGCACAGATGTCGGCAGGTCCGGCGGCCTGCACGATCAGGGATGGCTTCCGGTCGATCATCCCGTTCCAGATGGCACGTGCAGTATCGAACCCCGGATCGCCCTCTTGGAGGAGGGCACCGCGCAATGCGGCCGCCAGCGGCTCCAACGCCTCCGCGCCGATGACCGTCTGTCCTCCGCTCAGGTCGTTCATTTGTATTTGGTCTTTCATCACTACCTCCCACTTTCATGTTGGAACGGCCGTGTCGGACAGGGCAGCCCATGCGCCGGTCCGCCTGATGCGACCGCTCGGCAAAGGATGCGGCTGGCTCTCTTTCAGAACCAGTGTCGGAACTGGACCAGTTGATCCAGAAACTGGATCTGCGAATTTTCAGGGAAAACCTGCTATTCTGAGACACGCCAGTGAGGAGGTCACCGATGTCCAACGCCAGTTATTTCCAGTTCTGTCCTGTCGCCATGGCCGCCGAAGTGCTCTGTACGCGATGGACCATGGTCCTCGTCAGGGAACTGGTGGCGGGCTCCACCCGGTTCAATGACATCCGGCGCGGTGTGCCGCGCATGTCGCGGTCCCTTCTGGCACAGCGCCTGCGGGAACTGGAGGCGGCCGGCATCGTCGAGAGGCTGCCGGTGCCACGGTCCCAAGCGGTCGACTACCTTCTGACACCGGCTGGACGGGACCTTCTGCCGATCGTCGAAGCCTTCGGGATCTGGGGGCAGAAGTGGGTCGAGTCCGAACCCTCCCTTGAACGGCTCGATGTCTCCCTCCTGATGTGGGACATGCGCCGCAATCTCGATCCCTCCCCGCTGCCGCCCGGGCGCACTGTGCTGAACTTCCACTTCCCGGAGCTCTCCGCAGGCAAGAGATCCTGGTGGCTGATCGTCGAGGAAACCGGCGAGGTGGACCTGTGCCTGGCCGATCCAGGGTTCGATGTCGATCTTTACGTGGAAGCCGATCTGCGGACCATGACCGCGATCTGGATGGGGCTGACAACGGTCGCCCAGGCCGCGGACAAGCTGGAGCTTACCGGGCCCAAGGCGGTCGCCGCGGCAATGCAGAGCTGGCTGGGTCTGAGCCCCTTCGCCAAGGAACGCAAGCTGGCGTCCTAAGCATGGTCGGAGCTCTGCCGCCCGACGCAGGCCGCATCGGTGAAATATTGGCCATGGGCCCCTCTTCCGCTTCCGCCTAAGTGCCCTCGTCCCGTGCCGCCTGTTTCCCGCCCGCGTGTCCGCAGGGCGACAGGCCGTTTACTGCGCTTTGCCAACGCAAACCCAAGGCGCAGCGAAGGGAGCGTTCGGCCC
>NZ_JADFFK010000066.1 GCF_015223355.1 Salipiger mangrovisoli | reverse complement strand
GCACTCCTTCTCTTTGGATGCGTATCAACTCGCAATGGCTGATCCCGTCGGCAATGTGGGGCGGCGACAGCGTTTACACCGAACCCGTTGCATGATTTTAACTTCGCCCCTCCCCAACTGCGCCTGTCATTCTTTGTCGGTGGGACTTGTTAGCTGCGATCCATGGAATCTCAGGTATTCGACCGCGGGCCGCGGCGAGTGAGGTCGATTACGATGACCTTGACCTCGTCGATGTCCGGCCAATCGCGAGCAATCGAATGCCAGTAGTCTTGCAATGCGGTCTCGAGATCATTCAGATCAACTCGGCAGCCGTCGATTTCCCACTTGCGATCGGCCACTCGCCCTTGCCATGTCAGAAGCATGATACCCCGGCCACCGGCCTTCGCACGGAGATAGTCTCCGGCGAGCTGGTTTCGGAGCCGCTCACACAGTTCCGGTCCCGTCCAGCCTTTGTCCAGTAGCTTCAGTTCAATCGGAACGGGGGTGACGTCCGGCGCTTGCAACCAAATATCGGGCCGTTGGGAGTTCGGCATTTCGTTTTCTTGGGCACACGTGTATTTTCCATTCGCCAAGTCATTCAGGCGACCGGTGATGAGGTTTCGCACTTCCGTTTCCGCCTCTGCGCGCCGCCATGTCCGGTAGGGGCTGTCGTTGCTATCCTCCAACCAAGTGCGGATATCGATTAGCCGGTGTACGGCAAGAGTGAAGAGCTGGGCGTTGGTTGCAGGCGCCAACGATTGGTCTACATCGAACTCACGTATCTGAGCATCCGTCCAGTCGTCGACGTCTCCGTCTATCTCTGCCCGTTTAGATGCCAATTGTAGCATCCAGTCACGCGAGGGCTTGTTGGGATGATCCTCGGCCAGCTGCCCCAACGCCAGGAAGGTTGCCTTTCCCGGGATATCGCAGAGGACGTTGAAAAGGCCGTTGCGAGCGTCCTGGGCGTCATCGCGTAGCCCCGGAGAATAGGCGCCGCGGCCAGCACGCTCGATATCCTCGGACGCCCTAATGTGCTGGTGCATGAGAGTGTAAAGTCGCTTGAGGTGTTCCGGTTTACGATAGCTGTCGAATCCGGTTCCGAGATGCTGGCCGCGACGATCGCCAAGGAGTTCGGTGATGAAATGCTGCGCCGCAGTCGATGCCTCGTCAGCGGGCATCGAGCCGAGCCAGTCCTCTAACTGCGGGATCGCCGATACTGCTTCAGTATCGACCCAGAGCGCGTACCACTTGGCTTGCTCGGATACCGGTAATTCAAGTTCGACTTTGCTGCGTGCGAGGTTCGAGAGGCGGTCGCTATCGTCTATGCTCTTGGCAATGTAAATTGCCTGGCGAAGCACATCGGTGTTGCGCACCGTATTCGAATTGAGCCAATCGATGACCCAACCCGCGATATGCGAGTGCAGCCACGGCGCGTGGTATACTATGTCATGAAGCATGTAGGATCGTGGTGCTTCGTCCCGTCCAAGATCCCAAGCGAGTTCTTGCAGCATCAAGTGACTGACGATTTCAGGGCGATCACGAAAAGCCTTCTCCGACCAAGTCGGGAAACCGTTCAGTTCCCATGGCACATAGCGGATGGCGAGCCGCAATTCGTCATCGCTCAGATGCCTCGGAAATTCAGCGGTTTGCTCGGCTTCGATTTCGAGACCGGCAAGGCCGAATATCAGTGTGTTTGGAACGCCGGCTGTATCGATGCCTTCGGACGCCAACTTGGGGGAGTAGTGACGCCAATGGCTTTTTGCAGCGTTGCTGTATTCTGCGGCAACTTCCTCGCCGAACGTGCTGATTAGGCTGCGCCAGTCGTCGCCACGCCACCGAGAGCTGTCGCCTTTCTGGGTCGCTTGCATCAGATGGTACTGATTGTTCGTCATTTCTCCGGGCTCGACGGTTTCCGGACGTCGGGCAAGCGTAGGGGCGGCCTTGAGGCTCTCGATCCACCGGCGACGCGCCTCTTTCGCCGCCGCGTCTTTCCTATGACGTTTGCGTCGAGCCTTTTCGAACTGATCATCCATGGCCTGCTGCTTTTTGGAGGGTTTCCAGCTGATCATGCCTTCAAGGTGTTCTGCCAGCGCGGGGGCAGCCGCGACGCTGTCTCGAAGTTTAGCCAAGCTTTCGTCAGGCTGCTCTGTTTCTCTGACCAAGCGGTAGGCCAAGATGACCGCAATAAGCTTGTCGTCTTCGTTTCCACGCTCGGATATCCATGCCAATACGCGTTCGAAATCTTCGCCTTCGTAGTGACAGCAACCATCAATCAGTGCCTTGAACGGATCAGTCACAGGAGCGCCTCCGGTCGCTTCCCGGTGCGCGCGCTCTGCATCAATGGCTGACCAGAAGATGGAATCGTTCAATTCAGGCCAATCTGGCACCGCCGTCTCAAGTCTCGTCGCGTGCTCGCTGAGATCGACATCGTGCCAAAAGCGAACGGCGGAGACTTTATGCAGTATGGCGACAGAATCGTCCTCGAGAGCGTGCATTGACCGCACACCAACAAGCCGCTCGACAGCGTGCGCTGCGGCGCTGAGAAGCCAACTCTGGTTTCGGGATATCCGTTCACGGCCGCCTTCGAGGTGAGGTGCGCGACCCAGAATGCAATCCAAGCCTTTAATCAGTCTCGCAAGCTCTCGCTGACCTCCGGTATTCTCGATGTCGAAGCCATCGACGAACCGATGTAGGGCATCGGACAATCCGGTGGGCTGGAAGCGTTCATACGGCGTGAGCCGTTCGATCGTAGCAAGTAGCCGTTCAACGGACGCATGATTAGACGTTGCGTTATTAACGATCTCCGCCGCCAGACGGCGGTCTATCGGTTCAGACTCGGCGACGATCCGATCCCAAGTCGTATCGAAGTCCTCTTTGCTTCCAGCCGTTGCGACAGCTCGCAGCGCAGCAATCCTCGCGTACGGGCCGCGCCTGAGATCGACGGCAATCTCTGCCAAAGGGCCCACGCAATCTGTCATCTCGCCCTGCCAGACCAATCTTCCCAAGTAAAACAAGGCAGAGTCGTTCTCCCGATTCTGTTTAATGAGCTCAAGGACGTCATTGGACAGATCGGGCTCGGCTATTCGCGCGATGGCGTCATTGTCGCTTGCTGACCGAGAACCGGTATCCGCGGCGATCCTTGCGACGATTTCGTGGAGCAGCCGCTTCCTTTCGTCCACGGGAAGGCGCGACACGTCTCCCCCTTCCACGACTATTTCAGGACTGAGCGAAACAGCCCGCTGGCGGACGCGATCATCAAGCAAGATCAACCACGGCAGCAGCGGTCTCAGGCGCGGCGCGATGAACTTGTGGCCGTACTTCTCGCGAAAAATCACAGTCTCGACCGCGCGACGAGAGCTGCCCGTTTTCAGATGCTCCGCCAGCCATTCGGCCGCGAGCAATTCGCGCACCTCGCGGTGTCGGAAACGCACCTTTCCGTAGATGACGTCATCGAAGATCCCACGCTCGAGCAGCGCGTGAACATCGTTTGGATGCCAATCGCCGAGAACAGCGGCCGCATCTACTCCGTCCTGCCGCGGGTGCTCGTCCGGGATGCGGATTCCGGATTTCCCAGACAGGACAACGGCCGCGGCCAGACTTCTCGCGCCCGCTCGCGCCCTTTCTCGATTGAGCGGCTGTTTCTTATCCCGGTGGGGATCGCTTTCGGAAAGCCTCTTGCTGATCCCAAAGTTCAGAAAATCGAAGCGGCTCCCGAGTTTACCATCCTCCTTCCACTTCTCGATAATAATCTCAAGATCGAAAGGTCGCGCGGCAACTGCGGTCAAGTTCCGTCGCTGTATGTCCTCGACCAATCGATCAGCATCATCAACGCCACGCGCCTCAGCAAAGACGCGAATTTCTGTTTCCGCGAGGTCGTTTAGAACGAAGACACTCAAGCCATCATCGGCAGTCGACGTCTCTTCCACGCGATGGCGAACCTCATTGGCAGGCTCGTCTGCATCGCCAGTTTGCGCGACCTCGCTCGTCGGTTTCGCATAGGGTAGATGCTTCTTCACCATCACGTAGTCGGTGTGGCTACGCCAGGCGTACGGACGGCTCGAGATAACGACGTGCGCCCGATGTTGGGCAGACTTTATGCGGCGGGCGAAGCGGCGTATCGCCCTCTCGAAAGCCCTCGGATCATCGATGCGCGCCTCATCGATGGAGTCGAGGTAGAACCATGCCTCATCCGACGACGCCAGCCACGCGTCAAAATCTTCGGCGTTTCCGACCTCGAACGCCAGCTCGAAGTCTTCGATGATGTCTTCGATGCGAATGAAGAATGCGGCCTCGCCCACTTGGCGCTTCAAATCTGCCCGTTTCCACATCTCGTGCGTCTTGCCGATACCCGCTCCGGCAAGGATCACCGATCGATGGTTGCTCTCTACGGTGTCCCAGACGATAGGCTTTCGCCGCCCGACGAAAGCCATGAGTTCGTGCTCCTCCGCATCTTTGTCTGTCGCATGAAGCGGCGAGAATGTGCGGTCGAGTGGGACGTGATCGCTAGAGGTCAAAGGGCAGCTCCAAGTGCTTCTTCATACGGGCAGGCACGCGATGATTGCCGTCGCCGACTTTTCTTTTCAAGTTCTTAGCGCGATTCACGGGGATTTATGGTGCGGCTTAACCACCCGCAGGCCCGAGCAGGTGCTTTGCCAATGAACCGGAGCTGAACCATGAATTCTCGCGCTCCGGCTCACTCGCGCGTGTGTCTAAGCGAAGGTGTCACGCAGATACACTTGCGCGCCAACCGGAAATGCTGCGTTGAATATGAACGTCCGCTTCGCGAGATTGCGGTGCAGCATCACGAAATGGAACTGAATGCCAGCTACGGGCCGGGCGCGCCCGTGGAGTGAGCCGCATCAGCTTTGCCGCGAAGTCCGCTTCCTACGGATACTGTTGAAAAAGTCTCTGAAAGGGAGAGACCGGGCAGATCAGCAGAACAACCTCCCGCGAAGCCCCTCCTGAGCAAATGCGTTTTGCCAAGGGGCGGCCTGCGGGGGCAATATTCCAAGATTTCGAGTCATTTTTCGGTTCGCAGAGTTTTTCAACACAATCTACGCTGAGCAGACGTACGGACATGCCCACCATGCCCTACCCCGCCCCGAAGTGCCGCATAAGCGCCACTCGATTGAGGTTTGAATTCGAATTCAGCCCATCCCGCCATAGCCCATGAAGCCAACGATCGGGTTTCTGCCATCCGACCCCACCTGGCAGCGCCAGGGAGCGCCGCTCGGACCGATCCGCATGTAGACCGAGCTTCTCGCGCCCGAGGCCCGCGATCCCACGACCTTCAGCCTGCC
>NZ_JADFFK010000065.1 GCF_015223355.1 Salipiger mangrovisoli | reverse complement strand
CGCAGCGCCTGCGGGGTGCAGCCGAAGCGGCGGCGGAACATGCGGCTCAGGTGCGACGAGTCGCAGAAGCCGCAATCCACCGCGACCTGGGCGATCGTCTTCTCCGCGGTCAGGAGCAGGTGATGGGCCAGCGACAGGCGGATGTTGAGAAAGGCCGCCTGCGGCGAGATGTCCAGAGCGCTGCGGAAATGCCGTTCGAGCTGCCGCTTGCTGTGCCCGATCCGCCGGGCGATCTCTTCGACGGAAAGCGGCGTGTCGACGGTCTGCTGCATGAGCTGGAGCGCGCGCAGCACGATCGGGTCGCGGGTCTTGAAGCCCAGGGTGATCCCCGGCTGCGGCTTCTCGGCCTGCAGCGCGTCGTCGATGATCATGATGTGCAGGCTCTTGCTGGCCTGCGCCCGGCCCACGTGCCTGTCCACCAGATAGGCCGCCAGATGCGCCGAGCTGGCCCCGCCGGAGCAGGTCAGCCGGTCGCCATCCACCACGAAGATCTGGTCGGCCACCGGGTTCAGCCCCTCGAACTGTTCGAGGAAATCCGCGTGGTGGAACCAGCTCACGCAGCAGCGGTAGCCCTGCATCAGGCCCGCCTGGTGCAACTGGAACGCCCCCGTGCAGACCCCGACCAGCGGCACGCCCGCCGCGGCCGCCTGGCGCAGGAACCCCACGTAGGCCGGGCCGAGCGTCTGCATCTCGTCCATCAGCCCGCCCACCACGACGATGTAATCGAAGCGCGCGGGATCGCCGAGCCGCTCCTTGGGCTGCACCGTGATGCCGCTGCTCGAAGGCACCGCGTCCATCGTGTCCGAGAGCACCGTCCAGTTGCACAGGATCGGCCGGCTGCGGTCGCCTTCGTCCGCCGCCAGCCGCAGCACGTCGACGAAATTGGCGAAGGCGCAGAGGGTGAAGCGCTTGGCGAGGATGAAGCCCACCGAGAGGCGCGCATCCTCTGGCTTGCGCCGCATGGCCTGCGGCGAGGCCGCGCGCGAGGTGGCCTTCTGCGGCATGGGGAGAGATGTCATGCGGGCACTCCGGGGCTGCGCGGGGACGTTTCGGCGGGCTGTCGTAGCCCTCATCCCCGCTCGTCGCAAAGATCCTGTCTTCTGACAGCGTTTCGTCGCAATACTCTGCGCTACGATATCTGCGAGGGCTTCGCCGAACGCGCCTCTGTATGGGAAAAACGCGACGTCTTCGCCGGTCGAACGGATGCGGGCGAACATTTGCGACAGTCCTCGGACCGTCGCCTCTGTTCTCCGAAACTCACCACGGTCCGCCCCTGCGCGGGCAAGGATGCCCCCGGTCACCCCAGGGCACGGCAGAGAGGAAGCGACATGAAGGTGCTGGTCCCGGTGAAGCGGGTCGTCGATTACAACGTGAAGATCCGCGTCAAGGCGGACGGCACGGGCGTCGATCTGGCCAATGTGAAGATGTCGATGAACCCCTTCGACGAGATCGCCGTCGAAGAGGCGATCCGCCTCAAGGAAGCCGGCAAGGCGGACGAGGTCATCGTCGTGTCGATCGGCCCGGCGCAGGCGCAGGACGTGCTGCGCACCGCGCTCGCCATGGGCGCCGACCGTGCCATCCTGATCACCGCCGAGGGGCCGGTCGAGCCGCTGACCGTCGCCAAGCTGCTGACGGCCGTGGTCGCGCAGGAGGAGCCCGGCCTCGTGATCCTCGGCAAGCAGGCGATCGACGACGACAGCAACCAGACCGGCCAGATGCTGGCGGCGCTGCTCGGCTGGAGCCAGGGCACCTTTGCCTCGGCGCTGGAGCTGGGCGAGGGCCGCGCCAAGGTCACCCGCGAGGTCGACGGCGGGTTGCAGGCCATCGAGATCGCGCTTCCGGCCATCGTCACCGCCGACCTGCGTCTCAACGAGCCGCGCTATGCCTCGCTGCCCAACATCATGAAGGCCAAGAAGAAGCCGCTCGACCAGAAGAGCGCCGAGGACTTCGGCATCGCGACCGCCCCGCGCCTCAGGGTGCTGCGCGTCGAGGAGCCCGCGACGCGGGCGGCGGGCGTGAAAGTGGGCAGCGTCGGCGAGCTGCTCGACAAGCTCAAGACCGAAGCCGGCGTCATCTGAGAGCGGGAGCAAACATCATGGCCATTCTTCTTTTCGCAGACCACGACAACGCAGCGCTTTCCGAGCAGACCGCCAAGGCGCTGACCGCCGCGCTGCAGATCGGCACCGAGGTCGACATCCTGATCGCCGGCAAGGGCGCCGCCCCCGCCGCCGCGGCCGCTGCGCAGCTCACCGGCGTGCGCAGCGTGCTGCTGGCCGAGAGCGACGCGCTCGAGCACCGGCTGGCCGAGGCCAGCGCGGCCCTGATCGTGGCGCTTGCAGAGGGTTATGACACCCTGCTCGCGCCCGCCACCACCACCGGCAAGAACGTCCTGCCGCGCGTTGCCGCGCTGCTCGACGTGATGCAGATCTCGGAGATCACCGAGGTCGTCGCGGCCGACACCTTCAAGCGCCCGATCTACGCCGGCAAAAGATCATCGTCTCGGGCGGCCGCGCGCTCGGCTCGGAAGAAAAGTTCCGCGAGGTGCTGAGCCCGGTCGCCGACAAGCTCGGCGCCGCCGTCGGCGCCTCGCGCGCGGCGGTCGATGCGGGCTATGCGCCGAACGATTTCCAGGTCGGACAGACCGGCAAGGTCGTCGCTCCGGACCTCTATGTCGCCTGCGGCATTTCCGGCGCGATCCAGCACCTTGCGGGCATGAAGGACAGCAAGGTCATCGTCGCGATCAACACCGACGAGGAGGCGCCGATCTTCCAGGTTGCGGACTACGGGCTTGTCGGCGATCTTTTCGAGATCCTGCCGGAGCTTGAACGCCAGCTCTGACCCCCTGCCGCGCGAAACACGGTCGGTTTTCGCGCGGTGAATGCCGGTTCGGCGCCATCAATGCGCCGCGCCACGCCCTATCACTTGCGTACTCCCCTCGAACAAGCGGACTGCACCCATGTCTTCCTTTCCTGAACGCGCGAATGTCGTCATCGTCGGTCTCGGCGGCATCGTCGGCGCCTCTGTCGCCCACCACCTTGTAGAGCGCGGCTGGGACAATATCGTCGGCATCGACAAGTCGGCCATCCCGACCGACATCGGCTCGACCGGCCACGCCTCGGACTTCTGCTACTGCACCAGCCACGATCTGCTGAGCACCTGGGCGACCATGTACTCGGTCGATTTCTACGAGAAGATGGGCCACTACAGCCGCATCGGCGGGCTCGAGGTGGCGCGCGTCGGTGACGATCAGCGCATGGAAGAGCTCAAGCGCCGCTGCGACTCGGGCCGCGCCTTCGGCACCAACGTGCGGATGATCTCCGCCGCCGAGGCCAAGGAGAAGTTCCCGCTTCTCGAAGAGGACCAGATCCAGGGCGCGATGTGGGACCCGGATGCGGGCCTCGTCGTGCCGCGCTCGCAGACCGTCGCGGGCAAGCTGGTCGACCAGGCCGAGAAGTCCGGCAAGCTC
Organism: Salipiger mangrovisoli; assembly: GCF_015223355.1. Taxonomy (GTDB): domain Bacteria; phylum Pseudomonadota; class Alphaproteobacteria; order Rhodobacterales; family Rhodobacteraceae; genus Salipiger; species Salipiger mangrovisoli. Next base: position 2,072 of record NZ_JADFFK010000065.1, on the reverse strand, counting down.
AAGGCCTTCGCCAACACCCCGGCGCTGGAGCTGATCACCGAGAACGGCCGCGTGACGGGGGTGAAGACCTCGCGCGGGACGATCATGGCCGATCACGTCGTGGTCTGCGCCGGCCTCTGGGGGCGCCTGATCGCCGCCATGGCGGGCGAAGACCTGCCGGTGATGCCGGTCGACCACCCGCTGACCTTCTTCGGACCCTATGACGAATTCGCCGGCACCGGCCTCGAGATCGGCCGTCCGCTGCTGCGCGACCAGGGCAACTCGGCCTACATGCGCGACACCGGCGATCCCGCGACCACCGAGGGTGGCCAGATGGAATGGGGCTACTACTACGAGAAGGACGTGCGGATGGTGCATCCGCGCGACATCCTCGAGAAGGGCCAGGCGCGCCTCGGGCCGTCGATGCGCGACCTGTCGCTGGAAGACGTGATCGAGCCGCTCGAAAGGGCCATGGAGCTGACCCCGATCCTCGCCGAACTCGGCTTCAACGAGAGCCACTCGTTCAACGGCCTGCTGCAGACCACCACCGACGGCGGCCCGTCGATGGGCGAGAGCCGCAAGCTGCGCGGCCTGTGGTACGCCGTGGCGATCTGGGTCAAGGACGGCCCCGGCATGGGCAAGCTCATCGCCGACTGGATGACCGACGGGCGCACCCACATCGACCACCACGCGATCGACTATTCGCGCTTCCAGGACTTCCAGCTGAAGGAGGACTTCATCTGGGGCCGCTGCGAGGAAACCGCCGCCAAGATCTACAACCCGCCCGTCCACCCGCGCGAGCCCTTCGGCAACGCCCGTGGCATCCGCCGCTCGCCCTTCTACGAGCGCGAGGTCGAGCTGGGCGGCTACTTCATGGAACTCGGCGGCTGGGAGCGGGCGCATGGCTACGCCGCCAACGAGCACCTGCTGGAGAAATACGCCGACCAGGTGCCGCTGCGCGAGAACGAGTGGGACAACCGCCACTTCTGGCGCGTGTCCAACGCCGAGCAGCTGGAGATGAGCGCCGATTGCGGCCTCATCAACCTGTCGCACTTCCACATGACCGACATCGAGGGCCCGGACCACGTGGCGCTGATGGAATGGCTCTGCGCCGCGAAGATCGGCGGCGACACCATGGTCGGCAAGGGCATCTACACCCACATGCTCGACGACGAGGGCATGGTGCGCGCGGACTTCACCGTCTTCCGCATGGGCGACCGCTGCCGCTTGGTGAACGGTGCCGACGCCGGACCGCGCGACCTCGAGTACATGAAGCGCACCGCGATGGACAAAGGGCTCGACGTCACGATCACCGACGTCACCGAGAAGTTCACCACCATCGGCATCTGGGGCCCGAACGCCCGCGAGAACCTCAAGAAGGTGGTCGCGGATCCGGCCGGGCTTGACGCCGAGAACTTCCCCTTCGCCGCCATCAAGCCGATCGAGATCGCCGGCAAGACCGTCACCGCCTTCCGCATCTCCTACGTCGGCGAGCAGGGCTGGGAGCTGCACATGCCCTACGAGGACGGTCTTGCCGTCTGGGACGCGCTGCGCTCGACGGGTGTCATGGCGGTGGGGGTCGAGACCTATGCCAACTCGCGCCGCCTCGAGAAGTCGCTGCGCCTGCAGAACGCGGATCTCATCACCCAGTACAACCTCTACGAGGCGGACCTCTCGCGTCCGAAGGTCAAGGAGGCCGACTTCCGCGGCAAGGCAAAGCACGTCGAGTACCGCGCCCGCGCGCACCAGCCCGCGATGCTCTGCACGCTGGTGATGACCAACAATGTCGACAGCAAGGGCATCGCCCGCTACCCGGTCAACACCATGCCGGTGATGGACCCCGAGACCGGCGCCGTGCTGGTCGACGCGCTTGGCCGCCGCTCCTACACCACCTCGCAGGCCTTCGGTCCCAGCGTGGGCAAGAACATCATGCTGGCCTACCTGCCGCATGAGTATTGCGAAGTGGGGCGCAAGCTGCAGGTGACCTACTTCGACGAGCCCTTCGAGGTCGAGGTCGCCGGCATCGGCTACGCGCCGCTCTACGATCCCGAGAACAGCAAGCCGCGCAGCTGACCCGCGGCGAAACCGGACTG
>NZ_JADFFK010000064.1 GCF_015223355.1 Salipiger mangrovisoli | reverse complement strand
CGCAGACGAGGCGGAACAGACTTCGAGAGACGGGCAGGCGGGCGCGCCGGAAGTTAGGGCGCACTGGTCTGGTTTTGTCTCTCACGCTCTTTGACATCGCAGATATCTGAAGAGATATGCGGGCGGCTCTGGTTCATTTCGATGGATCAAGCCTAGCATATCAACGCTTCTAGGACTTCGGTCCGATAATGAAGTGTCAGCTTCACTGTTTGTCGGTCTTCGGTGCCTTTGGTACTGAAGCACGAGAAACAGAAAGTTTGATTGCGCTCCTTTCCTTAGCCGGGTGGAGCAGCCGGGTCCTTCGGGGCTTCGGTGATGCAATCAAGATGTGCTGAGGTTCGAACGTCAAGGACAACCGAGCAATCGGTTTTCAACTTGAGAGTTTGATCCTGGCTCAGAACGAACGCTGGCGGCAGGCCTAACACATGCAAGTCGAGCGAGACCTTCGGGTCTAGCGGCGGACGGGTGAGTAACGCGTGGGAACGTGCCCTTCTCTGCGGAATAGCCACTGGAAACGGTGAGTAATACCGCATACGCCCTTCGGGGGAAAGATTTATCGGAGAAGGATCGGCCCGCGTTAGATTAGGTAGTTGGTGGGGTAATGGCCTACCAAGCCTACGATCTATAGCTGGTTTGAGAGGATGATCAGCCACACTGGGACTGAGACACGGCCCAGACTCCTACGGGAGGCAGCAGTGGGGAATCTTAGACAATGGGGGCAACCCTGATCTAGCCATGCCGCGTGAGTGATGAAGGCCTTAGGGTCGTAAAGCTCTTTCGCTGGGGAAGATAATGACTGTACCCAGTAAAGAAACCCCGGCTAACTCCGTGCCAGCAGCCGCGGTAATACGGAGGGGGTTAGCGTTGTTCGGAATTACTGGGCGTAAAGCGCGCGTAGGCGGATTGGAAAGTTGGGGGTGAAATCCCGGGGCTCAACCTCGGAACTGCCTCCAAAACTCCCAGTCTTGAGTTCGAGAGAGGTGAGTGGAACTCCGAGTGTAGAGGTGAAATTCGTAGATATTCGGAAGAACACCAGTGGCGAAGGCGGCTCACTGGCTCGATACTGACGCTGAGGTGCGAAAGTGTGGGGAGCAAACAGGATTAGATACCCTGGTAGTCCACACCGTAAACGATGAATGCCAGTCGTCGGCAAGCATGCTTGTCGGTGACACACCTAACGGATTAAGCATTCCGCCTGGGGAGTACGGTCGCAAGATTAAAACTCAAAGGAATTGACGGGGGCCCGCACAAGCGGTGGAGCATGTGGTTTAATTCGAAGCAACGCGCAGAACCTTACCAACCCTTGACATCCTCGGACCGCCAGAGAGATCTGGTTTTCACTTCGGTGACCGAGTGACAGGTGCTGCATGGCTGTCGTCAGCTCGTGTCGTGAGATGTTCGGTTAAGTCCGGCAACGAGCGCAACCCACATCTTCAGTTGCCAGCAGTTCGGCTGGGCACTCTGGAGAAACTGCCCGTGATAAGCGGGAGGAAGGTGTGGATGACGTCAAGTCCTCATGGCCCTTACGGGTTGGGCTACACACGTGCTACAATGGCAGTGACAATGGGTTAATCCCAAAAAACTGTCTCAGTTCGGATTGGGGTCTGCAACTCGACCCCATGAAGTCGGAATCGCTAGTAATCGCGTAACAGCATGACGCGGTGAATACGTTCCCGGGCCTTGTACACACCGCCCGTCACACCATGGGAGTTGGTTCTACCCGACGACGCTGCGCTAACCTTCGGGAGGCAGGCGGCCACGGTAGGATCAGCGACTGGGGTGAAGTCGTAACAAGGTAGCCGTAGGGGAACCTGCGGCTGGATCACCTCCTTTCTAAGGATGTTCCTAGATCAGATGGCTTGCCATCAGACGTGGAACACTTAGCAAGCACCAGTTAGTCACTGGTGCGCATCAAAGAGCCAGGCCGTCCTCATATCTCTTCAGAACACGCAGCGAGCTACCGCTCGTTGGCGACTGGGCTTTGCCTCATGCGTGGCAGGGTCACGTCATTAGGGTCGGTAGCTCAGGTGGTTAGAGCGCACGCCTGATAAGCGTGAGGTCGGAGGTTCAAGTCCTCCTCGACCCACCATTCCATCCGGGACACCCCGGGGAATACATGGGGCCTTAGCTCAGCTGGGAGAGCGCCTGATTTGCATTCAGGAGGTCAGGAGTTCGATCCTCCTAGGCTCCACCAATTCCGTCACCGCTGCGAGACAAAGAGGTTTCGATTTGATCGATAAGCACTGTGCAGTGCTTATCCGTCCAATCGGACGATTGACATCGTTTAGAGAGATACAAAATCAACACTGTTTGATTGCCGCGAGTGTGCGGCGATCTCTGGTTGGTTCCCCGTGAGGGGAAGGTTTTGCCGGCGGTTGTTTCCTCGACCAAGCGCAAGATATCCCGATCAGAAAAAGAACAGAGTTGTCCAAGTCAAGTACACTAACCCCTCATTCACTTTGCATAGGGTGAATGAGATTGTCCTCGCCGCACGGCGAGGGCGGGAAAGTATGCTTCTGATCCGGAAATAGACGACATCACACGAACCAGCGTGATGTTTGCAGGGCACTGCGCTCAACTGGCCGCAAGGCGGTAGCGCAAATATCCAGTCTTGCTCTTTCTGGATCGGATCAAGCGCGAGAAGGGCGTTTGGTGGATGCCTTGGCAGTAAGAGGCGATGAAGGACGTGATACTCTGCGATAAGTCCTGGGGAGCTGAGAATAAGCTTTGATCCAGGAATTTCCGAATGGGGCAACCCACCTGAAAGTTCGTTATAATTGCCTTCGGGCAGCCTATAACGGGCTTAAACAGGTACTTTTAACCTGAATACATAGGGTTTTAAGAGCAAACCCGGGGAACTGAAACATCTAAGTACCCGGAGGAAAGGACATCAATAGAGACTCCCCTAGTAGCGGCGAGCGAACGGGGACCAGCCGAGTCCTGAGAGTGAATAGAATGGTCTGGAAAGGCCAACCACAGCGGGTGACAGTCCCGTATATGAAGCTCGATGGAACGTATTAAGTAGGGCGGGACACGTGAAATCCTGTCTGAAGATCGGGGGACCACCCCCGAAGGCTAAGTACTCCTTACTGACCGATAGCGAACCAGTACCGTGAGGGAAAGGTGAAAAGCACCCCGACGAGGGGAGTGAAACAGTACCTGAAACCGAACGCCTACAATCAGTCGGAGGCTCCTCGAGAGCTGACGGCGTACCTTTTGTATAATGGGTCATCGACTTGGTCTATCTAGCAAGCTTAAGCCGTTAGGTGTAGGCGCAGCGAAAGCGAGTCTTAATAGGGCGTCGAGTTAGATGGATCAGACCCGAAACCGAGTGATCTAGGCATGACCAGGATGAAGGTTGGGTAACACCAACTGGAGGTCCGAACCCACACCTGTTGAAAAAGGTCGGGATGAGTTGTGCCTAGGGGTGAAAGGCCAATCAAACTCGGAGATAGCTGGTTCTCCGCGAAATCTATTTAGGTAGAGCGTCATCCGAATACCCCTGGGGGTAGAGCACTGGATGGGTAATGGGGCCCCACAGGCTTACTGATCCTAACCAAACTCCGAATACCAGGGAGTACTAGATGGCAGACACACTGCGGGTGCTAACGCCCGTAGTGGAGAGGGAAACAACCCTGACCTCCGGCTAAGGCCCCCAATTCATGGCTAAGTGGGAAAGCAGGTGGGACGACCAAAACAACCAGGAGGTTGGCTTAGAAGCAGCCATCCTTTAAAGATAGCGTAACAGCTCACTGGTCTAATCAAGTTGTCCTGCGGCGAAGATGTAACGGGGCTCAAGCCATGAGCCGAAGCCGAGGATGCGCATAGCGCATGGTAGCGGAGCGTAGTGTGACATAGGACTCCTCCTCTTCTGCATCCTTCGGGATGTAATGGAGGAGATAGTCCTTTCTGTGAAGCCGGGCTGTAAGGCATCCGGTGGAGAGATCACTAGCGAGAATGATGACATGAGTAGCGACAAAGAGTGTGAGAGACACTCTCGCCGAAAGTCCAAGGGTTCCTGCTTAAAGCTAATCTGAGCAGGGTAAGCCGGCCCCTAAGGCGAGGCCGAAAGGCGTAGTCGATGGGAACCAGGTCAATATTCCTGGGCCATGTGGTGGTGACGGATCGCAGGGGTAGTTCTTCCTTATCGGATTGGAAGGGCTGCTGAGCGGTTCCTGGAAATAGCCCCACTTTTAGACCGTACCCTAAACCGACACAGGTGGACTGGTAGAGAATACCAAGGCGCTTGAGAGAACGATGTTGAAGGAACTCGGCAAAATACCTCCGTAAGTTCGCGAGAAGGAGGCCCAGTTTCAACGCAAGTTTTGGCTGGGGGCACAAACCAGGGGGTGGCGACTGTTTATTAAAAACACAGGGCTCTGCGAAGTCGTAAGACGACGTATAGGGTCTGACGCCTGCCCGGTGCCTGAAGGTTAAAAGGAGGGGTGAGAGCTCTGAATTGAAGCCCAGGTAAACGGCGGCCGTAACTATAACGGTCCTAAGGTAGCGAAATTCCTTGTCGGGTAAGTTCCGACCTGCACGAATGGCGTAACGACTTCCCCGCTGTCTCCAACATCGACTCAGCGAAATTGAATTGCCTGTCAAGATGCAGGCTTCCCGCGGTTAGACGGAAAGACCCCGTGCACCTTTACTACAGCTTCACACTGGCATCAGGCCATGCATGTGCAGGATAGGTGGTAGGCTTCGAAGCAGGAACGCCAGTTTCTGTGGAGCCTCCCTTGAGATACCACCCTTGCATTGCTTGATGTCTAACCGCGGACCGTTATCCGGTTCCGGGACCCTGTGTGGCGGGTAGTTTGACTGGGGCGGTCGCCTCCTAAAGCGTAACGGAGGCGCGCGAAGGTTGGCTCAGAGCGGTCGGAAATCGCTCGTTGAGTGCAATGGCAGAAGCCAGCCTGACTGCAAGACTGACAAGTCGAGCAGAGTCGAAAGACGGCCATAGTGATCCGGTGGTCCCAAGTGGGAGGGCCATCGCTCAACGGATAAAAGGTACGCCGGGGATAACAGGCTGATACTGCCCAAGAGTCCATATCGACGGCAGTGTTTGGCACCTCGATGTCGGCTCATCTCATCCTGGGGCTGGAGCAGGTCCCAAGGGTATGGCTGTTCGCCATTTAAAGAGGTACGTGAGCTGGGTTTAGAACGTCGTGAGACAGTTCGGTCCCTATCTGCCGTGGGTGTAGGATACTTGAGAGGAGTTGCCCCTAGTACGAGAGGACCGGGGTGAACGATCCACTGGTGGACCAGTTGTCGTGCCAACGGCAGTGCTGGGTAGCTATGATCGGACAGGATAACCGCTGAAGGCATCTAAGCGGGAAGCCCCCCTCAAAACAAGGTATCCCTGAGGGCCGTGGAAGACCACCACGTCGATAGGCCGGAGGTGTAAGCGCAGCAATGCGTTCAGCTGACCGGTACTAATGGCCCGATAGGCTTGATCCGATCCAGGAACAGCAAGACTGTTCCAGATCAGACGAAGCATACAACCCCTACACATACTTGACTTGGAAATGTCGCTCCCAGCACCCCGGGGGTGTCGGCACGCAATCTGCTGCGCAGATCGCTTCCGCCGACCCGTCGCGCGGGGCGCGACGTTGTGGGTCTTTCTCGGTTTGGTGGTCATAGCGCAAGCAAAACACCCGGCTCCATTCCGAACCCGGCCGTTAAGTGCTGCCGCGCCAATGGTACTGCGTCTCAAGACGTGGGAGAGTAGGTCACCGCCAAACCTAGCAAGGCCCACAACCCGTATCTCTCGAAACGATCTCCCCTGTCGCGGGATGGAGCAGCCCGGTAGCTCGTCAGGCTCATAACCTGAAGGTCGCAGGTTCAAATCCTGCTCCCGCAACCAA
>NZ_JADFFK010000063.1 GCF_015223355.1 Salipiger mangrovisoli | reverse complement strand
CAGGCTTTGCTCACGTCACGCCACCTGATGACATTCCTGCTTTGCAGACGCGGTGACATTTCAACTTGGTTGCAACATCCGCGCATCTCCGGGCCACGCCCCGCCGCGCGTGCGAAGGACGCTGTCGCGGCGGGGGGATGGGCCTGCGCGCGCGTCAGGACGCCAGCGGCTGCGCGTCGATACCGAGCTCGACAAGCGCCTGCTGCACCGAGACGCCGGTGTTCAGCGCGTGTTTCGCCACCCGCGCCGCGCTTTCGTAGCCGATCTGCGGCACCAGCGAGGTCGCCACCGCGAGGCTGTTCTCGAGCAGGCCCCGGCAGCGGGCCTCGTCGGCCTCGATGCCCAGCACGCAGCGGTCTGTCAGGCAGGCCATGGCGCGCTTGAGGATGCGGATCGACTGGAGGATGTTGAGGATCGCCACCGGCTCCATGGCATTGAGCTGGAGTTGCCCCGCCTCGGCCGCCATGGTCACCGTCAGATCGTTGCCGATCACCTGGTAGGCGACCTGGTTGACCACCTCGGGGATCACCGGGTTGACCTTGCCCGGCATGATCGACGAGCCGGCCTGCACCGCCGGCAGGCGGATCTCGCCGATGCCCGAGCGCGGGCCGGAACTGAGCAGGCGCAGGTCGTTGCAGATCTTCGACAGCTTCACCGCCACCCGCTTGAGAATGCCCGAGAAGGCGACGAAACCGCCAAGGTCGGACGAGGCCTCGACCAGGTCGCGCGCCTGGCGCAGCGGCAGGCCAGAGACCCGGCGCAGCTCTTCCACCGCCACCGCGGCATAGCCGACCGGCGCGTTGACCCCGGTGCCGATGGCCGTGCCGCCGAGGTTCACCTCCATCAGCAGGTCCGACACGTCGCGCAGGCGCTCGATGTCCTCCTCGATCGTGTTGGCAAAGGAGCGGAACTCCTGGCCCAGGGTCATCGGCACGGCATCCTGCAACTGGGTGCGGCCGAGCTTGGGGATGGCGTCGAATTCCGCCGCCTTGGTGGCGAAGGCATCGCGCAGCCGCTGGTGCTCGACCGACAGCCCCTCGAGGCGCTGCAGGATCGCGAGGCGCAGCGCCGTGGGATAGGTGTCGTTGGTCGACTGCGACTTGTTCACGTCGTCATTGGGGTGCAGCTGGGCATAGCTGCCCGGCGGGTGGCCCATGTGGCGCAGCCCGAGGTTTGCGATGACCTCATTGGCGTTCATGTTGGTCGAGGTCCCTGCCCCGCCCTGCATCATGTCGACGATGAAATGCTCGTGGTGCTCGCCGGCCAGCAGCGCGTCGCAGGCAAGGTCGATGGCGCGGGTCTTCTCGGCACTCAGCACGCCGAAACGGTGGTTGGCGGCGGCGGCGGCCTTTTTCACCATGGCAAAGCTGCGCACGAGCTCGGGGAACTCGGAGACCGGCACATCCGAGATCCGGAAGTTGTCGTAGGCGCGCATGGTGTGAATGCCATAGAGCGCATCATCGGGCACATCGTATTGGCCCAGGGAATCGAATTCGGTCCGCATCGTCGGTCCTCCCGTTGACTTCGCGGCGGCGTTTACCGCGCCAAGCTCCGGTGGCAACGTGATTTCTTGCCGGTAGCGCCGCATCTGACGCTGGTTGACGCGACCTGTGGCAAGATCGGCGTCAGGGGCACCCCCCGGCGCATCTGGCCCGCGGCGGGCAACTGGGCGAGACAGGCCCGCGCCCGACGCGCCGTAAAGAGGAAAGGACTCACGTGCGACTTCTGCTGATCCACACCGGCGGTACCATCGGCATGGCCGCCACGACGCAGGGATACGCGCCGCGGGCCGGGGTGATCGAGGACGCGCTGCGGCGGCTCGAGGCCGAGGGGCGCTGCCCGGCCGGGCTGGTGCTGCGCCCGCTCGATCGGCTGATCGACAGCGCCGAGGCGACGCCCGAGGACTGGAACCGCCTGACCCGCCTGCTCGCCGAGGCGCAGGGCGCCTATGACGGCATCGTCGTCACCCATGGCACCGACACGCTGGCCTTCTCCGCCGCGGCGCTGTGCCTGTCGCTGCGCGGTCTGGCGATGCCGGTGATCCTGACCGGCTCGATGCTGCCGCTGACGGTCGCGGGCAGCGATGGCTGGGACAACCTCGCCGACGCGCTGCGGGCCGCGCAGACGGCGGCGCCGGGGGTCTGGGTGCAGTTCGCCGGAAAGCTGCTGCACGGGGCGCGGGTGCGCAAGGCGCATTCGAGCTTCGCCGACGCCTTCGCCGGGGCCGCGGATGCCACCCCGCCGCGCACCCCTGCCGAACGCTTCTCGCCCGCCCTGCTGACGCCGCAGCGCGTCGCCATCCACTCGGTCGCGCCGGGCGGCTGCCTGGAGCTGCTGGACTTTGCCGCGCAGCACTGCGACGGCATCGTGCTGCGCTGCTACGGCTCGGGCACCGCGCCCGACACGCCGCAGATGCGCGCCGCGCTGGCCCGCGCCGCAGAGCGGCAGGTGCCGGTCGTCGCGGTCAGCCAGTCGCCCGAAGGCGGCGTCAGCCTCGGCACCTATGCCGCCGGCGGCGTGCTGCGCGAGGGCGGGGTCATCGACGGCCGCGACATGACCCCCGAGATGGCCTATGCCAAGCTGCACCACGCGCTGTCGGCCCATGCGGAGTTCGCGGCGCGCCGCGCCTATCTCGCGACCCCGGTCTGCGGCGAGATGCACACGGGCTGATCCTCAGGCCAGCGGCGCCTCGATCAGCGGGCCGGGATGCCGCGACCACGAGCCCAGCATCTCGCGCACCTCTTCGGGAATGTCGGGGCTGTCCGGCGCGTAGAGCGCGCTGCGCCGCATGTTCCGGCGCAGGTCGATGTTGTCGCCGAGGTACTCGAAGACGATCTGCGTCGCCGCCGGCGGCCGCGGTGCCCGCGCCGCCACCCCCGAGACCACCCCGGTCAGGTAGCGGATGCGGTTGTTGTAGCTGGGATAGAGGATGATCTGCATCACCTCGTTGCGGGTCAGCGTTTCCATCACCGTCATGAAGATGCGGTCCCCCAGCACGAAGCAGGCGCCCTGATACTTGCAGGTGAACTTCGAGCGCCCCGGCTTGCCGACGTTCTCGATGGTCTTCACGTTGATCCCGAAGGGCGTCTCGTAGATCCGCCCGACCGAGAGCAGGATCTGCCCCGGATGCGACATCGAGTTGTAATAGACGAGGTAGTAGCCGGTGTAGGCCATCAGCGCCCGCTGCGAGTCGAGCCGGATGTCGCCCGCCATGGCCGCGACCACGTTGCGCTCGACCGTCGCGCCGATGCTGCCGGGCCGCAGCCGCACCAGCTCGGCGAACTGCGCGTGCGGCAGCAAGAGCTCGCTCTCGTCCACGCCGAAGAAATCGCACATGCGCTGCATCAGCCGGAGCGAGGGAAATGTCTCGCCCGAGAGGTAGCGATTGAACTGCGAGCGGTTCACACCAAGCTGCCTGCAGACCTCGGCGATGGATCTGTGGTAACTGCACAATAGCCTCAGATTTCGGGGTAAATCGCGCGACATGCGCCCATCCTTCGCTAGTTGGTGCTTTTCCGTATCAATCAGCGTCAGGGGGGCGCAAGCTAGTGAAATGGTATTTCGACCTCTCCTGCCTAGTGTGCGCGCACTTCGCGCTAAATTGACCGCAGAACTGGAGGACACATGGAATTTCTGGAAATGATCTTCGGCAAGATCGGAGATCTTACGTGGGGCTGGTCGCTGATCCCGATCCTGGTGATCTTTGGCTGCTTCATCACCCTGGCGACCGGTTTCGTCCAGTTCCGCTTCTTCGGGCGGATGTTCCGCGTGCTGAGCCGCTCGAACAACTCGGCCGATCCCAGCCGGATCTCGGCGCGCGAGGCGCTGCTGGTTTCGGTCGGCGGCCGCGTCGGCGGCGGCAATATCGCGGGTGTCGCGGTGGCCATCACGCTCGGCGGCCCCGGTGCCGTGTTCTGGATGTGGGCCGTGGCGCTGGTCGGCATGGCCACCAGCCTCGTCGAATGCTCGATCGCCCAGCTCTACAAGCGCCGGGTGGACGAGAAGACGTTCCGCGGCGGCCCGGCGCTGTCGATCATCCACGGCCTCGGCAAGGAATTCCACTGGCTCGCCGTGGTCTACGCGATCTGCCTGATCGCCGCCTTCGGCTTCGGCTTCAACGCCTTCCAGGGCAACACCGTCGCGGGCGCAGTGCAGGACAGCCTCGGCATTGACCGGCTGTGGACCGGCATCGCCCTGTCGCTGATCTCCGGCGCGATCATCTTCGGCGGCATCCACCGCATCGCCAAGGCTTCGGACGTCATCGTGCCGATCATGGCGGTGGGCTACCTGGCGCTGGCACTGCTGGTGATCGTGCTCAACATCACCGAGATCCCCGGCGTCGTCTCCTCGATCGTCCGCAACGCCTTCGGCTTCGAGCAGGCGGTCGGCGGCGGCATGGGCGCGGCCCTGGCGCAGGGCCTGCGGCGCGGGCTGTTCTCCAACGAGGCCGGCCTCGGCTCGGCCCCGAACGTGGCGGCCACCGCCGAGGTCCGCCACCCGATCAGCCAGGGCATCACCCAGTCCTTCTCGGTGTTCATCGACACCATCCTGATCTGCTCGTGCACCGCCTTCATCATCCTGCTGGGCAATGTCTACGTGCCGGGTGCAGAGGGCATCGACGGCGTGGCGCTGACCCAGCAGTCGCTGGTCTCGCACCTGGGGGCCTGGTCGCAGTACTTCCTGACCGGGGCGATCCTGCTCTTCGCCTTCTCGTCGATCATCTACAACTACTACCTCGGCGAGAACGCGCTTTCGGTGCTGTCGAAGAACCCGGTGTCGCTGGTGATCTTCCGCCTGGCGATCATGGCCATCGTCTTCGTCGGCGCGGTCGCGCCCGGAGCGACGGCGGTGTTCTTCTTCTCGGACCCGATGATGGGCGTGCTGGCGCTGGTCAACCTCCTGGTGATCATGATGCTCTTCCCGACGGCGCTGCGCCTGCTGCGCGATTTCCGGACGCAGCTCGCGGCGGGGGTCGACCGGCCGGTGCTGAACCCCGACGCCTATGCCGATCTCGACATCGACCGCGACGCCTGGCGCAACACGATCGAGTGATCTGCGCGCCGGAAGCGCCTGACACCCCCCGTACCACCAGAAGGGGCCGCCATCGCGCGGCCCCTTCGCATTGCGGGGGAGCGGCCGCTCGGCGCATCGCGGCTCTCGTCGCTGCGGGCGGCCGACCCGTGCTTGCATCCCGAAGCCATTCCGGGAGATACCGCGACCAACCCCTTCTCCTTGGCGGACCGACAGTCAGAATGCCCCCGACAGATCACCCCCAGACCGATCACCTCAGGACCGACTGCTCGAAGTGCGCGGCGCTCTGCTGCATCGCGCTGGCCTTCGACAAGGGCAAGGATTTCGCCTTCGACAAGAACCCCGGCGAGCCCTGCCGTAACCTCTCGGGGCACCGCTGCACGATCCACGACAGGCTGACCCAGGAAGGGCTCGCCGGCTGCGTGGCCTATGACTGCCTGGGGGCCGGGAACCGCGTCGTCCAGGAGGTGTTCGGCGGTCGGTCCTGGCAGACCGATCCGCGCCTGACCCGACCCATGATCGAGGCGTTCGCCGCCATGCGCGAGGTCCACATCCGGATCGACATGTTGCGCGCCGCCGAGACCCTGCCGCTGGAGCCGCGCGAGCATCAGACCCGCCGCGACTTCCTCGCCCGCCTCGAGCAGCATCACTGGAGCGGTGCCGAGCTCAACGATTTCGAGGTCGGCCTGGCGCTGGAGATCGACATCTTCTTCCATGCGATCCGCAAGCACCTACCCGCCGGTCGCTGAGGTCACGCCATCCCGCCGTAGCCCATGAAGCCGACGGTCGGGTTGCTGCCATCCGACCCCACCTGGCAACGCCAGGGGGCGCCGCTCGGACCGATCCGCATGTAGACCGAGCTTCTCGCGCCCGAGGCCCGCGATCCCACGACCTTCAGCCTGCC
>NZ_JADFFK010000062.1 GCF_015223355.1 Salipiger mangrovisoli | reverse complement strand
GTCTTGCCGTGGTCAACGTGACCGATCGTGCCGATGTTGCAGTGCGGCTTGCCGCGCTCAAACTTTTCCTTTGCCATCTTTCCAGACGTCTCACCTCTAGGGGGTCGACTGCGACCCGGTTTCGCATCGCGGGCCGTTTATTGGTTCAGGAGCAGAAAATCAAGCGTCTGTTGATAGCTGCACCCCGGCGGGCGCTGTTATTGGGTCACGGTTTCGCGCGCCGGGCCATCCGCCGCCGATGCCGCGGGGGCATTTCCCCCGCCATCTTGCCGCACCGCGGCCGCCTTCTGCGCCGCCTCGCCGCCGAACCAGCCCTGCGCCCGCAGCTCGCGGCGCATCCACATCTCGATCTGCAGCGCCGCGTTGGCCGACAGGTTGCGCATCTGGACCTCGCGCGACTGGGTCAACCCCGAACCCGCCAGCGTCTCGGGGGTGATCGCCTCCATGACGGTGATCTGCTCGGGCGTGTCATTGAGCTTCCTCTGCGCCGCATCATCCCAGACGGTGACCCGCAGAATCAGCGCCGACTTGGGGCTGAACACCAGCGGCACGCCGGGCTGGGCCAGAACGTAGCCTTCGACCGAAGTTCCGATGTGATAGTACTTACCGCCGGTCTGCCGGTCGAAACGCTCCTCGATGGCCGCATCCACGGCCTGCGTCCATTCTTCGGCGCTGGCGTCGCGCGACAGCGGACCCTTCACGATGTTCGGGGCGACGACCTCGGAGAACCCCAGCTTGAAGTCGCCGATGGGCTCGACCGGCTTGCGCAGGTTGGCTTGGCCGTTGGCGCAGGCAGACAGGGTCAGGACCGCGGCAAGCGCGGCGGCCAGCAGGGGGACCGGGCGGAACATCGGCGAAATCTCTCCAGAGGGCACTGGCCCCAGCCTTAGTCCCGGCCGCCGCCCAGAGGCAATCGCCCTGCCCTGCCCCGGTCGCCTCCGGACCCGACTTGGGCTCGGGGGTGTGGCAGGAAGGAAACGCCGGCCGCGCGGCACCCAAGGCTTCTTCTCTTGCAAAATACGCCGGGGGTGAGGCGCGCAGCGCCGAGGGGGCAGCGCCCCCTCTCGGCTTCAATCGCGGTTGGCGCCGGGCACCCAGAGCACGTCTGCGGCGCCACCGTCATTGGCCATGCGGGCGGCACAGAAGAACCAGTCGCTGAGCCGGTTTAGATAGGTCAGCGCGTGGATGTTCACCTCTTCCGAGGCCGCCAGTTCGACCGAGCGGCGCTCGGCGCGGCGGGCCACCGTGCGGCACTGGTGCAGGAAGGCCGACGCCGGCGAGCCGCCGGGCAGAACGAAGCTGCGCAGCGGGTCGAGCTGCGCCGTCATCGCGTCCATCTCGGACTCGAGCCGTTCGACCTGCGCCTGCGTCACGCGCAGAACCGGGTAACCCGCCTCTGCATCCCGCGCCATGTCGGGGCGACCGAGATCTGATCCGAGGTCGAAGAGGTCGTTCTGGATCCGCGCCAGCGCGGCATCGAGATCGCCGCTCGCGTGCAAGCGCGCCAGCCCCACCACCGAGTTCAGTTCATCCACCGTGCCGTAGGACTCGACCCTTGCGCAGTACTTCGGCACGCGGGTGCCGTCGACCAGGGCGGTGTCACCCTTGTCGCCCGTGCGGGTGTAGATCTTGTTCAGCACGATCATCGTCAGCCTCTCCGGATAAGAACGAACAGCAGGATCAGGACCACCGCGACGAATTGCGCGATGATGCGCCAGCGCATCGCCTTGTTGGCGTACTTCTTGTTGAACGCCCCACCCTTGGCAAAGGACCCGATGCCGAAGAGCAAGATGCCGACGACCGCCATCATCACGACGGCCACGACCAGAAACAACGGATCCTTCTGCATTGCACAGCTCCCCTATCCTCGCTGTCTTCACATAGCCGCTTCGCGGCGAAATGCGAAGGCACCGCCGCTGCGACCTTGCCGCGCGCTCACCGGGCGCGGGCGATCAGCCGGTCGAGCAGCCGGGTCGGCAGCAGGCGGCGCAGCGTGCCCATGATGTGGGTCGCTGTGGTCACGTAGTAGCGCGGCGCAGGATGGTCGCTCTCGAGCGCGAGGATCAGCTTCTCGGTGACTGCCGAGCCGGGCAGCTCGAAAGTGTCCGGCCTGCCGCCTGAAGGCGCATAGAGGCGCTTGAGCAGCGAGCCCTCGTATTGCGCCCGGCGCGGGCTGACTTGCCAGTCGACCCATTTCTCGAAATGCGCGACCGAATTTGCGCGTATCCGCGAGGTGATCGGACCCGGCTCGATCAGGATGACCTTGATGGGGGTATCTGACATCTCGATGCGCAGCACGTCGGTCAGCCCCTCGAGGGCATGCTTGGTCGAGACATAGGCACCGCGCCAGGGCATCGGCACGATCCCCAGCACCGAAGAGCAGTTGATGATCCGCCCGTGGCCCTGCGCGCGCATCACCGGGATCACCAGGCGGGTCAGCGTGTGCCAGCCAAAAAGGTTGACCTCGTAGATCTCGCGCAGCGCCTGCGTCGGCAGGTCCTCGAGCGCGCCGGGCACCGCATGGGCCCCGTTGTTGTAGAGTGCGTCGATCGTGCCGCCGGTGGCGGCCAGTACCTCGGTCAGCGCCGCCTGCATCGAGGCCTCGTCGGCGTAGTCGATCCGCGGGCTCTCGAAGCCCATCAGCCGCATGCGCGCGCAGTCCTCCTCGCGGCGGCAGCTGGCAAAGACGCGCCAGCCGCGGGCGCGCAGGCCGCGCGCCGCGGCCGCGCCGATGCCCGACGAGCAGCCAGTGATCAGAATGGATGGTCTGGTGATGTCCGGCTTTTCAGCCGCGTCTTGCGCCATTGTGCTTGCCCTGCCTGCAGCGTCCCGTGTTCCGACGGGATAGGCGAGGTCGCGGCGGGCTGCAATTCACCGGCGCAAGATGGGGACGCCTTGCGCGGCGGCTCAGTTCGAAGCGCTGAGATAGGCGTCGTACATCCAGCCGGCGCTGCCGCCTTTGCGCGCCTGAAGCTTGACCCAGCCGTCGCCCGGATCAGAGAGGATCTCGACCTCGTCTCCCTCGGCCAGCTGGCCCACCACCGAATAGCTGGTTCCGGGACCGTAGCGCATGTTGACCCGCGTTCCGGTCACACGCCGCAGATCGCCGCTCATCGCGTCCGCCGAGGCTTTGGTCGGGTGCGCGGTCGCAACCGTGGTGCCTTCGGGATCGAAACTGGCCGCGATCGGCTGGTTGGGCGCTGCCGCCAGGGTGACGTCGAGCGCCTCGCCTGCCGCCTTGAGGGGCGCGCCGTCCGGCGATTCGGGTGCCGAGACATCGGCCAGCGATACCGTGCTGGCGCGGGTGACCTCGGGCATGGAAGCGGGGTGCGCCTCGGCCTTCGACACGAAGCCGCTGGCGAGGAGATTTGGAAGCTGCACGGAATTGGCACCAGGCTCGAAATCCGCGCCCCCCGACATCGCGTACCACGCCCAGCCCAGCAGGGCGAATGTCATGACAATAAAGCTTTTCATGCTGGAATCTCCGAAACAGGAAAGGGCTGGCTGAAAAGGGCCGACATCGCACCGCTCAAATACTCGGCGTCACACACATCATAGTTGATTTGAGCGCCTGACATAAGCGGAAACCGGGAAAAATCTGCCTGTCGCAGATTTCCCTTGGCGGATCGCTTGCCCGCGCTTTTCTGCGCGGGTATCACAATATGCATGAATGATATCGTCGATGACCCCAACATGAACCCTCGTAACGTGGCAGAGACCCTGCGCCGGGCTATTGGCGAGCGGTATCTGACCTATGCACTGTCGACGATCATGAACCGGGCGCTGCCAGACGCGCGGGACGGGCTCAAGCCCGTGCATCGTCGTATCCTTTATGCAATGCGCCGGCTGCGACTTAGTTCCACAGGGGGCTTCCTGAAGTCGGCAAAAATCTCCGGCGACACGATGGGGGATTTCCACCCCCACGGCGACGCGGCGATCTATGACGCCATGGCGCGCCTCGCGCAGGACTTCACCATCCGCTACCCGCTGGTCGATGGTCAGGGCAACTTCGGCAACATCGACGGCGATAACCCGGCCGCCTCGCGCTACACCGAGGCGCGGATGACGATCATGGCCGAGGCGCTGCTGCAGGGCCTCGACGAGGACGCGGTCGACTACCGCCCGAACTACGACGGCCGCCTCGAAGAGCCGATCGTGCTGCCCGCCTCCTACCCGAACCTGCTGGCCAACGGCTCGAGCGGCATCGCGGTGGGCATGGCCACCAACATCCCGCCGCACAACATCGGCGAGCTGATCGACGCCTGTCTGCATCTCATCAAGTCGCCGAACGCGGCGGACGAGACCTTGCTGGGCCATGTCCCCGGCCCCGACTTCCCCACCGGAGGGGTGATCGTCGAGCCGCGCGAGAACATCGCCCAGGCCTATGCGACGGGCCGCGGCTCGATCCGCCTGCGCGCCAAGTGGGAGGTCGAGGACCTCGGCCGCGGCATGTGGCAGGCGGTGGTCACCGAGATCCCCTACCAGGTGCAGAAGTCCAAGCTGGTCGAGCGGCTGGCCGAGCTGATCCAGACCAAGAAGGTCCCGATCCTCGCCGACATCCGCGACGAGAGTGCCGAGGACATCCGCATGGTGCTCGAGCCGAAGACCAAGAACGTCGATCCGGACGTTCTGATGAACATGCTGTTCCGCAACTCGGATCTGGAGATCCGCTTCTCGCTGAACATGAACGTGCTCATCGACGGGGTGACGCCGAAGGTCTGCTCGCTGAAGGAGGTGCTGCGCGCCTTCCTCGACTTCCGGCGCGACGTGCTCTGCCGCCGCTCGCGGCACCGGATGGAGAAGATCGACCATCGCCTCGAGGTGCTGGAGGGCCTGATCATCGCCTTCCTCAACCTCGACCGCGTCATCGACATCATCCGCTATGACGAGGACCCCAAGGCCGCGCTGATGCGCGAGGACTGGGGGCGCAAGATTGCCCGCGCCACCTCCGAGGCCGACTACATCTCTCCCGCCAATGTGTCGGGCGAGGAGGAGTTCGGCCTGACCGAGGTGCAGACCGAGGCGATCCTCAACATGCGCCTGCGCAGCTTGCGCAAGCTCGAGGAGATGGAACTGGTCGCCGAGCGCGACAAGTTGATGGAAGAACGTGCCGGGCTCGAGGACCTGCTGGCCAGTGAAGAGCTGCAGTGGAAGACCATCTCGGGCGAGCTGCGCGAGGTGAAGAAGGCCTTCACCAAGGGGCTCGAACGCGGGGCACGCCTCACCACCTTCGCCGAGGCCGGCGAGGTCGAGGAGGTGCCGCTGGAAGCCATGATCGAGCGTGAGCCGATCACCGTGGTCTGCTCGCAGATGGGCTGGATCCGCGCGATGAAGGGCCATATCGACCTCGGCTCCGAGCTGAAATTCAAGGACGGCGACGGCCCGCGCTTCACCTTCCACGCTGAAACCACCGACCGGCTGCTGGTGTTCGGATCGAACGGCCGCTTCTACACGCTCTCGGCCGCCAACCTGCCCGGCGGGCGCGGGATGGGCGAGCCGCTGCGCCTGATGGTCGACCTGCCGAACGAGGCGCAGATCATCGACATCTTCGCCCATGTGCCCGACCGCAAGCTGCTGGTCGCCTCCTCGGCAGGGGACGGCTTCCTCGTGCCCGAGGCGGATGTGCTGGCGCAGACCCGCACAGGGCGCCAGGTGCTCAACGTTCGTGACGACGTGGTTGCCAAGGTTTGCAAGCCGGTGCAGGGCGATGCCGTCGCCGTGGTCGGGGAGAACCGCAAGGTTCTGGTCTTCATGCTCGACGAACTGCCCGAGATGGGTCGCGGCAAGGGCGTGCGGCTGCAGAAATACAAGGATGGTGGACTCTCCGACATCACCACGTTCACGCTGGCAGACGGGCTCAGCTGGAAGGACCCCGCCGGACGCACCCGCACCGAGGCGGACCTCAGCGAGTGGATCGCCAAGCGCGCCACCGCCGGGCGCATGGCGCCGCGCGGCTTCCCACGCGACAATACCTTCACCTGACACAGCAAGGGCCGCCCTCCGGGGCGGCCCTTCTGCTGTTGACGCAGCGCACCGTCGAGCACCGGTCCGGCCGACGCGAATCACCCTGCCGCGCCGTTCGGCCGCGTCGCGCACGCCAGAACGGCGCGACTGCTGCGGCTGCCGACTTCTGCAGCAGCCTGCGAGATTTCCGAAAGCCGTTTCCGACCCTTGGAAATTCCGCCGCGACACCGATGTCGCAGCAAGCCCATTACCTCGCGCTAACGCGGCGTCCTTTTGCTGCGCATGCGCAAATTGGCACTGTTTCCCCAGCGTTCACTTCGCTATCACCCCACGGGAGACCTACGAAGTGCCGCCCAAGGCACGGTGAAACCAAGGGAGAGATCCGCTCATGAAGGTGCTTGTGCCCGTGAAGCGCGTGATCGACTACAACGTGAAAGTCCGCGTGAAGGCGGATGGCACGGGGG
>NZ_JADFFK010000061.1 GCF_015223355.1 Salipiger mangrovisoli | reverse complement strand
GCCGTGGCATCCTGATCAGACCCGGACCTCTCCGAAGGTCGACGCTCCTACACCACGCGCGGGGGCACTATCCGCTCCATGCCAACGGACCGCCGCCGTATCGAACTTCCGTTTGCGGGCAATGGTGTCGATAGCCGACGCCGTCTGACGCGCCAGGCCCTGTTCGATCTCGGCAAGCGCATCCTCGATCATCCGCGCATTCGGTTGCTGGGTCCCGAAGGCGCCATGAAGATCGCAGAACGCGTCGAACGCGGTCGGCATATCGAGAGCGTCGAGAAGGTCGCACAAGCTGCGGCCATGACGGCGAAGGTGCCTTTCCGTGTCCGCGATCCTGTCGTGGGCGGCTTGTCCGGTGTTGGAAGTGAGGGTGTTGAACATGATGGAACCTCCGTTTCATGCGAAAACTCAGCTGGTTAATGCCTTTTCTGCGGCGTCATGAGTGAAGCATCTGGAGGTGTTTGAGCGTGGTTTCGGCCCCCTGTATTTGCAGTTTCGTCGTCGGTTGGTGCTGGTGAAGAGAACATTGGTCTTGCAGTGCGAAGACGAACGAAAAACTTCCGGCTCAATCGATTTTTTTCGGCGAGGGTCTGCCCTGCGACGTTGTCGCCGGCTCAATTCTCGAACTACCGGGTTGGATAACGTTGCACGTTGCTCCGGATGCGTCGGTCGGTATCGGGAGCTGCAAATCGTCTTCGTCTTGACGCTTGTTACAGGCTGGGGATTTCAAGCCGCTGGCCTTGAAGGCCAGCGGTATGGGGAACTCAGGCGGCGTCCTGCCTGGCCAGTGCTTCGGCCATGATGCCTCGGTCTTCTTCCATAGAGGCCAGTGCCTGGAGCAAGTCGAACAGGGCGTCGGTTTGTAGGCAGATTTCCTCGACTTCAATGCCGTCGGGATCGAGCATGAGCGAGAAGTCGAAACCGAGATCGTCGTCTTCGGCCATTCCCAGGGGGTCGAGCGAGAGGAGCCGGTGAAGGGCAACGAGCTCGACTTTGGCTCCGAGTGTCAGGCGCCTCGCCTTACGCAGATCGCCGATCAAGCGAAGCACGCGCCGTCCGCGCTCCGCTCCCCCAACAAGTTCTGCCGCAGAAATGAGAGCGTCACCATGCTCTGCGAGGTGGAGTTGTGCCGCAGTGAGTTGCGGGTCGCCGGAATGGGCCGCAGTCCGAAGTGTAGTCCTCATGAAAGTCTTCTCCTTGGCGCGCCGCGTTCGTGCGGCATCAAGCTTGCCGGTCCGCCAAGACATTCCTTAGGTTGCTCCTTGATCTGGCCACCTGCGCTCGCCCGAGTGCGCGGGAGGACAGATCAGGGAGCGGCCAGTCAATCAGGTGAGTGCTCCTTGCTTGGTTCATGTTGGCGCGTTGAGCCAGCGCTGCGTCACTGTTCGTAGGCTTCGAAAAGAAGATTGGTCACTTCTCCGGAGACGAAGAAAAAAGTGGTAGAGAACGCGAAAATTCTTGGGGTTTGGGAAACCGTGTCGGTCCGGTCTGCGGACCTTCCGGACATTCGCTGCGGATGCACCATCGCGGTCCGAGTGAACGGCTCACTGGCATGGGCGAGCGCCATTAGACTCAACGAATGGTCGAGGAACCTCCTACCGTATGGACAGCAACCTGCTCGTCCTCTACGCTTAGATTTGGCATCGCAGAAGCCTCGCCAACGCGTTGGGTTCGTTGGAATTCGCAGAGATTATTCCAACATGCAGGGTTTCGGGGATGTTCAAGACTCGCCAAAGCGAGAACTTGGGCAGACCAATCAAAATATGACGTAGATCAATGCGCGGTGGGGACGGGTCCTCCACATTCGTGCCATAGATTTATTCCTTGCGAGGCGACATGGCGCGAATTTTCCTCGGCGTGGCCTTTAGCATTCTTGCGAGCGCAGCCCACGCACAAGAGCCTGCGCAGCAAACGCTGATCACCAATGTCGATATCTTCGATGGCGTTCACGAGGCGCTGATCGAGGATGCGAACGTCCTGATTGAGGGCGAGTTGATCCGCAGAGTATCCAGCGAACCAATTTCGGCCGACGGTGCCACGGTGATCGACGGTGGCGGGCGAACGATGATCCCGGGACTGATCGATGCCCATTGGCACGTCTTGTTCAATTACGTCCCGCAATCCGAACTGCTTACGCGTGACTTCGAGCATCTTGTCGTAATGGGGCTGAAAGGCGCCGAGGCGACGCTGATGCGGGGTTTCACGACGGTGAGAGACGTCGGGGGAAACCCGTTCTCGATCAAGAAGGCGATCGATGCCGACATCTACCCTGGCCCGCGCATCTATCCGTCGGGCCCGATGATTTCCCAGACCGGCGGACACTCGGACGGCAACCCCTACACGAGCGTTCCTTCCGAGGATCCGGACACGCTCAGCTATCTTGAGCGCAACATGGTCGTCATGCGCGCTGACGGCGTGGACCAAGTCCGGCTACGGGTTCGGGAAAGTCTCCGGATGGGTGCGACGCAGATAAAAATCTCGACCGGCGGCGGCGTGTCGTCGCTTTATGATCCATTGGATGTCAGCGAATATTCCCCGGAGGAAATCTCTGCAGCGGTCACGGAGGCGGAGAATTGGGGGACCTATGTGGCCACGCATACGTTTACCGATCGCGCCACGCAAATAGCCATCGAGGCCGGTATCAAGACGGTAGAACATGGATTCTTGCTGAGCGACGAAACGCTGCAGATGATGAAGGATGCAGGCGTCTGGCTGTCGATCCAGCCCCTCTTGGATGACGAGGATGCATTCACCTTCTCTGACCCCATCAGTACGGCCAAATGGATTGAAGTCACCCAGGGAACCGACAAGGTTTACCGGGCAGCCAAACGCCTCGGCGTGAAGATCGACTTCGGAACCGACATTCTTTTCGATCCGGCTGTTGCGGCGAAGCAGGGCAAGTTCCTGGCCAAGCTTGGCCACTGGTTCACACCCTTCGAGGCCCTGGAGATGGCGACGTCCACGAATGCCGAACTCCTGTTGATGAGCGGCGCCAGAAACCCCTATCAGGCGGGTCCATTGGGGGTGATCGCGGAAGGCGCATACGCGGACCTGATCCTGGTCGACGGAAATCCGCTTGAGGACCTCACCCTGGTCGCCGACCCCGACGAAAATTTCGACCTGATCATGAAGGGCGGAAAGATATTCAAACAGGCGCTGAACTGAACTTCTGAACAGAGCTGTTCATTGCGACAGGGGGGCTCCCGGATGACGAGACTTGGGAAATTTCTCACCGTGACGACGCTGGTGCTGGCTGTCCCGGCATCCGCGCAGGACTTCGATCTGGTCATCAACGGTGGCCGGGTCATGGATCCCGAGACGATGTTCGACGGCATCGCCAATCTCGGGATCAAGGATGGCAGGATCGCTGCGATCACCCAAGACGCGATCTCCGGGAAGGAGGTCATCGAGGCCGCCGGTCTCGTCGTCGCGCCCGGCTTCATCGACACGCATTTTCACGCGGTGGACCCTTTCGGGACGAAGCTCGGCGTGGCCGACGGCATCACGACGGGCATGGACCTCGAGTCCGGCGCGATGCCCGTCGGCGCCTGGTACGCCCAGAGGGAGCGGGACGGGAGCCAGACCAACTTCGGAACGACCAGCGGCCTCGGGACGGCGCGCATGATCGTGCATGATCCCGAGTTGCAGATCGGCGTGCCGATCGACGCGGCAAACCAGTTCACTTTTGGTGGAAAAGCTGGTGCCGACGGAGTGGTTGGTTGGTCGCTTACGCGCAGCAATATCGACCAGATGAATGAAATCATGAAGCTTCTGGATGAGGACCTGCGCGAGGGTGCTCTCGGTGTTGGTGTGCCCGCGGCGTACATGGCTCGCGGGCTGACGAGCTACGAGCTGTTCCAGGCGCAACGGGCAGCCGCCCGCTATGGTCGCCTGGTTTCTGTCCACACGCGGTACCACCTGAATTCCCAGACACCGACCGAAGCGCCGATCGCGCTTGATGAAGTGCTGGTCAACGCAATGCTGCTGCGCGCGCCGCTGCTTCTGGCGCATGACAACGACTACGGCTGGTGGGAGAACGAGGAGAAGCTCCAGCTGGCCCGCGCGCAAGGCTTCAATGTCTGGGGGGAATATTACCCGTTCGCCGCTGGCTCGACCCTCGTCAGCGCCGATTTCCTGCGCCCCGATCAGTGGGAAGCCGTGAATGGCTACAAGTACGAAGAGACGATCTACGATCCGACAGCGGACAAATTCCTGAGCAAGGACGAGTATCTCGCGGCGGTAAGGGATCGGCCCGACCTCACCATCATCGTCCATATTCCACCCCGCATGGCATGGCTCAAGTACTGGCCGACAATCCCTGAAATGGTCGTTGCATCCGACGCGATGGTCGGCCTCGACAAGGACGGCAACCCCCTGCCTTGGGAAGCGGATGTGAGCCTTTACGCCGGCCATCCGCGAACCGCCTCGAGCTATTCGGCAACCCTGCAACTTGGGCGCGAAAACGGTGTGCCGCTGATGTTCACGCTGGCGCAACTGAGCTACTGGAGCGCCAAGCATCTCGGCGACACCGGCCTCCGGGCGATGCAGGAGCGCGGCCGCGTGCAGGTTGGCAAGATCGCTGATCTGACACTCTTCGACCCCGAGAATGTTGCCCCCCGGGCCTCCTACAAGGCTGGAGAGAATGGTCTTCCCCCTGTCGGGATCCCCTATGTCATCGTCAACGGGACCATCGTGGTGAAGGAGTCGGAAGTGCTGCCGGTCAAGCCGGGCCAAGCGATCCGCTTCCCCGTCGAGGCGGCAGGCCGCTATCAGCCGGTTGACGTCGAAGGATGGCTCGGGGCACACGCGATCAACGTTCCGGACCTGCATACGCTTGACGATACCGGCGCGGGGGCGGAATTGAAGCAGTGAGCCGAGACCTGCGTCTGCGGAACGCAGGTTTTCAAGCGCACCAGGCTCCAAGGTGGCTCTGTCCTGCGGCGCGGCATGGTTCTCAGGTCGGAGATATTGGTGAGCATTTTGCGCTGCAGAATATTCCCAACGCTGACTGTCCCGACAGACGGCAAGAAAGGGCTCCAACCCGACTTGCGGCGGCGCAGCGAGCCGAGCACCTGGCGCGTCGCAGCTTCCCCGAACCGGTCATTTATGCAGGCCGCAGCATTTCCGACGACCCGAGGTCGGCACAGCGGACCTTCCGGACTTTCGCTGCATCCGCGCAGTGTCGAGCCGACCAAGAGCTCCGTCACTCGGCCCCTTTGCGATCATAGGCGCCGAAGAGATCGGGATCGAGGCCCTTGCGGTCGAAAACACCCTTCAGCGCGATGTTGGCGATCTCGGGTCCATCCTCCGTCATCGTCACCCACATGACGTGGTCGACGTTTCCGGGTCCCTCCTGGTGGAAGGACGCTCCGGCAGGTCCCATCGTGATGTGCTCATACCCGTCGATGTTGTCGTAGTCGTAGTAGTGCAGATGGCCGGCGATGATGGTGTGATCCCGTCCCTTGAGCATGTCCTCGATCGCCATGTAGCTGTCCGAAGGGTTCTCCCAGGCAGGCTCATGGAGGAACAGGAATGTCCAGCGCACGTCCGGATGCTGCGTCAAGGCATTGCGGACGAAGGTGGTCTGCGCCTCGTTGAACTCAGCCTTCATTGCAAGCCCTGCAACGACGGACTCGTCCGACATGAACTCGGCCAGCATGCTCTTGGCGCGCTCTGGGTCTTCTGTCTGAAGCCGGTTATAGAGCGCGATCTTGTCTTTCATGCCTGCCGGCGCCTCGCGGGGCGGGTCCTCGCTGTCGAGCACGAGGAACAGGGTGTCGCCGTAGACGAAGCTGTAATAGGTCGCGCCGAACCTTTCGCGCCAGACCTCCTGCGCGACCGAATTTGCGATGTCGTGATTGCCGGGCGTCCGGAAGAACGGCGTCTCCATTTTCGCCAGCTTGGCGTCGACCTCGTCCCATTCGGCGTTCAGTTCCGCCGGATCATAACTATAGCCTTCGATCAGGTCTCCGACGTTGATCACGAACTCGGGCTTCAGCAGCCGAACCTGCTCCGCCGCCAGGTCGAACGTACCTTCGACGTTGGCGCCCCCCGTTCGGTCGCCGATGACGATGAACTGAAAGTCGCTGGGGTCGTCGTTGAAATCTTCGGATGTCCACGGTTTCGCACCCGGGAGCGCAGCCGCGTCGTAGCTGAAATCCGCCGCAGTGCCGCTGGTTCCTGCAAGACCCAACAAGATCGCGAGGATCGCTCTCGGTCGCATGGCCAGTCCTCCCTCTACTCAGCGAAGGAACAGTACTACGGTGCCGAGGCTGGCATCATTGACGACGAACAATTCTCTCGTTGACCGGGGGGCGCGAAGGTTTGCGTAGCTTCTGAAAAAAGCCAGATCAGCGCAAACATGCCTTTCGTCTCGACTTGCCTCATCCGGCGCAGTGGGCCTTCCCCCCGAGAGAATGGGACGACCACGTCGCGGACAAAGCTGCCGTAGAGCGCGGTAGTTCGACTTTGCCGGGAAGCATATTCGACCGACCGGAATTCGATATCGC
>NZ_JADFFK010000060.1 GCF_015223355.1 Salipiger mangrovisoli | reverse complement strand
ACCCGGTCCCTCGGCTCCAGCACGCGCTTCTTGCCCGCCGGGCCGCGCAGCCCGCCAAGCCCGCAGGCCAGCGCGCCCCTGGCGCCGCGGTCGAGCTCGCGGCGCAGCACCTGCGGCCGCCGCGGCCGGTCCCAGTAGCGGCGCATCTCGGCCAGCCAGCCCTCGGCCAGCGGATGGCCCGGCGTCGCGGCGAGGAACCAGTTCTCGACCGGGCGGCGGCGGTAGGGATCGTGGAAGGCGAAGAACCCCTC
The DNA here is from genome assembly GCF_015223355.1 of Salipiger mangrovisoli. Taxonomy (GTDB): domain Bacteria; phylum Pseudomonadota; class Alphaproteobacteria; order Rhodobacterales; family Rhodobacteraceae; genus Salipiger; species Salipiger mangrovisoli. The sequence goes on along the minus strand of NZ_JADFFK010000060.1, from coordinate 6,682 downwards.
CTCCATCAGCGGCGCCAGCCAGTCGTCGAGCGGCCGGCAGGGGATCGTGCCGCAATCGACGTAGACGCCGCCATGCGCCGCGATGTCCTGCACCCGGATCACGTCGGCGCGGCCCTGGAAGGTCCTGGGCGCATGCGCCAGCCCGAGCGCGGCAAAGGCGGCGCCGGCGTCGGCATCGCTGCGGATCTCGAGCGACCAGCCGGGGTTCAGCCGCGCCCAGGCGTCCCAGCAGCGCCGGACGATCTCGGGGGCCCCGGCCTCGCCCTGGGCCCAGAACATGCAGATGCGTTTCTTCAAGCGTCCGGCTCCCGTCGATGTGCCGCCATTGCCCTGTTGCACGCCGCGGCGGCTTTGGTCAAAAGGGTCGGACCCGGCTTAGCCCAGCCCCCGGATCCGCACAAGCGAGCTCCCGGCGTCCCGAATGGAGGCCCCGCCATGTCCCTGTCGCATCTCAAGCTGCGCGCGATCGTCAAGTATCGCCGCTTCACCCGCGGGCTGCGCAAGACCGTGCGGCGGCTGGAGCACAGCAGCAGCGGCATCTCCAACGAGTTCGACCGCGCGCCGCTGCAGCGGACGGCGCTGGCGGCGGGCATCGGCCAGGCGGCGCTGCACCCGGCGCCCGAGGGGCTGGGGCAGAGCACCGACATGGCGATCTATTCGACCTATTGCGGGCCGCTGGGCAGCTTCACCTACGACCGCAACAACCGCCCCGAGCGCTGGCCGCATTATTTCGTCTCCAACAACCCCACGGTGCTGGAGATCGTCGGCGACCTCGGCTGGAAGCCGATCCCGCTCGACCTGCCGATCAGCGGCAACCCGGTGCTGAGCGCGCATCAGGCCAAGGTGGCCAAGGCGCTGCCGCATCTCTTCCCCGACCTCGCGCGGCACCGCTTCGTGACCTATCTCGACGACAAGCGCCGCATCCCCCATGCCGAGCTCGAGGGCCTCCGCGACACGCTGGTCGAGAAGCACGGTGCCATGGCGCTGCGCCTCAGCCCGCATATCCGCGACAACGTGCTCTGGGAGTTCACCGACTCGCTGTTCCAGGACCGCTACCGCGCGCAGTCGCACCAGATGCTGCGCTACATGCTGGCGCAGCTGGAGGCCGGCAAGACGCTGGAGACCGACCGGCTGTTCACCACGAATTTCATCCTGCGCGACATGGCCGACCCGCGCACCGCGGCGCTCGGCGAGCGCTGGTACGAGGACATCCTGTCCTGCGGCATCGACTGCCAGCTGCCCTTTGCCTTCCTGGCGCAGGGCGAGGAGGCCATCGTCGACCTGCCCGCGCCGCCGCGCAAGAAGTACCTCGGCAAGAAGCTGGCCTGAAACGCTGGCCTGAAACGCTGGGCTGAAACGCTGGGCTGAAGAACTGGCTTTAAAAGCTGGTCTGGGGCGGGCGCGGATCAGCCGCCCGTGCGGCCCGCCCCGGCCCGGAGCATCCCGGTGATCGGGTAGCGCGCCGCCACCGCGCCCAGCCCCTGCCAGGCCTGCGCCAGCGCCTCGGGGCCGCGCGGCGCCTCGGGCAGCAGGTAGCTCCGCCCGGCCGCGAAGGGCGGAGCCAGCGCCTCGGAGACCAGCGGCTTGCCCGCCAGATAGGCCATCAGCACCCGCGGCACCTCCGTATAGGCGCCCGGCAGCGAGTGCAGGTTCAGCATCGCGGCGCCGGCGGCGATGCTGCGGTCGATCTCGTCGATGCCCGCCTTCATCGGCAGGACCCGCACGTCGGGCAGGCGCGCGAGCTTCGCCTGCCGTTCCGGCGTGACATTGCCGACGAAGACCAGCCCCTCGCCCGCCGCCTGCTTGCGCGCGCCCAGCGGGAAGACATAGGGGCCGAACAGGAAGCGGCGCGGCAGCAGCCGCGGCAGCAGGCCGTAGAAGGCGCGGTTCTGCGGGTTCCACTCGACGAAGAGATCGGCCTGCAGCGCCAGGCGGGCGATGCGCCTGCGCGTCAGCTTGGTCTCGATGGTCTGGCCGCCGGCGTCGAGGATCTGCTCGGTCTGCACCACCACGAGCCGCCGTCCCGCGGTCCGGGGCACGCGGCGCGTGCGATGCGCGCCGAGCCAGATGTCGGTGGGGCCGAACCGCTCGGAGACCGTCGCGAGGCTGGCGCTCAGCGTGCGCGCCACCAGCGCCAGGGTGCGATGCGTGGTCAGGAAGCGCACCTCCCCGACCTCCAGAACCTCGATCTCTTTTGCCATGGCGCTTTCCTGTCCGGCCTGCGGCCTGCTAGCGCGCGGGGTGCGCGGAGACAAGCGTGCTCGGGCCTCGAGCGCGGCGGCGGCCTCCTTCCCGTCGTCCCGCAGCCTGGCCCTCCGGGACGTCAGGCATAGGCGTACCGGCGCAGCTCTTCAGGGTTTATCAAGGTAATGCTGCCGTAGCTCACCTCGATCCAGCCCTTCTGCTCGAAAGATTTCAGCACCGTGTTCGCCGTGTGCCGCGAGGTGTTCGCCATTTCGCTGAGCTCGGCCTGTGTCAGCCGGCATCTATCCCCTCCCCTGAGGCCGCCGGGCCTGATCTCGAACAGCCTCAGCAGGACAGCCGCGATCCGGCACTCCGTCTTCCGGATCAGCAGGTCCGAGACGACACGCGTCATGAGCACCTGGTTGTACTCGGAGAGGGACATCAGCTCGCGCTCGGCACCGGGAAAGCTCTGGGCGATCTGGTTGAGCGCGGCGGGCGGCAGGTAGAGGATGACCGACGGCTCCATCGCCTTGAAGCTGAGGTAGCGCGGCTTTCCGGAGGTTATCGGGCCCTGTCCGAACCACGCGCCTTCCCGGAAGATATGCCCCAGCACGATGCCGGCGGCGTCACTGACCGCATAGGTGCCAAAACTGCCTTCAATGACCCCGTAAATCCCCCCGGCGTCATCGCCGACGTGATGCGGATAGTCGCCAGAAGAATAGCGCCTCAGGAGCACATGGGTGCTGACCTCCTGCCTGAACCTTGCGCTGCGTTCTCCGAGCCACCCGAGATTGGCCAGCTCCCAATGCTGCCTGGTCACCGAGGTCTGCCCCACCAAACGATCCAATTTTTTGCTCACGATTGTCAATTTTTGAACATTTTACCTCGGGGAAGGCAATATGAGACGGGCCGGGACGCGATCATTTATCGCCGGTGCGAGTCGAGATTTTGTGTTTCCCACGGGGGACCAGGCGGGCAGCCGTCCTGGTCCCATTTCACTCACCCTCAGCGCGTCCACGTCAGCGGCGGCAGGCGGGACGATCGGCGGTTGGCCAAACGGGAGAAGTTGAAGACCATGCCACGTGTGGAACTGATGGCAGCTTTACGCGCGCTGGCGAATGCCGGTGCAGGGTATGCGTTGCGTGCGGAAGATCGGGACGTCCTCGAACGGAGTGCGATGGAGCTCGAGAACCTCGGTCACTCCATCGACTTCGCACGCGCGGCAGCAAGAGCCATCCTGGGCGAGCACTAGCGGGGTTCCGGGGGGCTCGCCGCGCTGTCTCATGAGCGCGGCCAGGCCGTGTCGAGAGTCTGGATCATCGTCAGAGATCCTCCCGTCTGCTTAGAGTTCGTGCCCGTCCTCAATGTCCAAGCCACGCTCAGCGGCATGCTCGGCCGCGAGCTCGGCCTGCCGCTCTCGCGCCATCGCCTGGTAGGCCTCCACGGTCTCGCGCTCGCGGGCCCCCTGCCCCACCACGAGATCGGCTTCGTTCTTCAGTTCGGCCGCAACCGCCGCCCGAATGGCGGGATCGCGGATTTCGTCCTGCAGCGGGGTGCTGTCGCCCTCGAGGACCTTCGCCAAGTCTTCATCGGAGAGCGCCTCCGCCATCCGATCAACGAGGCTTTCGATGGCGGGCACGTCGGCAAGCTGGTGGTGCTTGTCCACGGTCAGCAGCTGGTCGAGCGCGAGCTGCTCGACAAGGTCTCTCGGCACCGTCACGCCGTCGATGATCCGATGCCCCGCTTCCAAGACCGCGGCCAGCCGCGCGGAGGCGCCTTCGTCCAGGCTTTCCGCCCGGCCGCGCCACAGCGCTGCCTGCGCCAGGGAGTGGTCTCCCTGCGCCGCGTATTCCGCCAACTCCTCGGGCGTCGTGCCAAGCTGCGCCATAAGATCCGCATCCTGCGCAAAGGCGGCGGCCAGCGCCTCGCGCAGATCGTCCAGCGTGCTGTCGATCTGGCCTATGCGCGGATCCTCCGCCTCGAGCCCGTCCCGTACGTGCTGCAGCGAGGCGGGGGTCAGATGCGCAAAGACATCGTCGCGCGTCTCAGCCAGCATCGCATGGTCCTGGAAGAAGGGATCGGCCTGGGTCGCCGCCAGAAGCTCGGTGCTGGTGCGAGAGAACTCCGCCTCCATCCGCACCCGCTCCGGCCCGGCCTCCATCGCCTGAATGCTCTCCCAGGTCTCCCGCGCCTCCGCCAGCAACTGCTCGCGCGCCTGCGTCATGGCCGCGACGGGATCAAAGCTCTGGTCCTGCGTGGCAGCGTGGGTTTGCTGTAGCATCAGGGTGTCTGCCTCGGGCATGAGGCGCCCTCCTTCTTCTAGGGTTTGCGCCGACGCGAAGAACGCCTGCGACAGCTTTTCCATGAACGCGTTTCCGGGACCGGAGAGCGACGCGAGCAAACCAAGACTGGAATATTGCCGTGCAAAGTCCTGCACCACCGCCCGGCGGTGCGCCCTCTCCGCGTCCGACATCGGCGGCGGCGGAACCAGGTCGCCCCGGCCCGTCCTGTCATGCGCCGCGCGATACTCGGTCTCGCGTGGCGGGTTCTCGATGATCCCGCGCGACAGGCGGTTGGAGGCCACCATGTCAATGCCATGCGCCCGCGAGAGCTCGGCATGGCACTCGCGCATCACGTCGTAGTTCAGCTCCGACTTCATGCTGATCGACAGGAAGTTGCCCCAGTCGCAGCCGACCTTGTCGACGACAAAATGCGCGTGGATGTGATCCGGGTCGCGGTGCACCGCGGCGACATAGCGCCACTGATCGCCGTAGTCGCCGCTGGCAAAGATCGCCTGCCCCCACTCCCGCGCCACCGCCTCGGCTGCCTCGATGCCAGTGCCCTTCGGAAAGCTCAGGATGATGTGGTCCGTGTGCCCACGCCGGGGCGCGCCGCGCCAGGACGAGGACCAGTCCTCCACCGCCCGCGACAGAGTATTGGGCCGAAGATCACGGTCCACCCCGGCGAAGTTCATCCAGGTGGCATGTGCCGCGTCTTCCCGGGTGATGTAGTTGAGTTGGCGGGTCAGCTCCTCCTTGGAATGACACCCCCCGGCCCTGATCCGCTTCACCACAGACTGCGGCGAGCGCTGCGCGTTGCCGGCAAAGGCCCGGAAGGACCGGGCCTGCACGCTGCTCTGCGCCGCGCCCGGAACGCGCGTTCCGCTGCCGCCGCTCCGGCTGCGGCGCGCGAGGTCCTCGAGCGGATAGCCAAGAACCGCCTCCTCGATCGACAGCGACCCCGCCCTCATTTGTCCGCCTCCGGGAAGGCCACATGCGCCAAGGTCCGGCGGCGCGCGACGTTGATGAAATTGGTCAGCGCCTCGGTCAGATCCCCTACCCGCGCGTCGAGCTGCGCCACGGTCTTGCCGTCCCGCGCGTTCCACTTGAGCCGCCCGGAGTTTGCAAGCTGGGTCATCTGGTTGAGGTTGCGCCCCACCGCCACGAGCTCGCGGCGGCTCTGCGCGAGGGCCTCGATCTCCTCGACCCGCAGATCAAGCGCCCCGATAGCCAGCCGCATGAGACGCCGAATGCCATCCGAGGGCGTCAGACCCTCGGCTTCCATCAGCGCCTTGAAGGCCGCGTATTCCTCGACGCTGACCCGGGTTCCGACCACCGCGCCTTCGGTCGTGGTGTGCGACGAGGCCGCCTGATTGCGCACCCGCGCCACCGTCTGGCGCGACCGCCCGCTACGCCGGGCGATCTCGGCATCGGGCAATCCCTCGCCCAGGAGGCGATTGATCTCGGCAATATCCTTGTGGGTGAGACGGGGCCCACGGGGCATATCGCAACCTCAAGCAGCAATCAAAATTCAAACACGCTCTATAGGTGTACAACACAATACCGTTCCAGCCAACCGACCATGGAGGCCGGTTTTCGCCCCTTCGGGGGATTTCCGCTTGCGGAAACCGGTCAGCCTTCATGGTCTCCGTATCGCGCCCGATGACCCCTCGGGGTCACGCAGGCAGGGCGCGGTGATCCGCAGGCCAGGAGGCGGCAATCTCGCCCCTGCGAGAGCTGCCGCCGGGGCCGTCCGCGGATCACACCCGTCCCGATGTGCTTGGCGTGGGGCGTGCCGCCTCACGCCAAGTGGAGAGGGCCAATGTGCGATTTTTTGGCCCCCAGCCCCAATGTGCGCTCCGCGCGCAATCCCTGGGCCAAAAAAATCGCGGCGGGTGCTGGGTCGCTGGAACGCAGGAGAGCAGGAATGAATGAGTGCACCATTGCTGGACTACTGGATCGGCGGACTGCTGCAGATATTGAAATATTGAGTTTTTAACTCATCGAGAAGTTGAGAGCTTGAGCGCAGGAGCCGTGGTGATGTTGATCGCTGGAGGCTTGGGCCGCCGGAGGTCTGGCGTGCTGGATGTGTGGACCGCAGGACTTGGAGGACGTGTAATGACCCAGCGGACTCTGCTTAGGTTAGACCCCATGATCGCGGTGTGAGCCTGACTGGGCTGGCGGCCTCTCCCGCGGCATTCTCCGTTCGAGGGTTGCGC